>CAWIJI010000005.1:0-240426 GCA_963836435.1 uncultured Acidobacteriota bacterium | reverse complement strand
AGGGGGCAAACGCAATCACCGGTCTGCGGAACGAAACGGCGACAATCAGAGTTCCGCGGACATTCGATCCCGCTTCCTTTGCGGGCAGGTAGGACCAGGATTGAGCGGCCACTTTCGCGGCATTCGTCAAGGAGGGAACATCCCGAACTACGCGGATTGTGTCGAGCGTTCCTGAAGGCCTGATCTTCAATTCAAGGATAACGGTGCCCGTGCCAACAGACTGAATGGGGTATCCGGGATCCGAAATTGTCACCGGGATGGGCGGCCGGTCCGGCTGGGTCAAATCCGTCGGCTTGAAACCCAGAGTTGGACCTCCGACGGCAAAGCTGCCAAGAGCCGCTGGCCGGAAAATGGTCAGTACCCCAACCCGCGACTCGATCGTTCGATCGTCGATACGCGCCGGATGGAATACCCATTGCCGCACGGCTTTCTCCGCCTCGTCGACAAACGGGTGCTGGCCCTGCGAGATAACGGCGTGCACTCTGCCTTCGGCGTCCACGGTTACGTCTGAAAATACTGCGTTTCCGGCGACGACATTGACGGGGTCGACCGGCTCAGTAAATGACGCGAGACCGGCGGGTATTCTCTCGTTCGACAACCAGAGCCCCAAGAAAAGTGCAAGAACCGTTGACCACATATACGTGTTTAGACGAGCGAATGAAACCCTCGTAACACCTCCAGATGGAAAATCGGGGAGGTCGTTACGCCAACTGCCCTCCGTCCGGCGGCTCCGGGGCTTCATAGTTTACAGCAACATGGTTCCCTTGATATGGTTACCCATATGAAGACAACCGTAGAGATATCGGATGCCTTGCTAGAAGACGCAAAGCGAGTGGCCGCAAATGAAGGCACAACCCTTCGGGAATTGATCGAGGCAGGGCTGCGGCAAACTCTCGCGGACCGAAAGAGGTCCGGACAATTCAAGCTGCGGAAGGCAAGTTTCAGAGGCAAAGGGCTTCAAGCGGGGCTGAAAGGCGCGGGCTGGGATCGACTTCGGGAAATGGCTTACGAAGGCCGCGGGACGTGATCGCTGTAGATACGAACGTTCTCGTCTATGCGCACCGCGAGGATTCGGACTTCCACGCCATCGCGGTTCGCAAACTGGAGGAACTTGCGCAAGGAAAAGCCGCGTGGTCCATACCCTGGCCGTGCCTGCATGAATTTTTCTCGATTGTCACGCATCCGCGAATCTTCGAACCGCCAACACCTCAAAAAACAGCACTGGAGCAAATCGATGCCTGGCTGGAGTCTCCCAGCCTCGTCCTGCTGTCTGAAACGTCGACGCACTGGACAGAACTACGCGCGCTGCTTCGATCCGGCAAGGTCGTCGGTCCTATGGTGCACGATGCGCGTGTTGCAGCGATCTGCCTCCAGCATGGCGTAAGACAGCTGTGGTCGTCGGACAGGGATTTTGGAAGATTTCCGGCGCTGAGTGTTGTGAATCCTCTGGCGGAGTAGCGATCCACCGCTGAAATTGTCGTAAGCTATTGATTCTAAATATTAAAATTTGAAAACCATCCACCGCTCTCCCGCTCACTTACAGAGGCGTCACGCCTCAGGCGGTCCCCGAATTTTCCCAACTTCCTAATGCGGGCGGCGTTTACAAGTCGTGGACCGTGGTTTTGTCCTTCCTGTTTTGATGTCACGATCGTAGCTTCGAGGCTGAAGTTGGCTGACGAGGGAGAAGGGAAATGAAAGCGTCTATCGGAATGTCCATAGCTCCGATCCAATCCAACGATCTCCGGATCGAGGAACTCCAGCAGCGCGACACGCTGGCGATGGCCCAGGCCATGGTTTCTTTGATCGGTTTCAGAGACCAATATACGACGAGTCACAGCGCGCGTGTCGCGAAGCATGCACTGGCCATAGCTCGCGAATTGGGCCGGCCGGGCGAGGAAACGGACATCATTTTTTCGGCCGCGTTGTTACACGATATTGGCAAGACGGGAATCCCGGACCACATCCTGCTGAAGCCAGGAAAACTCAGCGACGAAGAACTTCTCTGGATCAAGAGATATCCGGAATGGGGATGGATGACTCTCCGTCACCTCCAGGGATTTCAAGAAGGGGCGCAGATCATTCTGCACCAGCACGAATGCCTGGATGGATCGGGCTATCCCTACAGTCTGAAGGGTGAAGAAATTCCCCTGGGGTCGCGAATTATCAATGTCGCGGATTCGTTTGACGCGCTGACATCCGATCGACCCTATCGTGCCGCCCGGAGCCGGGAAGAAGCCGTAGCCGAGATCATTCGCTGTGCCGGGATTCAGTTCGACCCGGATGTGGTTAACGCCTTTCGGGAAATCCTCCTGCGCCGGTAAAGCGACGAGAGATTCCATGGGATCAATCCCGAGCCTCGAGACCCTGTATTAGAGTGAACCATGCTTCGTTTGGCTGCGATCTTGTCTGTCTTTCTGATCGGGTCAGGCCAGACCGATCTTCCAGGCCAGCGCATTGTTGCTGCATCCAACGTCCGGTTCCGGGCGACCCCGCAAACGGACTCGGAGGAGTTGGAGCGTTTGCGACTCGGTACCCTGCTGACGCAGTTAGTCGGACCCTCCCTGGAAGGCTGGGTTCACGTCAGGGGAATCGATGGCAAGACCGGTTGGGTTCTGGCGGCTCTCACCCTGCCGTATAACACGAATCAGCAGACAGAGACATACCGTCAGATTGTCCTGAATCGAATCCGTATCGATACGATGTCATTCAACGACGCCGCTGACCTCTACGACTTCGTCGAACGTATTCTGCCCGACACCCCGCCAAGCGAAAGAGCCGAATTTGAGTTTCTGCACCTGGAATCCCTGGCGCATGTGCTCCGTGCGATTTCGGCTGCGCCGTATGTGCGGGATCCCAACCAGAAACTCTGGCTCGATAAACATGCCGAAGAAATCAACTACAGCGAGCCCGCAGGAGAATGGTTTGTTCGGACAGACCTTTACTGGAGTCTGGAATCGCTCAATCACGGTTCCGAGGTCGGAGAGCGGATCGCATGGGCCGGCGCGAAAACGGGCATCCCTGGCGAGTGCGAGGGCTATATGCCGTGTGACTTACAGCTCATGCTGCTCACCGATGCAAAGTATCTTGAACTCTATCCCATGGGGGAGCACGCCGGCGAAGCGCTGGGGCGAATCGATTACGTCCTCGGAGAGATGCTCAAACCCGATACACCCTACACGCTGCCTCAAGAGGACCACGCGGATTTCAACGACAAGGCTTCCAGAATTCTGAGCATCATTCGTCTCTCGTCCGCACCTCAAACCGCTGAAGTGATCTCACGCCTGGAGCGACTCCAGCAGACCTACCGCTGAATCCCGGTCGCCAGGATTTTGGTTCCAGTGCTCATCGCGGTCAGGGACTTTGCGGGCCGCTCTCGGCTCCGAGACTGTCCATGCCGAACCATATTTCCAACTGTCGCCGCGGTACCCGGTCGTCGAAACCTCCGATGAGCTTGATCTCGGCTTTCACTCCATGCTGCTCCAGCAGCTTTTGGACATTCTCCGCGTCTGTCTTGTCTTCGGCGTGGAAGTATCGCAAGTCAGACCTGGAGACGGGGCGAACTTTTTCGATGCCATTCATGACGCGGAGGCTCGGTCCTCTGAGTTCCTCGCCGATTTTCTGGGCTCGTGCCCGCTGGTCCTCATCGCTTATTTGAAGAAAGATCGTGACCGTCTGCTGCCGGTCCGGTCCACCCCGGCCGCGTTGCGGCACGAGCGGGACTGGAGGTGTTGGTGTCTGCCCATACTGTGATTTCAAAATATTGTGTTCGGTTTGTAAGTTGGCGAAATCAGCCTGAAGTTGCTCCTGGTCCTTCTTCAGCTTTCTGTCTTCGTCTGCAATTTCAATCGACTTCTGTCGAAGGTGGAGGGCGATTCCGCTGATGACAATGATGATGACGGCGGCAGCCACGAGTCCCGTCATCAACAGGAGGTTCTTGCGCCGGAGCGCTGCTTCCTCCTGGCGCTGAGCGCTTTCAATCTCGTCGGCGCTGGCCTTGACGAATTCCTGCTCCTCGCGACTGAGCGCCTCCTGACGTTTGGCGTCTTCGAGTTGCCAGCCCGTCAGCAGCCCCTCTTTCGGCATTCCATTCCTGGCCCATCGGGAAGCGGCCTGCGTCAACGCTAGGCGTTGTCGCCGTCCGACGCGCTTCTCATCGATCCAGGCGACGTAACGCGGCCAGTTGCGGATCAGTGATTCGTGTTTGACCTCGACCACGGAGTCGTTGTCGCCCGCGCCCTGCGTGATGCGAATATAGTCGTTCCGGGCGAGCAACCGGATCACTTCCATGGTGTTGGCCTTTCCAGCCTGGAGCAGCGCCTGCTGTGAAACAGGCTCTCGATACGCCTCCAGCAGGTCGTCAATGTGTACAAGCTGAAGCAAAATCCGGCGGACTTCGTCCTGAGTCTGCTGGGCCAATCCGTCGAAGAACTGATCCGCTGATGTTTTCAGTGCATTCAAGGGGTCGCCGACTTTGCGGTAAACCTCCCATGTGATTCGATTGCGGTCGCGCGAATCCCATAACCTGCGCAACGTGAATTGCAGAAGCGGCAAAGCCGCCGGCTGTCCGAGAACCTTCTTCACCAGGTCGTCAACGATGCCCGGCTGATACCTCAGGTTTACAATCGCTGCAGGCTTCTCCACTGCCGCTTTCAATTCGTCGTAACCCATCGGGCGCATGAAGTACCACGCCTGGTCGAGGTAGGATCCAAACTGGGACAGCTCTACGATCCGGCTTCTGAACTCTTCGCGCATCATCAGGATCACCCTGTGACCTCTGTCGGCTTTGAGCAGGGAAACCAGATTCGAGGCCAGCGCAAGGCGATCGGCGGCTTCGGACAGCGTGAAGACCTCTTCGAATTGATCAATCGTGACGACGGTGGGCGGCGCCTGCGCACCATCGAGCATCGTTGCCAGATATGCGGTGTTTTCCCGCAACCGCTGTGCTTCGGCTGCGACATCGCCGCCCACTTTTCCGGCCTCGAATACTGCGGCGGCAAGGTGTTCAAGAACGGCATGTCCTGGTACAAATGGCGGAACGACGCGCAGGGTCTTTTGCCGCCGTATGGCCGGCAACGCTCCCCCCATGACGAGGGAAGACTTCCCACTGCCGGACGCTCCCAGTACGATGACCAGCGGTGTAGACTCAACCTGCGACACCAGCTTCTGGGTGTCCATTTCGCGGCCAAAGAAGAACTCGATCGCGCGAAAGGCATCCAGTCCTACATAGGGACAGGATTTGTTGTTGAGATCCGGGAGTTGCTCACTATCAAAGCGAGCGAGCCGGGCGCCGGAAACCGATAACCCGGCTTGAGACAGACCAGATACCCAATACTCCAGGAGCATCGAACAGACCGTCCGCTCAGGGATGTCGTCCAGATACACACCCGTCGCGGCGCCCCGCTGGATAAACCGGCGAACCTGAGGCTCAAGCCGCCGGAACGCCATGGCCTCTCCCGCGCTCGAGCTGTTGTCCTTGAGTTCAGCGTCGAGCTGGTCGAGAAGACGGGCGTGCCCTTCCTTCAGCTCGCTGGCGCTCTCGAATGGTGCAGTACTCTCGCCGATATCCGCGTTGGGCATTTTGCCTCCCGTAGTGGATTGGGTTCCCTTAATACGTCGACAGGATCATTCTCAGCGGTTCATTGACGGCACTGAGACGTTCGCAGAAACCCCTTAGACTCGTGTCCACGTCCCGGAAAACGGAACTGATGGACCTGAAATATTCGTTCAGGAGAGCGGACGCTTCGGATTCATTACCCTTGAGCAGAGTGTCTTCGATCTCAGCTTCGAGGGCAACCAGATCTGTGATGGCGCCTTCCATCTCCGGGGAAAAAGGCGCTTTCAGTCTCGCACGCACCAATTTCATTCGAGCCCATTCACTGGCCAGCATACCCGGTGCCGCACTCCCGGCAGAGACCGTTCTCAGTTTCGAATCCAGACGCTGCAGTTGCGTGTGTTCCGAGACTCGCCGCTCCAGTTCCTCGCGCAGCCGGTTCAGCGCGTCGATGCCGTTGATGAATGCGTCCAGTTCAGAATCGCCGGATTGAGAGGCCGGCAGCTTGGTCCGGACCGTCATCATCAACTCGACAAGTCGATTGAGATTCAGCTCCGCCGCCGCATCGGCAATCGCGGAATCCAGACGGGAGGGAAGACCCGACAACAAGACATTCAGCTCGGCGACCACCTGAGCATAGGCGGCATCACTGGGTGAATCTACGCCCGTCTGAAAAGCTGCCGCCACACAGTCCAGTTGCTCGATCAGGTCGTCTCGCAGCGCCGGGCTGATCTCTTCATTTTCAGCCGTCTCCTGTATCCGCCGCGCCTCGGTGCTGAACCCGATCTTGAATGGCCGCAATCTTTTCGACGAGGCCCCGGCCTGCATCGGCCGCAGGCAGTCGAATTCGATCTTATGCAATGAATCGTGAATCGATTTGAACAGCTCGAGCCGGTTGACCTGACGCTGCGTGTTTTCGATGACTTCCTTGGACCGGCTCACGGCGTCAGCCACCGCGGGTACCTTCAGAATGAGTTCCTTCAGCGCGCGGATGCCACTGTCGGCGGAAGCCACGTCATCCCCCACGATCTTCAGAGAGGTCAGCTTGAGCAGGTCTTTGATCAGCTCGCCGACATCGTAGTCCCAACGGTTGTCCAGAACTTCCGCCGCCTGACGCCTGCACAACGGCCGGAGATCTTCCGGGAGGTCAGCCTCTTCGGGAAGAGCCGCTTGACCTAACAAGACAGGGACGACCACGATATTGCGCCCCAAGGCCGTGACGATTTCGTTTCGAACCCAGTCATCCGCCATATCGAGTCTGCGCTGCTTCTCGGATCGCTTGCAGGTGACCCATTGTGGACCGATCAGAACGAGCAGCGCATCACATGACGTCAGCGCGTTCCTCAAAACATCCTCGAATTGGGCGCCGCGGGGAATGCCGCCATTGATGTCCATGAACACCTGCGAGACATTGAATCGCCCTGCCAGATCCGCGAAAAGCCGCCCAGCCCAGGCGATGGTGTCGACGCGGCGGTAGCTGATGAAGATTCCTCCCATACGCAGCTGAGAGAATACCAACTATGGATCTGTACGACTCGCCTGATGTTCGAACGTAACCTGCAGCTCGTGAACATTCCCCCTATCTCCGCAATTGCCGCAGGACCCCGAAATCTGATTCAATGCTGCCCAACACCGTCACGTTTTCGGGAACCGTGCAGGCTTCGCAGAGAACGCAGGAGAAATGTTCATGACTTCAAAGAGACTTCAACCCGTCATCCTGTTTGTGCTGGGAGTGTTGCTGGCGGCCGTACCAATCGCGGTAAGCGCAGGACAGAATCCGGCGACGACAAGCCCTCCCGTTGCAGCTGCCAGGCGCTCAGGCCTTTTGCGCAACGCGCCCGGGGCGTTTCAGGGATATACCCTGATCTCTCCCGATCAGTCCACGGCTGCCTATCTGGTCGACATGGAAGGCCGCGTGGTCCACTCCTGGGAAACCGGACGAAGACCCGGCGCCTACGGGTACCTGCTCGAAAATGGCCATCTCCTGCGCTCTGGCGATGTTCCCAATTCGCCGTACGGTGGTTTTGTGGCGGGCGGAGGCGGACAGATTCAGGAGTATGACTGGAATGGAGATCTGGTGTGGGATTTCCACTTCATCACTGAGAACATGGTGCCGCATCACGATTTTCTCAAGCTGCCTAACGGGAATGTTTTGCTGCTGGTGAAGGAGAAAAAGACCGCCGAGGAAGCGATCGCCATCGGGCGCATCCCCTCGAGCGTGCAGAACTCCAACCTGCAGCCTGATGCGCTCATCGAAGTCAAGCCGACGGGGAAGACCACCGGCGATATCGTCTGGGAGTGGCATCTCTGGGACCACTTGATTCAGGACCTGGACTCCACCAAAGCCAATTACGGAGATGTGGCAGCCCATCCGGAGCGCCTCGACATCAATTTCTCGGTGACTGCGGGACAGCGCGGCACACCCGACTGGGCCCATGCGAATGCAATCGCGTACAACGCCAGGTTTGATCAAGTGATGGTGAGCCTGCGTTCCCTCAGTGAGGTCCTCATCATCGACCACGGCACCACTACGCGCGAAGCCGCCGGAAGCACGGGAGGCCGACAGCGAAAGGGCGGAGACTTCCTCTATCGCTGGGGAAACCCGCGCGCCTATCGCCGCGGTACGGCGGAAGACCAACGCTCGTTTGGTCAGCACAATGCACAATGGATTGCCGACGGCCTCTCGGGCGCAGGGCATCTCCTGCTGTTCAATAACGGAGACTCACGGCCCGGCGAAAAATATTCGGAGGTTGATGAAATCGTCCTTCCGGTGGACGCAAACGGGCGCTACACGCTGGAGTCCGGCCAAGCCTACGGTCCCAGGGATCCACTCTGGAGTTATGCCGCGCCGAATCGAACGGATTTCTACTCCTATTACATCTCCGGAGTCCAGCGCCTGCCCAACGGCAACACCCTTATCTGCGAGGGCGCTACAGGACGCGTGTTTGAAGTGACCCCGCAAAAAGAAGTCGTCTGGGAATACGACTTCCCGGCTTTCGGTGGAAACGCTTCAGCCCGTGGGCCTGCGCCGGCTGCTGCCCGGGGCGGACCTGGTCCCGGAGGCGCGCAGGCCAGAGGCGGTCCGGCCGGCGGCCGCGGCGGCGCTCCACGGGGCGGCGGTGGCGCCAACAACCCGCAGGCGGTTTTCCGCGCTTACCGGTATCCGGCGAATTTTCCGGGCCTTGCAGGAAAGACGCTGACTCCCGGAAAGACGATCGAGGAACTTGTTCAACCGTAGGCGCGAAGCGCGGCAGCACCGGCAGCGCGATGAGAGAGGCCTGCCTGGTGTTAATCTGCAGCCTCGATCAACAGAGTTGGCCTGCCGTTGCGATCCGCAACCGTACCATTCCAGTACGCTGTGGGCATTTTGGAATCGAAAAACCGCGCCCGCGTCTCATCCATCGCCTTGAAGACCACCGGTACGAAAGGCGCCGCGGATTCGCAGGACGAGCGAAGCCTCCCCTGGAGGCGTACTTCCGGCCTGGCGCCGGGCGCCAGCATCATGCAACCGAAGACCGAAACACGCCTCCCCACCAGCAGTTGACCGTACTTCAGGACAAAAGAAACATCGAAGGATGTGTACTGCGCGAGCTCAGCCCGACTGCTCGCTGGAGACTGAAGGGCCAGACGCAGCGCTTCGCGTCGATGTCGGAGCGTACTCTCGATGCAGTTCCTCGTCTGCGAGACGTTGGTCTGGCAGGCGTTGCGATCAACCAGAAAAGGAAGTTCCGTGTCGACAATCGCGTCCCGATTCTGTCCGCTCAACTGCGCCCTGGCCTGCTGAGTCAGTTGTTCGATTTCCCGCTGGATCTGCAGCAACGAGGGGGTCTCACAAATCATCCGCTCGCTGATCCCAAGGCGTTCCTCTCCACATTTCAGTGTGGTCTCGGCACACAGCAAAGGCTGGACCGCGGCTACAACCACCACAATAAAAACGAACACGCTCCGCATGGTCGCCTCCAATCCGCGAATCCGGGGCCGTCGCGCCCGCAACAATGGTAAAGCCATAGTGAGAAACCACACTGGCTCAGGCCACGCCGGAATGTCAAATGATTGGAGGCCGCGAGAAAATCGTCGGAAGCCTTCGCGGGGAGGCGTATAAGAGGCTTATGTTTTCGGACGGTGAAATTCCGCTCAAGGGTTGAAGTTACCCATGCCCAATGGACTCGGCGCTTCAGACTACCTGTTCGCAGGCGTCGTTTTCTTCATTTTCGTCACGGTTGTCGGGGTGCTTGTGTACGTCGGAATACGGACGTCGAAACACAAGGGCGATGGGAATCCGGCAGACGACGACTGACTTGCCAGACGGTTAAGGTCCCAAGACGAAATTGCCGGCAACGCCACAGGATGTCGTGCATGGCGGCGGCGGGACGTACGTGTCCCTGATCTTTTTTCGGTACTCCGGATAGAGCGTTTCGCGATAGCCGAGCACCGCTTCCCGTGGAAGGTTGTAAAGCTTTACGAACTCGTCCACGAACGGATTCTGACCGGGCAGGTAATGGGGAACAGGGGTGCCGGGTTCCCGTCCTTCGAATGTGGGCACGCAATCGGAGCGGTAGTCGAGCGGTGTTCGCGATTGCCGAAAGCTCTTCGAGACGATTTCCGGCTCCACGAGATACACCGGGTCTGTGGCGACCATGACGACAGTCAAGAGGTCGCCGTGACGGAAGAAGCGCCAGTCGATGATCGCCTGGTCGGTCAGCGGGACGCCGGTCTTGCGAATAAATCCCGCCTTCACGTGAGTGGTCCGCGCCGTAAGGGCGCCACCTTCCCAACGGCCGAGAGTGAAGCCGGCCTGCGTGTGCAGAGCGTTCTCGGAAGGCCGTGGGCGGTCATCCATCCAGATGACCATTTCGCTCCAGTCTTCCCAAGCCCCGATCGTGAATGACACGATCCGCTGCGACACAGGATCGGTCTGGCTGGACACCCGAAGGCCAAAGGGTCCAAGCACCAGGTAGGCCGCCCCCCAGCCCTCACACTGGCGTTCGATCATGGACTTCTGGGACTCGCTGTAGGAGAGCGCCCGGGAGCGGCCTTCGTCGGTGAGTGCGAGCCCGAGGTAGTCGACAGGTACCGAGTCATTCTGGACGTCCTCGGTCCCCACCGGCGCCCACGACCCGGCAAAGTCGAATTGTGCCCAGGCGTTGTTCGCTGCGAGAGCGAGGAACAGGAGAGCGGGGATGGCGCGGCGCGCTACCAGTTGGATGAGCATGGCGTAGGGTCCCATTTGGATCCGTCTGTTTCTTTCTTGAAGTGCGGACTGACAACGTAGGGTCCGTTCAGGTACACAGGGTCGTCGACGATGCTGGTGACGAGCAGCAGCTTGCCGCCGTCGGGGAGCGTGGTGATATCAAAGTGTTCCGTCAGCGTGGTGCGCTCGCTATAGGGCACGCCGTTCTTCCGGAGATAACCGGCGAGCAGATTCGAGGTGACGACGCGCAGGCTGCCGCCGCCGTCGGGTCCCGTGGCGCGTTCCCATGCCGCGGTGGACTCACCCTGCCAGCTCGGAGGCGCTGCGCCAGAGGCAGGCAGAAAGTGGAGCAGGCGTGTCTGCGTGCCGGCGTCCGTTTCGATGCGCAGCGTGTCGGCATCCTGCCAGGTAATACGCAGCCGCGTGGGCACGCTCATGATGGCGGCGGCGCCGTAGGACTTGCACTGGTTGCCCGCCCGCTCGTCGGCGGCCGGATCCCACGCGTTGATGATCGGCAGCGCAGCGGGCGAGGCCGGAATGCGCCGGTACTCGCCCTTCGCAGGTGTCACCATCCGGTAACGCCAGTTTTCGGTTACGTACGACACCCAATTGCCAGTCAGGTCGATGGGCGCAGCGTCTCGCGCCGATCGCGGCGCCGCACCGCCGCGCTGTTGAGCGTGAATGCCTGCCGTAAGCGCCAGCAGAAGCGCCGCGGCAGCGACTGTCGGCCTTCTCATGGTTTTCCTCCGGCCAGGTTCCGGTACACCGCCTCGACAAAGCGCTCCGTCGTCCAGGCGCCGCCGGCATTGCCGTAGCGTCCCATATACCCTTTCGCCGGTTGAGCCGCCTGAACTTCGGCCAGCGACCGTCCCGCCTTGATGAGATCCTGAACCCGGTCTCGAATGATCGTGACCATGTCTCGATACTCCACGACGTCGTATTGATCGCAAAGACGGCCGTGCCCGGGGACCACGATCGTCCCGGCCTCACGACTCACAACAGGAACGGAGGCGACGGCAAGCTCGACAAGGTGGTTCAGCGCGTCGATTTCACCCTGAATGCTTCCCCCGCGGGTCACGTCGATAACAGGAAACTGCCGCGTGTCGAGCACGTCGCCCGCTACGATGACGTCGGACCGTCTGAAGAACACAAAGACGTCGCTATCGGTGTGCGCTCCGGGCTGGCTCAGCACGACGATAGCCTCGCCGTTCAAGTACATGGACTTGCGCGCAGAGTGAAAGACTTCCGTCGGCAACGCGCCGGCCGGGAGGGTCGTCGTGTGCCGCAATACCCCCTCAAACGAAACGATTGGGGGCTGCGTCCCTGCGGCAGTCCTTGCGCTGCCAGCGAAGAGTTTTTCTCCAGCCAGCGCCAGCGCTTCGTTGCCGCCCAGATGATCGGCGTCGGGTCCCGTATCGATGATGTAGCGAATGGGTTTGGGTGAGATCCGTTTAATCGCGGCCAGAACAGAGGGAGCGCTGGAGGCTGCGCCGGAGTCGACCACAACGATGCCGTCCTCCCCCACCTGCACGCCGATATTTGCTCCGGCGCCGGCAATCACGAAGAACGAGGGACGAACTTCGAGGATTTCGAGAGCGCCTGACGGCGCCGTGACAACCTGCGGCGCCGCAGCCAGGGTGCGGAGGCCACTTCCACAGGGCAGCGTGAGTACCGCACAGATTGCTGAGGCAGCAGCAAGGGTGCAACTCCGCCAATTTTGCCACGAGATTGTCATTGTTTTGCCGGGCAGCCGGACGCTAGCACACAACTCTCGCGGGTAGCAAGGCCGCGAAAGATTTCAGGCCGCCAGCATGTGAAATATCCGAGGAATTCGCAGTTGAAATGTTCGTCCGTGACGGCGTCTTTATCAGGAGAAATCCCGGTGCACTCGGATATAGTTGCGGGGGTTGGAAGTTCAAACGGAGAAGGCTTCATGAAAAAACAGAACACGCTCTCACGACGAAGATTACTTTCGGCGGTCGCCGCTGGCGGCGCGGCACTTGCAGGCAGCGCAGCCCTCACGGGGCAGGCCGGGCAGGCCCCTGCTGTCGTTACGGCCCGGCGCTTTCGAGGCTGGGTGACCCAGGGAGGCGGAACGAACCGCACCACGCTTCAGGAACTCACCCTGCGTCCGGTCAGTGGGCGCCAGTTGGTCGTGAAAACCGAAGCCACCAATCTCTGCTACTCCAATGTCGGCGCCGTTCTGGGCCTGCAGGCGAACGCAGGCACGGGAGCACCTGGAGGCGGACGCGGCCAGGGCCCACAACAAGGGCCCGGAGGCGGGCAGCGTGGCGCAGCACCGCCAGCCGGTGCGCCAGCGGGAGCGCGTGGCGCCGGGCCAAGAGGACCCGCCGGAGGTGGAGCTTTCGGGGGAGGAGGACGTGCCCTGATTCAGGGGCACGGCGGCGTTGGAATCGTGGAAGCCGTCGGCTCGGAAGTCCGGCGTGTGAAGGTTGGCGACCGTGTCTGCGTCTCGGGAACACCTCAATGCGGATCCTGTTATCAATGCCTTCGGGGACGGGCCGACATGTGCCAGTTCCTGATGTATCAGACCGATCTGTTCGCCATCGCCGACATGAGCGACGGCACTCCTGTTTATGCAAACTCTCTCATCGGCGGGCTGTCGGAACTCATGGTCACGAACGAAGAATGGGTGGTTCCCATCTTCACGAAAGCACCGGCGGCGGAATTGGGCATGGTGTGCAGCTGCGTGTCGGTGGCTGGCCTGGGCGCAACAACCGCCCCGACTCTGGCATTAGTTCAGCCGGCCTCCACCGTGGCTGTGGTGGGGTGCGGGCCCCTTGGTCTCAGCGCGGTGCAGGGCGCGCGCATTGCCGGAGCTTCGACGATCATCGCCATCGACCCGATCCGTGTTCGGCGAGAGGCCGCACTGAAAGTCGGAGCGACGCATGCGCTGGATCCCAACGCGGAATCCAACATCATCCAGACAGTCCGTGAGCTCTCCAGCGGACCCAACAATCGGCTCTGGTCGGGCGGACGCGAAACCGGAGGCTTCCTTGGAAATCTCCTGGGCGGAGCAGGCCCCGATTTCGTCATTGAAGCGGCGGGTGCCGATGCGGTCCCTCCGAAGCTGGAACAAAGTCCGGATCCCACAGGAATCCTGGCCTTGCAGCAGGCGTATCAAATGTGCTCCGCCGGCGGTCACATCGTCACCACGAGCCTGCCCCGCGGAAATATCACGCTGTCGGGCAGCTTGTTCGCCATCGGCGGACGAACCCACCATGCAGGACAGGCCGGAGGCGCCAATCCTATGCGCGATATTCCCCGCTTCGTCGAAATGCTGGACAAGAAACAGTACGACGCAAAGGCCCTCGCCACAACGGTGGTTCCGATCGAAGGCATGCTCGATGCGTACGAGCAGGTGGCCTATCGCACCACGATCACCGCGATCATGACCGCGTAGGAGAGAAGAAATCTCCTCCCTGCGGGTTTTGCACAAGCATTCAGTGTAAAACCCGAGACGGCCCCCCTCGGCAACCCGGCGGGCTTACGCCAAATTTCGGCTTCCCGGCACCTGCCCGAGAAGGTCACGGAACTTCCAAATCTCCCTCTTTCTCCTTCGATTTTGCCCTTCAGCGCAACTTTTCACGCGTCCCGTCCGAAAACGCCAACAGAAGGTTAGATGCAGTATTCCCGGAGGCCCTTATGAAAATCGGGTTCAGCAATCCATTCAAAGGTGTAGAACACGCTGTGAAAGACGTCGCCAAGGCGGCCAGCGGGGCGGCTTCGGATGCAGTTTCGCGGGCATCTGTTCTCGCAGACTCCAACACCGTTGCTCAGATGTTGAAAGCGAACCGGAAAGCGTTGCCGTTTACTGCGTCGATGGGCGCAGATTTTGGACGAGGAATTCCCGAGCGGGCGGCCTCTCAAATGCGACGGTTGCAGGTTTCCAAATTCGACAACACGAAGGCTCTGAGTTCCGGCGCCGAAGACCAGTGGAACGTGGGAACGACGATCTGGAAAAAGGAATGGACTGCGGCCGAATTTGGAAAGGTCTCAGAGACCGCTGCTGGAAAGTGGGGAAGCTTCAAGCTGGAAGGAACCGCCGACGCGGTCAGCTTCCGCGCTCGCGTTTACCGCGACTGGTCCGCAAACCTCCAAGAAGGCCAGTACGGGGCGTTGGTCGGCGCACATGCCCGATTCGAACTGCTCGGCGCACACTACGCAGCTTTATACTCCTCGCCAACGCTGATCCACCTGGCGGGTCACGAAATTCCCTTGAATCTGCGCCTCGGAGAAGACGCCTTTGCCGGTGCGGAAGCCTATGCAAACGTTGGAATTCACGCGGGCAGTCTGCAAAACGACATCTACGTGGGAGGCGCCGCGTTCGCAGGCGCCAGCGCCGCCGTGAAAGCGTCGATCGATCTGGGTGGAATGATCGGAGCGAAAGGCATGCTCCGTGGTTGGGCCGGTGCCGGAGTTCGGGCTCAACTTAGCGCGGGCGTTCACGATGGAAAACTGGATACGGATTTCGGCGCAGGCGCCGCGTTGGGACTTGGCGGCGAGGTCGAATTGGGAATGGTGCTGGATGCGGGAAAGATTGCCGAACTGGCCCAGGACGTCCACCGCAGCTACTGGAAGGATGATCCATACCGCGAATTCATTTATGCGCTGAACAACTTGTCGAGCGCGCTCCTGGCGCCCCCCAATCAACCTGAAAACGTTCCAACTTCGGGCGGCCCGAGTCAACCGCCCGTTGGTCCGCAGGGTCCCTCGCAGGTGTGAGTCGACGGACCGGAAAATAGCCCACGGGCCATAGAAACGCCCCAGTCTGGCTGCGGTGGGGTTGACCACAGAGTCGGGGAGTGGCGTTTTTTTATTTCGCTCTCTTGGCGACGATTTCCGTGGGAGCGCCCCCGGGACCGCCCTGCGCTGTCCGGGAGAACTTGATCTCGTCTCCGGCAATCTTCCCTTTCCAGACTACAGCCAGGTCGGTTCCACCGAAATTGCGCTTAAGGGAAAAAGAAACTTCATCACCACTGACTTTGCCGTCCGAAATCTCGACATCACCGGGCGCCAGGGAGTTGTTCAGCGTGCCCGTTAGTTTTTCGCCGTCGACCTTGAAGACCATCGTAATGTCACTGTCGCCCTGCCCTCCGCCTCCCGCGACGTGAGCGGTCCATTTGCCCGCCACGTCCGCGGCCCAGGCGGACGTCAAGGCCAGTAGGATAATGGCGCCTGCTGAAATGATTCTTCCCTTCATAAACTCCTCCTGAATTCTCCAGACTCGATTCCGCCCATAATACAGGAGCCGCCTCCGGCTGAGAACCGGAGTAGATCAGATAAGGACGGGCTCGCTCGCCGGCTGCGACAAAGACTGTGTTCGTCGCGTGCTTTTTCAGGGGCTTCTTGAGATAGAATGTGCCGCGCATGGCCTTGACGTCCGGCGGCCACCAACGGTTTGCCGGACGAAAGCCGCACGGGAGGACGACGAACATGAAGCAGATTAGTAGACGCGATTTTGGAAAGGTGACCGGTGCGCTCGTGGCGGCTTCTGCGCTGACGAGTCTCCCGGCAGTGACCGCCCAGGCTCAGAACGCCGACGACCTGCGGGTGGATTCCGACATTGTCTTCGGCAAGGGCGGCGATATCGATCTCCTGCTCGACGTCTATCATCCGCCCCAGGGCGTGACGCCGAAGCGGATGGGCATTATCCATCTGTTCGGCGGCGGCTTTACCTCCGGCAACAAGAATGCGCGTTACATCGTCAACGACGTGCGGGCACTCGGACGCCTCGGCTACACGAACATCTCCGCGAACTATCGCCTGCAGAGCCAGGGTTCGTGGCCGGCGCAGATCCACGACACGAAGGCCGCGATCCGCTGGGTGCGTGCGAACGCCGCCAAGATCGGCATCGACGCCGACAAAATCGCCATTGCCGGCTACTCGGCGGGTGGAATGCTCTCGCTGCTTGCGGCGGGAACGAACGGCGTGGCCGAGTTCGAAGGGAACGGCGGCAACGCCGGTGTCAGTTCGGACGTACAGGCCGGTATCGGCGTCTATCCGCTTGCGAGCTCGCAGAACGCCCGTGGCCTGTTCCCGAGCAGCCTGACGGAGGAAGAGCGTGCGAAGGCCATGGAGGCCGCGTCGCCCACCAAATACATCGGGAAGAACTTCGTGCCGACGATCTTTATCCACGGCACAGCCGACACGACCGTACCGATGACGTCGAGCATCGATTTTTTCAACAAGCTGCACGATGCCGGTGTGCCAACAGCGCTCACGCTGATCAATGGCGCGGCTCACGCATTCGATAACAACGCGCTCGACGCCGTCGAGGTCATGGCGCACTCGATCGACTTGTTCCTCGATCGGCAGATCGTACATCCAACGCCGTATCCGGGCTTCGGTGGCGGCGGTGGACGTGGCGGCGCCGGTGGGCGCGGCGGACGCGGCGGACAGGGCGGACAGGGCGCCGGCCGCGGAGCGGCGAGAGGCAACGGTCAAAATTAGGGAACTCTCAAATGACGGGGCCGTGCACCTCGAACCCCGAATTCAGGCTCAAGGCATTTGAATTCGGGTTCCAAGTGCACGGCCCCGTCATTTGCCGGAGTCAACGCGCCTCGATTTTCGCCTAGTCCAGGCCCGCGATCTCGGTCGCCAGAATCATGGCGAAGGCGCCGCCCCGAGGGTCACGATCCAGGATCGCGCCACGTCGGAGATAGTCACTCAAGGTCAGGCCGCGGGTTCCGGTGCTTTCTGCAACATCAAACAAACGGCCGTCGGACGAGGTGCGAGCCGATATCGCCTGCCAGGCCCGATCAACGATCGGCTGATAGACGGAGGCTTCAAGCCATCCCTTACGGATGCCGCGCATCATCGCTGTGGCGATCATCACGGTGCCGGAGTACTCCGGGTATGCGCCCGGATAGTCGATCACCTCGCGGAACATCCCGTTCTCATCCTGGAATTGGGACAGGGCTTGCATGTGCTTCTGAAACGCCGCAAGAAGCGCGGCGTAATCGGGGTGGTCTTTAGGAAACTCGGTCAGCGTTAACGCCAGCCCCAGTGCCGGAAACCCATTGCCGCGACCCCACGCCGCGTCGGTTGAGGCCTGGTGACGATACAGACCGTCCGCTCGTCCCACAATCTTCTGCATGTAAAAGAAGTGCCGCGCTGCCATGTCGAAGTATTTGCGATTGCCTGTGAGGGCTCCCGCCCTGGCGAGGATGGGGATGTCCATAAAGACCGAATCGCTCCAGCCGCCATTCAAAGGCATGAACTCCCTCAGCGACCCGTCTTCGGTGAATCCGCTGTCCGCCGCCCCAACCACCAGCTTCGCCGCCCGTTCATCTCCCGTTCGTTTGGCGATTTCATAGAACAGCATGTGTGCGGCGAGCGAACTCTGCGAGGGTCTGGCAAAACTGTCCGTTGATCCGCTCAGATACGGCTCGGCAAGCCGCACTACTTCTGACGTATTCCCGAGTCTCAACTGTGCGATCAACGCCATCGCCAGAATGTAGGTCGGTTGTCCAAATTCGTGTCCGTAGACTTTCCCCAGTTCCTGGGCTACTTCCAGCGGCGTTCGGCGGAGCCGGCGGTTGATTTCCAGGTGCGCCTCCGAGAGCGCAGTGGGTGTATCGAGGGACGTGAGGATTCCGGGTCTCGGCGCTACCGCGCGGCTCGGTATCCTGCCCACGAAGCCGACGGCAGATTGTGACAAGGCATCGGCAAGAGTGTTGTTGGACTCGCCGACCAGGACTGCCAGGTCCGGAGCGTGAATGCCGATCCACCGCCACAACACGTGAGATTCCGCGTTTTCCTTGTACGCGCTGCCGGTGGGCGGAAACTGAAGCGGACGCCCGTCCGGGTTTGCAAGAGGCACAGCGATGAGCCGAAAAGGACGACGATCCTGGGATAGTGATTCAAAGGCGGCGACTTCCTTATTCACCGTTTCGACGGTAGTGTCCGGGCCGTGCAGACCTCCCATCAGCAGCACGGTCACCGCAGACGCTGAAGGTCCGGCCACTACCAGCGCTTCAATGCGCTCATCGCCGGCTGTCAACCCGATACTCCAATGCTCTGCTGCCGCCAGCGGCGAAGACAGCAGGAGACACAAACAGATCCCCAGCAGCAAATGTGAACGGGTTGGCTTCATGAGTCCTCCACTTTCAATGTGATGAGGTACCGTCCCGTCGCGGGGCTGAGACCCTACCTCCCGGGAATCATATACCGGATGGGAAGTGCTCTCTCCGCCAGCTCCGGCTCCGCCTCATACGCATCACGAAATGAAGCATGGCGAAGGATCCCCACAGGCTCCCTTGCATTGAAGAAACGCCGGCGGAACCCCGGGTTTAGCGCGAGCCTTTCTGTATCTTTCGATGGAACTATTCTAAGATGCTATTCGTTTCAGTTAATACACTTCAAATCCGGAGACACTATGGCAGCGATGAGCCGCTTAAGCAGGTTGTTCAGAGGATTCCTTGGGACTCTTTATCAGCGGGCTGGAGGAACGTAACCCCGAAGCCCTGATGGAAGCGGCGCGTCAGGAATTCCGCGACAAGATGGCACAGTACAACCTGGCGCTGGCCCAGATGGCCGGTATCGCCGAGCGCCTGAAGACCCAGATCAAGGGTAAGAGCGGGCGCGCCCAGGATTTGCAGCGGCGGATTCTTGCCAACCATCACGCAGGAAACCTGGAGTTGGCCGGTACCCTGGCCCGCGAGCTTCAGGAACTCCAGCAGACCTGACCACCGACACCAACGAACTCCAGGAAACAGAGACCGCCTATCAGGGCAACCTTCGCCAGGCCAGATTAAACCAGAAGGAATTCGAGGAAAAGATCAGCAGGCTTCAGAAGCAACTGTCGCAGGTAAAGATCAAGGAGGCTCAGGCTGAAGCCGCCGCAGCTCTCAGCAATGTGGCGTTCAAGGTCGGCGACCTGGGCGATTCGATGAAGACGGTGGAGGAAGTGCTTACGAAACGCTACGAGCAATCCGCGGGGAAGGCGCGTGTCGCGTCAGATCTCGTGGATATGGACAAGATCCAGGAAAAGGAGAGCGAGAGAAGAGCGCTCGAACAAACCGCCCTTGCCGAATTCCTTGCCAGCCAGGGAATTCAATCGCCCGCGGCGGCCGAAGCACCGGCGGCGGCCAAAGAAATCGGCCCCAACTGGCAGAAGACTTGAGGGTCTGCAAATCTAAGGAGTAAACGATGGCAGAACGAACAGGCGCGTCTCACAACGGCAGGCAAATTAATTTCGATTGTTCTCATCCTCGGCCTGATCGGGACTGGCGCATACGTCGTGAACCGGAGAGGACTCGGAGGCGCGGATCGTCGCCCGGTTCGGCCGTGGAAGCGCCTCAGACCGAAGCGCCGGACACCGACAGGCGTCACCACCGTCAAGCGAATACAAGTATGTGCCAGGCGACAGGCTCCCGGCCGTCAAGGGAGCAAGTCAGTACAAGTGGGATCCGAATCAGAAGATTCTGCGATTTTCCTATAACGTGTGGGCGGGATGGCTTCCGGTCATTGCCGCGAATCACGGCACCAAGCCGAATCGCGGACAGCGTTTTCGCCAAGAAGTACGGCTTTCAGGTCGAGATGGTGCTGATGGACGATCCCGGTCGTGGCGCGCGATGCGTTCGCTTCCGGCGAAGTGCACACGCTGTGGGGAACGGCGGACATGATGACGCTGTTCGCGCCGGAACTCACGACGCGATTCCCGCACGTCGCCTCGCATTGTGCAGCAAATCGACTGGTCCAGCGGCGGCGACGGCATCGTCGTCCGCAACAACATCAGTCCGTCGCGACCTCAAAGGGAAAACCATCACGCTGGCGCAGAACTCGCCGAGCGAATATTACCTGACCTCTCTGCTGCTCTCGGCCGGACTGCGTCCGAGCGATGTCAAAGTGAAATACACTGCGACGGCTTTCGAGGCCGCGGCCGCATTCGTCGCCGATAAAAACGTCGACGCGTGCGTGTCCTGGGCGCCCGATATTTACAAAATTCCGGAACGCGTCGCCGGAACCCGCATCCTCTCCAGCACCGCCGACGCCAACAAGCTCATCGCCGACGTCTATGCCTTCCGCGCCGATTTCGCGCGCGACCATCCCGAAGTGGTCGAGGGCCTCGTCGCCGGAATCTTCGAAGGCATGGATATGGTGAAAGAAAAGCCCGAAGAGCCCGCCAAATGGATGGCGGACGCCTTCGGCATGAAACCCGACGAAGTGATGGGGATGCGGAACGATTCGCATCCGACGAATTTTGCGGAAAATATTCAGTTCTTTCTCAATGCGTCCAATCCGACGAACTTCGAGCGAACCTGGAAGAACTCGGCGTATGTCTATCGTGAGCTCGGCCGGATCAACGCGCCGATCGAGTTCGATCAGGTCATGGACTTTTCCGTCATTCAGAGCCTTCAGAAGAAAGGGACTTTCGCCCACCAGGCCGACGAAAGCGTGGCTTCGTTTACGCCTGCGAGTTTCCGCAAGACTCCCGCGGAAGCTCCTATCCTGACTCAAACCATACGGATCAACTTTTACCCGAATTCCGCCAATCCTTATGAGCCCGCACGCGATGAATCTCGGGAAGTCCGGTACCGGGCAAGCTTTACGATCCCAATGTGGATGCAACCCTGGAGCAGGTCGCGCGGCTTTCCGGTCAGTTCGCCCGCGCCGTGATTCTGTCGAAGGGCACGCGGACTCCAGCATGAAAGGAAAGGTGCCCGTTGCAGGCTGTGCGGGATCTCAGCCTGGCGCGTGCAGAGTCGATCAAGCGGGCGCTGATCGAAAATACAAGTTCGATCCGAACAAATTCAGCATTGAGGGGAAAGGCTGGGATGTACCCGCCGATCCCAGCCGCCCCGACAACAACGCCCTCAACCGGCGGGTCGAGATCAGCGTTTTTCCGCCGGAACAGCAGTGAGTTCTCCTCAGCGGAGGCGGCATCGGCAGGGCAACGGCGCCCTGCTCGTTATCTTTCTGGTTGCCCTGGGCGCATCCAGAACCTGCGCGGAGCGCAGTCCGTCACGGTCTTCTTCTCGGGTTTCCACTCCGGTCCGGAATCCGATTGAAGATGTTCTCAAGCCGGATGCCGGAGCGACGTACCGGGAAGGCGTCGCAGCGGCTATCCTGATCGATACCTCGGGCAGCATGATCGAGAAGGTGAAAGATGCCGACGGAGCCATGCAGCCGAAAATCGAAATCGCCCGGCGCGCTGCTCTCAACCTGGTGCAACAGTTCGGCGCCTATGCCGAGGAACACCCCGATAAGCCTCTACTGCTTGGCGTGTACGAGTTCAGCTACCGCCGCAGCGGAGGGGCTTCGTCCCGCGCCGTCGCCAAAATCGGTCCGCCCAATGCC
The DNA here is from genome assembly GCA_963836435.1 of uncultured Acidobacteriota bacterium. Taxonomy (GTDB): domain Bacteria; phylum Acidobacteriota; class Terriglobia; order 20CM-2-55-15; family 20CM-2-55-15; genus DASTBJ01. The sequence goes on along the minus strand of CAWIJI010000005.1, from coordinate 218,359 downwards.
GAAGCCGCCCGTTCCGCAATCCTGGCGATGCGTCCGGAAGGCGATACCCCGATCGGTGACGCCATGATCATGGCCAAACACGACGTCGACGCTACCGGGCTTTCCAGGCGGCACATTCTCGTGCTCACCGACGGTGAAAATACTCGTGGTTACTCCCCCGGCGATGTTACGCGCGCCATCCTCAGCCAGAGTGAAAAGGATCGCGCTTCGATCTACTTTGTGGCTTTCGATGTTGCGGCAGCAAAGTTCAATTCCGTTCGAGATGCCGGAGGACTCGTTCTGGCGGCGTCCAACGAGACCGATTTGAAGGGGACCCTGGACTATCTGCTGACCGGCAAGATATTGGCTGAACAGCCAGAGCCCCGGTAGGGCCAAAGAGCCTGTGCTAACCTTTTGTTTATGTCGATTCTAAAATTCCTTGGACTGAAGGCAGCCCCGCCGTCGCCATCGGCGTCCCGGGCCGAGACGGAGACCATCCGGAAGATTGTCAACAGGCTGGACCAGTTGCCTCCGGAACAGGCGCGCTACTTCGCTGCATTTGCCTACCTGTTGAGCCGCGCCGCCGATGCCGACCTGAACATCACCGCGGAAGAAACAACGGCAATGGAGAAGATCGTGATGAATGAGGGTGGCCTGCCGGAGGATCTCGCGCTCCTTGTGGTACAGATCGCCAAGACTCAATGCCACCTTTTTGGGGGCACCGAGAATTATCTGGTGACGCGCGAATTCGAACGTATCTCCACGCACGAGCAGAAACTCGCCCTCCTGGAGTGCCTGTTTGCCGTTACCGCGGTTGACGAAGACATCACCAGCGCCGAGAGCAACGTCATCAAGCAGATTGCGAGCGAGCTAAAACTGTCGCACGCCGAATACATCGCTGCGCAAGCCCGCTTTCGCCAGTACCTCAGCGTCCTGAAGCCAGGCGGCGGACCGCCGACACCACCAGCCGGCGCCTGAGTACGCCGTTTCGACACTTTGGACAGGATCGATTGCCAGAGCACGCCGGAGGCGTGCTGAGAATTTAGCCCCGGGTTAAGCGAGCGTAGCGAGCGCAACCCGGGGTTGCCGTAACGGAAATGTTCGCACCCCGGCAGGGGTGCAGGGATTCCTCGCACCCCTGCCGGGGTGCAAACGCCGCTCGTGAGATGAACCCCGGGTGTCGCTGCGCTCCACCCGGGGCTACCTTCCTTTCACGCCTCCGGCGTGCAAAGTGTCTAAACTCCAGTGCAGGTAATGGAGAAGATCTCCATTACTTGCGAAGTTCGTCTGTGTCCCTTCTGTTTTTCACGGTCTTCTTCGGAGGTTGCGTTCGATCTCGTCGATAGTGGATTCGAGATATGGGATTGCGGCAAGGTCCTTGGGCCGTCCTGCTCGCTTTTTCACCGCCAGAATCTCCCGAAGCGACAATAACCGTATCGGCCGATTCTCAAAGTCGATCAGGACGCTGGAGTCGATCAAATCTTCGTACGCTTTGCCGCCGTCGATAGCGCCTAGGCAATCGAAGTCACCGAATCGTGTCTCCAGCAGCACGTGTCCTGGCCCGGTCAAATGCGTCTCGTTGGGTTTCAGTTTGCGGGGATCGCCTCGCGCAGTGGCTTGAATATCCTCTAAAACCCGAAGCAGGCGGCTGACGTTTTCCGGCGTCCGTCGATGCACGATGTCGAGGTCCCATGTCATCATCGGCACACCTTGCAGTACTGCCGCTACCATGCCGACGACGATGGCCTCGACGCCTTCGTCAGAGAGCTTGGTCAGGATGTCGTGATAATGGGGATTTTCGGATGCCATTGCGAATCCGGATTATGGAAGCCAGCGCGGACTCCAGCGCTCGCAGCCGCTCGCTGGGTGTGCATCCGAGTTGCCGCCGGATCTGCGAGCGATCGACTCCGTTGGAGTCGATTTCCGGCATCGGAAACCTCTCGCCGTGTGTCACATGGTTTTTCCCCGACTGCTCGGCTTTCACCCTGCGAGTCTAGCATGAGCAATTACGGCAGGCTCTCCATTCAACGCCTAAGATCCCGAAGCCGCAATCACACGCTGTCGTGCCTGATCGAATTCCGGCGAATTGACAACGGGGTGTTCGAGAGGGCGCAGGTATTCGATTTCGCTGAAGAGTTCGAGAAGACGTTCAGGCAGCGGGGGTTCTTTGCCGACGAGATCGCTCTTCCCGTCTTCCGTCAGGGAGTCGAGAAATTCGATGAAGCCCAGCGGGTCATAACCTGCCTTCCAGGCGTACTGTAAGCCGAGCTGATCGGCCTCCTTCTGGTTGCCTTCGTTGGACCCGCTCAGGACGTGATCCAGGACTCCACCCAGTCCCTGCATTCCATAACCGATGCCGTAATAGGCCCCGGGATTGATGCCTCCACTGAAGAGACCGGTTGCGATCTGAGCAACAGGCATAAACATTCTCGAAACGATCGATCGCCTGGATGCTCGCGTGGCGTGTTGCGCCGCCATGCGCGCGATCTCGCGTGAGAGTACCCCCGCAAGTTGCGACTCGGTTCGCGACGCCAGCACCACGCCGGAAGTGACATAGAGAAAACCGCCGGGAAGCGCGATCGCCCGCGGCCGCATGCTGTCGAGCACGGTGACGTGGAGAGGAACCTTGAGGTCCGAATTGAGCGCGATCCTCGCCGCCAGCCGGCGGACGTAAAGCTGAACCTCGGCGTCCTGCAGTTCCAGTGGAAGCCAGCCGCCAGCCACCATTTGCCGTGCGGCCTGCTCGCCGATTTCGACGTCTGCCTCAGGGTTTTTGACGATCTTGCGATAGCCGATGTCCTCAATGTCGCCGTGACGGCGGTCGCGCGCCTGTCCCTTGTCGATGCGATTCAGGACTTCCGCGCGCCGATCGGGCCAGCGTTCGAGGAGCCACAACTTAGCGAGTTCTGCGTCGTAGGCCGCAGGAATCGTGGACTCTCGCTCCCTGGCCTTTTGCTGAATGCCCCGCTCGAGGGCTGCGATATCGATGTGAAGTTGGGCGCGCCGATCGCTGGCAGCTTTGGTGTCGTCAGAAGAAGCTTTGTTGATCGTCTCGAGTTCCCTGCGCGCAGCGTCCAACTCTTCTTTCCATTGCTTCTCCGTCACCTTCGAGGCGTCGATTCTTTCGTCCCGCTCGTCTTCGAGCTTTGCACGCAGGGCCTTCAGCGCCTCGCGGGAATACTCCCCGGAATCGGGAGCTTCGATCAGATTCACATAGGGTTGATGGACTCTGTCGTCAAGAGTCACCGCAGGAAACTGATTCGTGAGCAGCGGCTTCGAGAGCGCCAGGCAAAGCATAAGAATGCGAAACACACATCCTCCTTAAAGGCCAACGGACCTGCGGTGAGTTGACGGTCAGAGATGAAAAAAGTAATACCGCGAACGGGAGGTCGGAAGGCTCGGCTCTTCGAGAGGCGCCACGACTGTTGTCGCGAAGGCGAAGCGGCTACGGCTGTTCCGGCTCGTACTTGTAGCTCAGATTCGGCTGGTTTGGCTTGAGGTGTTCAACGTCGCGATTATTTTCCGTACACGTGTAGGGCATGATCCGATCTTTGCTGTCGTCGAAACGCGTGAAAGTACGGGTGATGGACCATGGTTTTGTAAAGAAGACGGGATCGTCGAATGTGACCGTCCATTCGAGCTTGTCGTTACTGACTTTCTTGATATGTTCCGTGAGGTGTAGTTTTGCGCTGTGCTCGTGGCCGGCGGTATCGAGCCAGCTGCGTTCGTTGATGGCGACGGTGTCCACGACCAGCGTTTCACCGTCCCATTTGCCGATGGAATGCCCCATGAAATCCGGATAGTCCGCGATGTCCGCCGGGTGAGGCCTGCCATCCATGTACACCACGCGCCAAAGGGTCTGATACTCGAACAGGAACGAGATCATGTCGCCTTGCTGCATCAGGATGAACGGAAACGGCGCCGTGAATGCTCGAGATGGTCCCGGAGGCAGGCAGAAGGCGGTCGGATCCTTGGCAGTGTCGACGGTTCGCCATCGCTCGGCGCCGTACGCGGTGTAGGGCGGCTCCTTTCCCAAAACGTCGGCGAGATTCGGCGTGTATTGATTGCGCCAGGTGCCGGCGAGGTTGGGGGGATCCTTTGCGGGCGTTTGCGCCATCGCCGGGCACACGCACAGGGTTGCCAGAACCGTCAGGCCAAACAGCGACCGTGTCACCGCGTGTCTCCACCCGACGATGCGCCAAACACGGTCTTACCGTCTGGCAGCGTCACGGTTCTCATGTTTGCGAGATTGGTGCCGTCCTTTGCGAGCCAGCCATCCACCGTGACCTGATCGCCGACCTTCAGTGAATCGGTTCGCCAGCCATTTCTATAGAGCATGCTCGGCGCACCGCCTTCAATAGACCAATTCACAACTCGATCGCCGTCTTTCACGTCGATGTAAAAGTAGATGTGCGGATTCATCCACTCCAACTTCGTTACGGTTCCCTTCAGAGTGATGGCTTTGCTGCGATCGTACTGCGCGGCAAAAGAATGATGAGCGGCTAACGGGATGGACACGAAGCAAAGACAGAGAAGCAGGGTGAAGGGGCCCAGGAGTTTTCGAGACATGCGGAACCTCCGTTCCGGGTACTGTAGCATGTTCCCTCGTCCGCTGGCTCGCCCCGCCGTCGGGCTCGCGCGGCGCAGGCAGGAGGAGGGCAGGACGTTTTTCCGATATAGTGGCGGTATGGAGTTTACACAATTGATTGACGGGCGCTCGGAGACGAGCGAAACCTCCTTTGACGTCATCAACCCGGCTACCGGCAATGTTTTCGCAAAGAGTCCGAACGCGTCGAAAACGCAACTCGACGCGGCTGTTGCCGCGGCCCGCCGGGCGTTCGCAGTGTGGCGCGAACTGTCGTTCGACGAGCGGCGCGACTATCTCCAGCGGTTTGGACAGGCGTTCAAGGAGCATGTCGAAGAACTCGTTCCCCTGCTGGTGCGAGAACAGGGGAAACCTCTAGCCTCCGCTCGCGCCGAAATTTCCTACACGCCGCTTCAGATCGAGCGTCTTTGTGCGCTGGAGGTTCCGGCCGAACTTTTGCGCGACAATGCGCAGGGCCAAGTCGAGCTGCGCTACCGGCCGCTGGGAGTTGTGGGAATCATTACGCCCTGGAATGTGCCGATCTCCATCGCGGTCGGGCGCATTACGCAGGCCCTGTACACGGGTAACACTGCGATTCAAAAGCCCTCGCCCTACACGCCGCTGACGACTCTGAAGATGGGAGAGATCGCACGCGATGTTTTTCCGCCTGGTGTTCTGAATGTCCTGGCCGGCGGTGACGACCTGGGCCCATGGATGACAGCTCATCCGGGTATCGACAAGATCTCCTTTACGGGATCTGTCGCGACCGGCAAGAAAGTCCTCGCCAGTGCGTCTTCGAACCTCAAGCGCGTGACGCTGGAACTCGGCGGCAACGACGCCGCCATTGTGCTCGATGACGTCGATATCGAACAAGCAGCCTCCGACATTTTCTGGGCGGCCTTCGCCAACTGTGGCCAGATCTGCCTGGCTATTAAGCGGCTCTACGTTCACGACAACATTTATCAGCCTTTCTGCGAGGCGCTGGCGAGTCTTGCCCGATCTGTCAAGGTTGGTGACGGCCTGGACCCCGAGACTCAAATCGGCCCGATTCAGAACCGAATGCAGTATGAAAAGGTGCTGGGATTTCTTGAAGATACGAAGCGCACCGGCGCTCGAATCCTTGTCGGCGGGTATGCCCTTGACCGTCCGGGCTACTTCATTGCCCCCACGATCGTGGCCGACATCAAGGAAGGAACCCGGTTGGTTGATGAGGAGCCCTTTGGCCCCCTTCTTCCCGTGATTCGCTTCAACGATATCGAAGACGTGATCCGCCGCGCCAACGACACCCGCTACGGTTTGGGTGGATCTGTGTGGACGAAAGATGTGAAGAAGGGCGCCGCTATCGCCGGCCGCCTCGAGGCCGGTACCACGTGGGTAAACCAGCACAACCTTCCCGATCCCCACATCCCTTTCGGGGGAGCGAAAGAGTCCGGTTTGGGACGAGAGTATTCCTCCCTGGGATTAAAGAGCTATATGGAGGCGCAGGTCATCAACATCCCTGCCCCGTCGCCTCAGGGGGTGAAATAGCTATCGCGCGATTGCCGCACTTTCGTCCCGCGCCGGACGCGAACTTCGATGCTGTGGGATTTTCCGTGTTCATTTCCGTGAGTGGAAATGTAGCTGAGGCTGTAGGAGGTGCTCATGTCGCGGCTGATCTGGTCGTAGACGGGAACGATCTCCTGAACTCTCCGTGGAAAGAACACGCGTCCCCCGGAGACATCTGCCAGCATCTCCATCCGTTTTCTTGTTTCGGTCAGGAAGGCCTGGGCTGAACCTGAAGTGGGAAACCGGTATTGGAGTCCGTAGTATTCGTCTCCGAGATCGTTTGGATTTCTATCCGTATTCAACGCCACAAAGTAAACCGGAATGTGCGCCCCGCGGAGCACCGCCAACGTGTGCTGGAAGCCGGGATCGTTCTGCGCGCTCTTGGGCAGGCTGGTCGCCACGGTCTGGCGGATGAGCATGTTATCGCGACCGTCGGTGAGCGCGACAATGGCGCGGCGTCCGTCAATTCTGCGAAATTCTCGCTGCGTTGCGCGCTCCAGAGACCAGTAAAGATTGGTGCCGCCGCCCGGCCCACGGTTGAGCAGTCCTTGTAACGCCCGAGCCAGTGCGGCCGGGGACTCGTTCCAATCGGAAAGCATCATGAGCCCGTCTTCGAACGAGGCGAGCGCCACACGGTCCTGCATGCGCAGGTTTCGAATAAACGTGGAAGCCGCGCGTTGCATCGTGCGCCACTGGTCTTCCGTGCTCCCGCTGCGATCGAAGAGCAACAGAATGTTGTAGGGCGTGTCGAGCGCGCTGAAGTTCTTGATTTCCTGCTCGACACCGTCTTCGTAAACGGCGAAATCCCGCTGCATCAGCGCTGTCATGGGCTGGTTTTGCTCATCCATGACCGTGACGTCGAGCGACACTAACCCGACGTCCACTTGCAGCGTATAGACACGGTCCTGCGCCGGCAAACCGGACGCAGTAAGCGTTCCGATCAGACCCAGCACTAGTAACCGGACTAGTCGCATGACGCTATGTTAGACCACTGGACATCGGGAGACCTCAGCTTTTCGTCGTGTATGTTTTATTGAAAGTGTTGCGTGTATTGGTCAGGATATTCCGTAGCCCGGGAACGGGGCATCTTTTGTTTGGCGCGGGAGAATTCGCAGCCTTACGCCGCTGGTCTGCCGACCCGCGGCCGGGTTCGCGCGGTTCACGAAAGCGTGCTGCACTTTTTCATCTGCTCGTGGGAATTCAAGTTTCGCGTTACTCCGCCAAAATTCTTTTACCAGCTTAAGTTGACCCATTCGTGCCGTTCTGCTACTAATTGCGGACGATATGAGAACTCTACTATTGATTCTATTTACGGCTGGCATGGCTTTCGCCCAGGGTGGAGCCCCCGTGGCGCCTCCGCAGGGACCTCCCCCGAAGAACCTCACGAAACTGGCAGACGGCCACGTGAGCGCCAACGCCGAACCAGCAGATACGGGAGATTTCGAAGTTCATACGGTTGTTGCCGGAGAGACCCTTTCGGGGATCGCCAGCGATGTGCTGAAGGACATGAAGCTCTGGCCCCAGTTATGGGAGCAGAACGAGCACATCGTGAATCCGCATTGGATCTATCCAAATGACAAGATTCTCATCCGCCGGGTGACGAGGATTTCGGAGGCGACTCCGCCAGAGCCACCTGCCCCTCCTGCGGAGCCGCCTGCTGCGCCCCCGCCGGCCCCGCCGGCCCCGCCTCGCCCGCCAACACGCCTGGCGATCGCGCCCTATCCGGAACCGACGCCTGCTGCTCCGCCTCCGATTCTCAGCCTGAGCGCGCCTCGTAATTTCTCGGAGGTTAAAGCTTCCGATCTCTATTGCTCGGGTTTCATCAGTCCGTCGGTATCTGATCAAATCAAAGTCTCAGCCCTCGCAAATTCAGAAACCGCTCTTCTGGCGAGCGACGGGAACTACATTTATTTAGGCAAGGGCACAAGCGACGGTGTGAACGTTGGTTCAACGTATCAGGTGATTCGGCCGACCCGAAAAGTGGACAGTCCGAGTCGTACGGGCGCTGCGAAGAACCTCGGAACCCATTATCTCGAAATAGCGCAGATTCAAGTGGTGCTGGGGCAGGAGAACGCGTCGATGGCACGGGTCACCCAGAGCTGCGAGGCCGTTGAGGTCGGTGACTTGGCCGTACCCTACACACGCGCGCAGTTGCCGGCCTTGCCGTCGCACCGGCCGTTTTCTTCAACGATGAAGTCCTCCGGGCAGATGCTGAGCAATATCATCATGACCAGGAGCGTGCTGTTGAATTTCGGTTCGACGTTCAAGGCAACGTCGCGGCTGGCAGGCGTTGGTCCGGGCCAGGGTCAACTGGGAGATTTGGAACGCGGCCTTGCCGGCGAAAACCGAATTGTTTATACCGATCTCGGAAAAGCCTCCGGAGTCAAGCCCGGTGACCTCTTCATCGTATATCGCGACATGGCCGCGAACGATAGTGTCCTGATTGACGGCAAGAAGCCGGAAAAGCAGAAGACGGCAATCGGCGAAATTGTGATTCTGCGGGTGGAAGACAACGCCTCTACCGCACTCGTGACTTACTCGACCGAGGGGATTTCTCTGGGAGACTACGCCGAGCGTAGATAGTCATCATCGCGAGGCCGGCTACCAGCATCGGAGCGGACAGAAGCTGGCCTCGCGTAAATGGTCCCAGGTCGAAACCGATATGGGCGTCAGGTTCTCTGACAAACTCGACCAGAAATCTGAATAATCCGTAAAATCCGATCGATCCCCATACCACCGTTCCGGGATAAAAATTCTTCCGGAAAAGCCACTGCACGATCAGAAACATCACCACGCCTTCCAGGAGGAACTCGTAGATCTGGGACGGGTGGCGCACCACATCGCCGCCATCGGGGAAAACCATTCCCCAGGGAAGTGTTGTTGCCCGGCCGTACAACTCGCCGTTTATGAAGTTTCCCAGACGCACCAGTGCCAGGACCGGCGCAGCCGCGCAGACAAGGTCGGCAATTTTCCAGAAATCCCACGATCTCCGCCTGCAAAGCAGGTACAGCGCCAGAATGATGCCGACAAATCCGCCGTGAAAAGACATGCCCCCCTGCCAGATTTTCAGAATGTCGATGGGGCGCTGGATGTAGCTGCCGAGGTCATAAAACAAGACGTAGCCAACACGGCCTCCTACCATGACCCCGAGAATCAGGAAGAACAACAAATCGTAGACGTCGTCTGTCGTCAACGCCATCTTCTTCGCCTTCGCCAGGCGCTTGAGAAGGAAGTAGCCGATGATAAACGAAATCATGTACATCAGCCCATACCAACGCAGCTGGACGGGGCCGAGGTGCAGAAAAACGGGATCGATGTTCGGGAATTGAAGCTGTAGTGTCATGACGTTGCCGGAGGCGCGTTATGGAGTTGGAACATCGCGTCGAGCCTGCTTTTGGTTCAGGATCGTGCGTTGCCGTTCCTGGGCCTTGAACCGGTCATCTATCTGAGTCCAGAACTTGCGGAAATAATCGACGGCGGAGACGACGGCGAATAGAACAACGATATAAAGCGCAAGCTGGCCTGCTTCTGCGAAAAGGGGAATCTCGTGACCCAGAATCAGCAGAGTAATCGCCGCGACTTGCGCCACCATCTTGATTTTTCCGAGCTCGGAGGCGCTGATGGTGAAACCCTGAGTTACGGCGATGCTGCGCAGTCCATTGACCGCGAACTCCCTTCCCACAACGATAACCACCATCCATGCCTGGACAATGCCAAGCTGGATCAGGGAAATGAAGGCCGCGGAGATCAGAAGCTTGTCGGCGACCGGGTCCAAAAGTGCCCCGAGCGTCGTAATTTGCCCCCTCTTTCGAGCGAGATAGCCGTCCAAGAGGTCGGTCAGCGACGCCGCCAGGAAAATAAAGGCGGCCACCAGCATGTGATCCTTGGTCAGCAGCAGCGCTACGAGTAACGGCACCGCAAAGATACGGACCAACGTCAAGGCATTGGGAAGATTCACAGTCGAGATTCTAGTACACCCCGCCGACAGACCGCGGGAAATTTTGGTATAAAGAGAACGGGGTTGATACTGATGAAAGGACTCATTCTTGCCGGTGGAAAGGGAACGCGTCTGCGTCCGTTGACGCTCAACACGCCTAAGCCCATTGTTCCCGTGGCAAACGAGCCTTTTCTGCTGTATCAGATCGACTTGATGCGAGGCGGTGGCATCGATGAAATCCTCCTTAGCCTCTCTTATCAGCCGCGGAAGATTGAGGACCTGCTGAAAGATGGAACCGACTACGGCGTCAACATCCGCTATGCCGTGGAAGGAACGCCACTTGGGACGGGCGGCGCCTTCAAAAACGTCGAAGAACACATCACGACGACAACAGTAGTTTTCAACGGCGACGTCCTGACGGGGCTGGACCTTTCGGCTGTGATCGCCAGACACAAGCAGGCCGGTGCGATTGCCACGATTGTGCTGACTCCGGTCGACAATCCATCGGCGTATGGCCTGGTCGAGACATCCGGGGACGGCCTTGTAAAGCGATTCATTGAGAAGCCCGGACCGGACGAAATTACCTGCAACACCATCAACGCAGGAGTCTACGTGCTCGAACCTTCCGTGCTTCAGTACATACCCAGAGGTGAACCGTATTCCTTCGAGCGCGGTCTGTTTCCGACGCTGTTGGACCGAAAAGAGCTCGTGCTGTCCTACGTCCTCGACAAGTACTGGATCGACATCGGCACACCCGGTAAATATCTGGAAGCGCATCACGATATTCTCGCGGGACGATTCAGTTCCAGGCGGATTCGAGCCAGTACGCTCGACCGGTCTGCGCTTCCGGCGAATGCCGCGATCGATGAAAAATCGATCATTGACGTGGATGTGACGGTACGCCCCGGCGCCCGAATCGAGAATTCCGTCATCGGCCGCAACTGCAAGATCGAGGAAGGCGCGCAGATTGTAGATTCCGTCGTGTGGCCGGGTACCACTCTTGATGCGGACTCTCGCATTGAAGGCGCCATCCTGGGTAAGGGCTGCTACGTCGGCCGGGCAGCGATTCTTCGCCCGGGCGTCATTCTTGGAGACAAGACGGTCGTGACGGATTTCTCCCAGCTGTGAAGCAGCCCATCAAGACAGACGGTGGCCGAAAACCTCAGGAACCATCCCCCCGCTTCGTTTGCCGAACGTCCGTGACCGGTGTCGGAAGTCTTGACGGATCAAAGGTTTTCCTCGGCAGTGACGGCTCGATTCTTTTCCGTCAATCTGGCACCGAGCCTCTGTTGCGGGTTTATGGCGAGGCTCCATCGCCCGAGGCCGTAAAGGAAATCATGGCCGCGGGTCTGAGATTGGTGGAACAAAGCGGCAAGGGTGGTGTCTGAAGCTATGTCTCCGCTGGTATAATCAGGCCACTTTAATCCGGAGAAAGCGGTTTGGCATGCGCAGAGAGATAGCGCTAAACGATTTAGAAAACACCGGGGCGATCGACACCCAGGAAGCCGAGTTTGTAGCTCGCCTGCAGGCGAACGAAGATGCGGCTTACGACGAGCTCGTGCGCACTTACAATACCCCGGTTTTCCACGTCGCCTACCGCATGCTCGGGGACTCCAGCGACGCCGCAGACGCGGTTCAGGACATTTTTATCAAGATATTCCGGAACGTTCGTGGCTTTCGTGGAGACTCGAGTTTAAAAACATGGATTTTCAGGATCGCTTTTTCGGAGATCCTGAATCGGTTGCGCTGGTGGAAGAGGCGGTTCCGGTCCTCGACGGTTTCACTCGATGACGACCGAAACGGGGACGGCCCGGCTATCCAATTGAGAGCTTCCAGCCCGTCGCCCCTCCAGGTTCTCGAATCCAGGGAACGGGAGCAGGCGATTCAGCAGGCGCTCTCGAAGCTTTCCGGCGAGCATCGTTCCATCGTCATTCTCAGGGACATTGAAGGTTTTTCTTACAACGAAATTGCGGACATTCTTGGCATCTCGTGTGGAACGGTAAAGTCCCGGTTGGCCCGTGCCAGAACTGATATGAAAAAATCGCTGACACATTTTTTATCGATCCAGAGGCTTTGAGTCATGAAAGCATCCAGAACTATTGGTTGTGAGGCTGCCATGGAATTGATGAGCCCGTTCATCGATTCGATGGTCACCCCGGAAGAGTCAGAACGCTTGAGATCACATCTTCCAGAGTGCGCTCCGTGTTCTCGTCAATTGCAGGTCTACATTTCCCTTCGTAATCTGGTTGCCGGTGTTGAACCTGTCCCCGTGCCCGCAGATCTCCAACTTGAGACGCGCGTCAGGCTGTCTCGTGAACGCCTGCCCAACGACCGCAATCGCTGGCAAGCCCGAATAGACAACATTCTCAAGCCGCTGGCGGTTCCTGCCGTTATGGGCGTTGCGGTCAGCCTGATGGCATTTGTCATTCTCTTCGGAAGTTTGTTTGCCCCGCGTGAGGTGCACGCCAAGGATGACGGCCTGAGCGGACCGCTTGTCGCGACCTATGAGCCGCCGCAAACAACGACTCCCACTGTCAAGCGTTTTGGCAGGACCGTGAGTCCCGATCTTGACCAGGCTCTTTCAATTCAAACGGACCTGAACGACAAAGGGCTTGTCGTGGACTACAGCATCATTGGCGGATCGCGATCCGCCAATGTGGATCAGTGGCTCCAGGAAGTGTTGCTGCTGGCGCAGTTCCGGCCCGCAACCAGCTGGGGCAATCCGGTTCCCTCCCGGGTCATCCTTTCGTTTGTAAACGTGAGGGGATAATCGCGTCGGCTACCGCTGCGGCGACGCGGTCCCCAACTCTCCCCCCTCCGAGTCGTCTTCTCAGGGTTTCGTACTTGTTGCGAATCCGCGATTGCAGCCACACATCATCCATTAGTTTGATCGCTGCCCGACTGACGAGGTCCGCCGTAAACCGATCCTGAAAAAGTTCAGGGGCAACTTCCTCGCCCAGGATGATGTTCACGATCCCGAACAGCCGTACCTTCAGGAAAAACTTTTCCAGAAACCACGCTTCTACCGACGAGAGACGATACACAATGACTTCCGGTGTTCCCAGCAGCGCGGTCTCGAGAGTCGCTGTCCCGCTGGCGACGATTGCAGCACGCGCATAGCGCACCGCGTTGTAGGTGTCGTTGTTCACAATCCGGATAGGACGGTTCCCGACAATTCCTTCAATGAAGCCCTGATCAAGGTTGGGTGCGGCGGGCAGAACGAACTGCGCGTCCGGTTTTTGACGGCGGATTCTTTCGACGGCATCGCAGAGTGTCGGCAGGATGTGACGTATCTCCTTCTTGCGGCTGCCCGGCAGGATGGCCACCATGGGCTTCTTCGCATCCAGTCCATGCGAAAAGCAGAATTCCTCTTTGCTCCTGGTAGCACGAACCGTTTCGATGAGCGGGTGCCCGACGAATTCAACGTCGACGCCTGCCTTCCGGTAGATCTCTTCCTCGAACGGGAAGATCACCAGCATTTTGGTGACGACTTCGCGAATCTGATTCACGCGGCCCGCTCTCCACGCCCACACCTGCGGACTTATGTAGTAGATGACGGGAATCTTTGCAGCCTTGATTCGCTTTGCCAGACGCAGGTTGAAGTCTGGAAAGTCGATCAGAATCGCGACGTCCGGGGGCGAGGTTTCCAGGCGGTTCACAAGGCGGCGAAAGACCATGAAGAGCGATCGCAGTTGACCCAATGCCGCAAGCGGACCCATGGCAGCGGTGTGACGGATATCCCCTTCAAGCTCCACGCCCGCCTCGCGCATCTTTTGCCCGCCAAGGCCGAAGATTCGGCAGCCGGGAAACCTGCTCTTCAGGCCGAGGGCCACATCGGCTCCATACATGTCGCCCGAGGATTCACCGGCGACCATTAGAAAGCTGAACGGTTTCACGGGACTCGCGTTTTCATTTGGATAAAGAGCGGACCTGCAGCCATGTGCAGCGCTTCGGTCCACACATAGCTCGTGCTTTGTATCGAGCCCGTGGCGATGATCTTGTAGTCGCCAGGCGACACTCCGCGAAATTCGAAGTGTCCGGAGGTTGCAGTACGGATCAGGCTTCCACTATCGACTTTGCCGTCTCTTCGCATTTGAGAAAGGACGGCCTCCAGTGCGTCTTTGTAGGCGAGGGCAAAAACCTGCGAGAACGTTTCCTTGTGTTCCGCAAACTCCGGCTTGTAAACCTCCCAGTAGCGATCGATTCGCCGTTGAGCCTCGGCATTGAACATTTGGGCATACTCGGAGGGAAGCAGCACCACTTGCGCGGATCCCGGCGCCGCGCTGCCATCCGGCGCTACCAGGGTTCCGCTGATTGTGGAAGTCTGAACGAGCAGTGCCAGGAACACCCCGAACATCCCCGTATTGTCGCACAGCCGTCTGTTTGCCACGTTCTTTCGCAAAATAGCTAAAGTTTTGCCTTCTGTTTGCCGATTGCCCCCGACGGAGAAGAATAGATGACGCGAATCTCTGTTGGGCTGGGGTTGTTCAGTGCTTCGGTACTTGCGTTCGCCATGATCTATACCGGCAGTCATTCCGGGGCCCTGAAGGTTATCTCTTTTTCGACCTATGGTTACGCCGTGGATTCGTCACAGTTGGCCTCATCTCCGGACGCCCAGGGGCTTTCGACCGGGTTGTTGACGGCTGTATGGAATGTCTGGGCCAGAGCCCAGGGATTTGAACCGAAAAGCCACGTCGAAGAGTTCGGAAACTTCTATCTTCGGTTCGTGTGGTTGATCTGCCCCCTCGTAGGATTTGCAGTCTTCTGGATGGATTCCCGGAGAGAGATAGGCCCTCGCTTCTGGCTGGCGCTTGCGATTGGGGTGGTGTCTGCGCTTTCACCGCTGGGGTTGCCCCTGACCCGGGTCTTTCTGACATTAGGCGTGGTCGCCGCCGAAACCCTGCGGTGCCTGTCTGTCTTGTTTCTCATGATCTGGAGCAGCGGCGCTATACGGCTGGTCGGACGGAGCCCGGACCTGGCCAAACAGCCTCGGCTTCAATCCTCAATCGAAGACGGTCAGGCTGGGACCTGACGAACCGGATCGGGCGAACTCACAAGGACTTCTTGCGTCAATCTCGTAGTCGATCGGCGGGGGCCGGCGGCAGGGCAAGCGAAAGGTCTTCTTCCTCTGCTGCACCGCCATGTGGTGACTGGAGTTTAGACATTTTGCACGCCGGAGGCGTGAAAGGAATTTAGCCCCGGGTGGAGCGCAGCGACACCCGGGGTTCATCTCACGAGCGGCTTGCACCCCGGCAGGGGTGCGAGGAATCCCTGCACCCCTGCCGGGGTGCAACATTCCCGTTAACGGTAACCCCGGGTTGCGCTCGCTTCGCTCGCTTAACCCGGGGCTAAATTCTCAGCACGCCTCCGGCGTGCTCAGACTCACGTTTCGACGTCGCCATCACCTTGCGGACGAACCTGCAAACCGGAGACGTAACCTCGTGTTTCCGCTCCCGCTCGGACTCAAGAATGTCTAAACTCCAGGCACCGCCATGCGGTGATCCAGTGCGCAACACTAGTCTAGTGCGTCAGCGAATAGATGGCGATATTTACACCAATCTTGAGGGCTTCGGTCGAAGGCTTGAGCTTGTAGTAAGGCTGATCGATGAACTCCCAGTAATCGCCGATATCGTTCGCATAGCAGATCACCATTGCAAGACGGCCGTGGCTGTCGTCAAAACCATAGAACGTCGACTTCGCACCACTCATCGGATGCTCCATCTGCAGGTTGTCGATCTGGTAGTAGAGCCGAAGCAGGGGATGGTCATCGCTGAGTTGATACATTTCCCGGCCGGGAAACGCCCTTCGCAGCATGCTCTGAAATTGGTTCATTTCCCAGGGGCCCTGGCCCTGGCCGCCGAAATCATCGTGCATGACGAATCCGCCGCGTTCGATGTATTCGTGCAGATTCTCGATCTCTTCATCGGAAGGAATGATGTCTCCCGGGTGTGACATGTACGCGAACGGGTACTTGAATATTTCGGGACTGGCCATGTCCACGACTTTGTAGGACAGGTGGTCCGCATCGATAACCGAAACTTCGTGGATGATCTGGAGGATGTGCTCTTCCGACGCCGGCCAATCGTGCGACCAGCCATCGCCCTGCCAGTTCGGGCTGTACCAGCGCGCGATGGCGAATTCCGTTTTAGGCGCCTCCTTGGCAAAGTATTGGCTGAGCGAAAGCCGACCAAATCGCTGAGCCTCAAGAAGCGCGGCCCCCGACAGGCAGAGCACGACCAGCAGCACGAGTGCACGGAGGCGAATCATCCGGGTATTCTATACACGAAATGCAGCCGTCCGGTTCCAAAAGCGCTATTTCTCCATCTCGCTGCCTATCCCCGGGGCCGCAAGGTTCCTTCAGTGGCCCCGAATCCGGCGCTACTTTAGCCTTTCGATTTTTGCTCCCACGGACTGCAACTTCTCTTCGATCTTTTCGTAGCCGCGGTCGAGATGATAGATCCGGTCAATGACGGTTGTTCCGTCGGCAACCAGGGCCGCGATCACGAGCGAGGCGCTCGCACGAAGGTCCGAGGCGATGACCTTGGCGCCGGTCAGCCGCTTCTTTCCGGTAACGATAGCCCGGGCGCCGTCGATGCGAATGTCTGCGCCCATGCGCATCAACTCGCTTGCATGCATGAACCGGTTTTCGAAAATGTTTTCCGTGATCACCGAAGAGCCGGCGGCCTGGGTCATCAGGGCCATGTACTGCGCCTGCATGTCGGTGGCGAATCCCGGGTACTCCTTCGTGATTACATCGGCGGCGGTGAGGTCACAACCACCCTTCACACGGATGCTTTTCTTGCCGGCGTGAACGGAAGCTCCCGCTTCACCAAGCTTCTCGATGACGCTCGAAAGGTGGGCAGGATTGCAGTCCAGGATCTCCAAATCGCTGTCTGTGATTGCTCCGGCCACAATGAACGTTCCTGTCTCGATGCGATCCGGAATGATGGTGTGTGTCGCGCCTTTCAACTCCGCTACGCCCTCGATGGTGATCGTGGGAGA
Organism: uncultured Acidobacteriota bacterium; assembly: GCA_963836435.1. Taxonomy (GTDB): domain Bacteria; phylum Acidobacteriota; class Terriglobia; order 20CM-2-55-15; family 20CM-2-55-15; genus DASTBJ01. The sequence continues at coordinate 201,311 of CAWIJI010000005.1, read as the reverse complement.
ACCCGCTCCGGAAATTCTTGCGCCCATCTTCGTGAGTAGTTCGGCAAGGTCCGACACTTCCGGTTCGCAGGCGGCATTCTCGAGGATGGTTCGCCCCTTTGCCAGAGCGCCGGCCATCATCAGATTCTCCGTTCCCGTGACGGTGATTCTGTCGAAAACGATTTTTGCTCCCGTCAGTCGCTCGGCTTCCGCTTCGACGTAGCCGTGCTCGGTGGTTACGCGAGCTCCGAGTTTCTCAAATCCTTTCAGATGCAGATTGATGGGCCGTGCTCCGATCGCGCAACCACCGGGTAGAGAGACTCTCGCCTTGCCTGTCCGGGCAAGGAGGGGACCGAGCACGAGCACGGACGCGCGCATGGTCTTGACGAGATCGTAGGGGGCTTCGTGCGAGGCGATTTTTTCGGCCCTGGCGCGAACGGTGTGACCGTCCTCGAATTCCGCTCTGACGCCGATCTCACTGAGCAGACGGCGAGTGGTCCGGATGTCCGCTACCATTGGAACGTTCGAGAGGACCACTTCGCCTGCCGTGAGCAACGTTGCCGCCATCGCCGGAAGAGCCGAATTTTTCGCGCCGCCTATCCGGATCTGCCCTTCGAGTCGCGCGCCGCCGGTAATCTGCAGTTTATCCACGGTGGGATTGTGCCTACGTTGCCATTTCAAAAACAAGCGTGCCGCTGACGTAGGTGCGGGCGACCAGGAGATTGCGATCCAGCAGGGTGAAATCGGCGAACGCCCCTGCTTCGATGCGCCCACGCCCTTCGAGCGACAGCGCTTCGGCGATATTGGCGGTAACAGCGAGCAGCGCGTCGTCCAGACGCATGCCGCTCCATTTCATCAAATTGCGCAAGGCCTTGTCCTGAGTCAGGGTGCTGCCCGCAAGGCGGCCTTCCGCATCCCGGCAAACACCCGCGGTCACTTCGACATTGCTCTTGCCCAGCGCATACCGGCCATCCGGCATTCCCGTTGCACTGGTTGCGTCGGTGGCGAGGATCACCTTGCCCGGACCCTTCGCTTTCGCGAAGATGCGAACCACTTCCGGCGCAACGTGGACTCCGTCTGCGATGATTTCCGCAAATACTCGATCGTCAGACAGTATGGCCCCCACAATTCCGGAGTCGCGATGAGACAACTGCCGCATGGCATTGAAGGTGTGGACGGCATAGCGAATTCCTCGATTCACCGCTTCCGACGCTTCAGAAAACGTCGCGTCAGAATGTCCCATTCCGACGACGATATTCCGTTTCGACGCGACCTCGGCGACTTTCGCCGCCCCGTCAAGCTCGGGAGCAATGGTCAGGAGTTTTATCAGACCGCGGGAAATTTGAATCCAGTCCAGCAACAATGCCGCGTCCGGGTTTTTGATGTTCTCCAGTTGGTGCGTTCCGCGCTTTTTCACACTGATAAAAGGACCCTCAAGATGGAGGCCCAGGGGTTGCGCTCCCCCCAATGCCGTTCCCATCAGGGAGCTGAGCTTTTCCACGGCAGTCGTCAAGACATCAACCGGGGCGGAAACGGTGGTGGGCAGGAACGCTGTCGTACCGTAACGAACCAGCATCCTGCTGATGGCTTGCAGGGACTCCGGCGTCGCGTCCATCACGTCGAAACCGCCGCACCCGTGAATATGGGGCTCGATGAAGCCAGGAACCAGCGTGAGATGCGGAAGTTCGATGCGCGGGGCGCCGTCAGGTGGCCGCACATCCGATGGAAGACCGACGGCTTCAATACGCGCGCCACGGACGACGATGCGGCCTGGAGAGAAGCGCTTGAAGGGACTCAGAATCAGGCCGGCATCCAAGACGAGAAGGGAGTCACTCACGCCCGCTGCCAAGGTGTCCCAGAACCTTTCTCAGATTACCGTTCCCTTCTTCCAGTCTCCGTTCCGCCTCTTTGCGCGTACAACGCAGCGCTCCCATGACGACGGCAACCTTCAGGACTCCCCCGGACTGTTCGGAAAGCTTCAGGGCTTCGTTCGGGTTCACGCCGAGCACTTCCCGCAGAATATTCACGCCACGCTCGCGCAGCTTGCTGTTGGTCATGCTGACGTTGATCATCCAGTTGCTGTAGGTCATGCCGAGCCGGATCATCGTGACAGTGCTGATCATGTTGAGGACGAGTTTCTGCGCTGTCCCCGCCTTCATGCGGGTTGAACCGGTAATGACTTCCGGACCCACTGCAGTTTCGATCGTCACGTCCGCGATTTTTGCCATCGGCGACTGCGGCGACGCAACCAGGGCTACCGTCCTGGCGCCCTTGCTTTTTCCATACTCCAGCGCGCCGAGGGTATAGGGAGTCTTCCCGCTGGCCGCGATTCCGATCAGCAAATCCTTCTCGGAAACCTTTCTTGCTTTCATATCGGCCGCTGCCTTTGCGGGATCATCTTCGGCCCCTTCCATGGCTTGAACAATGGCTTTCGATCCGCCGGCGATCACGGCTTGCACCCACTCCGGAGGCGTGCTGAAGGTTGAAGGGCATTCTGCCGCGTCGAGCGCAGCAATACGCCCGCTTGTTCCGGCCCCGATATAGATGAGACGTCCGGCGCGGTTCAGAGTGTCTACGGCGAGGTCCACGGCCTTGCAGATTTCCGGGACGGCGGCGCCGACAGCCGTTGCCACCAGGCCGTCTTCGGCGTTGATGATTCTGAGAATTCGTTCGGTCGGAAACAGATCGATGTCGACCGAACGCGGGTTGCGCCGTTCGGTTGACATCACTTGCTCAACCGGATCTCGGCTTTGTGATAGTCGAGGGAGACGCGGTAGTCCTTTAAGGAGTCGTAGCCCAGAACGCCGGAAAGCTCGGTCTGGATCAGGTTTGACATGTCCTTGAGCTCGATAGCCAGGAGCACATCGAAGCGCTTGGTTTCCATCGGAGTTTTCAGCGTGACGGCAGGAACCATGAGCACGCCGTCATCGAGGCCTCCCACACCGCCGATCGGTACGTTCAGCGCTGCCCCCGGAGTGTCCTTGTTGACTCCCAGTGAGCCCGCCATGGTTTGCGCGAGCATCGTCCTGTCCGCGCCCGTATCGATGAGGAAGTTGCCCTTGTGCTGTCCGTTGACTTCCACAGGAGTCAGCAGCAGCCCGCTGAAACACCAGACGGGCACCACCGTCCCGGTCTGTGGCGCTTCCTTGTGGAGTTCGATCCTGCTGCGCGGATAGTCGATCGTGATTACAAAATCAGAGAGCGTCGGAGTTCCGATAATGCCGTCCAGGATCTGGTCCAGGGCGGGATTGTTCAGAGTCCCAAGCGGCAGATTCCTGATGGTGACGTCGCCGAGTTTCAGGGAATCGGCCCGAAAAACCGGCGAGTCGACTTTTCCCTCGCCGCCGACACCGTGCATGACGTTGGTCGCGATCTTTTTCAATCCCAGTTTGGCGGCGAGTTTTTCACTGACGACGGTTTGCGTCGCGCCGGTATCGATCAGGAAACGATACGGGCCCTGTCCGTTGATGGTCACTTCGGTGAAAAGCAGACTCAGCACTTTTTCAAAGGCGATCGGAGAAGGCTGGGCGGGCGCCTCGATCTCCCCGACTTCAACTCCCCGGAAGGCGGCGAAGACGTCCAGCGCAGCCTTCGCCATTGGAACCCGATCGGAGTCCTGCGGGTTCAGCTTCAGGTATTCCTGCAACTGCTGCTCGGCTTCTTTTGTCTTCTTTTCCAGCGTTAGCGCGTCGCTGATGTAGAAATGATAGATCGGTTCTCTGGCATCAAGTTCAATCGCCCTGGCGAACAGTTTTACGGCATCCGCGCTCCTCAGCCTGGCCAAGGCCAGCTTGCCAAGCCCAAAATGGGCGCGCGCCGTTTTCTCGCTCATCTGCAGCGCGGACCGATAGAGTCTTTCGGCGTCTTCGAAGTGTCCTTTGCGGTATTCGACTTCTCCCTCGAAGGCGACGGTTTCCGCGGTTCGTGGCGCTCTGGAGAGCCGGGATTCGGCTTCGGGAATCTGATCCCGGAGCAGCAGGTCGGAGAGTGAGGGCGGAGGGGGAGGGGCCTGAGGGCGGGCCTGACCAGCCGCCCTGTGGACCAGCAAGAGTGACGTTAAGGCCGTTAGGACAAGAAGATGGCGGCTTGACATGATGTACGGGCTCCTATACTATCAGACTTTTTGCAATGGCGACGGAGAGGTAACTGAGCATGTCTACTCGTTTCATGACGGCGGAAGAAGCGACCGCCCTCGACAAATGGCACGTCATCGATGCCACCGACCAGGTACTTGGACGGATCGCGACCAAAGCCGCAACCATCCTTTCCGGTAAGCACCGGCCGCATTATGCTCCGTTTTCCATTACCGGAGACCATGTTGTTATCATAAATGCCGACAAGGTGAGGCTGACCGGCCAGAAGCTGGATCAGAAGGTTTATCGTTGGCATACGCGTTATCCGGGAGGTCTCAAGGAGACCAGGATCAGGAAGGTTCTCGAGACCCGCCCGGAAAGGGTTATCCGCGAGGCTGTTCTCGGCATGTTGCCCAAAAACAAGCTGCGCAAGCGTCTGGTGAAGCGTCTAAAGATTTATGGTGAAGGTCAGCATCCGCACGCGGGGCAACGGCCTGAGCCGTTGTCGTTGTAAGTTGTCGTTGCTAAAGATTTTGGAGGTTCATTGAGTTGAGTTCAGAACCAGCACTACGGAACGGGCCGCAGAAAGACTTCGACGGCTCGCGTCTTCCTGAGACCTGGATCAGGAAATGTCACAGTCAATAACAAGCCATTTGAAACGTACTTCTTCGACGAAACCCACCGGATGCTCGTGAAGCAGCCTTTGCAGGCTTCCGATACTCTTGGCAATTCGACCTGGTCGTCCTGGTCGCCGGCGGGGGTATGCATGGCCAGGCGGGCGCGGTCCAGCATGGCATAGCCCGGGCCCTGGTCCAGTTCAACGCGGAGTTGCGGCCGGTACTGAAGAAGCTGGGCTTTTTGCGGCGCGACCCTCGAATGAAGGAACGTAAGAAATATGGGCAGCCGGGAGCGCGAAAACGCTTCCAGTTCTCGAAACGATAAACGGATGAGCGGCTGCGAATGCAAGCCCGATAGGGCGCAGCCAAAAGAAAAGAGGTTTATTTGGCGTCTATCACAATGAAGGAGCTTCTGGAGGCCGGCGTTCACTTCGGCCACCAGACCAAGCGCTGGAATCCGAAAATGAAACAGTACATTTTTGGAGAGCGCAACGGCATTTACATCATCGATCTTCAGAAGACTCTCCAACTCTTCAAGGAAGCCACACAGTTTGTCGCGGACCTCACGGCGCAGGGAAAAATCATCCTTTTTGTTGGTACCAAACGGCAGGCTCAGGATGCCATCGCCGAAGAAGCCATGCGCTGCAACATGTTTTATGTGAACCAGCGGTGGCTGGGTGGACTGCTGACGAATTTCTCAACGATTCAGAAATCCATCAAGAGTCTGAAGGAACTCGATGGGATGGCCACCGACGGCCGCTACGAGCTGCTTCCCAAGAAGGAAGTCACCCGGCTCGAGCGCGAGCGAACGGCGCTGGAGAAAAACCTCTCCGGCATCAAGAACATGCCGCGCCTGCCCGACGCCATCTTTGTCATCGACTCCAAGAACGAAGAGATCGCCGTTGCTGAAGCACGCCGTCTCGGCGTTCCTGTGATCGCCATCGTGGACACGAACTGTGATCCCGATTTCGTCGATTTCGTGATTCCGGGCAACGATGATGCGCTGCGCGCTATCCGCCTCTTCACAACGAAGATCTCGGACTCCGTTCTCGAGGGCCAGGGCATGGCAAAGGATGATTCCGCGTCGAAGGAAGCGAAAGACGGAGACGAAGAAACCGGGGAAGAGGGTGAACCTCGCGAACGTACGCGCGTAATGCGCGCCGAATCGACCGCTGAGGGTTCCGTCGAACCGCCGCCTGAAGCCGCGATCATGTAAACGTATCGAAGGGAAACGGCCCCCGCGGCGAAACTGGCCACGGGGGCCATTTTTGTGTAAGGGAGTAAGTATTCATGGAGATTTCGGCACAGAGTGTTAAAGAACTCCGGGAAAAGACCGGAGTTGGAATGATGGATTGCAAAAAGGCCCTCACCGAGGCCAACGGCGATATGGAGCAGGCTGTCGTCCTGCTGCGAAAGAAAGGCCTGGCCAGCGCGCAGAAGAAATCAGGCCGCGTCGCCGCAGAGGGCATGATCGGCCACTACATCCATATGGGCGGCAAGATCGGCGTTCTGATCGAGGTTAATTGCGAAACGGATTTTGCGGGGCGCAGCGAGGACTTCCAGACGCTCGTGAAAGACATCGCCATGCACGTCGCTGCGGCCAATCCCCGCTACGTCAAGCGCGATGAAGTTCCTGACGAGGAACTTCGAAAGGAAAAAGAAATATATAAGGATCAGGCGCGCGCCTCCGGCAAGCCCGAGAACATCGTCGAAAAAATCGCCGACGGTAAACTCGGCGCCTACTATCAGCTTGTCTGTTTGTACGATCAGGCGTTTGTCAAGGATCCGAACCTCACGGTCGAACAACTGATCAACAACCTCATCGCGAAAATCGGCGAAAACATCCGCGTTCGCCGGTTTGTCCGCTACCAGACCGGTGAGGGCCTGGAGAAGCGTTCCACCGACCTGAAGGGCGAAGTCGACAGCATGCTCGGCCAGTAGCAATGGATTCCAAAGCGACAGCCAAATACAATCGTGTGCTTCTGAAGCTCAGCGGGGAAGCGCTTATGGGAACCCAGGGCTTCGGCATCGACCCTGAGATCGTGATCAGTATTGCCAACGACATCCGGGACATTCATGAACTGGGGGTGGAGATCGGAATCGTCATCGGAGGCGGGAATATCTTTCGCGGGCTTGCCGCCAGTGCTCAGGGTTTCGATCGCGTGTCTGCCGACCATATGGGGATGCTGGCTACGGTCATGAATGCGCTGGCCCTTCAGGACGCGCTCGAGAAGATAGACGTGCATACTCGCGTGCAGTCCGCGATCGAAATGAATCAGGTGGCGGAGACGTTCATTCGCCGCAGGGCAATCCGCCATCTCGAAAAAGGACGGGTGGTGATTTTCGCCGCCGGCACAGGTAATCCCTATTTTTCAACGGATACCACGGCCGCCCTGCGCGCCATGGAAATCAAGGCCAAGGTGATTCTCAAGGCTACCAAGGTGGACGGCATCTACGATGCGGATCCCGTGAAGGTGCCTGGTGCCAAGTTCTATCCGGAGATTTCTTACATCGAAGTCCTGACGCAGCACCTCGCCGTCATGGATACCACCGCAATCTCGTTGTGTATGGACAACAAGGTCCCGATTATCGTGTTTAATATGAGGACCAAGGGAAACATCAGGCGAGTCATCATGGGAGAAAAGATCGGCTCGCTGGTGTATTGAGGAGGCCGCAATGAGCAGCACCAAGGAAGAAATAGCGCAAATCCGACATCGCATGGAAAAGGCCGTCGAGGATCTTCGTAAGGAACTCGCAACGGTCCGGACGGGTCGCGCTTCGATCTCAATTCTTGACAGCATCCAGGTGGACTACTACGGTGTACCCACACCGATCAATCAGGCTGCACAGCTGGGCACGCCGGATGCCACGCTGATTACCGTCCAACCCTACGATGTCTCTCTGGTTGGCCCGATCGAAAAGGCGATTCGCGCATCGGATCTCGGGTTGAATCCCTCAAACGACGGGCGGCTTATCCGCATCCCGGTTCCGCCGCTGACCGAGGAGCGCCGGAAGACACTTGCCAAACACGTCCATACGGTTCTGGAAGATCACCGCACCGCCGTTCGCAATATTCGCCGGGACGGCAACGATCACGTCAAAAAGATGTTCAAGGACAAGGTTATCTCCGAAGACGACGAGAAGAAATCTCTCGAGGAAATCCAGAAGATCACCGACGACTTCATCAAGAAACTCGAAGAGGTCGCCAAAGCCAAAGAAGCCGAAATCATGAAGGTGTAACCGGATTCGGATATCCCGCCCGCGCTAATTTATTTCTCTACGGCGCCACCGCAGGTCCGATCAGGTGCGGTATATCCGGATTGTTCTCCTGGCAGATGTATTCCTTCAGCATCAGGGTCCTTTGCATCCCTGGCGTTGGCCTGAATGGATTGTATCGCCAGCCTGAAGCTGGCGTTTTCCTGCTCGACTTTCGCCTTTTGCTGGGCCTGGATAGCTTTTCTTTCCTGGGCAACTTCGCTGGAGCCACCTCGCTCGCCCCGCGCCGCCACGGCCCTGAGCGACGAGAGGCAGCGTGAGAACAAGGCTGGCCAACCCGATGAACCCCGTACGGATGAATAATGCGCGCATGAATTAATCTCCCTCGAATTCCGGTGCGCAGAGTCGATCGTAAGGCACCTGGAGGCGCCAGTTCGGGCCCCGGTTATCCCGTTCAGGTCCAGTCATCATACGCTCCGAAGCGACTCTTAAACGCGCCAGGGTTTGTGGTTCGTGCCGTTATCCGCGACTGCGAGACGCATGTTGGGATCGACGTTGAAATCGAAGCCGGCGGTTTCGCCGCGCATCAGTTTGGCGGTTCCGGCGGCGGCGATCATAGCGGCGTTGTCGGTGGTGAGGATCAGTTTGGGGACATAGAACTGCAGGCCGGCTGCTGCGGCTTTTTCCGCCAGGAACTCCTTCAAACGGCTGTTGGCGGCAACGCCGCCGGAGAGCATGAGGGATCGGGGCTGAAGGAGCCTCGCGGCTTTTTGCGTTGTGGACCACAGCATCTCGACAATGGATTCCTGAAAGCTTGCGAGCAGGTCCAGGCGTTCGGGGTCCTGTCGCGTTTCCTCTTCGTTTTTCGGTACGAGGTTCCCGGCCTTTACCAGTTGCAGAACGGCCGTCTTCACGCCGCTGAAGCTGAAATCCAATGCACGGTCCGTGATTTTGGGAATCGCAAAGCGGATCGCCTTCGGGTTTCCCAGTTTGGCAAGCCGGTCAATGACCGGACCGCCTGGATACTGCAGCCCCAGAAGCTTGCCCACTTTGTCGTAGGCTTCGCCGGCAGCGTCGTCGCGGGTTTTTCCAACGAGCTTGTACGTGAGGTGTTTGAAGTCCCCCGTTCAGCGACTCCACCCAGAAGAGATTCGTGTGGCCGCCGGAAACAACCAGGGCCAGGGCCGGAAACTCTGCATGTGGATGCTCGAAGCACACCGAATAGATGTGCCCCTCGATGTGGTTAACCGCAGCGAGCGGCTTCCGGCTGGAAAACGCCAGCGCTTTGGCATAGGTCAGGCCAACCAGCAAAGAGCCGATCAGTCCGGGTCCCGCCGTCGCCGCAATGCCATCCATATCGTCGAGGGTCTTTCCCGCATCCGCGAGCGCCTGGTCGACTATTCCCCGGATTTTCTGCAGGTGCTCTCGCGACGCCAGCTCCGGCACGACACCGCCATACGGTGTATGAGTTTTGATCTGGGAATGGATGACGTTCGAAAGAATCCGCTGCCCGTCCTTAACTACGGCGGAAGCTGTCTCGTCGCACGAGCTCTCGATACCTAACACAAGCATCGGGTGGTCAGCCTTCATGAGCTTTGAGAGGCTCTGATTGTAGGGAGCGCGGGCGACGCCGGCTTCGGTAATGATCGCCGTGACGAACGCGTTTGGCGTCACATCAAACGCCGGATTGAAAACGGAGACGCCTTCCGGCACGATGCGCGTGCCGCCGACATGCGTCACCTCTGTTGGGGTCCGTTGCTCGATGGGAATATAGGAGCCATCGGGAATCGACAGGTCCAGCGTGGACAGCGGCGCCGCGACGTAAAACGGAATATCGTGCTGACGCGCCAGCACCGCCACGGTATAGGTGCCGATTTTGTTCGCCACATCGCCGTTGGCGGCTATTCGGTCTGCGCCGACAATCAACGGCATCCACCAGGCCCTGATGCATAAACGACCCGGACATGTTGTCGGAAATCACGCGCACGTCGATGTCGTCCTTCCAGAGTTCCCAGGCGGTGAGCCGCGAGCCCTGAAGAAAGGGCCGGGTTTCGTCCGCCAGAACCTTGAGCCGCTTGCCATTCTCGATCGCCGCGCGTATCACGCCCAGCGCAGTGCCATAGCCGGCCGTGGCCAGCGCTCCCGCGTTGCAGTGCGTCAGTATCGTTCCCGACTGCGGCAGCAGCTCGGCGCCGAATTGTCCCATGCGTTTGTTGTTGGCGATGTCTTCGTCGTGGATCGCCTGCGCTTCGTCAATGAGAATTTGCGCGACTGTCTTGCGAGTCGCCCCGGATTTCAGCGCTTTGCTGAAGGTTTGTTTCATCCGTTCGATCGCCCAGAACAGGTTCACGGCCGTCGGCCGGGTTCCGGCGAGCGTGGAGGTGATGGTTTCAAAGTCCCGCTGGAGTGCATCCAGGTTCTGAGCATCGGACTTGAGCACTCCGAGCGCCACGCCCATAGCCGCCGCCACGCCTATTGCGGGAGCACCGCGCACCACCATCACCCGGATGGCTTCCGCCACTTCTTCGTAAGTCCGAAACGTCGGGTACTCTTCCACGGTTGGCAGCTTACGCTGGTCGATCATGCGCACGCCGTCTTCAGTCCATTCAATGGTCTTGATCAAAGGAACTCCTGAGTGTCCCTTCCTATCTTTCGATGGAGGCAGGGACAACAGCTGTAATTATGCTACAGTCGTAGCTCGAATGGATTCGAAGTACGAAGCGGTGATTGGCCTCGAGTGCCACTGCCAGCTGCTCACCCACTCCAAACTCTTCTGCTCATGTTCCACGCGATTCGGCGAACCGCCCAACATGAACACGTGCCCCGTGTGTCTGGGACTGCCCGGAGCTTTGCCCGTTCTCAATCGCGTTGCCGTGACAATGGCGGTCAAGGCGGGTCTGGGCCTGAATTGCTCGATCAATCCCGAATCGCAGTGGTCGCGAAAGAACTATTTCTATCCCGACCTTCCGAAAGGGTATCAGATCTCGCAGTACGATCGCCCCCTCGCAGAGCACGGCTTCATCGAGATCCAGGTCAATGGCGTCAGCAGGAAGATCGGCGTTCAGCGCATTCACATGGAAGAAGATGCCGGAAAATCTCTTCACGAGGGGTTTCCGGATTCCGGCAGGAACACCTATCTCGATTTCAACCGCAGCGGCGTTCCGCTGGTTGAAATCGTGACGGAACCCGACCTCCGCAGTTCCGAAGAAGCCTACGACTACCTGACCGTCTCAAGGAAATTCTTGAATACCTCGACGTGTGCGACGGCAATATGGAGGAAGGCAGCCTGCGCTGCGATGCGAATGTTTCCATTCGCATCAAGGGTGCCGAGAAGTTCGGAACTAGAACCGAACTGAAGAATATCAATTCGTTTCGTTTCGTACAGAAGGCAATCGACTACGAACTCAACCGTCAGGCGAAGTCATCGAAAGCGGCGGCCGTATCATTCAGGAAACTCGTCTCTGGAACAGCGACGAAGAACGAACGGTGTCCATGCGCAGCAAGGAAGAGGCGCACGATTATCGATACTTTCCGGACCCGGACTTGCCGCTGCTCGTTCTCGACCGGCGAATGGCTTGAGGGAGTCCGAACGTATGCCGGAATTGCCGGAGTCGCGCCGCGCGGCGTTTCATCGAGCGTACGCGCTTTCGGAATACGATGCCGGCGTTCTGGCCATGACGCGCGCGCTTGCGGACTTCTTCGACGAGACGGCGCGACTCAGCGGCCATCCGAAGGCGGCTGCGAACTGGATCATGGGAGACCTGCTGCGATTCTTCAAGGAGAGCAACCTGGATCTGAAAAACCTCTCTCAGTCTCCCGGTGACTTCCAAAATGGTGGCCGAAATGATTCAACTTGTCGACAAGGGGACGATTTCCGGAAAAATTGCGAAGACGGTGATGGAGGAAATGTACAAGACGGGCAAATCTCCGGCCATCATTGTCGAAGAGAAGGGGCTTGTTCAAATCTCCGACAGTTCGGAAATCGAGAAGATCGTCGACTAAGTCATCGCGGATCCGCTGACGCGTCGCACAATACCGGTCCGGAAAGCCGGCTTCGCTGGGTTTTCTTGTCGGGCAGGTGATGAAGGCCACACAAGGCCGCGCCAATCCAAAGACCGTGAACGAACTCTTTCGAAAGAGGCTTGCGGGCATAGCCCCTTAGAGCTATATTCCCCTCCCAATGGAACTGGAAGACCGAAAGAGGAAGAGTATCTCGGACTTCTATCGGCAGGAATTTCTTCGCCATAAGTCGCGGTTGGAATTCCAGCGGACTTTTTTTGCGGAAAAGAACCTACGAGGAAATCGAAAGTGTGCTCAACCGGGTCATCAGCGAAATGGACAGGATCTGCGAAGTGGATAACTTCGCAGAGCTTGCCAGTCACCTTCTTCAGCGGATCGATATTGTGACGAACCTCTCGTCATCCAAGATCGATCCGAGCTATCGGATTCACTAATGGCTCTGTAGAGTCAGCGGGGCGTTGTTGGCGCCGGCGCCGGCGCCGCAGCGGCCGGTGAGGCTTTGGCAGCGGGTGCTGCCGCCAGAGTCTTTTTGTAGTCGGCATTCAGGCGCGTGGTCACTTCCTGGGTGACGTCATTGGCAGGATTCGCCCACACGATATTGCCGTTTTGAGCCGACAGGTCGACGACCATCGTAAAGGTCTTTTCCTTGATGTAGGCCTGAAGCATGGCTTGGGCCTTCGCCGCGACAGGATCCAGCAGTTCATTCTGGTAGTCCATCATCTCTTTCTGATAATCCTGATTCTTCCGATCGAGGTTGACCTTGTCGCTTTCGATTTCCCGGGAAAGCGTGGCTTTGGCAGTGGCACTCATGATCCGGTCCTGGGTTTTAAGCCGGTTTTCCTTGTCCTCTATGTCCTTCTGGAGCTTTCCCATGATGGCGACGATTTCGTCGTACCTTTTCATCAGCTTCTCGTTGACGGCCTTGCCTTCGTCCGAATTGAGCGTCAAAGCCTGAATGTCCACGACCGCAATTTTCAGGTCCTGCGCCAGGCCGTTTCCAGGTAAACACAGTCCAGTTGCCAGTACCGTCAACAGGGCTCCGGCCCTCAAAAGTTGCCTCATATCTTCTCCCGAAATATTGACATAGAAATCGTCCTGCTATTGTAGCAGAAAGGCCTTCTCAAAGTTGTATGCGGCCCGCACCAGGAGGGCTTCCTGAAAGTGATTGGCGAGCAACTGCATCCCGATCGGGAGCCCCGCGGAGTTTTTTCCGCAGGGGACCGAGATTCCGGGCAGTCCCGCCAGATTGCAGGTGATCGTGAAGATATCGGAGAGATACATCGAAAGCGGGTCGTCTGCTTTTTCGCCGATTCGGAAAGCGACGGTGGGGCTTGTCGGTGTAAGAATCACGTCAACCTGCTCGAACGCCCTTCGGAAGTCCTGCAGAATGAGCGTCCGCACCTTCATCGCCTTGAGGTAGTAGGCGTCGTAATATCCTGCGCTGAGCGCATAAGTGCCGAGAAGGATTCGCCGTTTCACTTCCTTGCCAAAGCCATTCATGCGTGTCTTACGATACATGTCGCTGAGTCCCGCGTCGCCGCCCTTTCGCACGCCGTATCGCACGCCGTCGTAGCGCGCGAGATTCGAACTGGCTTCCGCTGTCGCAATCAGGTAATAGGTGGCGATGGCCTGTTCTGTGTGGGGAAGGCTGATCTCCTGCAGCTTGCAGCCCATTGCTTCATAGACCTTGATGCACTCTTCCAAACGGGTTTTCACTTCCGCATCCATTCCCGGGATGAAGTATTCACGCGGAATTCCGATGCGAACATCCTTGACCGGCTGTTCGATGTCCCGGAGCATCGGTTCGACGGGAAGGTCCGCCGAAGTGGAGTCGAAGTGATCGAAGCCACAGATGACTTCGAGGACCTGGGCGCATTCGCGAACGCTTTTGGCGAATGGCCCGATCTGGTCCAGCGACGAAGCGAACGCAACCAGACCATAGCGGGAAACTCGCCCGTACGTCGGCTTGATTCCGGTGACCCCGCAGAACGCCGCCGGAGTGCGGATGGAACCGCCGGTATCCGACCCCAGCGAGATCAGAGCCATTCCACCCGCCACTGCAGCCGCCGAGCCGCCGCTCGAGCCTCCCGGCACACAGTCGAGGTTGTGGGGGTTTCGCGTGGTGAAGAACGCCGAATTCTCGTTGGAAGAGCCCATCGCGAACTCGTCCATGTTGGTCTTGCCCACGATAATAGCGCCGGCGGTGCGAAGGCGCTCCACCGCAGTGGCAGTGTACGGCGGCATATACCCTTCAAGAATCCTGGAGCCGCAGGTGGTCGGAACGTCGCGCAGCACCATGTTGTCCTTGATCGCCACCGGAATTCCCGACAACGGCTCCAGCGGCTCTCCTGCTGCAATGTTCGAATCGATGCGGCGGGCGTCTTCAAACGCGCGATCCTTACACAAGGTGATATAGGCGCGAACGTCCTTGTCTGTGCGTTCGATTTCCTCAAAGACGCTGGTGATGACTTCCACTACCGACAGATCACCGTTCCGGTAGAGTGCTACAAGTTTATCCGCAGTGATATTCCTGAGGTTCATCGCTCGGTAATGACTTTCGGAACCTTGAAAAGTTTGACGGACTTGCCGGCGTCCGAACTGCCTGTTCTCGCGGCTACCCGGTCGTCGCGCACCGCGTGCTTCATGCCTTCCAGAATCTGGGTCGTTGGCTCAACCGCAGACACATCCACTTTGCTGAGCTCTTCGACGTGTTCGACGATACGGCTCAGTTGCGCCGCCAATTCGGCCCTTTCCTCCTCGTGAACCTCAAGGTTGGCCAGCTTTGCGACGTACTCCACATCGGACTCAGTGATTTTCATAAGTAAAGGCGATCTCCTTGATGCGCTTTGCTCCCCAGGGTTCATTCATTCGCTGCAGAAGCTGGCTCTTCATTTTCACCAGCTGTTTCCGCCAGATCAGATCCGGCACATCCAGAACGGCCGTGGAGCCTTGAATCGCAACGATTCGGGTTGCCGTCCCCAGAGTTTTGCCTGCCAACACCGGCCAGAGTTTCTGCAGAAGTTCCAGGTCCAGGTATTCGTCCCAGGCCGGCGACTGGCGGAATTGGGCGATCAAACTCTTGATGGCTGGATCCAGCGGCACGTTTCGGGTCCTCCCGCGCTTCATTTCGAATCAGAAACTATACTTCACTGCGACCAGGCCGTGGGAGTTTCTGCGATATTGGCCGAGGAAGTCCGAGGGCTCGCCCCGAATCAGCGATGCTCCGAGAGTCAGGCGCCAGTGCTGACCGAATGCCTGAGTGTACTCGCTCTTCACCCAGGCGCCGTGGCCGTTATCGCGGATGGCCGTTTCAAACACGAGGCTTCGCCTGGCATCGATCGTGTAGCCGGCCCGGGCGAGAACAGTGCGGGTCAGACCACGGTCGGGATCGAACTGCCCGCTCCCTGTCCCGCGATCGGTCACCGCTTCTCCTCCGTAACCCCCGACGAAAAACCATTCCCCGGCTTGCCGCTCGAGCTGAATGACGTAAAGGACGTGCTCGTCGGAGCGGACGTCGGATGAAGTGAAATATCCTGCCTCTGTCTTGATGGAGAGCCATCGAAGCGGAATAGCCACGTCGCCGCCGATCATTCGCTGCTCCGGGTAGAACTCCCGGACCGCGAGCCTGCCCGGCAGCGGTTCATAAGACGGAACGTGACTGAATCCGGTGTAATAGGCTGCCGCAAATTCAACCAGGCCCGCATGACTCCAGCGGATGCCGGACTGCGATCCCTCCGGGATGTCACGCTCGATCGCGTATGGCGGAATCCCTGCCGGTCCTGGAAACCAGCGCTGCGTGAGCAGAGGAATACGGCTGGGGGTGAGTCTCGGCGACCAGACCACATCGAGCGTGTTCGATCCGCGTTCGTACGTCCCCCGCACGGCGTCGACTGCAAGAAATTCATTGTCGACTACAGTCAGGAAGTCGCGCGGCGCAAAGCGATCGGTCGGATTGACGATGTCCGTTCGTCCCCAGCGAATCGATTGCTTCCCGGTCTCCAGAGTGAAACCCCCGTGATGATACTGGGTGCTCAGGCGCCGCAGCGAAAGGAGCGGACGTTGTGTTCCCCGGTCTTTCCAGTCCAGGCGCCAGTTGCGCTCTGTCTGCCGGTGCGTATCCGTACGCAGATCGAACGCCGCGGCGATCTGGAAGTCGAGTCGCGGCTTGTAGAAACCCTCGTAGTGGACCTGCATTTCGCCGACGGCCCGGGCTGAATCGTTGAAAGTCGTCTCGGGGTAGAGCGTCGCACGTCCCTCAACGAAGCCACGCTGGGTGAAATTCTGTGACGACAATACCAGAACCAGGGGCAGCGATATCCAAAGCATCAGCGTTTGATGGCTTGAAGCGTGAAGTCCTCGTCCTTCATCGGAACGTTGTATTCAAGCTTCTCGATTCTGAGAATCGTACGGCTCTTCCGGGCAATGTCCGTCATTTCGATCGTTTGAGCCGTCCACAGATTCTGCACGCGCTGGATGTCGGAATACTTTGCCGTGCGGACGAGCGCCGTGTTCTTGTAGTTTTCGATCTGTGCAACCACGTAGTTGTCCTTGCGAATCCAGACGTAGGAATGGGTGTATTGGGAAGTTTTCGTCTTCCTTGGACGTGACTCTATTTTCCAGCACGCCGCGCCGTCGATCGTGTCGTCTCCCAGCAACCTGAAATCGAACTGGTTCGTGTCGCGCTCCTCGAGATCCTCGAAGCTGAAATCGGTTCCGAAGAAGCGCGTGGAACGGTCCTGCATTGCGATTCGGCGCTCACGCCCGATCGCCGGAGTCCACATCCACTGGTCGGATGAGCGGTCGGGATGGTTCACCACGAGCAGTGCCACGCCTTTGACTTCGGCAGGGGCTTCAAACCGCAGGACGGACTTGCTGTCGCCGTGTGAACCGATGCGGTCGAATTGCCATCGTTTTTCTGTGACCTTGCTCTTTGCATCGATCACGCGCAGCGTTCCCTCGTAGCGTTGTGACGAGGAGACTGAGCGCTTCTGCGATTCTTCGACGATGGATCGTGGATCCTGAGCGAAACAGGGCAGGGCAGTCAACACCAGGAGCGTGATCAGCAGGCCTGATAGTGAACCGCCTGTTCTGGGCGGGAAGGGCACGCGTTCGACTGTCGATGCCTTACTCATATTCCAGTGCCTCCACCAGGGAGCCGCGAACTGCAGATTCTGCCGGGCCTAGCGCCGCAAACCATGCGGATCCCAGGATGATCGGTACCATCGTCAACGCCATGGATGTGGGGAAGACGTAATCGAGATCCAGTCCGCCGAGATCTCGATGGACCATTCCGAGCGTGTAATAGATGTTCAGCGCTCCCAGGGCTGTTCCAAGAATCAGGCCGATCGCACCGATGCTGACAGCCTCGAGCCAAATCGTCCGCCGGACCTGCCTTCGTAATCCTCCGACGGCCTGCAGAACGCCCAACTCGCGCCGTCGATCCGTGATCGAGACCGTCAGCGTATTCACGATACCCAGGATCGCGACCAGCACCGCCACCACAATCTGGGTCCGGGACAGTGAAAACCATTGTTCGACAAGCTGAAGCACATAGGCGCGTACCTCCTTGTTGGACAGGATCACCAGGCTGTTCTTTCCCTGTAGCATTGTCTGGATTCGGCCGCGCACGACTCCCGGATCTTCTCCGTTCCCAACGTACACGCGGGCAACGTTGACGGTCGTGTCGTGCCAGTGGCGAACGTAAACGCTGCGGTCGATGAAAAGGGCGCCCTGTATATCCGAATAGTCCCGAATAATCCCCACGACCGGCAATTGCAGAATGCCGTCGGGAGACGGCAGAGCGATGATGTCTCCCATCTTCAACTGGTGATTGGACTGAAACGCATCCGAAATGATGAGGCCCTTGCCTTCTTTGCAAAGCCGGTACATTTCGTCTACGTTTCCGGCCAGCGGCTTCCTATCAACCGTTCCTCTGAGTTTTTCGGTCTCGACGGCGACCACCATCACGGGAATTCCGCGATACATGACGCGGGCGTTCCGGACGAGTTGAACAACCCGGACACCGGGCACGTTTTCCAATGCAGGCCCGATTTCCTCTGGAAATGTCGAAGTGCGAGATACGAGATTTGCAGTGGGCGAGATGAAGAAGTCCGGATTCAGCGCATTTCGCATCCATTCATCGATCCCCTGGTACATCGAGTAGGTCACTCCGCCAAAGCCCATCGCCATCGCAAGCGAGAGCATCAGCGCTGCGACCGTGGCCGAAGTGCGGCGTGGCGACTGGATGAGGCTGTCTGCCGCCAGCGTGCCCTCCGCAGGGAGGATGCGCCGGAGCAGGGGACGAATCATTCGAGCCAGCAGCAAAGTCAGAGTTGGGGCGAACAGAAGCCCCGCGCCGATCATCAGGACATAACCGAAGTAGAAGGCGACTTTGGAGGATCCCAGGAACAATGTTCCCGTGGACACGACGAACAGAACGGCCGCCGCGATGCGCCTGCGCCGGTTCTCTCCGGCGGAAATCACCTGATACTTTCCCTTCTGAAGCGCTTGAACCGGGTCGACCGTCGAGGCGCTGCGCGCAGGAATCCAGGCGGCGACGACGCTGGTTAGAATACCGATTGCCATGGCTCCGGCCAGCAGCCATGGGTTCACAACAACGTCGTTCGTGCGCTGGGCGACACCGATGACCTGTTCGGTCAGGTTGCCAACCGTGCTTGCCAGCGCCCGCGCCGCCAGTATTCCCGCCACTGTTCCGACTAACGATCCAACGAACCCGGCGGCGATGCTTTCCAGAAGGAATACGCGCCGCACCTGTTTTTGTGTGGCCCCAAGGGCTCGAAGGATGCCGATTTCCGAGCGCCGATGGGTTACGGCGATCGAGAAGGAGTTGTAGATAATGAACATGCCCACGATGAGCGCAAAGAGGCTGGAGATGTGAGTTGCCATGGAGTAGCTTTGCATGAGCGCCGCAAAATGCTCTCCGCGGGAAGAAGGCGGTTCGACGGCAAAGCCCGGCCCAAGCGCTGATTCAACGGCCTTGCGGCAGTCGTCGATCGTCACGCCGTCCCGCGCCCGAAGGTCGATGCGGTCGAAACGGCGCCCCCGGCCAAAGACGAGTTGCGCCGCATAGATATCCATGACGGCGAGATTCCCGCCGAATGCCTTTGTCATTCCCGACGAACGCATCACGCCGCGAATGGTGAACGCTTTCTCTCCTTCAACGGTACTCAACGGGATCTTGCTGTTGACCTGAAACCCGGTGCGTTCAGCGAATTCCCGGGTCACCATGATCGAGTCGGGTTGGGCGAGAAAGACAAGGGGATCGTCGATGATTGCATCGTCGGCGCTGTCCATCTCGTAATCGCGCAACCCGCGATCACCCGTCATATCCACACCCAGGACCAGCAGAGTTCCTTCTCCCGCGAGTCTCGTTTCCACAGTGGCTTCGATGACGGGCACGGCGATGCCGACTTCAGGGACATCCTGAACACGCTCGAGAACGGACTCCTCGAAGCCGAATTCCCCGGATGTGACCTGCAGTTGAGTTTCACCCGCGATTCGACGCACCGTATCGCTGAATGCCGCCTGAACGGACGTGTTGACGGTGTTCATGGCGACGAACACGCCAACGCCCAGCACGATTCCAGCCAGCGTGAGGGTCCATCGCAGGCCGTGGCGTCGAAGATAGGGCCAGCTCAGAAGTCTGAAGAGCCTCATTTGCGGTGATCCTCCGCGATCTTTCCGTCGCGCAGTTTCAGGATTCGCTGGCACTGACCGGCTACTCCGGCATCGTGGGTGACGATGAGGATGGTCGAGTGGAGGCGCTCGTGCAGTTGGTGAACAAGCGCGAGTATGTCGCCTCCGGTGGCTGTGTCGAGATTGCCGGTCGGCTCGTCGGCCAGCAGGATCGGAGGATAGACCGAAAGCGCACGCGCAATCGCCACCCGCTGCCGCTCACCGCCGGAGAGTTCATCGGGTAGATGATCCATGCGATGGTCGAGTTGAACCAGCCGAAGAAGTTCGCGCGATCGCGTCTCGATCCTGTCGCGGGACCAGTTCCGAAGGTGCAGCGGCAGCGCCACGTTCTCCATGCAGTTGAGCGTGGGCAGCAGGTTGAAGAACTGGAAGATAAACCCGATCTTGTCGCGGCGCACGCGCGTCAGGGCATCGTCGGAGAGGGCGGCCAGGTTCTCGCCTTCAATTTCGATCGTTCCGCTCGTCGGCCGGTCCAGCCCGCCGATGAGATTGAGCAGGGTGGATTTGCCGGACCCTGAAGGGCCGACGATCGCCACCAATTCGCCACGGCCGATCGAAAGCGTCACGCCATCCAGCGCTCTAACTGTTCCTTTACCCTCGAATACCTTCGACACCTGCGTCAACGTGATCATCAGAATAGATGATGATACGGCTTTTCACGCCGGACGTTCCGTTTTTGGGGGAACCCGACTAGAATCAGCGTCATGTGGAAGCGTCTCCGGATCGCCGCAGCCCTGCTGGTTCTGTTGCTGCCGCCGGCGCTCGCACAGCAGTCTGTCACCTCGCCTCAGCAGCAGTTCGGCGCCAACATTGGCGACGACTATTTCCTGGTCAACTACACCCGGATGATCGACTACTGGAAAAAGCTGTCGCAGCAGTCGGATCGACTCCGCCTTGTGGATATCGGCAAGACTTCCGAAGGCCGGACGATGACCATGGCGGTCATCACATCCGCCGAAAACCAGAGAGATCTCGATCGTTACCAGGACATCTCCCGCCGTCTCGCGCGGGCGGAGAACCTGAACGAGGCGCAGGCGCGCGCGCTGGCCGCCGAAGGCAAGGCGGTTGTCTGGATCGACGGCGGTCTTCACGCCAACGAAACTCTCGGCGCTCAACAACTGATCGAGACCGTGTACCAGCTGGTCGCTGCCACCGACCCGGAAACGAATCGCATGCTCCGCGATGTCATTGTCCTCGCGACAATCGCGAACCCCGACGGCATGGAACTGGTTTCGGATTGGTACATGCGCCAACCCGACCCCGCGCAACGCTCGCTGGCCGGCGTGCCGACGCTCTACCAGAAATACGCGGGCCACGACGACAACCGCGATTTTTACATGTCGGCCCTCCCCGAAACTCGCGCCATCAATCGGGTGCTGTACCACGACTGGATTCCGCAGATCGTTTACGACCATCACCAGACCGGACCCGAGGGGGCGGTGATGTTTTCTCCGCCTTTTCGTGATCCGTTCAACTTCAACCTCGATCCTCTGGTCATGACGATGCTCGACGAGGTTGCGGGCGCCATGCACAGTCGCTTCGTCGCGGAAGACAAGCCCGGCGTCGTCAGCCGGTCCGCGTCCAACTACTCGGCCTGGTGGAACGGGGGGATGCGAACCAGTCCGTATTTTCACAACATGGTGGGCCTGCTCACGGAGTCCATCGGTAACCCGACCCCGATGCAGATCCCGTTTGTGCCGGCCCGACAGTTGCCGACGAATGACTCGCCTTACCCCATCGGGCCGCAGACCTGGCATTTCCGGCAATCGATCGAATATTCCCTCACGGCCAACCGCGCGGTTCTCGATTATGCCTCGCGGAACAAGGATCGCTTGCTCTTCAATATCTATCGCATGGGCCGAAACTCTATCGAACGGGGCAGCCATGACACCTGGACCGTGACTCCCGATGCGATCACTGCCGTTCAGTCGGCGCCGCAAAGCGCCCGCAGTATTGAAATGCTGCGCAAGCGCGAGGATCGAGACCCGCGCGGCTACGTGATTCCGTCCGATCAACCCGATTTTCTGACGGCGATCAAGTTCGTCAATGCGCTGATCTGGAATGGCGTCCAGGTCGAGAGGGCCTCGACGACATTCAGAATCGGAGCGAAGGACTATCCTGCGGGCTCCATCGTGGTGAGAACCGCGCAGGCTTTCCGCCCGCACATTCTGGACATGTTCGAGCCTCAGGACCATCCCGACGACTTTGCCTACCCGGGCGCCTCCCCTACGCCGCCCTACGACAATGCCGGGTGGACACTCGCTTATCAGATGGGCGTGCGATTCGATCGAATTCTCGAGGGTTTCGACGGTCCTTTCGTTCAGATCCCGGGCGTCGTTGCAGCGCCAGCCGGTACCGTTTCGGAAGTGGGCCGTCCCGCCGGATACCTCTTCACCCATGAGGCGAACGATGCGTTTGTAGCCGTCAACCGGCTGCTTGGAGCAGGCGAAGCAGTTTACTGGCTAACCCAGGACTACAACGCCGCGGGCACGTCCTGGCCTGCCGGCACAAACTACGTTCGCGCCGCGGACACGACGCTGGCCAGACTTCAACAGCTGGCGAGCGATACGGGACTCTCGTTTCAGGCTGTGCCGCGTGAGCCCGACAAGCCGGCGCTCCAGCTGAAGCCTGTACGCATCGCTCTCTGGGACCAGTACGGGGGATCTGTGCCGTCCGGCTGGACACGTTTTGTTCTCGAGCAGTTCGAGTTTCCCTACACCCTTGTCTATCCGCAGAAACTCGACGCCGGTGACCTTGCAGAAAGCTTCGATGTTCTTATCCTGGTCGATGACAGCACGTTTTCCACCGGCGCTGCAAGAACAGCGCGGAATGTTGACCCGCAGTATGCCGACCGGGCCGGGGCCATGACGACGGCTACGACAATTCCGCAGCTGAAGAAATTCCTGGAGGCGGGTGGAACGATTCTGGCGATCGGCGGATCGACGTCTATGGGATCCTATGCCGGCGTGCCGGCGGCGAATGTCGTGGCTGGCCTGCCCAGTGCACGCTTCTACGTGCCGGGATCGATTGTTCAGGCCCGCGTGGACCGGGAGAACCCGATTGCATACGGGCTGGGCGACCGCGCCGATTTCTTTTTCGATCGGAGCCCCTCTTTCCGTCTGGATGATGGCGCAGGAAGAGAGGGTGTGCGCGTCGTCGCCTGGTTCGACACGGACAAGCCCTTGCGAAGCGGGTGGGCTCTCGGCCAGGCCTATTTGAAGGACACTGCTGCCGTGCTGGAAGCCCCGGTGGGTAAGGGCAAACTGGTGCTCTACGGCCCGGAAATTCTCTTTCGGGCGCAACCTCATGGAACCTTCAAGCTGTTATTCAACGGGATCTTCGCCGGACACGCCCAGCCTGTCGCCTTGAAGTAGCCGGCAGTTGATCGTTTAAGGATTGGCCGCTGCTGGTGGCGTTTTTGCTCGCCCCCTGTCCTGAAACTCACCCCGTAGGAATCCCTGCACCCCTGCCGGGCCCCCTGCCGGGGTGCGAACGCCTCTCGCGAGATGAACCCCCAGGTGTCGTCGCTCGGCACCGCCCGGGGCTACTGTTCCTCCGTGCCTCCGGCGTGCGAAACGTCCAAACTCCAGTGCACCGCTCCGCGGTGCACTGGAGTTTAGACATTCTTGAGTCTGAGCGGGAGCGGAAACACGAGGTTACGTCTCCGGTTTGCAGGTTCGTCCGCAAGGCGATGGCCACGTTGAAACGTGACTCTGTGCACGCCGGAGGCGTGCTGAGAATTTAGCCCCGGGTTAAGCGAGCGAAGCGAGCGCAACCCGGGGTTGCCGTATCGGGAATGTTGCACCCCGGCAGGGGTGCAGGGATTCCTCGCACCCTGCCGGGGTGCAAGCCGCTCGTGAGATGAACCCCGGGTGTCGCTCGGCTCCACCCGGGGCTACCTTCCTTTCACACCTCCGGCGTGCAAAATGTCTAAACTCCAGGCACCGCTCCGCGGTGCAGCAGCCCGAACAAAGGAGCCGAGTTTCGCGACAGGAACTAAGGTACTGTCCAGAATGAACTGGACAGTACCTTTTCGTCGAAATGGGCGATTTCGTTTTTTGCTCGCCGCCGCGTTGTGCCCGGTTATCTATTGGACACAACCCTAACGGCCGAGAGTAGCCGAAAAGTTACAGGGTCCTCCCACGCCATCGATTCGCCCTTCCACGGTCAGCACACCTCCATTTGCCGCGAGACCGCCGGTCCATTGTTGTTCCCCGGTGCCGGGAACGCGGCGTGTGAATTCCATCAAGAGACCTTGCTGCCGGCCGTCGATCGTACCGGTGTCCGAAGGGTTGGCATTGGAAAATGCCCCGGTAATCGTACCGTCGCGCCGCTGGCTCGAAATATTGAAGCGTCCCGAAGGCCTGGAGCCTCTGCAATCTGCCATCCAGCTCCACGTTCCGGTAACGTTCGTCGATCCTCCTGCAGCGCGAGGGGCTGCGTTCGAACTGGTGGCCGAGAAGGAACACGGCCCTCCCGGACCTTCGATTTTTCCCTCAAGCCGCAGAGCGTTACCGCTACGTTCTACTCCGCCCGACCATCGTTGTTCACCGATACCTGGAATCTGACGCCGGAATTCCACCAGGAGGCCCTGCTGCTGCCCGTCGATCGTACCGGTGTCTGTGGGGTTCGTATTCGAGAACGAACCGCTAAAGGCGCCACCTGGGCGCTGACTGGTGATCTCCCATCGTCCGGACGGGGTGGAGTCGCGGCAGGTTGCAACCCAGGTCCATCGCCCGGTCAGAGCCGCTGACGTTGCCGAACCAGCCCGGTTGGGGCCGGGCCCGGGCTCCAGCCGCTGCTGCAGCCGGTCTTTCTCGTTGTCCGAGAGATTACGCGCGTTGGAGGTGCTGATCACTACGGTATTGGCCCAGGTTGCGTTGCCGGGAGCAGGATTGCACGCAATTTGGGCGCGCATTCCACCCTTGCTGCCCCCTCTCCACCCTTCGCTCCGATCATCAAGGCGGTAGCCCTCGGCCGTTAGTGCAGCTTCGGCCCGAGTCAGGCATTCTTCGGCGCCCCCGCGCAACGACTGGGTTCCGTGCGACCAGCCCAGATTCTGCGCAAAGCCAGGCGCGATACAGCCCAGCATCAACGTGAGAACCAACGGCAAGGGTCTGACGGGTATCCGGGACATGTCTCACCTCCTATGGTTGAAAGAGACGATTCTCGAAAAAACAAACGAACTCCCGTTCACGATTTCTCATTCCGGAATCGCCGGGACCATACTAGCAGAAGGTCTTGCCCTGTCATCCTGGCGGTTGAAAGAAGCCGAGGGCACTTCTTTCGGCCAGGATTAACCGGTCTTTTCCCCTGTCAAGCATTTCTCCGGGCACGGGATTGCGTGAGCCTCTCCCGCTCGAGACAAGGACCTCATACATAACTATTACAATTGCCGCGCGACCCTCTTGTTAGGATGCCCGTGCAGTAACCGCCCCGGCCGGAAAAATCAGGAGGATCATGAGCAACACCTTGCAGTCCCAATCGCGTCCCTGGGAAATGCCCTTATGGAAGCCTGTTCGAGGTAAAGCGGGCGTCCTGCTTTACCTCGTCGCCATTCACGCGATCGCGGTGGTCGGGCTCATTCTTTATCCGGTTCCGAGTATTCCTGTCTTTCTTACAGCTTTTGCCTTCAACGTGCTTGGCGGGTTGGGCACGACCGTCGGCAACCACCGGTACCTGGCGCATCGCGCGCTCAAGCTCAACAAGATCGTCGAGCATTTCCTGGTTTTCTGGACCGTCTTCAACGGCTCAGGCGCGCCCGCGCACTGGGCCGCAAATCACCGGCTGCACCACGCAAAAGCAGACACCGAGGATGACGTTTCGAGCCCCACGCACGGCGGGTTCTGGTGGGCCCACCTGCGGTGGCTCTACCAGACGACCCCGGCCGACGTGAAGCGGTGGGCTCCTGATCTTGACAAGCCTGAATATAACTTCTGGGGACACGTGGAGCCGCTGATTGTCGTGCTTTCGATCTTTGGCGGGCTCGCTTTCGGATGGGAGGCGTTCTTCTGGGTCGGCGCGATTCGGCTGGTCTATTCGTTACATCTTCAGTGTTTCGTCAATAGCATCACGCATATGGGCGAACTCGACGAGAAGGGCGAATCCAGCAAGAACCTGTGGTGGCTCGGGCCCCTGCAGCTTTCAGCCTGGGGTGAGAACTGGCACGGAAATCATCACCGGTTTCCCAGCTCGGCTCGCCTTGGCCTGAAGTGGTGGCAGGTGGACGTAGGATGGTACTTCATCTGGACGCTCGAAAAGATTGGGCTCGTCCAGGGGGTCCGACGTCCGAAAGTCCTCGACATTCGACGTCAGGGGGAGCCCGGTCGAGCCGCTTAGCATTGTCTTCAGCAGCTCTGTTTTGGGGTTCGCGATAAACTGACACCATGCATCTCAAGAGCCGGCGAAAGTCGATCGTCTTTTTCATTGCGTTCGGCGCGTGTCTGGTTTTGCTCGCCATTGCGCTGAACGTCGGCTGGATTCTCCTCAACTGGCGACAGGTGGCGCTGTTGGTGTTCGGCGTCATCTTCTTCATGGCGATCATCGCCGGGATTGTCCTCAACACGATCTTTCTGGTCCGGGAAGTACGCCGCAACGAACAGCACGACGGTTTCATTAACGCCGTGACGCACGAGTTGAAGACTCCCATCGCGTCGATTCGGCTGTACCTGGAAACGCTGCAGACGCGAGACGTCGACGATGCGCGCAGGAAGGAGTTCTATTCTGTCATGCTGACGGATACGAACCGGCTGCTGCGCACGGTCGAACAAGTGCTCCAGGCCGGGCGAAGCGGACAGCGCCGTCGTCGAATCGACCGCTCCGTCATCGACCTTGGCTCGATCGTGCAGGAATGCCTTCAGTCGGTCCAGACACAGCTCAACCGGCCAGAGGGCACAATTCAGTATTCTGAGCGTCTCGAGGGTGAGGCACGGCCGCTTGTCCTCGGCGACCATGACGAATTGCGGGTGGCTGTTTCGAACCTTGTCGACAACGCCGTCAAATATTCACCCGAATCTCCGCGCGTTTCGGTGGAAGTGGCAACCTTTGATGACAAGCGTTTAGCCGTCCGCGTCACGGATAACGGCATCGGCATCCCTCCCTCACAGATCAGGCGAGTCTTCAAGCGGTTCTACCGCATCCCCGCACGGGTCATGCTGCAGGTGAAGGGCTCAGGACTAGGGCTATTCATCGTGCGCTCCGTCGTCGAACACCACGGCGGCCGCGTTTTTGCCGAAAGCGCCGGCGAGGGGATGGGGAGCACCTTTACGATCGTGCTTCCGAAGGCGTAGGACGGTGACGGCAGTGTTGATCGTGGAGGACGAGAAGCACCTGGCTGAGGGGCTCCGCTTCAATCTCGAAGCCGAGGGATACGCCGTCGACGTCACGGGCGACGGCGAAACCGCACTGGACCTGCTCCTCTCACCCGACTCCCGGTTTGACATTGTCGTTCTTGATGTAATGCTTCCGGGGAAGAGCGGCTTCGAGGTTGCGGCCGAACTGCGGAAGGCCGGACAGTTCGTACCCCTGCTGATGCTGACGGCGCGCGATCAAGCGGGCGACGTGCTGCGAGGGTTCGAATCCGGCGCGGACGACTACATGACCAAGCCGTTCGAGCTCGCGATTCTGATCGCTCGGCTGCGCAGTCTGCTCCGCCGATACGACTGGCTCCGAGGCGACAACGCCGATAGTCGAGAACCGGCCCCCACCCCGCTCTCCGGCCGCGGGGACGATGAATTCCTCGACAACTTTTCTTTCGCCGGGAACTCGATCGACTTCGCGCGGCTCGAGTTGCACGCCGGTTCGCGAACTATCCGGCTGACGCTGATGGAAGCAGAATTCCTGCGTCATCTCATCCGGCACCAGGGAAGGGTCGTCACACGCAAGTCGCTGCTCGAAGATGTCTGGGGTCTGCGGGAAGACACCGATACACGCGCGATCGACAATTTCGTTGTGCGCCTGCGAAAATACGTTGAAAAGACCCCGTCGAAGCCGCGTCACCTGCTGACGGTCCGGGGACTCGGCTACCGGTTCATCGCTGAACCCGATGACTAGGATGAAAGCGCAACACTGCTCCGTCAAGTACATGTTATTGCAGAGTTGAGTCGGCTATCCGTTTATCTTCTTGGGCTCCCTTCTTTATCCGCTTGGTTCCTCAAATCGGAATCATGGAAAGGGCTCGTCCAGACCGTGACGCTTTCGGTCCGCGACCTCGATCGCCTTCCAGCGCTTCTTTTCCTCGCTCTGCGCCTTTTTGTCCTTCCTGCGATGGAGAAACGCGCGCTCCTTCCCGAGCTTGAACCAGTTCGCGACGCGCTCTGGTGGAAGCGCTCCGCTCTGCATAGCCGCCTGAATGGCGCAGCCCGGCGTTCCGGCGTGATGCCCGCAGTCGGTGAACCGGCAGCGGCTCGCCGCTTCGTCCACGTCCTGAAACGTCTGGCCGATCCCCTCGTCAGCATCCCAGAGCTGCAGCTCGCGCAGGCCCGGGGTGTCGATGAGCATTCCGCCTCCGGGTAAAAGAAGCAGCTGTCGCGAGGTGGTGGTGTGCCTGCCCCGGCCGTCGTGGGAGCGGATCTCCCGCACCTCCTGACGTTCCTCGCCCAGGATCCGGTTCACCAGGGTCGACTTGCCGACCCCGGAGGAGCCGAGCAACACAGAAGTCTGTCCAGGCCCGAGATACGGAGCCAGGGCGCCGAGCCCGGTGCCTTCCAGCGCGGAGACGACGTGCACCGACACGAACGGCGTCACCCGTTCGACCTGCGCGACAGCTTCGGCGGGCTCTGCGCAGAGATCGGCCTTCGTCAGAAGCAGCACCGGCCGGGCCCCGCTCTTCAACGCCAGCGCGAGATAGCGCTCGATTCTCCGCGGATTGAGATCCTGGTTGAGGGAGTTGACAAGAAAGACGGTATCAACGTTGGCCGCCAGCACCTGCTCGTCGGTCACGGATCCCGCGCCCTTGCGCGAGATCTTCGTCCGCCGCTCAAGGAGACGATGAATTGTCGCCCTCCCCTCCTCCGGGCGGACGGACGCGCAAACCCAGTCGCCAACCGCCGGCAACTCTCCGCGGCCGGAAGCTTCGTATTGCAGCTTGCCCGCGAGCGAGGCGAGCACCTCGCGGCCGTCTTCGTTCAAAACCATGCAACAGTTTTTTCTCTCTTCCAGGACCCGCCCCACCGAATAGCGGGCCCGATCACTGGACGTGAGCTGGTTTTCGAAAAAGGGGGACCACCCCAAGTGAATGGAATTCACGCGAGTTCTCCTCATTGGACCTGGCACGTTTAGAAGCGCACCTGCGCCACCGCGTGTTCAGGACTGGAAATCAGATAGTTGGATTGGAGGCCAGGTGGAGACCGGCGTGAGATCCGGAAAGCCGCTTCAGGTCAGAAGCGAAACTGGGCGGAAGACAGGCCGGAATCCATCAAGACCATAGAAGTTTTGAGGTGATTTTTCATTTTCAGGCCCTCCTTCGCGTCTCGTTGTACCACAATCCCCCGCGCCCCGCAACTTGCCGAACTCACTTGCCGAACTCACGGGTGGAGGAATCTGCGACGCGTTGGTTTCCGACGCTTGTCCGGAATGCGACGTTACGCTCAAGTGAATGAGCGAACACTGGCCTGGTGATGCCGCCACGTCTCCGGGA
This sequence comes from uncultured Acidobacteriota bacterium, assembly GCA_963836435.1. Lineage (GTDB taxonomy): Bacteria > Acidobacteriota > Terriglobia > 20CM-2-55-15 > 20CM-2-55-15 > DASTBJ01. Next base: position 172,053 of record CAWIJI010000005.1, on the reverse strand, counting down.
CATTCACTTTTCCCTTCTACTAGCTGTGCCCATCTCAGAAGATCGAATCGATGTTGAGGAAGTTGATTCCGATCGCTTTTGTCGCACTTCTCTTATATGCCGGAGTGGAACGATACAGTCGGGAGCAAGCCAACACGGATGCAACCGGCCACAACACTGAGCAGGCTCTTGAGAAAGCTTTCACAGCTCGAACGAGCGGTCTTCAGGTTGAGGGAGAAGGTGAAGTGACAAGAATTCTGTCGGACGACAACGATGGTAGCCAACATTAGCGCTTCATCCTTCGGCTCGCGTCCGCGCAGACCCCGCTCGTAGCACACAATATCGATCTGGCGCCCAGGATTGTCGGCCTCAAAGTGGGCGACAAAGTCCTGTTCAATGGCGTATACGACTGGAATCCGCAGGGCGGCGTGATTCACTGGACGCATCGGGACCCCGAAGGTCACCATACTGATGGCTGGATCAAGCACAGAGGACAGCTATACGAATATCGAGAATTTTGTTCCCGCAAGGCATAATGCGCCAGGCGCCGAAGGCGCCCTGGAGTTTAGACATTTTGCACGCCGGAGGCGTGAAAGGAAGGTTCATCTCACGAGCGGCCTTCGCACCCCGGCAGGGGTGCAGGGATTCCTCGCACCCCTGCCGGGGTGCGAACATCTCCGTTATGGCAACCCCGGGTTGCGCTCGCTTAACCCGGGGCTAAATTCTCAGCACGCCTCCGGCGTGCCTGGCGCCGAAGGCGCCGCCGCGAGGGCAGCGGCGCGCGGCTGTCGCGCCGCGCAAGCGCCTGAGCCGGGGTCCGGGGCGAAGCCCCGTCTAGTCAGTTTGAAACGGCCGCCTCGCTGGTTCGATCTTCCATTCGCATTCGCCGGTGGCCAATGTATGTGGCAATAGTGGCGATAACCGTTGCGAAAATCCAGATAGGTCTCGCCAGGTTACTGGGATATCGAAGGAAGGTCTCCAGGCTCATTGGAGACCAGCGCCCAAACGGTACGAGTAGCACCAGGTAAACAACATTCCAGAAGAGCAGTTGGCGGCGATCACCAGTGACAGCCTTTTGTATGCCGAAGAAACCCAAGCCGTAGAAGATGAGCCAAATAAAGGGATCTGGGTCGCTGCTCCAGTCGGTCACTGTTCGATAAGGGAGAAGCGCGACCATAGAGTCACTGATCGCCCAAAACCGCCAAATCATAATGGAAATGTTAAGAATCAGCCCCAGCCCCAGCCATCGTGAGAGTTTTCCTGTGTGCATCTGAGATCTTTTCGTTCTTTGATCCGATTGGCCTGGCCTGCCGAGCAGGAAGTCCAAGGTGCGCGAATTTATCCGTGCATCTCTACGATTAGAAATACCAGCCAACCGAGAAATCCGTTGACGTGTTTGTGGTCGTTCCAGGCGACCGATCGTTACCAATGGCACGGCTATCGAAGCCGCAGGCTACAATGACGACTGTGGATAAAACTGATTCTAATCGTTGAACAGGCGCGGCGCCCGGTCATCGCCCTCGGCGACGTCAGCGGCCGGCCGCAGCAACTCGGGCCCGTTGTTTCGCGCCGAATTAACCAGTGGGGAGACCTCCACGGCTGCCAGCCACGAAGGTGGACACGGCTTCAGCAGCTTTTGCAGCGCTTCGGGCTCATGAACCTCCGGATCCAGCCAGTCCTCCTCATCCGTTCGACCAAGGATGACGGGCATACGGTCGTGAATCCTGCTCATGAATTCATTTGCGGCCGTTGTCAGGATCGCAAACGAATGTTGCTCCGACGGAGTTCCTGCGCGCCACGTGTCCCAAATTCCTGCGACACTCATGATGGGTTCGTCTTGAAGGTGGATTTTGAACGGCCGCTTTGTCTTGCCGTCCTTTCTCCACTCGAAGAAGCCGCTTAACGGGACAATGCACCTCTGGCGGATGACGAGATCGCGATAGAGCCTGCTCTGAAAGACCGATTCGCTCCGGGCGTTGATCGTCGAGAGTTTTGTTGTGAATGCAGGTTCCGTGGCAGGAACCAGCTGCCAGCGCATGGGGTCGAATTGCCGTTCACTCTTTACCAGGCGCAGAACAGGTGAACTCATCGTGGGGCAGAGGTTGTAGACGGGTGCCAGGGCCGGCAGCGTGGATCGGCTGCTCCGGTAGCGGAAATAGAGCTCCTCGTTGGTGTAGGTTTCGTAGGCTCGTCCGCACATCGCCGCTGCTCCGCGAGCCTAAGCGGTTTCGCGATAGAACGTAATCAGGTCCACGGATTTCGGCGGAGCCGCACCGAGTTGCCGGAGCAGTGTCGTCACCTGACCGCGGTGATAAGAACCGTGATTCACGACGTGCTGGAGCATCTGGAATAGCGGAGAGGCGAACGGCTGGCCATTGAAAGTCTTGTATTCGATGACGCGGGCCAGTCCTGCATCATCGACAGTCGCGAAGAAAGCACGCATCTTCGCCTCGTCTTCCTGCCATGCTTGTCGAACGGATGCGGCGGTCGGATAGTCCACCGCAGACAGCATCCCAGATCGAACCTCACCCTTCCAGCGCGATAGCCAGATGGATTCCGCCGACAGCACATGAACAAGCGTGTCTCGTACAGACCTGAAGCTGCTTGTCACTTCGCTTGTGAACTGTTCGCCGGAAAGAGCATCAATCGCTGCGAGCACTCTATCCCTCGCCCAATAGTTGTAGTTGATCAGCACGCGTGCTTCCTGAATGTTCATAGCAGTTTCCTGGCGTCCTCCACGAGGCGATCCAGGTCGCCCGCTTCCTCGGTGCCGTAATAACCACGAATCGTCCCCTTTTTATCGACCAGGGCGAACCGCGAACTGTGGGTAATGGGTTCCGCTTCGCTTCCCGAAGAGGCATCCAATGCCAGTTTGAAGCCACCCACGGAGAGTTTCTGCACGGCTTCGGGATCTCCTGTCAGGAAGAGCCAGCGGTCGCGGTCCGCGCCGTAGCGATTCGCGTACTCGGTAAGTACTTCGGGAGTGTCGTTGTAGGGGTCCACTGAAAACGAGACCAGACGAACCTCCGCCGGCAGCCTGTCCTGGAGCTTCCGCATGTTCGCGCTCATCGCCGGGCATGTTCCCGCACAATGCGTGAAGATGAAGTCCGCGACCCAGACTTCGCCAACGAGATCCTGCCGGCCGACTTTGCGGTTGCTTCGCTCCGTGAGAGAGAAATCCGGCACGCTCCCATACGCCGGCGCGGCTTCCTGCCGGACACAGCCCGCCAGCAACGCCGCGAGGACCGAAATGAGCAACAGGCTCCTCATGCGGGCCTCCTTGTCATAACGATCGCGGCCCCAAACGTGATCGCTCCGAACACGACGGCCACGGCTACGGAAACAGAGAAGGCAGGAAGACCCATCGTTGAGGCCACCGCGTTTCCATAAATCGACCAGCGCACCGCGGCGAGCCCATACGTCAGAGGATTGGCGGAGATGACCCACCGCAGCCAGACCGGCGCGCCGGAGGCCGGAAACACGGATCCGCACAGCAACCACATCGGGATCAAAAGTAGATTCATGATCGCGTGGAATCCCTGAGTGGAGTCCATCTTCCACGCGATGATATAGCCGAGGGCGGTGAGGCTGAAGGCCACCAGCGCCAACAACAACAGGGTCAGCGGGATGCGAGACACCGAAATCCCGACAAAAGGAGCGAGCAGCATGAAGAGGACGCCCTGAACGAACGCCAGGGAGGTGCCGCCCAGAAGCTTTCCGAAAACAAAGGCGGACCGGGGAACGGGCGCAACAAGCACGGCCTGAAGAAATCCCTCCTTACGGTCTTCGATGATCGATATCGTCGAAAAGATCGACGTGAACAGCAGGATCAGCATTACTGTCCCCGGAAAGAAGTATTCCTGGTATCCCATGCTGCGGCCCTGTGCTGCCGGGTTGAACGAGCTGCCGACGCCGAACCCAATCAGCAGCCAGAAGATCAGCGGGGAACCCAGGGCGCCGACGATGCGGCTGCGCTGACGGAGAAACCGCACGATTTCCCGCTTCCAGAAAACGGAAGTGCTAAGAAAGAACGATCCTCTCATGACTCCTCCCAGAATCGATGGCCCGTCCTGGCGATAAAGACGTCTTCAAGGGTGGGCTTCGAAAGGTTTACCGCATCGATCATTTCAGGAAAGGCATCGACCACCTGGCTGATAAAGGCATGCCCCTGCTGCTTCTCGATTCGCAGCGTGCCGTTGAGAGAAGACGGCGTGATGCCGAACTTCCGGAGAATTCCCTCGCTGAGGCGATCGGGTTCCTTCGTTGCGATCGTGATGACGTCGCCGCCAATCTGCTCTTTCAGGGCCGCGGGCGTGTCGAGCGCAACAATCTTTCCTTCGTTGAGCACCAGCACGCGATCGCTGCGGTCGCCTTCGTCGATCATATGGGTTGTCACCAGAATCGTCACGCCTTCCTTCTGGCGCAGATTCTGCAGGTAGAGCCACAGATCGTGCCGGGCGCCCGGGTCGAGTCCGACCGAGGGTTCGTCCAGTATCAGAAGTTCCGGACGATGCAGCAGTCCCTTCGCCAGTTCGACCCGGCGAGCCAGACCGCCGGAAAGCGTTTCCACCAGGTGTCCTGCGCGGTCGGCAACGGCAAGCCGTTCCATCATTTCATTGACGCGCGCGGTCAGTTCATCGCCACGCAGGCCGTAAAGCTGGCCGTGATAGCGCAAATTCTCCAGTACGGTGAGCTTCTTGTCGAGGCTTGGACTCTGAAAAACCACGCCGATGTGCTGCCGCACGTCGTCCGCCTGCTGTCGAATATCGTAGCCGAAGATTGCCGCAGTGCCGCTGGTTGGCGTAAAGGCGGTGGAGAGAATCTTGAAGAGTGTGGTCTTGCCACCGCCGTTGGGGCCGAGCAGAGCGAATATTTCTCCGCGGCGGACCTCGAAGCTGACGCCTTTAAGCGCCTGCCTCGGCGCCGTTTGGCCGCGGACCCGGTATTCGTGAACGATGTCGGATGCCTGGACTGCGTTTGAGGTGCTCAATCTATGCCTTATCGATCATCATCAAAGCAAACAGCGCCGGCAGGTACAACACGGAAAACTTCAGCAACCGCTGGGCGTGAGTGCTGGAACGGAAAAGGGCCACGGCAACTCCATAGCCCAGGTAAACGAAACCCAGAATCAGCGCTCCGAGCAGATACCATCGACCCGTAGCGCCAAGAACTGTGGGCAGCAGACTCACCGGGATCAGGGCGCACCCATAAAAAATGATCTGTCGCCCTGTACTCAGGCCGCTGCCGTGAACGACGAATCCGGCCCGCGCATAGTCTTCGGTAAACATCCATGCGATGGCGAAGAAATGCGGCATCTGCCACAGAAACAGAATCGCAAACAGGGAAAGGCCCGCCATATCCAGAGTGCCGCGCGTTGCGGCCCAGCCCATGAGCGGTGGAATGGCGCCTGGAAAGGCCCCGACCAGCGTGCACCAGGTGGTGCGGGTTTTCAGTGGGGTGTAAATCAGGATGTACGCGCCGAGCGTGAAGGCTCCAAGAGTAGCCGTCAGAATATTCACGAATATGGCGAGGTAGCCTACACCGAGCGTGGAAATCACCAGCGAGAAAACGAGCGCGTCGCCGGCCACTAAACGGCCGTCTGGAATGGGCCGGCCGCGCGTCCGATTCATCCGCGCGTCGAGATCGCGCTCGAAGTACTGGTTCAGTGCGCTCGCCCCGGAGGCGACGAGGGCGGTGCCGATAATCGCGTGGAAAAGCAATGCAGCCTGGAGCGGCCCTTCGGCTCCCATGTAAAAGCCCACAATCGTCGATATCAGCACCATGAACGTGATTCGAGGTTTGGTCAGCTCGAAGAAGTCCGTGGCGCGTGCGCGCCGATTGGAAATTCCGATTTCCGTCACTGCCATTGTCTTATTCCGGAAAGGTCAGGCGAGCAATGCCGCTGGCAATGAAGAGGGCAAACCGGAGCATTGCCACGGTTTCACCCTCTTCATGAAGCGAGCCCGCAACGCGAACGCTGCGCCGCACGGATCAGTCGCCTGTGCCGCTAGCCTTGAAGGTGAAATTCAGTTCGGCGGTGGCCCCGTCCGCGATTTCCACCATTTGCGTCTGCGTGCCCCACTTTTCATGGATGGCGGTGATCTCGTATTTGCCGGACGGCATCTTCATTTCGAAGGCGCCGCCTTTGGTCGAGACGGTGTGCATGGGGAGCTTGAAAACACCAACAAACGCGTTCATCCAGCTGTGGACGTCACACTTGATGGGGAAGTGCATTTCTTCCTTGTCGAACCTTGCGATTTTCGTGTCGCCCGGGTGCGGCTGCGCCTCGTTGAACGGCATGTTGATCATTGACCACGCGTGAACATTGTGGGCCGTCGTGTCGCTGTTGACGATCTTGAGTTCCTGACCCGTTTGAAGGACAAGGGCGTGCGGAACGTAATGACAGCCCTTTTGGTCCAGTTCGACGGTTTCCTGCCTGGCAGGAAACGTTTTTCCGCTCAGGTCGCCGCCGCTGACGTAGAGAATGACATTCTCCAGGCCGCCGTCGCTGACAACGGTTTCTTCGGTGACCAGTCCTGGATTCATGCATCCCGGGTCCGCCGCCGTCTGAATCTTCTTGGGTTCGGGGGCCGCCCCTTCCCACATGATCTTTCCCTTGAGGGTTGAATTTAACGGGGTCTCATTTCCACCGCCGCCGCCGCCGATATTGGGGAGGGTCGGAATATCGTTGTTCCCTCCACCGCAGGCTGTGTAGGCAAGCAGGGATAGCAGGGCAGTGAATAACAGAATTCTACGCATCGTTTTCTCCATTGGTTATGAGGTCGGTTACAGATGAAGCCGTACAGCCCATCCAACATTTTAGAGGATATGGCGGGTAGATGCCACGGTCCTTTCGTTGCTGCTACTGCTCCGAACTATTCCAACGCGTAGACCCAGATGGATCCTCCGAGTGGAACCGGGGGGTATTCTCCCGGAAATCCACGGTCGAGGGTGGATTGCATGCCGGCCGAGTCGCCGCCCCAACCGGAGAGCACCGCCAGATACTGCTTGCCATCGATCATAAAGGTCGTCGGAGGGGCAAGAATGCCCGACGGTGTTGGCGACTCCCAGAGGAGTTTTCCGTTGGAAGCGTTGAAAGCATGGATCTTACGATCGTTGGTTCCTCCGCTGATGACCAGGCCGCCCGCAGTGGCCAGCATCGAGCCCCAATTGGGACTCTTCTCATAGTTGTAGGTCCAGACTTTCTCCCCGGTATCGACATTCCAGGCCTGCACTTCTCCAAAATGGTCCGCTCCAGGGGCGAAAGGCGGAGGCCCCGCGGTCCCGCCGCGCGCCGTACCTGTAAAATTGCCGCCGGCTCTGTAGGTGACCGGAGCGCCGGTCAACTCACCGCAGATGTTGTTGTTTGCCGGGATGTAAATCATACGAGTCTGGGGACTGAACGCGATCGGCGGCCAGTTCTTGCCGCCGTGCAAACCAGGGCAGAAGTTTGCCGTTTTCCCGGTCCCGGGCTTTCGCGCCGGATCGACGTCGGGCCTGCCGGTTTGCGGGTCCAGCCGCAGGAATACGTTCTGGTACACGAAGGGTTTCCCCTCGATGAACTTGATCGGGCCGTTCGAACGTTCGAGGAACCAAAGGTAGCCGTCGCGAGCGACGTCGATAAGGCCCTTGATGGTGCGGCCATCCCGCTTGTAGTCCACCAGAATCGGCGGAGATACCTCGTCCCAGTCCCACGAATCGTTGGGATGGTATTGGTGATAGCCCTTGATCTGCCCGGTGGCGACATCGATGGCGAGGGTTGACGAGGTATACAGGTTGTCCCCCGGCCGCTGGTCGCCCATCCAGGGACCGCCGTTACCCGTGCCCCAGAATGCCAGGTTTGTTTCCGGATCGTAGTTCGCAGTCACCCAGATGGAGCCTCCGCCGGTCTTCCATTGATCGCCCTGAGGCCACGTCTCGCTTCCGGGCTCTCCCGGCGCAGGAACAGTAAACGTTCGCCAGAGCTCCTTTCCGGTGGTCAGATCGAGGGCGGCAACAAATCCGCGAATTCCGAACTCTCCACCTGACGTGCCGACCATCAATTTGCCGGCCGCGACCAGCGGCGCGAGGGAGATGTAATAGCCGGACCCGTTGTCCGCCACGGAAGTAGTCCAGACCTCTTTTCCGGTCTTTGCGTCGAGTGCCACGATGACGGCCTCTCCGGCTGCGAAATAAACCTTGTCACCGAAGAGGGCAACGCCGCGGCTGGTGTCATGAGGGACGTTGGAGCCCTGCGGTCTTGGCCGCCTGTAGGTCCACAGGATCTTGCCGGCTTTGGCATCAATAGCCATGACCTGGTTGCTTGGCGTGGAAATGAACATCACGCCGTTGTTGACGATGGGCGCGGCCTCGTGAACCCTGTTCTCTCCTGTGAGCAGACCCCAGACGGGCTTCAGTTTCGAAACGTTTCCCCGGTTGATTTGATTCAGCGGACTGTAGCCCCAGCCGTCGTAGGTTCGCCGGATCATCAGCCAGTTACCAGGCTCGGGATTCTTCAACCGTTCTTCGGTTACCGGTTGATAGTTTTGCAGGATCGAGGGCACGGGCGTCGGCACCGGGGGAATCTGAGGCGCCTGGGCGAGGGTTGTATAGAACATTGTCCCGAGGGCGGTCGCTGCCGTCGCAATAACCGCGACGAATGTTTTGGTGTTGCGCATGATGGTCTCCTCGTTTGGGGTCACCCGACGATCGATCTGGGCGCCGCCATCATACATCCATCGATCGGGGAGGGGAGCCGCTTAGTTTTCGAAGAAACGGACGCAATTCCGGCCGGACTTCTTGGCGAGATACATTGCCCGATCAGCCCGATCGACCAGGGTGTCCTTGTTCGAGAGAGTTCCAGGTTCATGGGTAGCAACCCCGACACTCACTGTGATGTCGATCCTGAAGCCGTCGGCCTCGATCGGGGAGCTGGCCAATTCGGAGCAGATCAGTTCCGCTCGTACTCTTGCGCCTGCAAGGTTGGTCTCGCGCAGCAGCAGTATGAACTCATCACCGCCGTAACGTGCCGCAACGTCGGCGGCACGAGTCGTGCGCATCAAATATTGACCGATCGCCCGCAGGACCGTATCGCCGCCGCGGTGGCCATGCGTGTCGTTGATGGCTTTGAAACTGTCCACGTCAAACATGATCATCGATACGGCATGATTGTAACGCTCGGAGGACGCCATTTCGCCCGCCAGGGCTTCCTGAAAAAAACGATGGTTGTAGAGACCTGAGAGTCCATCGCGAAACGCTGCGGTTCGAAGCTTCTCGTTCGCAGCTTTCAGGTCGCCTGCCAGAAGCTCCGCCTTCTGCAGAGTCTCCTTGAACTCGATCAGCAGTGACTGGCATGAAAAATTCAGCCGGCTCAATTCTTCGTTGGCCTTTTGCAGGATCTCGGAATACGGTGGCATCCGTTCGGAGGAGACGTTGAATTGAGCCAGAACTTCTCCGCTTTTCCGGGCGACCGCATCAATGAGCTTCATCGCATCGTCCTCGCCCATGTCGAAGGCCTTCAAGAGCATTTCCCTGGCGCGACGCACGTTCTGCACGCTGTTCGTGCCGCAATACACGGCGGCAAGCCGGTCGGAAGTCCGGATCACCTCGCACAGCCGGCGAATTTCCAGGGGCGCGCTTTCGACATCGTGGTGGTAACGGATTGGCAGATAGATGCTTTCGGGAAGGCCCCACATCTTCAGCAGCGTTGAGCCCACTTCCTGATGATCGAAGTCGAAGATCTGCCGCTCTATCGTAGTAGCTGGAAGGCCCGTTACGATTTTTTCATCGAGGACCGCGAGATAGTCGTTTTTCCGGCAGAGGAACATGGCTCCAATGCCGATGTCCTGGAGAAGTGTTGTGATGAAGATGTCGTCGTTGTTGAAGCCAATGGCTGCCGAAAGAAGCTGCCCGGCCACCGCCGCCGTGATCGATCGACGCCAGACACGGCTGATATCGAATCGCTCGCCCTTTTCACGTTCGAAAGTCTGGGCAATGACAAAAGACAGGGCAATGTTCTTGATTCCATTCTCCCCGAGCATGGCCACGGCCATATCGATGTTGCCGATCTTTTTCGGGTGCGCGTACATTGCGGAATTTGCGAACCGGAGTATTCGGCTTGTCAGCGCAGGATCCGACTGGATGATGGAGCCGAGTTCCCTGAAAGAGGATTCGTCTTTTCGGACAAGTTCGAGGATGCGAACGGCGATGGCCGGCGGAGATGGCAGCCGCACGTCATCCATAAGGAGCAGTTCAACCGTCGTCATAGTCCTGGACTAGCGGGTCCTCAATTCGACAATTCTCCCAGACGCGGTTCCAGCGCCTTCCAGACAGCGAGAGGGGATGGTAATTCGCGGTCCCGAAATACCCATCCCCTTTTTTGCGAGTTGCGGCTAGTGTGGCGTCTCAATTCGGGGCCGTGCACCTCGAACCCCGAATTCTGCAATTCGAATTCGGGGTTCGAGGTGCACGGCCCCGAATTGAGACGCCACGCTAGTTCCCGGTGAGTTTTACCCGCCCGCCGCCCAGCGTGAAGACGTAATCACGGAGGGCTCGGATTTGCGCGTCCACATCGCCGCCGAGAATCTGAGGATAGTCCGTCTTTCGTCGTTTGGTCGTGTCATCGAGCTTAAAGAAGTCCGGCATTCTCGATGTCGGGTCGATCATGAGCGGTCCGGTAATCCACCGCAGGACCCACTCCGGGCGCAGGCGGTCGTGAGCCAGCGAGAGGTTGGGAGCCACGCCTGTGCGGTCGGTTCCGGCCGTTGATCCCGGGGTTGTCGGATGACATTTCGTGCACTGCCCTTGTTCGAACAGTTGCTTGCCGGCTGCCACACTTTGCGGGGTGGTTTCCACTTCGGCATCGATCCAGCCCCAGTCCACCTTGTCCAAACGGGAGAAATACTTCCCAATGGTCGCGATCTGATGTTCAGTGAAATGGAATGTCGGCATACGCGTGTTCATCCACCAGCGTGGCTTCACGGCACTCGGATCCTGCAGGAACGAGCGTAGGAATTGCGGCTGCGTCTTCTGCCCCTGAGTGTTCAGGTTTGGAGGCCACTGCAGATTGTCTTCTTCCCCCGACAACACCGCGCGGATGTCTCCGCCGAGACTTTCAATAATGTGGCAGCCTTTGCAGTTCTTTTCGGCGACAAGCATGCGTCCTTCGATGATATCGGGATCGGGACGCTCCTTCATTTCCAGAGGCACTTTATCCTTCACCATGCTTGTAAGGACCATGACGATGCTGTTGACGTCCTTGTCGCTGAGGCCGAAGTTCGGCATTTTCAGTAATTCGTCGGGCCGCTTGACGCGGTCCTTGTCGAAAATTCGCGGATCACGGAGCTTCTGCTCATACCACGCGGCGCGCTCGTGCTCGATATCCAGGAATCCGAAATCGAGCTGCGAGATCAGTTTGCTGCCTGCTTCGGTCAATTCGGTGCCGATCGGCTGAGCTTTCTCGAAGCCGGGAACGTTGTGGCAACCGTAGCACCCATAACGCCCGATCAGTTTTTCTCCGGCGTAGAGATTCTTCTGATCGAGGCTCATTGCAGCAAGATCCGTTTTGGCTTTCTCTTCGGTGGACGTCGCGCGGAGGAATTCGTAGACGACATCATCCAGCGCGGCGGTGTCGGTTTGCGGCGGTGTCCTCTGTTCCCACTCGGGATTCTTGAGTGAAGAGAGATAAGCCGTGACGTCGGCGACTTCCGAATCTGTCAGGCGAAGGCTGGGCATCTTGGAATCGGCCCAGACCTGCCGGGGATCGGTTACCCAATTTGCGATCCAGTTGGCGGTTACCTTGCTGCCTTGATTCGCGAGGTTGTAGCCGTGACGTCGGCGAACCTGGGTGCGATTCTCAACTTCCGCAATCGGCCCCACAGCGTGGCATCCGTAACATCCGACGGTTTGAATAAGTTCCTTGCCGTGAGCCACATTGCCGTTGGTGTTTTTGACAGGCAAGGTCTTCTGGGGCATGTTCGACGACTTGTCCCACAGATAGGCCACGATGGCGTTGATCTCCGCCACGTTTCTCTTGTCCCAATCGACGCCGTTCTGAACGCCGCTGTTGTTGGTGTTGTACCAGAACTTCGGCATGCGCGCTTCAGACTTGAAGTCCTTGGGGTTCGCGAGCCATTTCTTCATCCAGTCCTGTGTGAGCTTTCCCGAAACAGTGGAGAGGTCCGGACCAACCTTGCGGATCTCTTCGTAGCCGGGAATCTTGTGGCAACCGAAGCATCCGAACTGCTTGATCAGCTCGCGTCCATTATCCAGCGCTGCCGCCCTGGGAACTTCGGTGCTGGAGTTATGACACTTGTAACAACCCGCTTCCACATCCGGCATGGCCAGCATCGGCGTTGGGAGAAATTCCCGGACCGCAGCCTTTGCGTCCCAACCGTACTTGAACGCCCAGTCCTCTTCCTGCATTTTGTCGTGCGGCGTATGGCCCGCGGTGAGGAAATCCGTGGAACGGTCGAGACCGCCATGGCACGAGGTGCACCCGAACTTATCCATCGGATGGGGAGACCCCGAACCCAGATAGAGATCCATGTTGGGGTGAGTCCGGAACGGCTGTTCCGCATCGGAAAACTTCGCGTTGTCGATACCCAGATGGCACGTGGTGCAGCGATCGGCGCGCGCGATCTGCTTGAACGGCTGATCGTTAAAGAGGTTCGGCAGCAGGATTTGCTTGATCTGCAGCGACGGCTTGAGGAAGTCCAGCATCGGCGCGTTGATGATCGTGGTGACCAGAGTGCCCGGGTTCAGGGTATTCAGCTGTCGCCCGATGCGGTCGAGGTCCGCCCGCATGGCCATGATCTGCTTGCGGTCCTCGATGGAGCGGTCCTGAAGTTTTGTCAGGTCGTCTTTCGCCGCTTGCAGCTGGGTGTTGATCTGCTCGCGGTCGAGGAAATACTGATCCATTGCCGCCTCGGTGGCTTCCGCTCTCGCTTTGTCCTTTTCTTCGCTGGACAGCTTGTGCGCAACCGCCTCGTCGTAGGTGTACTTGTCTGCGTCGTATTGAGCCTTCGTGGTCTTGTAGAGCTGGTCCACGCGAATGTACTGCGCGTTCAAAGCGGCAACCTGTTCCTCGGCCTGGCTGATGGCTCCGCTGTTTTCCCGCTGCGCGGCATTGGCGGCGTTGTAGTCCCTGACGAGGTCGTTGTACTTCGTGTCGTCGATGGAACGCCGTGCGCTGATGTAGTCGGCGACCGTGGTGTCATAGTTGAGCTTGGTGAAGTCGCGCTGATAGCGTTTCCATTCCCGCGTGTAATCCTGCATCACCATCCCGATGGTGATTACAAACAACAGCAGGCTCGAAATCGCAAACCACTTGTGAAGGTTCTGCGCCTGGTAGAGCCGGTCTCCGCGTCTTTCGATGTTATACGCGGGCACCTTCTTTGCGGGTGTCGGAATGGGCGGCTTTTTGTGTCCGCCCTCTTGAGGTTGTTCGGTACTCACCGTTGTCTCCGTCTTTCGTTATGAGATTAGATGTTAAAGAAATACTCCGGAATGCCCACGATGTACTTCAGGTTGAACAGCCAGCGCAGGATCATTTTGATCGGGAGAGCGGTCATCGCCAGCAACAGGAACATCATCACGTAAAAGCGAATCGGCCCGAGCGACGCATAAAAGCCCTTGAACCATTTCTTCGCGAACAGCGGCGGAAGCAGCAGCAGGTATCCGAGCACCAGCAGAATGCCAAACGCTTCGCGAACCAGCACGTACTTGGGAGGCGCCATGTGAAGCAGCTTGATCCAGATGATTTCCGAAAGATTGATATTGATCAGCGCTTCGAGTTTATGAACATCCCAGAACTCGTAGGGCCCGAAGAAGTTCCAGTTCGGACCTCGCAGGAACGTCCCTAGAATGACAAGCAGGATCCACAAAATCAGAAACCCGAACAGGAAGGTCCCGATCTCCCACTTTCTCTCTTTCAGCGTGTAGTAGCCGTTTCCGCGGGGGTTGGTGTCTATGTAAGGTATGGCCCCCAACCCCACAATAATCAGGCCGGGAAAGACTACGCCGGCGAGCCAGGGGTCGTAGTACACGAGCATCTCCTGCAGTCCGAGGAAATACCACGGCGCCTTGGAGGGATTCGGCGATGCCTGAGGATTCGCGGGATCTTCCAGCGGCGCTTTCAGCATCATCGACCAGCCGATCAGGACCACTGTCAGGACCACCATGCAGATCAGTTCGGTGTACACGAGATCGGGCCAGGTCAGAACCTTGTCTGCGGTCTCCTCCTGCTCGATCAGTAATTTACCTTCGTCCCTCTTTTTGTCGTTGCGAACCGCTTCGCGCAGCGAGAACCAGGTGAAAAACGGGATCATGAAGAGCATGCCCACGATCGGAACGTTGTCGGGCTTGGTCACCACAACACGGAAGTTCGGGTCCAGGAGACTGATCAGGAAAAACCCGATCATCACGGTGAAGAGAATCTTTGCGGCCGCGTCGCTGTAGAACTTCTGCGGCCATTTCAAAGACGCGAAGAGAAATATCGCCGCCAGCGAAATCAGGATCCGCGGATCGGCCAATGTATTGACGATATCTTTCAGGAGCTGTATGAACGCCATTCTTCCACCCTTAATCTGTTATTGGCTGCCGGCCGGTTTCTACAGGGGTCCGGAGATACCGCCATCGCGGCGGATACGCCAGAAGTGGATCGCCATCAGGAACCCCGCGACAAGCGGCAATCCGACGCAATGCAACACGTAGAAGCGCAACAGCGCTCCCTCGCCCACGAACCTTCCGCCCAGCAGCGCGAAGCGCGCGTCGCTGGCGCTGTTGACCAGGGCGATATCCCCTAACTTGAGTAGAGCGGCCCCTGGCCCTTCATTGCCCGCGAAGGGTGTCGCCCGCGCCATGTTGCTTCCCACCGTGATGGCCCACATCGCCAACTGATCCCATGGCAGAAGATAGCCGGTAAAACTCAACAGCAAGCGTCAGCACCAGCAGGATCACGCCCACGTTCCAGTTGAATTCACGTGGCGGCTTGTACGAACCGGTCATAAAGACGCGGAACATGTGAAGCCACACGGCAATCACCATGGCATGCGCGCCCCAGCGATGAATCTCCCGCATGATTCCCAGCGGTACCTGCTCTCGGAGGTCGACAATGTCCACGTACGCGTAATCGAGTGTCGGGCGGTAGTAGAACATCAGGAGCAAACCGGTGAACGTCAGAACAAGGAAAAGGAAGAACGTAATGCCGCCCATGCACCACGTGTAGCGCATCCGAATGCCAGACTTCCGGACTTTGACGGGATGCAGATGAAGGAAGACGCTGCCGAGCATGACGAGCATGCGCTTTCGGTCTGTGTCGGGAACGCCGACGCGGAAAACGGACCGGTAGAGCTGAGTTTCCTGGATGGCCTGCCCGACCTTGGATGGGGACAGAGCCTGAAACAGGGCTTTGATCTTTTCTATGATGTTTGCCATATTGCCGCTTTTTATGAAGTAGTTTTCAGGAAAGACCGCGGGTCAGACCACTGGTCCTTTTCGTATTGGAACTTCGTATTCTTATCCACAAGAATCTGACCGTCATCGGCAAGCGAAATCGCAAAACGCTCCAGAGGCCGCGGTGTCGGTCCTTCAAAGTTGATGCCATTCTTGTAATAGCCGCTGCCGTGGCACGGGCACTTGAATTTCTGTTCACCCTGGAGCCAATTGGGCGTGCAGCCCAGGTGGGTGCAGACGGTCGAAAGGGCGTAGATGCCGAGTTCTCCGGTGACAACGTCGTTGTCTTTGACCAGCCAGACGCCAAATCCCTGCTTGAAACGTTCGTCAACCTGGCCTTTCTGTATTTCATCAGGAAAGCCGGCCTTGAACGTGGCAGGCGGTTCGAAAAGGACATTGGGGAACATAAAGCGGCCCGTCGCGGATGCTGTAGCAACCATCGATGCCGCAAAAGCTGTCCAGGCAACGCCCATCCAGGAAAAGAACGCGCGCCGCGGGACCAGCGCCCCGGCCTTCCCGGGTTTCCCGGCCGCCGGAGCTGCATGGGCTTCTTCCCCATGCATGGAGACCTCACCGCGCTTCACCAGCGCGATGCTGATCACCACAATGAAAATGACGACCGGCAGCAGCAGCGCTGCCGCGGCTGCCATCGCTTGTACTACAGGGGGCATGGTGAACCTCTTAGGTTAAGATTTCGAAATAGTTATAGAGCTAGTGTAGTGTCCAGGAATTAGCTGGGCAGTTCTCCCGGCGGAACAGCGCCGGCTTCGTTGTCGCTCCTCAGTCACAATGAATGAGCATTGCTCCTTCGTCGCTCCTAGAATCCGACGCCGTTGCGCTCGGAATAACTGCCCAGCTAATTCCTGGACACTACACTAGTACTTCTTCAGAGCTTCCAACGACGCGTTCCGTACTTCGGGAGCCGCATCGCTTTCGCTGAGCGCGCGAATCTTTTCTCTCGCCGCTTCGTATTTCAAAGTTCCGAGACCCGTTACGGCGCTCGCCATCAGCGACGCTTTTGGATCACGGCATTGGGTTTTTAACATATCGCAAACCGGATCCATGTCCGGAAGTGCGTCAACATAGCTGTGATCGAGCAATTTCATCAACAGTTCCGCGCCTTCGCTATCGCCCAGTTGGGCCAGCGAGAGCGCAGCGTTCCATCTGACGTCGTCTCTGGAATCGTTCAGAAGAACGCGCAGAACTTCCACGGCACGCTGATCCTTCATCGAACCGAGGACGTACGCTGCAACTTTGCGAATAGAGGCTTCCTGATTGTTCGCAAATTCCAGGACGACTGGAACGGCGGAATTATCTCCAATCGAACCTAGTGCCCACAAGGTGTAAATCTGATCTTGCAGCAGTTCTTCGCGAATCTGGTCGACCGACGGCCCGAGGATCCCTAAAAAGCCTCGCTGATCCCACGGCGAATTCTTCAGCTTTTCGTCGCGGCGCAGGCCGTCAGACAGCAGGGAAACTGCGGAAGACTCTTTCAATTCTCCGAAAATCAACGCGATATACCCGCGAACGAGAATGTCTTCATCCTGCGTATCCGTGTAGGCCACCGACAGCCGTTCAACGAACTCCGGCGTGTGCGCTCTCTCAGGATTCGACTTTACGAGGTTCGAGAGTTCATAAGCCGCCTGCCAGCGCTGGGTACCCGTGCCCGAGCGCATCCGGTCCAGATATTGAGACGGAGTCTTCTGATCGGCGCTGCCGAAGATCAGGTAACCGAAAAACAGGAAGATGCCGACGCAGATCCCGATAATGATCAGCGGGAACAGAAAAAACTGCGCAATCAGCAGCGACGCGGGTTTTCTTACCTCAGTAAGATCCTCGTCGGGAGGCAGGGGAGAGCTCTTGCTGGTCAGGTCGTCCATTGTCTCATAAGCAATCCTAGAGAATAGAGGTTACATGC
The DNA here is from genome assembly GCA_963836435.1 of uncultured Acidobacteriota bacterium. Lineage (GTDB taxonomy): Bacteria > Acidobacteriota > Terriglobia > 20CM-2-55-15 > 20CM-2-55-15 > DASTBJ01. The sequence goes on along the minus strand of CAWIJI010000005.1, from coordinate 154,724 downwards.
CGCGAAATCAAGAGCGCGCGACCCTGTCAACTCATTTGAAAATGTAACTTTGGTGAGCTTGACGCCGGTTGCCCACGCGACTAGAGTTAGCCCATGAAACGCGTTCTGCTGCTGACCCTGGCGGCGTTGCTCCTGCCAGCATGCGTTCACCGGTGGGTGGGCCGCCCCGTGACACAACTCGAGAAGGAATATGGCAGCCCGCGCAACATCCAGAATCAGGGTGAGAACAGGGTTTATGTCTATCCCGATCTGCTCGCCGGGCGCGGTCAAATGACGTTCACTGTCGATCGCCGGGGGATCATTCGTTCCTGGTGCGCCACCGCCGAAGTTCCCGGACCATGGTCTGAGGATATCTACGGCAACCCTGTCGATGGCCCATTCAACAGCGGAATCGTCGGCAATGGCGCGGACCCGAGTTTGAACGCCCCGCGCGGGCCGAACGGACCTGGCGGCCTGAACGGCAACAATCGAAGCGGCAGTCTGCCGCCGGCGCCCGTGAATACTTGCCGGTAGTGTGCGTCCTTTAGTCGACGGGGAAATCGAGGCGGCGGACGGCGCCGTCCGTCTTGCCCGTAGTCCGGGGCTGAGAGTACCCTGTTCGCCTGATGACGGGATTAATCGGACGCGCTTCACTTCACGCTTCCCGGACCGCCTTTCGTTCGGCGTCCGTCAGCCATACCTACGCGGACCTGCTCCAAAACTCCGCCTCCATCGCCGGCGCGCTGCTTGATGGCCGGTCCGATCTCGCCGAGGAGCGCATCGCATTCCTGCTGCCTTGCGGCATGCCCTACACGGAGACCTTGTGGGGGATCTGGCGCGCCGGAGGGATTGCCGTTCCGATCAGCCGAACGGCACGCCAGAGAGAGATGGAACACGTTTTTCGCACGGCGGGTGTCCGACGCGTCATTGTCGATTCGGCTCCACCTGACGCACTGCGTCACGCCGCCGCCTCGGTCGGCGCGTCGTGCCTGTTGCGCGAACTTCTCGATGGATCCGCCGTTACCCCGCTCCCGGATGTCCAGACGACGCGTCGCGCCCTGATCGTCTTCACCAGTGGCACGACAAGCCTTCCCAAGGGCGTTGTCTGGACTCACGGGATGCTGGACGCACAGATCCAGGCTCTCGTGCGAGCCTGGGATTGGCAGGCCAGTGACTCGATTCCGCTGTTTCTGCCCCTGCATCATATCCATGGAATCCTCAACATTCTCGCCTGCGCATTGTGGAGCGGAGCCTGCGTGGAGCCTTTCGACCATTTTGATGCCGAGGCGATTCTCGCGCGAGTCCGGTCGCAGGCTTACAGCGTTTTCATGGCGGTTCCAACCCTCTACGTCAAGCTGCTTCAGATTCTCGAGACTCTACCCTCCCGCGAGCAGGACATCTATCGCCAAGCTTTCGGCGCCATGCGTCTGATGGTTTCCGGATCGGCCGCCCTGCCCGTCCGCGTGCATCAACAGTGGCGGGATCTCACTCAACAGGTATTGCTCGAACGCTACGGCATGACTGAAATTGGAATGGCGTTGTCCAATCCCCTGAACGGCGAGCGGCGTCCCGGCTTTGTCGGAGTCCCGCTGCCTGGCATGGAGATCCAGCTCGTGAATGAGGGCGGCACGGTCGTTCCAGGGGAGAGTGAACCTGGCGAGATCTGGGTGCGCGGACCGGGCGTTTTCCGGGAGTACTGGGACAATCCGAAAGCCACATCCGCGGCTTTCAGCGGGGATTGGTTTCGCACCGGAGACGTCGCGATTCGCGAGCAGGGCTACTACCGCATCATGGGGCGGCAGTCGGTAGATATTATCAAGTCCGCCGGCTACAAAATTTCCGCGCTTGAAATCGAACACGTCCTGCTGTCGCACCCGGCAATAGCGGAATGCGCCGTTGTCGGATTGCCGGATCCGGTCTGGGGAGAAGTGGTTTGCGCTGCGACCGTATTGCGTGGAGAGAGTTCTCTCGACATCGATCAACTCCGGGAGTGGTGTTCGGACAAGCTGTCGCCTTACAAGCAGCCCCGCTGTCTGGAACTGCTGAACGCCTTGCCGCGCAATGCTCTCGGGAAGGTCGTCAAGCCGGACCTGATCCGGATGTGCTCACGACACGTTGGGCCGCTTCCGACAGGGAATTAGCTCGATAGTCTTTGGGGACACTCTTGTCGGTATTTCTTCGAAGGACCGCCGGGAAATACTGTCAGTGTCCCTGCAATAAAGTCTCTTTCCCTGTCAAAAACTTGTGTATTTCAGGTTCCGAACGGCCTCCCTACAAGGATTTCAACTACTTAGTTGGTTGGAGATTTCCACAGGTTTTTCCACTTCTCGTTACAAATTGTTTCTATTTTGTGGATTTGGTGGGTACAATGACCCCCTTTCCAACAGGTTACGCCGTTGGCTTCTAGATTGCTGAAAGCCGGTGTGGTTTTATGCTAGTGGGAGACTACAAAAAAGCAGATCATCGTCCTTCCAAGGGACAGGCAACTGGAAAGCCCCGCTGCGCGTGGAAAGAACAGACATATGCAGTTCCCAGCCCCACCCGTAAAGGCTTTCAGTGGAAGGCATCTGCACTTCGCAGTATTCAAAGGCTTAACAAGCCAGGGGTCACCGGACATCCCGTCACCATCGTCGTTCCAGCCGTTTACAACTTCATGCCCGCGGAGGCCGTCGCTTTGGGTTGGCTCAACGAAATCGACGCGCTGGGAGCCATCCGTCATCGGATCCTTGATTCCACGAAGTTGACAGGCTGGGATGTTTTCACCTTCCACACCCGGCACAATCTCGATCCATTTTATTCATCCACTATCGCGGCGGTTCGCGAGACGTGGTTGCGCGAAGGCACTCTGAAGCCGAGGCCGATCGCCGAAACCGTGAAGCAGTATGGCGCCGCTTACCACTACAACTCCATCTCGCCGCGGCTGGTCGAGAACCTGGTTTTCCAGTCTTCTTTGATGGAGTGGCTCAGCGCTCGCGCAGACGGAGCGCCGTTCCGGTTTCACGTGGTGGGTACCGCGCTGCTGTCTGCACTCGTTTGGTGCGGAGCAGTCAGCTTTGACAACGCCGTCCAAACAGCATTGAAGGTTGGCGCGGGTTGGGACGCAAGTCTCACAAACTTCGCCGAGGAAGAACTGAGACGAGCGGGTCTGGACCCGACCGCTCAGAATCTGGGATGGACACGATTCGATCGCGTGCGGCAGATTCTTGAAGGGCACACGAAGATCTCGCTTGCCAGTTCATGCAGCGAGCTGCCGCCGGCGGATGCGCCGTCGCATCCTTTCTGGTTCTCTGCCACGGCGAACGATGCACCTGTGTTGATCGAGACCGCGCGCGATGTTTGTTCCGCGCTGGAATCTCTGGATCTTGCGTCGTGGTCGCCGGTTTCTCCGAAGCGGCTTCCGCCGGACTGTGCGGACCGCGTTCGTGGCTGGCTCATCAGCCCGCGGCACCCCATGGCTTCAGCCTGCCGTTGGAGCGTCTACAACTACCTGCTTGCAACGCCCAAGTCGGCGTCCCTTTTCCTTGACCATATCGCGGCTCTGGGGCGCCGTCCGTTGACTGCCCCCCGACCCGCAGAGTTTTCAGAACGTCTCCGCCTGTCACGGATGAAGACCATCGGATCCTGATTTTCCCGTTCAATCAATCTGCTGCCTGCGGCTCTCGAGAATGAAGGTCGCCGGGCCCTGGTTGGTGAGCTCGACTTCCATCGTGGCCTGGAACACGCCAGTGGCGACGCGCACGCCGAGTGCGGCTGCCTCGTCGATAAACTTTTGATAGAGGATGCGGGCTTCGTCCGGGGGCGCCGCATGGTCGAAGGAAGGACGGCGTCCCTTCCGGCAATCTCCGAGAAGCGTGAATTGCGAGACTGCAAGAATCTCCCCTCCGGCTTCGAGCACGGAGCGATTCATCTTGCCGGCCTCATCTTCGAAGATCCGCAGTTCGACAATCTTTTTCGCCAGGGCTGCCGCGTCTTCTGCCGTATCGCCTTTTCCCACGCCCAGCAGTACTAGGATGCCCGCTCTGATGCGCGAGTGCTCCCGCGCCGCGATGGTCACGCTGGCGCGGGATACACGCTGGATCACTGCTTTCATGCGGAGTCAGTTTATGCCATCCGCACGCAGGAATCTCGACTTCGCCGGTGTCAGCGGCTCAGTACGTCATTGCGAACGCTTTCCGCCAGGCTGGCGACCCGCGCAACCAGTTCGTCTTTGACGCCAAGTTCCTTTAGCGTCTGGCCCAGGTTTTCCACAACAGCATTGAAATGGCTGTCATTGAGCCCTTTTGCGACGAGGTGCGCGTGCCCAGTGCGCATATCCAGGCCCGAGTAGCTGGCTGGCCCTCCGAAGACCATCGTCAGGAAAGCCTTTTGCTTGCCCTTTTGCCTGGTCATGTCCACGGATTCGAAAAAGTAATTAATCCTGCTGTCCGCGAGAACCTTCTTGTAAAAGAGATCGATGGCTGCGTCAACAGCGGGTTTTCCGCCAAGTTGTTCGTAAAGGGAAGGCTGGGGTGCTGCAGTGCTCATGATGATTATTGCTCCTAAATCTAAAGTCGAGGCGGTGGAGTGCAATTTTCTATCCAGTGAAATGAAAGAGGCTTCCGTGAACGGTTTGTGAGGTGACTGGCGTTTGGTTTCTTTGGCTTACTGTAGGACTCGTTGATTTTGCCGTCTAAGCCGCCAGTCGAATTGAAGAGCATATTGCCGATCAGTCCGGCGAGGGGGGTTCGTTTGCGACTTGTTGTCAATCGCCTGGGGCGTCACTTTGTGGGTTCGGCAGACACGACAGTGATCCTCTTCACTTTCTCGAGATCAATGGAGTAATCGCCAAGGTCGGATCTGCCCACCAGTTTCATCCGTCCCTTGCGGACCAGAGTGGCACTCACCTTTTTCCCGCCTTTCACGTCAATCTCGATGGTCATGAGCTTTGCCGTCGCGTCGCGTCCGGTGACAGTGACGGTGTCAATGTCGCTCCACTTGGCGGTCACGAGGGCTTCGCCCTGCGACACACGGATGCCTTCCGTTTCCTTGTCTGTACCAAGCAGTCCACCGTAGTCGATGCTGATGTCTTTTACGAGGACTTCCACCCCGCCGCTGTCCATCACGCGAAGGTCGACAGCCAGTGCAGGCGTGACGAGAAGAAGGAACGTGAATAACATCAGGCCGGGTATTCGTTTCATCGCTTGTCGTCTATGCTCCCTCGATCTCGCCGCTAGTTCGCAGAACACGGCTTCGGGCTGAAGCCCGTCGCGTCCGCCTGCCTCTTGAAGTTGGTGCTTGTGACAAAGGGTTCGGTCAAATAGGTGGGGTCTTCGACGATTGTCGTGACCACGAACCAGGTGTCTCCGTTCGCCTCTTTTGACAAATCGAAGAATTCCCTGACGACTGCGTCAGCGCTATAGGGCGCACCGTTCTTGCGCAGATACCCCGCGGTTAAGCCTGTGGTCACTACTTCAAGCGAACGTCCCTGCGCTCCCTGACGTACTGCGCCCAGCCCGGCTGCGGGGGCAGCCGTTCCGCGCACGGGTTGCTCCCAATTCGCCACGGAGTGGCCCTGCAGGGAGGGCGGTCCCGGCGGTGCGGACGCGTTGAAATGCAGCAGCCTTGTCTGAGTGCCTTCGTCGGTCTCGATTTTCAGGGTACTGTCGTCCTGCCACGTGATGTGGAGACGCCCGGGTAGACGCATGATGGCCGGTGCGCCGTAGCCTTTGCAGGCCTGGCCCAACGCCTGGTCTTTGGCCGGATCCCACGTCAGGCCCACACGCCGGCCTTCCGCGTTGAGGGGAATACTCGCGAAATCTCCCTTGATGGGGGTGACCATGCGCCAGCGCCAGTCTTCTGTGACGACAGAAACCCAGTAGCCCGTGAAATCCGCCGGAGCGGCGGCTTTGGGCGTTGGTGGCGGACCGGCACGACCGCCGCGCCCCTGCGCGCTGAGCGATGTGCACGCGAAAGCAACAACCACGGCCGTTGCGATAACCTGAACGACGAACAGAATCCTGTGTGTTCTCATCAATTGAACGATCCGCCCCAGGTCCATCCATCGCTGGTGCGCTTGATGCTGACCATTTTCATGCGGTGGTCGATCGGATTGCGGCCGGGGTTGCCCACGACGATGACCGGATCGCCATACTTCAGCGCTTCCGCGCCGCCCGTGAGGTTCAGTTGGCTCGCCGCGCCCCATTCGATGGAATAGGTCTGCACGACGCCCTTGTCGTCCTTGGCTTCCACGCCGACAAACGAATGCGGATTGCGCAGGGTGAACGTCACGAGTTTGCCCTCAATCTGCATGGTGCGGTCTTCGAGATAGGCCGCCGCGAAAGAATGATGTGCGTAGGCGTGAATGCCGGACATGAAGAATGCCGCGGCAAACAGCAGAATGAGTTTATTTTTCATAGTCGTCCTCTCGGAACTCTTCTTATTTCGCACTGAGGCTCTTGTAAACAGCCTCGACAAACATGTCGGTCGTCCACGGGCCTGTGGCAGAACCATACTCCGTATCGTAATCCCGAGTCGGCCGGGCTGCTTTCACTTGCTGCAGCGTCATCTTCTTGTCGATCAGGTCACGAACCCGATCGCGGATGATCGTCACCATGTCACGATACTCTACAACGTCGGCCTCGTCGCAGATTCGGCCGCGGCCCGGAATCACGTAAGTGCCTCCCTCTTGATACCGCAGGGGAACGGTCAATTGCATCACTTTATTCAGACCGTCGATGACGCCCTGGACACTGCCGCCACTGGCGATATCGATAACGGGATAGAGTCCTGGCGTGAAGATGTCGCCGGTGCTCACGACATCGGATCGGCGGAACAGAACGATGCTGTCGCCATCGGTATGCCCGGCACCCGTGTGGTATACAAAAATCGGCTCGCCATTGAACGAGAAATCCTTGGAGGCTTGAAAGTAGGCGTCGTTGGGCCACATGTTCTGCGGCAGACGGGTCGCAGCGGGTTGCGACGTGATGCGGTTGAGAACGTTCTGGTGGGCCACGACGCGACCGCGCTGGCCTGTTCCCGTTGCGCTCAGGCGGAGCAGGGCTTCGTTGCCTCCCACATGCTCGGGATGGGCATCCGTATTGATGATCCAGAGAACCGGTTTGTTCGACAACTTGCGAATCGCCGCCACCATGTTCGGGGCAAGCTGCTGGGTTTGCGTATCGACGACAAGCACCCCTTCGTCTCCGACCTGAACAGTGGTGTTCCCGCCGGGTCCGGCCAGCATATAGACATTGCCCTGAACTTTCAGCGTGGTGATCTCGACGTTGGGTACGGGAAGCGCCGGCGGCGGGGCCGTCGTCCCGCGTTGTTGCGCAACCACCGTGGAAAAAGCCGACATACCTATAAGAAATGCAAGGGCTGTTGTCTTCATCATCGTTGCTCTGATCACGACGTTCGGATCACCTCGCGGGCTGTCCCGGCGGGGCCGGCGTCGGCGTCGTGGCGACGTTGCAGCCTGCGCCAATCAACTGGATACACCCGCAGTATCGAGTGCACATCTCTGGTGGCTTATAGCCTTGAATCTTCGCTCGATATTCGGGATAGAGAGTCTCTGCGCCGCCGCGCGTTGCGGCAAAGGGAAGGCCGTACCAGTTTGCGAATTCGTCAAGGTAGGCGTTGGTTCCGGGCAGCCAGTGTGGAACTGTTCCTTCCGGCATCGGGATTTCAGTAGCGTATTCACAACCAAATATTCCGATCCGCATTCCGGGATCGAGCGCCCAGTTGTCGCTGCGAACAAGAGGCTCCGTCAAAAACACAGGATCGTCGATCACTGTTGTGATCGTCAGATAATCCCCATGACGGGTCCAGTGCTCCGTGGTCGTGGATTTCTCGCTCCGGGGAACGCCGTTACGGCGAATATAGTTGGCTTTGAGATGGGTTGTGGTGACGGTCAGCATGTTGCCTTCCCACTTGCCGAGCGAGAAGCCCTGCCAGGTGTGCGGTTCGAGATCGGATGGACGCGGGCGGCCATCCATATAGATGGTGCGATCGCTGTCCCACGCCAGGAAATGCATATGGATGGCGATCAACTGCAGAGTCAAGGGGTCGATCTCCTGCCAGATACGGACATTACCCAGACCTCGTAGCGCATAGTCGGAACCGTGCGGGCGGCACTGGTACTCCTGAACGACGGAAATGCGGTCGGCTTCCCAGGTGTCCGCCCGCATCCGGGCAGCATCGTTGATCGGAAGTTCGGTGTAGTCTCCCAGTTCAGGACCGGGCAGCCGCTCAGGCGAATCCTCGTGGTAGAGCGGCGCCCAACTTCCGGAAAAATCAACCTGTCCAAAAGCCGGAACGCTGACCAGCGAAACAAACACAATCAATAACAAAAAAGTGGTCCGAGCCATCACAACCCCGGGTGTCTAAGAGTGCAGATACTCTAGCGCGAAAGCGTGAGCGGGGGCACGAACAATTGAGGCGCGCCACTCCTCTCGGGAGGCGGCCGGCGGCCGGGCGCGGAGCACGAGGCCGCAAGGGCGCAGACACTAGGGATGGTCCGGCACGCTGAAGCGTGATACGAAGCCTGAGCAAGCTCTTTCTTGAGGCCCCAGGGCAAGGGAGACAAGGGAGAGCTGCCTTGATCGTGAACCCCCGCTCAAGTACGCTGACGGCGATGAAACCGGTCTTGGCTCTGTTACTGCTCCTGTTCGCGCTGGCCCAGCCCGCCGGAGCGCACCCTGTCCCGTTCAGTTTTCTGGATATTCAACTGACGCCGGGCGGTATCGAGGCCTCGCTCATTGTTCACGACTTCGATCTCGCCCATGATCTGGGCATCACACCGGTCGAGAGGCTGCACGACCCGAAGTTTCTTGCCGAGCGCGGCGCTTCGATTCGGGCACTGTTGACCGCACGATTGAATGTCTCCGCCGATGGCAAGGCGCTCAAGCCCGAATGGGGCGAGCCTGAAATCCTTCCGGATCGCCAGGCCATACGGTTCGCCATTCAGTTTCCGGATGTCCCCAGGCCCGGAACGATATCTATATCCGGCATCCTGTTTCCCTACGATCCGGATCACCAGACGTTCGTGAATATTTACGAGGATGGCGCGCTCACACGCCAGGTGATTCTCAATCGCTTCGAAAGCCGCACGGATCATGTTTTCGGCACCCGCCAGGGCTCTGTTGCGGTGATTCGCAAGTTCATCCCCGAGGGGATTCGCCACATTCTGATCGGCCCGGATCACCTGCTGTTCCTGGTTGGACTGCTGCTGCTGGGCGGGAGCACGCGGAGACTGCTCCTTGTGGTGACATCCTTTACCCTCGCGCACAGCATCACGCTCTCCCTGGCTGCTCTCGACATCTTCACCCCTCCTGCCCGTATCATCGAGCCCGCGATAGCCTTAAGCATCGTGTACGTGGGATTCGATAATCTTCTGGTGAAGGAGGGGCGCGACGTTCGAGCCTGGATAGCCTTCGCTTTTGGTTTCATTCATGGGTTTGGATTTGCTAACGTACTGCGAGAAATGGATTTGCCCCGCAGCGCTTTGGGGTGGTCCCTGTTCTCTTTCAACTTTGGCGTGGAACTTGGCCAGATGGCCGTTGTGGTTGTTGTCGCGTCGGCGCTGGCGTTTCTTCGATCACGCAGTGAAAAGGCCGGCCGTCAGGTCGCTTTCGCCGGGTCTATAGCGGTGATCGCTGCTGGACTGTTCTGGTTCGTACAACGAGCGTTTTTCTCCGGAGGTTTCTGATGAAACGTGGAATGGTTCTGGGTGTGTTGTTCCTGGTGGGCAGCATTTCGATGGCAGTCATGGGTTATCAGGGTCCCCCGGCCGGGGGCCAGCGTGGCGGCCGTGGCGCGGGCGGCGGAGGCGGGCAGGGCCGTGGCGGCGGTGCAGCCGCTCCAGCAGCTCTGAATACGATCAAAGTACGTGACAACCTTTACATGATCGCCAATGGTGGTGGAAATACCGGAGTGTTTATCACCTCCACGGGCGTCGTGCTGGTGGATACGAAGAATCCCGGCAACGGCCAGAATATTCTCGACCAGGTTCGCATGGTCACCAACAAGCCGGTCACCATGGTCATCAACACGCACACGCATGCCGACCACACGGGGAGCAACGAGTTCTTCTCCGACAATGTCCAGTTTGTGGCGCACGAAAACACCAAGGCGAACATGGTCAAGATGACCAACTTCGCCGGCGATAAAGCGAAGTTCCTGCCCTCAAAAACTTTCAACGACACCATGACGATCGGCACGGGCGCCGACCAGATCGTGCTGTACTACTTCGGGAAGGCCCACACGAACGGCGATGGCTGGGTGGTCTTCCCTGCGCTCCGTGCGATGCATGCCGGCGATGCGTTTGCGAGCAAGGGAGTGCCCATCATCGACACCGCAAACGGCGGAAGCGCCGTCGAATACGGCAAGACTCTCGCGAAAGCCGCCGCCACCATCAAGAACGTCGACACCATCATCAACGGGCACATCACCACGGGGCCGACGACGTTTGCCGACCTTCGGACCTACGCGGATTTCAACAACGACTTCATCGCCTGGGTAGAGGACGAAATCAAAGCCGGCAAGACCGCCGAGCAGGCCGGTATGGAATATAAGGTTCCTCAAAAGTACGCCGACATGGGATACACAGGAGGCAATGCCGGCCTCTTCGGAGGCGTTGCCGGCAACATCCGCACAGCCTATACAGAACTGGGGAAGTAGAAAGAACAAATAGTCAATAGTCGATAGGCAAGTCCCCCTCTGATGAACCTGATGGTTCGGGGATTTGTGATCGATTATTGACTATTTGTTCTTTGCTGTTTGTTTCCCTGCCAACCCTCCCCGCCCAACCGTGTCTATAGCTATCGAAACGTCGATGGCTGCTCCCGCTGAGATCGAACTTATCGCTAAAGCCAAACGAGGGGACGTGGACGCCTTTTGTCTACTGGTGTCCGGCCACCGGAGAGCCATGCACGTTTTGGCCCTGCGGTTCTGCGGGAATCATCACGATGCCGAGGACCTGTCGCAGGAAGTCTTCCTGAATGCGTATCGTGCCATCGGCCGTTTCCGGGGTGACTCGTCGTTTCATACGTGGCTGCGCAGGATCATGGTGAATTCCTTCCTGAGCCACAAACGGAAGAAGGAACTCCCCCGGGCGTCAGACGTTACGGAAGGCGCCGGATTTGCCGTCGCCGGATCCGACCGCACGGCCTTCAACAACGTGATGGTTCAGCAGATCCTGCAGCGTCTGGAAGAAATCCCGGCGCGCCAACGGCTCATGTTCATCCTGAAACACCAGGAGGGGTTGACGTGCGAGGAGCTTGCCGACTACTTCGGGACCAGCGTAGGCACTGTGAAGAAGACGCTCTTTCGCGTGGTGGACAAGCTGCGCCAGGAGTTTCAAAGGCCGGAAATAAATATCAGTGAGGGAAGGAATGCACGACTGTCAGAAATACCGTGAAGACTGGGTGGCCGGCACCGCCGAAGCGATCCATTCCTGCGAGGCTTGCCGGAGCTTTTGCGAAGAAGCTGCCGCGATCCTGCAGGCGACGGAGACCGCGGCTGCCCCCGTCCCGGAATTGACGGAAGACTACTGGCCCGGGTATCAGGAACGGCTGCGTGAAAAGCTGGTGCGGGAGAATGCAGCGCAGCCATCGAACGTTTACCGCAGGCTGGCGCCGTTGGCAGCCGCCGCAGCAGTTGCCGGCGTGCTGACCTGGGGCGGATTGCGTGTCACACAGCCCATCGAGCGCTCGGACGTGGAGCGCTCGAAAGCAGGCCTCCGCATTGAATTCGATGCCGATCACATTGAGGGGCTCGACCCGATGGTGGTGCTTTTTCTCGGGCAGTCGGAATTGTTCCTCCGCAGTTTCACCAAAATTCAGCCCTCGTATGTGGAAGACCTCGATGACGCGCGAGTCCGCGCCAGGCGGGACCTGATGGAAATCGCGGAACAGAAGGCGCTCGCAGGCGACTTCGCTCCCGTGAGGATCGCGCTGGACGAGTATGAAGGCGTTCTGCGCGAGATCAAAAACCTCGATTCTTCCGAAGATCTCGCCGATATCCAGCAGCGCATTCACCGTAATGGACTCATCGCAAATCTGAATGCGTATCAGCCGCACGTCACGCTGGTGACCCAGCGTTAAGAGCGTGAGAGAGTCGATAGAAAGGAAATGTCATGAAGTGGAATTCATTGGTGTTGAGCTTGATGCTTGCTGGTGCTGCCAACGGCGCCCGTCCGCCGCTGGCGGTGGCGCAATCCACCCAACAGAATGCCGAGGCGCGTAAGCTTTTCGTTGAGGGGCGCGACCTTCAGGATGACGGCAAATACGCCGATGCCGAGAAGAAGTTTCGCGAAGCCCTGACGAAATATCCCAAAGCAGATCAATCGGACCGCACCGCCTACTACCTGATCGCGACGCTTGTGAAACTCGGCAAAGCACAGGATGCCCGCGCGGAGATTGACAGCTTCCGCAAGAACTTTCCCCAGTCCATGTGGATGTCCGATGTCGAGGAGAAGAACCTGACACTCGGGGGAAGCGGCTATTTTATCGGGCAAGCCGGAACAGGCGGCGTCACGCCTTTTGTCCTTTCGCTGCCCACGTTGAGTGCCAACGCTGCGGCGCTGCAGAAACAAACATTGCGTCTTCGCACGGCCGACGGTGCGGTCCGCAGCCTGCTGGCCAGCCCGGCGGGACCCACCTATGCGATCAACGTCTCTCCCCTCAATACGAGTCTCCAATCGGAGGTGTTGCGCCTGATTATCGAGAAAGATGCGGATCGGGGAATCGAAAACGCGAAAGAACTCCTGAAGGCGGATCCTTCGGACCCGGCGGTGATCGCCAATCTCAGCGCCATTGCCAACAGCAACTCCTCCCAGGCCCTGCCGTTCCTCTTGAATCTGATGGGCAGCCCGACGGCCAGTCCCAACGCCCGCAGCCAGGCTGCGTTCTGGGTCAGCCGGCGAAACGGCGACAAGGACCAGGTGGCCAGGGCGTTCATGGAGATGCTATCCAATTCGAAAAAGGATACGGATACGGCCGTGCTCGTCGATGCGCTGAACCGGCTTCCCGCAGCGGATCGCCGCGCTGCCTTCGACCAGATGGCGCAGAGCCAGAATGCCGACAGCCTGGCGATGCTCGAAAAGGTCTATCACAGCAGCACGGCTAGTGTCGGGTTGCGCGGGGATGTCCTTCAGTCTGTTGCGAAGATCATGGATCCCAGGGCGCTGAGCTTCATCACCGACGTCGCCCAGAATGAAAAGGATTCGACCCTCCGTCGTAATGCCGTTGTTGCCCTCGGAAGCCGGAAGGACGTCGACGTTAAAACCCTGGAGAGCATCCTGAAGTCTCTGCCTCGGACGCCTGAAACAACAACGCCGCTGATTCTTTCGGTCCCTGAACTGCCGGCTCCCGCACCCCGGTAAGCGCACTCATCCGGGTAATTCGGGGCCGTGCACCTCGAACCCCGAATTCGAATCCAACAAGCCTGTTGCCGAATTCGGGATTCGAGGTGCGCGGCCCCGAATTACCCCCTCCCCAAAATTCAATCAATCGGCCGGACGCGTTTTGCCGTCGAGAATGCAGCTGACGTTCATGTCTCCCATGACGTTGATCGTGGTGCGGCATCGATCGAGGAACCAATCCACGGGAAGCAGCAGGGCGATATAGCCTGTGGGAAGATGAACAGCCGAAAAAACCAGCGTCATGGTCACCAGGCCGGCCTCGGGAATTCCAGCGGCGCCGACAGAAGCGACGATGCTGGTCAGCACTACCAAGACCTGGTGCACGAACGAAAGATTCGAGCCCACCATCTGCGCCACGAAGAGCGCGGCCATCGCTTCGTACAACGCCGTGCCATCATTGTTGAAGTTGCTGCCGACCAGGGCCCCGAGGCTTGCCGACTCTTCGCCCAACCCGACGTTCTCGCGCAGACAACTGTAGGTGACAGGCATGGTTGCCGTTGAACTTGCGGTGGAGAAGGCCATGGCGAGTGCGTCGCGCGTGCCCCGCACGAGTTTCAGCGGAGGCACCCAGGAGGAAAGCCGAACCCGCACGAGATAGTACGCTGCCTGCAGGGCGAGCGCCGCGATCACGGAAACGATAAACCAGCCGAGCGCGAGGAAGGGCCGGAACCCCTCTGTGCCGACAACGAATGCCACTTTGCTGAACACCGCGAATGGCACGAGCGCAATGACCCAGTGCAGTACTTTCAGAATCAGATCGAAGCCAATGTCGAGCACGTCGAGGATCTGTCGTTGCCGCCCCGAAGCGAAACTGCGAGCCGCAAGACCGAAGGAGACCGCGATGAAGATCACGCCTATGACGTTGTTGTCGACGAGCGGCCGCACCAGGCTCGTGGGAATGTTATCGAGCAGTTCCGTGAACGGGTTGCCTGTGAGTTGCGGTGCATCTCCCGGCGGTAGCGAGGCGTGGTTGCCAGGCTGAATGGCATTGGCCACTGTCAGACCGATCAGGATTGCAACGAAGGTGTTCAACACCAGCAGGAAAAACATCTTCCCCGCCAGCTTGCCTCCGGCTTTCGCGCCGATCAGGGCCTGCATGACGGCCACTAGAATCAACGGTGGAGCAATTGCTCCCAGCACACGCAGAATCATGCGGGCCGGAATGTCGAAGTATCTGGCCCAGCCGTCAGGCAGAATCAGGCCCACGACGACGCCGATGGCGAGAGCGACAGCAATTCGGATGTAGAGCGGGATGCGGCTCATGGGTTCCTTTCGAGAGGCGCCCATCATAGACGGTCCCCGGGTTCTGCGCTATTCTGCGTTTCTGTGATCGCATGAATAATTTGCACACCAAATACTTGCAGGATGATTTGGTGAGCGTCCTGAAAATAGCCAAGGAGTAACGTGGAAACAACGACCGGATCAGCCCAGGCGGTCCCTGCTGAATTTCTCGAGGCCTCGTGCATCTTTCTGAAGCGCGACTTCCTGCCGAAATTGCTGCATTGTCTGCATGCCATGTCCGACGATCAGATCTGGTGGCGTCCCAACGAGAAGTCCAATAGCGTCGGCAATCTTGTCTTGCACCTCCGCGGCAACGTGAAGCAGTGGATTGCAGTGCCTCTTGGTGGAAAAAAATTTCGCCGGGATCGTAACGCCGAGTTCGCGACCCGCGAGCGCGTGCCCCGAGCGCAGTTGATTGCGGATATCGAAGCTGCCGTGAACGAAGTGGAGACTGTGCTGAAAAGTTTTGCGGCAAACCAGCTGCTGGTGCGGTATCCGATACAGACCCATCAAGTCTCGGCGCTGCAGGCGATCTATCACGTCGTCGAACACTTCAGCTATCATCTGGGCCAGATTCTCTACATCTACAAGTTACAGACTGCGGAGGATCCCCCCTTCTAGCGCCATCAATTTGGTGAACGTCCCGGAAATAGCCGATAATCCGCAGACACGTGGAGGCCACCATGAAACGTCACCTGTTTGTCATCGGACTAATCCTGCTTGCCATGTCGGCGCTGCCGCTTGTCGGACAATACCCCGAGGAGCGTGTCGATCTGGAAGCGATGGCGAAGATCCGGGAGGAAGGCCTCCAGCATTCCGAAGTGATGCGAATCACGAGTTTTCTGACCGATGGTTTCGGGCCGCGCCTGACGAACTCTCCCAACATCAAGGCTGCCGCGCAGTGGGCGACGAAGAAGCTGTCGGAATGGGGGCTCGCCAACGTCAAACTCGAAACCTGGGGACCCTTCGGCCGTGGCTGGTCGAATGAGCACACCTATGTCGCGATGACCAGGCCCTATTCATTCCCGCTGATTGCCTACTCGCGCGCCTGGACGCCGTCGACACCGGGGGCCGTCAAGGGAGATGCGGTCATCGCCATTATCAACACTCCCGAAGATCTCGAGGACTGCCGCGGCAAGCTGCGCGGCAAATTCGTCATGACGGCGGCGCCCAGCAACCTCCCGGCGGTGTTTCAGGCTCCGGGGAGCCGGCTCACCGAACAACAGCTTCAGACTCTGGCAAATCCCCCGCAGCGTGGAAGAGGCGGCCGAGGCGGGCAAGGCGCACGGGGCGCTGCACCCACTCCGGCAAAACTGCCGGGTCAACTTTGCGGCGGTACTCTTCCCGCGCCACAGGCACCCCGCGGTCAGGCGGGCCAGCAGGCGCAGCCGAACCCTTTCCCTGCACAGAGAAACAAGTTCTACCTGGATGAAGGGGTGCTTGCCCTGCTGGCGCCCGGACAGGCCGCCGGTTATGTGGCGGGCGGGACGGTCGTTGTACAGAGCGGCGGCGGCTTCCGGCCCACCGACCCCCCTGTCCCCGCAATGATTTCCCTCGCGGCTGAACACTACGGCATCCTGGCACGCGATCTCGCCAATGGCATTCCCGTCGCGCTCGAAGCAAACATCCAGAACAGGTTCTATGACGACGATCTGAATTCCTTCAACATCATCGGGGAAATTCCTGGCTCGGACAAAGCGGACGAAGTCGTCATGATCGGCGCCCACTTCGATTCCTGGCACACCGGCACCGGCGCGACCGATAACGCCGCCGGCTCGGCCGTCATGATGGAAGTCATGCGAATCCTGAAGGCCGCCAGGTTACCGCTGAGGCGCACGGTACGCATTGCGCTGTGGACCGGCGAAGAAGAAGGCCTGTTCGGTTCACAAGCTTACGTTCGGGAACATTTCGGCACCGTACAGGCCCTCAAACCGGAGCACGCCAGGATGTCCGCCTATTTCAACGTGGACAACGGCACTGGACAGATTCGAGGCGTCTACATCGAAGGCAATGAAGGCGTTCGACCCATCTTCGAGGCCTGGATGGCCCCGTTCAAGGATTTCGGAATGACAACGCTCACCCCACGGGGAACCGGTGGTACAGACCACACAAACTTCGATGCCGTGGGCTTGCCGGGCTTTCAGTTCATTCAGGACGACATCGAATACGACACCAGGACGCACCACTCCAACATGGACGTCTATGAACGCGTTCAGGCCAAGGACATGATGCAGAATGCCGTGATCGTGGCGTCGTTCGCTTACAACGCGGCGAACCGGGATGACCTGTTGCCCCGAAAGGCTCTTCCCGCGCCCGGCGCCCGAGGCGGAAGAGGTCAGTGAGGCCAACTTCCTGAGCGAATTCGTCGTGCCGGACGCGCCACCCGCCACGTTCTAACGGCACGCCCAAAAAATCTCTGGACATTCCTATTCTGAGTATACATAGTATACACAGATGAGCGACACGTTCTTGATCTCCCAATCCGACAAGCGCCCGATCTACCTCCAGATCATCGAGCAGATCAAACGTCGAGTTGCCGTTGGTGACTGGAGCGAAGGTCAGCCGCTCCCCTCGATCCGCCAACTTGCCGTCGATCTTCAGGTCAGCGTGATCACAGTGAAACGGGCTTATCTCGAACTGGAGCGCGAGGGCGTTATCGTCACTCAACAAGGGAAAGGGTCGCGTGTCGCCCCGAACCCGGGCCTGGGGATGCGCTTGCAACACGAGGAACTGCAGAAGCATTTGGAGCAGGCCGTCCGGCTGTCGGCTGCCCTCGGTATCCAACCCGAAGATCTCGAAGATCGTCTTCGGGAAGCTACCGACAGCATCGCGGCAAAGGAGCCGAAATGACGAATCTCGCAATAGAACTCAAAGACGTGGCGAAGAGCTATCGCTACTTCACACTCGACAACATTTGCCTGGACGTCCCGAGGGGACAAATTATGGGGCTCATCGGGCCGAACGGCGCCGGCAAGTCCACCACCATACGCATCCTGATGGGGTTGGTTCACCAGGACCACGGTGAGGTAAGGGTCCTCGGCCACCGTATGCCGGCGGAGCAGATCGCCGCCAAGTGGGACATGGGATTTGCATCGGAAGACATGCGGCTCTACGACGCGATGACCCTGGACTGGCACATGAGCTTCATCCGGTCCATCTATCCAAAATGGGATGCGCCCTATGCGCAGCTTCTTCTCAAGCGGTTCGGCTTGCGGGCGGAGCAGCAAATCAAAGGGCTGTCTCATGGGCAGCGCGTGAAAGCGACTCTATTGCTGGTGCTGGCGCGCCGCCCGCAGTTACTGGTTCTCGACGAACCTACGACAGGCCTGGATCCGGTTGCCCGCCACGAGATCCTGCGCGAGCTGACGGCGGTCATGAGCGATGAGAGTCGAAGCATTCTGTTCTCGTCGCACAACACGCAGGACGTCGAGCAGATTTGCGACCAGATCACCTTTATCGATCGGGGCCGCATTATCGACTCGATGGACAAGGAAGCCTACCTGGACCGCTGGCGTCGTTTGCGTCTGGAGGTGCCCTCCGGAGTCGATGTTCCCGCGTTGCACGGCGTGATCGATGTGCGCCAGAGCGGGCGGCTGGCGGTCGCGACGACGAACATCTACGTTCCGGGCCTGGCCAGCGCCTATGAGAACGCCGGCGTCCGGGTCCAGCGCGTGGAAACCATGACGCTGGAAGAGATTTTTGTCGCCAACGTCGAACACAACCGGGAGGAGGTGCAGGCATGAATGGCTCTGTGGTCCAACGTTTGATTGTAAAAGACTGGGATCTGAATCGAATGACGGTGGGGATGACGATCCTTGGTGGCGCACTTGCTCTGACCGTGTTTCAACTCGGCAACCTGCTGGGCTGGGGTTTTGGAAAACTTGCCGGACTGATCGCGTTCTTCGTCACCCTGATCATCCTGGCATGCATGTTGCCGATGGCTTCCATCATCGGCGAACGAAAGAAACAGACGCTGGCGTTTGTGATGAGCCTGCCGGTTTCGGCCGTGGACTATACGGCGGCGAAGATCCTTTCGTCGGTCGGGGTCTTCATCGTGCCGTGGCTGATTCTGGCGATATCCGCGGTTGCCGTCATTGTTGGCCGCAGCGATATTCCGAACGGGCTGGTTCCGATGGCGCTCATCCTGACGACGTTGCCGCTGCTGGCGTTTTGCCTCATCACCTGCGTCGCGATTTTCAGCGAATCGGAGGGATGGACGATTGCGGCGACGATATTTTGCAATGTGGGGTACACCTTCGCCTGGATTGACATCGTCCAAACTCCGGCGCTCATGCGAGATTTAGCCAGCCCGGTTCCGATCTGGAACACCGCAGTCGTCA
Organism: uncultured Acidobacteriota bacterium; assembly: GCA_963836435.1. GTDB lineage: Bacteria > Acidobacteriota > Terriglobia > 20CM-2-55-15 > 20CM-2-55-15 > DASTBJ01. Next base: position 135,725 of record CAWIJI010000005.1, on the reverse strand, counting down.
CATTGCTTGCATCAGAGTTTGCGCTGATCGCGCTGATTTTCACGCTGACTTTTTATCTGCAATCTCGAAAGCGGGACTTCGTATAGGAGTTTGTCGAGCACGACTTCTCGAAATCCCAACTCTAACTGACCGCAGCTGACTCGCAGTTTGCGGGGCAATCACTCAGGAAAGGAATGCCATGCGATACGTGTGTCTGTTTGCTGTGATGCCAATAGTCCTGTTCACTTCCGTTCTATCCGCACAGGATGGCGCCGCGATCTATAAGGAACGCTGCGCGTCATGCCACGACATGCCGGAAGGCCGCGTCCCTCCGCTGAGCGCGATCAAGGCAATGAGTGGGGAAGCCATCTACATCGCGTTGACCACTGGCGCCATGAAGACACAGGCGCAGGGACTATCGACGGTGCAGATCTTCACCCTCCTGGGCTATATCGCCCCGACAGGAGGAACGGCGGCGAATGCGCCGCCGATTGCGCGCACGTGCAAGGCGGACGCTCCCGCCGGATCCGCCAACTTCAAGTCCGCAATGACTGCGCCCCGGTGGAACGGATGGAGCACCAGCGCGACGAACTCGCGATTTCAGGACGCGTCCAGCGCCGGCCTCACCGCTTCAAGCGTGCCGGCCCTCAAGCTGAAGTGGGCGTTCAATCTTGGTGATGTCACCCTGGCGCGATCGCAACCCACGATCGTCGGTGGACGCGTGTTCATCGCAACGGTGAGCGGAGAGGTGTATTCCCTCGACGCCGACACCGGATGCACGTATTGGGGATTGAAGGCGTCCGGAGGAATCCGCTCGGGAGTCGCACTCGGCAATGCCAATGGCGTCCCCGCGGTCTACTTTGGGGATTCAGGTGCGACGGTTTACGCACTGAACGCCGAAACCGGTGAATTGATCTGGAAAGTCCGCCCGGTGGACCATTTCGCAACGACGGTTACTGCATCACCGGTGGTTCACGACGGGTTGGTTTACCAGTCGTTTTCTTCGTTCGAGGAAGCGCTGGGGCCCGACCCTGGTTTTGAATGCTGCACGTTTCGAGGCAGCGTCGTTGCCCTCGACGCCGCCACGGGAAAAAAGATCTGGCAGACGTTTACGATTCCTGAGGCGGCGAAACCAACCAGTAAGTCCCCTGCAGGGACTCAGCAGCATGGGCCTTCCGGCGCCGGAGTTTGGTCGACGCCGACCATCGATGAAGAACTCGGAGTCTTGTATGTCGCAACCGGCGACAACTATTCGGATCCACCTACGAAGACCAGCGATGCCGTTCTGGCGATGGACCTCAAGACGGGCGAACTGCTTTGGTCGCGCCAGATGACCGAGAACGACGCCTTCAACACTGGCTGTATGTCTGAGCCATCCATCAACTGTCCGAAGGCGAAGGGGCCTGATTTTGATTTCGGGCAGCCACCCATCCTGGTTCGGCTCGAGGGAAACAACAGGGCGCTCGTGATCGCCCAGAAGTCGGGGATGGTGCATGCTCTCGACCCCGACAACAAGGGCGCCGTGTTGTGGCAGAGGCGGGCCAGTGAAGGAGGCTATCTTGGCGGCAGCCAGTGGGGCTCGGCAGCGGACGCAGAAAAGGTCTATGTCGCCACGTCCGACGTCGGACTCGGCGGCGTGGCGGATCCGAGCGTTCCGGGAGGGGTCCGCATCACCGTGGATCCAATCAAGGGCGGAGGTCTGCACGCGTTCGACCTGAAGACGGGCAAGCTTGCCTGGAACGCCAAGCCGTCGCCCTGCGCCCCCGGCCGGACAGCCTGTTCTCCCGCGCAATCGGCTGCTGTAACCGCGATCCCCGGAGTTGTGTTTTCCGGATCCGTCGATGGACACCTGCGGGCATATTCCGCCGGGACAGGTGAAGTACTGTGGGACGTGGATACGGCGCGCGAGTTCCAGACCGTCAACGGAAAAACCGCTCATGGAGGTTCGCTGGACGTTGCCGGGCCGGCTGTCGTCAATGGAAGGCTGTTCGTGAATTCCGGATACGGTCAATGGGGCGGCATGCCGGGCAACGTGTTACTCGTTTTTTCAGTGGATGGAAAGTGAGGCAATTTAGAATTAGCCTCGTCACCGAAATCCTCACAAGGGCGTCTTGACGCCCTTCCTGAGCAGGTCGATCGCTTTCTCGAATCTGGCCCGGCGCGTATCTTCTTTCTTGGCCTCCGTGATCCAACGGACATATTCCTTGCGATGGGTGTAACTGAGCTCCTCGAAAAACGGTAGAACGTCTTCCTTCTGCATCCGATTCCTGAACTCCGCAGGCACCTCGAGCATTCGCACTTCGTCGTCTCTCCAAACCGCAACTTCCACGAAGTCTCCTGGTTTCTTGCCGATCTTTTCACGGACGGCCTTCAAAACGCCCAGCAGATGCTGCGGATAGCCGTATCTGAACAACGACTCCTTGCAGGGTTCGCCGTCGAAGGTGACGTTTACCGGAACGGAGCCCTTGGTGCCGAATTCCCTTTGAACGTCGAAGGGAAAGAAGACGAACGCCCCACCACGATCGCCTTCCTGGATCTTCGCTTTGAACTTGTATTTTTTCATCGGTATCTCGCGTGCGCCATTATACCCGGCTCAAATACGCTTTCTGAATTGACGAACTCCCGGGCAAGAGATTCTAATGAGCGCGCCTGGAGGGACTCATATGTGGTTATGGATGGTTTTGGCTGTGGTGCTCGTCGGAGTGATCATCTATGACCTGACCCAGCGGCGGCATGCGATTCTCCGAACGTTTCCCATCATTGGGCATTTCCGATACCTGTTTGAGTCCGTCGGACCCGAGCTACGCCAGTACATCGTCACCGGCAATAACGAAGAACGCCCATTCAGCCGCGATCAACGCAGCTGGATCTATGCCTCATCGAAGCGTGAGAACAACTACTTTGGGTTCGGAACCGACAACGAATATGAGCTGTCTCCGAACTACCTCATCATCAAGCATTCCGTCTTTCCCCTGAATTCCCCACACGCCGGCGAGGCGGGCTATGACCCGAACTACCGTATTCCCGCCGGGAAGATTCTTGGCGGAGCCAGAAAACGCAAGAAAGCCTTCCGGCCGGAATCTGTCGTGAACACCTCGGCGATGAGCTTCGGGTCGCTGAGCCCGCGCGCGGTGGAAGCCATCAATCGCGGATGCAGGCTCGCAGGGTGCCTTCAGAACACCGGGGAGGGCGGAGTGTCGTCCTACCATCGTAACGGGGGAGAAATCCTTTGGCAGATCGGAACCGGATATTTCGGCTGCCGCGATTCTTCGGGTGCCTTTTCACTGGAACGTTTTAAGGAGGTCCTGGCAACCGCGCCCATTCGCGCGATAGAAATCAAGCTGAGCCAGGGGGCGAAACCCGGATTGGGAGGTGTGTTGCCGGCCGCCAAGGTCAACCGGGAGATCGCGGAAATCCGTGGCATTCCCATCGGCAGGGATTGCATCAGCCCGTCGGGGCACTCCGCGTTCACCAGCGTCGACAGCCTTCTTGATTTCGTGGAACTGCTGGCGGCTGAGACCGGGCTTCCGATTGGAATCAAATCGGCAGTTGGGGAACAGGCGTTCTGGAAGGAACTCGTTCGCTTAATGGCTACAACCGGGCGCGGCGTCGATTTTGTCACGGTGGACGGTGGAGAAGGCGGCACCGGCGCGGCGCCGCTCGTGTTTGCCGATCACGTGGCGCTTCCTTTCAAGCAGGGAATCACTCGCGTATACCGCGAGTTTGCCGAAGCGGGACTGCAACACGATGTTGTCTTCATCGGATCCGGAAAACTCGGGTTCCCGGAATCCGCGCTCTTCGCCTTCGCTCTCGGTTGCGACATGATTAACGTGGCCCGTGAAGCGATGATGTCGATTGGCTGCATTCAGGCTCTGCGATGCCATACCGGCTACTGTCCTACCGGTGTTGCCACGCAAAACAGATGGTTGATGCGCGGGCTGGATCCGACGCTGAAATCCGTCCGGTTCGCCAACTACGTCATCACGCTCAGAAAAGAAATACTCCAGTTGAGCCGGGCATGCGGTGTGTGTCATCCGTCACTGGTCGGGGGCGACCACATCGAGATTCTCGACGGGCAGTTCGGCTCGCGCTCCGTCTACGACTTGTTTGATTACGACGAGGGATGGGCACTGCCGTCGGAGAGCGATCGACAGGAGATCGAACGGATCATGGCTGCAGTCTAGATTGTTTCACGCGAGGAATCCCTGCACCCCGGCCGGGGTGCGAACATCTCCGATACGGCAACCCCGGGTTGCGCTCGCTTAACCCGGGGCTAAATTCTCAGCACGCCTCCGGCGTGCTAAGAATCACGTTTCAACTTCGCCATCGCCTGGCGGACGAACCTGCAATTCTAAACTCCAGAGCACGCCGGAGGCGTGCTGAGAATTTAGCCGGTGGTTAGCGAGCGCAGCGAGCGTAACCACCGGTAAAGGTAAAGTGTGCAATCGCACCCTGAAAGGGTGGGAGGATTCCTACTCCGCCAATGCCGCCGCCAATGTCGCCGATGGAGGCGTGCAAGTCTCCACGCCGGGTTTCAGCCATGGTTCGTCGGCGTCCTTCGTCATTTTTTCCCGCCCAGGATCCCGTTTAGAAGGCCCTTGAGGTTCGGTTTGGCTTCCTCCTGGCCTTCTTCATCCTTCTTCTTGCCGGTAATGGCATCCAGCAGGCCTGGCACCAGTCGCTGTTTCTGCAACTGCAGAAACGTTTTCGTATCTGGCGTGAACGTGGGCTTCTTCATATCCCCGCCGATTAGCGCCGGAATGACGAGTTCGCCTTTTTCATTGGAGAGGGCTGTCGTGAGATACCCCCCGACCTTCGTGCCGCCAATCTGGTCGCTGAACGCCTTTGAAAAGACAGCCATCGCCTTCAAGTTCAAGGTTTGCGCCTGGAGATCGGAATTCCCGGTCGCCGTCAGGGTGCCTTCCGGCAGTTGAGCCTGGAAGTCGGTCGTCTCGGCGACACCGTTCTTCACGTTGATATGCCCGGCGAGGCGGATAACCTCCGTGTAACCCTTGTCCGGCTGATCGGACTTGAGAAAGCCTCCAATTCGAGCGAGCTCACGGGACGCGTCGAACCCCTGAATACGGACGGTGTTGAAGTCCAGGGTCATTGTACCGTTGAGCGTTCTTGCGAAATTCTCTGATGCGACCTCTTCAAGCGGGCCCGTGGCACGCAGGTCGAAACTCAGTTTTCCGTCGCCGGAAAGTTGATCCAGGCCTGTCACGCCATAGGCTTTGGCGATGGCCTGCATTTCGGAGAGCGCGGCGCCGGGCGCTTTCAGGGACAGATCCACAGAGGGATTCTTCGAAGAATATTGCCGCAGGGCAAAGCGGCCCAAAACCGTCGTTTGTCCTGACATTGCCTGGAACTCGTTGGATTGAATTTCCGCGGGCGTCAAGGCGAGGTCCAACGCGCGAATGCTTACGGGCTGGGGCACGCTTTTTCCGGACACCTGAAGGTCCCGTGCAGCAATCGAGCCTTCGAGAGCCAGGTGGTCTATTGCGCCTCGTGCCCGGACATCGCCGCTGACACGCCCTGCAACCGTGGTATCCGGAGAGAAGGCGATTCCGAAAGCGGAAGCGAGCCGGGCGATCTCGGTAATCGCGGCTTCGCCGGTTTTCAATCGAAGATCCACTTCCATCGGGTTTGGATTGGTGTTCACCGTTCCGGTTAGCGACAGGGGGGTGGGACCGAGCTTGAGAGTGGCCGATGTGATCTCCAGAAGCCCCTTCTGGAGATCTGAAGAAACGGCATAGTCAAACGCGATCGGATATCCGATGTCGACCCCTCCCACCTTCATGCCCTTCAGATCGAGCTTCCCGTTTGCGGACAGCTTGCCGGATTGGCTCTGGATTTCCGTCTCCCCGGAAATTGAACCCTGAGTCGTGGAGACGGCTCCAGAGTCGAGAAATTGGCGGAGTCCGGCGAGATCCACGTCGGTAAGGGAGACCGTAGCTTTCAGGGGCATCGTCGCCGGCCCGCTTTCTGGAAGAGGTCCCCCGCTGCCTTTTAGCTGAATTGCCTGCGAACCTGCTCCCGGCAGGCGTGCGGCGATGTCGAAGGAGAAAGGTTCCCCTGCCCTGTAATCCAGGAGGGAAAGGTCGATAGGCCCGTAAACAGCGCGCGGCTTGTGCCGAAAGGCGTCTGTGATCGCGATACGGCCGCCGCTAATGGTGAGCCGATTCAACGAGAACCCTGACGTCTCTCCTGCGGGGGTGCGATTTGCAGAATCCGTCGACGCCGGCGCTGTCTCCTTCGCGGCCAATGATGAGAAATTCCAGACGCCGCCTTCATTTCGGATGAGTTCCACCTGGGGTTCAACGAGATCGATCGAGGCAATCTGCACGTTGCCGCGGAGTAATCCCGCAAGAGCGACGCGAACATCCAGTTTTTGCGCCTGCGTGAAAGGAACCTGACTCTTGAATCGCGTGTCCTCGGCAATCTCGAGATTCTTTACAGTGAGTCGTATGGGAAGAAGCCCGAGACTTATGTCTCCCAGCACGACTTTGCGCTGGAGTTGCTGCTCGAGCTTGGTTTGAATCTGGCCTCGGAAGCGATTGGCGTCAAAGAGCAGCCAGACTCCAGCAAGAATGGCAACAACGGCGACGAGCGCTATCGCAAGAATGATCTTCGCTTTGCGCATAGGTTTGAACTCTCCGGTGAGGGGGTAATTCGGGTAATTCGGGGACTGTCCTCGAATTACCTCCCATTCCCTCACATCTATTTCTTAACCTTAGATGTACTTGTCCGCGATGGTCTTGTTCGCGAAGGTTAAGAACGTTGGCCAGTTCGGGGCATCGGGTGCCCACCGCTGTGTTGACTGACGGAACCCGATGTCTCCGGTGATGACGGTTGTTTCAATACTAAGGTCTCCACTTTGATGCCGCAAGGTCTTACGACGTGAGGGAAGTCCCTTCATTTCCTTGTGGATGAGGTGCTGCTCGTCTACGCCCTCACAATCGACGACGCATTGATCTCCGCCACCGACTTCTTCCCGCATTCGGCCATCACGAGATTGAACTCTCGACGCATGATCGCCAGGACCGTCTCCACTCCCGGCTGCCCGAAAGCGGCCACGCCCCACATATAGGGCCGGCCGATGCAGATGGCCTTCGCACCCAGCGCCAGCGCTTTGAAGACATCTGTACCGCGGCGGAATCCGCCATCGACGAGAACGGGGATTCGGCCGCGAACCGCCTGGATCACTTCCGGCAGACTATCGATCGTCGCCTGGCCGGAGTCCGTCGCGCGGCCGCCATGGTTGGACACGATGACGCCGTCTGCGCCATAACGAACGCAAAGCTCTGCGTCTTCGGGAGTGACGATGCCTTTGACGAGAATTTTCATCGTGGTGGTGTTTTTCAGGCGCCGAAGTGTTTCCCAGGTCAGCGTGTTCTGACCTGCCTGTCCGGGGCGCACCTGGGGATCTGTCGCATGACAACTCATGCAATCGCGCGTATCCAGACGGCGGAGCCGTTGAGCTGTTTCCAGGTTGCGGCCTCCCAGGATATCGACGGTCCAGACCATGACAGGGCAGCCGGCCCGTTCTATCCGCTTCACCGTTTGCTCGGTAGTCGCCCAGTCCTGCGAAGCATAGAGCTGATACCACACCGGTCCACCGCGCGCATTCATGACTTCCTCGATGGCATGGTTGCGCTCCTGGAATCCGCCGAGGATTTGAAGCGCCTTTTGCTTCTGAGCCGCTCGAGCAACGGGCAACGGCCCTTCGGGATGGAACAGCGTACCGCTCGGTGCAAGGACGATCGGCGTTTCCCATTTCGTTCCGTAGAGGTCGACGCTCATGTCGATCTTCGTCGTATCGACCAGGCGTCGCGGACGCAGTTGGTAGTGAGTAAAACCCGCGCGATTCGCCCTCAGCGTTGCGTCGTCATCCACTCCGGTTGAAAGGTATCCCCAGTGCGCCGGCGGCAGAACCTTCTTTGCCGCGGCTTCGAAATCCAGGACGTCGATCGCCTGCTCCGGTCCCGAGATCACGAAGTCGTCCTGGGGTTGGAGCGCCAGCAACGGGCTGGCTGCGAGAAACTGAAGGAAAGCGCGTCGAGATGTGTCGTGTGGGTTCATACGGCTTTCTCCCTGGGATTTTTCACGCCGGAGGCGTGCAAGGAGACGGGGCGCTGGCCGATTCCCGGGGGTTGCGCGCTTCGCGCTTACCCCCGGCTACATTCCTTGCACCGCTCCGCAGTGCCTTTTATTTCAAGGCCGACAGCGTGGGCCCCGATGTTCCGCGCGGCAGCAGGCTTGGCCCGGACGCCTTGAAAAGATTCTTCGGATTGGGGTTTGCCGGATCGACAAGAAATCCCATGAAGCAATTCTGCATCTCGTCCCAGTTCTGATCGCCCCAGAGGATCGTTTTGCCGGGATCCGGATTGAACTTGTTGTTCGCCGAGTTGTCGTAGTGCGCGATAGTCGAATGCGCGTGCCCTTGGGATACCGCCAGCGGCTTGTCGAGCTCGTAACCCAGCTGCCAGTTGAAATTCCATTTCCCTTTGAATATCGTTTCCGCTTCGCCCGTTGGATAGATCAGGCGAACCTCGTAATCCTTCCCGCGCAGATGCATGTGCGGCTGGATGTACACCAGCTTGGCGTCATTCACGTCTACCGTCACTTCGCTGACCACTTCCGCGTTGCTGTCGCCGGCCGGGATCGCCAGATTGAACGCCGCGGGCGTGCCCGGCGACATCCAGTAGCGCTTCTTCGGAGGAGTCTTCGCAAACACCAGGCCGACTTTCGACCGGTCCGTTCTGCGCTTGCCGATCGACGTGTAGTGGATGTTGAAGACGATGTCCGAGCCCTTGGGAACGAACTTGGCCGAGCTCGACTACGTCGAAGCTCTGCGCGCCCAGCCCGGGATTGTACTTGCCCAGCAGATCGCTGTGCCGTCCTGTGCGCCGCCCTCGCCTCGCCTTCCTCGTAGGCTTCGCCCGGCACTGCCGTCGCCATCCACTTCGATCCCGGCGGCCGCACGATCGCCCGCATGTGATGAACCACCTTCGCATTCCCCGGACGCATCTCCGCCGCCACCACCCACTTGTCTTCAGTGAAGTGGGCCTTCACCAGGATGTTCTGGTAGTTGATGGTGCCCGTCGCCTTCACCGGAAGTCTTTGGGCATCTCGATGATCATGTCCGGCTTGAATGTTCCAGCCGTCCTGGAACTTGACGGGGAGCGGCGCGTCCTTCAGGTTGCCTTCCGGCGCGCCGCTGTCCGCCCAGGCCGAGATCGTGGCCGATCTCCGCGTCGCTCAGCCGTCGGTCGTTGGCGAAGTGTCCGTACTTCGGGTCCGCAAACCACGGAGGCATCTTCCGCGTGATGACGGCGGCCTTCATCGCCTTGGCCCATGGCCGCGCTTCCGCGTAGGTCAGCAGCGACATCGGCGCGATTTCGCCGGGCCGATGGCACCCCTGGCAGTTCTTCTGGAGAATCGGAAGAACGTCTTTGTTAAACGTCACTGACGCAGCCGTGTTTTCTTCGGCCACCGTCGGAATCGAAGCGGCCATTGCCGTAACTCCCACAATCAAACTCGCAAGGGCGACGCGTTTGATGGACATAATCCTAGCCTCCGTTCCGACCTTTATATATCAAGGGATTGCAGACGAGCGAGCAATTTCGCGACGGGACCGGAGAATTTCGGATCTCACCTCATCACCGAGAAGGCATACACCGTCTTCGAACGATACGTTTCGCCGGGTTTCAAAATCGTGTTTGGGAATTCCGGTTTGTTCGGTGAGTCGGGGAAATGCTGGGTCTCGAGGGCGAACCCGGAGCGCTGTTTGTAGACTTTCCCGGACTTCCCTGTAAGCGTTCCGTCGAGGAAGTTGCCCGTATAGAACTGCATTCCGGGCTCGGTCGTGGAGACTTCCAGAACCCTACCCGTAACCGGATCTTCGACATGGGCGGCCATAACGAGTCCTTCCCCATTGCGGTCCAGGACAAAGTTATGGTCGTAGCCGTTGCCATAGCGGATCTGCGTGTCGTTGTCCGCGATACGCGCCCCTATTGCGGCGGGTTTGCGGAAGTCGAAGGGTGTGCCTTCGACAGGCGCGAGTTCTCCAGTCGGGATCAGATTTTGATCCACCGGCGTGATCCTGCTCGCGTAAATGGTCATGACGTGGCCGAGGATGTCGCCGTTGCCTTCGCCTCCCAGGTTGAAATAGCTGTGCTGCGTCAGGTTCACCGGCGTGGCCTTGTCGGTGGTTGCTTCATAGTCGAAGGCGAGTTCGTTCTTGTCGTTCAGCGTGTAACTCACACGAAGTGACAGCGTGCCGGGATAGCCCTCATCGCCGTCAGGGCTGGTGTGTGTGAACACGACACCAACGCTGTCGGCGTTCTTGAACGGCTCGGCCTGCCAGACGACTTTATCGAAGCCCTTGTTGCCGCCGTGAAGATGGTTGGGACGGTTGTTGATGGCGAGCGTGTAGGTCTTGCCGTCGAGTGTGAAGCGTCCTCTGCCGATGCGATTGCCGTATCGTCCGATGATGGCGCCAAAGTAAGGCGGATTTCTCAGGTAGCTCTCAAGGTTATCGAAACCGAGCGCGACATCGTCAAGTTTGCCGGTCCGATCGGGAACACGTATCGACGTGATGATTCCGCCAAACGTGATCGCGCGGATTTGCATGCCCTCGGAGTTCGTCAGAGTGTAGGCATCCACGGTTTCGCCTTCCGGGGTTTTTCCAAACTCCGCCTTGTCCACAGAGCCTTCCTTTACCGCCGCAGCCGCTGGAGTGGCGTTCTGCACATTACCACCGGCGCAAGCCGTGAGGACAAGGAGCAAAAAGAAAGAAGTGAGTTTCATGAGGAAGGAGTTTAACTGAGTTTGCAAAGAAAGCGAGTCCGCCGGAGGAACGGCGGACTCGCAAGCAAAGGTTAGAAAGTCAGTCGAAGTTTCGCCTGGAACGTGCGGCTTCCGGTCTTGGTCGTCAGCTGGCCGAAGTTGTCCGATCTTTGGCGCCAAGTTTTCGATGGTCTCCGGGATGGTTGCCAACGCCGGCGCTTCGGAAGAGCGCTTACAACCCGCCCTCACTGTTGTTGGCCCGTGTAGTCCTGGACTAGACTGGGATACCCATGAGCAACACGGCGACCCATCTTCCCGCGTGGGCGATCGCGGCTGGAATTCGCGACCGTCAGATCTCTTCAAGCGAAGCGCTTGAAGCGCACTACCGTCTGATTCGGCTTCTGAATCCCCGGCTCAACGCGTTTGTGTCCATCGACGAAGAGAGGGCGACCCGGGAGGCGAAGCTGGCGGATGATGCCCTCGCAGCCGGAAAAGCACTCGGGCCTTTGCACGGTGTGCCGGTCACAATCAAGAGTTCCATCGATGTCGGCGGACTGTTATGCGAAGCCGGCACGCGTTTGCGGCAGGGTCATGTCGCCGCCACCGATGCGCCGCTGGTCTCCAGACTGAAATCCGCCGGGGCAATCGTTCTGGGCAACACCACGGTTCCGGAATTCTTGATGGCGTGGGAGACCCGTAGCGTCCTTTATGGAACGACGAACAGCCCATGGGATCTGGAACGTACTCCCGGAGGTTCCAGCGGGGGCGAGGCCGCCGCAATCGCTGCGTGTTGTTCTGCGGGGGGAATCGGCAGCGATGGAGGAGGCTCTATCCGCGTGCCCGCGCATTTCTCGGGCATCTGCGGATTGAAGCCGACGCCCGGCAGAATTCCCGCAACCGGACACTTCCCCGCATCTCTCGGCCCGTTTTCCCTGCTGGGTGTGGTCGGCCCCATGGCGAGAACGGTGCGCGACCTGCAACTGATGTTCGAGGCGCTTGCCGGGCCGGAGAATGGAGACCCAAACGCCGCTCCGGTTCCTCTGCGGATGCCGGATCCCACTGCCCTCCGGCAACTGCGCGTCGGCTATTTCGAAGACAACGGGCTGACTCCCGTGACCCGGGAAACGCGGGCGGCCGTCCAACAGGCGGCTCAAGCGCTGCGGGAGGACGGCTTTACCGTAGAGCCTTTCCTGCCCGAGGGACTCGAGGAGGCGCTTCGGTTATGGCGCGTCCTGTTTATCGATGGTGTTTCTTTCCTGCTCCGGCAAAGCTACAAGAACCGGGAATCAGAGATGTATTCGATCGTCACCGAAATTCTCGCCATGTCGGAGAAGAACCCACCTCTCGATGTGCAGAGACTCTTGGTGACGCTCGCCGGCCGTGATATCGTGCGACCACGGTTCCTGGAACAAATGGACCGCTACCCCATTCTTCTTTGTCCTGTCAGCGCAGGGCCTGCGTTTCGGCACGGCGAGCGTTCGTGGAATATCGAAGGACAGACTGTGGAATACCCGGACACCTTCACCTATTCGCAGTACTTTAACCTTCTCGGTAATCCTGCTGCCGTTGTTCCGATGGGGTTCTCTCCGGAAGGATTACCAATTGGTGTCCAGATTGTCGGACGCCCCTGGGAGGAGGAACGTGTTCTGGCGCTCGCGGCGCATGTCGAACGTGCCGGGGGCTGGAAGAAGCCTTCAATATTGAGGAACGTCGATGAATAGACTGAGGACCTTCGGGCTGGCTGCGTTGACCTTGTCGGGAATCTATCTCTACACTTTCCCGGCCGCAAACATTCCGTACTTCGGGATCGAACTGGGGCACATTCTGGGTGGCCTGATTTTTGCGGTCGTCCTGGTGTTGTCATTCCGTAGCTATCGGCTGGGTTCGCCGGCGACGAAATTCGGCTGGCTGCTGATCGTTATCGGTGCAGTGCTCGGGGTCTCCTTGACATTCACCGGAGCAACACGCCCTTTGCGGCCCTTGTTCTACAGTCACATTTTTCTCTGCGTGGCCGGCGTGGTGTTCATTTTGACCGGCTACACTGCCGCGCGTTCCCGTGTGTTGCGGTTCGCCGCTATCCTGGGCGTGGCTTTGCTGCTCGGCGGATCTGCATGGGCGGCCCGGGAAGTGACCTGGTTCAACAGCAACCGGATTTCGAACCCCGCGCTGTCGCCGGAGTCGCAGGATTTTGAAGGCCAGGGCGTGAACGGCGACTTCTTTCCCAGTTCGGTGCGAACCAACACCGGCAAGAGGCTCGAGTCCGACTTCTTCATGGAGTCCAAGTCGTGCGAGCGGTGTCACTCCGACATCTTTAAGCAATGGAACAGTTCGGCTCATCACTTTTCCTCCTTTAATAACCAGTGGTATCGAAAGAGCATCGAGTACATGCAGGACACCATTGGCGTAAAGCCTTCACGATGGTGCGCCGGTTGCCACGATCCCGCGCTGCTCTTCAGCGGAAAGTTCGACGCGCCAGTGCGGGACATCATCGATACGCCGGAAGGTCAGGCCGGGCTGGGATGCGTGATGTGCCATTCGGTTTCCTCGGTTCACAGCACCATGGGACAGGCGGACTACACGCTGGAATACCCCACGCTGGCTAAGCTGGCCGCCGACGAAAGCCCGCTTGGCCGCGCATTGCACGATTTCCTTGTCTATGTGAATCCCGAGCCTCATCGCAGGACGTTCATGAAGCCCTTTGTTCGGGAAGACAACGGAGAATTCTGCTCAACCTGCCATAAGGTCCATCTCGACACGCACGTCAATAACTACAAGTGGATTCGCGGCTTCGACGATTACGACAACTGGCAAGCCAGCGGTGTGTCCGGTGAGGGAGCGCGTTCCTTTTACTATCCGGAGAAGAGCGCGCGTTGCGCGGATTGTCACATGCCCATTGTGGATTCCCATGACGCCGGCAACGTTAACGGCAAGATCCATTCGCACCGTTTCCCAGGCGCCAACACAGCGTTGCCGACTGCCAACCAGGACCAGGAACAACTGGACACGGTAACAAAGTTTTTGCAGAACGGGATCCTGACCGTGGACATCTTCGGCCTCTCGCCGGCTCGCGCCGCCCCGGCCGCGTCGGAGGGGGTTTTACCTGGGGGGAACCTCGCGACCACGTTTGCGGTGGGTGAAGAGGGCGACCTGAACGTGACGCCGGTCACTGCCGAGGTCCTGCCCTCACCGCGCCTTTGGACCGTGTTGAAGCAGAGGTCGTGCCCGGCGAAACCTATCGCGTGGATGTCGTTGTGCGCACAAAGAAGATCGGGCACTTCTTTCCCGGCGGTACAGTCGACGCATTCGACGTATGGCTCGAACTCGAGGCCACAGACGATCAAGGGCGCATCATTTTTTCAAGTGGCGCGGTTCAGGACAACGGCAAGGGGCCGGTCGATCCCGGCGCCCACTTCTATCGTTCGCTCCAGCTCGATGAGCACGGCAACCCGATCGACAAGCGCAATGCATGGTCCACACGTTCTCTCGTCTATGTGCGGCTGATTCCTCCGGGCGCTGCCGATACCGTGCATTACCGGCTCAAAATTCCGTCCGATGTCGCCGGTAAGATCCATCTCAAGACCAGGCTTCAGTACCGCAAGTTTACCTGGTTCAATACGCAGTTCGCGTTTGCCGGTGAGCGGGTTCCCGGTTCGCCGGCGGCCACGCCGAGCTATGACGATGGTAAGTTTACGTTCACCGGGGATACCTCCAAAGTGTCCGGAAAGGTCAAGGAAATACCCGATCTGCCGATCGTGACTCTGGCGGAAAACACGGCCACGCTGACCGTTGTGCGCAACGCCTCCAAGCCGCCGCCGGATGCGACATCTCCCCCCGAGGACTGGATGCGTTGGAACGACTATGGGATCGGCCTGCTCCTGCAGGGAGACCTGAAGGGCGCCGAATCCGCGTTCACGACCGTGACCCGGATCGCTCCGGACAATCCTGACGGGTGGGTCAATATCGGGCGCGCGCGCGTGATCGAGGGTAATCTCGCAGGGGCTCGCGAGGTGCTGGAGCGCGCGCTGGCGCTCGCTCCAGACCTTGCGCGTGCCCATTACTTTTATTCCCGTGTGCTGAAAGAAGAAGGGGATTACGAAGGATCGCTGGAGCATCTGCAGACTGTCCTGGCGCAATATCCAAAGGATCGCGTCGCGCGTAATGATGCGGGGCGTGTGCTGTTTCTGCAGAAGAAGTACGCGGAAGCCGTCAAGGAATTTGAATACGTGTTGACCATTGACCCTGAAGACCTTCAGGCTCATTACAACCTTATGCTCTGTTACACCGGCCTTGGTATGGAGGATCGCGCTCTCGAACATCAGAAGCGCTATCTCCGGTTCAAAGCCGACGAAGCCTCCCAGGCGATCGCCGGACCTTATCGAACCACTCATCCCGAAGACAATAACGAACGCCAGGCGATTCACGAACACGTGTCCGCGCCCCTCGCGAGGAAATCGTGAAGAGGGGAATACGCAGCAACGGGGCAACACTGTTCCTCGCGATGACGCTCAGCGGCGTCCTTGTTTCGATGCCTCAAGCCCCTGCGCCTCAATCTCCAGCTTCAACGGTTCAGTACGTCGACGTCACAAAAGCGTCCGGGCTGACGTTCCGGCACAACTCGGGGGCGACCGGGAAGAAATACCTTCCGGAGACTCTCGGTCCGGGCGTCGCGTTCATCGATTACAACGGCGATGGATGGCAGGACTTGTTTTTCACAAACGGCAAAGACTGGCCGGGGCAGAGCCGCCGGAAGTCCACTCTTGAACTCTACCGCAACAATAAAGACGGCACATTTACCAACGTTACTGCCGCTGCCGGGCTGGCCCGTGAGGTCTACGGCATGGGTTCTGCTGTAGGCGATTTCGATAACGACGGAGACGATGACCTCTTTGTAACCACACTCGGGCAGAGTCTTCTGTTTCGCAACAACAACGGTGTGTTCGAGGATGTGACAAAAGAAGCCGGCTTGTCCGGGCATGAAGAGTTCAGCACCAGTGCCGCCTGGCTGGATTACGACAAGGATGGTTTTCTCGATCTGTTCGTTGCGAATTATGTGCAATGGTCCGTCGCGTCGGATATCCGGTGCACTCTGGACGGAACAGAAAAGTCCTATTGCACGCCGGAATCGTACAAGGGAACTTCAGCCCGCTTGTGGCACAACAAAGGCGACGGCACATTTCAGGATGTTACGAAGGAGGCCGGCGTTCTGGAACCGTCCGCCAAGGGTCTCGGCGTAAGCGTCCTCGATGCGAATCAGGACTCGTGGCCGGACCTGCTGCTGGTCAATGACACGCAGCCGAACCGC
Organism: uncultured Acidobacteriota bacterium; assembly: GCA_963836435.1. Classification (GTDB taxonomy): domain Bacteria; phylum Acidobacteriota; class Terriglobia; order 20CM-2-55-15; family 20CM-2-55-15; genus DASTBJ01. The sequence continues at coordinate 119,653 of CAWIJI010000005.1, read as the reverse complement.
CTCTATATCAACAGCGGTAAAGGAACCTTTACCGAAAAGGGCACCCTGGCTGGGATCGCCTTCAGCGAATCGGGGGTGGCGCGCGCCGGTATGGGTGTCGCAGCAGCAGACTACGATCGGTCGGGCTTTCCCAGCGTTTTGATCACCAACTTTTCCAACGAGATGGTGGCCCTCTACCACAATGAAGGCAACGGGTTGTTTGTTGACGAAGCGCCGCGTACGGAAGTCGGACGTGCCAGCCTTCTGACGGTGGGATTCGGCTGCTTCTTCTTCGATTACGATCTGGACGGATGGTTGGACGTGTTCGTCGCCAACGGCCACCTCGACCCCGGCATCGAACGCATCCAGTCCACGATCAAGTATGCCCAGGCCCCACACCTGTTTCGGAACGCCGGGAAAGGCAAGTTCCAGGATGCCACCCGCTCGGCGGGCCCCGCGTTTGCCAAGCCGCTGATAGCGCGCGGCGCAGCTTATGGGGATTTCGACAACGACGGCGACCTGGACATTGTCATCACCACCAACGGTGGGCCGGCGGTTCTCTATCGCAGCGATGGCGGCGCCAACCACAGCCTGCGCTTGAAACTCGTTGGAACGCGATCGAACCGTGATGGATTCGGCGCATTGGTCCTCGTGAAGGTGGGAAATGAGACCCAGTCGGCCATGGCACAGAGCGGTTCCAGCTATCTCTCCCAGAGTGAGCGCACACTAACGTTTGGCCTCGGCAAAGGCGAACAGGCCGACAGTGTGGAAGTTCGCTGGCCCAGCGGGCAGGTCGACCGCCGGACCAACGTTCGAGCCGGCAGCGTTGTTACCATTCAGGAAGGCCGCTGAAGGGAGTCGTTACCGGGAAGTTACGTCTCGAATTTTGCAGTTCGGTCCCCGGATGGCGCCGATGGAGAAACGTGAGTTTAGCAGCACCCCGTAGGGGTGCTGGGAGGGTAGCCCCGGGCCGGGGTTGCGTAACTGCGAGGATGTGGCACCCCGGAAGGCGTGCAGGGATTCCTCGCACCCACTGCCGGGGTGCGAACGCCCCCCGCGAGATGAACCCCGGGTGTCGCTGCGCTCCACCGGGGCTATTGTCCCTCCACTGCTCCGGCGTGCGAAGCGTCCAAACTCGAGAGGCCCCGCTTCGGGGTGGGGATGCGTCAAGTAGGTTCTTGCCCAAGTTAGGAGGGCGGTTTGATGTCTCGCACCGACTTTTTGTGCAATGCCCGTGCCAGGAGGGGAAGACTGGTCGCATGGGGACTCTGCCTCCTGCTTCTGACTGGATGCTCTCGCCGCGTTCCGGGTGGCGCGCCTGCAGCAACCGCAGACAACGCGGTTTCGATTCGATCCAACAATCTTGGTGTCGCGGAGATGAATCGGGGGCGTCCTGCACAGGCGCTCGACCTTTTCCGCCAGGCCGTGAGCAGCGATCCCTCGCTGTTCGCCGCCCGATTGAACGAAGGCATCGCGTTGCTGAATACCCAGCGTTTCGACGAAGCCCGCGACGCGCTTCTGGACGCCACTCGTCGTCAACCTGATAACGCTCGAGCCTGGTACAACCTGGGCATCCTTTATCGCAACCTTGCGCAATCCGATCAGGCCATCTCGGCCTTCGAACAGGTCGCGCGCATCGACCCGGGAGATGCCGATGCCCTCTACTTTCTCGGCCAGCTTCACGCACAGGCCGGCCGCTACGACCAGGCCATTCGCTGGTTCGAGCGCTGTCTCGCGCTGGATTCCTTCCACCTGTCCGCCGAGTTCGGACTGGCCCGGGCCTATCAGCTGTCCGGCAATGATGAGGCGGCGCGTACGCATCTTGCGCGTTTCGACCAACTGACACAATCCGGTCTCGGGAAGCCCATCAGTCTCGCCTACGGCGAGCAAGGCCCCTACTCGACGGCTGAGCCGGTGGCGGGCGTGGATCTTGCTCCGCAGGGATTCGCCGTTCGCTTCAGTCCTGTCGCAGACCAGGGAGGGATTCGCTTCGATCCGCGAAGTCCTGCGAATGATCCGCAAACCGTCGCGCCTGTCCTTGGCTCGGGCGTTTGTTTCGCGGATGTCGATGCGGACGGCCGGTACGACGTTATTCTTCCCGGCGGCGTCCAGGGAATTTCTCTCTACCGCAATACGGGTGGCGGAAGATTCGCTGATGCAACTGCGCGATCCGGTCTTCAGACCTCGCGAGAGGGGATTGCCTGCGCTGTCGGTGACTACGACAAAGACGGGCTTGACGATGTCGTCGTGGGTTTTCAGGGCGGGATCGCCGTCTACCGGAATCAGGGTGGAGGCGTCTTTCAGGATGTCACCGCCAAAACCGGCATCCGCGTCGACGGTCTTCCACTGGGCATCGTCTTCTTTGACTATGACCACGACGGCGACGTGGATTTGTATGTCTCCGTGTTTGCCGATTTCCCGCTGGGCCGGGGTGGGGAGTTCAACTTTCCTTTCAGTTCGCCGTCGAGCGGAGGGAATGTGCTGTGGCGCAACAACGGCGACGGGACCTTCACGAACAGTACGCCGGCCGCCGGTCTGGCGGGGGACGCACCGGGAATCGCCGCGCTTGCGGCGGACTTCAACAATGACCGGGCGGTCGATCTCGTCCTGACCGGCTGGCGCTCCTCCGCGTCGCTGTTCAGCAATTCTCGCGAGGGACCGTTCCGGGCGAACCCTTCCGGCGAGGTCTGGAAATCTCCCTTCCCATCGCCGGCCGCCGGCATTATTGCCTTCGATCTCGACAAAGACGGGTGGATGGACCTGGCCTTCACGCACTGGGGACAACCGGGACTCAGTGTCTGGAGAAATCTCAATGGCAAAGGCTTTGAGCGGGTGAGCGTGCCGCAGCTCGACTGGCTGCGCGGATGGGGTCTCGCGGCGATCGATGTAGATAACGACGGCTGGCTCGACCTGGCAGCTGTCGGTGAGCGAGGCGGACGCGGGACGATGGTGGTCTTGCGCAATCTGGGCGGCGCACGTTTTTCCGACGTTACCGGAATGGCTGGTCTCGGTTCTCTCCCGCTTGTGCGTCCTCGTGCGCTCGTGGCGGTGGATTTCGACGGCGACGGCGACAGCGATCTGTTCATCACACAAAACGGAGGTTCGCCGGTCCTCCTTCGTAATGACGGCGGGAATCGGCGGCGGTCCGTGAGGTTGGCACTCCAGGGCCTCAACGACAATCGAAGCGGCACTGGCACCAAGGTGGAAGTCTTCGCCGGCGCGCTCCGGCAGAAGTGGGAGATGCCTTCCGCTTCCGGATACCTGGGGCAGAGCGCTCCGGAAATTCTTGCAGGAATCGGCGACGCCCAGGAAGCCGACATCGTCCGGCTGCTTTGGCCGACAGGTGTTCCTCAGGACGAAGTCCAGCTCGCAGCCGGCTCGGGTCACCTCATCAAAGAAATCGACCGGCGGGGCAGTTCCTGCCCTGTCGCCTTTGTGTGGAACGGCGAGCGATACGTTTTCCTTTCCGACATTATCGGGCCGGGGGTTATCGGTGAATGGGTGGCTCCGGGCGAGCGCAACCTACCGGACCCGACAGAGTACCTGAAGGTCGACGGCAGCCTCGTTAAACCGAAGAACGGAAAGCTCAGTTTCCGCCTCGCTGAAGTGATGGAAGAGATCACTTATCTGGATCACGCGCGGTTACTGGCCATCGATCATCCTGCGGACGTTGTGGTTAATCCAAACGAGTATTTTGCCAGCCAGCCGCCATTTCCTGAATTCAAAGTCGTCACCAGTCGAAATGCGCGGCCGCCGCGCGCCGCCGTCGATGATAGCGGGCGCAACGTCCTGCCCTTGCTGCTCAAGCGCGACCGGCAGTACGTCACGGGATTTGAGTCTCTCCCTTATCCAGGCTACGCGAAAATGCATTATCTGGAACTGGATCTTGGCCAGATCGATTCCCGTGAACCGCTTCGGCTCCTCATGCACGGATTCACCGACTACTTCACCGTGACGTCGATCTTCGCGGCCCATCAGGGCGGCGTGGATGCCGTCGTGCCCTTCCTCGAAATTCCGGACGGCAATGGAAAATGGCGGCGAGTGTCCGACGATATCGGCTTCCCGGCCGGTCTCGCCAGAACGATGGTCGCCGATGTCTCGGGGCGCCTGCCCGCCGGTGTTTCACGTGTCCGCATCGGAACGAATCTGAAAATCTACTGGGATCAGATTCTGATTGATACGACACCGCAGACGGCAACCGTTGAGCTGCATGAAGTCCCGTTGTCGGAAGCCTCCTTGTCCTTCAGAGGCTACCCTCGCAAAATCGAAGGCAAAGTTCCGGGCGACGTGACTTACGTTCACGAAGACGTCAGCGTCTCGGGGCCATACGCCCGCGCCTCCGGCCAGTACACGGCCTACGGGGATGTCCGTTCGCTTGTCGGGAAAGCCGATGATCGCTTTGCCATTATGGGTTCGGGAGATGAAGTGGCGCTCGAATTCGACCCCTCACGCTTGCCCGACCTCAAAAAAGACTGGACCCGCGACTATTTTCTCTATGCCGACGGTTTCGCCAAGGATATGGATTTCTATTCGGCCTACTCGGCCACGGTGGAACCCCTTCCGTTTCATGCGATGGGCCGGTATCCGTACGCTCCCCCAACCACATTCCCGGAAGACGACCCGCACCTGGCCTATCGATTAGGTTCCAACACGCGTTCGGCGAGTGGAATTGCCCAGACTTCCTATCGATTCCGCTATCGGTAGCCTTGCTGCTTTTCGTAATTGCACCGCTCCGGCGTGCGCTGGAGTTTGGAGGTTTGCACGCCGGAGCCGTTGCAGGGACGGTAGCCCCGAGCGGAGCGCAGCGACACCCGGGGTTGATCCCGAGGAATCCCTGCACCCCTGCCGGGGTGCAACGTTGTCGTTACGGCTAACCCCGGGTTGCGCTCGCTTCGCTCGCTTAACCCGGGGCTAAATTCCCAGCACGCCTTCGGCGTGCGCTGGAGTTTAGACATTCTTGAGTCTGAGCGGGAGCGGAAGCACGAGGTTACGTCTCCGGTTTTCAGGTTCGTCCGCAAGGCGATGGCGACGTTAAAACGTGAGTCTGAGCACGCCGGAGGCGTGCTGAGAATTTAGCCCCGGGTTAAGCGAGCGCAACCCGGGGTTGCCGTAACGGAGATGTTCGCACCCCGGCAGGGATGCAGGGATTCCTCGCACCTTTCACGCCTCCGCGTGCAAAATGTCCAAACTCCAGTCCTCGCACCCTTTCAGGGTGCGATTGGACGCTCTACCCATACCGGTGGTTACGCTCGCTGCGCTCGCTAACCACCGGCTAAATTCCCTGCGCGCCTTCGGCGCGCCAAATGTCTAAACTCCAGAGCACGCCGGAGGCGTGCTGAGAATTTAGCCCCGGGTTAAGCGAGCGAAGCGAGCGCAACCCGGGGTTACCGCACCGGGAATGTTGCACCCCGGCAGGGGTGCAGGGATTCCTCGCACTCCTGCCGGGGTGCAAGCCGCTCGTGAGATGAACCCCGGGTTGCGCTCGCTTAATTAACCCGGGGCTAAATTCCTAGCACGCCTTCGGCGTGCGTTGCAATGTTCCGTGGTGCCGGCAGACCGCAAAGTGCCAGCTGTCACTCAGGATTTTCCGCGACCACGATCGTACGGGGATGATCGACACCCGCGGATTCAAACTCATATCCGCCATAGATCTGCCGGACTCTTAGTCCTTCACGGCGGCAAAGTCCTTCGAGTTCTTCTCGGGAATACAAACGCACGATCGACTCCCAACTCGATTCGCCTGCGGCATCAGTTCGACTGCGGCGATGATGCAGACGGTTCGTGACCGGATCGAACTGCCGCCGGTGAGTCCAAACAAATCCATCCGCCTGCTGACGGAGTTCCACTTCTTTGAGATGGTGAAGGACGAAATCGCGATTCATGACGTCGAGGATGAACCGGCCTCCCGGCCGCAGCGAGTTGGCGACCTGTTGAATGACGCCGGCGTCCTCGGAGTCGTGGGGAAAGAACCCGAATGAAGTGAACAGGCTCAATACGGCGTCAAATGCCCTCCTAAACGGGATCGACCGCATATCCGCGGCTACCCAGCAGGGGGCGACTCCCGCGGCCTCGGCTGAACTCACGGCCCTTCCAAGCAACCAGCGGTTTAGATCCAGACCCGTGACCGAGAAACCCTGGCGGCGTAATTCAATGGTGTGTCTACCATCGCCGCAACCCAGGTCCAGAATGTTCGTCGTGCTCGAGCCGGCATCAAGCCCCAGGCAGCCCACGACGAACAGAGCCTGCTTCCGGCTCCTTTCGCGTGTCATCCATAAGCGATACTCGTCGAGGAACGGGTGTCCGAAGAATCCGGCGCCTTCCGAATACCAGGCATGCTCCATCGAGGGGTTGGCGACGGTCATGTCGGAAGGATAGCATCGGGTAAATCCGTAGCGAGGGGAGACCACGTGACCGCCCAAAATCCGGCAGACGTTCATCGACTGTTCGCGCAAGCCGTGGCATCGAACAATCTCGACGCTTTAGTCGATCTCTACGGTTGATATACCATCTCCCGAAAAAGAGGAGCTTTATAACCGTGCGATTGAAGCACGTACTCTTGTCGATCGTCATGACATGTTGGATTGCACCGCTCTTCCTGGGAGCGCCCCAGGCCGATCGGCGTGGCGTTACTGTAATTGTCGTGAAGACTGAGGCCGAAGCCAACCGGCTTCGGACCCGGATCCGTGAGGGTGAATCCTTCGATCTGCTGGCCGTCAAATATTCCGTCGGGCGGACCAGCCTCGAAGGGGGGTATCTCGGTGCGGCTCGCCCCGAAGAACTGAGTCCGGAGCTCCGGGGGCCGCTCGATCAATTAGAAACCGGCGAAGTAAGCCAGGCGACAAAGGCCGGGAACCAGTATCTGCTGCTTCGATGGGCAACCCCAGACGAAGACCGGTGGCGATCCCAGTACGATGCGGGCTTCCAGCTCCTGCAGCAGAAACGCTATGGAGAGGCCGCCCAGTCTTTTTCGGTAGCCCTGCAGGAAGCGATAGAGTTTGGACGGCAGGACTCGCGCTACGCGAGAAGTCTCATGGGATTGTCGGAAACCTACCGTCTTCAGAAACTTTTCGATAAAGCGGAGCCTCTTGCGCGGGAATCCCTTGCCGTTTTCGAACAGCTTCTCGGATCGGAGCACCTGGGTGTAATACCGAGCCTTGAAAACCTGGCGGCACTGGAGCAGGCGAGGGGGAGACACGCGGACGCGGAACAGATTTACCGAAGAATCCTTTCGACTCGCTGGAGCGGGCCACCAGGCCCGGAGCGAGTTGATGCCGTCGAGCTGCTGGACGATCTCGCCGCCGTTCTCAGCGCCGGGTACTTCAGAGACGCACAACTTGACGAGGCTTTCAGCAAATTCGATCAGGCCGTCGCACGGGCGCCTTTGCGCGAGGATTTATACGCCGGGATTCGCGATGGATTGTTGAGGGTGGATCTGATCATGGAGGCGGAAGCGGTGATGCAGCGTGCCGTTCTGGCGTATCCTGACTCCAGGATAGTCCGCTATGGCCTGGCCGAAATGTATGCCAAGGAAGGAAAAGTCGAAAAGGCCGCAGAGGCGTTTGAACAAGCCAGCCGGTTGGAAAGCGCTCTGGATCCTGACGCCGATCGACAGCAGCTAAGCGTCATCCAGGAAAGCATTGGAAGGATGGACAGTTTTCTGGTGCGATTCGATGACGCCCTGGCGGCTTATAAAAACTCCCTCGAATTGGATCCGGGCAACATCAAGTCTCGCGTTGGCCTGGCAGATCTCTATTTCCGTTGGGGCCGACTGGAAGAGGCGCTGCCGGAATACACACGGGTGATCCGCGAAGATCCGCGAAATGCCACAGCCTATCTTGGGACTGCGGAAGTGCAGTTGAGCCGGGGCCGCTTCTCAGATTCCGCTCGGGCCGCGGCGAGCGCTCTTACGCTCGATCCGGAAGAACGGAGAGCCCGTTACGTTCAAGCCACCGCCCTGATCCGGGCGGGTGACGCCGCAAGAGGGCAGAAGGCCTTACAGGAATACGAAGCGACGGAAGAGGCGGCACTGGCCGAGGAGAAGCAGCGGCGGGAGATTCTCGAACTGAACCGCAGCGCCGTGGCGAAGCTGATCGAAGGACAGCACGAACAGGCAATCGGCCTGTTTCGCAAGGCTCTCGACTCACACCCGGGTCGAGAGGACGAGATTCGCATTCTCCTCAATCTGGGATTGGCTCAGGCGAAGCTTGGCCTGCATCGGGAGGCGGTCGAAACGTTTCAGTCCATGATCGATCGCGGGATCGACGATTTTCTGATCCATAGAAATCTGGCTGTGGAATATGCGCTGCTGGGCGATCCCCGCTCCGTCGAGCAGCGGGCGGTGTATCTCCAGAAATATGATGCTGCGCTGAAGGCAAGACTGAAGTGACAAGGCGCTTCATCTTCCTGTCGGCCGTCCTCGCCTGCATGGGATCGGCCGCCGTTACGCCCGCTGTTCAGGAAAGCGAGCCCGTCCGCTTTTCGGACGCAACACCCGGGTCGCGGATCAATTTCAGGCAGGTGAACGGATCGTCTCCGGAAAAATACCTGCCGGAGACGATGTCCGGCGGCGTCCTCGTATTCGACTACAACAACGACGGGTGGCTCGATATTTTCCTGGTCAATGGCGGCTCGTTCGCCGACAAGAGAATCGCGGCCGGAGCACGGCATCGGCTTTATCGGAACGAAGGGGACGGCACCTTCACCGACGTGTCCGCAGCGTCCGGCATCGGGATCTCGGGTTATGGAATGGGTGCCTGTTCGGCGGATTACGACAACGATGGGTGGGCCGATCTGTACGTCACCGCAGTCGGATCCAATGCCCTTTACCACAACACCGGAAAAGGCGGATTCGAAGACGTCACGAGAACGGCTGCAGTTGGCGCTGGCGGCTGGAGTGCGAGCTGCGCTTTTGGAGATGTGGATAACGACGGCGACGTCGACCTCTACGTGACGCGGTATGTGGACTTCGCCGCGGATAATAACAAGTATTGTCCTCTGCCCGGGATCGCGCGGGCCTACTGCCATCCCAACGAGTACAAGAGTCTGCCCGACATACTGTTTCGCAATGAGGGCAACGGCGTGTTCAGCGACGTTAGCCGCGAAGCAGGGATACGGACCAGAGCAGATGGCAACGGCCTCGGCGTCGTCTTCGGTGACTACGACAACGATGGCTGGGTGGATATCTATGTCGCGAACGACTCCACTCCCAATTTTCTTTTTCACAATAAGGGGCATGGCCTGTTCGAAGAGCTGGGATTTCTGGCCGGTGTTGCTGTCGGTCACGACGGAAAACCACTTGCCGGGATGGGCCCTGACATGGGTGATATCGATGGCGACGGACTACTCGACGTGTTCGTTACCAATCTGATTCAGGAAACGCACACCCTGTACAGGAATCTGGGCCGGGGGCTTTTTGCCGACGTCACCTTTCCGAGCGGAATCGGCGAAGCCACCCTGCCATACGTGGGTTTCGGCGCCGCCTTTGTCGATTACGACAACGACACGGATCTCGATCTTGTGGTGGCAAACGGGCACACGATCGACAACGTCAGCCTCGGACGCGACGACACGACGTACGAGCAGTTCAATCTGTTGCTCCAGAATAACGGTTCCGGAAAGTTCAGGAATGTGGCTCCGGGTTCCGGCACGGGATTCGCCATCAGGAAGGCCAGTCGCGCTTTGGCTGTGGGCGATCTGGACAATGACGGCGACATGGACATCGTTATCGCGAACGTTGGCCAACCCGTGGATCTTCTCCGAAACGACGGCGGAAATCATTCCAATGCTCTCCTCATTCGAGTGGTCGGGACGCGCAGTAACCGCGCCGGCATCGGCGCTCGCTTGAAGCTGACTATCCATGGGAAGGTTTTCATGAAAGACGTGAAGGCGGGAACCGGTTACCTCGGACAGAGCGATCTGCGCGTACATTTCGGACTGGGAAAGGCGCCGGCCGCGGATCGCATCGAGGTGCTCTGGCCGAGTGGCGTCGTTGACGTCATGGAGAATATTCTGGCGAATCAAATCCTGACTGTTCAGGAAGGCAAGGGCATTATCGGCAGGCAGAAATTTCAAACCGGAATCTCCGCGACCCCGCAGCCGTAAGAAACAGGGAACCTGATGGGAATTTTTCGCTTTGACACTCTCCCTTTGTTGATATAGCGTTCGCACCAAGTTTCGTAGCACAACTTGAATGGCGACTTGGACCGGAGCGTAGCCGTGTCCAGGGGGGGCTCCGCTCCTTTCATCTCATTGAGATTTCTTTGAAGGGAGCATGCAAATGCGCAGATGTCTTGTGGGTGCGGTGCTAGCCGGTCTCCTGGCGGCGAGTTTTGCCTTTTCTCAAAACGCCCAACTGGGCGGCATCGTGACGGACCCGAGCGGAGCGCTCATTCCCGGCGTCACGATTTCCGCGACAAATACCGATACCGGTGTTGTCACAACGACAATCACCAATGAACGGGGGGCTTATACTTTCCCCAGCCTCCAGCCGGGGAAGGCCTATACCCTGAGCGCCGCGCTTCCAGGCTTTCAGACCAAGAGCGTCACGAATATCGAACTGGGGACCGCTTCGGTGCGGCAAAACTTTCAGCTGCAGCTGGGTACGACTCAGACCCTGGTTGAAGTCAGTACGAACAGTGCGGACGCGATTTCCGCAAACTCCGCATCGGTCGGGGACGTTCTGAGTGAGGCCCGAATAACCAACCTCCCCATAGTCGGTAACAACGTGCTCAGCCTCCTGAACGTCCTGCCCGGCGTCCGCCAAAGTCTCGGTGGCACGCAATTGGACACGGTAGGCGGCCTCGGTCTGAACAGCATGAACATCACGCGAGATGGCCTGACCACGAACGATACGCGGTTCGGTGCTGAAGGCGATTTGTCGGCCGGCACTCCCATTCCCAATTTTGGCGGCTTGGGCGTCATGTCGCCGACGACGATCAACCCTGATCTGGTAGGAGAAATCCGGCTCATCCTCTCGCCTGTGGACGCGGAACTGGGACGAGGCAACTCGCAGATTCAAATCCAGACCCGGTCCGGGACGAACAGGTTCACGGGAAGTGCGGTTTGGAACGTTCAGAACACCGCACTGAACGCCAACACCTGGAATAACAACAGGCAGGTCAATCCGAGGACCGGTCAATGGGATCCCCTCAAGCCGGATTGGAGAAACGTTCACGAATACTCCGTCAGCTTCGGCGGACCGATTATTCGAAACAAGACGTTCTTCTACGCCCTGTGGGACCAGAACATCTCCGCCTTACGCTCAACACAGAACGTTCGGGTATTGACACAAGAGGCTCGAAACGGGATTGTCCGGTACTGGGAAGGCTGGGTTGCCGACAGCGGAGACTCGATAAACAACACGGCGACTCCGACCGGGGCGACCAACCCCTCGATCGCGTCCGTCGATTTCGCTGGGAAACCTCTCCGGCCGGAATTGTGGCCGGATGGCACGCCCTACACGGGCCGCCTGGTCTGTTTCAGTGTTTTTGGGACTGTGAAAGTGGATGGAAGCCCTTTCGGGGCGGCGGACTGTCCGAGTGGGACCGATAGTGCAGGCAGAGTCTACAACGCCGTTGCGATGACTCCTCCCAGCGGTAGTCTGTGGGATCCCAAACGGCCCGGCAGTTTCAATACCTCCGGGTACTTCGCCAAGGTCCTGGCGAATATGCCGCTTCCCAATAACTTCATCGACGACACCGGCGATGGCCTTGTCTCGGGAGTCTACCAATATCTCCTGACGAGCCATTGGGGAGACCCTCGCTTCTATAACGAAACCCTCGTTGGAAACGACCCCTATTCGAATCGCAAGCAGATCAACATCAAGATCGATCAGAATTTCGCCTCACACCGAATCAGCGGCAACTGGACCTATCAATTGGACGACAACGAGGTCTTCAGGGGGGAGTTGCCGGCTGGAATAGTCGGAACATCTTACCGCCGGCCGCAGATCGTTACGTTGAATGTCACGTCGACGTTGAGTCCGACGCTGCTCAACGAGGCTCGCTTCGGGCTCAATATCAACAAGGCCGGACAGACTCCACCCTGGCTTTCGAAAGATCCCAAAGTCAAGGACGCCGCAGCGCAGTTGTTAGGACAGGGAGGCACGCGGGCCGGGGGCAGCACCAATTACCCGGTTATCGTCCGGCCTGTGTCGGGTTGTGGATTCGTTCCGGGCGAAACCACTCTGGCATTCGACAACAATACGATGGGAACGCGCCTGAATTGTGCGATTGTCGTCCCGAATTTCCTCAACGACCCCTTGTATGAATACGTCGACACGCTCAGCTGGACTCACGGCAAACACGCCTTCAAGTTCGGCGGCGATGTTCGGCTTCCACGTACGAAGGGATATGCGTTTCAGCCCTACGTGGACGCGCCCTTCGGAAACCTTGGTGGAGCGGCCACGGCGAGTCCTCTCGCCTCAGACTCTGCAACCACGGGGACCCCTTCGTTAGGGCCGACGGTGCTGCCGGCCGGGCAAACCTATGCGACCGCAGGAAACATTTTCCGGACGAACTCGCGGACTCTCGCGACGAACCTCGCCTATCTCCTGACCGACTCCATTGGAAGCCTCAACACCCCTTATTGGATTGAGAGCCAGGCCGACAAGGATCAGGGTGTGGCCGGGTGGCAGGACATCACCACCCGCCAAGACCGGGTTCGATCAACGGTTTCGACGGACTACGCCTTTTTCGCCAAGGACGACTATAAGCTGTCCCCGAGTCTCACGCTGAACCTCGGGATGCGGTATGAGTACTACGCGCCGCCTTACCTCAGAAACGGTTTGACGGCGTCAATCGGCGATCAGGGCAACGGGTTGTTCGGTGCCAGCCAGAGTGCCGCTGCCGGAGGGCAGTTGTTCAACAGCTGGCTCCAGCCCGGGAATCTCTATCTGACCAACTACGGCAGAACCAGCAATCTTCCGGCTGGCGCGTCTCCTCTGGATTGCCAGACTGGGGTGCAACAGTCGGCTTTGCTTCCCGTCTCCACGTGCGACCCGTCGAGCCTGACAAGCGTCGAATTCGTCGGGCCCCAGACGAGTAATCCGGACAAAACCATTCTGCCTCGCGACAGAAACAATTTCGGCCCTGCGATTGGCTTCGCCTGGCAGGTCCCGTGGTTCGGAGCAGGAAAAACCACGGTACGCGGCGGATACTCGGTGCAGTACCAACGGATCAATGTCCGGGAGCAGACACTCGCCTCGGCGCCCGGCAACACGCTCAACCAGATCGCATCCGCTAACGACGCGGACATCCTGGCGATTTCGAGCTCCCGCGCAATCAACTACAGCGATCTGGCGACACTGGTTCCCAGGGTACCCGGCGTGGCTCCTGGAGAACCCACTCCCATCTATGCGCGTAACATTTCCACCGCGGCCTACGCTTCGGACCTCGTATCGCCGTACACGCAGAACCTGACCCTGTCGGTTACTCGATCGATCCGGCAGAACATGGTTTTGGATGTCCGGTACGTGGGAACGTTGGCGCGGAAGCAGGAAGGAAACTTCGACCTGAACTCGAGTACGGTGATGTACAACCCGGAACTGTTCAATGCCCTGGAAGTGACTCGCAGGGGTGGCGACGATCCGCTGTTCGATCAGATGTTCGCGGGCATCCGCCTGAGCGGTGTTCCCGGTAGTGTTCCCGTGGTCAATGGAACAACAAGCACCGGATCGAACCAGATCCGGCAGAGTACAGCCCTTCGAACCAACCTCGCCAACGGCAATTTCGTCGCGGTCGCCAACTCTTTGGCCACCAGTACGATTGCTTCAGGTTCCCAGGGAGCCACAGGCTTGAGTCCGGGGCCCGCGTTCGCAGTTCTCCATAACGGCTGCGACCGGCTTGCGAATGGTGTGACGACACCCGTCACCCGATGCTTCCCGGAGAATTATCTGATCGCCAATCCACAACTGAACGTCGCGACGTACAACGCCAACCTCGGCCGGAGTAACTATCACTCGCTGCAGGTGGGGTATACGTTGCGGCCGACCCATGGCATTTCTCTCCAGTCGACCTATAGTTGGACAAAGTCGATGCAGCTTCCAGGCTCCGGCTATACGGACCCGCTGATGCGAGACCTCGATCGCCAACGCGGTCTGGACAGCGAGCATAATTTCCGGACGAATGGCACCGTTGAGTTACCTCTCGGGCCAAACAAGCTGCTGTTTGCCAACGCCTCCGGATGGTTTGCGCGGGTGATTGAAAAATGGCAGACGAGCTTCATCCTCAACATGTCCACCGGTCAACCCAGCAGTATCACAGGCGCGGGAACCACGCGGTACGGCAACGCCCGCTATGTGGTGGCGAATCCGCTCTGGAAAATCCCGCAAGGGAACGCCGAGTGGAATGGTGACACCGGAAGCTTTTTCGGTACAGATACGTTCGTCACCCAGGATGACCCCCAGTGTTCCGACACTTCCGTGGTCGCGGCGTCCCTGGCTGCTTTCTGCAGCCTTAACGCGCTGGCCATGAGGGTTCCCGCGGGAACGGCCGGCGCCTACGTGTTGCCTGATGGGTCGTCGGCGGTGAATGTTCTGGTGAATGCCCTACCTGGACAACTCGGAACGCTGGGAGCCCGCACTCTGGACTCCTGGGGCCAGTTCTTCCTGGACGCGAACGTTCAAAAGTCGTTCCGGCTGACCGAGACCAAGCAGCTCTCGATCCGAGTGGATGCCACCAACATCCTGAACCATCCCCAACTCGGTACGCCAAACTTTGCCGTCGGCGCCACCGACTTCGGACAGATTTCGACGAAAGGAAACACCATTTTCGGTGGCGGGCCTGTCCAGCGGAATTTCCAGGGACAGGTGCGTCTGACGTTCTAGTGTAGTGGCCAGCTAATTCCTGGACCCTACACCAGATCCTCTTAGCCCTCAAAAGCCCTCGTCGAACAGGCGGGGGCTTTTTTTTGCCCCGAGACCTTTATATTGTTGAACTGGTGTATACGAAGACTCACCGTCGCATGCCGGGACTCCTGCCCGGCTTCTCGCTCGTCTGCCTGGGGTTGCTGTTGTCTCAACAACCCGTTCACGCGAGTAATCAGGACCTCCACATTCAGGAAATCATGGCCGGCGCCAATGGAAACTCACGAATCCAGTTCATTGTTGTTGAACAGGGCAAGAACGGAGAAAATCTTTGGGGTCCCCAGGGGGCCGAGTCCCAGTCACGAGCGATGCTGGTCTTTTTCGACGCGTTGGGAAGAGAAACGGGCAAGTTCAAATTCCCGGCAGATCCGCCTGCAGGAGGCACGCTCAAGACGCTCATTGCCACGCAGGAATTCGCGAGCCTGCCGGGAGCACCTGAGCCCGACATTCTTATCCCTCCCCTCTTGAACGCGCTGAGCGGAAAAGTCTGCTTCAAGGACAACCCTTCAAACGCCTCTGCTGCACGGAAGAATGAGTGCGTTTCATATGGAAACTTCCAGGGCGACACAGAGATCAACCGGAGCGGCCCGGACGGTCCTGGCACTTCGGCAGGGCAACCTGCGCCGTCCCTTCCGATCCTGAACGCCGTCAGCCTTCGGCGAAGCGGCAACCTGGGTCAGAACAGCGATTTCACCCTAACGACCTCTCCTTCCCCTGCGAACCATGCCGGAGCGACACTCTCGATTCCTGTCGCCACAAGGGTCGAGCAGGGAGAAACTCTCTTCAAGAATGAAACGTTTTCCGGCAATGGCCGGACCTGTGCCTCGTGCCACGTGGAGGCCGACGGATTCGCGCTGACGCCCCGCAACGTTCAATCGCGATTCACAGCGCTTGCGCTGCCGCAGCCGGTGTTCGATCCACTTTTCGTCGGCGAGTCGGCGCCATCCGCATTCGATGCAGGATTCGACTTCAACTTGAACACGCTGGTGCTCACAGCCGAAGTTGAAACGCCGGCACCTTGTACGGGCGAGCTGCGAGGAGAGATTACCTCGGAGAATGGAGCGCGGGCGAAGGTGCTGGCGCGTGTCAGTCCGGTGAGCTATCTGGTCTACGGTGGTCTCAACCCCAGGCTCGCGGGGATGGTCACCGACGGCATATGCTTCGCAAACGCAGGGAACATTACCGCCGGCGACCTTGCGGCGCCTGCTGGTTCACCCGTTGCCGGAATCGACGATCCCCTCCGTATGCGAAGCCAAAGGGATCCCGGCTTTCCGCAAACTCTGATTCTCGAGAATATCGACGGCTTCTCTAATCCGCCGGTGTTCCGGAAGTCGACTCATCTGCTGAACCTCAGCCAAACCGCACCGTATGGTCTCAGCGGCGATATCCCCGACCTTCAGGCGTTCACCAACGGAGCGGTCGCTCAACATTTTCCCAGAACCCTGGCGCGCAACAGCGGATCGAATCCGGACTTCAGACTTCCGACCCCCGATGAACTGGCGGCGTTGGAGGCTTTCATGCTTGCGCAGGAGTTCCCCGCCGGCGGCGATCCCAACAAATTCGATCTTGCTCGATTCGCAACAACCGAGTCCCAGAGACGGGGGCGCGAGGAGTTTGTCGGTTTCGGCTGTGCCTCTTGCCATGGCGGGCCCACGCTCAGTCAGACAACCGTCTCGATTCAGGGCAAACCCGTAGGCGTCAATGCTTCGTTCAATACTGGAAGCCCGAACAGCCCCCTGCGCGCCGCTCTCCCCTGCGAGCCTGCTGCGGAAACCGTCGGAGCCTGCGGAACGCGTGAATTCAGCACGCCACAGCTGTGGAACCTTCCGCTTCTTGGCCCGTTTTTCCACGATGGATCGGCCCGGACGCTAGCCGAGGCGGTGAACTTCTACAGCTCCTCACAGTTCAGCACATCGCCTGCAAATGTCGCGCTCATCAATCAGGGGATCGGGGTTGTCCCGACCGACGCTATCGTGTCCTTCCTCGAAGGCCTTGTGACGAGACCCTATGCATTGACCGGGGGAGCGTTGAGATTCGGCTCGCAGGAGCCGGCGTCCGGGCCGACAGCCGACGAAGACCTCACCGTTACAAATACCGGTTCATCCACGCTCAGTTTTGATTCTGCCGCGTGTCGTTTGACAGGGAGGGATCCGGGCCAATTCTCAATCACCAGTTGCCCGCTGGCCCCGACCCTCGAACCGGGTGAGCGCAGGACGATTCGGGTTTTCTTCGACCCGGATTCGAACAATCTGAAGGCCGCCATTCTTGAAATCCGGCCACTAAACGCGGCTCCTTCCGGCGTCGACGTGTTTGGCGTCGGCGGACCGCTCGGTCCACCGCCCAGCGTCTCGAGCATCAGCGCCGTATCGGGTTCCACAAAAGGAGGTGCGCCCATCACGCTCAGCGGAACGAATTTCGTGGAGGGGGCAGCGGTCCTGGTGGGAGGAGTGGATGCCGGATACGTGACGGTTGTGAGTTCAACGACGCTTCAGGTGCGGACCGGAGCCCATCCCCCCGGAACCGTGCAGATCGTGGTCATCAATCCCGACGGCCAGACCACCACATTTGAGAACGCCTACACGTTTACCGAGCCTTTTTAGACCTTTTGCACGCCGGAGGCGTGCCGAGAATTTATCCCCGGGTTAAGCGAGCGCACGACAACCCGGGGTTGCCGTATCGGAGAACGCCCCTGGCGAGATGAACCCCGGTGTCGCTCGGCTCCACCCGGAACTACCTTCTTGAGTCTGAGCGGGAGCGGAAACACGAGGTTACGTCTCCGGTTTGCAGGTTCGTCCGCAAGGCGATGGCGACGTTGAAACGTGATTCTAGCACGCCGGAGGCGTGCTGAGAATTTAGCCCCGGGTTAAGCGAGCGAAGCGAGCGCAACCCGGGGTTGCAGTATCGGAGATGTTCGCACCCCGGCAGGGGTGCGAGGAATCCCTGCACCCCTGCCGGGGTGCGAACGCCCCTCGTGAGATGAACCCCGGGTGTCGCTCGGCTCCGCCCGGGGCTACCTTCCCTTCACGCCCCCGGCGTGCAAAAGGTCTAAACTCCAGGCGCCGAAGGCGCCGCCGCGAGGGCCGCGACGCGCGGCTGTCGTGCCGCGCAAGCGCCCGCCGGGGTCCGGGGCGGGCCCCGTTCACAACTTTCGCAGCCGGTCCTCGACAAGATCGGAAAGCTCCCGGGCCATGTCTTCGTTGACTTGTTTCGCGCAGGGCAATACGCATTCCTGAGTCTCCTGGAGATATCTTCGGACGAATGCTTCATCGTTCACAAAGCCGAGGGAATAGGTATTGCTGATCCGGTCCGCCAGCTTCAAGACTCTCGCATGCTCGCTACCCGAACCCAGGACGCGGCCAAGGTAAACAGGCTTGGGCTCTCTGACTCCATTGACGGACCGGATCGTCACTTCCATGACCAACTTGTAAACCTCCGGGCCGTCTTCATCGATACAGGCGATGTCTTCCATGGTCACGCCAGGCAGACCTTCGGCATCTTCGAACAAATCGTGTATGACCGAGGCCTTGAGTAATACAGGGTTCACGAATTTGTAGTCCAGAAGGATAGCCATCGTGTCGATCTGATGTCGAAACATGTTGCCGCCGGATTTGCGCTGCACTCCAATCAGGGCCATGGCTTTGAAGATATACGGGGCGAGGACGATGTTGCCCAACTCCTTTTCCGGATTGATCATGTCGGGATCATGTCAAAGGCCAGACTGCGAGTCAAAGAGGCGTCGCATAGCGGCGGCAAGCTAATGACGAGTTCGAATGCCACTTAAGTGATTTCCGCTGCCTGGCGGAAGAGTTCCGCCGCGAAAGCCAGCTGTTCGGGGGTATGAGCTGCAGAAACCTGAATCCGGATGCGCGCCTTACCCACCGGCACAACAGGATAAGAAAACGCGACGACATAGACGCCGTGACTCAGCAGGTACTCGGCCATGTGCGCCGCGCGTGCCGCGTCTCCGATCATGACGGGAACAATGGGATGGTCGCCGGGAAGAATGGCGAGCCCGAGTTCGGTCATGCGCTGACGGAAGAAGGTCGTGTTGCTTCGGAGTCGCTGCGGCAATTCGCGAGAGGTCGTGAGGATTTTCAGGGATTCGATGGAAGCGGCAACCACGGCAGGGGGTAACGAGTTGGAAAAAAGGTAAGGGCGTGAGCGCTGGCGGAGCAAATCGATTACGGCTTTGGAGCCTGCCGTGTATCCGCCGCTCGCCCCTCCCAACGCTTTCCCCAAAGTTCCGGTAAGGATGTCGACGCGCCCCATGGTTCCCGTATGTTCATGGGTTCCGCGACCGGCTTTACCCATGAAGCCCACCGCATGCGAATCGTCCACCATAACCATGGCGCCGTGCTTATCTGCGAGATCGCAAATCTCCGCCAGGGGAGCGATCGTGCCGTCCATCGAAAATACACCGTCTGTCGCGATCATTCGAAAGCGCGCATCCTTCGCCGCCTCCAGGCGAAGACGAAGATCCTCGATGTTGCGGTTGGTGTAGCGATAGCGCTGCGCCTTCGACAGGCGGATGCCGTCAATGATCGACGCGTGATTCAGTTCGTCGGAAATAACGGCATCTTCGGCGCTCAACAGCGTCTCGAATAAACCCCCATTGGCGTCAAAGCAGGAGGAATAGAGAATCGCGTCCTCCATTCCGAGAAACCTTGCGAGATCTGTTTCCAATTGTTTGTGCAACTCCTGCGTTCCGCAGATGAAGCGCACAGAGGCCATTCCGTAGCCCCACCTGTCCAGGGCACTGCGCGCCGCGGCAATGACGCGCGGATCATCGGCCAGTCCGAGATAGTTGTTCGCGCACAGGATCAGAACATTGTCGCCATTTTGAAGCTGCGCCTGAGGTGCCTGAGAGGACGCGAGAACACGCTCCGGTTTCCAAAGCCCGGCTGCTTCGATTTCCTTCAATTGGCTTTCAACAAAATGTTTGTAGTTCCCGATCATCCGACAAGCTCCTCCCAGTTGAGAATGACCTTTCCGCTGTTGCCCGATCGCATGACGCGGAAGCCCTCCTCGAACTCACGATAGCTGAAGCGATGGGTAATAACCGGCTGAAGATCCAGCCCCGACTGCAGCAATACGGTCATCTTGTACCAGGATTCAAACATCCGGCGGCCGTAAATGCCCTGGATCGTCAACATATTGAAGATGACTTCCCGCCAGTCGATGGCAAAAGACGCCTCGGGAATGCCGAGCACCGCGATGCGTCCGCCGTGCGCCATATTGTGGACAAGGTCGCGAAACGCATCCGGATTGCCCGACATTTCAAGCGCGACGTCGAATCCTTCGGCCATGCCGAGCGTCTTTTGAGCTTCGGCGATGGAAGTTTGAGTGACATTCAGCGCCAGATCCACCTTCATCTTGCGGGCAAGCGCCAACCGGTACTCGTTGACGTCCGTGATGACAATGTATCGGGCGCCCGCATGGCGGGCCACGGCTGCCGCCATGATGCCAATCGGGCCGGCCCCGGTGATCAGGACGTCTTCTCCGACAAGGTCGAAGGTGAGCGCGGTATGAACCGCGTTGCCGAAGGGATCGAAGATGGCGGCCGCATCCCGGTCCACGCGCGGATCGTGCCGCCAGATGTTGGCCATGGGCAGGGCGATCAACTCGGCGAAACATCCCGGCCGATTGACTCCCACCCCGGATGTATTCGCGCACAGGTGGCGTCGGCCCGCCATGCAATTGCGGCAACGTCCGCACACCACGTGTCCTTCACCGGAAACCAGATCGCCCTTGCGAAAATCGTTAACGTTGGCGCCAATGCCTGCAATCTCGCCGACAAACTCGTGCCCGATGGTTATCGGCACCGGAACGGTTTTTTGCGCCCACTCATTCCAGTCGTGAATGTGAACATCTGTGCCGCAGATTCCCGTGCGAAGGACGCGGACCAGAACGTCGTTGATGCCGACCGCGGGTTCAGGTACATCCTGCAGCCATAGTCCGGGTTTCCTTTCCGTCTTCACCAGGGCTTTCATCCTTCGATGGTATCGCTTCGCAAGGGTTTTCAGCCGCGGATTCGGAGCCGTGCCGGCCAGAGGGCCGTTCCCTTGCGCTCGTTACCGGGAACTCGAATCCCGCACCGGGGCGCTGATCTTCGCTACGGACTCCGAGCTGGGACGAATTCCGCGAATTCGCGGTATCATCTCTGCAATGAAATTAGCGGGGTTGTGGGCAACGTGTCTCTTGTTTGTGGTCCTCACACTGCATGCAGAGCACACGGTTGACGATTTTTTTCGCGACTTCACTGCGGAGTGGGTGCAGGGGAATCCCGATCTCGCAACATCTTCCCGGTACTTCGAAGGCCTTGTTCAGGACCGCCTTGAACGGCAACTAACCCCCCTGACGACGGACTATCGCCGGTCGCGGATTCAGCTCGCGCGACGGGGCCTCTCAGAGCTCGCCCGTTTCGACAGGTCCAGGATGAGCGAATCCCAGGGCCTTTCCGCTGATCTGATGCAGTGGCAGTTGCGGATCGTGAGCGAGGAGGAGCCTTACCTGGATTACACCTTTCCCCTGGAGCAGATGAACGGCGCGAATGTGGAGCTTGTGGACAGCCTTATCGTGGCGCATTCGGTTTTGACTGAAAGGGACGCGGAAAACTACCTCGCCGCTCTCAAGCAGGTATCCCGTCGCATCGACGAAGCCGTTGCCGAATCCCGCCGATTGGCGTCCAAGGGAATCATTCCACCAAACTTCATTCTCGAAGTCACCATCGAACAGATGACGGAGTTCATCGATCCCCCGCCCGCAGAAAATCCGTTTGTGACGGTCTTCGCGAAGAAATTGGAAGAGATTCCGGAGATGACCGCGAAGCGGCGCGATGAACTGCGTTCCAGCGCGGAGAAGACATTGATCAACCGGGTTTATCCCGCCTGGAAGAAGGCGATTCAGGAGCTTCAGTCTCAGATCCCTGCATCCACGAGCGACCCGGGTCTCTGGCGGTTCAAGGGTGGTGATGCCGCCTATGCTTACTTTCTTCGAAAATACACCACCACTAACTTGACAGCCGAAGAGATCCACGCGATCGGCTTACGTGAAGTCACCCGGATTGAGGGCGAAATGGATTCGATTCTCCGCCAGCTCGGCTATACGCAAGGGGCCATCCGGGACCGCATGCAGAAGGTCGCGGCCAGCCTGCAGTATCCTGATCCGCGTACCGAAGAAAGCCGCGAGCAGATCATGCGTGACATCGAAGCGATCCTTCGCGATGCCGAGGTGCGGTCCGCACAGCTTTTCGACGTTCGCCCGAAAGCGAAAGTGATTGCCCAGCCCTTTCCTTCGTTCATCGAGGACAATGCGGCCGCCAGCTACAACAGTCCCGCCCCTGACGGTTCGCGGCCCGGCGTCTTCCAGTATCCACGCCGGGTGAATAACATGACGAAGTTTGGATTGAAGAGCACCGTCTACCACGAAACCATTCCCGGTCATCATTTGCAGATTGCTCTGGCGGTTGAAAACCCGACCCTGCCGCGGTTTCGGCAGATCCGCGCTTTCGGTGGAATTTCCGCATACACCGAAGGCTGGGCTCTCTATGCGGAGCGACTTGCGGCCGAATCCGGGTGGTATGACGGCGATCCCGAAGGTCTGCTTGGCCAACTCGACAATGAGCTTTTCCGCGCTCGCCGCCTCGTCGTCGACACGGGACTACACGCGATGCATTGGACGCGCCAACAGGCGATTGACTATGGCATCGAAGCCAGCGAAGTGGAGCGCTACGTGGTTTTCCCGGGCCAGGCTTGTTCCTACATGATCGGCGAGTTGAAGATCATTGAGCTGCGGGAGAAAGCCCGCAAAGCGCTGGGGGACAGGTTTTCGCTCACAGAATTCCATGACGAGATTCTGGGTGCAGGGCCGGTGCCCCTGGAAACCCTCGCACACCAGGTGGACCTGTGGATCAAACGCAGGCAAGATTGAAAAGACCTCAACCGGATCGGAGGGCCGTCAAGAATTCGGTCTGGACTTTTGCATTGATGGCCCGGAGGTTGCGCGATTCCAGGTGCCATGTTCTGGCGATTTTCGTCAGCGGGATTATCGCCTTTGCCATCGACGCATGGCCCCCTGCGGAGCCCACTTCGCTGAACGCCTCCTTCACGACTCGGCCTGCCGCCCGAACGTAGCCTACATTGCGGACGGAAACCACATAGTTCGTTTCGAACACTCCGCTCACGCAGGCCCACTCGATTCCTTCGAACTGCAGACAGAAGTCCGCGATCTGGGGAATCAGGTCTTCGCGCTCGACGCGGCCGAGATGGACAAAGGCGACCTTGTCCACGATATGGCGGTTCTTCAATGCCAGACTCAGGGCGTCGAGGGCGGCAGGCGGAAGTTCGGGGCGCTCGATTCGCCGCATCAGATTCTGATTCGCCAGGGGGTAGAGATAGGAGAAAGCCTCGATATCCCATTCGTTGGTGTCGCGGGTGAGCAGGAAGGTATCGCTTTTGATGCCGTACAACATCGCGGTTGCGAGCCGCGTGCCGATAGCGGATTCCGAGCACCGCAGGTATTCGAAGAGAATGCTGGCGGTAGCCCCGTACCCTGGACGGATATCCTTAATGTGACTTCTGTAATTGAACTGCTCGGGATGATGGTCGATCACGAGATCGACATAGTCGGGGGGGTGGGAGAGATGTGGCGGTTGCAGATCGACCACGGCAATGCGATCGTAGTGTTTCAGCGTTTTCTCTGTCACCCGCTCCATTTCGATTTCCAGCAGCTTGACCATCGCGATGTTCTCGGGTCGTGTCACCTGCCCGAAGGTCGCCAGAGGCGCGGTCTGCTTGTTGCGCCCCAGAACCTGACGCAGGGCCAGGCCGCTTCCGATGGCGTCGGGATCCGGATCGTCCTGCAGGAGAATGGCGACTCTCTCGGCATGGGCGAAGTGACCGCGAACTTCTTCAAACCAACGCTGAGTTCTCGCAAGTCGCACGTGCCAGCGGAGGTTGGATCCCAGCAGTTCCTGGAGCGAAACGCAGTGTGCGAGGGACTTTAGCGCCGGTGGGATTTCCTCGGCATGCGACGTCAGGACCAGAGTGGGGATTCTGCGTCCCTGCTGCCGAACAAGTTCGAGGATCCAGGCCAACTTCTCGGGGTCTTCGGATTGTGCCAGAAAAAAGTCAATCGAATCCTTCGAAAGCCTTTCCGACAGCCCGTTTGATCCGCGCCTGACGAAGTTGGCGCTGCCGCCGCGAGTCGCAGCGAAATAATCCTTGAGCAGCCCGGCAACGAAGTCTTCCTCAACGTAAAAGAGCGACTTCATCGCCAAGTCTTCATGCCAAACCCAAAACCCAAATTGTAGGTACCCGGGAAGAGTCGTGTCAAAGGGAAAGGACAAGGCCGGCAACGAGCGCAGCGCGAGCCGACGTGGTGTTTCCGTCAGAGGCGCCTCCCGTCGATCCTTCCAGGAGGTCCAAACCAATTTCGGAGCCTATGGCTCAAGCACGCCGGAGGCGTGCTGAGAATTTAGCCCCGGGTTAAGCGAGCGAAGCGAGCGCAACCCGGGGTTGCCGTATCGGAACGCCCCTCGTGAGATGAACCCCGGGTGTCGCTCGGCTCCACCCGGAACTACCTTCCTTTCACGCCTGCGGCGTGCAAAATGTCTAAACTCCAGGGAGCCTATGGCTCTGGCAAGAGTGAACAATCGGGCGATGTCCGCGCTCCGCTCCTTGGGCGGCCGATTGATCACTCCGCGGACCTCGATCCGGGCTCCAGGCACCTGCGGGATCAAGCCGCGAACAGGAGTCCCTATTGACCATTTGTTCGAGCAGACGCAGGGTTCCCGGCAGACCGTGCAAGCCGAGTCAGGATGCGTCTCATTGCACTAGACTATAATCCCCCGCGATGAAGTTGGCGATTCTCGGTACGCGGGGCATTCCCGCGAATTATGGTGGTTTTGAAACGTTTGCCGAGGAGCTTTCGGTCCGGTTGGCTGCGCGGGGGCACGACGTCACGGTTTACGGCCGTTCCAACAACATTCGCTACAGCGGGACCGTATACAGGGGAGTTCGGCTTGTCATTCTGCCCACCATCGGCACGAAGCACCTCGACACGGTCGTTCACACCTTCCTTTCCGTGCTGCACGCCGTTCCCCGGCGATTCGACTGCGTGCTCCTCTGCAACGCGGCCAATGCGCTGTTTGCCGCTGTCCCGAGGATTACAGGAACTCCCGTGGCGCTCAATGTCGACGGTATCGAGCGCAAGCGCAGGAAATGGGGGTGGGCCGGCCGGATGTATTATCGCGTTTCCGAATATCTGGCGACGATTATCCCCAATTTAATTGTCACTGACGCCGCGGTCATCCGCGAATACTACCTGCAGCGGTACGGCGCCCCGTCGCGCATGATCGCGTATGGGGCAAATTGCGATCGCGAATCCACCGCGGAAATTCAAAAGAAACTCGACGTCGAGTGCCGCGGCTATCTCCTGTACGTGAGCCGCCTGGAACCGGAGAATAACGCGCACGTCGTGATTCAGGCCTATGCGGGCGTGCGAAGCAGTAAGCCGCTGCTGATTGTCGGGGATGCGCCCTACGCGCACGATTACATCGCGCGCCTGAAGACCACCACGGATGCGCGCGTGCGCTTTACCGGGGCAATTTATGGTGCGGGTTACCGCGAGCTCCAGTCCCACGCCTACCTCTACATCCATGCTACGGAAGTCGGAGGAACCCATCCGGCACTGATCGAAGCGATGGGTGTGGGCAATTGCGTTCTCGTTAACGACACGCCGGAAAATCGCGAAGTTGTAGGCGATTGCGGAATATTTTTCAAGAGCGCTGAAGAACTCTCGACCTGCATTCAATCGGCGATCGATGACCCCGGTCTGGTGGAGAGCTACCGGGAAAAGGCGCGCACGCGCATTCAATCCCTCTATTCGTGGGACGTCATCACGGATGAATACGAAAAACTATTCAGGGAGCTTTGCGGGTAGAATAGCCCAGCTCAAAGGAGCCTGTTGAAGACAATGAAAACAGCTGTTCCACGCGCAGGTTTAATCGGCTCCAGTGCCGCCGAAATCACGGACCGATTCCGCAGATGATTGCCTGCGATATGTGCGGTTCGGCGGATCCCCAGCCGATTCTCGAGTCCTCCCGGCTGGACGGACCGCTTGTGCGCTGCCGCAACTGCGGCTTGCATTATGTCGGTGAACGGCGGTCTTCGCTCGTCTTTGGCTCCGACTCATCCACTGAAGTCGTCGCACGCGTTCGCGAAGCGAATCGCAATATCCGCAACCTTCCCCTGGAAGAGGAGCATCGTCTGGCGGAGCTAAATGCCAGGGCGAGGCTTCAGGTCATCCGAAAGTATCGTCCTTCCGGAAAGCTGCTTGAGGTGGGTTCCGGTCGAGGTGATTTCCTCCGTGTTGCAAGGCAATACTTCACGGCCTTTGGCGTCGAGCCAAACCCGGAGCTCGCGGAAGAGGCGGTCAAGTTCGCTCCCGTTCACCAGGGACTGGTCGAGACCGAACCCGGCTCTCATTACGACGTCGCTGTCAGCTTTCACGTGATCGAGCATACGCGATCACCGAGTGAATTCGTCGCTGCAATGGCGCAACGCCTCCGGCCCCGGGGGTTGCTCGTCCTCGAAACACCGGATATCGATTCCATGCCGTTCCGCATACTCAAGACAGGCTGGAGGCAGTTCATTCCCGAGCACTACTACTTTTTTGACGAACGTACGATGACGAAGTTGCTGCAGGATAAGGGATTCAAGGTCGAAAATATCGGGCGGATCAAGAAATATGCGAGTGTTGCTTTGCTGCTGAACCGCTTATCCCGTTATTTCAGTCCGATCCGGTATACCGAAGGCCTGGCCAGCTGGCTCCACCTCTCGAGCCTTACCTTTGAGATGGATCCCTTCGACATCATGATCGCCGTGGCGTCGAAGACGAGAGAGTAGCCGCGGTTGACGATGAGCTGGCAGGACAGGGCGTGAAATCGGCCGTTGTCATCGTCAATTGGAATTCGGGCTCGAGGCTGAAGGCTTGTCTGGAATCGCTTCCCCTGGACGCTGAGGTTTTCGTCATCGACAATGCGTCGGAGGACGACTCGATCGAGCAAGCCCGCGCAGCGCGGCCAACCACGACATTCATTCGTAATTCTTCCAATCGCGGGCTTGCTGCCGGCCTCAATCAGGGGTTTGCTGCGGCCGTCTCTCCCGATGTGCTTGTATTGAATCCGGACGTTTGTGTTACTCCGGGCGCCGTGGAGCTGCTTGAAACAATTCTCGACCAACATCCGCGGGCCGGCGCCGTCGGCGGCTACGTCAACGAGAAGTATTTGCCGAGGCCGCTCGCCACGCCATGGACCGTGATTTGCGAGAACTTTGGCGTCCGCGGGTCCACGACGAGTTCAGCGAAAGTTGGCCAGGCCGCTGCCGCCGCTCTACTCGTGCGCCGCGTCGCGTATGACGAGATTGGGGGCTTCGACGAACGCTTTGTGCCGGCGTGGTATGAAGACGTGGACTTCTGCAAGTCTCTTGGTCTTGCGGGTTGGGAGGTTCATTTCTCGAGAGCGGCCCGGTTTGTCCATGAAGGCGGGTACAGCGCGCGCGCGCTGGGACCCACGGCTTTCGCTTCCGCCTATTACAGAAACCAGTTTCAATACATCAACAAACACTTCGGCGCGGTTGCCGGGGTTCTCGTGCGTGTTTCGATCATAGTCGGAATGACGGCCCGCATGATGGCGACGCCGTCGAGGTCCGATGCCTGTTGGACCGTCATTGCAGGGGCGTTGGGTGGATGGTGAAGGTCGCCGTCAACATCGTCACATTCAATAGCGAAGAAGACATCGTGGCGTGCCTTGACGGTCTTGCACGGCAGACTTTTCGCGATTTCGATGTCCATGTCCTGGATAACGCGTCGTCGGACGGTACCGTGGCACGGATGAAGAATTTTCCGGTCACCGTCGTTCAATCCGATACGAACACCGGATTTGCGAAGGCACACAACGATCTGATTCGCGCCTATCCCGCCGAATATGTTCTCCTGCTGAATCCGGATGCCATTCTGAAGCCGGAGTTTCTGGAAAAGCTGGTTGCGGCCCTGGAGCGCCGTCCTGACGCCGCCTCGGCAACAGGCAAGCTGCTCCGCCTGGACGGCAAGACGCTGGATTCCACCGGCATCATCATGCTGCGCAGCCAGCGGCACCTGGACCGCGGCGCTGGTGAGCCGGACCTGGGCCAGTTCGACAAACCGGAAGACGTCTTTGGGCCCAGCGGCGCGGCGGCTCTCTACCGCATGAAGGCTTTACGAGATGTCGAGATACCCGGCGCCGCCGGACAGTTCTTTGACGAGGATTTCTTTGCGTATCGTGAGGATGCCGATCTTGCGTGGCGTTGCCGGCTGATGGGGTGGAATTCCATTTACGTTCCCGACGCGGTGGCGCTCCACCGGCGTCGCGTCACGCCGGAACGGCGCGCGCAACTTCCGCCGGTCATCAACTATCACGGAGTGAAGAATCGATTCCTTCTCCGGCTCAACAACATGACTGCCAGCCTCTACGCGCGCGACTTCCTCCATATCACGGTGCGCGACCTTGCGGTCGTCGGATTCGTTCTTGCACGCGAGTGGCCATCCCTGGGCGGCCTCACCTATGTTGTCCGCAACTTTCCGCGGCTATGGAAGAAACGTCGGGCAATCCAGGCGAGGCGGAGGATTACCGGGCCGGAACTGGATCATTGGTTTTACAATTAAGAAGTGGAGTTCAGTATGAAAGAACCCATGGTTGGCAGCTTTCTATACGGTGATCACAAGATTCCCAGGAAGAGCCGGCCCTGGCAGGATCGGCTGAAGCTGCCGGGAATCGTCATTGGCCTTTTTGTCGTCTTCAGCTTTCTGGCCTACAAATACTGTAACTATCGTCAGGAGCGCAGCGTTACAGAGTTTCTTGCTGAGGTATCGAATGGACAGATCGACAAGGCGTTTTCAAAGTGGGATGTTGTTGAAGGTGGCAGCTACACCATGAAGGACTTCGTGGGCGACTGGGGAAAAGACGGCTACTACATGAAAGGGGGCGCCCAGGCGAAAGTCATTGATTCCAACAGCAGGGGGACGGATGTGGTGGTTTATGTCAAGATCGATACGTTTCAGCTGCCACTGGCGTTGCGCGTGAACAAGGAGACGCTGAAACTTTCCTACTCGCCGAATAACAAATATAAAGGCCAGGAGCGGAAATGATCCTGCGGGCGCTGATCCTGAACCTTCTGCTGACGGCGGCGACTCCCGTCGAAATACTGGTGCTCAATTTCCCGTCGAAAGGCAAAGTTTCCGTGTCTCTGGGCCCGAAAGGAAAGGCGGATGTCGAGAGGCTGGGTACCGTCACGAAAGTGGTGCTTCAGCTCGAGGATATTCAGGCGGCGCACTCCGCCCTTGCGGGAATGAATGCCTTCGTCGCGTGGGCGGTATCGCCGGAAGGCAGTTTTGAAAATCTTGGCGAGTTGGACGTTTCCGGGAGGAAGGCCTCTTTGGAAGCGACAACGCGGTTCGACCGATTCGGAATTCTCGTCACCGCAGAGCCGCATTACATGGTGGACCGGCCGGGATTCGCCGTGATGTTCAAGAATGAAGATGCCCGTAACGTGCGCAGTGTTCCCCTGACGATCCAGGTGGGGGAGTACGAATACCACGACCTGCCGCAGGCCGTACTCAATATTCCTGCTCTGGTGATGGAGGCGCGTGCGGCACTGGCGATCGCGGCTTCGGCAGGGGCGGACAGACTTGCGGAAGCGGAGTTCCGGCAGGCGCGAGTTTCTCTGGAGACAACGGAAGAACTGGTCCGCCGGGATTCATCCCTCGACGTGATCGCTCCCTCGGCGCACGAAGCCATCCGCCGGGCACAGCGGGCTTTCACGCTGGCTCGTCAAAGCGTCCGATAGAACGCCGCGACTTTCGGTATCGTGTTGAGGATGTCGAATTCGTCCTCCACACGCCGGCGCGCAGCGCGGGAGATTTGATCGCGAAGCGGTCCGATGGATCGTATGGCGGAGGCCAGGGACCTGGGGTCGCGAGGCGGAACAAGAATCCCCTCTCCTGCGTGAACAATCTCAAGCGGTCCCCCGGCCGCCGTAGCAATCACCGGAATCCCCCTCGCCATAGCCTCCAGCAGGACAATTCCAAAGGGTTCCTCCCACGAGGGAACCAGTAAAACATCGATCATTTCAAAGAAATTCGGCAGAGAAACAAACCCGGCGGTTTTCACGGGCAGACCTGCGGCCCTGTGCTTCAGGCTGCGGACGTATTTCGCGTCACCCTGGCCGCCAATCAGCAGATGATACCCGCTTCCGAGAATTCGGAGCGCTTCGATCGCGTCGTCATGGCCCTTGTGAGGCGCGACCTGCCCCAACAGGCCGAGAACGAGGGGAGTGTGCGGTTCATGGGGCTTGAACGGAAACTTTTCCAGGTCCACCCAGTTGGGGATGACCGCGGAGACTCGCGGCTTCAACGGCGCCAGGGTCGCCAGTATCTGGCGTGTTGGCGCGATCCAACCGTCCACACGAGAATAGAGAAATGAAGCCTTGACGGGATAGAGGAGATGCCGCGTGAGCACCAGCTTGCCGGGAACGCCTCGAGCCGCCAGGGCCACCAGAGGGTAATCCCTCGCGACATGGGCATGAATAATGTCGAACCTCCGGCGTTTGAGTAGACGGCGCAATCCCCATATGGTTCCGACGTCGAGGGCGTTGCGAAACGGGAATCGGATCTCGGGCTTCACGGCCCCATTACGCCGCCCTGCAACCAGGACCTCGTGTCCGAGCCGCCGCAATCCTGCGGTCAATTCCAGGACATGGGTTTCACCGCCACCGCGTTGAACGGCCGAGTTAACCTGAAGAATACGCATTACGGGAGTCGAAATCCGCAAGAAGCTCCGCAGGGCCAACGGTTGCGGTGCCGACCTTTCCGACAACGAGCCCGGCGGTGTGGTTTGCAAGAACAGCCGATTCCTCCATCGTTGCGCCTCCGGCCTGTGCCAACGCGAGCGTCGCAATAACGGTGTCGCCCGCTCCCGTTACATCGAATACTTCGCGCGCGAATGTCGGCAGGTGATGCGATCCCCCGGGGAAAAACAGAGACATGCCTTCCTCGCCCCGTGTGATCAGGGCATACGGACACTCGAAAGTTTCCAGCAGCTTGCGCCCGGCAATTTCGAGATGGTCCTCGTTTTCAATCGACATTCCAGTCAGGAGTTCGGCTTCCCGATGGTTCGGCGTAATGAGCGTGATCGGCTTGTAGTAATCGGCATGATGAACTTTCGGATCCAGCAGCACAGGGACACGGGCGCGTCGGGCTGCCGGCAGCACGCTGTTCAGAACGGCGCGGTTCACCACGCCTTTGTCGTAGTCCGACACGATGATCGCGCCAATCGAAGGGAGCCATCCCGACACTGCCGCGGCGAGTGCAGAGCTAGTCTCTGGCGACAGCGGAGCTTTGCTTTCACGGTCCGCGCGGACGATTTGCTGGCTGTGCGCGACGATCCGTGTCTTGACGGTCGTCGGCCGCCCAGGCGCTGTAAGAAGACCTGAAGCTTCGATTCCTTCTGTCTTCAGAAGCTCTATCAGGCGCTCTGCTGCCAGGTCCTGGCCGATGAGGCCGACAGGGACCGGAAAACCTCCAAGAGCCTTGATGTTGGCCGCAACGTTTCCGGCTCCACCCAGGTGGTAGGTCTCGTTCGACACTTCAACCACCGGCACTGGCGCTTCCGGTGAAATTCGCCGGACTTTTCCCCAGATGAACTCATCCAGCATGACGTCGCCGAGTACCAGCACGCGTTTGCCGGAGAAGGCCGAGATCAGCTGGTTAGCGCGTGTTCGGTTTAGCGTCATTGTAGTAGCCGTTTCACCGCTGCAACTGCCTGCTCGACAGTGACGGACTCGATGCACAGAGGCGTTGGCGCGACAAGGCAACGATAGCCCGGGCAGGGATTGCACTCAAAGGGATTCTGAACAACGACATGGTTCACCTGCCATGGGCGCCATCGGCGGGAGTCCGACGACCCCCACAGGGCAATCACCGGGGTTCCAACCGCGGCAGCCAGATGCATCGGTCCGGAGTCGTTGCCGACATACAGCTTTGCGCCGCGAATCAATTCCGCCAACTCGGGAATGCGAAGTCCAAGCAGAAGCCTGGGGTAGTGCAGGTCACGAGCTACATCCGCGACGATCTTTTCCTCTCCCGGCCCGCACGTTAGAACTGTCTCCAGCCCGAGATCCTTCAGGTTTCGTGCGAGTTGCGCGAATTTCCCGGCCTCCCAGCGCTTGGTTTCCATGACCGAGCCAGGATGCAGAACGGCATAAGCCGCCGCAGGCCTCGACGCCGAACTTCGAAGTTTCTCGGCCTCCCGCGCGTGAACCGCGTAACGCAGTGGCGGCGCACTCTGCTGCGTGAGGCCCATCCATTGAAACGCCTTCATCGTGGCCTCGACACTGTGAATTTCCCCGTCCGGCCGTGGCAGAAGTCCGCGGTACAGCCCGCTGTACTGGTATTGTTCGAACCCGATATGAGGGCCCCGCGCCATCGCTGCAAACATCAGACTGGTTGGTCCGCCATGGAGATTCAGAATCAGATCGAAGCGGCGCCTCAGAAGCCGAAAGGCCTCGGATTTCCGGCGGACGGCCAGAATTTCATCGATATCGGAGTTGCCGTCGAAGCAATCCGCAAAACGTGATTCAACGAGGACGGAGACACGGAAGCCGGGGAACTCTTCCTTAAGTGCCCGGATGGGGCTCGTGAGCAGGAGGCAGTCGCCCATCGAACGAAGACGAATAAGCAGGAGGTGTGCCTGTGGAACCAGGCTGAGAAAAAGCTCCTTAGTTTTCAACCTTGGCTTCGCTGACCAACATGACGGGAATGTCGTCGCGGATCGGATAAACACGGTGGCATTGACTGCACTTCAGCCCCTGGCCGTCCTTCACGACCTCTACCGCAGCCTTGCATAGAGGACACACGAGAATTTTCAGGAGTTCCGGATTCACTGCCATAATCCGAAATGGTAGCACGATCGGATGGCCTCGGAGATTGACCAGTTCGGCGCACGCAATCCTTGATGCCCAGACGTAACGTCAAGGCGAATCTGGTCGAATCCCCTGAATACCTGATCGTGCTAGACTCCGGTCATGCTGAGAAAATTGTTCATGGGCCTCGTTGTCCCTATGGTCCTCCTCGCTAACCTGTCCACAGCAGTCCATGCAACCACAGTCGAGAAACTTACTCTGGACGATCTCGCCGCCCGCGCCGAGGAGATCGTTCAAGGCGTTGTCCGGACTTCTCGAACCTACTGGAGTGGAAAACTGATTCTCACGACCACCACGATCGAGGTTACCGAGGCAATCAAAGGGAAGCCGACCCGTACGATGGAAATTACGACGGTCGGTGGCCAGATTGGCGACACCGTTCTTCACGTTGGCGGCATGCCGGTCTTTGTCTCCGGCGAGACCACGATTGTGTTTGTCGGAAAGTCGAACGGTTACCTCACCGTACTGGGGCTCGGTCAGGGTAAGTTCACGGTTTCGAATGGCGAGGTTGCGAACTCTCCCTCTGAACTCACCTTCCCTGATGGCAAGCCCGCGCACGCGACCCGAGTACCTATACAAATTTTCAAGAACGAGATTCGTTCGATGGTGGACCGCAAGCGTTGAGAAGGGTTTATCTGGTTCTTAGTTTGTGTCTGGGAGTCGTGGCGCCAGCAATCGCGTACACACGGATTCTCTCGCCTTCCACCGGTGTTGCCGCGCACTGGGCCTCGATGCCCATCAGTTATTTCATCAGTCAGGACGGTTCCGATCAAATTCTCAATAATAGCGAGTTCCTCGCGGTTCAGGCTGCGTTCCAAACCTGGGCGGCCGTGCCAACCGCCAACGTAGGGTTCAACTATCTTGGCCCGGCTCCCGTCAATGTTGGCGTCAGCGATACGCTGAACCTGGTGTCGTTCAGCGATACCACCTTTCCCTGGGCAGCAGGCACGCTCGCCGTCACGCTGAACTATTTCAGCAAGTCTACGGGTGTCACGAGCGAAGCCGATATCCTGCTTAATCCGAGTCAACCGTGGTCTACAAGCGGTGAATCCGGAAGGTATGACATCCAGAGCATCGTGACGCACGAGATTGGGCACTTTCTCGGTCTGGATCACTCGGGAATGGTCTCCTCGGTGATGTCCCCGTTCGGCTTTCCCACGCAAGTGGATCAGCGGACTCTGCAGTACGACGATATCGCGGGGATCAGCGAGATCTACCCTGCGGGCACACCGAGCGTTGGCCGGATCAGCGGAACCGTGCAGCGTGGAATAGCGGCGATCAATGGGGCGCACGTTGTCGCAGTGGACAGCACCGGAACAGCAGTCGTGTCGACGATTTCTGCGTCGGATGGGAGCTATACGCTTCGATTCCTGCCATTCGGAGACTATCGCCTCTATGCGGAGCCGCTGGACGGGCCCGTTGCCGAGGAAAATATCGGTGGCTATTATGCGGGGCTCACGACGAACTTCGGAACGACGTATTATCCAAGCGCACCGTCACTGACATCCGCACAAACGGTGCAGGTCTCCTCTGCGACACCGGTCACCCAGATAAAAATTGAGGTACTTCCGCAAAGCGTCAGTCTGCTGAACATCACGCGTCCGGTGTTTGCGCCGAGGCTTGCTGTGGGGGCTTCTGCGAGCCTGACCGTTTCAGGGGTCGACCTGACGAACGGGACAGTGTTTTCAGCCTCCAACCCGACGGATATCTTGCTTGGCGCTCCCACGTTCTCGACCAATGGCGGGTCGACCATTTCGCCCACCAGCGCCACCCTTCCTCTGAGTGTCGCTCCAACGGCGGCTCTCGGTCCGAAGAACATTGCGGTCAATCGGGGGACGGATGCCGCCGTCGTCACCGGAACCCTTGTCGTTACTCCCCCGCGGCCGTCCGGTATTGTCGTCAGTCCAGGCAGCGCCCTGGCGTCCGGGGGGATTCGTGTCACCGTCAATGGATCGAACTTCCGCCCGGGAGCGCGGGTATTCTTTGGTGGAATACCTTCTTCCGACGCTCGGTTCATGTCCCCAACCGCCCTGGATGTTCTCGTTCCGTCGAACCTGCCCGGTACAGTACTTGTTCTCGTTGTAAATTCGGATGGCACGAACGGCGTGACGCCATCCGGGTTCGTCTACGAAACGGAGCCGCCGTCGATTTCGAATGTTTCGCCGCTCAGCGGTCCGCCGACGACTTCGGTGACGATCGACGGGGCCAATTTCGATCCGTTCAACACCCGCGTCTCCTTCGGTGGAACGCCCGGCTATATCGTCAGCGTGACGCCGACGCACATTGTTACTCTCGTGCCGTTTGGTTCAACCACGGGGGCGGTGTCTGTTTCGTCTTATGGCCAGTCCGTCGTTGGGCCGGTTTTTGTTGTGACAACGCCCCTGCCCAGCGCGAATGTTGCGCCGGCAGCCTATGTTTTCACGGACGCGTCGGAGGCGTCCGGCGGTACGAACTTAAGCTTCACCAATAACGATGACGGCGCGGCTTCCGTGACGTTGCCGTTTACGTTCAGCCTGTTCCGCGACATCCATCCCGCAGGGTCGAGAATCACGGTCGCGACCAACGGGTTCATCAGTTTGGAATTCGGCACCTTCCCCGAGTTTCAAAACGGCCCTCTTCCTGCACAGACAACGCAACAGCCGGCGGCGATCGGATGTTTCCTGACCCCCGCCCAGGTGCGGGCCATGCCGCAGTCTTTGATCGCGCCGTTTTTTGATGATCTCATCCTGATCCCTGGTGTGAGCGCGGTCAGCACGCGAGTTGTCGGGACCGCGCCAGAGCGTCGCCTCATTGTTCAGTGGTCCAGGCTGAGTGTGCTCGAAGAGAGCGGTTGCGATCTGAACTCCAGCGTTTCGTTTCAGGCCGTACTTTTCGAAGGGAGTAACGATATCCAGTTTCTGTACCAATCGCTGAGCGGGCCGCGCTCCGATGGCGCCAGCGCCACGGTAGGCCTTCAGGATTTCGCACGCACGAACGGCATCCAGACGAGCTTTAATCAACCACAGCTTCGGGGCGCCGCGTACGTCACCTATCGATTTTCGAACGGCCAGTATTCTGTGCTGGTCCCGGATAATACACCGCCCACCCCCCCGGTAGTCCTGGACGGCGGTGCGGTGACAAACAGCACATCCTCATTGAGCGCGTCGTGGAGTTCGGACGATCCGGAATCCGGTATTCGCGAGTACCAGTACGCCGTGGGCACCATTCCCGGAAGCGCGGACATTCTCCCTTATACAACCACGATCTTCAACTTCGCAGTGGCAAACGGGCTGTCCCTTACGGCGGGTTCCAAATACTACTTCTCGGTGCGCGCCGTGAATAATGAGGGGCTTGTCAGCGCCGTCGGCACGTCGGACGGAATCGTCGTAGATCCTTCCCTTGTGGTTTCGGCGAAGATTATTCCCTTCGTCCAACACAACGCGTCACGTTACACGGGAATAGCGATGCTGGCGTTGTCTGGCATGTCGGTCACGCTCCGGGCGATGGACGACACCGGTGCTGTCCTCGGAACAGCGTCGGTTCTCCTCAATCCCGGACAGCAATACGCCAAACTCGTGACAGAGCTGTTCGGCCTTCCATCCCTGGAAGGCTGGGTGGAAGTGTTGCCGTCGGCGCCCGGTCTCAAGGTCTTTGCGGCCACGGGCTCAAGGGACAATCTTGACCTGGATGGCGGGGTTCCCAGCGACCTTCTGTCGGATTTCATCGTTGTGCATGCCGGATCGACCGCGTGGATGGTAAATCCGTCGACGCAGGATGCACAAGTGACCATGACGGAGATCGGAGGTACGGCGTCGACAACTCTGAACGTTCCGGCAAGAGGACGCATCGGCACGGTTCTTCAGTCGGCATCGCGCGTCGTCTCCTCTCAGCCGCTGGCTGCGCTCGAAGTGATAGAAGGCCCTGGCCGTCTGGCGTTGGCGCCTGCCGAATCTGCCGTGGGCAGTCCCAGCTTGACGTTTCCGGACGCCGTTATCGGCGGCGGCTATTCCACGACGGTCACGCTCGTGAACCTGAGTACGGTGACCAAAGCCACGGTTCAATTTCTTGGCAGCTCTGCCGTCGTTGCCGTGCCGGGAAATGGCGTGACGACCCTCTCGCTGAATTCGCTGTTCCCGATTCCGGCAGACTTGCGATCCGATGCCGTGCGGATTACCGCGGATCCATCGTTGTTTGGCGGCGCCCTGGCCGGCAGTGTGGACATCGCCAACCCGAGCAGCCTTGTTTCCCTCAGCGCGCGGCCCGTTTCGACCGAATTCATCTTCCCTCACGTCGCCGTCGGCGGAGAATTTTTTACCGGGTTGTGCTTTGTGACGGGGATAGGCGGCGCGACCGTCACGATTGACGTGTACTCGGCAGGTGGCGACATTCGCAAGTCGGGTACAGTGACCCTGGGCGCGAATCAGCAACTCGCGCGGCTTGTGAATGAACTCGTACCTTCGGTGAAAGACCAGTTCGGCGGGTATATCCGGGTCCGTTCGGATCAGCTGATCCTGTCCTGGGAAATCTACGGATCGAGTCAGGCCATCGGGTCAGGACCACCGCTGTGAATCCTGGGCCGTCCTGCCGAGCTGCGTTCTTCCAATAGTCGAAACCCGTGTGGCTCGCTGTCGCGCGCACCCCCCGGGGGTACATCTGTACCCCGGCAGCGGTGCGAAGAATCCCTGCACCCCTGCCGGGGTGCAACATTGCCGTTACGGTAACCCCGGGTTGCGCTCGCTTCGCTCGCTTAACCCGGGGCTAAATTCCCAGCACGCCTCTGGCGTGCTCAGACTCACGTTTCAACGTCGCCATCACCTTGCGGACGAACCTGCAGACCGGAGACGTAACTCGTGTTTCCGCTCCCGCTCAGACTCAAGGATGTCTAAACTCCCTGCACCCCTGCCGGGGTGCAACATTATCGTTACGATAACCCCGGGTTGCGCTCGCTTCGCTCGCTTAACCCGGGGCTAAATTCCCAGCACGCCTCCGGCGTGCTCAGACTCAAGTTTCAACGTCGCCATCACCTTGCGGACGAACCTGCAAACCGGAGACGTAACCTCGTGTTTCCGCTCCCGCTCGGACTCAAGAATGTCTAAACTCCCTGCACCCCTGCCGGGGTGCAACATTATCGTTACGATAACCCCGGGTTGCGCTCGCTTCGCTCGCTTAACCCGGGGCTAAATTCCCAGCACGCCTCCGGCGTGCTCAGACTCACGTTTCAACGTCGCCATCACCTTGCGGACGAACCTGCAAACCGGAGACGTAACCTCGTGTTTCCGCTCCCGCTCGGACTCAAGAATGTCTAAACTCCAGAGCACGCCTCCGGCGTGCTCAGACTCACGTTTCAACGTCGCCATCACCTTGCGGACGAACCTGCAAACCGGAAACGTAACCTCGTGTTTCCGCTCCCGCTCGGACTCAAGAATGTCTAAACTCCAGAGCACGCCTCCGGCGTGCTCAGACTCACGTTTCAACGTCGCCATCGCCTTGCGGACGAACCTGAAAAGCGGAGACGTAACCTCGTGTTTCCGCTCCCGCTCAGACTCAAGAATGTCTAAACTCCGGCGCACGCCTCCGGCGTGCCGCACGCCGAAGGCGTGCTGGGAATTTAGCCCCGGGTTAAGCGAGCGAAGCGAGCGCAACCCGGGGTTACCGTAACGATAATGTTGCACCCCGGCAGGGGTGCAGGGATTCCTCGCACTCCTGCCGGGGCCCCTGCCGGTGAACGCCTCTCCTGAGATGAACCCCGGGTGTCGCTCGGCTCCACCCGGGCTCCCTTCCTTTCACGCCTCCGGCGCCTTGCAGACGAACCTGCAAAGGGGTGCGAGGTCTTCTATGGGCGACTGTGCCTCAAGAGGAGGGGCGTTTACGGCTGGGGTTCCCAGCGCCCGAGTGTTTTTCCGTCGGAGAACTTAGCGCCGACGAAAAGACCGGCGTGCGTGCCGTCACGCATCGGGTTTACTCGGAAGCTTACGGTCTCGCCGGCCTTGAAAGTTGTCGGCCGCCAGCCCTGCCTGGACAGCGAATTTGGCCCGCCGCCTTCAAGGCTCCACTCCTGAACACCCGAAGCACTTTGGACGCTGACCTGGATCCAGACATGGGGGTTTGTCCATTGGAACTCTTTGATCGTTCCCGAGATTTCCACGACCTTGGTGTTGTCGAACATCGCCGCGGAATGATGGCCGAAAAGCGCGGGCTGTACGGCCGCCATCACCAGAATCGCAGGGATGAGCCGCAGGATTTTTGATCTCACAGTTGGCATCTCCAGTTCATTAGTCGACGACTTTATCGATCGGTTTGCCGTCCGAGCCGAGTGTGAGAGTCCGGCCGGTTGGCGTCACCGGATTCCGATTGTTTTCCGCGCAGGAATAATCATAGGCGCGGGTCCCGGCGGGCTGACGCCGATAGCGTTTCGTGACACGCCAGGGCGATTTCAGAGCCGCCGGGTCGTCGATAACCATCTGCGCTTCTATTGTCGTATCGTCGATCTTTCGCATGCGGGTAACGGCGTGCATCTTGTCGCTCAATACGATGCCGGTTCTGTCGACGATGACATCTTCGTCGCGGGCTCCTTTGGTGCTGACCGTGTCGAACACCAGCGTGTCGCCTTCCCATTTCCCGACCGAATCGCCGGAATACGTGGGCCACATGTCCTCTGGTGCGGGATGCGACCGTCCGTCGGTATAGATTCTGAGAATATTGGGGCCATTCTCGCCAAGGATCCAGACCTGCTCAGGCCTGACGACAAACTCATAAACGTCCGGAAGGTTCATAAGCCTGGGAAAGCCGTGTGGCGTTCCACACGTGTTCACAGGATCGGGGAGGACACCGCGCCGGATGGCGTCGATATTCTTTTGATATTTCGCTTCCCACTCCGCGTTGTAGGGCGGGTGTTCGCGTACGCCGGGCTCTCCTGCGCGCCCATTGGGCGGTTCGACGGTGGCGGCGTCAAAGACTGTCGGTCCCACCATCTGCCACACGCCGCTCCAGTCTGGAAGAGCGGCTGCGGTGCGCTGAGCCAGTGCCAGCCCAGGGGTAAGGAGGATTCCCGCGCCCAGGCTCAACACCACTCCGTGCAAGGCCCTCAGCGTCACCCTTCTTCCTCTTCTTCACCGGTCTGGCCGGCCTTCGCGCCCGCAATCACCTTGTCTGCCAGATGCCCGGGAACCTCGTCGTAATGATCGAAATCCATCGAGTAACTGCCGCGCGCGCCGGTCTTGGATGTGAGATCCGACGCGTAGGTGAGCATTTCCGCGAGGGGCACCTGGGCTTTGATGACCGTGGTTCGTCCTCGCACTTCCATGCCCTGCACGCGTCCTCGACGGCTGTTCAAATCGCCCATCAGATCGCCCGCGAATTCCTCGGGAGCGGTTACTTCCACATTCATGACCGGTTCGAGAAGGATGGGTTTGGCCTCCCGGATCGCTTTCTTGAAGGCCAGAGAACCGGCAATCTTGAACGCCATTTCCGAAGAATCCACGTCATGATACGAGCCGTCGTAGAGGATGACGCGGAAATCCACGGTCGGGAATCCTGCAAGCACGCCTTTCTGGCGAGATTCCTGGATGCCCTTTTCCACCGCGGGAATGAAGTTCCTGGGGATCGCTCCACCGAAGATCTCGTTCACGAATTCGAAATCGCCGCCTCGGGGCAGGGGTTCCATCCGGATCTTGCAGTCGCCGTATTGTCCGTGACCGCCGCTCTGTTTTTTGTGTTTTCCCTGGACGTCGGCTTTGCCCTTGATTGTCTCGCGATAGGGGACTTTGGGGGGATGCAGAAGCACCTCCACCCCATACCGCTTTTTCAATCGGGATACCGCCATTTCGACGTGCATTTGCCCCTGTCCGGACAGCAGGAATTCTTTCGTTTGCGGTTCGCGCGAATAGCCCAGGCCGAGATCCTCATCCATCAGTTTGTGGATGGCCTGGCTGATTTTGTCTTCATCACCGCGGGACTTGGGTTCGATGGCGAAGGAAATGACAGGCTCGATCCACTTCACGGAGGGATAGATGATTTCGTGCGTCTTGTCCGTGAGCGTGTCGCCTGTTGCCGTCTCCTTGAGTTTAGCCACGGCGCCGATATCTCCGGCATGCAGCTTTGGCACCTGAACCAGGGTTTTGCCCTGCATCGTCGCGATCTGGGCGAATCGCTCCGCCGCGCTCTTCTGTACGTTATAGGGATGAACGTCCGACGTCAGCACGCCGGAATAGACGCGATACAGAGAAATTCTGCCGGTGAAAGGGTCCGAAAAGGTCTTGAAAACAAAGGCTGAAAAAGGTTCGCTGTCCGCAACCTTCCGCTCCACATCGTCGCCCCTGGAGTCTTTGCCGTGACTGTGCCGCGAGCGGTAGCGTCGGGCAGGTAGGTGACGATGGTGTCGAGAAGTTGCGGTAACCCGATGTTGTCCGGTCGCGGAAGTGTAAACGATCGGATAGATCTTGCCTTCGGCAACCTGCTTCTTGAGGCCTGGGATCAAATCTTCGTCCGAGAGTGTTCCCCTGTCGAAGAACTTTTCCAACAGCTGTTCGTCACTTTCTGCGACGGCCTCGACGAGCTTTTCCCGATACTCTTTCGCGCGCGCTTCGACCTCCGCAGGGATCGGGACCTTCGGTGAATTTTCCCGTTCCGTCGTCGGCAGCGATGAAGGCTTTCATCGTGACGAGATCGACCACGCCCTTGAACCCTCTTTCTTCGCCGATGGGAATCTGGATCGGAACGCACATTCGGCCCAGCATCTGTTGGATGGATTCGAGCGATCGTTCGAAACTCGCCGTGTCGCGGTCCATACGGTTGACCACGACGAGGCGGGCAAGTCCAAACTCTTCCGCATAGGCCCATGTCTTCTCGGTCTGGACCATTACCCCGGATACCGCATCCACCACGACGACAGCGGCATCAGCAACGCGAAGGGCGCCTCGAGCTTCCTGAATAAAGACGCCGAAGCCCGGCGTATCAAGCATGTTGATCTTGGTTTTATTCCACTCGCAGAAGGCGAGTTTTGCGGAAATCGTGATCTTTCGTTCGATTTCCTCTTCGTCGTAATCCGTAGGGGTCGTTCCATCTTCCACCCGGCCCAGTCGGGTCATCACCCCGGTGTTGAAAAGGATCGCCGCAATAAGCGACGTCTTGCCGCTGCCGCCATGTCCGACGATGCCGACATTACGAATGTTTTTTCCCTCGTACACGTTCACGGGAAACTCCTTCAGTTGGTGTTGAAAACACGAAGACTAACACATTACAACTGTGAAACATAAGCGTGTCACGGGATTGGGCCCCGGCCCGGCCCTGGTTTTTCTGGAGTTATTATGACCTTGAAAAGATACGCGGGTTCGCGGGATTCTTGCACCCCTCACGATGCGCACGCGAATTGGAGTGGATACCGGTGGGACGTTCACGGACTTTGTCGTCGTCCGAGGAGGACGGATCGAAGTCTTCAAGAAGTTTTCAACGCCTGCCTCCCCTGATGTTTCTATCCTGGATGGCTTGAAGGGGCAGGACCCCTCCGAAGTCATTCACGGATCCACCGTGGCAACGAACGCGCTTCTGGAACGCAAGGGTGCACGCGTCGCGCTCCTCACTACCGAAGGTTTCGAAGACATTCTCGTGATCGGCCGGCAAACGCGCCGCGAACTCTACAACATCTTTGTGCGGCGTCCTGACCCCCTGGTGCCGGCGAGCCTGCGGCTCGGCGTGAGGGAACGCACCCTTTACGACGGAAGCATCGATCTCAGGCTGGATCGCGGACATCTCCAAAAACTGGTGACTTTTCTGGAAGGATCAGGTGTGGGGGCCGTCGCCGTTTCTTTGCTGTTTTCGTTCGCCAACCAGCGGCACGAGCAGGCCGTGGCGCGGGCGCTGGAACGGTTGCAAATTCCAGTTTCCCTCTCGTCGCGTGTGCTCGCGGAATACCGGGAATACGAGCGGACCTCGACGACAGTCATCAACGCGTATCTTGCGCCTGTGATGGGGAACTACCTTGGTCGATTGAGCCGCCGCCTTCGCGGCACCCGGCTGCGCGTGATGCAGTCGAATGGCGGCGCGGTGAGCGCCGGAACCGCGGCGGCGACTCCGGTTCACACCATTGTTTCCGGACCGGCTGGTGGCGTGGTTGGCGCGTTTCATGTCGCTTCCGCCTGTGGATATCCAAATGTCATCACGTTCGACATGGGGGGGACCTCCACGGATGTCTCGCTTTGCGAGGGCACAGTCGGCGTCACGCACGAAGCGGAAGTTGACGGCATGCCGGTGGGTATTCCCATCATCGATATCCACACCGTGGGGGCAGGAGGTGGTTCGATCGCCGAACTCGATGCGGGGGGAGCGCTCAAGGTGGGTCCGCAGAGCGCGGGAGCCGTCCCAGGACCGATCTGCTACGCCAGGGGCGGAGAAAGGCTCACGGTTACCGATGCAAACGTCATCCTTGGACGCTTGCCGGCGCGCTTCTTCCTGGGCGGCAGCGTTCCCCTGGCTGTGGACGCTGTACCGCAAGCGGTGATGCGCATCCCATGGGCGCACCATTGGCCGTCGATCCAGGCGCTGGCCGAGGGCGTTGTCGATGTGGTGAACAATAGCATGGTGCAGGCTGTGCGTCTTATCTCCGTCGAACGCGGGCATGATCCCAGAGACTTTGTGCTTGTGTGCTTCGGCGGGGCCGGAGGCCTTCATGCAGCGGACATGGCTCG
The DNA here is from genome assembly GCA_963836435.1 of uncultured Acidobacteriota bacterium. Lineage (GTDB taxonomy): Bacteria > Acidobacteriota > Terriglobia > 20CM-2-55-15 > 20CM-2-55-15 > DASTBJ01. The sequence goes on along the minus strand of CAWIJI010000005.1, from coordinate 76,136 downwards.
CTCCCTGGGGATTTCCCGCGTTGTCGTGCCCCGTTTTCCCGGAGCTCTGTCTGCGCTGGGACTGCTGCTTGCCGACGTTCGAAAGGACTATTCGAAATCGATGCTCATTCCTGCGCAAGGCGCCGAAGCGAGAATCCGCCGGGAACTCGATGCTTTGAACCGCGTGGGGAAGCGCGAGATGAAGAAGGAAGGTTTCGAGGGAAGGGCCGTGGCCTGGTCCGAATCCGTCGATCTGCGATATCAGGGGCAGTCCTACGAACTGACCGTACCGCTTGCGAGGGATTTCATCGCCAGGTTTCACGATCTGCATCAGAAGCGCTACGGCTATGCGGACGTCTCGAGGCCCGTGGAACTCGTCAGCGTCCGTTCGAGTTTCGTCGGTCGTACTTCGAAGGTCCGATTGCGACGGCAGAGAAAAGTGTCGACGATTCCGCGCCCATGGGAAATTGCGGCCGCCTGGTTTGATGGCAAACGGTACAAGACGGCAATCTTTGATCGGGAAACGCTGGCGTTTGGGCATGTCGTTCGGGGCCCGGCAATCATCGGTGAATACAGCGCGACAACTCTGGTGCCGCCGGGGTTTGTGTGTGAAGTCGATAGGTTCGGAAATCTGCTGCTGCGGACGAGCGCGGCGAGCCGGCCGCGCACGCGAGCCCGATACGAAGCCCCAGAAGCGGGCAGGCATGACGAGCGTCACCTCAGACCCGACCTCCTCGTCCGCGCCCGTCGGCCACCCCTTCTCAAGAGGAGGGGAAGCACGATCGATCCCGTACAGCTCGAAATCCTCAAGAGTCTCTTCCACGCCATCGCCGAAGAAATGGGAGCGACCCTTAAACGAACAGCCTTCTCTCCCAACATCAAGGAACGCCGGGATTATTCGTGCGCCCTTTTCAACGCAGCAGGCGAAATGATCGCCCAGGGCGATCACATGCCAGTGCATCTGGGCTCGATGCCGTTGTCCGTCAAAGCTGCCATTGCCAGCCAGGACCTCCGGCCCGGCGACATGGTGATCCTCAACGATCCCTATGCCGGAGGCACACACCTCCCCGACATCACGCTGGTTTCCGGGGTTTTCGACGAGGGCAAACTGCGCTTTTACGTTGCAAGCCGCGCCCATCATTCCGACGTTGGCGGAATGTCACCGGGCTCAATGCCGATCGCTGAGGAGATTTTCCAGGAAGGCTTGCGCATCCCCCCTGTGAAGCTTGTTTCCGGCGGTGTGGTCAACAAGGACGTCTGGAACCTCATCCTTCTTAACGTCCGCACGCCGGTCGAACGCGAAGGCGACCTGGCCGCCATGTTTGCTGCGAACCGGACTGGCGAATGCCGTCTTGTAGAAGTGGTCGCAAAGTATGGGTGGCGCGAAGTCGATCGCTACATTCGGGAAATTCTCAAATACAGCGAACGCATGACGAGACTCGCGATTCGAGCGATTCCAGACGGAGTCTATGAGGCGGAAGACTTTCTTGACGATGACGGTGTGTTTGACCGCCCTATCCGTCTCGCGGTGAAACTTCGAATTCACGGAGACGACGTGGATGTGGATTTTTCGAAATCCGATCCTCAGGTTGCCGGCAGCGTCAATTCCGTATTTGCCATCACGGCGTCCGCCGTCTTCTATGTTTTCCGCACCCTGGTCGCTACCCCCATTCCCTCCAATGCCGGAGGCATGCGGCCGATCCGTATCATTGCACCTGTGGGAACCATCCTGAATGCCCGTCCTCCCGCTGCGGTTTGTGGTGGGAATGTCGAAACATCGCAGCGGACGGTGGATGTCCTCTACAGGTGCCTCGCGAAGGCCCTGCCGGCCACGATTCCGGCTGCCAGCCAGGGCACGATGAACAACCTTACATTTGGAGGGATCGACCCGCGAACCGGACAATCCGTCGCCTACTACGAGACGGTTTGCGGCGGCATGGGCGCCAGGCCGCACCTTGACGGGCTCTCCGGCGTTCACACGCACATGACAAATTCGCTGAATACACCGGTGGAAGCGTTTGAGCACAGCTACCCGGCGAGGGTCGTGCGCTATGGATTGCGCCCTGGCTCCGGCGGCAAAGGAAAGAATCGCGGTGGAGACGGCGTGGTACGTGAAATCCAATTTCTGTCCAGAACTCAAGTAACCGTGTTGTCCGATAGGCGCAGGTTTCCGCCGTACGGACTCTCAGGGGGGCGTCCAGGCAAACCTGGCGTCAACACCGTGATTCGATCGGACGGAAGTGTGCAAAAGATGCCGGCAAAGTTTACTGCGTGGCTTGAAGCCGGAGACACGCTATCGATCGAAACGCCGGGGGGTGGCGGCTGGGGAGACGTTTGAAAAGCGATAGCTATCACCCAAACAAGGGGACTTGCAGCCCTCCGGAAGTCCTGCCCTTCTGGACCGTGACTACCAGCGCGGGAATCGTACATTGAAATTCCAACGGACTACTTTCCCAGGTAACCCGTTCTGGCGCGGATCTTCTGGTCGGGGTGGGTCGTGACCTGGATGGTATGGAACCTTCCATTGTCCGGGGCGGAGGGATAGTAGCCCAGCGTGTATTGAGCACGCAGTTCGGTGGCGATCGAAGTCAGGACCCTGTCAATTTCGGAACCACTGCTGTCGATGAACGTATCCGCCAGCAGGAAGGCCCGCCCGCCGCTGCTTTCGGCGAATTGCGTCATGACGGTCATGTTGACGGAATTGGGGCTTGGCTGTGTGGCGGTCCCGCGTCGTGGCGGTCCCAGTCTGGGATTTGTCAGCGGGGAGGGGCCACGCGCGGTGGATCTCTGCGTTGGAAGAGTGAAGGGCACGTGCTCGGTGGGATCCGCGTAAACTTTCGGAGCTGTTCCCAGTCCATAAATCAGAACCTCCGCGCCACGGATGCTATTCAGCAGATCGGGAAGCTTTGTTTTCCTGCTTGCCGCGTCGATGCCGTCGGAGAGTATGAGGATCGCCCGCTTGTCATGACGTCCGCGCCGGATCTTGTCGAGCCCTTCCTGCAGTGCGTCATAAAGGGCGGTTCCGCCCCCGGGTTTTATGTTGTTGAGGGCTCGGGAAAGCTTCCGGCGATCGCTGGTGAAATCCTCTTCGAGCTTGACCTCCCGGGCAAACGTCATCAGGAAAATGTCGTCATCCGGATGGACGTTGTTAAGAAAACGTTCGACGGCTTCGGTCGCGGCCGTCATCTTGTCTTGCATACTGCCGCTGGTGTCGAGCAGGATTCCTACGCTGACGGGAACATCGTAATCCTGCGTGAAGTGAGTGATTTTTTGCGGCACCCCGTCTTCAAGAACAGTGAAGTCATCGGCGGTGAGACCCGGAACATGGCGGCCGGCCTCATCCGTCACCGTGGCGACGACGTTGACAAGGCGGACATCCACACGCAACTCCGTCGGCGTTTGCGCCGCCAGCGACAGTCCCATGAAAAGGATACCTGCAGTGAGGAAAGCCCGCTTCATTGATGCTCCGAGTGGACAGAGTATAGCGAGTTTCGTGTTAGGATGAGCCTCCGTATGATCACTCCGGACTTGTATCGCCAGTTGATGGGAAATTGGGGAACCGGCGTCACGATTGTCTCGACCCCGGGTACCGATGGAAAACCCTATGGCCTCACCGTCAGCTCTTTTACGTCGGTGTCGCTGAATCCGGTTCTTATTCTGGTTTGCCTTGACAATCGCATCAGCGGCCTGCAGGCATTTAAGGACTCCGGCAAGTTCGGAGTCAGCGTCCTTGCTGAAGACCAGGCCGAGCTCTCGACGCTTTTTGCGAAGAAAGACACGGTGAGGCCTCCGGAACTCTATTTCACTGGAGCTACGGGTGTGCCGTTAATAAGGGGATCGCTCGCGACTTTGGAGTGCAAAGTCCACTCGTTTTGCGACGGGGGGGATCACCAGATTCTCGTCGGCGAAGTCGTCGCAGGTGACCTCGGCAGCGCTGCCGCAGAAACCGGTCCGTTACTCTATTTCCGCGGAAAATACGCCAAGCTCGGTTGAACCTGCTGAATCTGGATTCAGGTGAATTTGACATTGGTTATTTGCGCAGCAAATGACAAATATCAAATAGCAAACAACCAATAACAAATTCCCCGGGATTCCACGCACAAGGGGCGTGGTCCGGACTCCCTTGAGGCCCAGATTTTCTTGGACCTCGCACCCTTGCCGGGGTGCGTTTCTCGTTGCGGGGCCTGTTCCCGGGACTGCGCTCGCTCCGCTCGCTTAATCCCAGGCTATTCTCTTCGCACGCTTCCGGCGTGCATTTCCTGGGAGCTACGGAGAAAACGAGAGCACTATCTCGCTTTCTTGAAGTTGCCAAAGTTTCTCCTGGGGACGGCCTGCTTTTTCGCTGTGGTACGATCCTCTGGCGGTTGCGGCCGGGATTGGCTAGCTGCTAGGGAGCCGGATCCGAGGTTCATCATGGCGGACAATGCCCTTGAAATCGTAGAAGAGATTGTCGAGGCGGAACACAGGCGAAGGCGGGAGGAAGGTCTGTCTCCGCGGCCAACGGGTTTTTGGATTCTCTCTTTGCCTTTTTATGGACCGGTCGTCGCCATCCTGCTTTACCCCATCGCGTCTGCAGTCATGCTTGCAACTGCGTATCTGCTGGGCCAGATTCTGGTCACTCTCGGGGTTTCCTCGGGGAGCATTCCGTATTGGGGGTGGATTGGGCTGGCGGGCGTTTTCATCGTCGCGTTCCGCTTCGACAGCCGACTCGGTCTCACAACGCCTTCATCCGGCATCTGATTCGGCTCGCCATCCTCCTGCTGATGTCCAATGTCGCCGCGCTGACTGCGATGGAACCTGGAGTCGAACACCGGTTCCTGGCTTCCATTGGCCGCTTGTTTACCCCTGACCTCCATCTCGTCGCGGTCGTGCTTGCCGTCGTCGTCAGCCACTTCCTTCTGAGAAACGAGTGGCTGCGGAACGGCTGGAACATCGCCCTCCAGTTCTGGAAGCGCAGACCAAAGGGTTACTCGCCGAACTTTCCGATTTATGACCTGAGCTGGATACCGGGCCCGCTTCCCCTCCGGTTCGAGAAGTGGACACGGGCCAGGGAAGCTGAACGAACTGATCGCAGAGTGCCGGTGGTTAAGGAGAACCTCGTAAAGGAAAAACCGGGGCACGGTCCCGGCGCGAAGGCTTCCACAGCGCCGCCGGCTCAAAAGACCTCGCGGAGCGAGGCCAGGGAAGAGCGCATCCGGAAAGTCATCGAGATGGGCAGCCGCTACTACGGCGGTGGAGTCTCCGTTCAGCAACTGGTTGAGGAGGCAGGTCCAATTCACAAAGTGCGCGCGCTGACAGTTGCCGATCTGACCCACGGATTGCATTCGCGCGCGGACGCAATCGAGGTGTGGCAGCGCTTTTCAGGCGATATGAAGAAGACATCGGGTTGGTACTTCGAGAAAAGCGAAGATGGTGAGAAGTGGATTGTCGGCCGGGTGACGGACGCTCGCACGCACAAATTTGATGATCCGATGACGGCCTGCGCGGACTACATTTACGGTTACCTGCACTCGTTGCCCCAACGATAAATAGTGCGTCATCGCAGGTTTCCAGAATCCCGGTAAACCTCTCAACGAGCCGAAAGAGCCTGAAATGTACTCTGCTCGTCCGGCGTGGCATCCTCCAAAATCATCTGGCGAACAGCTTCGGGATCGAGTGAAAAAGCATAAGCCGCGAGCCGCACTGCGGCGTCCCGTTCTCCTATAGCCGCCAGCGCAAAGGTTCTGATGCCACCCCCCTTAAATCGCCTACACTCCAACGGAATTCCCATCACCTCCGGCAAAAGCCTTCGGCACGGTAATTCGGGGACGCGCACCAAATCCGCGCGGCCAGCTTTCGTTTTGTGAGGAATGTGTGGCGCGGATTTGGTGCGCGTCCCTGCGCTTGCTCAGGTAATACACTGACGGTGTCCACTCCACCGATGTGGTCGTAAATCAGGATATGCGAAATAGCATGGCGAAAATATAGATGTCGTCCCGGTGGACGCGTCGAATGCACAGAGTATGAGGTCTTGCGCAGGTCCATACTATATTCATGTGGAGTTGCGATAATTACTTGAAGGGGATTCAAAATTTCTATGTTCTGCAATCACTGCGGGGCATCCAACGATAATGACGCCTCGTTCTGTACGGCATGTGGAAAGGCTATCGGCAGACCATCCGCCGATGTTTCCGCGCTGGCAACGGATGCCCAAAACTACCCACCAGCGGGCCCTGAAAGGGCGGCGGTTACGGCTGCAGTCAGCGGTTCTCAGGAGAGAGTCCGCACTTTAACTGGCAATTCATACTGCTCAATCCACTCGCTGGCTTTTAGCCCGGATGGCCGCTGGTTGATTTCAGGTGGAGGGAATACTCTCCTCGAGAGGATCACCCCGGGCAAACCGACCAAGTATGCCCCGTATACGACCGCCAAGCTCTGGGATGTCATCGCGGCTCGGGAGAGTCGTGCTTTCACTGGAAAGTTGCCCTTCCGCTGTGTTGCATTTAGTCCAGACGGTAACTGTATCGCCCTGGGAGCCGACAACGAGGGCAAACCAGTGGAGAACGCGATTGCAATATGGGATCTTGCTTCACCGAATCAAGTTCGCAACTTCATTGGTCACGAAGGATTGGTCCGTTCCCTCCAGTTTAGTCCTGACGGGAATCTCCTGGGGTCCACTGACGGACGAGGGACAGTCTATCTTTGGGCTTTCAATAGCGGTCAACTCATAAGGGTCTTTAAGAAGGGTGGGATAATGGCGCACTTGGGGGCCAATACCCTCTGCAATAACCGGCTTTTGTCCTTTAGTCCTGATGGCCGGCTGGTCGCCACGGCGTCCAGGGGTGTGGACATTTGGGACCTCTCTACTGGGACGCTGTTGCGCACTATCGCTCGGCGGTGGTCGTCGTATACCTCGTTTGTGAGCTTTGCTCCCGACAGTCGGTCCATCGTCGAAATCAGCGGCGGCGGCTCGATCAGGATTTGGGACGTCCTTAAGGGCAATGAGACCCGTTGCCTCGTGGGTGATCCGTCGAAGAAGAACAACATAGTTTTTGTGGCACAAGATGCCGCTCTGGACTCGAATGCGAGCCGTCTCGCGGTGGATACCTACTGCAGCGCGGATGTGCCTCGCCAGAAGATAACGCTTTGGGACGTTGCGAACGGGCGAATTCTAGGAACTCTACCTATCAATGACGCCGATATTCTGGCACTTTCCGCGGACGGTCAATGGTTGGCCGCACCATCCGGCCGTGTGCGCTCGGAAGAGGAGCCGTTCGTGGACGAGATCAGATTATGGCGAACTTCCGAAATTAAGTGAGCGACGAGTAGCCGAAGGCTCCTTTGCCCTGGAGAAACCTATGTTCTGCAAATACTGCGGTAAACCCAACCCGGATGATGCGGCGTTCTGTTCTTCCTGCGGCAAGTCAACGGCCCGCCTTTCTTCACCCCAATCAGCTCCAGCCCCCGCCGCGCCTCCGTCGGTCGAACCTCACGTCGGTCCAGTTGCGATACCTGTTTCAACAATGCCTGCGGCCGCACCGCCGCCAATAAAGAAACGGCGCATATCCTGGGGCCTGGCCATCTTCGCATTGATCGTTGTATTCGTCCTCTATTACCCGCACAAGGACGGCAACACCATCTGTTCGGCCACGCAGGAGGAGGTAATGGAGCAGGTTCCGTACTCCGTCGATATTCTGGCCGTGAGGCACCCCGTTGCGGTCGGAATCTTGCGGTCGGCGCTCGATCAAGAGTCCGTGAACAAGCTGGCCGAATCCTACGTGGCGTCTTCCATGAATGCACACGATCCCACGACGTTTGATTGCTACGCTTCGTATTACGCGATTCTGTTTAACAAGGATAAGGTTCGGTCGTCCATTGCCGACTGGATGGAGAAACAACTCAACCTCAGCAACTGATAATCGATTGGCGTTTGCTTTTCCGAGGAACGAACACGACCGGAGCGATCTGCATGGAGTTTGGTGATTGAACCAGGCACGCAAATCGGCCGCGTGGAGATCGCCCTCGCGTTCCTTAGTTCAGTCGCATTGGCTTCTATCTTGTTGCCAGGTTGGGATCGGTTAGGTCCCCATTGACGGCCTTTGATGGATTCCTTGGATCGTAAATCTGTGGCCGCGTGTGAGGCATGGGCGGGAGCGCCCATGGCGCGATGCCGGTTGAGGCGGAGGTCGGCGAGGTCGATCCGGAGTCAGTCGTGCCGCCCGAATCCTTGGAGCCATCAGAGGTCCCGGAACTGAATGCCGAGATCGTGGCAACCGCAAGCACGCCAATGATGGCGGCCTCCCAGAAAGCGCTGGAGTCTTTCGAGGAACTTAGTGTTCTTCGTTCCGGAGTCCGTTCGGGCGAGGACGGCACACTGGAGAAATATTCCCGCCCCAGTTTCGCGACAGCGGAGTTTGGGCTCGCCGCGGCACGTGCATAGTATTGCTTGGCGCGATTGAAATCCTGGGGCATTCCCCAGCCTTTTTCATTCATAACACCGAGATTTAAGTCAGCATAGCCGTCGCCCTGCTGAGAAGCTTTGCCAAACCAAAAGGCCGCCTGCCGATAATCCTGTCTGCCTTGACCCGCATCCTGGCCAAGACCATTGAGATAACCGAGACCCAACGCCGTTTCCGCCGGAACATATCCCTTCTGGGCGGCCTTCGCGAACCATTCCATGGCTTGCGCCTCACTCCATGTCACGCCCTGGCCCAGGCGCAGGTGTACACCCACTTCGGTCATTGCTTCAACGTTGCCCTGTTCCGCTGCGGCCTTATACCACTCCACTGCTGCTTGCGGATTCTTCGCGGGACCGTCACCGGTATCGAGCATATCCGCGACCATTACGCGGGCATCGACCAACCCAGCCTGCCCGGCCGGAACCAGGTAGTTGTACGCCGTTTCATGGTTCGGTTTGACACCGATCCCGTCGTAATAGCAAAGTCCGGCCTGCTGTTGAGCGTATGAGTGATGTAGGTTGGCTGCACGAATGAACCACTGACAGGCCGTAGCTTTATCCTTGATCACGCCGAGTCCATCATAATAGGACACCCCAACACGATACATACCTTCGGAATCGCCGCGCTTAACCGCCTCGGTAAAGAGACTCATCGCCTTCGACAGGTCTTCGGGAACTCCGAATCCGTTTTGATAAAGGTAGCCGAGACTTGCGTAGCCTGACGCGGATTCTCCCTGGACCGCGTGTTCGAACCACGATTTAGCCTCGCGGTAGTCCGGGGGGCGCTCGATGGCAAAGATCAGACCTCCGTCCGCAAAGGCGTCCGCGATGCCCGCGTTACCCGCGCGAAAATAGAGCCGCACTGCTTCCGACCAATTCTGGGTTGCCCCAAGGCCATCCTCAAGGAGTTTCGCCAGACTAAACGAAGCCAAGGCATATCCGGCGCGATCCGCGGCAGTGTACAGGGGGACCGCTTCGGCATAGCGCCCGGCGGCTTCCAGAGTGCGCCCGTACAGATATTGATAGCGCGGATTCGAAGGTTGACGCGCCACGGCCTGCTGGCACGCGGAAAGAGCCTGATCCACCGGAATTTGCTCAAACGATACGCCGGGGCCTGTGCGCAGCGGATCGAGCGGCGGGTCCGCCAGTTGATCGCATTGCTGGGCGACAGAATCAGCTTTGGCTCTCGGAAAGTTCAGGCTCGCCGTTCCAGCGGCCTGGGCAGTATCCGTCTGGCCGTCGTTTTCCCCGCGGGCCTGCACTCCTGCCGAGCCAGGGTATGGGGGAATATTCGGGGATTGCTGCGGGAAAGGTTGGGCGCCAACTGTCAAGTTGGTCAGCGCGAGAACAAGGAGGCTGGCAACCACGGCTCGCAGAGTGGGCCTCGAAAACTGGACGCCAATCACGACCATATTCCCTCCCGTAAGAAGCGCTCTACTTTCCGGAGAATAGTACACCCACTGTGGATCCACGAAGACCAGTTTCTGTCTCGCGCACCAAATCGCATCTGAACGCCGCACCAGCTCAATCTTCGGTATGAATATGAGCCGAGACAGTGGGCCGAGGCGGTATATCGTGCAGGTCCGAGGATGGTCCGGATATTGCGGGGTGGCCTGAGTACAATCGTGCCGGTGGTCGGCTAGACCAGGGCAGTGTCTTATAACGGGTGTTGGACTAAACCGCTTCGCGGTATGTCGTATGCCGGTGGGTTCAATCGTTCGCTTCTGGACGATTATGCCTCAAGACGAGGCAACCACAATCCGCGGTATCTCCGGATTGATTCTGGAAACAACCTCGTATGCGATCGTTCCACTTTTCTCGGCAAGCTCTTCAGCACGGATCTCGGCTTTTCCCTGGCGTCCGATCAGCACGACCTCGTCGTCTTCCCTGGCGTCCACGTCCGTGACATCCAGCGCGGTCATGTTCATCATGACTCGGCCGACCACGGCCACCGCGCGGCCGGCGACGAGCGCGCGGCCGCAGTTTGAAAGCTTGCGGTCGTAGCCATCGAAGTAGCCGACAGGCAGGACTGCGATCTTCATGCGGCGGCTGGCCTGGTAGGTGAGGCCATAGCCAACATAATTTCCGGCCTCAACCGTCTTGATCTGCGCGATACGGGTTTTCCACGTCAAAACCGGCCTCAACGCGATGGTGCGGCCACGTTCCCGGGCCGCCAGTTGGGTCTCGCGCGAAGGCCAGATACCGTAGGTTCCGATGCCGACGCGGATCATGTTGAAGTTGGTTTCGGGATAGAGCAGGGCTCCTGCCGTTGCTGCGGCATGGACCCACGAGGGGCTGGCTCCCGCAGCTTTCACCACGGCCTGTGCCTGCCGGAACTTTTCGATCTGCAATTGTGCAAACGACGCATCCAGCGTGTCTTCGATATTGGCAAAGTGGGTGTATATCCCCTCGATATCGAGGTTGGGCAACCGGAGAACGCGTTCCACAAACCCGGCAAGTTTCTCGATCTCAATACCCTGGCGGTGCGTCCCCGTTTCCACCTTGAGGTGAATGCGAGCTGTCGTCCCCAGGTTTTGCGCGGACTCCGAGAGCGCCGCTGCGACGTCCTCGCGATAGACAACCTGGCGGAATTCGCCGGCAATGATTTCCGCTGCCCGGTTCAACTCCGTGTGGCCCAGGATCGCGATCGGTTTTGCCGCCTCAAGTCCACGAAGGAGCAGCGCTTCATCCAGGGAATTCACCCCGAGCCAGTCGGCATGAAGAGCGGCGGCCGGTCCGGCCACCTGGATCCCGTGGCCATAAGCATTGGCCTTCACCACGGCCATTAAGGCGGTGCCTGGTGCAACGATGGTCCGAAACGCTTCGAGGTTCCGGCCGATGGCGTCCGTGTCAATTTCAAGCCAGCTCAGCATCGCAATATCCTATTCTACGGAGCATGCAGGAAGGGGGACGAGATTTCCGGCCGGCTCGCCGACCCCAAAATGATCAGCCGCTGGATTTTACATCGTCTTCAGAAGGCCGGACCCGGCGGGCTTGCAAGATTCGGGACCTCCCGGTTAATGAAATTCCAATAATAAATGTCTGTAACTTTCCTGATGTTTCATTCGTAGTCAGCAGTAGATGTCAGAAAGAAAGTACCGACAAAACGGATACCAGGACGACGCACGGGATCGGATCGTGCGGCCACGGAAGCCTGAGCCCGGCCCCCCGAAAGGGCAGAAGCGGGATGGTCCGCGGCCCATGCACATGCCGGGCTTCCAGGAGGTTCTGCGCTGTTCCATGTGCGGAGCCTTCGTTCCTCCGCCGATCGAAATAGCGCTGGAAAGCTCGTGCCCGAAGTGTCATGCGGACTTGAGGTCGTGTAAGAACTGCCGCAACTTCGACAGTGGCGCGCAATTCGAGTGCACGCAGCCCATCTCCGAACGAATAACCAAAAAAGACGTGCGGAACGAGTGTGATTTCTTCATGCCGAGGACTTCCATCGAGCGGGAAACGCACGATTCCGGCGGCAGTGTCGTAGGCCGGGTTTTGGATCCCCGGGCTGCCTTCGACAATCTCTTCAAGAAATAGCTCACCACTTAAGGTACTATCTCCGCTGTTAGCACTTGCCTTCGGAGGACCAGCCTATTTGAACGGATCAGATCGCTTGAAGATTGCAGTATTTATCGATTTCGACAATATCGAAATCGGCGTCAAAAGCACCCTGAATCGCCATTTCGATGTCGGAACGGTATTGGAAGCGATTAAGGAGCGGGGCGAGGTCGTAACCAAGGTCGCTTACGGCGACTGGAAACGTGCGGGCGATCACAGTCGCAGCATGTCGCAGCACGCTATTCAAATGGTGCAGCGCAACCTCACGCCCGGCGGCGACAAGAACGGCGCCGATATCAATCTTGCGCTGGACGCCCTGGAGATGGCGTTCACCCGAAATCACATCAATGCCTTCGTGATTGTCGGCGGCGACAGCGACTTTATGGCGCTGGTCGAAAAGCTGAAACAGTACGACAAGAAGGTGATGGTTGTGGGAGGACGAGCGTTCACCAGCATCATCCTTCAGAAGAACTGTCACGAATTCATCGCCTACGAGAACCTGATCAAGGCCGCCGCTCCGGTGAGCAGTTCCCGCCGCCCCGCGGAACGTTCGCGCGCGGCCGGGCCCGGCGGCGATGCAAATCTTTCCAAGGCGCTGCCGCTGGTGCGGCGGGCTTTGAAGGTGCTGTCGGATCGCGAGGTCTCTCCTCAACTGGGCCTGCTCAAGAGCACTCTGCTGCAGCTGGACTCCACGTTTACCGAACGCGACTATAACGCCAGTACTTTTAGAGACTTCATTGAGAAGATGGCGGCCGCCGGCTACGTCCACCTGAAACAGGTGGATCGCAGCCTGCTGGTGGAACTGGCGGAGTCCCACGATCTTGATGGCGTCGATGTCGTCCCGGAGATGGCGAGCCCCGCCAGTTCATCCGCTCCGGCGGGTTTTTCCGGTCCATCAAACGCTACTGAAGACGAAGATCCACCGCAACCCGGATCCGATCCATCGGCGCGTTCCCGCGGTTCACAGCATTCTGCCCCGCCGCCACCGCCGCAGCTTCCAGCCTCTCCGGAAAAGATCGAGGAAGGTGTGCGGGCGCTTTTTGAGGTATTTCAAAACGCCAAAGTGGTGCCTCATTGGCCGATGTATCTTCGCAACGTGAAGCAGTACATCAAGAATGCGGCCCCGGCGTTCGACGACCGGCGCTACGGCTTTGTGAACTTCCTGGAAGCCGTGCGTGCCTGCGGTCGCGCCGGGCTGTTCCGGTTGGAGCGTAACCGTCAGGGTATTCTGCGGATTTTTGCCGGAAGCCAGTTCCCGCAGCAAACGGCCGCTTCCGGCCAGGGCAGCACGCCGGAAAAGCCTCCGATATTCGATATCGAGAATGAACTCAACGAAATGGCGCAGACCGCATCGACCGTTGAGGAACAAATGCCGGTCGCTGAACCTGAAGCCGCCATGGAGATTCCTGAAGAAGGGGAAGCCGCAGAAGAAGTGGCTGCACCGGTTCGCAAGCGCCGCGCTGCCCCCCGTGCCGGCGGAACAACCAGCGCCAGGAAAAAGTCTGCGGCCCCGCGAAAGACCAGGAAAAAGACCGCGGAACCTGAAGAAGAGGAAAGCGCGTCTTAGAACCCGTGCGACCAGAATTCGGGGCCGTGCACCTCGAACCCCGAATTCGGCTACAGGGATGAACGGAATTCGAATTCGGGGTTCGAGGTGCACGGCCCCGAATTCTGGGAGTGCCCGTATCCCTATCTCTCCGCCTCCTGCCTGACCAGAGGAGCGCGTCTTCCACATTCTTTCGGCTGACGCGCTATCGGTACAGCTCCTTTCGCCGACCGAAGATACTCCTGATACCCCTGGAAGAAGCGACATCGAATCGCGAGTGCGAAATGCTTCTCGAGTGCGAATGTCACCGCCCTTTTCCCGAATCCCTCCCAGCCGGGAAGGCATCGCGAGAAGGGCTGCAAGGCGGACACGAGCATCGAATACACGTGATAAAACCGCCTGAATAGCCTCGTGAACCGGCCACCGCCCATGAATCGCCTTCTCAGTTCCGGATGCAGTTCGATGAGCATTCCCAGGGAATAACCCGCCTGTTGACACTTGGTGAGGAACTGCATCGGCGTCGGAAAGTATTCGTGCCGGGCCCTGGCTTTGTCGCCAGGCATCACCGGACAACCAAGTTTTTGAAGGCGGTAACCGAGTTCGATATCCTCCATGCCATAGAGGAAGAACAGTTCGTTGAAGCCTCCAACCGCGAGGAGATCCTTGCGCATAGCAGATACATTTCCCGTATGAAAATCCGAAAAGTCCATCGGGCGCCCGGCGGCGAAGCTATACGGACTGAAGATCCCGGCATCGCGAAGGTAGCGGAGAAAAGGATCGGTGGAGGAATCCCACGGCGGCAGGACTTTGCCTACGATCGACGCCCGGGGGTTTTCATCCCGGCACAGCAGATGCGCCTCGATGAGGTCCGGTTCCGCGAAAATGTCGTCATCGATGAACAGAACGATTTCGCCGGATGAACGTCGGAGGCCCTTGTTCCGGGCCGCCGCGGCGCCTGGTTTGGGCTGAAAGCACACGGTCAGGTTGGGATAGACGGCCGCCTTTTGCCTGAGCATCGCCTGCGTGCCGTCTGTAGAGTTGTTGTCGACGATCAGAACCTCGTACAAATCGGGCGGGACCGTTTGACGTTCGATTCGATCGAGCGTCGTTGCGAGAGTCCGCGCACGATTAAGAGTGGGAATAACGACACTGACCTTGGGCACGCGGAATCCTTAAAGGCAGGGTGGAAGAACTGAACCCGGTTCCCGCCTCCGTGCGGGTTGCGAGAACCGGGTTCGGCCGGTTACGGATGCAGGTCTGCCTCTTGTGCCCACATGGTCCACTCTTCGGTCCAGTCGAAATCGCCGAAAGCGCCGCTCCAGCGCGCCCACTGGTCGAAGAAACCATCGTCAGGCGGTTGAACCCAGTTGGCCCGGTAGATCGGGGAGCCGGGTTTAGGCAGGAAGTCCGGATCGCTTCTGTAGAGAGGCCGTCGCATCAGGGGATCCGCGACGAGGACGTTTCTGCCGTTTCCAACCGCTCCGTTCAGCAGATCGCGGGCCATTTGGTTGCTCGTCGAGCCGAAATCGGACGCCTGACCGTTGATGGTATTGGGCCGTCCGGATGCCTTGCCGTTATCCCACATCAGGATACCGTTCATCGACAAATCTCCGCGATTGATCGAGTCGTGGGTTGCAGTGCTTCCTGTATTTTCACGGATGGAAACTCCATTCACGATCCAGTTGAAGAGGACCATGTTGTTGTAGACGCCACCTGCCCCGCGCCTCAGGTAGATAGCGGCGGAATCGGCCTCGTCGAATCCGTCTGTGAACACGTCTCCGGCTCCGACGAAGGTCACGTTATAGAATTGGGGTTTTCCTTGAGGAGCAGCGCGGTCATCGAACTCGCTGTTATCCATTTCGATGCCCCGGTTTGCCTTCACGTCTGTCCCCGCCACCTCAATGGCGTGCTGGATTCTGCCGCTCCATCCCAGCTGGCCATCGAGAAAGTCATCGCGCCCAAACTCGCCGGCCAGATACTTGGCGTCCATTGTGCCGCCAAACCACTCAAACATATCGTCGAGGCCATAGCGGGACTGCAGATGGTGCGCCACCGTTTGCGAGCCGCAGGATCCAAAGGTGATGTTGTTGATTTCATTGTTGGGCGACAGAATCGAGCCGGCAAATTCCACCCGGACATACGCCAGAGTGCCGCAATTATGGGTATTGTCGGTTCCGCCGTATGTAGTGTCCGGAGAGGGAGCCAGACCTTCGATGTTGTTTGTCCCGCCGGTGACGTTGACTTGGGCTCGTCCCAGCAGGACCAGGCCGCCCCAGTCTCCCGGCGCCCGGCTGCCGATGGGTTGAGAACTTGTCATGGTAATCGGACGGCTGCGCGTGCCTTCCGCCATGATCTTGCCGTTGACGCCAATCAACAGCATGGATGGCGGCTGGGACCCGGGGAGTCCGAAGATGAAAGTGCCCGGCTCAATCGTCAAAGTTGCTCCGTTCTGCACGGTGACGACGCCGCTCAGGTTGTAGGCCCGGGTATTGACGAGCGTTTGACTGGACGTAATGTTGCCCGACAGAATGTCCGTGCCGTTGACGACGCCGAATTTTCGCGTAGGCGGATTTGACCACCCGACCGCCGGTCTGGTCGCGGACTTCCATCACGAAAGTATGCATGCCCAGCGCTGTCGGCGCGGACATGCCGGAAGCAAGCCAACCGCCAGACCCGATCATGATGCTTTTGTCAATGTCTCCGAACTGCACGCCGATGAACGAACCCGGCGCCTGGCCGTAGATGTCGACAGCCGTGGATGACGGCGCCCCGCCGATTCTGAAGTACGTCTTGTCGCCGGTCTGGTTGTTCTGCATATAGATGACGGCAGTATAGGATACTGCGGGTCGTTATTCCCGCGGCCCGTGAATCTCAAAGTGATCGACTCGCCCGGCGCGTACACGTACTTGTCGGTCCAGATGAACAACGCCGCCGAAGAATAGTTGAGAGCCGTTTGCTGGGCATAAGTGTTTCCGACTAATGCGCCGAGACCTGACCACGGCCACGAGCCAAAGAAGCGCCCTTCGAATTCGATTCATTCCTGTCTCCTTTGTGTAATTGCGATTAGAAGATCGATACGCTGAGGCCTGCCGAGAACGTTCGTCCGGTTCTGTAAGAGCGTTGGGTCAGATCGGCCTGGGTCCACAGATAGTGTGTGTTCCCGAGATTCTCTCCCGTGAACCGGAGTCCCCACCGCTGCTCGGACCCGAACGAATATTGGTAAACGAAGTCCAGGAAGGTATTCCCTTCCTGGTAGATGTCGGGCAATCCGAAGGTCCCCACGTCGGTAATCCGCCGCGAAACCCTGTTGAGATAGAAACGAGCCTGACTGCCCCATTGCGGCTTGTTCCATTCGAAACTCAGGTTGTAGATGTATCGGGACTGCCCCACCATCGGACGACTGCGGGAGGTCAACAGCAGGGTCTTCTCTTCGGGCAGGTCGACATTGGAATCGACAACCGTCACGTTTGCCCCAACGGAGAACGGAACGAGCGCGGGGCTGATAAAGCGAAGATTCCGGCGCCACTCGGCTTCCAACCCCTGGTTGTGTGCTGCCTTTGCGTTCATGAAACTCTGGCGCAGATCGGTCGTCGGCTGAACGGTGACTTCGATGGGGTCGGTGAACTCCTTCTGGAAATACCCGGCGGCGATAACCTGGTCGCCACCCAGGAACCACTCCCAGCGGGCGTCGAAGTTATCGATGGTTGCGCGCTTCAGGTCGGGATTGCCTGCGGTATTGAATCCGCCGAGAACGTTCGTGAACTCGAACGGCGACAATTCCCGGAAGTCCGGCCGCGATAACGTCCGCGCATAACCAAAACGCAGATTCTGTTTCGAGGTCAGGGAATAGATGAAATTGACGGCCGGTAAGGGATCCCGGTTTTGTAGTGTGGCAACGGCGGGAACCGCTCCCGGCACAAGAGGGTCAATGGTTGTGACGCGGATGTCCGCATCCTCGTAGCGAAGGCCGCCATTCAGGCGGAAGCGAGTCCCGAAGCCGACGTCGGCCAGAACGAATCCGCCGTGGATGTCCATCGTCGCGTCGTAGGTATCGGTGCCTCGTGTAACCTCCCGAATCGCGAAGCCGTCGGGACGAATGTTGTTTGGACCCAGAAGTTCGTTGAGAGGAAGCTTCAGATCCAGACCTACTCCCAGAAAACGCTGGAATAGAAATCGACGCGCATCAAAGTTGCGCTCACGGAACGTTCCGCGATAGCCGAGTTTGAGGATGGCGCTGACCGCACCCAGTTGATGCACGGTGCTCCATTCCAGGAGCGGTTCGCGGATGCGATCGACGAGATTGTTATAGAAACGATAGGGGTCGCCCGACAGTGCGAACGATCCGTCCGACTGCTCGGACTGCACCGTTTCCCGCAAGTCGGGCTCGTCTCGCGTTGACCGGGAATACGTGTATTGCCATCGCACCACACTGTTCGCAAAAGCCGAGAACGCGTGCTCCCCTTCAATGCTGCCCGAGTACAGACTACGTTCCACCCAGCGCAGACGTGTCGATTCGATAACGCCGTCCACTCCGCCGTTGTATCCCTTGAAATAGCGCGCTTGCTTGTCTGTGTCTCTGGTGACCGTGTTGCGAAAGACCAGCTTGTTGGAGGAATTGAGACGAAAGGCGACATTGGCGACCGCTCCGGTTCTCACCGATTCCGTCGAAGTCTTAAAGTCCGGATAATCCGTGAACAGGATCGGCGTCGTACCGGAGATTCTGTAGTAGCTCTGAGTTTCTTCGTGATATTCCGGCGTATTCCCGAAAGTCAACGCTCCTACCAGTCCCAGGCGGCCGAAAGTGCTGCCTCCCGAAACGGAATAACCCTGCGCGGGCCGCATCGAATTTTTCATCGTCGTCTCCCAATTCACCGGGAACGAGCGACCGATCTCCTGGAATTCCTGTGGAGTGAAGCTGCCTGCAAACAAGCGTTTCGCAGGAACCGCTGCCGGAATCTGACGAGTGCCGTCATCGAAACCGAGAAAATCATGGCTTCCTCCCGGATAGGTGGAAAACGGTTTGAATGTGGTTCTCGTGTTGAAACCATTGGTGAAGCCAATGTGCAGCGTCCTGGACTTCGGGAATTCCACCGTGTGCAGTTGGACGAGGCCTCCGGAAAACTCACCAGGCAGGTCGGGGGAATAACTCTTCAAGACCTTGATGTCCTGGATCAGGGATGCCGGAAACAGATCCAGGGGCACGACCCGTCGTTCCGGTTCGGTCGTGGGCAGAAGAGCATTGTTCAGCATGGTGGAGCTGTACCGCTCGCCCAGACCGCGAACATACACGTACCCGTTATCGACAACCGAGACTCCCGTGACTTTTTCAAGTACGGCAGCGGCATCGCCCGCAACACTCTTCCGAATCTCTTCGGAACTGATGCTGTCGCTGACGACGGCCGCCTGTTGTCGTTCCACCAGCATGGCCTGGGCGGTGGCTGCTTCGGCGCCTACACTCTCCGTAACATCCACGACGGTGGCGATATCGCCCTTCTTCGAAAGGACGGTCGTGGCTTCCGTAGTCTTCCCGGCGGCAACCTCCACTGGATCCACGATGGTTTCGTTGTAATTTTCCAGATTGAAGTGAAATTTATAGGAGCCGGGGGGAAGGTCGAGGCGAAAGACTCCATCCAGGTTTGTTTTGGCTTCTTTACCCGGTATGCCTTCGACCGTTACCACGACGTTCTGAATCGCATTGCCTGTTCTGGCGTCGAGAACGGCCCCGCTTGCGGCGCCGTTCTGCTGCAGGCCTAATAGTGCGAACACTAGAAAGAAATGTGGGAACATGGGTTTGCGCAGTCCTCCACGCCGAATCAGGCGCGTTTTTCGCGATGGTGTTCATGAATCACAAAACGTGTGAAACCACAGACTGCGCGGGCGTACTTACATTTTCATGAAGCCGTTGTGAATAAATTGTTTACGAAGGTGTAGTCACTTCAGCGTGAGGGCAACATGGCCAGGACTCAAACGGGAGCCCTGTAAATCCATCGATGAACTCGTCGCCGAGCCGATGAAAACGATATCCGATGCCATAAATGGTCACGAAATGAGAAGGGGATGTCTTGCCGGCGTCGATCTTGGATCTGAGGCGCCCAATGAGAACATCGACAATCCGGGGATCCACGGCGACCTCCGACGACCGGGTACGGTGAAGTAATTCCTCACGCGAAAAGACAACGCCGGAATACCGGACAAGAAAAAGAAAGACGCGAAGCTCTTCCGGACTGAGGCTCTTCGGCAAACCATTGACGACCAACTGCCGGCCCGGTTGATCGACGACAATCCTGTGCTTCCTGAGTGCCCTTGGCGGGCGCCTGGAATCCATTTCACGAAAGCGTTTCGCGGCTCGACCAAGGGAGAGAGTGGCCAGTTCCGTGGTCGTGTGCAGGATTGCGACCGGCAGGTTGCGCCCGGGGCAGAAGTTCCTCAAGCTGCAAACCCAATTCAGCGGATCCGGCTCACGGACACCTGCCACCACCAGTCCTTCGACGGACGGCTCAGCAACAATGGCAAGGATTTCGTCATCCGAAATGGGCGCCGTGATTACCTTGATAGACACAGCTGTCTAAGGAATCACGGAAATGTGAACCGAACATTTCCGCTGGATGAAGAAATGTTTTCAAATCCAGCACGGGGGGTCTGATTCCTCTTCGATCAGACCCCCGGTGCTGCAGGGCCTAGAACGAAATGGCAAGCTGGCCCTGATAACGCCAGGAGACAGGAGTCCCGCGCCCAAGTGGGACGAAGAAGGACTGGACTGGGTTTGAAGACCGCCGTTCAGTCTGTCGGAAAACGAGGTTCTGGAAGACGATGCCCTTGCGCAGCGTGTAGTCGACGCGGAAGTGATGGGTGGCGATGTTGGTGCCCACCCCGGTGCCCAGATCGTCGTCGGTGAGTTGCGAGATCATCGAATTCGCGTCCTTGATAGCGAAGCTGTAGAGCGCGCGAATTTCGCCGGCCTCCTGCGTTCTTCCCACGCTCAGAGTTGTCATGATCGCGTCGCGCAGCGTCGAAGTCCCCATATTGCGGGCGACTTGCACCGACCAGGAGAGCGGCAACGCGGCATTGCCGCCGAGCTGCGAAGCATCCAGTTTGTACACGCCGCGGGCAACCTGATAGTGCCGGGCGTTCAGGATCGTGTTCGTCGGCAATGTCGTCGCGTTACCGGTTCCCGGCGCGCCTCCCGAGAGGGCCAGTCCCAGTGCCGGGGCAACGGTGGCCGCGACGCCCGCTCCATTCGACGTCAGCGCGATCAGGCTGGGATTGCGGTAGACGTGAACATCCCCGATGAACTGACTCTTCCAGGTCGTGTTTATCGGCGCATCCACGACCATGCCCTGATGGAACATCTGGGCTGCCCGCGCGATTGTTCCCGGCGTAACCCCGGCGAGCGTCAGCGTGGACCCTGCCGGCGTTGAAAAAGTGTTCGGATTCACGAAGAAATACTGGCCCGCGCGGAATTCCACGGGACCGGTTTTCAACTTTTCGTGGAAGCCGTTGAAGCGCACGTCGTCATCCCACAGGAAACGCGAGTTATCGGCGAAGACCTCTTCCTGCTTGCCGCCGCGGAGCGAAAGGTTCGAACGCGGGTGGTAGTCGATGTACGCCTCTGAAATGAAGAAGGGGTGCCTCGCCACACCACCGGCGAAATCCTGATCGAACGTAATGCCATTGTTTACCGCGCCTGTTGCGAGCTGGACGTGAAGAGCAAGATCGGGCGCGGCATCGCGATCCACGTTCAGGCGGAGACGATAGCGCTGCCGCACGTTTTGTACCCCCGAGGTCGTTGGCGAAGCGCTGCGGATCGCCGCGTCGTAGCGGAACCTGAAGTCGGCGCCCAGACGGAAGCCTGCGAGTTGAGGTGGAGTCTGTGTCTGGGCCTCAGCGGGCGATGACTCAACTCGTGACGGGGACGGTGCCGGCTGAACCAAAACCGCGGCCGTGACGCGAGGCTGTGCCGGTGCTTCCGAAGCGACTCCTGCGAGGACCCGCTCGATCCGAGCCAGCTGCTGTTGCAACTCTTCGATCTGCCTTCCCTGATCTTCGACCTTTTTCTTCAGTTGTTCGGTTTCGCTCGATTGAGCCCATCCGCTATTCGCCAACAGTATCGCCAGCGCCACCGCCATTCTAAGTTTCATCCGTCCTCCTCGATGTTTTGCGTGCCGGCTTCACCATAGGGGGCTTCGTTTTGAAAGGGAACAGGGCGGCCCTCAATGTAACGAAGAATTAACAGTTCGTTGAATCGGGTGTAAGACAAGGTTGCCTTGTGGGCCTGATTTGTCCATGAGGACCAGGACCGCGGGGTTGTTCTGGAGGTCCTCTGCTCTTAAGGGCAATAACATCACTTGACGCGTCCTCACCCCGAAAGGGGTGAAGGGAGGTTGTTTGGACAGTAGCAAGAAGCCGCGAGGGCACCGCGGAGCGGTGCTCTGGAGTTTAGACATTCTTGAGTCTGAGCGGGAGCGGAAACACGAGGTTACGTCTCCGGTTTTCAGGTTCGCCCGCAAGGCGATGGCGACGTTGAAACGTGAGTCTGAAGCACGCCGGAGGCGTGCTGAGAATTTAGCCCCGGGTTAAGCGAGCGAAGCGAGCGCAACCCGGGGTTGCCGTAACGGAGATGTTCGCACCCCGGCAGGGCCCCGGCAGGGGTGCAGGGATTCCTCGCACCGCTGCCGGGTTATTGCCCTGATCCAGAAAGGGGAACTCCCGCTGATTTTCCCGCTTCTGTCCGGCGGTCTACTCTCGTTCGACAGAGAACCGGTAGCCTACGCCGTGTACGGTCTGCACGTAAGCGGGGTGCTGAGGTTGTGGTTCGATTTTTTCCCGGACTCGCCGGATGTAGACGTCCACACTGCGGGGCGTGACGCTGCGATCATTTCCCCACACGCGATCCAGCAGATGATCTCGCGAAAAAACCATGCCCGGGTGTGCAGCCAGATAGTGAAGCAGGCGGAATTCCAGCGCGCTGAGCTCGATATGCCGGCCCGATATGCTCACGGTGTGGGCGGATGGATCGATGTGGAGATCGCCGCGCTGCAGATTGTTTCGTTGCGGCGCCGGTTCATGGCGGCGCAGCAGCGCCCGCACACGCGCCACGAGTTCGCGCATGCTGAAGGGCTTTGTAACGTAATCGTCGGCTCCGAGTTCGAGGCCGACGACGCGGTCGGCTTCTTCGCTTCTTGCCGTCAGCATGAGTATGGGAACGTTCGAGTACTTGTCGTGACGGCGAAGCTGGCGGCAGATCTCCAGACCGTCCATCCCCGGAAGCATCAGGTCCAGGATCACGAGATCGGCGTCTTCGCGGCGCATCTCCGCGAGTGCCAGACTGCCGTCGGTTACAGCGCTGACCCGGAATCCTTCCTTCTCCAGGTTGTAACGCAGGAGCTTGACGACGTCTCTCTCATCTTCGACGATCAGGATCTTCTTTGACATCCACCTATGGAAGCACAGAGATTTATTCACATCCGTGACATCTGGGTTAATATTCTGTGTCACCGAACGTTGCCAACGGTTCACCGACAGTTCACCGAAACGTCACATTGCTTCAGTTATGCTCCCCATATGACAAAAAAATTCTTTTCTCTCTCCCTGCTTGTCAGTGGATTTCTATTGCTGAGTTGCGCGCCCCCGGCAGAACACACCACCATCACCATGAAGGGTTCCGATACGCTGCTTCAGGTGGGGCAGCGGTGGGCAGAGGTCTATATGCAGGCCCATCCGGACATCACTATTCAGGTTACGGGCGGCGGCAGCGGTACAGGAATCTCGGCATTGATCGACGGCACAACGGATATCTGTCAGGCTTCCCGTCCAATCAAAGATGCAGAGAAGGAGAGCGTCAAGGCGAAAAGGAACGCAGAGGTTGTGGAAACGCCGGTCGCTCTGGATGCCCTCTCGATCTACGTCAACAAAGACAACCCCATCAACTCCCTTACGATCGAGCAGGCCGGCAAGATTTTCCTTGGTGAAATTACCAATTGGAAGGATGTTGGCGGCGCACCGGGAAATATCGTTCTCTACGGCCGGGACAACAGCTCGGGCACCTACGTGTATTTCAAGGAACATATTCTTGGCGGCAAGGACTTTCCCGAGAAGTACCAGGCGCTGTCGGGCACCGGCGCAGTGGTCCACGCTGTAGCGGAGGACAAAGGGGGGATCGGCTACGGTGGAATCGGTTACGCGTCCGACCTGAAGACCCTGAATATTGCGAAGGACGACAAAAGCATGCCGATCGAACCCACGATGGCAAACGTGCTGGATAATACTTACCCGATCAGCCGGCAGCTCTACTGGTACACGGCAGGGCCCCCCACGGGCGCCACGAAAGCCCTCGTAGACTGGGTGCTCAGCGCCGACGGACAAAAAATCGTTGCGGAAAAGGACTTCTTCCCTCTTCCGGTCCATTAGGAATCGTTTTCAGGGACGCTGATTCCGGAAGTTCACCAAATTCTTATGAGGGCAATATCGACGGAATCTTTGGCCTATGAAGTCAATCGTTCCCGAACCGGCTGAACCATGTCGTTGAATTCTGCAAGGACCAAATCCATGCCGATACGGGCGTTGCCGGGCGGCGGTAGCACACGCAGCCATCTCCGGCGCCGGCAGATTCTCGATCGTGTTGCGGAAAAGGTGATTTTGACCTTCGCTTCGATTGCGATCGCCATTATTCTTCTGATTTTCGTATACGTCGGTCGTGAAGCGCTGCCGCTATTGTGGGAGAACTCCGAGGGCGCGAGCCTTATCGGGACCGTTGCACCCCCCCTGACATGGCAGCCCGTGTCCTCCAACCCTCGCTACAACGTTCTCGTATTGGTTCTCGGCACCCTCAAAGTCACTCTGATTGCCATGGTCATCGCCACCCCTCTCGCCCTGGGCGCTGCTCTCTACACTTCGGAATTCGTGGGGCGTCGCTTCCGCGAGTGGATAAAGCCGACCATCGAATTGCTGGCGGGTATCCCTTCAGTCGTGATGGGATTCTTCGCTCTGATCGTGCTGGCCACCTGGTTGCAGTGGCAGTTCGGCCTGGAGTTCCGGCTCAACGCATTGAACGCCGGCATTGCGTTGGCCCTCGCGATTGTCCCCATTATTTACACGGTAACCGAGGACGCTCTCACGGCCGTGCCTCGTCACTATCGTGAGGCTTCCCTGGCACTCGGAGCTTCAAAGACGCAGACTGCATTGAAGGTCGTTTTTCCGGCCGCAATGCCTGGAATCGGCGCCGCGATGATCCTGGGATTCGGACGCGCGATTGGCGAAACCATGATTGTTCTCATGGCCTCGGGCAACGGTTCCTATTTTTCTCTGAGTCCGTTCGTGACGACCCGCACACTCTCGGCAACGATTGCGGCAGAATTGGGTGAAGTCGTCTTCGGCGGCGGCCATTATCGGATTCTCTTCTTCCTGGGCACTCTCCTCTTCGTGATCACTTCTGTTCTAAATTGGCTGGGCGAGCGGTACAACCGGCGCATGCGTCTCAAACTGTTTGGCGCCGAATGAGGAAAACACTGGATCGCGGGCTGGTATTTCTGTGCGGTGCAGCGACCGTGCTGATCCTGGCCATGCTGGCGATCATCATCGGTAACATCGCCTGGAACGGAACGTCGCGGCTGACATGGGAATTCCTCAGTCAGCCGCCTACCCAGGGAATGACCCAGGGCGGCATTTTCCCGGCGATTTACGGAACAGTATTGCTTGTCCTGCTCATGTCGATTGTCGCGGTTCCGTTCGGCGTAGTCGTGGCCATCTACTTTGCGGAGTACGCGCGCAAAGAATCGTGGTTCTACCGGTTGACGCGAATGGCGGTGAACAACCTGGCGGGTGTTCCCTCGATAGTGTTCGGCCTGTTCGGCCTGGGATTTTTCGTTCATGGGATCGGTCAGGCGCTGGACCGCGGGCTGTACGGCGGCCGTATTTTCCTCGGGCAACCTTCAATCGTATGGGCATCGATGACGATGGCGGTGTTGACTCTTCCGGTCGTTATCATCACGGTTGAAGAAGCGCTAAGAGCCATTCCGCGCGAGTACCGCGAAGCGTCGCTCGCGCTCGGAGCCACAAGACTGCAAACCATCGTGCGGGTCGTGCTCCCTCAGGCGTGGTCCGGCGTCATGACCGGCGCGATTCTTGCCGTCAGCCGGGGAGCCGGCGAAGTGGCTCCCGTGTTGTTTACCGGAGCCGCGTATTTCCTGCCGCGCCTGCCCACCCACGCCAATGATCAGTTCATGCAACTCGGTTATCATGTTTTCGTGCTGGCTACACAGTCTCCGGATGTCGAGAAGACGAAACCGCTTCTCTATTCCACCGTTCTGGTCCTGCTGATGTTGACGTTCCTGTTGAACGCGACGGCCATCGTGATTCGAAAGAGAATGAGGCAATGGGCGCGCTAAAGATCGAGGTTTCGGCGATGAACTTCTTCTACGGAAGCCAGCAGGCCCTTCACGATGTGAATATGCAGATCCGCGAGCACTTCGTGACCGCGTTGATCGGCCCTTCCGGATGCGGTAAGTCGACCTTTTTGCGCTCTCTGAACCGGATGAACGATCTCATTCCGGGAGCTCGCGTCGAGGGACAGATCTGCCTCGACGGGCAGGATGTATACGCCTCAGCGACGGACGTGATTCAATTGCGCCGCCGCGTCGGTATGATCTTTCAGCGCTCGAATCCTTTTCCAATGTCCATCTACGATAATGTGGCGTATGGCGTGCGGGTGAATGGCCTCACCAAAGATCATCTGAAACTCGATGAGATTGTCGAACGTACGTTGCGCGGAGCGGCGCTTTGGGAAGAGGTTAAAGACCGGCTTTCCAAGTCGGCTATGACCCTGTCCGGGGGACAGCAGCAGCGCCTCTGTATCGCGCGCGCACTCGCAGTCGAGCCGGAAGTCCTGCTTATGGATGAACCGGCATCCGCCCTGGATCCGATTTCTACCGCGAAAATCGAGGAGCTTGTTTACGAATTGAAGAAGAGCTACACCATTGTCATCGTGACGCACAATATGCAGCAGGCGGCCCGCGTGTCCGACGAAAGCGGATTCTTCCTGAATGGCCGCATGGTTGAATTCAGTGAAACCAAGAGACTGTTTACGGCGCCTACCAACCGTGAAACGGAAGATTACATAACCGGTAGATTCGGTTAGAGTAAGCCTATGTCGGAACGCGAACACACCAGCAAACAGTTCGAACATCAGCTTCGCACGTTGAAGGACAAACTGCTCCTGATGAGCCACCACGCGGAAAAGATGATCGCGGACTCCATCCGGTGTCTCGTTGAACGGCGTCCATCCGTAGCCGAAGAGGTCATCAAGAGCGATGACACGCTCGATCAACTCGAGATCGAAATCGACAACCTTTGCTACGAGATTCTTGCGCTCGAACAGCCGGTCGCCCGAGACCTGCGATTCATCACGACCGCGCTCAAGATTGTCCGGGATATCGAACGGATCGGCGATATCGCCGTCAATATCGCCGAGCGCGCCGCCGAACTGATCCAGGAGCCGGAACTCAAGCGGCTGATCGACGTTCCGATCATGGCCGAGGCCGCGCAGCGGATTCTCAAGGACAGCCTGGACGCTTTCGTGAACTCGGACGCGGACCTGGCGGAGAAGGTTATTCGCGACGACCGTTTCATCGACGATTGCTACGAGCAGATTTTTCGCGAGCTCCTGACTTACATGATGGAGGATACAAAGTACATCGCGCGGGCGCTCAAGGTGATCTTTATCGCAAAGCACCTCGAGCGCGTCGGGGACCATTCGTCGAACATCGCCGAAATGGTAATCTTCCTGGTCAGGGGGCAGGACGTCCGGCATGGAACGCGTGTTGATCGTGGATGATGACCCCGATATCGTCCGTCTTGTCAGCTATAACCTCAGTCATGCGGGCTACGAAGTCCAGACCGCGGCCACCGGCCGCAAGGCTCTGGAACTGGTTCAGGCGCAACCTCCTGATCTCATCGTCCTCGACCTGATGCTGCCCGACGTGGATGGTATGGAAGTGTGCCGGACGCTGCGCCAGCAGGTCCCCTCACGCCGCATCCCCATCCTGATGCTGACTGCCCGCGGCGAGGAAATCGACCGTGTCGTCGGCTTTGAACTCGGCGCCGACGACTAT
Source organism: uncultured Acidobacteriota bacterium (assembly GCA_963836435.1). Taxonomy (GTDB): domain Bacteria; phylum Acidobacteriota; class Terriglobia; order 20CM-2-55-15; family 20CM-2-55-15; genus DASTBJ01. The sequence continues at coordinate 48,517 of CAWIJI010000005.1, read as the reverse complement.
GTTTCCAAGCCCTTCAGTCCGCGAGAGCTGGTTCTTCGAATCAAATCGATTCTGAGACGTGTCGGAAAAGACAGGACCGACGTCGTGCACACGGGCCGTATTCAGATGTTTCCCGAACGGCGGCAATGTTTCATCGGGAAGACTCCTGTATCGCTTACAGCGAAGGAGTTTGATCTTCTGCATGAACTCATGAAGGCCAGGGGCGATGTGCTCACCCGCGACGTTCTCATGGACCGCGTCTGGGGATACCACGGCGATGCCACGTCGCGAACCCTGGATACCCACGTCCGCCGCCTGCGCGAGAAACTGGGGGACGACGGCACCTGTATTGAAACCGTCCGGGGAGTTGGATACCGAATCGCAGATACTCTATCTCTCTAGCATGTTTCGATTCCATCGCAGACTCATCTACTGGAACATCGTTATCCTCGTCCTGGTTATTCTCATGATCGGCGGCAGTCCCCTGAGTTCGATCGCGGCCCTCGTTATGGGGATTTTTCTTACCGTTGGTGTGAGTCATATCCTGAGGTTGCGGGTCGCGGGTCCTTTGTCGGACCTTTCTTCGACGATCCGCAAAGTATCCGAAGGGGATTTGGAGCAGCGGGCTCCGATCAGGGGAGATGCGGACATCGCGGAGCTGGTTCGGGGAGTCAATGCGGTGATCCGGGCATTCGCTTTCAGGGAGAAGGCTTTGAGAGAGCGGCTCCAGAAGGCAGATTCCTTTCTTCAGGCCATGGGCGAAGGGGTGATCATTCTGGACAGTGGTGGCCGCGTCATTCTCAACAACCGTTCCATGCTGAACATGATCGGCTCGGATCGCGATCTGTTGGGAAAGACGACGCTCGATCTGTTTCGTCATCCCCAGCTGGAGGCGAGCGTCAAAGCTGTCCTCCTGGGGGGCACCTCCCTCGTTGTGGACATTGCGCTACCGGCCGGCCGTTCTGCCGAGGCGCACATTGCCGGTATCCCGAATCTGTCGGGTATTGTGGATTCCGCCGTCGTTGTCTTTCACGATCTGACAGAGGTTCGGAAGTCGGAGCGGATGCGGCGTGATTTCGTCGCCAATGTTTCGCACGAGTTCAAGACTCCCCTGACGGCTATCCGCGGCTATACCGAAACCCTCCTGGGTGGCGCTCTCGACGACCCAAGAGCAGCAACCGATTTTCTCCGGATTGTGGAAAGGAACGCTCGTCACCTGGAAGCGCTTGTAAGCGATCTGCTGACGCTCGCCCGTCTGGAAGCCGAACTGCCGGCGTCTCTCGAGACGATCCACGTCAAGGCGCTGGTTGATGAACAGATCGCGCTGCGGCAGGCTGCCATACTGGAACGCAACATTCAGGTGACTGCGGATTGCGAGGACATCGAGCTCAATGTCGATCGCGTCCGCCTCGTCACGGCCGTATCCAATCTCATCGATAACGCCGTGCATTACAACCGGCCATCGGGAGAGATTCAGGTTAAAGGCGCCGTCGATAATGGCTCTTTTGTTTTATCGATAGCGGATACAGGCGAGGGTATTCCTGCCACCGATCTCCAGCGCATCTTCGAACGATTTTATCGCGTCGACAAGTCGCGGACGCGGGAGTCGGGCGGTACGGGCCTTGGGCTGGCGATCGTCAAACACGCCATCGAAAGCCAGGGCGGATCGATCAGCGTTTCAAGCAAACTGGGGGCTGGTTCGAAGTTTTCCATCCATCTGCCGATACGCCGTGTTGAAGCGGGACAGACGGTACAAAAGTAGAAACGCGTAGCCCCGTACTCAAGGTGATTTTCATCCACTGTTCGCTGGTTTAGTCTTCGTGCGTGTCGGAAGCGAGATACGAGGCAATCAAGCCGGCCTGGGAATCGTAGCGGGAACTTGTCGTGGGACGAAGGTAGGTTCCATCCGGCTGGAGCCAGTGAATCTTATGCGTATCCCTGAGCGTGGTTTCGATGACTTCCCGGTGGATGCGCTCGAGGATATTTGCGTCTTCCAGAGGAAACATCAACTCCACTCTGCGGTCCAGATTCCGGTGCATGAGGTCGGCGCTCGAGAGATAAACCTCTTCCTCGCCGGCGTTGGCAAACACGTAGACTCGGAGGTGTTCGAGAAAACGGCCGACAATACTGGCTACGCGAATATTTTCACTTTTACCGGGTAGGCCTGGCCGGAGGCAGCACACGCCACGAACAATCATCGTAATGGGGACGCCGGCTGCAGATGCCGCGTAAAATTCTTCGATAATGCCCGTATCTGTCAGGCTGTTGAATTGGGCGAAAATACCCGCGGGCTTTCCGGAGGCCTTTTGCGATGCTTCGCGGCGAATCAGAGAAACCAGACGATTGCGCAGGTTGACAGGCGCCGCGATGAGCTTTCGATAACTGGTCTGTCCCGAGTAGCCGGTCAGATAATTAAAAAACTCCGAGCAATCCATTCCCAGGTCGACGTTACTTGTAAAGAGCCCGAGGTCGGTATAGATGCGCGCTGTCGCCCGATTGTAATTCCCGGTACCCAGATGGACATACTTGCGGATCGTGCCGCCTTCCTGGCGAACCACAAGTGCGAGCTTGGCATGAGTCTTCAAACCAAGAACGCCATAGATGACGTGAGCTCCCGCGCGCTCCAGCCGTCTGGCCCATTGAATGTTGTTTTCTTCATCGAAGCGGGCTTTTAGTTCCACGAGTACGGCAACCTGCTTGCCTCGTTCTGCGGCCTCAATCAGTGCGTTGACGATTGGAGAGTCCGGTCCAACCCGGTAAAGGGTCTGCTTGATTGCAAGTACATTAGGATCCATGGCTGCCGTTCGAAGGAACTCCACGACCGGGACAAAGGACTCATAAGGATGATGCAGCAGCAGATCCTGGTTTCGGATCACATCAAAAATGGTGTCTCCGGCCCTTAAAACGGCAGGAATCACCGGTTCGAAAGGTTTGTCCTTGGCATTGGGAATCTCCGCCTTGTACAGGGTCATGAGGTCCGGGATGTTGAGGGGCCCCTCGATCGAGTAGACGTCTTCCCTGTCCAATTCGAGAGAATTGCAAAGCAGGTCGATCATCGGATCGCTCATGGCTGCTGCGACTTCCAGGCGGACACCGAAACCAAAACGTCTTTCGCGCAAACCCTGCTCCATCGAGGTGATCAGGTCTTCCGCTTCGTCTTCTTCGATCTCGATATCCGCATCGCGCGTAATCCGAAATGGCTGGCACTCCAGTATCGGACATCCCGGGAACAGATCCGCGATGTGAGCGCTTATCAATTCCTCCAGCAGGACAAATCTGTGACCATCGTCCACCGATACGAGCCGCGTCACGTTGGGCGGAATCTTCACGCGAGCGAACCGCGGTTTTTCTTCGGCCTGGCCTCCGGGCACTGCCAGCAATACTCCGAGATTGAGGCTGATGTTGGAGATGTACGGAAATGGGTGCGCCGTGTCTACAGTCAGCGGCGTAAGGACCGGAAAGACTCGATCGTAGAAGAACCTCTGCAAGGTGTCTTTATCGGCCTCAACCAGCTCTCGATAGGAGAGCAATCGGAGTCCGCACTGCTCGAGGCCCGGCAGGATCTCATTCAACAGGCACTGTGATTGCTGGCGGATCAGAGGCCGGAGTCTCTCCGAGATCAGTTTCATCTGGGCCGTAGTCGTCAGACCATCAGCAGAAAGCATCGCCGGACTTGTCTCAAGCTGTTCCTGCAGCCCCGATACGCGCACCATGAAGAATTCATCGAGGTTTGTTGAGAAAATGGAAAGAAACTTCAGCCGCTCCAGAAGTGGATTTTCTCGATCCAGTGCTTCTCCCAAAACTCTGGAATTGAATTCGATCCAGCTGATTTCGCGGTTGAACAATGGGATTTGGCGTTCCATCAACTCAGCTTGTTGCGTGTCCACGATGCCAGAGTTTACAGCCGTGCGAGAGCCTGTGTATGGCAGGGCCGGGAAATTTCACAGAATTGTAATATCGAGGGCCCATAGTCCTTGTGCATACAAGGATATTCGGTTCCCTCATTAACCAAACTGTAATTTTGAAGTTCTGTGTCCATCGCTGTGCTAAGCTTCATCCTTCCAATTGAACGAAGAGCGAGGCGCGAATTGAAACGAGTCGTGTTTTTAAGTGCTCCCAATTCCCCGCAGAGTCTGATAGCAGAGGCTTTGCTGCGTCATATTGACTCGCGGAATTTCGAGGCGCTCCGGGCAAGTGCAGGTCTCGATGCAGCCCATCCACTTTCCATCGAAGTCATGAAGGAAATCGGTGTCGAGGTTGGGCAGAAAGGCCACCGAAGCGTCGATGAATTGCGCGGCCAGAAAGTCGATTTTGTAGTCACGCTTGACGAAGCGACATCCGCGCAGAATTGCCCGATTGCAGCGACTGACGTCGTACACTGGAAGTTTGAAAATCCGCTCAACGATGCAAGTGACGTGGAGTCACAGCGCCGTCGTTTTCGAGTGATTCGGGATCAGATCGCTCAGCGGCTGCGATTGTTCGCGATTGTTCACTCCCGCCCGAGCAGCCCGGCACAACCTGCCCGTGCGGCCCTTGCCGGGTCGATGCAATAATCCGGGAAGCGCCCGCTGGATCCAGGTCCTGTCGACCAATTTTTCGCAACAATCCCACCAAGAGAGGGATGGAACCGCGGCATCCCGGTTTAAACTGACTTCATGCCGTCCACGTTCGCTGTTATTGATGCGGGAAGCAACGCCATCCGTCTGCAGATCGCATCCGTCGATCAACCGGGAATCTATCGAATCATCGAGCAGGATCGAAGGCCGGCCCGGCTGGGCCACGGCGTCTTTGAGACCGGGGCGCTGAATCCGGAGAGCCGCGAGCAGGCGCTCGACGCGCTGAAAAGATTCAAGACTATTGCCGACAAACATGGCGTTAGCGCGATTCGCGCCGTCGCCACCAGCGCGATGCGGGAGGCCAGAGATGGTCCGGCGTTCATCAAGGAGGTTGCAGGCCTCGGGTTGACACTCGAGATCCTTTCCGAAGAAAACGAGGCGCGGCTGATCAGCCTGGGTATCCTCAGCGGACTGAAGTTCGATCCTCCTCTCGGATTGTTCATGGATATCGGCGGAGGAAGCGTCGAACTGGCCGTCGGCAGTCGTTCGAATCTCTTCGCAGTGTTCAGCCTCCCCATTGGCGCCGTGCGTCTCACAGAGCACTACATCAAGCATGATCCTCCCGTACAACGGGAACTGTTGGCGATGAATCGGCATGTCCTTCAGAAGCTGGCTCCCGCAGTGCGCCGGCTGAGCCGGGAGAAGTTCACCATGGCATTTGGCAGCGGGGGAACCGTGACCTCGCTTGCCGATATCGACGCCCGCATGACCGGCGAACCCCGACAGGATTCGCTTTACGTGCTGCGGCGGGCGCGACTGAACAGTCTCTACGACCTTCTGCGAAGCCAGCACTTGAAAGGAAGGGCCGCGCTGATCGCCGGGGACCCGCGCCGCGCCGATATTCTCGTGGCTGGATCCGCGGTCTTGCTGTCGATGATGACGGAACTCGAACTCGATTACGTCTTCGTGTCCGGCAGAGGACTGCGCGACGGTCTCATGGTTGATCTTCTGCACAGGGAGTACACGGCATACACCGGCCCGTGGACTGAAGCTGCAGACCGCGCCGAGTCCATTGAAGAGTTTGGCGAGAAATACAACTACGACAAGGCGCACAGCGCGCAAGTATCCCGGCTGGCGCTCAGTCTCTTCGAACAACTCCGGGAATTTCACGGGTTGCCTGACCGGTATATCCACGTGCTGCACGCCGCAGCCATGCTTCACGACATCGGGCTGTTTATTGCCTATGAGAAGCACCACAAACATTCCTACTACCTCATCAAAAGTTCCGCGCCGGGCTCGTTCGATGCCCTTGAACTCGACTTGATCGCCAATATCGCGCGATACCATCGGAAGGCGCATCCCAGTCCCAAGCATCTTCCCTTCAGCCAGCTCTCCGCCGTCCAGCAGGATGTTGTAAGAAAACTCAGCGCTATCCTGAGGGTCGCGGACAGTCTCGACTACGGCCGGCAATCGAAGGTTCAGAAGGTGGAGTGCCGGCGGTCCAACTCAAAGACCATGTCGATACGCCTGGAAGGGAAGGGGGATCTCAGCGACGAAATCCGCTCGGCAGCGGACAAGGTCTCGCTGATGAATGAGGTCTATGAATGGGAGACGGAATTTGAATGAAGACGCTTGAACTCTGCTTTTTCCGTCATGGCATCGCCATCGACAGGGGCGATCCTTCCGTGACATCCGACCCGGAGAGGCCACTCACCGAAGACGGCATTCGCAAAACGCGCGCTGCGGCAGAGGGATTGAAACGACTCGACGGCGGTTATGACAGGATCCTGACGAGCCCCTGGTTGAGGGCAAAGCAGACAGCCGCTATTCTTGCGGATGTTCTGGCGCTGCCTGCGCCGGAGGAGTTGCCCGAACTTGCCGGCGACGGCACGCCTGAGGAACTTCTCGATGCGCTTGGGCGCCGGCACGGACGCCGAACCCTGCTGGTCGGTCACGAGCCGTTGCTCAGCGCGACCGTGATTCGGGTGCTCGGTGGGGAATGGTCCCTCGACCTCAAAAAGGCCGGCGCTTGTGCGATCGCAGTCGATGCTCTGCCACACCGGAAATCCGCTACGCTGCTGTGGCACCTGACCTCCCGGCAACTGCGGTGGCTGAAGAAGTAGGGGGGCTCTCGGGGGCCCCGACTGGTTCAGGGGTCGTGCACCCCGCCGGGCGCCGTAGGGGAGTAGCACGCCCCTTGAGATGAACCCCGGGTGTCGCTGCGCTCCACCCGGGGTTCATCGCACGAGCGGCATTTGCACCCCGGCAGGGGTGCGAGAAATCCCTGCACCCCTGCCGGGGTGCAACATTCCCGTTACGGTAACCCCGGGTTGCGCTCGCTTCGCTCGCTTAACCCGGGGCTAAATGCTGAGCACGCCTCCGGCGTGCTCAGACTCACGTTTCAACGTCGCCATCATCTTGCGGACGAACCTGCAAACCGGAGACGTAACCTCGTGTTTCCGCTCCCGCTCGGACTCAAGAATGTCTAAACTCCAGTCACGCCTCCGGCGTGTAAAATGTCTAAACTCCAGCGCACGCCGGAGGCGTGCTGAGAATTTAGCCCCGGGTTAAGCGAGCGAAGCGAGCGCAACCCGGGGTTGCCGTAACGGGAGATGTTCGCACCCCGGCAGGGGTGCGAGGAATCCCTGCACCCCTGCCGGGCCCGGCCGCCGCAAGTTTATGGGGAGTCTGCGCTCCACCCGGGGCTACCTTCCTTTCACGCCTCCGGCGTGCAAAATGTCTAAACTCCAGAGCACCGCTTCGCGGTGCAACAGCCCGACCAAAGGAGGCGAGTTTCGCGACCGAAACTCGCTAGTCCTTCGCTTCGGTCTTGACGCGGCGCAACTTCACGGCCTCCGCGAGTTTTTCGAGCAGTACAGCCGTGTCTTCCCAGCCGATACAGGCATCGGTGATGCTCTGGCCGTAGACAAGATCCTTGCCTGTGAGCAAGTCCTGGCGGCCTTCCTTAAGGTGGCTTTCGATCATCACGCCCATAATGCGGTTATCCCCGGATGAAATCTGCTCGGCAACGGTCTGGCCGACCTCCACCTGCCGTTTGTAGTCCTTTTCGCTGTTCGAATGACTCAGGTCGATCATCAGGCGTTGCGCGAGACCTGCTGTTGCGAGTTGCTTGCAGGCTGCATCGACACTGGCGGAGTCGTAGTTGGGTTTCCTGCCGCCGCGCAGAATGACGTGGCAGTCCTCGTTTCCGCGCGTCAGAACGATGGCCGCCTGCCCGGTCTTCGTGACCGACAGGAAGTGGTGTGGATGGTGAGCGGTCCGGATGGCATCCACGGCGATCTTGATATTGCCGTCCGTGCCGTTTTTAAAGCCAACGGGGCAGGACAGCCCGGAAGCGAGTTCGCGATGAAGCTGACTCTCGGTAGTGCGCGCGCCGATAGCGCCCCAACTGACCAGGTCTGCGAGATATTGAGGGGAGATCATGTCGAGGTATTCCACTCCCGCGGGAACGCCCAGTTCGTTGAGCGCAAGCAGCAACTGGCGCCCGATGCGGAGGCCGTCGTTGATCTTGAAGCTGCCGTCCAGGTGGGGATCGTTGATCAGGCCTTTCCAGCCGACTGTCGTGCGGGGCTTCTCAAAGTAAACCCGCATGACGATGAGCAGTTCGTCCACCAGACGGTTCTTCTCAAACTTCAGCTTCCGGGCGTATTCCAGGGCTGCTTTGGGATCGTGAATCGAACATGGCCCCACGATGACGACAAGCCGGTCGTCGGCCCCATGCAGAATGCGATGGGCGCCTTGCCTCGTGTCATGAATCACCTGGGTGGCGCTCTCGGTTAAGGGATATTCCTTTCGGATTTCTTCCGGGGTCGAGAGTTCACGGATTTCTTTGATACGTAGATCGTCAGTGTTGTACATCATCAAGCGCCATTATAGCGGGAAAACAAAACTCCCCTGCCGCCGGGCGGCAGGGGAGTTTGTAGTTTGAGTTGTCCGGGCTCTGTTAGAACGTAAGTCGGAGGGTGCCCTGGAACGAACGTCCGCCGGATTTGCCGGTGGCGCCCGTAATGAGCCCGAAGTTGCCGCTCTGCGAGTCCAGAGTGACGGGGGTGTCGAGGGTGGTGGCACCTCCCAGCAGGGGATGATTCAACACGTTGGTGGTGTCCACACGTACTTGAACGCTCTTGGATTCGGAAATCCGGAACGTCTTGCTGACATTGGCGTCAAGGCTCCAACGCCCCGGCTGCTCGATGGCGTTCTGGCCCAGGGTGCCACGCGTTCCAGGCCGCGGTGTCTGGAAAACGATCTGGCCGGGGGTCCCGTCGGGGTTCGCCAGAGCCAGCGCGTTGATCGTGCAATTGTTGTTTGCCGGATCGAACAGGTTGTAGCCCTGCGAATCGACAACGTTGCCGACGCTGGAGCATTGCGGATCGTCGATGGAGACGAAGGGGTTGGGACTTCCAAAGTAAGTTCCGCCGTGGAGGGTTCCCGTCGCGTTGTTGGCGCCGTTCCAGACCACATGCCCTTTGTCGAACGGGAACGGCCCCACAATGTCCGGAGTCCCGTTTGCGTACAACGTGCTCAACGCCGTAGCACCAGATCCCAACGTGATGTCGGCAGGAGCCCCCGAAGTCCAGTTGAAGATCATGCTGGTCTGCCACCGCTCGATGGCTCGTGCAAGCCACCCGGAGCTGTTGCCCAGGAGCAACTTATTGGGCCCCAGGGGCAGCTCGAAGGTTCCGTTCATGCGGAAGTCGTGCCGGCGGTCGCTGGACGTCAGCGTATAGTCCGCGTTGCGATTCGTCGGGTCTGTGGCTGTCCCGCTGATTCCCAGATTCTTCGACCAGGTGTAGGTTCCCTGCAGGCTCAAACCGGCCGTGGGACGAAGGGTCATCTGGGATTGCAGCGAGTGATAGTTGGAACTGTTTCCGTTCGTGATGAACGTCGGAGTTCCCAGCTGTGGATTTACGACCATGTAGTCTTCCGGGAAGCACCGGGCGGCGATGTTCGTCAGCCCGGCGGCAATCCGGTCGCAACCGTTCCGCAGCAGTCTGCGGTTGGTTATGCCGGAGATCGTCTGGCCGTTGACCAGTGGCAGGTTCTGGAGCGCGCCGTTACCACTTGTCGGAAGACTGGAGCCGTTGCCCATCAGGGAGGCCGCGACGCCGTTGTAGTTGCCGTTCGCGAGATTCACGCGGAACGTGGCGTTGCGGCGCAAGTGGGCCGATCCATGTTGCATGACCTGAGTTGCCGAACAGCCTTCCTGTCCGAGCCCCGGGGCGCCTGCGGCTCCGGTAACACAGGTTCCAATGGGGCCGTAGCCGGCGACGCCATTGTTCAGGTTCAATCCGGCCAGCATCTGATCGAACAGCGGAGAGTTTCCGCCCTGGCGTGTAATCTCCAGAGCGTCAAAAAGCTCCTGGTTGAAATACACATTGTTCGTATTGAGGTTGACGGTGCTTTGCTGCTTCAGGCTGCGCGTCCCGATATAACGCAGGTCCAGCGTCACTCGCCGGGTGAGATTCGTGGTCACCGACAAGTTGAAGTTTTGCACGTACGGCGTTACAAAGTTCGGATCGATGGAATTGAAACTCGCCTGGGCGTAGATGGGAATCGTGCCGCCCGGGTTGATCGTAGGCGTGATCGGAACCAGTTTCGGAAGATCCGTCAGGTCCAGATACTCATTGTTGAAATCGGAAGGAACGGTTTCGGCGTTGAGAACGGAACCCGGCGCACTACCGATGACGCATTCCGTACACGTTGTGCCGCCGCCACCCACCACGCGCCCGCTGCCGCCGAATGTCAGCTGGTAGCCGCCTCGGATGGTCGTGGGCCGGTTTTCCCCAAGGAAGTTGGTGTTCCACGAAAATCCGATCGCCGGGCCAAAATTATTCTTGTCGCTCGGATAGGCGAGCTTATTCGGATTCGGCGTTTTCGGACCGACAAATTCGATTGCCGTCAGCAGGTTTGAATCACAAGTGGAGGCGGGCAGGTTGGACCCGTTGGAAACTCCCGTCGTGCAGTCCAGCGCGCTGTTGCCGGCGTTGGGTCCATAGCCGGAAAGATACAGATTTCCCGGTCGCAGCCAGGCGCTGAACGGGTCCGCGGCGTTCTGGGCGATTCCGAAAAGCCCAAGCCCCTGATTGACGGTGGTGGAGGTGAAGCCCGAGCCGATGTAAGGGGATCCGTACCAGTCCCAGCGTATGCCCAGATTCAGAGTCAGGCTCTTGGTCGCTTTCCAGTCATCCTTCCAGAAGAAGGAGGCCTCGTTCTCGACGATATCGCGGAACTTGCGGCCTTTCGTGATCACACTTTCCCAATTGTTGTTGGCCACGTCACCGGCGTCGTCGATCCAGTACATGCCTTGCGCGGTGTTGACCGATCCGGCAAGGAAATACAGCATGTTGACGGCATTGGTGCGGTTTGTCGTGGACAGCAGACTGGCGGGCAGCAGGTTGCCCGTCGTTCCGTTCGATGTGCTTGCAGCCGTATTCAGTTCCGACGTGTTGACAGTAGCGCTGCCGCCATTCACGCGAACGAACGGGATACGGACGCTGCCTCCGGCGCCGATATTGTTGTATCCGTTGGAAACCGTGTAGCGCCACTCGCCGCCGAACTTGAAAGCGTGCTTGCCATGCGTCCAACTGATCGTGTCCGCGTAATTGTAGAGATAGCTCGTGTTTCCGTTGTACTGTCCCGGATTGGTATTGAAGATTCCGTTGGCCGATCCACCGAACGCGTAATTGCCGGCGCCGGGGTTGAGCGTGACGTTGTAGCCGGCGAGTGGAACCGTCCATTTCAACGCTTCTTCGGTGACCGCCTTGTCCGGATAGAACTGGGCCTCGTGGGGTGCCGCAATGTTGGCTCGGCTATAGCGGATGCCGAAGCGGCCTTCGTTGAGCAACGAGGAAGAGAGGGTGGACGTCATATTGGCCGTGAACACCTGAGGGTGCCGTTGCGTAAAGTAAGGAAGACCGTCGGGCCAGTTTGGTACATCACTGTAGGTGTCGTTGGCCTCGCGGCTCCAGTTGACAGAAAGCTTGTGGCTTGACGTGAAGTTCTCGTCGATCTTCAGGTTCAGCTGCTTGCGGTCGGTGTTGGTATCCGTCCCGATCGTGACGAGCGCCCCCTGGTCGCCGCGCCGGGTCTTGAGATAACGGTATCCGGCATTGTTGAGACCATCGAACGCGGTTCCGACGGGGCCAGAACCGAAGTAGTTCGCCGTCGGCATTTTGCCCATAACCTTCGCAATGTATCCCGTAGTGTCCATCACCGGCCGCCGTGAATCCCAGGTCCCGCTGATGAAGTTGCCGCCCGGGCAGTCCGCAGCCGACAACGGTGAGCCGTCCGCCTTGATGCCGCCGAAAACGCTGATGCAGGTGAGTTGGCCCGTGTAAGGGCTTCCATTGGGGAACGTCGTCGGTGTGACAGGATTTCCGGCGTAATCCACAACAGCAATTGTCCCTGCTCCGACCCCCGTGGGATTCGTGGTCGAGGTGATGGTCGTATTCGACCCCGCGTTGCCGTTCGTCCATCCCGGGAAGAAGCGGAAAATTCCGTTGCGGGCCGTATCGGTCATGACGCTTGCGGTGACCAGGTTGCGCTGGTACTGCATCTGCTGATCCCACAAGGCGAAAAAGAACGTCTTGTTGCGGACAATAGGTCCGCCATAACTCACCGTATAGTGGTGCGTGTTGGACCAGTTCGGCTGCGTCGGACTCCACGCGCCGTTGGCATCGATATCGTTGTTATTGCTCCAGGTGTTGGGGTTAAGCGCGGTGTTTCGGATGTCCCATTGCGCAGATCCGCTGTAGCGGTTCGTTCCCGAACGCGTGGAGATGATGACCTGGCCGTTGCCCCTTCCCATTTCAGCGTCAACCGGCGTGAGAACGATGCGGATTTCTCCGACCAGATCCGGATTAACAAAAGTGGTGGAGAACACGCCGCTGGCAAATCTTCCATCGCTGACGCTCAGGCCGTCGCGAACGGTGTTCACGGAGTTCTCATTGACGCCCGCAAACACCGGATTATCCTGCGTTCCCCGAACGCCAGGCATGAGGCTGATGAGATTCAAGACATCGTTTCCAACGATGGGAAGATCGCGCACGCGACTCGCGTTCAGCACTTCACCGACCGACTGAGAATTCGTCGTGAGCAGGTCATTTGCGTCGATACTCACTTCGACGGTCGTCGACGTCGTGGCAATCTGCATCTGGAAGTCCTGACGGACGTTAACAGCCGTGTTGATAACCAGGTTGGTTATCGTCTTCTTCTGGAATCCCGGCAGCGATGCGCTGACCGAGTAATTGGACCCCGGTTGCAAGGACGGGAAATTGTATGATCCCGACTCATTCGTGATGGTCGTGTTGGCCACGCTGGTATCGGTGTTGGTCACCGTGACGGTGACGCCCGGCATCAAGGCACCGCTAGGGTCCGTGATGATGCCGCCCAATTGAGAATTTCCACCTTGAGAGAATCCGAGACAGGAAAAGACGAGGCACAACAGCATCGCTGTTGCGACGTATCTACGCATTTAGTTTTTACCCCCTGAAAGTGAGAGGGATCGGGGAGAACCCTCTCTTTATACAATCCCAGTCTTTATGATTTAACAGTCGCTGGGGCGAGGAATCTATATTAGGTGCATGGGGGTGTCAAACTAAAAGTCGGACGAAATATGGGGTGTCAGTGTGACCGGCAGTATGGAAGTGCTTACGCCGACGGCACTTTTTCGTCAATCACTTGGGAGTGACACAGAGAACAATGGAAACGGAGAGGGTTTTTTTGATGAACCTTTATAGGCACTTCGGTGTGATCCTCCTTGCAGTATTGACGGCTGGCCTGATACAGGCGAAAGCACAAGGGTTTTCAGCGGCGCAGTCGGAGTCGGTTCAGGCGTTTTTCGTGCCGAAAGGAACTCCGGTAAAGCTCCGGGTCATCCAGCCCATCTCATCTGAGACGGCAACAACGGGCGACCGCGTCAGTCTCGAGGTAACCGAAGACGTCAAAGTCGGCAGTATCGTTGTCGTACCCAAAGGCAGCAAGGCTGAAGGCTTCGTGAGTGAAGTCATGCCCGCCCGGATCTGGGGTTACGGCAGCCTCAGCATCTATGTCAGTTGGGTACGCACGCGGGCAGGTTTCGATTTGCCTGTCCATGCCGTGCTCAGTATCGACGCCAACGCGGTTTCTGGCCAGACCGATGGAGCCGTCATTTCCAAGGACACCCCCATCATCGCGAAGACGGAATTGGACATCCCTCTGGACAAAGCCGCCTATCTGCCAGCGACGCCTGCAGGCTAACGGCTCGAGTGGGAGCGAATCCACGATGTCGCGGGGACCGTGCCAAATCGGTTGCTGTTCCGGGTCAGGAGCGCGCTGGCGGGGTTGCATAGCTTCGCTATCGGATCGCTTTGCCTCGCCTTGCCTGGATTTCTCGCCCCGAAGGGGTGACTGGAGTTTAGACATTTGCACGCCGGAGGCGTGAAAGGAAGGTAGCCCCGGGTGGAGCGCAGGGACAGCCGGGGTTCATCTCAGGAGGGGCGTTCGCACCCCGGCAGGAGTGCGAGGAATCCCTGCACCCCTGCCGGGGTGCGAACATCTCCGTTACGGCAACCCCGGGTTGCGCTCGCTTCGCTCGCTTAACCCGGGGCTAAATTCTCAGCACGCCTCCGGCGTGCAAAACGTCCAAGCAAAAAACATGCGAGTCTGTTCCTTTGGCGAGAGTAACGATTTTGCCCTTCAGCCTCAGAGCTGCGGCGTCATGCCGGGTCGGCCGCGGATGCCAAGCGCTTCGCCAATATCATGCTTCGGTAATTTGTTATTCTCCATTGCGCATACTCGATGAATCGGTAACCTTTCGCCCGATACATGGAGATCAATTCGTCGGCGCCCTCTGATGTATCAAGCGCAAGTTCGCGGACGCCCTTTTCCAAGGCTCGCTCTTCAACGAACGACAGTAACTGTGAACCTATGCCCAGTCCCTGATAGCCGGGATGCACAGCGAATTGGCCGAAAGACGCTCGACAACTTGAATGTGCCTGGCTACCGGGCGTCCCGAATACACCGGAAGCCGACGAAAGGCTCCGCCGCATCCTTTTCCATTTCGGTACGGTTCGAGGCCCGCGCACTCTGGGGGCCGTAGGCCCAGGAACCGCCACGAACGACGGCCGTAGCATTTCCCGCCAGGGGTTCCTCAGGGACTGGGTTGGCGTCATCCGTGTCGTAACGATTGTAGTAACGGTCCAGCACCCATTCCGCGACGTTTCCAAGCATGTCATGGAGCCCATAAGCGTTGGCTTGCTTCTGTCCGACCGGGTGCGCCGCCTCATTGCTGTTGCTGTCAATCCAGGCGATATCGCGGAGCGGACCGTAGCGAGGCTCCGATTGTCCGCCGCGGGCCGCATATTCCCACTCCGCCTCCGAAGGAAGTCTTCCTCCAGCCCACCGGCAGTACGCCACGGCTTCTGCCCGATCGACTTCGGTTATCGGAAGTTGATCGTCGGCGACCCGAAGGTTGCGGCCGATGGTTTCGGCGTACTTTCGAAACGCGCTGACCGTAACTTCGGACTGGCCCATCCAGAACGCCTTCGGGATATCAACCCAGTGGGCCGGCTTTTCGTCTTCATCGCACTCTGAATCCGCAGCGGAACACCCCATCAAGTATCGCCCCGAAGGTATCCGCACGTACGTCAGACCATCCTTCGAATTGATCGATTGCGCGGAGGCTTCGGGGAGTGGCTTTTCTGGGGTGGGGCGGTCCGCAGACCTGCTCTCCACGGCGGACGCTATTGCCGCCTCTTTGGTCAGTGTGCCGTAGACCAGCCAGACCGCCGCGACAAGGATTATTCCGAAAGATGCGACGTAGGGCAGCAGCCGGCGGTAATGCGGCACGTGATCGGGTCCCGGGACGGGAGAACCGGCGATAACGCCTTTGATCGACTCCACGACTTTGTCCAGGTCGAGATCAAAGTCCCTTTCGAACGCGTCGATCCACTGCCCGGTCGAAAGAAAATATTGGAGTTCGGTCGGCATCTCGTAGTCTTCGAGTCGGATGGCAAGAATTGCGTCTCCATCGTTGAACGCGATTTCCAACTCGCTGCGGACGTGTCGCGATTGAGCGGAGTGACGGGAGTAGAGCAGGACCAGCATGCGAGCAGAATTGATGGCCCGGACGATCTCTCCAGAGTAGCTTGCCCCTCCCGGAATATCGCGAGGCGCAATCCAGCAGGCCATACCGGCGGACTCCAGCGCTCCACAAAGCTTTTCGGCTTTTGCGGCGTCTTCACTTGCATGACTTAGAAACACCTGATGGGGCATGTCCGCAGAATCTCCAGAACTCGACGTGCCCATCATGCCGCAGGGACGGTGTGCGGATACAGTTGTTTAAGCGCAAAGTTTAAAGAAGTGCGGTATTTGGGGGATTGTGGTTTTTCGTCACCGAGATTTATCGAGGGAGCCCCCAGCTTCCGGCGATGCGGTCCTGGCCAGGGACACCCACCGGTTCGATCGTCGCAATCACTCTGCGGACTGGAGGTTTCCCGAGGTCTTCTTTGCGACAGATTCTGGAAAGGAAGGCGCCGTGCCGTCGAGCTTCCGCGTCAAGTCGAGTGCGATTTCCCGACCATGAAAGCGGCCATTCTCAATAAAGATCTCATGCGTGCGGTTTCCCGCTACGACAACGCCGGCAAGGTAGATTCCCGGCACGTTCGTTTCGAGTGTTTCGAGATTCACGACCGGACGGCAGTCCGGGGGCTCTCCGATCTGAATCCCGAGGCTGCGCAGGAAATCGAGATCGGGATGATATCCGGTGAGCGCGAGAACAAAATCATTCTTTAGAATCACCTCTCCCTGCGGGGTCTCCAACGCGACGGACGTTGAAGAGATCTCCTTCACGATGCGTGTTGAAATACGCCATGATTTCGCCGTTCTTGATGCGATTCTCGATATCCGGCTTGATCCAATACTTTACGTTCTGGTGCATCGAAGGGCCGCGGTGAACCAGCGTCACGCGGGCGCCATGACGCCAAAGCTCGAGCGCTGCAATGGCAGCAGAATTTCTGCCCCCGATGATGAGAACATCCGCGTCGAAAAAAGGATGTGGTTCGCCATAGTAATGATGAACCTTTGACAGTTCTTCGCCGGGAATACTCAGATGGTTGGGTAAATCGTAAAATCCGGTTGCGATCACGATTTTTCGCGCACGATACTGCGCTGTGCCCGGAACGCGGCCGCGAGCTTCGACCAGGAATCTGCCATCGGCGCCAGACACCCGCTCCACATTTTGATACTGGCGCACGTCGAGACGATAGTACTCGGCGACTTTTCGGTAGTACTCCAGGGCTTCAGACCGCGTCGGCTTCTGATTTGCCGTTGTGAAAGGGATGTCGCCGATCTCGAGCAACTCCGGCGTTGTAAAAAACACCATGTTTGCCGGATAGTTGTACAACGAATTCACCAGGCAGCCCTTGTCTATATTGACTGCGCGAAGCCCCACCTTTTTCGCTTCGATCGCGCATGCGAGACCCGTCGGGCCCGCTCCGATTACCACCACATCAAACAACTCCTGCATGCGTAGAGACTACCAGATTTGATTGAACCGCCTGAACTTCCGTCACGTTGAGAGCGTTTTGCCTTTCCCGGCAGTGCCCCCGGCGGGATTCACTATCGATGTAACAAATCTACCCATACCCTCGCCGGATTAACCCGATTTAATGTTCGCTTAATCCTTTCCTCATTCAGAGACCTGCCTAATAGCGGTGATTCTCCATTCGGAGTTTCAGCAGACGCGACGGTTTCAAGCCCTCCGACGTCGGGGCTACGACACTAAGGAAGTGAAAATGGGAGAACTTGGATTTCAGGAACTTCTCTTGATTGGTTTCATCGTCATGATCATCTTCGGACCCAAAAAGCTGCCGCAGTTGGGGACTGGACTCGGTACGGCAATCCGAAACTTCAAGCAGGCGTCTAAAGATTCGCCGCCTGCGAACGAGGGGATTCGCCCGGCGGAACACGACCCGTCTCCCGACACTGGTCCGAATACCGAAAAGACGACAGAACAATCGCACGTTCAACTCGCGACTTCAGAGCACGTCTGAAGGCAAGCCGGCAGCAAAAGAGAATTTGTGCGACTACGAGCAGCCGTTTTGGGGTGCCTTCTCACACTCGTTACCCCGGGCTTCACGAACACCGGGCGGTCTGAGGACCAGCCCGAATTCTATTTCACGCGACTGCAATACACGGCCGGCGGACCGGCGGCTCGAAGCTTCCGAGCGTGGTATACCGATTCGCCGAATGCGGACCACAAGTACATCTGGGGCATTCGGCGGATGACCAACGCTCGTGTTTACGAGCCGCCCGACCCTCAATCGGTCCAGTCCGTGCGAATCATGGACCCGGAGCTGTTCAGGTACCCCTACATCTATGCGGTCGAGCCGGGTCAAATGGAACTGAGTGCAGAGGAGGCAGCCCGTCTCAGGGAATACCTGCTACGGGGTGGATTCTGGCATGTCGATGATTTTTGGGGACTCACAGAGTGGGATCAGCTTGAACGGCAAATGAAGAAAGTTTTCCCGGATCGCAACATTGAGGAACTCCCGCTGACTCATGAGATCTTTCACACGTTCTTCGACATCGATAATGTGCTGCAGGTCCCCAACGTCAGACTGGGCGATGAATACACGAGATCCGGAGGAACCAGCAGGACCTGGGAGCGGGCAGACGATACGCAACCTCGAGTCCGCGGTATTTCAGACGACACGGGCCGATTGATGGTTCTCATCACCTACAACTCGGATCTCGGCGATGCCTGGGAGTGGATGGACGATCCGGAGTACCCGGCGCTCTTCACCGGTTATGCCTATCGCCTCGGCATGAATTCGATCATTTATGCAATGACCCACTGAGAAGCAGGCCGGAGTTTGGATGTTTCGCACGCCGGAGGCGTGCTGAGAATTTAGCCCCGGGTTAAGCGAGCGGAGCGAGCGCAACCCGGGGTTTGCCGAAACGGAGATGGTCGCACCCCGGCAGGGGTGCAGGGATTCCTCGCACCGCCGCCGGGCCCCTTGCCGGGGTGCGAACGCCCCTGGTCAGATAAACCCCGGGTGTCGCTCGGCTCCGCCAGGGCTACCTTCCTTTCACGCCTCCGGCGTGCAAAATGTCTGAACTCCAGCGCACGCCGGAAGCGTGCTGAGAATTTAGCCCCGGGTTAAGCGAGCGGAGCGAGCGCAACCCGGGGTTTGCCGAAACGGAGATGGTCGCACCCCGGCAGGGGTGCAGGGATTCCTCGCACCGCCGCCGGGTCCCTTGCCGGGGTGCGAACGCCCCTGGTCAGATAAACCCCGGGTGTCGCTCGGCGCCACCAGGGCTACCTTCCTTTCACGCCTCCGGCGTGCAAAGTGTCCAAACTCCAGGCACCGCTTCGATTCGGTCCATTCCCGGGGAGAGGTTAGTCTTCGCCGAAGGCCCTTTGCTCATGTTCTGGAATAGCGGGGGACGAGGTGGTTTTCTTCTTTCGCAAAACGCGGTTCCACCACATCACAACCCCTGTGATGAACATCGCTGCGGGTGTAAGCCCGGCGAGAGCCCAAACCAACTTTGTAAGCTGGTCGCAGAGGCCGGGCCCGTGGCATGGAATCCCAATGCCGTTGATACGGCCGAAGTGGAGATAGGCGAGCCAGTAGGTGATCTGATCCACGATGCGGTTTCCGGCATTGGCGGCCGTTGGAGGCTGGATGAGGTCCGCGAGGTCCTGAAAGAGTTCAGGTGCGGCAAGATAAGCGCCGCTGAGTGCGAACAGCAGAATGATGCCCAGAGTCCAGAACCCCATCATGCTGTGAAGGTCCCATGCAAAGCGCCGCCAGCCGACGTTTCGGTGAACGATCAGGCTTCGCTTCCACCTCTTGACTCCCGGCCACCAGACGACAATTCCCGTGAACGCGAGAACGATAAACAGCAGTGCACCGATTCCGTTGATCCTGCGTCCCGTCTCTCCGCCGAGCAAATCGTCATGCAACTCGAGAAGTTTGGAAACCATCAGAATGCCGGGCGGCGTCGCGCTACCGAGATCCTCACCGGTGTACGGATTGAACAGGCGATTCTCCCTGCTGCCCCGGCCGTCCAGGGCAACGCTGACCGGCTGATCCGCCTGCTGTCCGTCGGCAAGGTTGACTATCGTATGGCCGGGATGAACGCGTAGGATAGCCGCCTTCAGTTCATCGTCCGACAAGCGGGGACCGGACGGTGTCAGGACGATCGGATCCGGAGTCGCTGCGGCGTAGAGCTCGTTGCGGTATTCCACAATGCTCCCCGTCACGCTGATCATGAGGACGTACAGACCGAGGCCGATTCCCGTCCAGAGATGAACCTGGAAGATTGCTCTGCGCAACCACACCGTCTGCGGGTTCGTCATCCATTGTTGCCAGTAGTTCATGAGTTCTCCTCAAACAAGCCGGCCAGGAACACGGAGGCCGAAGCGAGCACGTCCATGCCGGTAGCGGCAGGCTGGGCATGCTTCTTGTCCTTCGTGTTCATGTGGGGCGACCTGCTCCGCAACCCACAGAAGGTGTGGAAGTATTCGAATCACCGTCGCTTTCCCGGGGCTGTGAGCATAGCAGCGTTTGCCTCACGACAGCAGCCGCGCGAAGCGGCACTTTGACCGACATTCGCGAACCGGCGGAAAGATGCTTTTTGAACTTCCGGGCCCCGGCCCGCAACCCCGGGATGGTAGTGTGGTGTCTCATAATTATCCTGACCATTCCCTCGGCGGGACAACCCCGCCTTCGTTGTCTCTCCTCGGTTACAATGAATGAGCATTGCGCCCTTGTCGCTCCTAGAATCCGGGGCTGTCGCACTCTCGGCAATGGCCCAGGTAATTATGAGACACCACACTAAGCTCACCCCGATGGTATCTGTTGCATGATCACAACCGACTCCGGTGCCTTTGAGCGCGATACCCTGGCGCGGGTGGCACGCCGCTGCATTCCGCTTCTGCTCTTCGGATACATCATTGCCTTCATCGATCGGGTCAACATCGGGTTCGCCGCGATCACGGCCAGCAAGGATCTCGGCATGTCTCCCCAGGTGTTTGGGTTCGGCGCCGGGGTCTTCTTCTACGCGTACCTGATTTTCGAAGTTCCCAGCAACTATGTGATGGAGAGGGTCGGTGCGCGGAAATGGCTGGCGCGCATCATGGTGACCTGCGGCATCGTGGCAGGGGCGATGGTTTTTGTCCGCGGGGCGTGGTCGTTCTACGTCGTGCGTTTCCTGCTGGGGGCTGTCGAGGCGGGCCTGTTTCCGGGCGTGGTGCTCTACCTGACTTACTGGTTTCCCGGGCGATATCGCGCCCGTTATGTCGGCATGTTCGCGGTGGGAATCCCGATGGCAAGTGTCATTGGATCGCCGATTTCCGGCCTGATCCTCAATCTTGACGGCGTTCTCGGATTCAAAGGCTGGCAGTGGCTTTATGTGCTCGAGGCGATCCCGGGAGTGATTATCGGTTTGCTGATTTGGATCCGCCTGACGGATCAGCCGCGGGACGCGCAATGGTTGACGCTGGAACAGCGCAACTGGCTTCAGCAAACCATCGACAGGGAACGCGAACTGCATCCGGAAAGAGCTCCACGGCGCTCCCTTTTTCAGTCGCTTCGGCTGCTCGCCGATCGGCGAGTGATTGCACTCTCGATTGTGTTTTTCGGAACCGGCATGCCGAGCTACGCCCTGAGTTTCTGGACGCCGCAGATGGTTCACGATTTTGGATTGGGAAACGTGTTGACCGGGCTGGTGAGTGCAGTCCCCTTCGCCTTCGGCAGCGTCGCGATGATTTTGTGGGCGCGCCACTCGGATAGAGCGCGCGAACGCAAATGGCATACGGCGATTGCCGCGTTTGTCGCGGCAGCGGGCATGATGGCGTGTTTTTTTGTAACGTCTCCGCTGATTACCATCGTCGCGCTCTCCGTAGCCGCACTGGGTGTGTTTGGTTTGAAAGGACCATTCCTTTCGGCGATCAGCGAAAGCTTTTCAAAGGAAACCGCCGCGGTCGGGATTGCGATGATTGTGTCGATCGGGAATCTGTCCGGGTCGGCCTCGCCATGGCTGATTGGATATGTGAAGGAGCACCTTGGTACGTATCCCCCCGGTCTTGTCGCCGTCGGAATCTGTTCCCTGATCGGAGGACTGGTGATGCTTGGACGTCCCAGTACCGGGAGCAGGGCGGAGCACCGCAGTGTCTGAACCATCTGCAGTTCCACTGGTCGATTGTCATGCGCACGTCTGGACAAAAGGCATGCCTCTGGTCGCCAACCCGCGCCATCGTCCGGACTACGAATTCACCACGGAACAGTACCTGGCCACGCTGGACGCGCATGGCATCCGCTTTGGAGTGCTTGCGGGCGCCAGCATTTTTGGCACTTACAATGACTACACGATCGCGGCCGTGCGTGCCCACAAGCGTCTTCGAGGGACGGTTCTTCTCGACCCGTCAACGGATCGGCCAACCATGGAGCGTATGAACGAAGCCGGCATCGTGGGAGTGCGGCTGCCCTGGATATCGCTTGAGACGATACCTGCAATCGATTCGGATCCGTATCGCGGATTGCTTCAGCGTATCGCGGATCTGAACTGGCATGTTCACCTGCATGTCGGGCCGGGCAGGCTTCCTGCGGTCCTGCCCCACCTTGAAGCTTCAGGCGTCCGGATTGTCGTCGATCACTTTGGAAATCCGGATCCGAAGCTGGGAGTGAACTGCCCGGGGTTCCAGGCGGTGTTGCGGTCCATCGATCGAGGAGGCACCTGGGTCAAACTTTCCGCTGGATATCGTGTGGGACGCGAAGCCGCGATCGTGTACGCGCGTGAACTTCTCAAGTTCGCCGGCCCTGAGCGTCTTGTCTGGGGAAGCGACGCGCCGTATGCGGGCTTTGAATCCCACACGACCTACCAGCAAACGCTGAACGACCTGGAGGAATGGGTGCCCGATTCGGCGGCGAGATACCAGATCGGTTCGGTCACTCCGTTGGAATTGTATTTCCACGGATCCGGATTCAGCGCTCCCATTTGACCACCGCTCGGCCTCATAGGGTCCACCGGCGGTCGCCGATGAAGAAGGAAACACTTTCGACACCAGCAACTTTTTCGCGCACCGTCCGAAAACACCGGAGGAGGCATTCCTATGAAGATCAGTGCGGCGGCCACGAACCTGAAAAACCTTGTAGCCCTCGATACGACGGCGAGGGAAAAGGCAACCGATGCAAAAGCAGTAGTCCCCACCACAAATCCTAAAGCCGATCCGTTGAAGACCGCGCTGCTGAAGGACATCGTGAACGCCAATGAGCATGCGAACCGACTTCCCGGTTCCTCCACCAACTCCAACGTGAACGGCGAACGCTACGGTACGTCTTCGTTCGGCCATCCTCACATCGATAGCCCTGACCGATTCGGTCTCGGCAAAGATCCTTCGGAACGGAACCCCATCGATGTCATTAACCAGCGGGCCGGCTGGGGATTCAATCCGCAGCGCGATCTCCGGGTCAACCCCGGAGACGCTGCAAGCAAGCCGGGCGAGTCCAAACAAATCCGGGAACTGAAGAAGGAGAACGAAGATCTCAAGAAAGAAGTGAACGACCTAAAGAAAGAAATAAAGGATATCAAAAACGAAGTGAAAGGCCTGGAGTTCAGGACCTCGAACAACGAGATCGATATCTCCGCAATCTTCAAGAAACTCGGTGACTGGCTTAAAAACCCGAACCCCGATGCACCCGACAACAGCAGCGGCGGACCGAACGATCCGCTCATCAACAACCTGGGCTCCAATCGACGGATCCGTCAGCCGTTCGTCGATCCCACCGGCGAGCAGCAGTTCGGACCTTCCGGTGTAATGCGGGCTCGCGGACAAGCCACGGACCCGAATCCCGACGTGGATCCCAACACCGGCGCGGCCATGAAACTCATTCGATCCACATCCGATGCGGTCACGGATCCCATGCCCGCGATTAATGCCGCGCTTTGGAAGGGCGTGGTTCGCGGGTAATTCGCGACACCTCGCCCAGCCAGGCCAGGGACTGAGCCGCCTAATTAGAAAGGTCGCCTGGACCGCGTTGGAGCTGAAATCAGCCGCGAAACAGGGGAAGAAGACGGCTTCTGGGGCGGGACTTAACAGCCGGCGTACATTAAACTGATACAGCTTCCTTCAAGAAAGGATCCCATGGCGGCTTGGCGATGAGGGATACGTACAGACTCACGGACAGCGCCATCCAGCAGAGGTTGTTGCGGCAGGGTTGTTGGACGGCGGACTCCTTGTTCTATTCGTTGATCTTCGGCTTAGGGATCGGACTGTTGGGCCAGGCTCCCCTCTGGCCACTGATAGGAATAAACGCGCTCTTTGTCGTGTTCCACTTGAAAGCGCTTCGTCATCCTCGCCGTTGGAAGGAAAATTGGCTGGATTTTGAAGTGCAGGTCGAGGCGGACCGCTTGCTTGTACTGAGGAATCACGCAGTGGAATCCACGGCAACAAAGTCTGAAATCAGGAAAATCTCGGAAATTCGCGGTAATGGCTTGTGGATTCATACCGCGGCCCGAGGGTTCGTGATCCCTTCACAGCTTTCAGGCTACGAAAAGCTGAAGACGACATTAGCAACCTGGGCCACCATCGAGAAAACGAGCTCCCTGCCTTTGTGGATGTACATTGGCTGGCCGGCTGCCGCAGCAATGTTCGCGTCCGCATTGCTGGTTCGCTCTCCCTATGTCTTCCTGCCGTTGCTCGCCATTACCGGATTTTATCTGTTTCGCTTGGCGCGGCTGTCGATCAAAGGCTGGAAGAAAGACGGATGGAGCTGGCGGGGCGGAATTATTTCCGTCCGCATTCAAGATCCGTTTTGGATACCGGCGATCCCTTTCATGATGCTTGGAATGCTGGTGGTGAAATCGATCTGGATGGTTCGCTGACGACCTCGGCTGCGCACGCAGCGGCGGCAAGCACCGCCGCTGCAATACGATTTCTTCGGACTCCTCTGGGATGTGTAAATAGAAATCGGAAGATCGACTTCTTACGATCGCCCCGTCTCTAAGGTTATCGGCGAAGTAATCCCTCCGGTTTCGGGGATTACTGTCTGGCGCCAGGCCCGCCAGGACCGCGTCCGCCCGCAGGAGCGGCGTTGATCTGGCCTTCGTCCCAATGTTCGTCGGCTTTGCCGTCCACGAAGCGCCACATGTCGAAATGGGTCGTCGTGTAGGTCTGCCCCGGATTACGCGGGTCCGGACGGGTGCTGACGGAGGCCACGCACACGACGTCATTTCCCTGCGTCGTCACGGCGACGATCTTGGTGCTCCAATCCTTCGGATCGGCTGGAATCGGACGACCGGCGCCGCGGGCGCCGAAAGCCTTCATTACGGTTTCGCGTCCCGAAGCGAACCCCGGATTGTGCTGGATGTAGCGCTCGGTCAGCCACTTATCGGCTTCGTTCCAATGGCCGTAGGCCAGCAGGTCGATGACGATATGCATCGCGGCCTGTTTGTTCTTGTTAAGAACCGGATCTTTATCGGTAAACAGGGACATAGGATCGGCGACCCCCACCACGGGAGCGGCCTGGCCGAACATGTTGACGCACGTCAACGCGAAGAGCAGCGCAAGAGCAAGAATATTTTTCATAGGGCGCTATATTTAGACAACCCACGTCACGGTGTCAAGTGGGACCGCTCCGATCGGGCTCCTATGGCCCAGGCGCGACTCAAGAGGGATCCGCCTCTTCGTAAAGCAATCGCGTGAAGTTGAGGGAGGTTCACTGACTCCGGACTCCGAACTCTGAACGCACGGAATTCGGCGCGCATGCGCAGACTCTCCAACTCGAAGCCGGCTAATTGTAGATACCACAGAATCAATCTGCGGAGTCATTAGCCGGAGCCGGCCATACCCAGAAAAAGGAGAACTGCGCGATTCAGACGGACGACGTCTTCATCGCTGAGGCGGCCGATCCGAAGTCGGATCTTTGTCTTAGGCACTGTGGTGATTTTATCAACCATCAAACGGCAGGGGACACGCAGACCATTTCCCTCGCTCGGAACCACGGGCGGTCTGAACAGAGGCGCATCAATCGGATCTGTTGTGAAGGCACAGATCGTGATGGAGGCCGTGGCATCAAAGCGGTCATCCTGAAGGATGACCACGGGACGAGGCTTGCCCGCGTAATCCCTGGCACCCGCAACGGCCCAGATCTCACCCCGCTTCAATCGCCCTTCCAGTCCGAAATCGCGCCAATAAAATCCTGATCTTTCCGGGCCTGACGTCCTCGCGCTACTGCTCTCGATTGCCGGTGTGCCTCAACCTTAAAATTCGGAGATCGAACGTCTGGCACCCAAATCTGTATGGGTCGCAATCCTTGCTTGCGCAAGCGACTACGGTGAGCCGCAACTTTATCCCGAATCATTTTCAATCGCTTTGAATCGCCCATGAACCCTCATGGTTACATGTAACTCGCGGATGTTCAACTCCAAGTAGTCGGAGAACAGGCGCGGCTTCCTCCAAAGCCACAGTCTTCCTTCGGTTGGGCCCGAAAGGAAACCTGCGCGTTTCCTTGCTCCGGCCACAACAGTAGATGCTTTAGTAAAGATTGGCGAAAGGAAGGCGACAGAGGGGTCAAGAGAACGCTACGTCACAAACCACGTCACAAATTTGCCTACCGGTGAATCTCCAAGCCATTCAAAACATTATGGGCGCGACAGGGCTCGAACCTGTGACCTCTACCGTGTCAAGGTAGCGCTCATTCCAACTGAGCTACGCGCCCGAAAACCTTCAGAACTATAGGATGGTTCCGAGGGGCTGTCAAACCGTGGTATGCATCAGGTTCTGCCAGTCCCGTCCTTGTTTCAAGTTGACCGTGAGAGGGACGCTGAGCTGCACCACGTCCTGCATTTGCTGTCGGATGCGATCCTTGATGTACAGCTCGTCTTCCGGGACCTCGAAGATCAGCTCGTCGTGGACCTGCAGAACCATGCGCGTGCGCCGGTTATCTTTCCCGAGTTCTCCTGCAATCCGGATCATCGCCAGCTTGATGATGTCCGCCGCGGTGCCCTGGATCGGGGAATTGATCGCGGTCCGTTCGGCCATGCTTCGCCGCATGCCATTCCTGGAATTGATTTCCGGATGCTGCCGGAGCCGCCCGAACAACGTTCGGGTGACACCCGTTTCGCGGGCCGCCGACAACGAGTCGGCGATGTACTGCTGCACGCCCTGGTAACGCGCGAAGTATCGCGCGATGAATTCAGCGGCTTCCTCATTGCTGATGCCGAGTTGCTGCGCCAGACCGTACGGGGTCTGCCCATACACGATCCCGAAATTGACGGCTTTCGCACGGTCCCTCTGATCCGGCGTTACCGAGTCGAGCGGAATGCCCAGGACTTCCGCCGCCGTACGGCGATGGATGTCCTGGCCGGAAAGAAACGCTTCGGCCATCCCGGGGTCTCCGGAAAGGTGGGCGACGATGCGGAGTTCGACCTGGGAATAGTCGGCCGACACGAACCACCAGCCACGTTCCGGTATGAAAGCTCCCCGAATCCTTCGGCCCAGCTCGGTCCGCACCGGAATATTCTGCAGGTTGGGATTGCTGCTCGACAGCCGCCCGGTTGCGGCGCCCGACTGGTTGAACGACGTGTGAAGCCGTCCCGTTGCGGGGTCCACGAGTTGCGGAATCACGTCCATATAGGTGGACTTGAACTTTGAGAACTGGCGGTACTCCAGTATCAACCGCGGAAGTTCGTAGCTCTTTGCCAACTCGTCGAGCACTTCGACGGCTGTGGAATACTGGCCCGACTTCTTTAGTTTTCTGGGCATCGGGAGGTTCATCTTCTCGAACATCACTTCCCCGAGCTGCTTTGGCGAATTCAAATTGAACTCGCAGTCTGCGCAGGCGTAGATGCGCCGCGTCAAGTCTTCCAGTTGCACACTCATCTCCGCAGACATGCGCTCCAGAATGCCCGGGTCGATCGCGATTCCGACCCGCTCCATCCCCGCGAGGACCGGTGCGAGCGGCAATTCAATCCGCGTATACACCTCCGGAGTTTCCTTCTCGACCTGCGGCCGCAGATGTTCGTAGAGCTTTTGAATCCACGGAGTCCGATCGCCCGTGAGAGTCTGTCCGAAGATCTCGAAAACGATGTCGGATAGCTCGTATTTCCCGCGATTCGGAAACAGCAGGTACGCCATGAGCAGGACGTCGTCATAGGGAGGCGCCAGCTCGAGGCCGTGCCGCTGCAACTGCAGAATGGCGCTCTTCACGTCGTAGGCCACTTTGCGAACTGCCGGATTCGAGAGAAACCCGGCAGCGCGCCCGTCCAGCGGGATGCTGGATACCGTTCCGCTACCCGTCCAGAGCGAAATGCGATCACTTTGCACGTCGAAGACGACGAGTTCGCCCAACGGTGGAATTTCGTCGTTCTGGACAACCTTCGCCGCCGGTGTGGTCTCTTCGGGAAGGTAGTCTTTGATGAGCCCGGTAAACTCCAGCTCTTTGAGCAGCGGCATCAACGCCGGACGGTCGGGCTCCTGCACAAGAAAACTGTTCCAATCCACAACCAACGGTACGGCTCGGTCCACCGTGACCAGTCTTTTGCTCAGCAGAATCAGCTCGCGATTCTCTTCGAGCGACGCGCGTTGGCGCGCACTCTTCACCTCGCTCGACTGCTCCAGACATGCCTCGATCGATCCGAATCTCTGAATAAGGTCACGCGCTGTCTTCTCGCCGATCCCCGGAGCTCCAGGCACATTGTCGGAGGTGTCCCCCCACAGGCCCAGCAGATCCGGGATCTGTTCCGGCTCGACACCGAAGAGCTCCTTGACCTTGTCGCGATCGACCAGCAGATCGTCTTTGGACGTATTCAGAATCAGCGTGGTATCGACGAGTTGGTAGAGGTCTTTATCGAGGGTGACGACAAGAGGATGAAGGCCTTCCTCGACCGCCTTTGTCGTAACCGTGGCGATGATGTCGTCGGCCTCGTAACCCGGCAGGGCGAGCACGGGAATCCTCATCGCTTCACAAAATTGCCGGATATAGGGAACCTGTTGCGCCAGGTCCGGCGGCATCTTTTTTCGCGTCGCCTTATACGCCTCGTATTCCGCGTGACGAAGCGTCGGCGCGGAACTGTCGAGTGCGACGGCGATGTACTCGGGCGGGTATTTCTGCAGCACCCGCTTCAGCATGAGCGCGAATCCGTAAACCGCGTTGGTCGGAAGGCCCTGCGTTGTCGACAGCCCCTTGATCGCGAAATAGGCGCGATACGCCTGCGACATACCGTCAATGATGAGAAATGTAGGATGTTGGATCATCGTCTATAAAAACAACAGTTGTGCACAAATGTACACGTTTTCAAAGCCTTGCTGGTCCTGTAAGTTCTTTAGATGGAAGTGGCGCCGGTTAGGAGGGTGAATTGCACGTCTGCTGGCCTGATGCGCGAGCAGACGTTGGGAACCTCCATCGAGTTCAGCGGAGTCGGTCTTCACACCGGAGAGGCCGCATCCATGCGCCTTCTGCCGGCGCCGGCGGGGAAGGGAATCGTTTTTCGCCGCGTCGATCTGGACAACTTCGAGCTTCGCGCCGATGTCGGATCGGTCGAGCGTGTCGCCTACGCCACCACGCTGATGAACCGGGGCGTGTGGATCTCCACGGTAGAGCACCTGCTTTCCGCGCTCTATGCCCTCGGCATCGATAACGCTTACATCGAACTGGACAATTTCGAAGTTCCCATTCTCGATGGCAGCGCCCTGCCGTACACCAAGGCGATTCAGCAGGCCGGTGTCGTCCAGCTTTCGGCGCCCCGCAACTATATCCGTATCGACAAGCCCTTCATGCTGGAGGAAAACGGCAAAACGATCGCCATTCATCCTGCCGACACGCTGAGCCTGGAGTACGAAATCGGATTCAAGCATCCCCTCATCGGAGACCAGAAGCTTGAAGTGGAGATCACTCCCGAGAACTACTGCAGCCTTATCGCACCGGCCCGGACCTTTGGTTTCTACCATGAAGTCGAAACCCTGCAGGCCAACGGCCTGGTTCGAGGGGGATCGTTGGAAAATGCCATCGTGCTGACGGAAGGCGGCATGCTCAATGAGACCTCGCTGCGATATCCCGATGAATTTGTCCGGCACAAGATCCTCGATCTGCTGGGGGACTTCGCGCTCATCGGGCAGCGTGTTCTGGGCCGGCTCACTGCGAATCGGGCCGGGCACGCGTTGCATACCAGATTCGTAGCGCAGTTGCTCGACAGTACCGATCATTGGTCCTCCACCACGCTGACTACCGACCAGCTTGTTCCACCTGTTGAAGTACTCTAGCCACCGTTAGGACCTCCACTCGTGAAGCCCCCGCCCGTTTCAGCGTCTTTGCGACCTCCTGCAGGGTCGATCCCGTGGTGTAGACATCATCGACGACGAGGACCGTGTCCGGCGGCGCGCCGCGAACCTCGAACGCCGCCGAAAGATTCAGCGTCCGCTGCGAGCGGCTCAGCCCGGTCTGGCTGGGTGTGTTCTTGCGGCGTCTCAGGAGCTGCAAATCCACCTGCAGTCCGAGTTGTCGCGCGATCAGTTCAGCCTGGTTGAATCCCCGCTCCCGGGCGCGAGAACGATGAAGCGGCACCGGAACCACGATGTTCGCCCGAAAGCCCTCGCTGGCGAGACAGTCCTGCAGGGCCCGTCGAAGCGGCTTCGCGAGCGAGACACGAGCGGAATACTTGAGATGATGAATGATGCCGCGCATGGCGTCGTTGAAAACAAAAAGTGATCGTGCGAGGTCGAAGGCAGGGTCGCCGCGCCGGCAAGCGCCGCACAGCGTCTCGATGGCGGGCGCCGGCACGCCGCATTGGAGACAAAACGGCCGCGGAATCGCCTCGAGTTTCGACCAGCACTCCGGGCACGCTGCAGACCATCGCCGCTCCAGGACTCGCGCGCCGCAGAGAACACACGACTGCGGGTAAACAAGATTCAGAATCGCGTCGATCATGCGGACCTTTCGTCGACGCAAAGGGCAGCAGAACTTTACTTCGAGTAGGGATGATTTTTCAAGATACACATCGCCCGGTAGAGTTGCTCGATGACCAGAACGCGAGTCATCTCATGGGTGAAGGTCAGTGCAGAGAGCGACCAGGCTCTTTCAGCGCGGTCCTTGACGCGTTTTGTGAGGCCGCCATAGCCGCCGATCACGAAGGTGAGGCGGCGAGGATTCCCGTCGAGATGCCTGCCGACGAAAGTCGCGAGCTGGTGAGAAGTCCAGGCCTGGCCGGCCGCGTCGAGCACGATAACCCGGTCATTCGCGTCCAGGGCCGCCAGCAGCTTCTCCTCCTCCGCGGCGAGTTGCCGGCGGTCATCGCCCGTCCTGGGATCTTTCAGCTCGGTGATCTCTACCGGCACGAAACGCCGGAGCCGGCCGAGAAGGTCGCCGGCCAGCCTGGAGAGGCTGGCGTCCTTTGTTTTGCCGATCCATAGGATGCGAAGCTTCAACGTCCCCTCCTCAACAGGCACAGGTGTTCGCTGACGCATCACCCCCGAAGGGGTGAAGGAAGATCAGCCGGGTTTTCCGCGGGCACCGCGAAGCGGTTCTGGGAGGGACGTCTCGCACGCCGGAGGCGTGAAGGGACAGTAGTCCCCGGGTGGATCGCCTTGACACCCGGGGTTCATCTCGCCAGGGGCGTTCGCACCCCGGCAGTGGCCCCGGCAGTGGGGAGCAGCTCTTTGCTACTGCCAACGAATCGCCCTCACTCCAGCCCGTACTTCTTTCGTTTTTCCAGCAATGTCTTGCGGCTGATCCCCAGCACTTCCGCCGCTTTCGTTTTCTTGCCGCGGGTTTGATTCAGCACGTGGGCGATGTGTTCCCGTTCGATGTCCTCGAGAGACGGCATCTTTCCAGGCCCGCGGGCAACCAGCCAGTTCGGCGGCAGCACCCCGGGCGTGATGCGGCCGTTGGAACTCATCAGCAGAGCGCGCTCGAGGCCGTTGCGCAATTCGCGAACATTGCCGGGAAAATCGTAACTCAGGAGGATGGCGTGACAGTCCCCGGCGAGTTGAGTGGAACCCCCGTACTTCCGATCCAGCTGGGCGAGAAGGCGCGTTGCCAGGGTGAGCAATTCATTCCGTCGTTCGCGCAGCGGGGGCACCCGCACGTTGATCAGGTTCAGCCTGAAAAACAGATCCTGACGAAAGGTTTTCCGCTCGACGGCCGTGGACAGCGGAGTGCCGGAGAGCGCGACGATCCGTGAATCGAGGGTGACGGGGCGAGTTCCGCCGAGCCTGAAAAACTGTTTCGCTTCGACCACGTGCAACAACTTCGCCTGCACCCGCAAATCAACGCTGGCGACTTCGTCGATCACAATGGAGCCGCCCTGCGCGAGATCGAACTTCCCAAGTTTCGTTTCCTGAGCGCCGGTAAAGGCGCCTCGCTCATATCCGAACAATTCGGACTCCACCAGTTCTTCGGGCAGCGAGCCCAGATCGAGCTTCATGAAAGGGGCGTGTTTGCGTGGGCTGTTGTAGTGAAGCCAGTGGGCGAGCGCGTCCTTGCCCGTGCCGCTTTCTCCTTCGATGAGGACCGTCGTGTCGCTGTCGAGTACTTTCTCCAGCGTTCGGAATACCGGGAGCATCGCGGACTCTCCGGCATAGACCAGGGGATAGGTAGTGTCAGGTGCGCTGGCCAATGAGTTCATGAACGTCGCGTCGCTTTCCTGCGCGCCACAGTCTTTCCAGATCGTAAAACTCGCGGGCCCGCGCGGTAAAAATGTGGACCACGAAATCGATGTAATCCATCAGGATCCACTCGCCTTCGGTGTGACCCTCGATATGGAGAGGGCGCGTTCCGAGCTTGCGAAGCCTTTCGTCAATCCCTTCCCCGATCGTCTGATTGTGGCGGCTCGACGTGCCGGTACAGATGATGAAGTGATCCGTGAAGGAGCATATCTCTCCCAGTTCAATCACGACAATATCCTGAGCCTTCTTGTCGAGTGCGGCTTCAATGGCTTCAGTCAACATGTGGTCTTGCGTTTGTTCGTGAATAGGATTCTCCTAGGTATAGATTTTGTTTCGCTCGATGTAGCTCCAGACGGCTTCAGGCACGCTCTGGCGTGCTTTCGCTGAAAGGGGCCCGTCCCTGCGGCAGGCTTCGCGAAGGACTGTGGAAGAAACCGGCTGCTCGACAAAGGGAAGATAGAAAACCGCTGGCTTCCCGGGTAGCTCCACCGTCTCCCCCTCCCTGACGATATGGTGCGGAGCCAGGTCCGTGCGGAACACAAAGCCGGGACGGTGCACGACGGCGATATGGGCAAGAGTGAAGACCCTCCGGTAGTCCTTCCACGTTTCAAAGTCCTGATACATGTCTGTCCCCATCACGAAGACAAGCTGTGCCTGCGGATTTTCGTTTCGCATCGCGTCGAGAGTATCCACGGTGTAGCGCTTTTCCAGCGCGTCCACTTCGATGGCTGAAACGCGAAATCCGTCGAACGGCGAAATGCCCAGGGCCACCATGGCGAAGCGGTGAAACGCGGACGTGGAGTCGCGCGATTGTTTGTGCGGTGCAGAGTACGCGGGGACAAAATGAACTTCGTCGGCGGAGAAAGCGGAAGCCACAGAGCGAGCAGCAGCAAGGTGACCGTTGTGAATCGGATCGAAGGTTCCGCCCAGGATCGCGATCCTCACGATTTTCCTGTAACTTTGGAAGAGAGCTGCCTGACGATGCTTTGTTTCAAATCTTCGAGACCCTCGCCTGTTACGGAAGAGATTCTAATCAGTTCGATTCTCCGCTGTCTACACCATTGCTGAAGCTTTCGCACCTTGGCGGGATCCGCAGCGTCCATCTTCGTGGCCACGGCGATGCGCGGCTTTACCGCCAGGTCCTGATTGTGTTCGGCCATTTCTTTCTCAATGGTTTTGAAGTCGGAGACCGGGTTGCGATCCTCGGCGCCGGAGACGTCCACCAGGTGCAGCAGTACACGGGTTCGCTCGATATGCCGCAGAAACTGAGTGCCCAGCCCGTGGCCCAGGTGCGCCCCTTCAATCAGTCCCGGTATATCGGCGACGACGAAAGACCGGTCGGTATCGATGGAAACCACGCCCAGATGGGGTTCGAGCGTCGTGAACGGATAGTCCGCAATTTTCGGGTGGGCGGCCGAGATGCTCGAAATCAGGGTGGATTTCCCGGCATTGGGGAAACCGACAAGTCCCACGTCCGCCAGCAGCTTCAATTCGAGGTGCAGCGTTCGTACTTCGCCGGGCCGTCCGTCCTGGGCCCGGCTCGGAGCACGGTTGGTGGACGAAACAAAGTGGGCGTTGCCGTGCCCACCACGCCCGCCGTGGGCAATCAAAAAACGCTCGCCGGGTTCCGTGAAGTCGTGGAGGACTTCCCCCGTCTCCTTGTCGTGCACAACGGTACCTACAGGAATGGAGACTTCCAGATCCTCACCGCTCTTCCCGTGCTTGGTGCTTCCGAGCCCGTGTTGCCCGCGGTCCGCGCGGAAGGTATGGTTGTAACGGAATTTGAGCAGGGTGTTCTCCTGCGAGTTGGCGACAAGATAGATGCTCCCGCCATCCCCGCCGTCGCCCCCGCTGGGTCCTCCCTTAGGGACGAACTTCTCCCGCCGAAAGGCAATGCAGCCGTGCCCGCCGTCTCCGGCACGCACCGTGATCCTGGCTTCGTCGATGAACATGGTATTTAGAAAGGTGCGGCGAACGGCGAATGGGAGAACAAGGGGTAATTCGGGGACAGACCCCGAATTCGCACTTCAGAATTCGGGGTCTGTCCCCGAATTACCCCTTCCCCTTTTCTCTGTTACCCTGCGGGATGGATGCTGATGAACCGGCCGCTGTGGCCTTTATCTTCGAAGGCGACGATGCCCGTCACCTTGGCGAATAGCGTGTCGTCTTTGCCGATGCCGACATTGACGCCGGGCTTGAACTTGGTTCCGCGCTGCCGCACAAGAATCGAACCGCCGCTGACCAGCTGACCCCCAAAGCGCTTTACGCCCAGCCGCTGCGAATTGCTGTCCCGGCCGTTTCGAGAGCTGCCGACGCCTTTTTTATGAGCCATGAGTGAACTCCCTAAACCGAAATCTTTTCAATCCGAACCGCGGTGAAGCTCTGGCGATGCCCGCGCGTCCGCCGGTACTGTTTTTTGCGCTTCTTTTTGAAGATGATGATTTTGTCGGCACGGTCCGTTTCGAGAATCGTCGCTTCAACCTTCGCATTGGGCAGCGGTGAGCCCGTCTGGACGTTGCCTCCGTCCTCGACCAGCAGCACATCGCCTAATTCAACCCTGGCTCCCTTTTCGCCCGCCAGCTTCTCCAGACGAACGGTCTGACCGGCCTTTATGCGGTACTGCTTGCCGCCTGACTTGATCACGGCGTACATAGATGCATCCTCCTGCGTAGAGACAAACGCTTATTCTAGAGGAGTTTTCAGGGGGAGGGCAACCTTATTCACGAGGCGGGGATCAGGCGGACGGTCACCGCATTTTGCGCGCCCCGCTCAACGCGCAGGGATTCTCCCCGGGTTTCAAAGTCTTTCAGGAAGTCCGGATCCATGTAGGCGCCGGGCTCCACCTCTTCCCATGCCAGGACTTTGTACTCGCCGGCCAGCACAGAACGAATCGCGAAGTTACCGTGCTGGTCGGTCGACGCGCTTCGAAATGCGGCAGCATTAGCCCGTCGCTCTACGGCGGGAACCAGCACCACGGTGCTCGATGGAATCGCCTCGCCCCGCGCGTTGAGGACCGTGCCTTCCACCGCACCCACGGAGCCGGGGCCTCCGAGCGTCAACTCCAGAGGGATCGGATCCCCGCCGACGGTGTAGCCCGCATCCAGAACTTCGCGTCCGCCGGCACGAGCAGACACCAGATAGGTGTCGGATGGAAGTCCTGTCACCTGAATCCGATAGCGCCCCATGGCGACGTGGCTCAGCGTGAAGGTTCCATCGTCATTGAACCCCGGCGGTGTTGTGGCACCCCGAACAGTTGCGCTAAACATTGCGGGCAGGTCGAGGGGGCGCAGCGTCAGGGCCAGACGCCTGGGGTCGAGCGCGGACGGCAGCGGCTCGGGAACGAGGATCCGTCCGGAAACCGCAACGGTGGCCTGGACCGGGACGGTGCCCAGATCTTCATCCGAACGGCCGATGTCCACCGGAATCTTTCCAGCCTGCGTTGTTTCCCGCGGCTGGACCTGGGGCGGCGTCGTCACCTGCACGAAGATGTCGTAGGCGCCGGGGGGCAGCCTCGACACCCGATAGGAGTTGTCGGGTAAGGCCTCTGGCCGTACGGGCAAATATTCGACAACCCTGCTGTTGCGCTTTCCAATCGTCAGGTTGACGACACTTCCCGGGGTCACACCTCCTAGTTTGAACCGGACCGCGTATTCGCTCGTTCGCCGCATGGCGATATCGATCGCATCCATCTCGCTCCCCGACTCGATTTGAATCGGGGAGGCGTCCTGCGAATCGGGGACGCCGGGGTAATAAAGCGGCGCCGCTGGAGTCGGAATATTTCCCTGTGTCGCCCGAATGTAATAGGTGCCGGGCTGAAGGTTGAAAACACGATACTCGCCGCGATCGTCCGTTGTGTTGCTTCCGGCACTTACCCAGGTTCGGACGCCGTCGCGGTATTCGCTTCGGAGCGCTTCTACTCGAACCGATCGCAGCGGCTCATGATTTTCGTCAATGACCCGGCCGGCGATGACGCCGGTCGGCATAAGCAGAACCTGCACATCGCCCAGGCGCTGGCCCGCTGCTACGGTCACGGCGACCGCACCCGTATTCCGCTGTGGCCGGAAGAAAAGGATGCGAGTGGCAGTGACTGCATAACGGCCAGGCGCGACACCGGTGATCGTAAACTTGCCTTCGGCGTCGGTCGTGGCGCTCTTTGCGCCGGACCCTGCAGGCTCCGGATTTACGGTGACCCGCACGTCGGCAAGAGGCTCACCCGTTTTGAGATTCTTCGCAATTCCTTCAATCGTAGCCGGACGTACGGCCGATTGCGCGGCGGTTTGGGCCATCAGCGCGCCGATACTGACAATCATTCCCACAATGAACGTCAGCGCGATTTTCATGCGCCCTAATTGTAAGACCGGAAATTTCGGTGACGAGGGGGAAATTGATCAAAGTCACCGAAATTCGAATTCGGGGTTCGAGGTGCACGGCCCCGAATTACCCGTCATTACCCCGGGTCTTTCGCCTTGGGGTGGGCCTTGTCGTATTCCTTTTTCAAATGCTGAACGCCGACGTGGGTGTACTTCTGCGTTGTGGAAAGGCTTTCGTGACCCAGAAGCTCCTGGATGCTGCGCAGGTCGGCTCCCCGTTCCAGGAGGTGGGTTGCGAAGCTGTGGCGCAGGGTATGAGGAGTGACGCGGCGTGTGGTCTTCAGGCTCAGCCGGACGCGCGCCACCAGGCGTTGTACGTCGCGCGACGACAGGCGATGGCCGCGAATGCTGATGAATGCCGGGAACGCGCCGCTGCTTTCCCTTTCCGTAATTCGCATCGAACGCTTTTTCGACATGTAGTCGCGCAACGCAGTGGCGGCAAAACTTCCGAAAGGTATGATGCGTTCCTTATTGCCCTTGCCCAGGACGCGAACTGTTTCCTGATCCATGTCGATCTCGTCTTCGTTAAGTCCGACAAGTTCGCTAACGCGCAGACCGCTCGCGTAGAGAAGTTCGAGGATGGCGCGGTCGCGAAGAGCACTGAGCGTCGTGCCCTTCGGCATCTCGATCATGGCTGCGGCTTCGGCCTCTCCCAGAAACGAGGGAAGCCTTTTGGCCAGGCGTGGGGAGGTGATCAATTCGGCCGGATTGGCCTTCAGCCGCCCTTCCCGAACCATGAACTTGAAGAAGGTTTTCAGGCATGCGAGCTTCCTTGAGACAGAGCTCTTTGACAGGTCGCGCTCCGTGTAAAGGTGATTGAGGAAGTCGCGAATCAACAGATGGTCTGTCGATTCAAGCGACGCCTTTCGCTGCTCCAGGAACTGCAGAAAGTGTCTGAGGTCGATCTCGTAGTTCGTGACCGTGTGGACCGACGCTGCTTTCCGGCGCAGCGACTCGATAAAGTCCTCCGTGTGCCGCTTCACTTCAATCCTCTTTCAACAGGACGTCCACTTCCCGGCGATAGGCTTCCAGCAAACGGAGAGAAACGGGGCCGGGCCGTCCTGTCCCCACGGGTTTACCTGCCACTCGCACGATGGGAACGATCTCCCGGGTTGAACTGGTCAGAAACAACTCGCTCGATTTTTCGACCTCGGCGAGGTCCAGCACGCCTTCCACGACGTCCAGGCCCGCTCGCCGCGCCAGATCGAGAACGACGGCGCGGGTGATGCCTTCGAGGATGCCCGACTCGATGGACGGCGTCAGCAGACGGCTGCCTTGAACCAGCCAGAGGTTCGACGTGATGCCGTCGGAGATCTTCCCGTCCGCCGTCAGGGTGATGGCCTCGAAAGCACCGGCAGCATTAGCTTCGCGGATTGCCAGTACCGCTCGAAGTAGATTTCCTGTTTTGGCGTCGCCCAGCTGCCGGCTTCTATAGAACGACGAGACGACGACATCGACGCCTTCTTCGTAGACACCGGCGGGAAGCTCGCTGAAGGGCGTGACGAAAATCACGGCGCCGGGTAAATCGCAGCTTCCAGGGTCGGGGCTGACGTCGCCGACGCCCCGGGTGATCGTGATCCGGATGCGGTGCTGGCGCTGCCCGGCCTGCTCGGCGGCCGCGATCGTCCTGAGGACTTCGTCCCGGGTTTTGGCGCGATCCCATGGAAGCGTCAGGAAAATCGCGTTGGCGGAACGTTCGAGCCGGGCGAAATGCCGGGAGAAGAGAAACGGCTTTCCGCGATAGGTTCGCATCGTTTCGTAGATGCTGTCCCCGAACAGGAAGCCGTGATCGAGAACGGAGATGCGTCCCTCCGCGACCGGGGTGATGACGCCGTTGATGTTGACGAGGCCGGAGCTAGTGTGGTGGCTCATAGGAAAACATGGAATTTTCGGCTAAGTGGGGCAAGCACGCGTTATGTTGCATGGCTCCGTTTTATGGAAACTTCATCCAGCGCCGCCAGGGCCCGCTCGCAGAACATTCGCTGCTTGTCGGCCTTCGCGATTTTCCGCGGGACTTCCATCGCCGGCAGCAACCCGAAGTTGATGTTCATGGGCGCAAAATCCTTCTGTGGCGTGGAGACGTAGCGGCAGAGCGAACCGATGGCCGATTCGGACGGAAACACGATGGGTCCTTCTCCCCGAAACCTGTGCACGGCGTTCAGTCCGGCGACCAGTCCCGACGCGATGTTTTCGATATAGCCTTCCGTTCCGGCAAGCTGTCCCGCGAAGAAGACCCGGGGGTCCTTTCGCGACGCCATGGTCGGCAGCAGAGTCTGGGGCGCGTTGATGTAGGTATTGCGATGGATCTGACCCAGTCGAAGAAACTCCGCATGTTCAAGCCCCGGTATCAGGCGAAAGATCCTCCGCTGGTCCTCGAACTTCAGATGATTCTGAAACCCGACCAGGTTGTAACTCGATTGCATCAAGTCTTCCTGCCGAAGCTGAACGACCGCATGAGGCACGTGGCCTGTCCGCGGGTCGGCCAGGCCCACCGGTCTCATGGGGCCGAAGCGTAGTGTCTCGCGGCCTCGACGCGCGAGCTCCTCAATCGGGAGACACGATTCGAAATAACGCGCTTCTTCGAATTCGTGAAACGGCACCGTTTCGGCCGATACCAGCGCATTGTAAAACACGTCGTAGGCTTCGCGGTCCAGCGGGCAGTTGAGATAGTCGTCAGAGGCTTTGCCGTAGCGGCTCGCACGATACACCCTGGACATATCCAGAGTATCTGTGTTCACGATGGGGCTGATGGCATCGTAAAAATAGAGGTGATCGGAGCCGCAGAACGCGCCAATTGATTCGGAGAGCGGCAGGGAAGTGAGCGGACCGCTGGCGATGATGGTGATGCCGCGATCCGGTATGGAGCGGACTTCCTCGCGAATCAGTTCGATTCTCGGATGAGACCCGACCGCTTCCGTTGTGCGTGCGGCAAACTGTTCCCGGTCCACCGCCAGCGCGCTGCCGGCCGGTACCCTGACGGAATCTGCGATGCTCATCAGCAGCGATCCCATGCGCCGCAATTCCTCCTTCAGGAGCCAGGACGCATTAAAGGGCTGGTCGGACTTGAGAGAATTGCTGCAGACAATCTCTGCAAGGTGGCTTGTCGTATGAGCCGGCGTCGATCGTACGGGCCGCATCTCAAACAGGCGGACGTCGATGCCGTGCGAGGCGACTTGCCAGGCGGCTTCCGAGCCCGCCAGCCCGCCGCCAACGACGGTAATCATGTTCCTGATGGCTGGGCCCTGCGCTCGAGGGCGCGCGCTGGCGCGCTCACCCTCCGCGCGGGCTCGCATACGCTGAGGGAGACGCTCATGCCTTGAAAAGCCGGAGCGACGCGGCGATGTAGGCTTTCTGATTCTTGCGGGCGACGATGGCGTCGATCATGCCGTGGTCCAGGAGGAATTCGGCGCGCTGGAAGCCTTCCGGCAAGGTTTGACGAATGGTCTGCTCGATGACGCGCGGCCCGGCGAATCCGATCAGGGCCAGCGGTTCGGCGATATTCAGATCGCCAAGCATCGCGAAACTCGCGGTAACGCCGCCCGTTGTCGGATTTGTCAGAACCGAGATGTAGGGCAGGGCCTTGCGATCCAGGAGAGCCAGCGCCGCCGAGACCTTGGCCATTTGCATCAGACTCAACGCACCTTCCTGCATCCGGGCGCCCCCGGAGCAGGAGACGATGACAAGCGCACAGTTGCGCTGCAGCGCGCGCTCGATGGCCCGGGTGATCTTCTCCCCGACTACGGAGCCCATGGATCCACCGATAAAGTTGTACTCCATGGCGGAAACGACCACGGGTATGCCCTCGATCCTCCCCTCGGTATTCACCACGGCATCCCGAACGCCAACCTTGGCAGGAAGTTTCTCGATGCTCTCCTTGTAGGTCTTTTGTGCCTTGAAACCCAGGGGATCGGTGGAAAACATCGTTTCGTCAAACTCGGTCCAGCCTTCGTCCAGCAGAAGGGCGAGCCGATCGTGGGCGGTGATTTTGTAGTGAAAATCGCACTTCGGGCAGACCTGACTGTTGGCGCACAGATCCTTTTTCCAGACCGGCTCCTTGCAGCCGTCGCACTTGATCCAAAGGCCTTCAGTCAGAACCCGCCGGTTTTCATCCGACGATTCTATGGATTGCTTGTCTCGCTTGAACCACGACATGAGTTCTTGATCTTAACCCTAACCGTTCAGATCGCAGTCAGCTTTCGCAAGGCCGCAAGGGCTTCGTGAACGACATCGGAATCGGGATCCATCGTCAATTGCTGGATGAGGGGCCGGGATGAAGGATCGCCAACATTCCCCACGATACGGGCCATGCTGGCACGGATGCGGGAATTTTCGCTGCGAAGGTACCGGTGGAGTTCGGGAAGTTTTCCGTCGAACTTGCCGAGCTCGTAGATGTAGGCTTCGGCCTGGTAGTCCTGGCGCGTAAGCAGGGCATTGACGAGGTCGTTGAAGTACTGGTCCTGGCCGGCGGAGACAAGAGCGAAGGCCAGCGCGTTCTTGACGTTGGCCTTCTTTTCGGTTTCGTATCGGGTTTTGAGTACGCTGGGATCGTGATCGATCCGTGCAAGGCCTTCGGCGGCCATCTCGCGATAGTAGTCGTCCGAGCTGCCGAGCAGCGACTCGAAGAAGGGCAGCGCGCCGGGATCGCGCATCAGCGCGATCGCCTCGATGGCACGCTTGCGCGATTCGCTGTTTCGATCGTTACGGAAAATGTCTTCGATGACGGGCCGGGCATCCTTGTAGCCGACGAGCCCGATGGACAGGATTGCCGCCTGCACGATCTCCCTGTTGCGGTCCTTGACTGCGCGTTGCAGTGCCGGGCCGGCAGCGGGATCCCGAATCAAGCCCAGGCTTTCCACGATCTCGACCCGCACGTCAGGGTGTTCCTGGTTCTGCGGATTTTCAAGAGTCGAAATCATTACGGCGACGCGGTCCTTTGCCTTCAATGAGCCGAGCGCCCTGGCCGCCGCTGCCCGCACTTCCTGGTTGGTGTCCCTTTGCATCGCTTCGGCAAGCGCAGCGTTGACATTGGGATCGACACGCGACGGATCCTGGACGACAGGCCGGTCGGGCCCGACAAACGCGCTCTTCACCTTGTTGAAAACCGTTCGGATGGCGCCGGGTGAGTCCACGGGTATGTAAAGGCGTTGCAGGGAGTCGATGGCCTGCAGGCGCACATCCTTATCCAGATCCGACATCAACGTCGAAGTCAGTACCGGTATCGTTTCGGGCACTTCGATGCGGGCCAGGCCCGCAACGATGGCTGCCCGGACATCGCTGCGCGGTTCCTTCTTCAATGCCTCGCTCAGGGGTGCGATGTTCTCCGTCCTGCCCAGTACGGACAGCTGCTCGACAGCATCCATGCGCTCTTTCGGGCTTGGACTGTCCAGTGACGGCGACTGCAGCAGGAGAGCAGTCAAAAAAAGCATTCCGGATGGAGTCATCAATATTACCTTTCTTAGTCGCTGCGCCCTATCGGGCTTGCATTCGCTCCGGTTATGTCGGAATCCCAGGCGCCAAAGTGACAATCGCAGGGTTCCAGCACCGTTTCAGGCGCGCCGGTATCCTCCAATTGGACGGTGATGTGATCGATCTGGAACCGTTTGTGCGCAAGTTCCTTAATTGCAGCCAGAACCAGATTGCGGTTCAACACTTCATCGGCCCCATCGGAGACGACGACGTGACAGCTCATTGCAAGCACGCCCGACGTGAGGGTCCACACATGAAGATCGTGAACGGACTCGACGCTTCGGATCCCCTTGAGATCCGTTTGCAGGGAAACGATATCCACGTGGGCGGGCGTACCTTCGAGAAGGATATCCACGGCGTCCCGAATCAGCACCCAGGAGCTCGAAAGTATAAGAATACCCACGACGATGCTGATCGCCGGGTCGGCGGCATAGTGGCCGCCGGCCAGGATGGCAATGCTGGCTGCTATCGCTCCGATCGAGCCAACAGCGTCCGTCATGACGTGGAAGAAAGCGCCGCGAACGTTCAGGCTGTGCCGGTGTTCGCCGAACAGCATCCATGCACTGAACAGATTGGCGAACAGGCCGGCGCACGCGATAACCAGCATCCATCCCGCCTGGACTTCCGGAGGATTCTTGAGCCGCTCATATGCCTCATAAAAGATATAGAGGGCGATCAGAACCAGAAAAACGCCATTGAGCAGAGTGGCCAGAATCTCGACCCGGTAAAAGCCGAACGTCTTTTGCGGCGTGGCGCGCCGCGTCGCAAACCAGGTGGCGGCAAGGCTCAACGTCAGCGCGGCGACGTCGGTCAGCATGTGGCCGGAGTCGGCCAGCAGCGCGAGCGAGTTTGTGTACAGCGCGCCGATGAACTCGGCCACGAGAAAGGCGGCAGTGACGACCAGCGCCGGCTTCAATGCGTTGCGCGCATGGGTATGCCGATGGAATTCTTGAGGGCCGCGCCTTGTCGGGCCTGCAGTCGCTTCGCTTGTGTCCATCGAGAAGCATTATAAACTTTTCCGCTGCGACTCCGGGTATAATGCCCAGTTTTCCAATTGCCCGGGACGAAAATGAACAGGAAACTGCGAATTCTCTATCACGACAATTGCTTTGACGGACTGGCTTCGGCCGCGGTCTTTTCCACCTTTTATCGGGGCAGGATCTCGCCCGGTGCGGAGATCGAGTACGAAGGACTCACTCACAAGGCGGGCCAGCTTATCGACGAAGGGCTCTTTGGGGCAGCCGATAACGTGATCGTCGACTTCAAGTACAGCGCGTCCGAAAAACTGACCTGGTGGTTCGATCATCACCAGAGCGCGTTCCTCTCGGAAGCCGACGAACGGCATTTTCGCGCGGATACAAGCGGCCGGAAATTTCACAATCCGGAATTCAAGTCCTGCACGAAGTTCATCGCTTCGGTGGCCGCGAACACCTTCGGTTTCCACGACGGGGCCCTGGCGGAACTGATTCACTGGGCAGACATTATCGACGGCGCCCAGTTTCCGAATGCGCATTTCGCCGTGGAACTTAAAGAGCCGGCAATGCGTCTGATGACGGTCATCGAGTCCACCCGCGATCGAAACCTGCTGCACAGAATCATCACCCTGATGCAGCAGAAGCCGCTCGCCGAGATCCTCGACGAACCCGAAATTCGAGCCACTTTCGCAGACCTCTACGAGAATCACCTGCAATCGATCGAGGTGATGCGGCAGCGGGCGTTTTGCCGCGAAGGGGTGATCGAATATGACATCAGCGACCGGAACCTCGAGGGCCAGAACAAATTCATCCCTTACTACCTGTTCCCCGAGGGCATCTACTGCGTTGGCGTGAGCCGCTCGCCGGTCCGTTCCAAAGTCTCCGTGGGATCGAATCCCTGGAGCCCGCTGGAGCGTACTCACAATCTCGCAAAGCTCTGCGAACAATATGGCGGCGGCGGTCATGCCGTCGTTGCGGCAATCTCTTTCAAACCGGAAGATCTGGAGGGTGCGCGCACCGCTGCCCGCGAAATTGCCAGCAAGCTGCGAACCGGCTACAAAAAGGCTTAAGCTTGGAATGAGCGGAGCGAATGCAAGCCCGACAGGGCGCAGCGATCAATAAATGAGCGGAGCGAATGCAAGCCCGACAGGGCGCAGCGATCAATAAATGAGCGGAGCGAATGCAAGCCCGACAGGGCGCAGCG
Source organism: uncultured Acidobacteriota bacterium (assembly GCA_963836435.1). GTDB lineage: Bacteria > Acidobacteriota > Terriglobia > 20CM-2-55-15 > 20CM-2-55-15 > DASTBJ01. Next base: position 4,301 of record CAWIJI010000005.1, on the reverse strand, counting down.
ATCAATAAATGACTGAAGAGCACGACCTGGATTTTATTCGCGCCTTCTGGACTCGCCGGGCGGTCATCGCCTATAGCCTCTTCGCGTTCAATATCGTCATTTTTCTCGCGATGGAGCTTGCCGGAGGTTCGACGAACGAAGCCACGATGCTCGCCTTCGGCGTGAAATCCAACTTCGAAATCAACAACGGCGAAATCTGGAGATTCCTTACTCCGATTTTCATCCATATCGGCCTGCTGCATCTGGCCTTCAATTCTTACGCGCTCTGGATTGTTGGCCCACAGGTCGAAAAGTTGTATGGCGGGTCCCGTTTTCTCTTTCTCTACATTCTGACGGGAATCGCCGGAGTCGCCGCCAGCTACTGGTACCACCCGGCCGTTGTGTCCGCGGGGGCGTCCGGTGCGATCTTCGGACTGTTCGGCGTTCTGCTTGTCTTTTCGTACAAATATCGAAAAATAATCCCGGCCTTCTTCAGCAAGGCGATGGGGAAAGGAATATTGCTGACGGTAGGAATCAACCTGGTGATCGGCTTCATGATTCCGCAAGTGGACAACTCCGCTCATATCGGCGGGCTCCTCGCCGGATGTGCGCTTGCGGCCGTCGTTCCGTTTCAAAGGCCTGGGGAACTTCCGGGCAGTGGGTTCAAGACCATCCAGGCGGTCCTGGTCTTCATGATCGCGCTGAGTTTTTTCGAGGTATCAACCCATTACCAGGGGCCGGGACTGTCATTCCGCAATCTCCTGGGTAGTTTTAGCCGTTCCGGCAACGGGTCGATTGATGGTTTTATCACGGCAATCAATGTCGGGCAGGACTCCTTCATGCGCTCCGAGCAGGCGCTCGCGGCAGCGAATCCGCGCGATCTGGATGAAGTGCGTATGGAATTGGGCCACGCCATCGACCTGCTTCAGCACATTCCATCGCTGAGCAGCCGGGCCGACGAACTGGCCGCGGAGTTGCTAAACGTGCTGCAGAAACAGTATGAATATGTTGGGGAAGTCGAACGGTCGGGAAAAACAAGGTCGGATTTCATCGGTATTTCCCCACAGTCTCGCAGTTATGATCGTATATCCCGAGACTTGGAAGACTGGGTTGAGAAGGAAGGTTCACGCTACGGAATCGTGAATTCAAAGTAGGATGCCCATCGCGCCGTCTTTTATGGAATAATTCGTCCCTCTCGTCATGTTGACCACCGAAACCCTTTTCCGAATCAGCAAAGAGGTTGGAGCGTCCGTTTCGCGCGTCGAAGCGACCGTGTCTCTGCTTGAGGGCGGCGCCACCATTCCTTTCATTGCCCGCTATCGTAAGGAAGCGACCGGGAACCTCGATGAGGTCAAGATCCAGGACATCGACGAGTGCCGCACTTATTACACGGAACTGGACCAGCGGCGGGCAACGATTCTGGCGTCCATCGAAAGGCAGGGGAAGCTCAGCGAGGAATTGAAACAGAAGATCCAGGGGTGTTTCAGCAAGAACGAGCTTGAAGACCTCTACCTTCCCCACAAACCGAAGAAGAAGACGAAGGCGGCCACCGCTCTGGCGATGGGGCTTGGGCCTTTGGCGGAGTACATCTGGGAACAGACCGGCACCGATCCCGTAGGAGTGTACGCCGAGCGATTCCTGAGCCCCCCGGAACCGGAGCCCGCGGCCTCTGAGGCAGGGCCGGCGGAAGCGGCTACCGAGGGAATCGAACCCTCCGTCGAAGCGGCAGCCTCACCGGCCGAGACTGCACCTGCAGCGGCTGAGGCAGGGCCGGCGGAAGCGGCTACCGAGGGAATCGACTCCTCCGTCGAAGCGGCAGCCTCACCGGCCGAGACTGCACCTGCAGCGGCTGAGGCGGGCGCGGCGGAAGCGGCTACCGAGGGAATCGACTCCTCCGCTGAAGCGGCAGCCCCACCGGCCGAGACTGCACCTGCGGCGGCTGAGGCGGGCGCGGCGGAAGCGGCTACCGAGGGAATCGAACCCTCCGTCGAAGCGGCAGCCTCACCGGCCGAGACTGCACCTGCAGCGGCTGAGGCAGGGACGGCGGAAGCGGCTACCGAGGGAATCGACACCTCCGCTGAAGCGGCAGCCCCACCGGCGGAGACCGCACCTGCGGCGGCCCCTCCGCCTCCGGTTTCGCAGAAGCCTTCCCCAAAGAGGCGCATCAACACGGTTCAGGAGGCCATCGAAGGCGCGCTCCACATTCTCGCCGAACGCATCGCCGAAAATCCTGAATCGCGCAAGTACCTTCGCGACAAGCTCATGCTCGAGGGAATTGTTCGAGCACACGTGGTGCCGGGCAGGGACTCCGAGAAAACAAAGTACGAGATGTACTACAAGTTCGAGGAGACCGTCCCGAAGATCCCATCTCACCGGATGCTCGCGATTCGTCGCGGCACACGTGAGAACGTGCTGACCTACACGATTGAAACGGACTCCGAAAAGTTTCTCGCCTGGCTTCTGCCCCAGGTGATTCGCGACAGCAATTCCCAGTTTGCTCCCTTCCTCGATCGCGCCGTTCGGGACAGTTATGAGCGCCTGATGCTGCCATCCATTCGAAACGAGGCGCGAGCGGCGCTCCGAGAGCGCTCGGAATCGGAAGCGATCAAGGTCTTTGAGGAGAACCTCGGAACATTGCTGCTCGCGCCGCCCGCGGGCCCGATCGGCACCATTGGCGTTGACCCGGGCATTCGCACGGGATGCAAAGTTGCGGTTGTGGATGAAACGGGAACCTTCCTGGAAAGCCAGGTCCTGCAGTTATCCGATCCGGGAAAGGATCTCGAGTCTGCCGAGAAGGCGCTGGTCGATCTCGTCACGAAGTACAACGTCCGCGCGATTACGATTGGAAACGGTACGGCGTCACGAGAGACAGAGGCGTTCGTGCGCGGCGTCGTGCAGAAGAATGGATGGGAGGTTTTCGTCGTTGTTGTGAGCGAGGCCGGCGCCTCCGTGTACTCGGCTTCGAAGAGGGCGCGCGAGGAATTCCCGAAGCTCGATGTCACCGTGCGTGGAGCGATCTCCATCGCGCGCCGCCTTGCAGGATCCGCTTGCAGAACTTGTAAAGATCGAGCCTCGTTCGATCGGAGTTGGCCAGTACCAGCACGACGTCGATCAGAAAAAGTTGAACACAGCCTTGAAGGCGCCGTTGCCTCCTGTGTAAACCGCGTCGGCGTCGATCTCAACACGGCATCTCAGGATCTGCTGAAATACGTCTCCGGGATCAACGACAAGCTGGCGGGGAGCATCATCGCTCATCGGACGCAGTCTGGCGCGTTTCGATCGCGCGTGCAGCTGCGCGATATCGAAGGATTCGGAGACAAACATTCGAGCAGGCGGCAGGTTTTCTGCGGATCAAGGATGGCGACAACCCCCTGGACCGCACCGCCGTGCATCCGGAGTCGTACCCCCTTGTTGAAAAAATTGCTGCTTCCCTGAATGTCGCCGTCGCAGACCTCATTGGAAACAGCGAACGCGTGAATGCCGCCGACTTCAGGGTGTTCGGGGGGGAGGCAGGAAATTCACGCTTTCCGACATTCGCGAGGAATTACTGCGTCCCGGCCGTGATCCCCGGGACAGGTTTGTCGCGCCGAAGTTCCGCGAAGACGTCAAACAGGTTGTCGACCTTCAGGAAGGCATGGAACTTGAAGGCAGCGTTACGAACGTGACGAACTTTGGGGCGTTTGTTGATCTCGGCGTTCATCAGGACGGTTTGGTCCATATCTCCGAACTGTCCCACAAATATATTCAGGACGCGCGGCAAGCCGTAAAAGTGGGGGACGTTGTTAAGGTAAAGGTTATCGGCGTTGACCAGGCCATGAAACGGATCAGCCTCTCGATCAAGGCTCTGCTCGCAAAACCCCCGCGTCCCCCCCGGCGAAAGAAGCCCGAGAAACCGGTTGCTGCATCGGCTGCGCCGCCGAATGAATCGGGTTCAACAGAGAAAGCCGCCGCAGGCTCCGCTCCGGACCGGAGACCCCCCCGGCCTGCTTTGCCGCCACGAAAGCCTCGACCGGATGACGCCGGACAGCGTTCTGACAGTAAACCTCGCCCGGAAGGCAAACCGCGCTTTGAGCGGCCGCCGAGAGCTCCGGTTGAACTGGCCAGGCCTCCTTGAACCAGACGATGGAAGAGAAGATTCAGGCGTTGCAGGCCAAGTTCAGCGGAATGAAATAGCGTCGTCTGTTCCATATGGATGGCAGGCGTCTGACTCTTTTTCCTCATGTCCGGAGTATCTTCGCGCCCTGGCCCAGGGACCCGAATTCTATCAGGCGGTATCCGGTTTTGAGGTTGCCGATGGGCTGAGTGGTTTTGTCCGGGCCGTT
>CAWIJI010000004.1:0-220936 GCA_963836435.1 uncultured Acidobacteriota bacterium | reverse complement strand
GGACTACTGCGACTTGCTTGTGAAATGCCGAAGGGATCTTGAGAACGGGCGGTTGCGCTGGGGAGACTGGGCGAAACTCGGCAAGGAGAAGCCGACTAAGAAGTCCCTCCAGCACGCCGCTCCCGTGCAAACCGCCGCCGCGCGGCACCTCGCACACCCCCGATTGCGTGAAGAAATGCACGATCTCATTCGGCTGATGTTCGGTGTTGCCGCGCGCGGCCTCGGGGCATACGCGGATCTCAAGAAGGAGCAAGGGCTCCTCGATTTCGTCGATCAGGAGGTGTTGGCATTGCGGCTGCTTACCCAACCAGGCATCGTCGAAGCGCTGAAAGACGAACTCGATCTCGTGCTGGTGGACGAGTTCCAGGACACAAGCCCGCTGCAACTCACGATATTTCTGAAGCTCGCGGAACTCGCCAAACAGTCCGTATGGGTCGGCGACCCAAAGCAGGCGATCTACGGTTTTCGGGGTACCGATCCTGCGCTGATGGATGCGGCAATTGAATCGTTATCGAACCCGACCCGCGATCCTGATCTGGTTGCCGCAGCGATGGATGCACTTGCGAGTCAATCGCCGGTCGAGACTCTGAGGGGGTCCTATCGGAGTCGTCCGGCGCTGGTCGATCTGACGAATGCCATCTTTTCGCGTGCATTCGCCCGCCAGCAAGGAATGTCCGAAGAGCGTGTAAAGGTCGCGGCAACGAGGATCGAATCCCCGGAACTTGGCCCCGCCGTGAGTCACTGGTCCCTGTCATCCCCGGGGCGGATGAACAAAGAGTTGCTTGCCCAGGCCGTGGCTGCCGGAACCCGCGATCTGTTGGCGACCGTGCCTATCGTGTGGGACAGGGATACGGACCGCAACAGGTCGGCGGTAGCCAGTGACGTCGCCATTTTGTGCCGAACGAATGATCAGTGTCTGCATGTGTCTGAAGCCCTCGGCCAACTTGGTATCGCATCCGTGGTGGCGCGCGTCGGCTTGCTCAGATCCGCCGAAGCTCAAGTCATTGTAGCGGGGCTGCGCCTCTGGGTGGATCCCCAAGACTGGCTGGCCGCCGCAGCGCTGGTAAGGGTTTTGGAGCATGCGGATGACGCCACGGCCTTCTTCGAGAAGATCTTCCACCCGAACGGTCGCGAGAACATGGTGGGCAATCCCATAGTCTCGGAGGTCCTCGCGGCGCGGGAAGGTAGGAAGGACTTGGACATCCTTGGCGCGCTCGACGCCATCATCGAGGCTTTGAACCTCCGGCGCTTATGCGCTGGCTGGGGAGACTCGATTCAAAGAACGGCAAACCTGGACGCCTTGAGGGCAACCGCCGTCAGATATTGCGACGAACGTACGGCGGGTCGCGATGCACCTTCGCTGGTGGGCTTTCTGCGGTATCTTGAAGGCCTTGGCGAAGAGGGAATGTGGGGAGAGCCGCGTGCCGACAAAATTGCACGTGTTGGCTCCGAATCGGCGATCACCGTTTCAACGTGGCACGCCGCGAAGGGCCTCGAGTGGCCAATCGTTATCCTCTTTGGATTGGAGGCGATCCGTGAGCCCGCGGCCTACGGCGTCTACGTTTTGAGCGATCGTACCGCCTTCAACTTCAACGATCCGCTCGGAGGACGATGGATCCATTTTTGGCCTAATCCCTACACGACGGCCAATCAAGGAGGCCCCGTGAAGGACAAATATGCGCAAAGCGGTGCCCACCATCACGTTGCGAATCAGTCTCAGCGCGAGGCTCTGCGTGTCCTCTACGTGGGGTGGACCCGCGCTCGTGATCGCCTGATCCTGGCCGCGCAGCAGGGTAAGCTCCTCGACGGTTTGCTGGGAACTCTGACCGAAATCGAACCGCGGCTGATCGGTGACCCGGGTTCCGCAGCCAATGGGCTTGTGGACGCAACTTGGGCGGGCCACGATTTCAAAGTGCAGGTCGCCGCCGCAAGCCCGGCGGAGCCGAGCGCCGTGCAGTCGCGGGCAGGGACGGTACGCGTCGGAAGGCCCCTCACCACCCACGCTCCCGCATCCTGCGCACCATCCTCCTCGCCGTCGCGCACGTCCCGCCTCAAAGAGCCGGTGCGGCTAGGAGAGCCAATCAAAGTTCGACAACCCGTCGATGTGGTCGCACTTGGCCAGGCCGTCCATGATTTTCTTGCAGCGGACAATCGACCACGATCCGACGAAGATCGAATCGAGATGGCAACGGGACTACTTCGTCACTACCGAGTGCCCGACGGACTTGCGGCCGCCGATCTGCTCGAGGCTGGCAACCGATTATGGCGATGGGTGACTGCGACATTCGGTGATGACTGCATCGTTCGTACGGAGTGGCCCATCGGGCTCAAGCTTGAGAACGGAACTCGCGTGCTCGGAACATCTGACCTCCTCGTCGAGGCCCGCGATATGTGGGCAGTCATTGATCACAAGAGTTTCGGTCTCGAGACGGCGGCAACAAATGTCGGTGTGCTGGCGGGGCAGTTGGGCTGCTACGCCGACGCTCTTACAAAAGCTCGGCCAAACGCAACCGTATCCATGTGGGTGCATCTGCCGTTGGACGGTGCGGTCGTGCAGGTCGAATAGCGGACAAAGCGGATGTCGCTTCAGCGCCTGAATGTGACCTACCCCGAAATTGAAGGAACCGGCGGGATTTGCCGAGTTTGGGGAAATTGTGGTCAACGGTGCGTTCATCTCGGAGATGCGACAGCGTATTTCTAAGTATCGTCAAATACCAATCACCGCCTCTGACGATCCAGCGATCGAATGCATAATTCTCGCAGAACCATCCTTCTTTCTGGAATCCGAGTGGATTCCAATGCCGGACAACTTCAAGCTCAACACGGTTGTCGGGAAAACCTATGAAAGCGAAGACTCCGGTCCCGGGCATCGACTGTGGCACCAGGTTAATGAGCGGCTGAGCGTCGTGCGCCAGTCGCTCGGCGATCCGGGGCCCGCTCTCGTTGCCGCTGCAGAGGCTCGATTCGGCAATGCGAGGTTGGTCATGCCCAGACTCGGACAAGGCGGATTTCGTGTTCTGATCACTGATGCTTACGAGCGGCGGTGCGCGGTTACGAACGAGCGGACTTTGCCTGTGTTGGAGGCAGCGCACATTCGCCCATACGCATTTGGCGGTACGCACGACCTGTCCAACGGACTGCTCCTCCGGAGTAGACCTGCACACGCTTTTCGATCGTGGCTACCTGACAGTTGATCCGACAGATCAAAAGATTCTAGTCAGCCACCGAATTAGAGAAGAGTTCCAGAATGGCCGGGAATACTACCAACTGCACGGTCGAGACCTGCGCCTTCCGGCAAATCCTCTTGCGGTTCCATCCCGCGAGAGTTTGCAGTTTCATGCCGGGAGTGTATTCCGGTAAGCGTTCCGGCAAATGGTCAACGTGTCTGTATTTGCAAATGGTGTAAGCGGGAGGATGGAATTCTCATGAAGGCAGATCTCAACGCTTTACACAAAAGGTGTGCGCCGCCAATCAACGGAGCGAACGGTTCTGAAATCACCCGGTTCTGCTTGGCGATTTGCACAGAAATCGCGCAAGTATAACTGCTGCATTACTTTGGCAGACTCGGATGGCTCTTATAAAGCATTGATTCTAAAAGCCGGGGTGGCGAAATTGGCATACGCAGCAAACTCAGCATGGGATTTTTGCAGCCTCTGCCCGCTTCGAAACGCTTCGCAATCTCTTGATCCCACAAAAGAAAACAACCTCGACGCGCTCAAACCGTTTACTGGACTCTTGGGTAATTTTTGAGGTTTTTTCAAGGATTTGTTACCCCAATTGTGCAAAATTTCGACGACAGTCAGTCTTAGACTAAGAGCGCATCCAACGAGCGTCAAGCGACAGATTAGTCTGAGATCGCTGCCAGGATATGCCCGATCGGGAACATTTAGGAGGTAGCAGCTGCCAAAACTCGAAAATATTCCCGATCGGGAATGTTCAGCTTGACCGGAAGCGTTATTGCGCCTATTATTCCTGAACGGGAAGATTTCACGCCATGAGATACACAGCAAAGCACATAGGTGAAACAGTCCAAAAGACGCGCAAAGCTATGGGTGCCACACAAAAGGACTTAGCGCTCACCTCCGGGACGGGCCTTCGATTCATTATCGAGTTGGAAAAAGGCAAGCCCACCTGCCAACTCGAAAAGACGCTAGCCGTCCTTAATACTCTCGGCATTAAGATCGACTTGATCCCGCCACGCACAAGAACGGAGCGGTAGTTTTATGGCCCGAACTCTTGACGTGTACCTGCATCGCGATTTAGTGGGTCATCTCACGCAAGATAACAGCGGCCACATAACCTTTAAATATGTCGATGCGTGGACCGAGCATCCCGCGTCGCGTGCCCTTTCGCAATCGCTCCCCTTGCGCAAAGGTCGATTTACACAAAGAGAATGCCGTGGATTCTTTAGCGGCATCCTGCCCGAACAAAGCCAGCGTGAACTTGTCGCCCGGAATCTCGGCATTAGTGCGAGAAACGACTTCGCTATGCTCGAGAAGATCGGCGGCGAGTGCGCGGGGGCCGTGACATTCATGCCGGCCGGACAACCGCTCCCCGACAGCACCGCCCGCTATCGCGATCTTTCGGATGACGATCTGGTATCAGTCCTCAAGACCTTGCCGCGCCGTCCACTGCTGGCGGGAGAGGACGATGTCCGTCTGTCCCTCGCAGGGGCGCAAGATAAAGTCGCCGTTAAAGTGTCGGGAACGCAGATTTCGATTCCGCTGGAAAACGCTCCAAGTACACACATCCTCAAACCGGCAAGCGAACGTTTTGTGGGAGTACCCGCTAACGAAGTTCTGTGCCTGCGGCTGGCTTCTGCCGTCGACATTCCCGCTGCCGCCGCAGAAGTCCGAACGATACAGGGAATGGATTACGCGCTGATCGAACGCTATGACCGCACATCAACGCAAACGCCGGATGGACTCCAGTTCGAGCGCCTGCATCAAGAAGATTTCTGCCAGGCCTTAGGTATCGTTTCCGAACACAAATATCAAAATGAAGGCGGCCCTTCCTTCAAACAATGCTTCGATCTCCTGCGCGCTGTCTCCAGTGCTCCCGTCATCGACCTACAGCGCATGCTCGACGCGGCGATCTTCAATTACCTCATTGGCAATCATGATGCCCACGGGAAGAACTTTTCTCTGATTTACGGCCCCGGACAAGACAGCGTGAGATTCGCTCCACTCTACGATCTGGTCTGCACGCTCTACTATCCAGAGTTGAGCAGGAAGATGGCTATGAAGCTCGGCGGCGAGTATCTGCTCGACAATATTGCGCCTGGAAATTTCGAAAAACTCGCTCAAGAGACCGGGCTTGCAAAGCCGCTCGTGAAAAGGCGTGTTCCGGCATTAGCCGGGAAGATTCTTGAAGCCTTACCCACAATCGACTTGAGCCAGGCGCATACAGAGAAAGTTGCTGCAACAATCAAACAGCGTTGTGAACGGACGATTTCCGACTTCTGAAACTGACGCGACATTCCTTAGCAAGTCGGCCGAAATAATCTCTTCTCCAGCGGTTCCAAACTCGATTTCTAAGTTCGAAATCGCGGTCATGGGTGTCACCTTACGGTGCGCTAATTCCTCAATGTCTGGAACTTGCGCCAACGAGGTCAACAGCTGCTGATAATTTCGTCAACAGCGCACTCGGTTCATAGCGGACGGAAGGCACGAAATGCACCGGCCGAGCCCCAGTTCGAGGACGAAAGCGAAGACTCCGAAACGATTCACTGACACTGCGGGGCCGACCGAAGTACAAGCTGCTGGCCTACTCCTCGTTACGCCTCCAGGAGTCGCATATACTGCGCGTGGAGCCGCTGATTGAGGGCTTTCATCTAAATAGCTGGCGATACTGGTTTCGATTGGCCAGACCATTGTTGTCCACTGGCTGGCGGACAATCATCCGGATCGCTGATGCCACAAAGCGGAGTGCATCTCCTCGGGTTTGGTTTGGTCTGATTGGAATTTGTTTTGAGTGCAGCAATTCAGAGCTGCATGGACGGATCGCGCGATGATCCCGCATATCGCTATGGGACGCCGAAAAGAGAAAAAACGAGACACGAAGAAGTCCTTGCTGGAATCTCTCAATGAGGGCGAAGCTGCAATCGTTCTCCGCCGGCTGCTCGTTGCGCATCCTGATCTCGACACGGAGGCGGTAGAGATTGCGAAAGTGTTGCTTCGGGACGACAACTTTCAGGATATTGCCGAAGATGTTTACGATTCCATACAGGTTCTCGGTTATGACGAACTCAACGGACGCGCGGGACGGCACGAGTGGGGCTATGTTGACCCTGGAGATGCGCTGCGGAAATACTGAGCGAAATGGTTGGGCCTTTACTGGGCGACCTGAAGCGGCGAGTCGAACTCGTTCTGGAAGAGGAATCGCTGGAAATGTGCAAGGGCCTGGTGCTCGGGTTTACCGTCTCGATCACGACCGAGGTGGCGAGCTCCTGCAGTGGGCTCCGGAGTTCACCATCGAGACAGCAGCCTATGCCGTGGAAAGTTGGCGCGATGGGTTCATGCGTGGACAATCCCGGCACCACGCGATGCTTCAGGACTTTGCGAATCAGTTCGTGCCAGATTGGAAAGACATGATCGCTCGCATTTTATCGAGGTCGCAATCATGAAAATGCGAAACAAAACCTGGGCGGCGGGCGGCGCATCTAACAGCCTTGAGTCCATGCGCCTTGGTAATCCGGGCACAAACGGCAGCGCCTTCGGGCGCCACGACGATGCTGACGACATATAGAACCGATCCGCTCTACGGGCGAATCGAGCGCACGGTTGCCAATATCCTTGCAACAGGCAAAGTCGTGACCCCGATTGAAATCCTCGTTTCAATGGACATCCTCGCACTCGACAAGCTGGAGGACTGGTACGCAGGTCGCGTTCCCTACCTTGAGAAGGTCATCCATTGCAATCTCAAGAGTCTCGCTCGACTCTTGCATATCCTTCGTTTCCTCGCGCACGACCTGAATCTCGTGCCCTCCGTCACACGCTACACGCGCAGGGGGAAGGGACCGAAACATCAGCTCCGCTTTACCAAGACTGGGGATCCGAAGATCGAGGAGGCCTACGCCCGGCACTTCATCTGGCCGGGGAAGGGACCGTTTCATCCTCCTTTGCTCAAGAAACCTCTTGAATAGCCAACGGCGTTTTCGATCTTCACAGCCGCGTTGCGCTCCGGAGAATCAAACAGACTCACGCTTTGATGATCTAAGACTCGTACTTTGTCACGAACTGCGTCACGCAGTGCAGTAATAATTCCAGCCCGTTCCCTGGCCAATTTGTATTTTTTATTGAGCATTTGCCGAATCCCCGAGCCAAATGAAACCTTGTGAACTCGCAGAAGCCGTCGTAGTTGATGAGGTTCAACCGGTGATCCTTTGCCGCCCCGGCACGACACCTGGCGCCAGATCCCACGATCCAACAGGTGCAGAGTGACGCCGGGATGTTGCGCTTCAGTGCCGAAGGTTGCCATCACCTCATGAGGAAAGTCGCGCAGGTTGATCGTGACGATCACATCCGCACGCGAATCGCAGCCGCCAGGACATGCCGACCACCTTGCCATGCAGTCGAAGCAATCGAAAACTCAGCGCCTGGCGGATGGTGCACTGGAACTCATTGATAAATGAATCTCAAACGATGGTGTAGGCGTCGCGGATCGGAACATCGTGGATTCCCAGTCCTGTAGAAGGCCGTCGTCCCACGTGGCGCCAACGAAGTCGGACGGATACATTAGCGATCGATCCAAGTAGAGGATGGCCTGCCGGGCGTGCGGAGGCGGCCCGATCTCAAGTCTACAACCCGCTACTCGAAGAATTCGCCTTGCGGAACGCCTCATCTTCCAGCTGCGAGCGCGCAGCATAGGTCGCTTTTCCATCGGCGCCTTCCAGACAACGAAGCTGGATCCTCCATCGAGCAGATCCTGAAGAACTCTCAAAAAGCTACTCGCCGTAGGCGACAAATAGGCGACGAATTAATGGGGATTGCTGCCCCCTTCTTAAACTGTTGAGAATAACGCCGCTGGAGTGGCGCAGTTGGGATACGCAGCAGACTCAAAAGTCTGTCATTTTACGAACTCCCGTCCTAAGAATAGTTTAATATGTGCTCTATTTAGGTACTGTTAGTGCCTAAATGAGATTGAATATAAACTACGCTACCGCTTGTCAGAGTTCAAACTCCCACTTATATTGGTACTATGAGTACCGATACTCCATCTAAAATAAACCAGCTTCTCAGCTCGCATCCCCCCGGTGTCGTGCTGCAATCTTCGTGGCTCGCCAAGAACGGGTACAGTCTGGAGCTGCAGAAGCGCTACCGAAAAAGCAAGTGGCTGGAGTCTATCGGCACGGGTGCCATGATCAGAACTGGCGACTGCGTGACGTATGAAGGGGCGATATATGCGCTACAGCAACAGACAGCCTCCACTATTCACCCCGGCGGCAGAACCGCTCTAACGTTGCAGGGGAGGGCACACTACCTCGACCTCTCGCCGAAAAAGGTGACGATCTTTGGTGACAAGGCCGAAAAACTGCCAGCCTGGTTCCGGACCCATGATTGGGGCGTTGCCATCGCCTATCATCCGTCATCCTTCTTGCCGCCCGATCTTGGATTGACCGAAGTCAGCGTTGCGTTGAAGAGTTTCTCGATAAAGGCCTCAAGCCCCGGACGCGCGCTCATGGAATGTCTGTATCTCACGCCGGAGAAGCAAGACCTCACCGAATGCTATCAACTTATGGAGGGACTCAATAACCTACGGCCCGACCTTGTCCAAACGCTCTTAGAAAAATGCCAGTCAGTCAAAGTGAAGCGCCTGTTCATGTATATGGCGGAGAAGGCCAAGCACGACTGGGTGCAGTATCTCGACAGGACAAAAGTTGATTTGGGCCGCGGGAAACGCAGCATCGCGCACAACGGCGTCTATGTCCCGAAATACCAGATCACCGTCCCCCGCGAATGGGAGGAGCATGTTCCAGGAAGCCTATAAAAAGCAGGTCGCGTTGTTATTGGCCGTCCTGCCCGAGGTCGCGAAGGAGGAGTGCTTCGCCCTCTTCGGCGGCACCGCGATCAATCTTTTCATCCGGAACATGCCAAGGCTCTCGATCGACATCGACCTGACCTATGTGCCGATCGAAAACAGAGCCACGTCGCTGGCGAACATATCGGCCGCATTGGAGCGGATCAGCGCGCGCATTCAAAAAATCATCTCCGGCGCGCGCGTCGCGCACCGGCAGGATGTCGGGAAATTGCTGATCTCCGGGAGGCGTCGATATCAAGCTGGAGGTCAATCTGGTCGCCCGCGGCACGCTGGCCGCGCCCGAAAAAATGCCACTCTGCGCCAAAGCCCAAGCCGAATTTGATGTGTTCTGCGCCGTTCCGGTTGTTCCGTTCGGGCAACTATACGGCGGCAAAATCCGCGCCGCACTCGACCGACAGCATCCGCGGGACCTCTTCGATGTGAAATACCTTTTGGAGCAGGAGGGATTTTCTGATGAGGTGAAACGGGGATTTCTTTTCAGCCTGCTAACCAGCGACAGGCCGATGCATGAAATCATCAGCCCGAATTTTCAGGATCAACGGTCCGCGCTGGAAAACCAGTTTGCAGGGATGAGCGCCGATGCCTTCGGCTACGCAGAATTCGAAAAAGCCAGAGAACAACTCGGCAACATCCTTATAGAACGTGTTCGCGAACTTGTTGATGTCATCGACCGAATGAAGATTTGTCGATATGTATGCCTCGTCGTATTTCTTTAGAACTTCGCGTATCTCTTCCATGGCCTAGCCTTTCCGTCTCCCCGAAAGCAGCCTCATAACACAGCTTCTTGGGATTTGCGGCTTTGGGCCGCGGCGACAACCCACTCGTTGAGCGTCTTTGCTCCAAATCGGAAGAGGAAGCCTTGCGAAGCACATCACCGTCCGGATATCATTCAAAACTGCGTTAAGGGATAGCAGCTTCAGACGTTTAGGAAGCAATGAAAGACTTACACATTTTCTTACACACTTTCACGGGAGGCGCACATAAAAAGTCAGTAAGCTACAGATTCTAAACGCCGCCGGAGTGGCGAAATTGGCATACGCAGCAGACTCAAAATCTGCCGGGACCTAGTCCCGTGGGGGTTCAAGTCCCCCCTCCGGCACTTGATTCCAAAGGACTTACGAGTCCGACACTGCAGCCTCCAAAACGCCTTCTTCTAAATGTCTCCTGTTTGTCGCCTGTTGGGCCTGAGACCAGCGCCCAGCCTCGATCCGCTGAGCCTCGATAATGCTTCGGGTCGCGTGCTTTGAAGCGAAGAAGCGGAACGTCTGCCAATTCGTTCCTGGCCCTGTCGATGGCCTTGGCGAGCGGACCGCATCTGGAGCGTGCCCAATACACCGAGGGAAGGTTTCAATCGTGACCCAACGAAACGCCTCTCCATACTCCTCTCGACGTTGTTCCCGCAACGGCAAAAATGGCCAGTTGGCGGGGGAGTTGAAGGTGTGAGAGATACCAGACTTCTGTTCAGCGCCCTGGAAGCTCTTTCAATGGGCGTAGCATGGCAAAACGACGCCGGCTGAGTGCCAATCGTATGCTTATTGAACTTGTTGAAGAGGGGATCGAGGCGCAGAAGCAAAAGGAGAAGGCGTTTTTCGAACTCGCCGAACGATTTCGAGCCGCGAACTAAGGAAGCTGATCGGCTAGGAGCCTGTAGGGGATAAGGCAGGTCGCCGTTCCCAAAATTCGAAATTTCCGTGTCGAAAAATTCCGCAGGTCGCCGTTCGGGAACCGTCGACATTGCGTTTGAGGCTTGACGCACGAGAACACGGGGAGACTGGCGAGAGAAGTTCGGTCTCATCATGTTTTCTGAGGTTCCTGCATCCTCTTCATGCCGCCGCAGCCTGAAATCCACGTCCCGATCGAAATAACTTCAGAAGGTTGTGTGTCGCGCAGACAAGTTTCCACTCCGCTCTGACGTTTTCCAAGCCTCGAAGACTGAAGCGTCGAAAATGACGGCATTCCTTGATCTGGCCAAACACTGGTTCGACGATCGCCTTGCGCATTTTGTAAATGGCGCGCCCCGCCTCCGTTTGCAGTTTCTGCTTCATCTGCTCCAGAGCTGTCGCCGCTTTTGCGGACTCCGCTGACGGCGCGGTTTGCTCCGATGCTCCATGCTTATCCCGCCCGGTGGCTATGTGGAGATCGATGCCTTCGACGTGCTTGTCGGCAATTTGTTCTGGAGCCCAATAACCATTATCGGCGCTGCCCGCCACTGGTTTGGCTCCTGTATTCTTTTCGACCTGCTCGAACATCGGCGCCAATTGCTGCTTGTCGTTGACTTCCTGCGTGACGTCGGCGGCAACGATGATTTGCGCTTCGGCATCCACCGCGATCTGCGCGTTGTAGGCTTGTACGAAGCTGCCTTTGTTCGCTCCGTCGACCATAATCCGGCTGTCAGGATCGGTGAAATTGCGTTGCGCGCAATCCTCTGGCTTGGCCTGCTCCGGATCGGGAATCTGCGGCGCCCGCCCGCCGATCTTCTTTCCCGTCTCCTGCTCCTGCTGCTGCCGCTCGGCAATTCGCGCCTCGGCTTGAGCTTTCTTCTCTTCCGCTTTCCGCCGCGCTTCCGCTTCCAGCGCCGCCTTCGCCTCGGCGATTTTTTTCAACCGGCTCTCCCGCCGCGCCAATTCCGCAGGCAACTTGTCGCTGTAACCTTGCCGCTCCATTTCATCTTCGGCCGCGTCGACGGCTTCAGCGCGATCGAGCAGTTCCTTCACCTGCGCTCTGAGCCTTTCTTCCGCTTCTCCCATCCGCCCATAGCTCATCGCCTTGTGCTTGCTGGCGTTCGCCTGCTTCTTCGTCCCGTCCAGGGCCACATGCCCCATCTTCACCAGACCCGCTGCCTGACATAGCTCCAGCACCTGCAGGAACAATCCCTCCAATGCTTTCAAATGCCGTTTCCGAAATTCGTTGATCGTCGTGTAGTGCGGATGTTCATCCGCGCTCAAATACCGGAACGCCACATCCTCGTATGTCCGTTTCTCGATCTGCCGCGAACTCACGACTCCGATGCAGTAGCCATAGACCAGCAACCGCACCATCATCACCGGATGATAGGCAGCATTGCCTCGTCCATCTTTCTCTTCATAGGAAGCGTAGAACGCCGACAGATCTAGGCTCGGCACCAAATCCGCCACGAATCGCGCCAAATGGTCTTCCGGGAGCCAATCGTGCAGCGACGGCGGCATCATCAATATCTGATCGATTTCGTCATCAACAAAGCATTTGGTCATGCCTTCGTCTTTTACCTGCCCGCCCGTCAACACTGGTCCCGTTTTGATCGAAATCTAGAAATCTATCCCCTACAGGCTCCTAGGAGGGGAACTCGGCCAAATGGTATTCGGTCGGTAAATGCCCAAGCTGGCACAGTGCGCAAACTTCCCTAAGGGCTACGGCAGCATCTGATACGGCGAATGGCGGATCGGAGCGTCACAATCGAGGACCTGAATCACCTCCGAGTGTGGGCGGAATCCAATCCCGAGGTTCCCGAGGACGGTGGTACAAAGATTTTGGATCCCTTCAAGGTGTGCGGAGAATGACCATATCCAAAAACGTTTCTCCTTCCAGCCAGCCAGCGCAAGGAACGCGTTTGTAACGGCGCCATCGTGATTCCTACGAGGTGCTTCTGCAGGCAAGCAATCCAGACGGTGAATCGGAAAGCTGTCGTTCCAAAGCTGATATTTTGTTCGTCAAAACCTACAAATATTGGTGGTTTTGTGAAAACAAAACAAATGCCATGGAATTCAGCGTCAGATTTGTCTCTGCAGGAAAGCCGGGTCGTTCTCGACATCATCCAATCCATGATGGAAGGTTTCGACGAAGAATTTCACGGCATTCGGTTCCCTGCCCCGACCGCAGCTATTCGATTTCTCTGAGTAAATAGCGCGTGCTGCGGCCGCCGGCAGCATCCTGAATGAGAATTCCCTGATCAATCAGGAACTGAATATCGCGCAGCGCCGTGTCGTGTGAACACTTCCCGATCCTGGCCCACTTTACGGTCGTTAGTTTTCCATCAAACCCGTCGAGCATCAGGTTGAGCAGCAATTTCTGGCGGGGGTTCAGGACAATCCGGCTGACGCGCTCCCAAAACTTCGCCTTGCTCAGAACACGGGCAAGGGTGGTTTCCGTGCCATCAAAGGAGCGGCCCAGGCATCCAAGAAACCACTGCATCCAGGGCGTGATATCGAGTGTCGCCTTCTGTGTCTGCTCCAGAATGTCGTAATAGTCCTTGCGCTCCTGCCGAATCTGCGCGGACATGCTGTAAAAACGCTGTGCGCTACGTTCAGAGCGCGCGAGCATCAAATCCGCGATCGCGCGCGCGATCCGCCCATTACCGTCATCAAAAGGATGGATGGTCACGAACCATAGATGTCCAACGGCGGATCTCAAGACGGGGTCGGTTGTATCGCTCACCGTGATTTGCCCACGCGAAAAATCGCGTCATCTCATCAGAAAGGCGCGAAGCGGCGGGAGCCTCGTAATGAACCTTTTCTCGGCCCGCAGGTCCGGAAACAACTTCCATCGGTCCCTTGGAATCGTCGCGCCAGCCGCCAACAATAATTTTGTGCATGCCACTGCGGCCGGTGGGAAAGAGCGCCGCGTGCCAGCCCAACAGACGATCTTCTGTTATCGGCTTATCGAAATTCTGGGTGGCGTCGAGCATCATCTCAACGACGCCCTCGACATCGCGATCGGCGGGCACTGCGCCAGCGATATCCATGCCGAGCCGCCGTGCAATGGATGAGCGCACCTGATCGGGATTGAGGTTCTCGCCTTCGATCTCGCTCGTCTTCAAAACGTCGAGAGTGAGAGTTTCAAGTTCCGCTTCCTTCTGAAGTGAAAACCCCAGGCTTTCCATGCGGCCGAGGAGCCGACCCTGCCGGTGGCGGATGTCCGCCAAAGACCCGGCAACGGCTTCCCTATCCCACTGAAAACGGGGCCAATCCGGGAGTTCGTGGATATATCGGCTCATTCAACGCACTCCATGCGTAGATTGTGCCCGCTATTCGACGCAGGGTCAAGTCAATCAACGCATTTCATGCGTAGAAAGGGCCCGTTATTCGACGCATCCTGAAAGCGTAAGCGAGATCTCTTCATACTGTTGGTCTCCCATATCGACATTCGTATTTCGGACGTTCAACCAGGTTGGTGGCGTGCTTACAGGTTCTTAAAAAAATTTTCTTATGCGATTGACATAGTCGATACTGCGCCTCTATCGATTCGATCCGCCCACATCCCGTATGCGCCAAGCTCGCGCGCGGACTTTCTGCGACCCCCGAAGATTTTGTGCCTTCCGGAGCACGAATACACTACGCCACACAGATCTCGGACCCGACTTCAACTTCGCCCGAGGTATCTAAAGGCCGAAAGGGCTCTTTGCTGAAGTGAAAGCGGTGGGCGCTGGATAGCCATGGCTTCAAATCAGGGATTGGCGAAACAGTGCACCCTGAGGTGCACTATCGATTGGGAATTGCGCCGCGAAAGTGGTAACGCGGGTGCACCCCGGAAAGGCCTGCCGCCGTCAAGGACATCTAAACCGAGTCTCTTCAATAGCGCAGTTCTCCGCAGGCTCTGGAATATCGGTTGCTTAGGTTCATCAGGCACAGCCTGAGCAAGCTAAACGACGAGGTTGTTGGAGGCGAGATGAGTTTTCGAAAGGCAGCAAGGACAGCGGCGGTCTTGTGCCCTGACTTGGTCGCAAGACGAACGAATCCGTCATCAGTTTCGCCCAGCAGGAATTTCGAGATGACGACGGGCTCACACGCCGCTTCAGGTCAGCGGAAAGGAGGCGCGGTGAAGAAGATGTCGGGAGTGATCTGGATCTAACGCTTGGTGGTTTCTGGAAATTTCACCGCCCAAACTGGAAGGAGAGGAGCTATTTATGGTTCGATTGTTTGTCGGAAACATCCCACACTCTTGCAGCGAGAACGAACTCCGAGACTGGTTCGAAGAACGAGGACAATCGGTCGCTTCCTCGATGGTGATTCGCGACCGGACCACCGGTCATTCCCGCGGCTTCGGTTTCGTGGAGTTGAACAACACTTCAGACCTGAAGGGAACGGTGGAACAGTTCAATGGCCAGCGCCTCTTAGGGAGAGTGTTGACCGTCAACGGCGCGACGCCGCGAGTTCAACGCAGTCGTCTTCACTTGCAACCCGCCTGAGTTCATGCTGCCGGCTTAAGATTCCTTTCGAAAGGCTCGACAGCACTTCCATCCCAGCGCGCCGTTCCAGCGGCAGCGCAGCGCAAGACACGCCGGAGTGGCGCTCCCGCGACAATGAGATGCCACTCCACCACTACCGCAGCCCTTCTTCCCTCGACTCCTGAAAACTCTCAATCGCGATAGGCACTAAGGCGATTTAGCGGCCCTCCTAAGGAACTCTCCCAATTCTCCTGGCTCCGCTTCCACCGTACGATCCCTGCGTTCGGCAGACCGAAGAAAGTTTCGTCGGTCGCCAAGGAGGCTCCTTGAGCGCAGGTTTTCGGGTTCTCGTCGCAGTCAGACCGGAAGGGCTTTCGCGAATCATCTTTCATCTTCTCGCGAACATCGGGGGAATAGACGTCGTTTGCTCGATCACCGACTCCTCTCGGCTCGTGCGTTACACGCAGCGCGTCCTCCCTCACGTGATCATTCTCAACACGCGTTTCGTTTCCGCAGACCCTGCGGTAGTCGGCGCACTGAGGGCCGCGAGTCCAGGCGTGAGACTCCTTCTGACCACCAGGGAGGATTCCCCTTCTCCTATCCCACGAGCACGGCAAAGCCGGTTCGATGCACAGATAAGCGAAGCCTCTCTTGTCACCAAGCTGATTCCGACGGTGCGAAAACTCTGTTCCACCGCTGGCACGGGAGTCTCACGCCGAACTCCAAGAAGGAGGATTCCATGAAGTTTTCATTACACGCGCTCAGGAGGGCGGGTGTTCTGGCTCTGGCCGGGCTGGTGTCTACAGCCGGGACGACTTTCGCGTACCTGACCGATTCCGCCCAATACGTTCCACTGGACTACTACACGTTTGTGCCGCCTTCCCCCGGCTCAACTTATCTGGACACGAATTTCGGTTCGACCATCAAGCGAATCTCGGCAGCACAGAATACTGCCAGCAGTCTCACGGGGGGAAACCTGAGCATAATTACCAACGAATATGCGACGATGTCGCCGTTCAACATCGACAACACATTCCTGATTCTTCAGCACGACAGTTATTTCGGGCTCTACGACGGCAACGGCACCTACCTGAAAGACCTGCCTTTCGTGGTGAACGCTGGAGCCGAGCCCCGATGGTCGAAGACGAACCCATCGATTCTGTATTTCGTCAATGGCAACCAGTTGAAGCAGATCGATGTCACAACGCTGAGCATCAACGTCGTCCACACATTTTCGGGATACGGAACCATTTCCGGAAAGGGCGAATCCGATATCTCGGAGGACGGGAAGCACTTCGTCTTCGCCGGCGACAATCGTTATGTGTTCATCTACGATATCGCGGCCGACAGCCAGAGCGCGGTTTTCGACACCGGCGGCGTCCCCTTCGACAGCCTGTATGTCACCCCCGACAACCACGCCACCATCACCTGGTACCAGCCGGGATCGTCGCGCTTCAACGGCATCGAGCTCTTCGACGGCAACATGAGTTTCCTGCGGCAGGTCGCAAGGGCCGGCGGCCACATGGATGTCGCGCGCGACACGAATGGCGACGAGGTCCTTCTGTGGGCGAACGCGGGAGATCCGCAGCCGGTTTGTAACAACGGTATCGTAAAGATCCGCCTTTCCGACGGGCTGCAGACGTGCCTTGTGACGCTGGATTGGTCGCTGGCCACGCATACTTCGGCTCCGGACAATAACGGATGGGTTTTCGTGGAGACGTATGCGCCGTCAGACCCGAGTCCGCTGACCGGGTGGCCGCAATACACGAATGAGATTCTTCAGGTGAAGCTGGACGGATCGGAGATCCGGCGTGTCGCGCACCATCGCAGCCGCCCCTTCGACACCTACTACTACACGCCGCGAACATCCACCAGTCACGACGGATCGAAGATCGTCTTCAGCAGCAACTTCGGCCTTCAGCGACTCGGATATCCCTCCCTTTACACCGATGTCTATATGGTCGATATCGCACCAGGCGCTCCAGGCGCACCAGGCGCTCCAACCTCTCCCGGATCCCTGACAGGGCCCACTTCGACGACTTCCACGGCGTCGACCGCCGCCCGCGTCGAGCAGAGCGATCCGTCGGTCACGCTGACCGGCGACTGGTTTCCTAACGGTCTCGCCGTTCATAGCGGCGGCAGTGCAGTGCTGAGCATGACGCCAGGCAGCCGCGCGACATTCACGTTCAACGGCACCGGAGCCAGCTGGATTGCCTACCGGGATGAGTGGTCGGGGGTTGCCAGAGTCTACGTGGACGGGTCCCTGTTGGGCCAGATCGATACCTATGCGGCGCCCGGCGCGCCGCAGGCGAAAGCGTATTCCGTTACCGGACTGAGCGCCGCAACGCACACTCTCGCGGTCGAGGTGACCGGATCGAATGGCGTTGCTTCAAGTGGCGCGTGGGTCTGGGTCGATGCGTTTGAAAGCTTAAATAGCAATACACCTCCGGCGCCGACTGCAGGGTGGCTGCCGGCTCCGACGCCAAACACTTCGCGCGTCGAACAGGGCCAGGTGCAATACACCGGCCCCTGGTTCACCAGCAACCTCGCCACACACAGCGGTTCCAGCGCGGCGCTCGCGATGGACTCAGGAGCGCAAGCCACCTTCACCTTCACAGGTACGGGCGTGCAATGGATCGGTTTCCGGGACGAATGGTCGGGGATCGCGGAGGTCATCCTGGACGGCCAGGTTATCGGCAACGTCGACACCTACCTGACGCCGGCACAAAGCCAGGCGGTGACGTACGCGGTGAACAGTCTCCCTGCCGGATCTCACACGTTGACCATTCAGGCGACCGGGCAAAAGAACGCTTCCTCCGGCGGATACTGGATCTGGGTGGATGCTTTCGATGTGACGCAGTAATCGGGTTGCAAGGACCAGCCAGTCTGGGCCAAGCAGGGCAATTCCCCTTCTTCCTCGTGAAGAGGGGGAATCCTTACTCGGTCCCCGTATCAAGCGGCTCCTCTGGCCGTCCCGTTCCGCCTATTTCCCGTTCTGTGCCAGCCGGATGAGTCTCTTCTTTATGGCGTACTTCACCAGCGCTGTTCGGTCGTGCACGTCAATTTTTCGCATGAGGTTGTACTTGTGGACCTCAACGGTCTTCACGCTGAGCTTCAGCCGGAAGGCGATCTCCTTGACGGAAAGACCCTCCGCGAGCATTTTCAGCGTCTCCCTCTCGCGGGGACTGAGAAGGTCATAAGCGTCCTTCGGCCGCTGGGAGTTCTTCAAATACTGTCCCACCACTTTGTTCACCACTTGCGGACTGAGGTATTTGCCGCCCTTGACGGCCTCCCTGATCGCATAGACGAGTTGATCGACGGGAGCATCCTTTAGAACATAGCCGGAAGCGCCCGCTTCAAGGCAACGGATAATCAGATCGTCTTCGTCGTACATGGTGAGGATAAGGACCTTCGTATTCTTCTGGGACTGGACGATCTGTCGAGTCGCCTCGAAGCCGTTCAGGTTCGGCATGGAGATGTCCATCAACACGACGTCCGGATGCAATTCTTTCGATTTTTCGACGCCCTCACGGCCGTCGGTTGCTTCACCCACAACTTCCAGTTCCGGTTCACTCCGCAGCAGAGCCTTCAATCCTGCCCGAAACAGGGTGTGGTCGTCGCAGACAAGGACTCGAATCCTGGAGTTCATGCCACTTCCATCTCTTCCATCGGGATCTCGACTTCGATGAGCGTTCCCGCCCCGCGCCTGTTTTTCCCATTCTGCAGCGATTCGACACGAAGCTTTCCTCCGAGCAGTTCGACTCGCTGACGAATCGTCATGAGTCCAAATGCCTGACTGGGATCTCCCTTGGTCTTCTTCAGATCGAAGCCTCTCCCGTCGTCCTGTATCGACATCACCAGGCGTCCGCGGCGTACCTGCATGGCAACACGCACGTTTTTGGCGCGCGAGTGCTCGACGACGTTGGAAAGCGCCCCCTGGAGGATCCTGTACAGCGTGACCTCGAAAATGGACGGGAGCTTGACGGTAAGCTGAATCTTGAAATGCGCCTTGATCCCTGTGCGATCGGTGAATTGCTTGGCGTAACGCTGCAGGGTCGGGACAAATCCCGCCTCTTCGAGAATTGCGGGGCCGAGGTTGAACGCCAGGCGCCGAACACCCTCGATTGCATGAGCGATCAGGGTGACGGCTTCGTCGAGCTTGGGTATCACCTGGTCGGGATGGCCCTCCTTCAGGTCCATCGTCATCAACTCCAGGTAAAGTTTCATGACAAGCAGGTTGTGGCCGATCTCGTCATGGAGGTCGCGCGCAATGCGCCGCCCCGTCTGCTCGTAAGCATTCACCAGGTGAATGGAGAATCGGCGCAGGCGGCGTTCCGCGTCGATGAGACGGCGCTCCATCTCGTTTCTCCGGTCTTCCTTGTTTCGCAGGTACCCGAGACTCAGAAAAAACTCACTGATGAAAATGAACCGCACGACAGCGCCGGCAGGAAGCGTCGTATTACCGGCGACGAGAAAAGGCGAACATGCTTCGAAATACAGGGCGAGGACCGCCAGAGCCTGATCCATCGGTATGGCTCGTTTCTCCAGGGACTGCCCCTGCGCTTCAAGCCAATTGGTATATGCCGTGATGTCACCGCCCAGCAGATTCTCGTACTGTGTTTCCAATCGCAGACCCCAGACCATGCGGATCGCCGCCGAATCGAGTTTCAATCTGTCGCGCAGGAGTGCCTTCCACGTCTGAGCAATGTCGGTAAAATGAGGCAAAAGTCGCTCGGCCAGCCCAGAGACGGGGCGTTCAATTCCCGTCAGCACCTGCAACGCCGTCAAGGGCTGCGTTCCAGATGTGGCGCTCCCCTTACTCACGCCGCCTCCGCAATCGCGTTTCAATTTCGATTCCCATTTTGATTCGCTCTGCCTCGATTAGACGCGCGTCGGCAGTAAAGTCGTACAAGTGGCGCACAGCGCGATTCACATGAGCGTCCGCCTCACCGGCAAGCAAACGGACATAAATCGCCTGCCCGCCGGGCGCGGCGAGTTCGGGCACTTCGACATCGAAACCGTCCGGCTCGGCTTCGGAACGAAGAACGATCTGAAACGCCTCGGATTCGTTTCGGGCCGCACGAAGCCGCGCCAGGAAAATCGGATTCTCCGGGGGATCGTCGTCCGGGCGGGTTTTGTCCATGGACCCGGCAATCCACCATCGCAATTCGCTGTTGCATCGGCCGCAAGTGTCGTACCGGGTCGAGCCCGGCAGTGCCAACCGGGCAGACAGCAGAGCGAGGAGGATGATGGTTCGTATCACGCCACTCCCTCCGAACGTCGCGCGGGTTCCTGAATCACTCGACTCATTTCCTCGACTCGTGCATCCCAGGACTCCGTGTCCATCTCGCGCGAAACCGCCAGGCGCGGGCCTGTCTGCCCGGACTCCAACAATCCATCGATTTCCCGCAGAAAGCCATTCGCGTCCTCGCAAATCCGCACCAGACTCCCGAAGAGTTCCACTTCGGGAATGGGCGTCGACAGTACCGGAAGCCCGGCGGCCAGGTATTCCCGAACCTTGAGCGGGTTCGCGTTGAGAGTCAGTTCATTCACGGCGAACGGCAGAATCGCGATGTCGAATCTGCGGCAGTAACCGGGCAGCGCGCTGTAGGGTTTTTGACCGGGAAGGTAAACGTTCGGCAAATCCGACACGATGGAAGTGTCGGTGTCCGCCTTGCCGATAAGTACGAACGAACACGCGGGTCGGGCCGTCGCCAGAGTGCGGATCAGACGCAGATCGACCCAGTCCGCGATCAGTCCAAAGAAACCGATCACAGGACTCGGAATCTCCGCGATGTCAGCCGGGACTTCCGTCGCTGGATCGCATGCACGTCGAAAATGTCCCACGTCCACGCCGTGCCGGACGAGGCGGGTTTTCGGGCTGTGCTGGACCTTGCTTCGGTACAGGCGTTCTGCGGAGACAATGACATGATCCGCATTTCTGAGCAATTGGCGTTCGAAATCCAGCAGCACCTCCCGCGCCGAGCCCGTGAACTCGGAAAACTCATCCGTGCAGTGATAGACGACCTTCCGCTCGCCAAGCCGTCCGACGACGTCCGCCGAACTGGGCAGGAAGGTCCAGGTGATGGTGTTGCTGAACTTCAAACGACGGGCCATTCTCCTCAGGGACCACACCAGCAGGCCGCGGTTGAGCTGGCGCGCCAGCCTGCTGCCATGAAACGGCACAACAATCGGGGAGAACACGAAGATGTTGGGCGAGACCTCGCGGCAACCACCGAGGAACGCGACGAGTTTCCGAAAGGCGCGACGGATATCGCGGGCGGACGCGGTGGGGTTCCGGTTGCCGATCGAGTTCACCCACAGGATCCGATTCCTGCGTGCGAGCCGCTGCATGATGTGTTTCTTGCTCAGCGGGTCGCCGTCCCAGTCGTTGCTGAAACAAATGATGTCGAAACCCTCTATCATCAAACCTCCACTGCCGCCAATGCAGCGTTCCCCCTCCTCGCGGATGCGGGGTTCAGGAAAACCCTGTGCCAGTACTCGAACATCAGGAGCGTCCAGATTTCCTTTTCTCGATCGACTTCGCCGCGTTCGTGCTCGTGCACAACCCTCCGGATGACGCCGGCGTCCATGTAGTCCCGAACAGCAGCGGAGGGAGCGAGGAGCGCATCGTGAACCGTATCGCGCAAGGATTCTCTGAGCCAATGGGAGATCGGGATGGGGAAGCCCTTTTTCTCCCGACGCAGAATCGCGGCCGGCACTCGCCCCGCCATCAGCTTGCGGAGCAGCACTTTTCCAACGCGTCCCCGAAGCTTGTGCTCGGGAGGAAGACCGGCGGCAAACTCGACCATATGGTGATCCAGAAATGGAACACGCAACTCCAACCCATGAGCCATGGTCATCTTGTCCGCTTTCAAAAGCAGGTCGTCGGGCAGCCACACGTGCGCATCGACATAGAGCATCCGGTTGAGCGGTACGCTATCGGCGGTTTTACGAAAGTGAGCTTCGAAGAGAGCGTCCAGCGCCCTGTCTATTGTTCCCGCCGCGTCGGGGGCGATTAACTGGCGTTTCAGTGACGGATGAAAAGCGCGCGAGACGCCGCGGTAGCAGGCGTCGAGGGGCCGAGTCACCATCTCGATCGCAGCCTGGTAGCGGTCACTTTCGACAAGCGGGCCCAGCAGCGCGGCGGCTCCCGCCAGAACCGGGCCATATCTCCGTTGCGCCCTCTCCGCGTGGAGCATCCGAGGGTAAATTCCGTAGCCACCGAAGATTTCGTCGGATCCCTCCCCTGAAAGGGCGACCGTGATCTCCCCGCGGGCCGCTTTCGAAAGGAAATAGAGGGGCACGCAGGTTGGATCGGCCAGGGGCTCGTCGAGGTGCCAGGCAATCTCGGGAAGGACGTCGTTGACGTCATCAGGGCCGATCCGGCATTCGTGATGTTGCGCGCCAAAAGCCTTGGCGGCCATTGCCGCATAGCGGAACTCGTTCGCCTCGCGCTCGTGCCTCGATCGTTCCGTGTATCCCACGCTGAACGTATTGATGCCGGCAGCGCTGCGAAGACGGCCGAGCATGGCCAGGATCGCTGTCGAATCGAGCCCCCCGCTCAGGAAAACGCCAAGCGGCACCTCCGACAACAGTCGATAGCGAACGCTCTCGGACAACTCCCGGTCGAGACCCTCCAGCAAAACATTCGGATCGTCATCGCGCGGCTGAAACTCGACGTCCCAGAACTTCCGGACCGAAACCGACTGGCCTTCCAGAGTGAGAATGTGCCCCGGTTGAAGCTTGTAAATCTGCCGGAACATCGTCCGAGGGCCGGGCACATAGCGCAAAGACAAGTAGGAACTCAGCGAATCTGTATCCACGGTCCGGGGGATTTCCGGAATCTCGAGAAGGGCTTTGATTTCGGATCCGAAGGCGAAGAAGTTCGGTCCGTAAAAATAGTAAAGAGGTTTGATCCCAAGCCGGTCGCGGGCGAGAAGTAGCTTGCGCGCCCTGCGGTCCCAGAGGGCGAACGCAAACATTCCGCGAAACTGTTCGACGCAACGGGCTCCGTATTCCTCGTAGGCATGGACGATCGTTTCCGTATCGGAGTGAGTACGGAAAGTATGACCCGCTGCCTCCAGCCGGGCCGTCAAGTCCCGGTAGTTGTAGATCTCGCCGTTGAAGACCGTCACTACCGAGGAGTCTTCGTTGTAGATCGGCTGCGCGCCGCCCTCCACGTCGATGATGCTCAGACGTCGATGTCCGAGACAGACGCCCGGGTCAACGAAGTGTCCCTCTCCATTCGGCCCCCGGTGCGACATGGCATCCGTCATCCGCTGGATTAGAGACGCGCAGGGAGACGAGAGAGTCCCGAATCGAACGATGCCGCTAATGCCGCACATATGCGCTTGCCTCCATGCTGCCGTAGATCGTTGTAAGCCAGTCGTCGGTCATCCGGGCATTCACGCAGGAAACCGAAGACGGATTCTCGAACAACACCTGTCTCCCCAACGCAGCGCGCTTTGCATTGATTCCGAGCACTTCACGCACGCGGTCTTCGATTCTCCGCACCCAGAAGAATTCACCCTCGAAAAGGAAGTCGCCTACGCGGATCGGCCCGTCCCCGAGCGACATGACAAACAGGTCGCGGATCCCCGCCTGGAACAGCGTGCACGCGGTGCCGCGCCCGTCCTCGACTGGTTCTTCCTGAATCTGCGGAAGCTTTTGGGTGTCCACGTCCATGAACCGGGGAACCAGTACCGTCATCGCAGCACTCGGGGTGGAATCGTGCACCCGGGCGCGGAGCACGGGTGCGGGCTGAATATCGCCATACTCCTTCGAAAGCCACCCCTGAATGGGTGCCTTCGACCCGCGGATCACGTGTGCCTCAACGGCGTTGGAGGCGTAGAACGCCAGCGACAAGCCCTGGCCCCTGTCGGCGGATCGAAGATTGACGCTGCTCAGGCTGTTTCTCGGGTCCAGCGAGACGGCGGCAAGGGCGGGAAAGTGATAGAAGGTTTCGAACGTATGATGGCCTTCGCCGCGGAAGTCATCCACGACGAGCCAGCAGTGAGGACGGACGTGAAGGACCCGCCGCCGATGCACGATGGGATTTGCAAGCCGGGAATAGCCGTCGTGCTCTGCCTCGATATAGTCTGCATTGACGAAGCTGAAGTGCCGCAGGATCCGGGTCGAGAAGCGCGTGGCCCAGCCGAAAGTGCCGTCGCCGATCGCCTGGTCCTGGCCGTCCACGACAACCGTATTGTGCGCGCGTGTGGAGCGGAAGTAGTCGCGCCACTCTGGTTCGGCATTGTAGACACCCGTGCCGGAATCGACGAGGATCTCCCGATCGCCGAAAGACAGGACAAAAGAAAGCGCATCGGCATGACCGTGTCCGCCGCCCAGATATCCGAGGGAACCGCAATCGAAAACGAGATGATCGTCTCCGGAATTCCACCCGGAGCGGCTGACGAAAAACCCGCTCGAAGGCAGAAGGCAACTGTTCCGGTCCGGCGGGGTCCGCTCCAGCCGTTCGAATGCCACGTATGCATCGCCGCCCAGTAGCCATAGTGTTTCTTCATCAAAGCGCTGGGCATGCCACTTGAATCGCGGGTCATGAAATAGAACAGCCGCAGTCGAAAACAACGGTCGAACGTCGCGGTATCCGCCAACGCCAATGCCACAGGCCCGGCCGCCGTCGTCGTCGGAGAACTGCGGGATGGTGCCGCTGACATGGGCGACGTCTGCCAGCGCGACAGTCATTCTTGCGATTCGCGCCAGCGTGTCTTCCGGAAAGTCACGTCCGGCCCGGCGCACGAATGACAACGCAGTGAGGTAGAACTCCAGCGCATAGCAGTGGTAATGGATCGAAAGTTCCGCATGGAACCCATCGTCCAGAATCTGTTTACTCGACTCCTCGATCAGAACGGATTCGCCAAACTCCCGCCATGCACGAGCCTGCTTCACAGCGGAAAACACCGTTCCTCCGATACACAGGGCGAGCGCCTCTCCCAGGAGATGCGTATTCGGGCTGGAGTAGGACGACGGATATCGAAGGATGTGGGCGAAATGCGCGAAAAGAACCTTGAGAATCTCCGAGATTCGCGAATCGTCCAGGTTTTTCGACGGCAGCAGAAGAAACAACGTCCAGGTCCACGACATCGCGCGGAAAGCGACTTCGAGGCTGGAATGCCAGTTGACTCCGACTCCGACCGGGTTCTGTTCGATCCAGCTGTCCAAATGGGCGATCGCCGCGTTCGCGTACCGTTCTTCGCCGCTGTAGGCATAGGCGCGCGCCAGCGTGACCAGGTACTGATGCCGGTTCAGTTCAAACACCTGCTTTGGATCGCCCGATTCCGGGTTCCCCACCAGATCGTAGTCCGCCCAGAATCGGCGCGGCCACTTTCGGCCGGACACGGGATCGGCACACCAGTCCACCACCGCACCAGGACGCCGTTCCCTTCCTAAAAGGCGCACGCGGTTGGCGCAGATCGCATCCGCCTCCGCGGTTGCGCGCGAAATCCAATCGGGAGACTCGATCCGCACGAGAGCTTTCAACTGCTGGACGTCCGCGGGAAAGAAGCGCCGGGCGGGTTCAGCGGCCAGGTAGTCCCTGGTGAGATAGTGCGCCGGAATTTGGAGAGGAGCCGAAGCCCGGCGTGTGGGCAGGCGGACGCGGTCCGCCGTTTGCCGCAGCAAGGCGCGGCATCGAAACGCGATTTCGCCTGCGCTCATCGCGCGGAGTTTTCGATACACCTTTCGAATGTGCATGTGAGTTTTCCCGCCAGGTCCCCGGCGTTTCCGGTTTGAAACACGACCGTACCGTCGGGCCTTGGAGCGGCGTCGCTGGCTACGACGGGAACACCCAGAGCAAGTGCTTCGCGCACTGAAACCGAGTCTCCGTCCATCAGAGTGGGTCTGACGAAGACGTCGGACCTCGATATCAGGTGGAGGCATTCGCCGTGCGGCCGGTCGCCCAGGAGCATGACGGATTCCCGCAGTTTTCGACTCTCGATCTGGGCACGAACAACCCGATCGGAGTCGTCCGTGCCGATGATCAGGCAACCGATGCCCTTATGCGCCGCGGACAGTCTTTCAACCGCTTCGATCAACAGCTCGACGCCATACTCCGGCAAGCCCGAAGCCGTGGCCGTGACCAGGGGACGGTGCCTTCCGAGCCACTGCTCCAGCTTCGGGGAAAGCACCCACTCCGCGGCTCGTGGCTCGATGCCGTGAAACGCCGGAACAACGTCGAGCAAAGCGGGAAGCACACCGAGGGACTCCAGGGTTCTGCGCTGTTCCTGGTTCACACACATGATGCTGCTGAAGAATCGGCACGTGGTACGAGCAACCCATCGGCGGTACCGGGCCCCTCGCAGGTATCGGGGCAGCCCGCCGGAATGAAGGGTCAGCCGGCTTCCGGGCCCGAGCTTTCCGGCGATGCCTGCGGTGAGCGCAACAAGCCAGCTCTTGATGTTGTGCCCGTTGGTGTGCACATGAATCGTCCATCCGGTCCGCGCGTAAAAGACCAGGTTGTAGAGAAAACCGGGGGCATGATCGAACGAGATGTACTCCGTCCCAGGTTCCGCATACCGCTGGGTGTTCAAGACGTGACATCGAATGCCGGCTGAGCGGGCGAGACGCTGCGCCTGAGCGATGTGAACCGAAACTCCGCCATGCGGCGGCGGGTAAGGCCCGACGAGAAGCAGTTTCATACGGCACCTGCCTGTTGGGCCAGATGCGCTGGGTTTTCGAGAAGGTACGTATAAAGTTCCTGTGTTTCGCGCACCGCGCGTTCGAGTGAGAAGCGGCTCTCGATGCGGAGGCGCCCGGCATCGCCCATGCGCATCGCGGCGGCGCCGTCCTCGAGTAAACCGGTAATCGCGCCCGCCAGGGCAACGGAATCCCCCGGCGACACGAGCAAACCGCTGACCCCGTCATCGACAACTTCGGGGTTGCCGCCCACTCTTGTGGCAACGACGGCCACTCCGGCAGCCATGGACTCGATCAATGCATTAGACAGTCCTTCGCTCAGCGAGGGCAGAACCGATATCGAGACTTCCTTGAGAATGTCAGCGACATCCAGGCGGAATCCCGTAAAGACGACGGCATTTCCAAGCGCCATGCGGGCAGCGTGAGCCTCGAGATCTGCGCGATCGGCGCCGTCACCAAGAATGAGGATCCTGGCGTGGGGGCAGCGCGACAGGACGGCCGGCAGGGCGTCGAGCAGGTAACGAATTCCCTTCAGCCGGTTGAGCCGTGACAAGACGGCAACAAGCGGAGAGCCCGGCGGAATGCCCAGTTCGCGCCGGATCGGCCCGTCGTCGCGGCGCCTCTCCAGCGGAAAAAGACCCACGCCGTTTCGGATCACCCCAACCTTGCCCTCGTCGTAGCCGTCGAGAATCAGCCGGCGACGTACAGCATCGGCGTTGGCCAGGACACGGGTAGCAAGCGCGCAAACGCGCTTTTGTAAGCGTCTCTTGTGGTTCGCCAGCACTTCTCCTGTGTCGCGAATCGACGCGATCACCACGGGTACTCCTGCCAGACGCGCCGCGGGCACGGCGAAAATGTTGGGGTAGAAGCCGTACGAGTGCACAACCTGAAACCGCTCACGGTACAGGTAACGCGCGAATTCGCACTGGCGAAGCCAGGTCGCGGGGCTGTAGAGCCGCCGGATGTTGAATTCTTCAAGTGGCATGCCTTTCGACTCCACGAGCGGAAGGAACCCTCCGGTCCGCGCAAAACACCCGATATGAACATCAAATCTGTCCAGGTCCATACGCTGAACAATTTCGACGAACTGTCTTTCCGTTCCTCCGATGTTGAAATTGGTGAGGAACTTCAGAACCTTAATTCTGTTGTCCTGCATAGACCGCTTTGACCTCCTGCCCCTCCAATGGGCCGGTACCTGCGTCCTGCGTCTTCCCGGCCCGGACACCCGTTACGCTGACGGTCCGCTGCAGAGGGCGCACGCCGGAGAACCCCTCGTCCCCGAACCAGCCCGCCACTTCGGCCGTCGTGTGTTTCCATTGAAATCTCGGCGCAAGCCAGTCGAAGGTGTCGCAAAGGCGCACCTTCCACCGCCGGTGAGCGGAGATGGGCAACAGCAGGAACGGAGCAAGGGGATACTTGAGCACCCTGTTCGTATCGGCCAGGCGTTTGAAGAACCCGAACGGAACCAGCGCAAGACACAGCCAGTGCAGAACGCGATGGGGCAGTTTCGTCGTCACCGCACGCATGCCATCGCTGAAGTACTGCTGCAGGCGAGCGAAGATTCTCTTGGGACGGGAGACTTCCTTTTCCGGCTGGAAGGTCCGGTAGACCCAAACCGACAGGCGTCCCCCGGGCACAACAAGCGGCGAGATCGCTCGAAACGCTTCGCGAGTGTCCGGCGTGTGATGCAACACACCAATGCTGTAGACCACGTCGAAGGATCCGGGCGCAAAGGGCGGATTCGTCAGGTCCCCCTGGACGAAGTCCGTTTGAGCGGAATACCGCGAGATGGCCCGTGCACGCTCCACGCTCCTGCTCAAGTCGAGACCGACGACAGTGGCCCCGTGGCTGGCCGCCACCTCCATGAACCGCCCCATCCCGCAGCCCGCCTCCAGTACCAGGCGCCCATTGAGCTGCGGGCGTCCAAGCCCCGTGGCTTCCTCGAAAAACCTCAGATTCTCGTCGAAGTCCGTCACCTGGTACCGGAGCCATTCGAAGGTAAACGCGCTCCGGGTAGCATCGTGCGCGGCGTGGAATCGGGATAACTGCTTCAGGTCGGCACCGCGGCGCATATCCTGCGGAACCGGAAACCGGTCGAGAAAGTCCGAGTACTCCTCGGCGCTGTCGGGCAGCATCCGCGGAATGCCGCCCACTATCGGGTACAACGCAGCGCACCGCCGGCATCGAAGGACACCGCTCTCAATCTCATTGGGCCGTTTCGTGGTGTCGGTTTCAAACATCATGAATTCGAGCCACGGGGTCCGGCATCCAGGGCATACGAGAAGATCCAGAAGTCTGCACTTCATAATGTGGCACCTGCTCCTTGTGTCTCGCCGGTACCGCATCCATAAAGATGCGGCACCAGAGTTCGAGGGAAATCAATGTCCAGAGATGCAAGTCAAGTTCCCTGCCGCGGGCGTGCATGTCGAGCAGTTTTTCGATATAGGCCGGACTGAAAATGCCCCTCTGGCGGCTTCTCGAGGAAAGCAGAAGGTCCCGGGCGTACTCTTCCAGCCGGCCCCGGAACCATGAACCCAGCGGAACCGCGAAACCATGTTTCGGGCGATGAAGGACGTCGTCAGCAAGAATTCCCTTCATCGCAAGCTTGAGGATGTTCTTGGTCCGCGATTCCCGGAGCTGCAAATCCGGCGGAATCCTGGCGGAAAATTCCACGAGCTTGTGGTCGAGCAGCGGAACCCGCGTTTCGATGGAGTGAGCCATGCTCATCCGGTCCACCTTGGTCAGGATGTCGAGCGGCAGGTAGCGCTTCAGGTCTGCATACTGCATGGCGGAAAGCCAGTGGCCCGCGTGGGACTGAAGATCGTGACGATTCGAAGGATCGGAGCCGGGCAACACCATGGGGAGGACTTCGGGCGCGAAGAGTCTTCTGAACTGCGCCATCCGGAACAAGGTTGAGGAGTCAACCCGCCGCTCCGCACCCTCCTTGCCGAAATGTGTCAACAGGTTCTTGCCGCGTACGGCTTCCGGCAGGGCGCCGCCCATGGCGCGCGCCAGGAGCTTGATCGCGGCCGGAATGTTATCGAACCGCCGCTCGCGTTGCTCCACCAGGTACTTCTCATATCCCGCGAATAACTCGTCTCCGCCGTCGCCTGAAAGAACGACCGTCACGAATTTCGAGGCGAGCTGCGAAACCATGTAGGTTGGAATGGCAGAGGAATCTCCGAACGGCTCGTCCAGGTGCCACACGATCCGGTCGATCACGTCGAGCGCGTCCGGTACGAGAATCTCCTCGCGATGTTCCGTTCCGAAGGCCAGCGCCACGGCTCGAGCGGATCCCGATTCATCGAACTCCTTCTCGCGAAACCCGATCGAAAACGTTTTCACGGGAGTCCTGGTGTGACGCGCCATGGTTGCCACGACCGCGCTGGAGTCGATTCCCCCACTGAGGAATGCCCCAACCGGAACCTCCGCGACGCAGTGAAGACGAACAGACTCGTCGAGAATCGAGCGAAGTTCCTCTGCGAAGGATTCCTCGCTTCTCCCGGACTCCGGCTCGAAGCGAACGTCCCAGTATTCGGAAATCTTCATCCGCGCGCCATCGCGGGTCACCGTCAGAATGTGAGCGGGCGGCAGTTTTCGAATGCCGCTGATGATGCTTTGATCGTGGGGCGTGGTCAGAAAACTGACAAGGTGCCCGACCGCGGGCCAATCGAAAGCCCGTTTCATGCCTTCGATTTCAAGCAGGGCCTTCAATTCCGACGCAAAACAGAGTCTCTCACCGCAGACCACGTAGTAGAGGGGCTTGATGCCGAGACGATCGCGGGCCAGCAGCAGGCGTTCCGCACGGAGATCCCAGATGGCGAAGCCGAACATCCCCCGCATGAACTTGACGCAGTCGTCGCCATGCTCTTCATACAGGTGAACGATCACCTCCGTGTCGCTGGAGGTATAGAAGCGGTGCCCCCTGCCTTCGAGTTCGCGGCGAAGTTCCGCGTAGTTGTAGATCTCGCCGTTGAAAACCGTCCACACGGTCCCGTCTTCGTTGCAGACAGGCTGGTGGCCGGAGTCGAGGTCGATGATCCGGAGCCGGCGCATGCCCATGCCGATCCCGTCCGAAACATAGTAGCCATCCTCATCGGGGCCTCGATGCACCAGCGCGCTGCACATCGCCTTGACCTCGCGTGAGTGCACAGGCCTGTCGCCTAAACTGACGATTCCGGCAATTCCGCACATGTTCTGATAGACCTCGCTTTAAGCAGCCACCACGCGGCAAACATGCCGGCGCAGCAGACGCCATAGACGCAACCGAGAATGATCAGTCCGGCCAGGGGTACCGCATCGAAGCGGTTGCGGACACTCACCGCGGCCATGCCGGAAAGAAGCGCAATGACCAGGGATACGGCCGCTGCCTTCCAGTCGATGATGTGTTTCATTTCCGCCGACATGAGCCTCGCGATTCGCTTCATCGCCAGGACCTTGGCGACAAGCGTCGCCCCAAGGGCAACGAGCACCGGCCCCACCAGCCCGAATCGCGACATCGCATAACCGATGAACGACGCAACCAGCACGAGCCGCACTACGTTGAGAGCCAGGATGTAGCGCGTGTCGGCGTAGACGCGAAGAACGGCGTCGGTGGGAAACGCCTGAAAAACGGTGCTCAGCGCCCAGAACGCGAAGATTGAAGCGCTCGCCACGTAGACCTTCGTGAAGAGAAAGAGAATGAGATCGCGCGACGCGACCACAAGAAAACCGGTGAGCGGCAGTAGCAACATCAGCAGTTTGCGAGTCGTGTCGCCCCAGATGGCCAGCGCGCTGCTCTTGCGCCCTTCCTTCAGTTCCTCCGACATGCCGACCATCATGACGTTCGCTGCCGGTGCGGCGAGCAGTTCGAAGGCCGGGATCTGCAGGCACCCGACCGCATAGATCGCAAACGTTGCCGCGTCGAAATAGTACGAGACCGCGAACTGGTGGTAGTTTGCCTGAACGGTTTCAGCCAGCACCGCCAGTTGGAATGGCAATGCATAGGCCAGCTGCTTACGCATCAACCCGGCGTCGGGGCGCAACTCCCCCCGGAACTCGTGGAATGCGAACACAGCGCCACCGGCAAGCCGTACACATCCGAAAAGAACGCCACCCGCGAGCATCCACTTCAATTCACCGGTGAGCAACGCAGGCAGAATAAACAACGCCGCCCTCAGAGCCTCCGACGCGCACATCGTCACGGCAGCGAGAGCAAATCTCTTTCGGGAGACCATCGCGATCTCGATCGAAGCACCCATCAGAGCGAGGGCCAGGTAGGCGCCTATCCACGGGAGATAACCAGCAGCAGCCGGATTGTGCAGCCATTGCGCAATTCTGTCCGCCTGCCAACTCAGCAGGGCGGCGCAGGCGCCGCCAAGGGCGGCGAGCATCAGCGTGGCATTTGCGGTAGTTTTCCCGCCGGTCTCCAAATGGTTGGGAATGAAATAGTAGAGGCTTTCCGCCATCCCGAACTGGGCGACGGCAAAGAGCGTCGAGTAGACGAGAAACAGCTGCTTGTAAGTCCCGTAGCCCTCCTGGTCGAAGGTCCGAACCAGCACGACAGGAATCAGGAACGTCACCACGAAAGCAGCGCAGCGGCCGGCCATAAGCAGCAGCGCGGGCTTAAACGACGATTTCATCGGGCACCCTGCCTTCCTCGTAAAGCGACACCAGAGCAGCAATGAGCCCGATAACGACATAAGGAAACCAGCTCACGACATATCCGCCTGAAAGCCCGCAGACCACGAAGCCGTAGAGCGAAGCCTCAAACGCCACGGAGTAATCCCGCATGACCGGGGAAAGGGTCTCTGCCCTGGACATCAGCCTCGCGCGGTACAGAGCGGATATGATCAGCACGACGAAGGGCACGAAACCGACCAACCCGAGTTCGCTGAGCGCCTCGATGGCGGTGTTGTGAATGACGAGCGCACCCGCAAAATCGATGTTCGGGGGCGCATAAACCGGAAAGGCGACGACCGAGCAACCCAGCCCCACTCCGACCAACGGATGGTCCGCAAACATCCTGAGGCCAGCCCATATCGTCTCCATTCGCTGGTGAACGGTAAAGTCCTCGCCGAGATCCGCGAACCCCGCGTCGCGCGTCCAGTAAAAGGCTGCGAAGACAACGACGGCGACGAGCGAAACGGCGACAACCGCCTTGGGAAGAATTCCTCGCTGGCGGAGTCCCAGCACCAGAAGCACGGCAGCCATTCCGATCAGCCCGCCGCGCGAATGCGTCGCGAACACCGCCGCAACGTACAGCCCGAGAACTACCCAGAAAACCGGTTTTAGCAACCCGCGCGCGTTCCGGCTGGCCTCGAAAGCGAGTGGAATCAGCAACACGACGCTGTAGGCGAGATCATTGGGATTGGAGAACGTTCCGAGCCAGCCGGCCCTGTTCCCCTCCACCACGTTTCCGCGCATGTAATTGAGAATCGTTCCTGCGGCCGGAAACACGCCGCCGGCGATCAGCGCGAGAGTCGCTAGTTGGACGCGACGTTCAGAATCGACACAGTTCAGTATGAGCAGGAAGACGACGCCGATCTTGGCGAAGTCGAGCGTCGTTTCAATCGCCAGGCGGGGCCAGAAGGCGCTGATCGACGACAGGCCGGCAGCGCCGATCATGATCAGCAGCAGCGAACCCGAGGGCCATAGCGACCTCCAGCGTTCTCCGGACATGGCCTTCTGCACCGTAAGCACCGCCATCGCGCTCACTCCCGCCAATTGCGTGGGACGCAGCGCTCCAAGCTCCGGCACAAGCAACGCCGGACTCGCGTACAGCATGAAAAGAAATAAGAAGAGAAGAGCGAAGGGCATCACGCATCCCACCCGCGGTCCCACGAGGGCCGCTTCTCTCCCTCCGGTTCGCGCCACAACCCGTGCGGCGCATCAACCAGCGGGCCGTGCATGCGGTTGCAGCCGGAGATCCAGTCGAAAAGTCCGTGAACGTGGCACTTCATCACAGACGGGGAAAACTGTCCGAACGTGTCCTTGCATGAATTCTCCCAAAGCATCCGCCGGGGAATGGACATCAGTGGATAAGACGCAAGCTGATGCTTGCATGTCGTGAAGCCGAAGCGATACCCGGATGCGGCAACCGCATAGGCCGTCTTCGCGTCGAACCGGCCGTCGGGATAGGCGAAGTGCCGCGTCGATACGCCCAGCCGGCGATCCAGAACGTTTTTCGACTCCCCGATTTCCTCGTACACGCGGTCGCTGTTCTCGAGGGTCAGAAGCACGTGCGATTTCGTATGGGATCCTATCGTGATTCCGGCCGCATTCATCTCCTCGATCATTTCCCAGGTTAGCGGGCGTGCCTCGTCCAGCGCCGGCATCGAACCCGGCAAGGTGAATTCCACGGAGGAAACCAGCGACTCGATCTCGGCCTGTCGCAGGAGTTCGGAGATGTTTCTCATCGTCGCAAAGGCGTTGGGAACGCCCGACAGGATTCGCTTCCTTGAAGCTTCCGAAACATGAATCCTGGCGAGCTTTTCGGAAAGCGCCTCCGCGGGAGACGTCCAATGTTGAAAGCCCGCGACCAGCGCCGAATACAAGCGGTCGTGGAGCGGAGGGGTGTCCGTTCCGACGATGTCGGTCACAACGAAAACAGCCGCGGGGATGCCCTTACGCTTCAGAATCGGAAACGCATTCAGATAGACATCGCGGTAGCCATCATCAAACGTCACGGAAGCCACGGGCTTCCTGAACGGCTCGCCGGTCTCGAAATGGGATCCAACTTCGTCGAGGCTGACGAACTCGTAACGGCTGCCTAGCCAGTCCAGATGCCGTTCCAGCATCTCGCAACTGATCTGCATTGCCGTAATTCCGAATCGCCAGTCTTGATGAAACTCAGGTACCACCTGATGGTACCCCACAACCACGGGAGGCTCGTTTGCACCGCCCGCGAAGTTCAGCAACCTCTCCGAGCCGGCAGTATCAAAGGCCATGGCAAAAGCGTTTTTTATTAGGCCACGCAACATAACGTCCTTTCGAGTATTGGTTTTCGGGATCTCCGGTCGTCCCTGACGCTCAGTGGGGTATCACGTAACGTGCCATTTTCCTTGCGGCCCGCATGGCCTGGTCGCGGCGCAGCGTCATCCTTCCAAAAAATGAATCGGGATAGAGGCGGGCCCTGAACAGTTCCCGGAATTCCTGCGTCCACAGAAACTTGTAATCCTCGTCTCCGTGAAGAAAGTCGAACTCCCCGGATCCCTCTTCGAGGGCGTGACGAATGCTCAGGCTCAGTGCTGCCAGGCCCGGGCTCCAGCAGGCGTAATTCGGGTTCACTCCGGCCTGGTAGTAGAGTGTTTTTCCTTTTCGGTGAAACGCGTAAACCGCGGCGGCGGGGTTCTCGCCGTCGTGAAGGACAAACAGACGGAGCCATCCCCGTTGGAGAGCGAGACGGCTGAATTCGCGGTGGAACGCAATTACGTCTTCTCCGGCCAGGCCGTCCGATCCGCCGCGCGGAATCCAACGGCGCCCATGAAGGTCCAGCAGGACAGGAAAATTCCGCTGCAGGTCTTCCACAGTGCGAGTTAACACAAACCGGAAATCAGAAGCCTTTCGAAGCCGCCGGCGGACGTTCTCCCGATGCCGCCTGCCGAGATGCGAAAGGAAGTCGTCCCAGGCCCACCTGTCGAGCTTGACGAACGGACAGACATTGAGGGATTCCTCGCAGAGTTGAAATCCGAGGGCTCTCATCTGCTGGGCAAGAAAACGCGCGTCCGAACCCGGAAGGATGTGACTCATCACGACCGGCCGGTTTGTACGCATCAGTTCCCTGGCCAGGGCGTCGAGGACCTCGTGTCTGCAGTCTCTTCTCACAAGAACATCCAGGTAATCGGAACCGACGGCTCCGGTACCCATGAATTCGAGACGGTCGCTTGCGGCGACGAACGGCGCCAGCCCGGCCAGTCGTCCGGAGTGTCTGACCTCCAGGAGGAAGAGACGGCGGCCGGCTCCAAGATGGCGCCACCACAGGCTCAACCATTCCCACGTGAGAAACAGGCAGTCTGAGGAACTGGAGTCGAGCAGGTCGTTCCACTCCGGCTGCAGCGCCAGAAAGTCCCGCTCGTTCGACACGACTCGCGCTTGAAGGCCGTCCGCGACGACACTCATGGGACCATCGCGCGGACACAATCGGCGATATACGCGATACGGGCCGGAGAAACATCCTGGTGGATCGGCAATTCAAGGACGTGGCGCCGAAGGAACTGGGAACAGCCGCCGCGCTTGTCCCCTTCCGGGTCGCCGTAATTCCAGAACTGGACCGCCTCGATTCCGACGGCATGCAGGCGTTGCGCAAGGGCGTTCTTGTCGGATACGAGGATCGGAAAGAACAGGGGGCAGACGCCTTCCTCGAGGTCTTCGCGCAGGAACGGGACGACGCCTTTGAGTCTGTCCGCGAGCAGAAAATAGTTTCTGCGACGACGCTCGACGATCTGGTTGTAGTTGAATCGCGGCATCAGGTAGCGACCGATCCCCGACATGGACAGATCGACATTCGACAGATCGAAACCGATGTCGCCGACGGGAGTGCGCCCGATATTCGCCGCACTGAGTCGGCGGCCGACGACTCCCTTCATGGAGAGCAGGATCCTTCCGACCGGCTCGGATTGAAGCCGGATCCACGATAGAAGGAGTTCCGTGCTCCGTCCTGCCAGCGATAGCGCCGAGCAGCGCCGCGGCCGCAGCGACTTAAGCTCCGGCAGAGTCTGCCGATTCTGGACAAGCATTCCTCCGTTCGGTATCGGAAGAGTTTTGTAGAGACAGAAAACCGAGAAGTCGCCGAACGTTCCCAGCGGCCTTTTGCCTCTTCGGCTGAGGAAGGCCAGCGCGCAATCCTCGATCAGAAGAAGGCCGCGTCTGGTGCAAAGCCGTTGCAGGTCCTCGATGGGCTGAGGCCAGCCCATGAAATGGATCACGTAAAGCGCGCCGACCTGGCCATCGGAGGTCAGGTTCTCCAGTTCAGCCAGGTCGGGGCAAAGGTTCCGGTTGATGGAATAGAAAATGACGCGCATGCCTGCGGCGCGAATGGCGCTGACTTCGTTTCCGCTGTGGTAGTCGGGCACCAGCACGGCGTCCACGCCGTGATGCCGCAGCGCACAGCAGAGGGCATAGATGCCTGCGCGAGCCACATAAAAACTGAGGTTGTGCTTTTTGTAGATCGGGTAGGGCAGAAGTTCCGTCGGTGAGCTTCGGCGTAGCAGGATTCCCGGGTTGAGCGGCGTCCAGGCCGGCACATACATGACGTCTCTCCTAGGTACCGACTCGTTTCGGAACGTGCAGTCCGTGGGCATGCCCGAATTCCTTAACCATCGGGGCAAGCCGGAACTTCATGGCGTGAAACAGTGCCGTGCGTGGATTGTTCGGATAGATGAACATCCATTGGTGCGACACCGAGTGCCGGCACCATCTTGTTTTCCAGTGCTCGTCCTTTCCCAGGAAATCGTATCGCCGGAACCCGGCACGGAAACAGGACTCCAGGATCAGCGACGCCTGGATGTTGTACGGCGAGTACGTGGCATAATCGGGAAGATAGCCGCTCTTGATGAGATACATCCCGTTGTTGTGGCACAGCGAAAAATCGAACGCGATCCGGTTTCGGCAGGAACGCAGGAAGTGCAGCCTCACGGCACCGCGAATCCCCGGCATCTCCGCGAGCCTTGAATAGAAATCGGTGACGTGGGGGTCGGAAAGAAGCGCCGTTCCCGCCTGCCCTTTCCAGGCGGCTGCTTCGATCCGGAGACCTTCCGCAAGAGCAGATCGTGCATCGGCATCAGGCGTCAGGCTCTCCAGTTCCAAAGGCCCGAGGCGCATCAGCCTGGACGTGCGATTCCTCAGATTCGAGCGGTGTTTGGCGGGGAGTCCTTCGAGATACTCCTCCCATGTTCCTGTTATCGGCACATACGGCGACGAATCCGACGTCCAAAAACCCACCAGGAATCCAGAAGACGATGCGAGTTCCCTGAACCAGGACAGCGTCGGTGAATCTTCAGCCAGTTGAGGCAGCAGCAGCAGATCCCACCGCCGGTCCTCCGACGCGATGTGATTCCAGATCGCGCGATAGATGTCGTGGCGGTGCCCGGCCACGATGAAGTCGCAGCGCGGCACATGGGCATTCCAGATGAACGTGAGTTTGCGGAGCTTGAATCCATAAAAGCGCTCCGTGTCTTCCAGCATCGGCGCGATGCCGACGACACTCTTTCCTTCGCGGACAACGACAATGTGAAGGGACATCTTGTCGGTACCGAAGCACTCCCACCAGTTGCGAACCCATTCGTGCAACAGAAATGGGTGTTCCACGGGAACTGCCGCGACCAGGTTGTTCCACTCCGTTCTAAGGCAGAGAAACGATTCGACATCCCTGATCGTTTCGACGCGAATACCGCCGGACTGGTTTTGGACCTCTTTGCTCAGAATAGTCGCGGACATCGCCCTACCAGCCTGTTCCCTGGGAAGTCCAGACATCGCGCGTCCCGCGCACAAAGGACAGCAGGCCGACGACGGCCGCCCAGTTCATGATGACAAACGTCAATGGAATCGAAAGAATCCGTTTCATACCCGCCCCTCCACTTTATGTTTGGCCGCAGCCGACACGGGCCGCCAACCGTAGGCAAAAAACAAGCCTGCCAGCGCAAGGCCGTACCACAACGACTGCAACCACAGGAAAACCAGGTAGCCTCCCGTGCGAAGGAACAGATTCGCGACAAACAGGGCGACCAGGGCGTACGGCACAAACAGACGCGCCACCTTGTGGGAAACAAACTGAAAAAACAGGGGATTGCGGAACGGATTGAGCAACTCCGGCATCCGTACGAGCAATTGGAAGTTGCCGGCAAGCGTCCGAACCTTGCGACGGAACTCCCGCCCGGGTTGCGCGGCGTGGTCGAAAGCACGCGCATCCTTGTCCAGAACAACCCGGCTTCCCCGGATAACGATTCGCATCGGGACCACGACGTCGTCGAGGATCGTGCCCACCGGAAGTTCCTGGAAGAAACTGCGCCGGACCGCGTAAAGCGCTCCCGAAACTCCAACGACCGAGTGAACCCGGCTTTCCATGAAGCGAATGTACTTTTCGTATTTCCAGTAGACCCCTGCGCCGTCGGAGCCGTCTTCGGCCGCGGAATCCAGCATAAGTTCGCCGGAAACCGCCCCGACGCTGGGATCGCTGAAATTTGCCGTCA
Organism: uncultured Acidobacteriota bacterium; assembly: GCA_963836435.1. Classification (GTDB taxonomy): domain Bacteria; phylum Acidobacteriota; class Terriglobia; order 20CM-2-55-15; family 20CM-2-55-15; genus DASTBJ01. The sequence continues at coordinate 181,933 of CAWIJI010000004.1, read as the reverse complement.
GTTCGCGGATGACGCCGCGATCGAGCCTCTGGCGGGTGTCAACAAAAACCAGAATGGAACCGCGAGCCTTTGCGACGGCATTGTTGATCGCTGCCGCCTTCCCCTTGTGCTGCGACACATAGGTAACCTGGACTCCGCGCCCTGCGAAACTCAGCGCGAGCAGTTCGGTTCCGTCCGTCGGGCCGTCCAGGGAAACAATCAGCTGCAGCCGTTCCCGCGGATAGTCGAGAGAAAGACAGTTGAGGATCTTCTGACGGATATTCTCTTTTTCGTTACAAGCCACCATGATCAACGTCACATCCGGCTCGTTCGGCGCCTTCAAGACGGCTCTCGGAGCCAGTCTGTTCCAAATCATCAGGATCATCGGATAGCCGAAGTAGGTATACGCGACGAAACCCAGGGACAGCCAAAACACCCAACCGGCCATAATTTCTCCGCATCCACGGGGATTCCGCTACCTCCCGCCTGCAGACAAGGAAGTGTCCACGGCTCCGCTGAAGTGCATCGCCGCGACGACGGATCCTGCCAGGATCGCCGTTGTGAGACACGCTTCCGCCGCCAGGACGAGCGCTCGCGGCCTCACCACCCAGAAAGGCAGGAACTTGATGATCGGGGCGTCGGGGTCAGGCCCCGCGAAGATAGGTGTCCTCGTAGTATCGGTATACATAGGAATACTTCGAATGCCTCATATCGACGTCATTGAGAACGACGCCTGCAAGTTTCGATTGGTCCATTGAATCCAGGGCGCGTTTCAGCACCGCGCGCGTCGTGCGCCGTGCGCGGACAACCAGCACCACATGGTCGGAAACTCCGCCAAGCACGATGCCATCCGCTATCGGCAGGATGGGCGTAGAATCGATGACGACAAACTGAAACTCCCGGCGGAAGCGGGAGATCAAAAGCTGAAGGCTCGGCGACGCGAGCAGCAGCAACGGATTCTTCCTGGAAACCAGGCCCGGAAGAACCGTCAGCCCGCCGACCTTGAACGAAGACTTTTCCATCGGTAGTTCCGGATCGGCAAGCATCGCGGCCAGCCCCTGGCCTTCCCGGGCGTGCAGGCCAAGGTACAAGTGAACGCGCGGGCGGCGCAGATCCGCATCGATCAGCAGGACCTTCGCACCGGTGCGCGCCAGAGCCAGAGCAAGATTGATCGATGTGAATGTCTTCCCTTCGCCTCCGGCGGAGCTCGCCACCGTAAAGACGTTCGCAGGACTCATGCTTCGCAACCGGGTTGCAAGCACGTGAAACTGTTCCGCCGGCACCGATTTCGGATCCTTCAGCACGACGAGGCCCTCCGAGGGAGCGGAGCGCGCCCGCGCGATAGTCGGCACCACGGCCAGCACGGGCAAACCCGCAAAACTCTGTACGTCTTCGACATCCTTGAACGTGGAGTCCAGCTGTTCGACGAGGAACACCGCTCCGAGTCCGGCGCCAAGCGCGGCGGCCAGGCCCACCAGCAACAGGCGAAGCCGGTTCGGCGAATACGGATCCAGAGGCGGCATGGCCGGCTCGACGATTCTGAAAGCGATACCGTGCTCGATCTGCTGGATCTGAGCCGTATGCCTCGCCTGGGACTGCTTCGTCAGCTGCTCCTCATACTGCACCTGCGTAACGTCATGCTCGCGTTTCAACTCGCTGAGCGCCTGCTCGTGCCGCGGCGACGCATTAACACGTGTCCTGTAAGCGGCAATCTGACCTTCGACCGCACTCTTCTGTTGCCGCAGGCTCGCGAGCCGGCGATCCGTGGATTCGAGATCGGCTTTCAGGGTGGTGTAGCGCAACTGTCCCGGAGACACGGTGCGGACTGCTTCTGCCGGCGGCTCCGCATTCACCAATGTCTCGAGGCTCGAGATCTCACCCTTCAGGGTGATGACAGACGGGTAGTCCGGCCGATACCGGGTCAGGAGGCGTTCGAGTTCGAGCCGCGAGGCCGCAAGCTTCCGGGCGTTCTCTGAGAGCGGCCGGGCCGTCTTTTCCGTCTCCAGAACACCCTGTTTATCGAGGTCGGCCATCTCGGTGACAACGCCGGCACGGTGGGAGTCTTCATTCGCGATGGATAAGGCGACACTGCGGCTTTGCGCCTGAAGATCCTCAAGAGTCTTGAGATTGGCGTCGATTCGCTCCGGAAGTTCCTCGACTGCACCCTGCTTGTAGGTCTCGATCTGCTTGTCCAGGTTCGAGAGCTTCTCTCTGAGCCGGTCGATTTCGGTCTCTGAGACTTCCGCCTCTTCCTCCAGGCGAAGCTCCCGGCCTTCGGAGGTTTCCTCACTCAGGAGTTCGGCCATGCGATTGGCGACGTCCGACACCTGCCGGGGATCGCGCCCTTCGTAGCCGATGTAGATCGCGGTTTCACCGTCGAGTTCCAGCTTCATTCGGGAACGAACTTCCTCGGCGGCTCGTTGAGGTGACGCGGCCTTGGGATCGATCAGGTGAAACTCGGAAACCACCTTCCCGAACACCGGCTCGCCCAGCAGTACTTCCCGTGCGGTTCGAAGCTCCTCCCGGACTCTCGTGGTCGAATCGACAAAGCTCTCTCCCGGCCGAACGTCGATAGCCACCAGCGCGCGGGCCCGGTACCAATTTTTCGCGATGGCGATATAGGCTCCGACCCCCGCCATCACCAAAAGTGCCGTGACGATGGCGTAAAGTCTCCGCCTGCTGACGATTTCCAGAAAATCGGCCAGGGATATACCTTGGTTGTCTCTTGTTGGATTCCTCATGTCACCGCTCATTGCACATATACCGTGTCTCCGGGCTGGACGTAGAAAACGCCGCCCCCGTTGTTGATCATCTCTTTCAGATTCAAATTGAACTTCTCCGGGTTCTTTGCGTCGTTTCGAATCACGATCACCTTTTCCCGCTTCGCAAACTCGGTGAAACCGCCGGCCTGCGCAATCACGTCGAACACAGAGGTCTTCTGCTTGATTCTGTAAACGTCCGGCTTATTGACTTCGCCGAACACGGAAACCTTCGGGCTGTTCACTTCCTTGACGACGACGTTCACCACCGGCAACGTGAGGTACTTGAGCAACTTCGCCTTTATTTCCTCTTCGAGCTCGCCGGCCGTCTTGTTGCTGGCGACGATTTCTCCGACCAGGGGGACCGTGACCTTCCCATCGGGGCGGACCACCGTACTGGTGGTAAGGTCGTCTTCCTTCCACACGAAGACCTCGATCACATCCTCAGGCCCGAGCCGGTATTCGCTATCGCCGAAACTCTCCGGCCGCTTGAGCGTCTGAGAGTGAGACTCCGCGAGCATCGCCAACATAAGCCCGATGACGATTGATGACTTTCGAACCTGATTCCACATGCGGCAAATCCTCTGCCGGTCGAAATGCAAAAGCAGTGCCATCCGGGATCAGGCTGTTTCGAACGGTCCGGGAAGGACTTAGGCAGGATCGAAGAACAAAAAAGAGCAGCGAGTGGCCCCTGCCTTCCAAGAAGTGGCAGTCGGACGCCACAAACCATCGAGACTTACGGCGGCGTGCCGTTTGCGAGTTGTTCGATGAGGCGGCTCATTTCATCGATGTTGACGGGTTTGACAAGGTGAGCGCGATAGCCGGCAGCCCTGGCCTGCTCGATATCCCGTTCCATGCCGAATCCGGTCATGGCAATGGCGGGAATTTCCGCGAGTTTGGGTATGGCTCGGAGTTCGCGCAGGAACTGGTAGCCGTCCAGATTCGGCATCTTGATGTCGGAGATGATGACGTCGGGCACCTCTTGCTTCGCTATGGCAAGTGCGCTGTTCCCATCGTTGGCGGTAAACACCGTATATCCCGCCCATTCCAGTTCGTGTTTGATGAGAAAGAGAATGTCTCCAGAATCCTCAACGACGAGAAGACGCAGAGGTCTTACGGAAGGTGGCTCGGGCCTGTCCAGCTCATCGTCGCCGGGTCCGTCGTTCTCCGTTTGTTCAGCGGATGAAGGCAACACGACACAAAACGTGCTTCCCTTCCTCAGTCCTTCGCTCTCCGCCCAGATCCTTCCCGAGTGCAGCGCGACGATTTCGCGCGCAATCGACAGGCCGATGCCGAGTCCGGAATCGGAAGTCAACCACGCACTGGTCGCCTGACGAAACGGTTCGAAGACCTTTTCGATGAAGTCTGGGGCAATGCCGATTCCGGTGTCTTTGACGCGTAGCATGGCCTGAGCGGGGCTTCTGCTGGAGCGAACCTCGACCACGCCGGCAGGCGTGTATTTTATGGCGTTCATGAGAAGGTTCACGACCACCTGTTCGAGGCGGGTGCGGTCTCCAATTACCCATAGCGGCGTTACGGAGAGTTCGACATCGACTGCCAGGCCTTTTTCACGGGCAAGAGAAACGACAGCTTCGATCGAAGACGTGACGACCGAGTTCAGATCGATCCGGCTGAGTTCGATACGAATGTGGCGCGTGGAGGTCCGGACCAGATCGAGGCAGTCGTCCACGAGGCGCTGAATCGTCTGCGCGTTGCGCTCCAGTGACTTGATGCCTTCGGTGAGCACTTCATCGGAACTGGTGCGAGCCTTGAGGATGCGGGCCCATCCCAGTATCGGAACCAACGGATTCCTCAACTCATGGCTCAGTATTGCAAGGAACTCATCCTTTACCCGGCTTGCCTTTTCGGCTCTGTCTCTTTGAACGATAACTTCGCTGTGCAAGCGGGCATTGTCCACGGCATAAGCGCAGCGTCTCGCGAGATCCTCTCCCAGGATGCGTTCCGCATCTCCGAAGGTTCTTCTTGCCTGAATCGAAATCAACGCGATGGCACCAAGAGTTCGTCCCCGGGCGACAAGGGGCACGACAAGCGCGCTCCGTGCCTCGATACCTTCGACGATCTGGTTCTGCGGACCGTCCGCGTCGGCGCCGGAGCCAGGGGTCAGTTCCGGAACGATCTCCGACTGTGCGGTGATCAACACTCTGCTGACCCATTCGGGAACCTGCGGCGGGACCTGGCGGCCCAGGGCGTTTGCCAGTTCCTCTTTCTCCGGGTCGGCCTGCGCCACGGCGACGCGGCGCACGGAGCCGTCGTCATCGACAATGTAGACCAGGCACCAGTCCGCGAAGAAAGGCACGGCCAGCCGCGCGACGCTTTTCAGCGTGGTTTCACTGTCCAGTGACGCCGCCAGAAGCGTACTGGCATCCGCGAGAAACGCGAGGCGGCGGGCGGCTTCGGCTTCCGCGCGGGCCACGCGCTCGCGAACGACGAGTTCGGAGCGTTCGGCCTCCGCGCGTTTGAAGTGGGTGATGTCCCGAACGAGCCAGCGAAGCCCGGCGGGTTTCCCTGACGAATCACGCACAACTCCGACAGTCAACGCCGCCGGAAAACGGCGGCCCTTCCGCGGTCGGATGGTCTGCTGCCAGTCCCTCACGCGCTCGATCGTGCCGCTCTGCAATTGAAGCAACTGGGAGCCGAAAAGATCCTGCCCGTCTCCCTCAAGATACATGGCCAGGGAGTTCCCGACCAGATCGCGCTGCTCGACATGCAGCAGGGAGGCGGCGGCAACATTCGCCTCTTCGATGACCCCGGTCAGATCCGTAACCAGATAACCGTCCGGGGCGAAATCGAACTGTTCGCGGTAACGATGTCTAGCGGTGCTCAGTTGAAGGTTCTGGGACTGAAGCTCTGTCTGAGTGTGGGTAAGCTGCTGAAGGCTCTGATGAAGGCGCTCGTTGTTTTCGCGGAAGCCACGAAGCGTCATCTCGAACGGCGAAAGGCTTTCATGGAAGAAGCTCATCGCTCGATCGACGGTCTTTTCGGCGCGCTTTGACGCCGGCAGCTTTACCAGGACTTCGCCGAGAAGCTTATGGAAGACTGCTGCGACGTCGAGGACCCCGAGTTCCATCGCGATGGCTTTGCGCGCCACGCCGTACGCCCGCTCCAGGTTCTGCTCCGTTGTGGACTCCAGGAACGAGTGGAGCGCAGACCGATATTGGTTTTCAAATTCGCGGAGCTCCATTTTTCACCGCCCGCTGTACCTCCCCACGACCACGAGGGCATCGTCGTTGCCTTTCGAGAAGCCAGCGCCGATTCTATCCGCCAGCCGCTGCGGCGAATCCAGCATGTTGAGAACATCGGAGAAATTTTTCGCAATCCCGTCGGTCGCAAAAACGAGTGTATCCCCCGGATGGATGGGCATAACCGCGGCGTATAACTGCGGAAGGCTCAGGCCGATGACGCCCCCTCTGAGCAGGATGGATTCCCTCGGCGGGTTCGCCGTCGCGTCGGCCCGGAGAAGAATGCCTTCGACGTTCCCCACGCCAAGCCACGTCAGCGTCGCCTCATCTGCGCTGAAGAGCGCCAGGTTCATCACCACGCCACGGGTGCGTTTCAAAGCAGAGTGACAGAGCTGAAACAGCGCGATCGGGTGCTGCTGCGCGTAAGCTTCCACGCAGGACATCGCGGCGCGGCCGGCAGCAGCAGCTTCGTCTCCATGGCCCAGTCCGTCGGCGACCGCGAGAACGACGCTGTTACCCACCGGCTTGATGATATAGCAGTCCCCATTCACCGAATCGGCATCGCGACACTTCGACCAGACACCGAACTCGACAAATGCAGTGGCAGTTTCGCGGTCCTTCAGGGGACATTATCAAACGACCCACTTTCTCATCGTTACAGTGGTGCCGCCGCCTACCTTGGACTCCACCTCGAACTCATCCATGAGACGGCGCGCTCCGGGCAGGCCGAGCCCGATTCCCTTGGAAGTGGAATATCCGTCCTGCATGGCCAGTTCAATGTCGGGAATTCCCGGGCCGCGGTCCCGGGCAATCACGAGAATACCCTTCCGCGAGCCGTGCTGTATCTGCCGCAGGAAGATTTCGCCCCAGCCGGCGTATTCGATGATGTTGCGTGCGATCTCCGAGATCGCGGTTGCCAGGACCGTCAACTCGCTGCCCGAAAAACCGATTCCCTCCGCCAGTTCGCGTCCCATCTGGCGCGCCACGATAATATCTGCATCTGATTGAATCGTTACGCGGGTCTCATTCACGGCGTTCTCTCCCGCGTTCCAGCAGAGCTAATCCTTCTTCAAGATCCAACGCGGTAAAAGTTTCACCCAGGGTGAGTCCCATTTGCACCATTGCAAACGCGACTTCGGGCTGAATTCCGACGATTACGGTGCGCGCCCCACGCATGAGGAGAATGTGGGCGATCGCCCGTAGCGTCCGAACCGCAAACGAATCCATCACGTCGAGAGCCGTCACATCGACGATGATTCCTCGAGCCCGGTAACGCCCGGCCATCTCCGCAAGGTCGTCGCGAAGCTGCACCAGATCCGCATCGGTCAGCGCGGATTGAATGGACGCGATCAGGTAACCGCTCTGTTTTAGAATCGGGACTCGCATGCTCGATCTCTAGGTGCGTCCTTTCGAATCCGAGGTACTTGTGCCTTGCTGCGGCGTTACTTCAAAGTCGCGGCCAGATCCGCGTCGAGATTGACCCTGTAGCCCAGCAATCGCTCGGCTTCTTCAATCCCCCCCTGGAGGTCTCCGATTGTCTTCATCTTTGAGAGGTCCACTCCGATGGTCACGAGGGTCTGTGCAATTCCGGCGGACAGCCCGGTGACGATCACCGTGGCGCCCATGAGACGGGAGGCGTCTACAGTCTGGACAAGGTGGTTGGCTACCGTGGCATCGACCGCAGGAACACCGGTGATGTCGATGACGACCACCTTGGCACGGTTCGACCGAATGCCGCGAAGGAGTTGCTCGGTCAGCTGCCGTGCGCGCTGGGGATCAATCACGCCGATGATCGGCAGAATCAGCAAGCGCTCGCGAACCTGGAGCACGGGCGTGGACAATTCCCGAATGGCCTCCTGCTGCTGGCGGATAATGCGCTCGCGTTCCTGCACAAAGCCGACGGCCACGGTGTTGGCAATTCGGTTCGCCGCGGGCTCATAGGCATCGAGCACCCTGTTCAGCAGCGCGAACTCGGACTGGTATTTCTTGAACAGGGAACGCGCCAACACGTCACGGAGGAGCAGCACGATTCCCACTACTTCGTGTGTTTCTACTCCCCTGGGAATGATGCGCTCGGACAGATCCCGCGCATACGCCTGAAGCGCTTCCACGCTGCCCGTCTCCAACACCGCGACGTAATTCTCGTAAACGGACGTCGCTTCCACGAAGATTTCCTCTTTCGTCATCGCCGTGAGGAGCTTCGACTCGGTGATTCGGCGCGCCCACTCCTCGCGGAGTTGGCCGCGATTCTGACGGAGGTGGGCAACAAGTTCTGTGAGCAGTTCGGACGTTGCCGAATCACTCACGACGGCCTTCTTCCTGTTAGATCCCATCGTTCCTCCCAAACTGTTTTTTCGTATCGGCATAGCGACACCTGTGGACGGCTCTATGCACCCCACCTGCCACCAGAGAAATCGTGCACACTACACCCCAAGCCAAGGGAACGACTACGGAAAAGCGATCTTCGGATCCAGGAAAAACTCTTAGAGGACATCGAAGAACCACATTAGCGTACTCTAAGTTCCCTAAAGTGGTATTTCACTACCACTTGTTTCTGGAATACTGGGCTCCAGGATCGGGCTGGTGACGTCACCCTTCAGATTCCATTTTTTTAGTTTATTGCGCAGTGCTTTGTAGGAAATGTTCAGCAGGCGCGCAGCGGCCTTCCGATTCCAATGAGTCTGTTCGAGAGTTCTTAATACAAGTTCTCGCTCCGCGTGCTCGGCGGCCTGAGCTCCAACCTCCCTCAAAACGACCCGGTGGGGCTGGCGTGTCGCGACTTCCGTTTCAGCCTGGGGTTTTCGCGCGATCGGCAGCACGGCGGCATCGGGAAGAATCAGGTATCGCTTGACGCAATTCTCCAGCTGGCGAACATTGCCGGGCCAGTCGAAGGCGAGGAAAGCCGCCATCAACTCCGGCGGAATCTGATTAACCGTGCTCCTGTATTTCTCGCGATACCGCGACAGGAAGTGCGTGCACAGCAGCGGAATATCCTCTTTGCGCTCGCGCAATGGCGGGACATCGATCGTAATGACATTCAACCGGAAATAGAGATCTTCTCGAAACTCACCGCGTGCAACAGACTGCTCCAGGCGCCGGTTGGTCGAAGCGAGAATCCTGGCGTCAACCTGCACCAGGCGCTTGCCGCCGAGCCGGCTAAACTCGCAGTCCTGAAGCACGTGCAACAACTTCGCCTGCAGTGGCGGGCTCATCTCGCCGATCTCGTCCAGCAATAGAGTGCCGCGACCGGCCAACTCGAATTTTCCAGGCTTGTCGCCAACGGCTCCGGTAAACGCTCCACGTTCGTAGCCGAATAATTCCGATTCAAGAAGGTCGTGGGGCAGGGCCGCACAATTCACTTTTACGTACGGATGCTCAGCCCGGCCCGAGTGTTTGTGGATGTAGCGCGCAAGCACTTCCTTTCCAACGCCGGACTCGCCAAGGATCAGGACCGGCACGTCCGTTTCGGACACCTGCCTGGCGATCTCGCGAACACTTGCCATCTTGGAGTTGCCGGAAATGCCGAGTTCGCTGTCTTCCGATTCGGAGAGCTGTTTTCGCAGCAGCTTGACCTCGTCACGCAGTTGGACCTTCTCGAGCGCATTCCGGATTGTCAGCTGAAGCTCCTCCTCCTCGAAAGGTTTGGACAGATAATCGGCGGCACCCAGTCGAATTGCCTCGACTACGGTCTTTACCTGTCCCACTCCCGACAGGATGATGACCGGCACCGAGGGACGGATCTTCTTGATCTGCTCCAGAACTTCCATCCCACTGATTCCCGGCATCACGACATCCAGGAGAATCAAGTCCAAAGGCGCTTGTGCCTTCATCCGGGCGATCACCTGGTCGCCGGACTCGACAGAACTGGTGTCGTATCCGCACGATTTCAGGAAATGCTCCAGATAGCTTCGCAACGATTCATCATCGTCGGCGATCAATATCGACGGATTCTTCATAGGCCGCAGCTTGGCAACGAGATGGTGATCATCGTTTTTTCGCCCTCTTTTTTAATTGCCGAGGTCAGAGATCCCCCGTGAAGGGACAGGAATTTCTGCACGTTCCGGAACAATTCCTGTCGGGACTCCTCGTCCGCCTTCTGCGGGGAAGGCGAAGAGATTCGAAGAATCGCGGACTCGGCCTCCTCTTTTAGTTCCGCATGCAGCTCGCCGCCTTCTAATCCCAACACCGCAGCCGCAAGGACTCTATCGAGGATCGATTCCAGAGCTGCGCGGTCTCCGCAAACGGGGACGCTCGTACCGGGAATTCGATCTGTTATCGCAAGACGGGCAGCGAGAATCTTCGTACGATTTGAACGGCACGCGGATAGCCAAAGATCGCGAAAGTCCAATATCTGAATCTCCGAGCGCGAGATTACGGCGGCGGCATTCTCGGCGAGCTCACCCAACGCCGCGAGATCGGCGGCACTTCGCGCGGCAATCGACAGGCATTCGCGCTGGGCGCTGCTGATCGGACCAGTTCGTCCGTCCAGAACCATACGCAGGTAACCCCGCACCACGGTCGCCGGAGTCCGCAGGTCATGAGCGAGGTTCCGCAACAGCCGCGACACGACGAAGCTGCTGGCTTCGCTCTGCCTGGGCCGCCGGTCCAGAGCGCGGTTCGCAGGCTGGGAATCGCCTCGCTCCGCTTCCTTCTCCATCGTCCGCACCAGGGCGGCCGCAGCAGACGCGCAAAGCGGGCCCAGGGAATTGACCTGCCGCAACAGCAATTCGTGGCAGTCGGCGCTGGCCCGATAAAGGCATAAGACGCCTTCCATCACTCGGTCATGAACGAGCGGTACCAGGTATGCGACGGCGCCATCATCGAAAACCACCGAGTGCGGGAGTTCCCGCTTCTGCGCCACCTCGCGCAGCCGATTCGGGTAAGCTTCAAAGCGATTCTTCAACTGCCGCATGCGCTCCTCTGGAAATCCATCGCAACTGAAGACTCGAACGGAATTCCCAAGAACACAAATTGCGGGATCGAACGGAACCCGTTCGCCAATACTTTCGAGGATTTGCGCCGCGAGCAGCGGCAGATCTCCCTCTTCAGTCAGCCTGTTGAAAATCGGTTCTGGTTCGGCATTCTCTATCAGACTCACGCGAGTACACCTCCGACACGATACAAAGACATCAGCCGACGGGAGCCGACTGAGATTCCCGATTCCTTCCGGAGTGTCCCTGGTATCGTTAGGGTTGCGCTCTTGAACAGTCGGAGCCGAGCAATTCTCCTTCCAGAGAGGCAATCTCCCTGACCCTTCTCTGTCCTGGCGCAATTTTCTGACACTACTCAGAAAGTGGCACGAAAACTAGCGAAAAATACCCTGCGGCACATGACTGCCTCATAGCGGAATCCGCCGACCACTGCGCCCCGCTGCCGTGTCCCTAAAACATCTGATTCGGCTGTACTGCAGAACGGAAGATGCCTTGCTCTTCGAGGGAGCGTTTTCAACTCGGGTAGAAAAAAATGAACCTGTCACGAAAGCTTCTCGGAGTCTTCATGCTTCTGGCCGGAGCCACCAATGCCGCCGCACAGACACGGACTTCCTGGTTCTCGGGACCCGTTGTCGCCAGCAGCGGAAAGGAAAACCTTCCCAGTTCCGAAGGCGGAACCACCGTGGAGTCCTTATTGTTGCTTTCGCCGTTCCGGCCCGCGCTGTCGAAGACTTCGCCGCGGTCCAGTCTGATCCTCAATTATCAGCCGGAATTCGAGTTTCTCTACAGGAGAGAGCAATTCACCGCGTGGAACCATGCGGCCAACTTCGGCTACACCCATCTGCTGGGGCATCGATCGAGAGTGGATTTTGGGCACTCCTTCGTGAAGAATTCGGATCCCACCCGCATCTTCACGGATAACATTTTCGTGATACCCCGGACCAGTTTCCGCGAAAACGCGACAGCCTTCACGCTGACCGAAGAAGTGTCGCGAAAAACGACTCTCGGCGTCCGCTTCGACAACACGATCACGCGCATCAACAGCCCCACGCCGGCGCTTGGAACTTATCTGGACCAGTACGGCCTAGCCGGCACGGCCAGCCTTTCGCGTTATATGACGCAGCGGCACAGACTGACGGTCTCCTACTCGCTGCTCAAGATCAGCCCGTACCGGCTCGAAAACAATACCGACGCCGTTGAGTTCCTGTGGAACGTCCCAACGGTGCGGGCTGGAATATCCCGCTTCGCCATGAGACTGGCCGTCGCCATCGCGGAGTCTTCCACGGCCCCCAACGGCATGACGGACGGCGTGACTCCCGCGAACGCTACCATTGTTCCCGCGGGAGCCGCTGGCGGGAGAAGTGGGGGCATCCCCGCAGCCGGCACCAACAGCGGCAACTTTCCGCAGTTGGACAGCGGCACTTTTGAAGGCGTCCCCGGCGAGATCCATTCCGGCGGAGTTTCTTCGCCTGCGCCAACAAGCCCACTGCTGAGCATCATTACACCCTTGCCCCGGCTCGTTGCCAGCGCCTCCACATCCGCCTGCGGCGGGCCATCCTGCAGTTCGAGCAGGTCCGCAAGCGCGGAAGCCGCCGGAACCTTCATGAACTTTCAGGCTGACAGAGTTGCAGGCACGACAACTATTTCGGCCGGCGGGACCCCGGAGTTGCTCGGCCATCCGTTTCACATCGGGAGTCTCACCTACACGTACACCCAGGGACCGAAGCTGCTGTTTGAAATCACCGGCGGCACGATGTACGACGGCGACAATTCCTATCTGGCGGGAGTCAAGATCGAACGCCGATTCGGCGGCGTCTGGTTTGCCGCCGACGCCCAAAGATTTCTGTCCTTTTACAGCTCATTGCCCCCGCAGCGAGGACAACCTGTCATCCCGGGCGTTCAGCCGGTCATCGGAACAACGCATGGCCGTTCGGTCTTCTCGGCGGCAACAGCGCGCATCGGCGGAAGCCTTTCGCGGCGGGCGGACATCGAGTTTTCAACCACGTTTTCCCGCAGCACCGCAAACTTCGCGGATCATCACGTCAGTTCCGTGATCGGAAGGGCGTACTTCAACTTCTGGCTCACGAACAGGATGGGAGTCTTCGTTTCGGGGGACACGCTTCTGGAGGACAGAGGCCAAACCGCGGTATCGAACTTCGATCGCCAGCAAATTCTCGGCGGCTTGCAATTCCGCCTGTCTCCGCGTGGCCGGACAACAGCCCAGTAGCATGCTCCCGAATAACGATCAAGCAAGGAGAGAAGGAGAGAAGGAGAGAAGGAGAGAATGAGAATGAGAGATACGCTTCAACTTCGGCAGGAAGCCACCACCCTCAAGGTACCAACCCGATATCAACGGGTACGGCTGAATCTTCAAAGCGCACCGCGTTGTTGGCTCATCACGGGGGTTGCGGGTTTTATCGGTTCCAACCTGCTGGAATCCCTGCTTCGCCTGGGACAGTCTGTCAAGGGCGTCGATAACTTCTCGACTGGCAAGCGCGAGAACCTGGAACAGATCCGGGCGGCGGTGAGCAGGGACCAGTGGGCGCAATTCCGCATGCTGGAGGGCGATATTCGCGACTTGCCGCTGTGCCGCTCTCTTTGCGCGGACGTCGACGTCGTGCTCCACCAGGCAGCGTTGGGGTCGGCAGCTCTCTCCATCGAAGACCCGATTGCGACTAATGAAAACAATGTCTCCGGTTTTCTGAACATGCTGGTGGCGGCGCGAGACAACCGGGTACGCAGGTTTGTCTATGCGGCCAGCAACGCGATGCGTGGAGAACACGCGCCGGCTCCACGAATGGAAGAGTCCTTTGAACGCCCGCTTTCGCCATACGCCGTCTCCAAGTATGCCGACGAACTTTACAGCGAGGTATTCAGCCGCTGTTACGGCATGGAGAACATCGGACTCCGTTACTTCAACGTCTTCGGACCGCGACAGAATCCGGAAGGCCCCGATGCGGCGGTCATTCCCACCTGGATCGCGGCGATGCTGCATGGACGTCCGGCTTTCATCGACGGCGACGGCACCGATCCCCAGGACTTCTGTTTCATAGAAGACGCGGTGCAGGCGAACCTCCTTGCCGCCACGACGACGAACCCCGCGGCCGTGCACCAGATCTACAACGTCGCGGTCGGCGAGGCGACCACGCCGAAGGAACTGTTTGAGATGTTGCGCCGCCGGCTGGAACGTAACCGCAGCCGCTTGAGGGTATACAAGCCCGTCTATCGTGCCGTCAGAACCGCCGATGACCGACACTCCTGCGTCGATATCGGGCATATCAGGCGGCTGCTCGAGTTCGTGCCGACCCACTCGCTCGAGGACGGGCTGGACGAAGTTCTGCGTTGGTATGAAGAGCGCCTGGCACCGCCGAGTTCACATACAAAGAGGCAACGACCGGTTTCAGGGCCGCCATTCGACGGCATGGAAACCGGTATCCCTTACTGAGTCCGGGACCTGCGGGGCGCCGAAACGGCCGTGCCGACGGTTGCGGGATCCACTTCGATCTCGTAGGCGTCCGTGTACTCGGAGTTCGTGTAACCGAAAAGCGTCTGAATGGTCGAACCCAGCGCCAGAAGCAGCGGACCCAGCCGCGAATCTGCTGAAGATGCCCGAACACCCAGCAGACTATTCCGCAAAGATTCAGGCGATCCATTCAAGCGACCGTTGCCGGAAAGGGTTGCCAGCGCCCGCATCACGATATCCTGGAGCCCGAAGTTGCTTGCAAAGACGATCCGGGAACCATCGCGGCTCGCCGAAACTCGAGGCGTATAGCTGTATTTGTCAACAGGACGGCTGCGATGATGGGCAAGGCGGCGAATCTCCGTTCCGTCCATCTTCACCTGAAGGATTTCGTTCATATAGGGCTTCCAGCCCGAGGCCGGACTCGGATCGTCCGGCGCGTACGTATCGACAAAGAACCAGCCGCTGTTGTCGGTCGCGGAAACATGCCCCGCGAGGCTTCGGTCGAATGTCACGATGCAGGTGTGTTTTGCATCTGCGAGCCGGATCTTGACGATGCCGTTCTCACACTCGGGCTTGGGGTCCGCAGAATTGAACCACAGCAGAACCTCATCCCCGTTTGTGTCGCGCGTGACGTCCATGTGTCCGGGCACGGGCGCGACACGGCGCAGAAGCCGCAGGTTCCTGTCGAAGAGTTCGATTCCGGAATGCAAACCCGGCGACGTCCACGTCACCGTCACATGGTCGTCCGGCGTCATGTAGAGGCTGTCATAGGTTTGTCCGTTTGTCTCCAGCACAGGCCCCTTCGTGCCGGAACTCAACTCGTAGACGAAGATCTCCCGGCGATCGCCGGCCAATACCAGATGATCGCCATCGAAGCAGATGTCGGACTCCCCCGCCCCGCTGATATCGGCGTACTCGCTGAAGACGTGCAGCACGGTGATGGCGTTTGTAGACACGTTCAGGCGCTTCAGCGCGTTGCCACTGTGGAAGTAGAGAATGCTCGGCTCCGTACGAGACCAGCGGGGCTCGCTACTGGCGCTGACGTCGAAAGGGAGGTTCTTGATGAACCCTCGTTTTGGATCGTAGAGCCCGAAATAGCTGAAATGCTGGAGCAGGAGTCGGGAATTGTCCTGGTTGAATGGAGTCATCGTGGAGTACTCCGGCGAAACCAGGGGAATGTATCCGGTGCCCATTGCTTCGTCGAACTGCGTTGTAGCGCTGGACAGCCGCTTGATCGACGACGAAAACACCGGATCGGCGTAGCTCCCCCCGACCGCCGGCGGGAGAAAGGAGTCGTATGCGGGTGGCACGCGAACAGAGGAATCCAGCACCTGCCCAGCAGATACCGAAGAAATTGCGACGAATAAACCCGCCACCAGCAGGGCACGCTTCGCGAGCGACGCCAAACGCCAACGCGCACCTTGGTTATCGGCTAAGACACTTTGATCCTTCGAGTAGATGTGGGCCCCCGGATCGTCTCCCCTTCGTTCGGAACCAGGTCCATGCTCACGCATCGCCGTAACCTCCGGAGATATTCCAGTCAGGGTCAGCGGTCAGGCCGAAGCCATTTGTGAGCGCGCCGGTTCGTCGTGAGCGGATGGGAATGCCAATCCGCGACGGAGCAGTACCCGAACGGTGGATTTTTCCTTCTCCAGTTGAGTCAGGATCGCCGGAAGAATCTCATTCGCGCGAACCCTGGCCGCCTGAAGCCCAAGGGCAATTGATCGCGGCCAGTCGGCATCGCAGACCGAGTCCAGCTGGTGGCGCAGTTCGGCGCGCGTCTTCTCAAACTGGCTGAACGACGCCGACATCCGCCGGGGGTAAAAAAACAGGGACGGAAAGACCTGCCCTGCCGATTGCAGGTGCGCCATCCACAGGTCTCGTATCTCCCCCAGTTGCTCCATCAGGCACCGGTACTGCCAGGGACTTGTCGTCTCGCACTGCGCCTTCACCATC
Organism: uncultured Acidobacteriota bacterium; assembly: GCA_963836435.1. Classification (GTDB taxonomy): domain Bacteria; phylum Acidobacteriota; class Terriglobia; order 20CM-2-55-15; family 20CM-2-55-15; genus DASTBJ01. The sequence continues at coordinate 165,645 of CAWIJI010000004.1, read as the reverse complement.
TTCAGAAGCCTGCTTGCAGCGGCAGCCAATTCCTGATTTTCGTCTTCAATGAGAGCCAGAGCATCCCGGATGTCTTTTGACATTTGCAATTCTCCGAACGTGTTGTGATTGATCCTTATTCAGAAGGCATTCCCGATGCCGTAAACGTCACAGGTGCCTGTGTTGCGCGGAAGGCCTCAGAAATCGGAAGAAACCAACGAACCGAACAATAATGACGGGTGTTCGCAGGTGATCCGGCGCTGGCACTATGCGGCACACAGTTACCATCGGCAGGGCCCTGGCGGACCCACCATTAAGCGTTCTCTCCTGCCCGGCCCGAAACTGTTCGCAGAAAAGATCAGGCGGACAGCGCCGTGGAGCGATTGCCTTCCGTCTGCGCTTGCCGCGAACTCCGGGCGATTCCTTCGGCGGCCGTGCTGACCAACGTTGGATCGCGGCTATCCGCAGTTCGTTGTTCGACAAGCTTTAAGCGCCGCTCGAGGGCCTCAATGCGCGCTTCATAGTAGTGAATCATGTCGTCATAGTTTCGATTATCGACCGTCAGAGCACTCACTCCTGCACCTCCGTGGTGAATTAGCATTGCGCAAACCCGTGCCTTCCCGCCTGCAGCAGCAAACCGTTTGAAGAGCGAAAGCGAACTCTTCCTAGCATGCTGCACACCAAAACATGAACGGGGCGCTTTGTCAGGAGAACGGAAGAACGAACCCTGCGAAGAGTCGACGATACCGATTTGAAATCGGCGGAACCGGCGGCGGATTCGGATACGGCAACGACCCTGGCGATTTGCCCAGTACTGCCAGCTCACCCGAACGACAGACCCCCGAAACAATGGAGATGGGCATTCAGCTTGCTTCCCGGTTTTTAGCACAAGCGTCAAGCGAACAGAAATCGCCCGGAGGTGATGCGATGGGCATTGTAGTCGCGACAAACGAACTACCCAAAATGGTCAGACGTCCGGTCGCGGAAACGATCGCCTGGACTCTCGCCAATGCAGACGGTGACTGGGAAGTGTCTCTCACGTCCGACGAGGCAAACAACGCCTGGGACGCCGAAGTCATGGGCCCTGACCATTTCCATTGGGCACGGCGCTTCTCAGGCGACGATCGCGATGCGGACGTTATTGCCGAAGCGCTGCGTGCAGCCGTAATCGAGTCGGGAAGCCAGATAGAAGAACCGATGCCGGAAAGTCTTAGCGCTGCGTTGTGCTCCCTCGCCGCCCAGGGCATTGCATTCATCAGTGAACCCAGATCAAGAGGCGATCGAACCTATATCGTCGATCGTGTGCAACTGAAGGAGAGCGAGATCGTCTATCTGCACAGCAAGGGCGCTCTCACAACAAACGGAATCCGCAGATATCTCTTAACCAGGCCCGCCGCCTGAATTTCGGTGACAGCGGGCCTGCCGCCATTAAAATCCTGACCGATACCAAACGAAATCCTCTTCCGGTCTTCGCCTGGTCCTGGCCGAATGGTGAGTTCCTCGTCCCTGTGGCCTTCATCGTGCTCCTATATTTCGTGCAAACACCGCATTACACAGGGGGTGGAACATTGATCCCACAAAAGAGCAGTCTTCGACCACCTCCTGGGGGACCGCCGCCGGAATCGTTTTGATGGTGTTGGATGCCGTATTGAGACCCTGGCTTCGTGTGCGCGCCGTGGATGCGGTCAGGCAACGCTTCGAAGAACTCGTGCGGAACGCGAAAGGGTCCTTCGTTCAAATTAACCCGGAACGAGGAAGGATCGAAGACAGGTCGGAATATGCGAAAATCGTGGTCTAAAATCGCATCTTGCAGGCTTTGCGAAACCCCGTCGAAAAGGAATTCCGCGATCGCTGAATTTCGGACAGCATCGATTCTGAGATCGCCATGCTTATGAACGAGACACCCGTTGAGGGGGCTGCACAGGACCAGGGCTGGTTGACCGGGCAGGGTGAGATGGTCGAGCGCACTCGCGAGTTTGACTGGAGCAAGTCGCCGCTTGGGTCATCGAAGTCCTGGTCTCCGGCTCTTAAGACAATTCTGCCCACGCTGCTGGCGAATCGCTTTCCGATGCTCCTGTGGTGGGGGCCGGACTATATCCAGTTTTACAACGACGCCTATAGCCCGATTCCCGGCAAGAAACATCCCCACCAGGCTCTGGGACAGCCTTTGCGGGAATGTTGGTCGGAGATCTGGAGTGTTCTCAAGCCTCTTGTGGACACGCCATTTCAGGGCGGGCCGGCGACATGGAACGACGATATTCTCCTCGAGATCAATCGCCATGGCTTTGTCGAGGAAAGCCACTTCACGATCGCCTACAGTCCGGTACCGGACGAGACCGTGCCCAACGGAATCGGCGGTGTCCTGGCCACGGTTCATGAGATCACCGAAAAGGTTGTCGCCGAGCGGCGCGTGGGAGTACTGCGCGACCTCGCGGCGCGAATCGGAGAAGCGAGAAATGCGGATGAGGCCTGCGCGATCGCTGCGCAAACGCTCGCCGGACACGAAAGAGACGTTCCGTTCGCGATCCTTTACTCCATAGATTCCGACGCGGCCGTTGCCCGTCTCGTGGGTGTCGCGGGGACAGTCTCCGGCCAGGCGGCCAGTCCGGAGTTGGTCGATCTTCGCGAGAACCCGGATGGCGGCTGGCCGCTTGGGGAAGCCCTGCGAACCGGGAGCATGCTCATCGTGGAGAACCTGTCCGGGCGTTTCTCGAATGTGCCGGCCGGACCGTGGTCCGATCCTCCCGTCAGCGCTGCCGTGATTCCGATTCCTTCCAGCGAACCTCAGAAGACGGCAGCAGTGCTGGTGGCGGCCATCAGTTCCCGCCTGAGATTCGACGAGCGTTATTGCGATTTCTTTGGCCTGCTGAAGAGTCAGGTCGCCAGCGCGATTGCCAACGCGCAGGCTTATGAACAGGAGCGCGAGCGAGCAGAGTCGCTGGCAGAACTGGACCGCGCCAAGACGACTTTCTTCTCGAACGTTAGCCACGAATTTCGCACTCCGCTCACCCTGATGCTCGCTCCCCTCGAAGACACGCTTCGAAGCGAGGTTTTGACCCTGCAGGACCGGGAGCGGCTCGAAGTGGCGCACCGGAACTCGCTGCGTCTCTTGCGGCTGGTGAATACCCTGCTGGATTTCGCCCGCATCGAGGCGGGCCGGATCCAGGCATCTTATGAGCCCACGGATCTCGCGTCGTTCACCGCGGAACTTGCCAGCGTCTTTCGCTCCGCCATCGAACGCGCGGGCTTGCGTCTCACCGTAAACTGCCCACACCTGCCGGAAGAAGTTTATGTGGACCGCGACATGTGGGAAAAGATCGTCCTGAATCTGATTTCGAATGCCTTCAAATTCACGTTCACGGGCGGGATCGAGGTTGCCCTCAAACCCTCCGAAAGGAGCGTGGAGCTCACGGTGCGGGATACCGGAACGGGCATTCCGCCGGAAGAACTCTCCCTCATTTTCCAGCGTTTCCACCGGGTGAAGGGCGCCCGCGGCCGCACTTTTGAGGGCAGCGGCATCGGGCTGGCGCTGGTTCAGGAATTGGCGAAACTCCATGGCGGCGCCGCTAGCGTGTCGAGCGTGCCGGGTCAAGGGTCCACCTTTTCCGTCGTTATTCCGACCGGTGCCGCTCACCTTCCCGCAGATCGTGTTGCTCCCGCCCGTTCCGCTCATGGCGCGTCGCATGGCGAGGCGTTCGTTGAAGAGGCGCTGCGCTGGCTCCCCTCGACCGAGAAAGACGAACCTCCGCGCGTGGCAGGCGTTGCAGGCCTGGAGGCAATCCCGAACCGTAACGGGGAACCGCCCCCGCGGAGCGCTTTGTCCCCGGTGCCCAGAATTCTTGTCGCCGACGACAATGCCGACATGCGGGACTACGTCTGCCGTCTGCTCAAGACCGCTTATGACGTCGTTGCCGTCGGGGATGGCGCGGCCGCTCTCGAGGAATTGAAAAGCAGGAGATACGATCTGGTGCTGACTGACGTCATGATGCCGCGAGTGGACGGCGTGGGGCTGCTCCGCGAGATTCGGGCCAACGAGCATACGGCCGGCCTTCCGGTCATCATGCTCTCCGCCCGGGCAGGGCAGGAGTCCCGCGTTGAGGGTCTGGAAGCCGGCGCGGATGATTACCTGACGAAACCGTTTTCGGCGCGGGAACTGCTTGCCCGCGTCGAGACTCGTCTCATGCTCCAACGGGTCAGGCGCGATGCCGAACGCGCTGTGAGGGAGAGCGAGACCCGCTTCCGCGCCTTCGCGAGCGCCACCTCGGAAGTCATCTACAGCATGACCCCGAACTGGTCCGCGATGCGGCACCTGGAAGGCCGGAACTTTATCGCCGATACCGAGAATCCCAACGAGGGATGGCTCGACAAATACATCCCCGCGGACGAGCAACACCGCGTGATGCGGGCCGTCCGGAACGCTGTCGCCAATAAGTGCAATTTTGAGTTGGAGCACCGCGTCTATCGCGTCGATGGATCGATCGGCTGGACGTTTTCGCGAGCCGTACCGCTGGAGGACGCGGAGGGTAATGTCACCGAATGGTTCGGGGCGGCTCTGGACATTACCGAGAGGAGGCAGTCCCAGGAGATGTTGCGGCGGCGGACGAGCCAGTACGACACGCTGTTCAAACAGGCGCCGTGGGGCGTCTATCTGGTGGATGCCGACTTCCGTATCCGTGAGATGAATCCCAGCGCGAACCCCTACTTCGGAAACGTTCCTGATTTGATTGGCCGTAACTTCGAAGACGTCATGCGGAAGCTTTGGGACAGGGAGTATGCAGACGAACTTGTCGCGCTCTTCCGAAACACGATGGAAACCGGTGAACCTCATTATGTGGAGGAAAGCATTCACCACCGCATCGATCGCCACGCCGATGAATATTATGAATGGCGCATCGCCCGCATTCCTTTGCCTGAGGGTCGAAACGGCGTCGTCTGCTACTTCCGGGAAATTTCCCACCAGGTTCTCTCTCGCGCGCGCGTCGAGCAGGCCCTTGCGAACGAGAAGCGCGCGCGCGAGGATGCGGAGCAGGCCAATCGATTGAAAGATGAGTTTGTCGCCACGGTGTCTCACGAACTGCGGACACCCCTGAACGCCATCCTCGGCTGGACGGAACTTCTTCAGACCGGGGCCCTCGATACCGAGGACGAGCAGCAAGCCCTGAAAACCGTGGAACGTAATGCCAGAATTCAGAATCAGTTAATTGAGGACCTCCTGGATGTTTCCAAGATCGTCACCGGGAAAATACGCCTGAATGTCCGTCAGGTCGACCTTGAACGAGTCATCGAGTCGACTATCGAAAGCGTGCGGATGGCCGCGGAGAACAAGGAGATCGATATCGAATCGTTCGTCGATTCACGGCCCGCTCCTGTCGCCGGCGATCCGATGAGGCTCCAACAGATCCTGTGGAACCTGCTCTCGAATGCCATCAAGTTCACTCACCGGGGCGGTCGCGTCGACATTGAGCTGAAGTACAGCGATTCCCACGCGGAAATCGTGATCCGCGACAACGGCATCGGCATCCAGCAGGAATTTCTCCCCTATGTCTTTGAGCGTTTCCGCCAGGCCGATAGTTCGTCGACGCGTCTGTTCGGCGGACTGGGACTGGGATTGGCGATCGTGCGCCACCTTTCGGAACTCCATGGGGGGAGCGTGCGCGCCGACAGCGCGGGGCCAGGACTTGGAGCAACCTTCACAGTGTTGTTACCCCTGATGTCCTCCTCAACCAGTCCGGACAGCGACCTCCCGCCTACCGTGGAGGAACTGAAGCATTTCAGGCCATCGCCCGTCCTCACCGGGCTGCGTGTCCTTGTCGTTGACGATGATCTCGACTCGCGACGCCTGATCGCGGAGTTGCTATCCCGATGCGAAGCGTCGGTTATCCTCGCGAGTTCCTCTGCCCAGGGACTGGCGGCTTTAGAAGACAAGGCGGTCGATGTTATTCTGGCCGATATCAGCATGCCCGAAGAAGACGGCTACACGTTTATCCGCAAGGTGCGAGCACGGCAGACCGACCCTAAGGCGTGGATCCCGGCCGCTGCGATAACGGCCCATGCCAGTGCGGACGATCGGCGGCGGGTTCTCATGTCCGGTTACCAAATGCACGTCGCAAAGCCGGTGGACGCCGAAGAACTGGTTGTCGTTGTCGCCAGCCTTAGCAAACTGACCTGGCGAACCTGAACCGAGGAGGCGTTTTGGAGATGAACGGAAACGAACAGGCCAATCCGCTGATCCTGATTGTCGACGACGACGATAACGCGCGGGACGCGTATGATCGTTTCCTCTCATCCAACGGATGTCGCGTCGCTGTGGCCGCCGACGGCGAAGAAGGACTCCGCAAGACAGCAAGCCTGCAGCCCGACCTGATTGTGATGGACCTCTCCATACCGAAACTGAACGGGGGCGACGTCATTCAGGCGCTCCGGTCCTCAAAGAAAACCGAAGACATTCCGATTCTCGTTCTCACCGCCCATGCCCGCAAGGGATCGGAAACCGTCCGCAACATGAATTGTGAAGGCTTCCTGATCAAACCCTGTCTTCCCAGCGAACTTCTCACCGAAGTCCGTCGGGTCCTCGATCTTTGCAAAACGGCTCAGCACAATAGAAGAGGTTTGAACAACATCATGCGGTTCGGATGTAGGTAGTCCGGATAATTTCCATGATGGCGCGTTACGAAGTTTTCATCCATGGACCCGTAACGCGATTTCAATTCAAAAGTTCTTCATATTATTGGCATAAGGGAGCGACCCTACCAAAAATCGGGAACTGGCTACCGCTCCAGGCGGTCGTCCGTTCCCCAATTTGAACAAGTAAATCACCCTCCTCCGCCGTTCGCACAGCCTGCTCGCCCGTTGCGAAACACTGGAAAGCGACGTGCAAATCCAACGTCTAGTTGGGCGGAGGTGAACGATGTACAGGCATCGACTGGTGGGGGCTGTTTTTCTGTTGCTCCTGCTTGGGGAATCCGCCGGGGCGCAGGCAACGCTGCGAACGGCGGCAGGGCCATACGTGGTCAACGGTACCGTCATCATTCCGGGTGCGATGTCACTGGAGTCGCTTGAAGTCGTCCTGCGCGATCTCACCAGGGAGATCGAACGCCTGCGGGTGATTCCAGGACTGCCTTTCACAATCGGTGGATTGAAGACCGGAACCTACGAACTCGCGGTCGAGGTCCCCGGTTTCAAGCCTGTCCATCGTCAGGTGGAGCTCCTGAGCATAATAAAGGAGACAGACGTCACCATCGTCCTCGAGCCCGAAGTGGAGCAGGTCCGCATTGTTGAGCGATCGCCGCTCTCAGTGGAGGATGCCGATGTCGTGGACGTTACGGCACTGGCTGGCTTCCCCAACAGTCTCCTGAAAGAGTTTGGAAACGCCCAGAACGAACTCCGGGAGCGTCGATTTCAACAGGCCCAGGAAAGGCTGGAATCCGTCGTGAGGGAAGCGCCCGATTTTTTCGACGGCCATACGGCGCTGGGGACGGCTTATCAGAAACTGTGCCGATACGACGACGCCGAGAGGGAGTTCCTGCGCGCCCGGGAGTTGCGCCCGGATTCGCCGGCTCCACTCATTTATCTCGGAAGTCTGTACCTTCAACAGGCTCAATCCGGGGACAGCAGCAAGTTCCTGATGGCTGCCGAGAACCGCCTTCAACAAGCCACGGAACTCAATCCGAACGCGGCGTTCGCCTACTATCTCCTCGGCATCGCAAAGTACCGGAATGGTCAGGCGCTCGCTTCTCTGAACGACCTGCACAACGCGCTTGAACTGGAACCGCAGTTCGGACAGGTGCGCCTCGCGATGGCGAATGTGTTCATCAGGCTCAAGGACTGGCGCAAGGCTATCGAGCAACTCGATCTCTACTTGAAAGGCTGGCCCGACGCTTCAGATCACGAGTCGGTTGCCGCAACGCGGTCCCGCATCGAAACCCTGTTGAATAGCGCGGGCTGAGGGCCATCGTGCAGTCGCTCACCGTGATTGATTCGCACAAGTCCCGAAATCTTGCGTGGTAATTTCGGTTGCCTCGGGTGTCGGGCAGTCCAGCATGACCAAACCACGCCCGTCTGACAGTTCCTGCTCGACGTCCTTCTCAATGGATCGAGGAATTCCCACGATCGCCGCGCGAGCGAGCGGCGGCAATCGGTCCCGCGCGAGAAAGGGACCGATTGCCGGAATCGTGGGACACGGCACTCTCACCGGCGGGCGCGTGCCCGGCTACTATGCGGTAGCACTTTCGGGTATGCAGGTACAACCGGTTCCCTTCGCACATCCCTGGCAGCAATATTCCCTGTTTTCGGATGTGTATCCCGGCGTTGCCCAGTCTTCCTTCGCCATGCCGCACCCTGGACAGTTGTCCGTCTGTTTCCGGGTTTTTTCCTTCCTTGCCATAAGTATCTCCTTTTCGAAAAGTTGTTTGAGTCAACAGGCGCCGCAAACCGCCGCCTGCCCGCATCAGGCTTCCGCTCGCAGATCCACCGCGGCATCAGCTTGAAGCATCTGGAAGGTGGGCGATTCGCAGAGGTACAGAACGGTATGCACATCATGAGTCGAACAACGATCGAGAAGTCCTGGCCGATCGTCAGAGAGAAATTCCGCTGAAAGGGCACACGGAATGCGATGAGAGGCTGAACTTCGCGCAGTCCCCATTGAACGACATCAAGTCCACCAATCGGGGCAAACTCGCGCCTGAAAGTATCCACGCCTCCTCCTTACCCTGTCAGGTCCGCCCGATTCCCAGATCCGGCGAAACGCTTTGAGCCCCGCTATGCCTGAGGCTTGGCCCCGGCTTCGATGTTTCGTGGTTGACAAATCGCGGACATCGTTCGAATAAACTCGCGTTCGGCGCCGTTCTTCCTGCTGTCGGTTGCTTTGCGAGCGATATCGTTCATGGAAAGGATCCCCGCCAGCCGGTTCTCCGGATCGAGTACCGGAATGCGGCGGACCTGGTTCTCGCGCATAACCCGCTCGGCTGCATCCACCGGATCCTCCGTGCGGCACGTCAGGACCTGACGGGCCATGATCTCCGAAACCCGGATGGAGTCGAGAGTGCGATTCTGAAGATAAGCCGCCATGCAGATATCCCGGTCGGTCACCATCCCTATGACTTGCCCCTCTTCTCCGACGACTGGCATTGCGCCACAATCGTGCTCCCACATGAGTTGTGCTGGTTTCGTCAGCATGTCATCGGAACGGCAGGCAATTGCCGGGGCGTTCATGATCTCTTTGATTCTCATCGTCTTGTTTCCCCCTCTTACTTGAATTCTCAGACACCAGGCGAAATCCTGGAGGGGAACCCGCGAGTTGCCCCTTGTCGCCAAAACCTCGCCGCTCCGGTCACGCGGTTTTCGAACAGGGAAGGTCTTCGATGATGCGCAACTCGTTCCGGTTGTGCTGACCGTTGTCCAGACCCGGGTGGTATTCGACGACATAGGCGCCGGGCGTGTTTGGCGCAGCACCGAGGATGGTGCCGCAAAGGCTTTCTCCATCCACCTGATGTTTTGTCATGACTTCCACGTGCATTCCGGGGAGCAGTTTTTCAGGATTCTCATTCATCGCGGTTCTCCTTTCCAGCAATGTCTCCGTTTTGAAAATGTCGCAGGCGAGCGATCCGCCCTCCTGGCCAGGAGGGCTGGCTGCGACCAGGGAAATATCGCGAAGCACTTTAGCGGAGCAGACTTGGTGGTGAACATGAACCACCACCCGCCTCGCTCAAAGAAGGCTTCGCGATGTCGCTTGAAGTCGCTCACTGCGACATTTTCAAGTTCAAGCCGCCGCCGGCGTGGGCCCTCTGACAACGAGGGGATTGTTTCGATTGGGCGGACATTGCTGCAGCGCAAACCAGAATTTACCGGCCGACAAAGCAATTTTTGCCATGCGCCTTTTGAAAAGCATTGAAGCCTCCTGAGCTACTTTCTTTGTTGCAGTTCTCCACGGTCAAACCGGATTTCGTCCCTGAATGACGCGAATGAGAAACGTCACGATCGCAAGTAGCAGAAGGATGTGAATGAACCCTCCAAGCGTGTAGGAGGAGACCATTCCCAGAATCCACAGAAGCAGAAGTAATACAAAAATCGTCCAAAGCATATCGGGCCTCCCTTCTTCTACCTGGCAGTGCACTTCGTTAGCCAAAGTCAATGTCTCTTGGGTTCCTGAAAGCATCCCGCTCCGGCCGCCAGGTGTTGATTCCCTTCCTTCGCTTGTCGTCATGAGTTGTTCAGCTTGTTTTGCGGGGACGATCGGGACTCGTCTGTGCAAGCGCCTCGCGATGGCCGGCAGCGGCATCCGTCAGCGCTTTATCGCGATCCGCCTGGCGCGTCCGGGGAAGAAGCGGAGCGGCATACGCAGACTGCAGGCTGAACACCAGGTTAAGAAGACTGAAGGGATACGCGTCGAATCGCGTCGTGCCGGCAGCCTTTCGAAGTTTGCCATCGTTGGTCTCCCTGGAATACCTCCGTTCTCTTCATTTTCAAGTCCCGGATTTCCTTGATACCCAGTGGCGATTCTCTCTTTCAACAGATCGGGGCAAGCCAATCCATTACCACATATGGGCAGGCGGAGGCGCACACCCTCGATCTCACAAATCTTTGTGCCGTGTAGTCATTCAGACTTGCCGCGCGGCAATGAGGACAGGAATGCCAACTTGTAGGCATCTGGATTCCTGCATCCATGAAATTCAAAGTGAAATCGCAGAATTGGACTACTCGGACCTCGGATCGTGGAATCTATTCCCGCTCAGCGAGCGATCGAAAAGCTGGCGTCTTCGTGAACCTCTTGAAAACTCTCGGGTTGCTTTGCATGGCAAGGCGCGTGCACTTCAATTCCTGTTCACAGGAGGCAAGCATGAAACCGATGATTGGACTTTGTCTGGCTTTGCCCATCGCGCTGGGACCTGCAACTCGAGGTCTATCGGCGCAGCAACCAATCGAAAACCCGACACTTAATCAATCGTTGCAGGTTCAGACTCCTGCAACAGATCAAAACCCGCTGTACAAAATCTCCGTCAACGTCGTCGAGAGAAACGTCAAGGCAGTGAACTATCAACATCGCAGCGGGGATACCAGGATCGATTTCAAGGGGACCGCCCTTTTGCCGCCGGCAAACGGGGAGGCAAAGGTGGAAAGCAAGCGGGGCTATACCGAAATCGACGTTGAATTCGACGACCTGGAACCGGCAACGCGTTTCGGGCCGGAGTACCTAACCTACGTGATGTGGGCGGTTACTCCCGAGGGTCGCGCGACCAACCTTGGAGAAGTCCTGTTGAACGGGACGAAAAGCAAGCTGGACGTAACGACGGAACTCCAGTCCTTTGGCCTCATCGTGACGGCGGAACCGTACTTTGCGGTGACGCAGCCCAGCGATGTCGTAGTCATGGAAAACGTGGTCCGCAAGGGAACGCGGGGAACCGTGGAGGAAATCGATGCGAAGTTCGAATTGCTCAAGCGAGGGCAGTACACCGTTAACGTTCCACCCGCTGAGCTGAAACCGCTGCCGACGGACAAGAAAACTCCTTTGGAACTTCTGGAAGCCAGAAACGCCGTTCGCATCGCGGGATGGACCGGCGCGGAACGCAGTGCCTCCGATGTTTATGGGAAGGCTGAATCGAAATTGAGCCAGGCCGAAGACCTGCAAGCGAGAGGGAAGGACAAAAAGGAAATCGTCAAGATGGCGAGAGACTCCGTGCAGACTGCCGAGGATGCAAGAATCCTGACCGTCGAGCGACAGGCGGAGGCGCGTGCCGCCGCAGACAAGAAGGCCGCCGCAGATCGCGAAGCGTTAGCGCGGTCCCAGGCCGATGAAGCGGCGCGGAAGCGTGCCGAGGCGGAAGCCGACGCGAGAAATGCCCAGGCCCGGGCCGACGAAGCGGCCGTGCGGCGTGCCCAGGCGGAGGCTGACGCGAGAAATGCCCAGGCTCAGGCCGAGCAATCCCGGCTCGATGCAGAACGTTCCCGGCTCGATGCAGAGCGCGCCAATGCCCTGGCTCTGGTCAACGACGAGCGCGCTAACGAAAGGGACAAAGCCGCTCGCGACGCAGAGGCCAAAGCCGAGAAGGAAAAAGCCGACCTTCGCGCGGAATTGAACAAACAACTCAACCTGATTCTCGAGACACGGGACACCGCGCGAGGATTGATTGTCAACATGTCTGACGTGCTCTTCGACACCGGAATGTACACATTGAAACCGGGAACTCGCGAGAAACTCGCAAAAATTGCCGGGATTGTCGTCTCTCATACGGGACTCCATCTCACCGTCGAGGGCCACACGGACAACGTCGGCTCTGATGAGTACAACCAGATTCTTTCCGAGCGCCGAGCCGACTCCGTCAGGAATTTCCTCGTTCAGAACGGCGTGCCTTCGAGCGCTGTTTCCGCCGTCGGTTATGGCGAGACAAAACCGGTATCGACAAACGACACCCCGGAGGGCCGACAGCAGAATCGCCGCGTTGAGATGGTCGTTTCCGGAGAAATCATTGGAACTCTGAATTGAGAAACAAAGTCGGAAAGGAAGGAGTAGGACATGCAAGCGCGAACGCTGCTGTCAATATTTGCTGCCTTGGCCATCTCGACCTTCTCTGTGGCGCTGGGCGCACAAGCGGTCGATGGAGTCCGAGTGACACTTCCGGATCCCGTAACGGTGGGTGACGTCGTTCTGCAACCGGGTGAGTATGAGATCCGAAGGGCCTCGTCAACGGATGGGGAGGTCTTGAGTATCTTCGACAAGGACCGGATGGTTTACAAGACCGTGGTTCTGACAATACCCACCCTCGGTAACAAAACGGCGGAAGAGACCAAGGTCTTACTGCATCACATTGGAAACAACTACTACTTTGACAAGATCTGGATGGCAGGAAAAACCTACGGATACGAGTTCGTCCTTCCGGAGAGGGCTCGAGCGTTGCAGCGCGAACTCGCCGCGAGTGCGGCTTCGTCCACGAAACCTGTGGAGCAGGCACAATCCAAGACAACTGCGCCGGAGCCGGATCGTGTGGCAGCGGTGTTGCCCGAACCCGCCCCACAGGCAGAGCCGAGGTCCTCTCAAGTCACTCCGAGTCCGGCCGCTCCATCGACGCCGACTCGACCGGAGTCTCCGGCCGTAGCGCCAGAACCCGCTCCGCAGGTTAACCAGTCCGAGTCGCAGACTCCGGCCACTCCGCAGGTTAACCACTCCGACTCGCAGACTCCGGGTACGCCTGAAGCCGGTCAGACTCCCGAGCGGTTACCGGAAACGGCATCGAACTGGTTCGCCTATGTCACGACCGGAATCCTTTTACTGCTGTTGTCCACAGCGGTGCGGACAGCCATTCGGGCCTGAAAGGCGGAACAATGGCAGCGCAGTCAAAACTACGAACCGTACTGTCGAGGCTCCTCTTTATCGGCGGAGCCTGCCTCCTGGCAGAAGGAGGCTTCTCCGTTTACCCTTTTCTGTTCGCTCCAGAGCGGACCGGGTCCCCTCCGGAGCGCGGAATACAGGCCGCCGTTAACGGGCCTGCGACTCCGGGGACCTTCGTTTTTCGCCTCTCCCTTCCACGTCAACACGCCGATTTCGACGTTGTGGAAGGAACATCCGATCAGGCACTTCGAATGGGCCCCGGACACATGTCAACCAGCGCCATGCCCGGCAGATCCGGCAATGTCGTGGTCGCCGGACATCGCGACACGCACTTTCGCGTGCTGAAAGACATCGCGGTCGGCGATGAGATCCGGCTTGATGAAAGGGACAAAACCTTCGTTTATCGGATCGTCGAGACGCGCGTGGTTTCGCCGAGGGACACCAGTGTCCTTCGGCCGGGTCCCCGCAAGACGCTGACGCTGGTCACCTGCTATCCCTTTACCTACATTGGCCGCGCTCCAAAGCGATTTATCGTGCGGGCGCGGGAGGAGGAACAATGAGAATTTGGAAATGGGCCGTGTCCGCTTCTGTCGTATTGGTCCTGGCAGGTTGTGGGCAGCCCGCACCGAGCAATTCGCCACAAGGGCTCGCCCTCACCGACTCCGACCTGAAAACCGCAATCAAAGCCAACATCGATTCCGATGCGGAGCTTCGTGCTGCGAACCTGATGGTCGATGCCGACTCGGCGCAGAACCGCGCATCTATTTCCGGAACCGTGTCCTCTGAAGAGCTGCGCACCCGGGCGATAGACCTCGCTCACGGCGCCGGGCAGAACATTATTCTCGATACGCGGATCGATGTCAGGCCGCCGAACGTGGCGAGAGAGGATTGGACCGCAGAGTATTCCCGTACGGCGTTGAACATGGCCAGGGAAGCCGGCGACACAGTATCCAATTCTCTTGACGATACCTGGATCCACACGAAAATCGCCGCGAAGTTCGTCGAAAGCAGCGAAGTGCGTGAGAGAAAGATCAACATCGATGTGGCTAAAAAGGTCGTAACGCTTCGGGGCATGGTGGACACCGCGGCGGAAAGAGACGAGGCCGTCCGCCTGGCGATGCAAACCGAGGGCGTCAGCAAGGTCATTAACCGCCTCGTGGTCAGGAGTTCCTGACGCCTTCCTCGGAAGGCACGTCCATCGCCGCGGATCGCAGGCCACCGCTCGACTCCCGAACCGCGGCGATGCTCCCCTGGCTGGATATCACGATCTCGCGGGCACAAATGAAACCACTCCTCCCCTGGCAAGCTTCGCAAGCTTTCCAGGGAAGGAGCGGCTTTGTCGCCTTTCCGGATTTACCCGGCTTTTCGCCGGCCGGCCGTTGCAGGATTGTCGACGGAATTGAGGAAATCGTCGAGCTGGCGCTCGGCTTCATCCCGCGCAATACCATATCGGTTCTGGATCTTACCCAGGAGTTCATCCCTCTTGCCCTGGATGACATCCAGATCGTTGTCCGTCAACTTGCCCCATTGCTGCTTCACTTTTCCTCTGAACATTTTCCAGTCTCCACTGACGCGATCCCAGTTCATAAGTTTCTCCTTTCGTTTCGCAAAGTCTAAACCCTGAGCCCACGTGTCACTGCAGGACGTCGATCGCATCCAGCCAAACCCATGCACCGCCTGAATTCGGGTTTCGAGTACCGGTCACCTCGATAGTGATGCTGTGTGGGCCCGACGGCAATCCTTGAATGGAAAACGGAACGGTCTGCGCCTGGGAAGGAGTGAGGTAGCAATCGATTGTCGTACGCAGTTGGCCGTCGATATACACACGGGCCAGACCGGACCATTCGTCCCGATACGTCACCCAGGCAACACCGGTTCCGTTGAAGTTCAACGTCACGGACGCTCCCGGATTCACGGCAAGAACCGCGGAGCCGCCGCTGTGTATAGAGAGATTGTTCGTATACCAGTTGCCGCTGTACGTGAGCGCCGGATTGGTGTTCTCAATTCGTCCGACGCCGGCAGGAGGCAGGCCGCCGGATATGCCCCCGCCATTCCAGACATCGAACGCATCCACCCACACCCACGAACCTTGGCCATACGGCCCGCGCTCGTGATTGATCTCGATGGACAACTTGTGCGGGCCCGCAGAGAGGCCGGTCGCCGAGAACAACGTCACCTGAAAATACGTGGTGTCGGCATATCCATCCACCTTATAGGGTTGGCCGTCCAGGGTAACCGTCGCCAATCCGTTCCAGCGATCACTCACGCCGATCCAACTGATCGCGGTGCCCGTGAACGTGACAACGACGCTCGCGCCCGTTGTATTGGTCAGGGCGGCGCTTCCTCCGCTGTTTCCAGAAGCAGTGTTGACGTACCAGCCGCCGCTGTAGACGATGCTGGGATCATTCTCTTCGAGGCGGGTGACCGATCCCTGCGCGCTTGCCGACGACACGCCAATGCCCAGCGCCATGGCCAACAAGCAGATGCAATTCCGATATGGGATCATTTTGAACCTCCGCAGGTTTCCTGTTGCACTTGTCGCTCCATCCGCCGCCCCCCATTACTGCGCGTCAGGGAGGGCGTTTCGAGCGACACGCTGATCGGAAGAAAAGACTAGTGTAGTGTCCGGGAATTAGCCGGGCAGTTATTCCGAGCGCAACGGCGTCGGATTCTAGGAGCGACGAAGGAGCAATGCTCATTCCTTGTGGCTGAGGAGCGACAACGAAGCCGGCGCTGCTCCGCCGGGAGAACTGCCCAGCTAATTCCTGGACACTACACTAGACTAGGTGGGGTCTTCTGCTGCGATGGCTCCGATTCCGCAGAACCGGTGGAAGTGGAAGTCAACCTTCATGGCCACTCAGTGGCATTTCCCTTCCGAATGCAGAAACCGGAGGTTAATGCTTTTAGTGGTTCCGTTGTAATCCCGCCAAAACGCCTACCGATCGGATGGTATCGAGCGTGCCCGGATTTCGATGAAAGGAAACTTATGAAAACCGGCAAAACTGTAGAAGTCCTGGGATTGTATTCCTCAAAGTGTTGCAACAGAGAATCGAAGTTCGATGTCGGAGACACGTTCTCGCGATGTCCGGGATGTTTTGGACTTACATTCTGGGAACTCGAAGTCCCCGTCACGGTTGCCGGAGAACTGGAAGATACAGGCAGGCCGTTGGCCGCCTGACTCTCTTGTTCAAGCCTGCATGTTTCTTGGAAGCGTGAAGCGGAACGTGGCACCCATTCCGGCGTCCGACTCTACCCAGATGCGTCCTCCATAACGTTCGACGATGCGCTGGCAGATCGCCAGGCCGATTCCGGTTCCGGGGATCTCGCGGTTGTGCAGCCGTTTGAACGGCTCGAAAATGCCCGACTGAAATTCGGGCGCAATACCGATCCCGTTGTCGGCGACCGAGAACGTGAACTCGTCGCCGTCGCTGCCGACCCAGACGCGCACATGCGGCGGCGCCGCAGACCGGTACTTGAGGGCATTTCCAATCAGGTTCAGAAAAAGCGATGTCATGCGTCCTTCGTGTGCAACGAGAGTGGGAAGGGGCTCGGTATTGATCTGGGCCTGGGTTTCAGCGATCCGCGCGCCGAGAGTCTGCTGCACCTTCACCAGAACCTCGTTCAGGTCCACATGTTCGGTTGCCGGTTCCGTTGAGCCCGCGATTTCCGTATATGCGAGCAGGTCGGCAAGGAGTTCGCGCATATGCCGGGTTCCGTCGACGATATAACGGACGTATCTCTTCGACTGCTCGGAGGGATCGGGGCGTTCAGCGACAAGAAGCTGGGAATAAGTGGTGATCATGCGAAGGGGTTCCTGCAGATCATGGCTGGCAATGAAGGCGAATCGCTCCAGGTCTTGATTTGAACGTGCGAGTTCGGCGTTGGAGTGTTTAAGGTCGGCGTTGAGGTTCGAGAGACGATTGGTTGCGACTCGCTGAGTGTCCAGCGCCACGCTCAGGTCGTCGTCGCGAGACTGGATGCCATCCAGCATGTGATTGAACGCGTCCGTCATGGCGCCCACCTCATCCTCGGAAACCTTGTTGGCGCGGATGCGATAGTCCCGGCTCCGTGCCACCGCGTTGGCCGCCTTGGCCAGCGCGAGAATGGGTTCCGCAATCAAGGCGCGTAACTTCGATGACAACGTCAACGATGTGAGGCATGAAAGCAGAAGGAAGAACAGCACCACCTCGCTATAGAGCCGGATCCGTTCCGGAATCTCGTCCAGGTCATAGCGAAGAACCAGTGCTCCGAGAGGTTTGCCGGAACGCAGGATTGGATGCGAGATCGTCAGCCGCCCCCCGCTGTATTTCATCTGGTGGTCGTTGTCGGGCGCGGGACACTCTCCGGCATACCCGGGACGGTAGTAGGTTGCCAGAGCCGTGCCGCCGCTCTCATAGAGGCAAGCCGTCTCGACATGGGTTCGCGCCCGCAGGGCGCTCAGCGCGTCCATACCTGCCTTGGAATCGTCGAACGCGAGCGCGCCGGTACTGTTATCGCCGATGATCTGGGCGATGGTACGCAGGTCGCGCTGCAGAGACCGATAGAACAAAATGGAGTCCGCTCCGATTATTGCCACACCTGCAAGCAGCAGCGCGAACACAGTGGTAAAAACCACGATGACGCGCAGCTTTCGGCGGATCGGCATGGAGCGAAAGCGCACCGCAAGGTCATGATGGAACTTCATCGCTTCACTAACCTCGCCACGTTCAAGAGCCTCGAACTGATCCGAAGCCCTGCACTTTCTGCAGCCTGGACATTGACGTCGAACCGCACGCGCTGTTCCTCGATCACGAAGTTGATCATCCCTCCATCGGCCAGAAAGCCGGCGCGTTCGCCCACGGTCAGCACTCCGCGCCGGATACGGCGCAAGGTGCGGAAGGGATCCCGTTCGGAACTAGTCACGAAAATCACCCGGCACGAGTCTTGCACGACCCAGATGTGTTGGACCCGGATGGGTTGGCCGTTCACCGACTCGTTCTCGACGAGTTGGTTCAACCGGTCCCAAAAAGGGTCATCCCCGAGTACGCAGATATCGAACGTATTGGTGGCGTTCGGCACCGACGGAGGGGGCCACTCCACGAACCGGACGAAGTTCAGAAGAAACGCTGCTTTGACGTCATATTCCGAAGCCTGCCGGCCCCTTGCTCTCACGGTCTCCTGTTGAGCGAGACTCCTCCCAAACAAGCACAGACTGGCAATCAGCAGGACGACCAAACACGGGAACACACCAAGGACGGACTCGCGGCGTCTCCTGGACGCGCGGGTGTCCGGGCGAGGACGTGTCCGCCTCCGGAAGGCTCTCAGAATTTGTAGTCGCGCGTTTACTGGCTCCATGTGAGTGAGATGTACCCGCTCCTTTTGACTCTCACCGGTCCACCCGGCGGCCCTAAATACTCCTGATGGGAGGGTTGCAGGAGATCTCTCCCGACCAATTCAATTTGAAAATGTTCTCCCACCGGCCGCCCGACGCGAACATCCCCAGTGGAATAGCCGGGGGTTTTCTGGTCCGGCACCGAGCTGACATAACGATAGGCGAGGTTGGCCTCAAACTTTTTTGGAAGGCTGAGCAGCCCCTGGAGCACGACCTTGTGCTGGGGCGTGTCGCCTTCAAGCTGTCCCACCGTGGACGCGTCGTTGCTTCCTTCCTTTCGTTTCGCGTCAAGACGAACCAGCGAGTACGAAGCACGGGTACGAAGCCAGTAGGCCATGTCCCAAAGAGTTGCGACCTCACCTCCCGTTGTCGTTGCCTTGATCCCGTTGCGCAAAAGTAGCGGCAGAACGGTGTGGTCGGGCTGCGGATTCGTTTCCACAATCGAATTCTGAAGCTCGACGCTCAGCAGGTCGTCATAACGGTTGCGAAAGAGGGAGACGCTCACGAAGCCGCGTTGCGTGATGTACTTCCGGTAGCCCATTTCGAAACCGTTGAGTTCTTCGGGCTCGAACTTTCCGTCGCCGACAAGGCGGACGTACGTGGGAGGGCTCGGATTGAGGAGAGCGCTGAACACGAACCCATCTTCGATACGGGATGCAGTGCGCACCGCGCGCGTATAGGCCCCCCAGACAGTCTGCCCCTGGTCGGGCGTCCACGAAACACGCGCGCTGGGTTGATAGTTGAAGCCGCTCAGGCTGGTGTGTTCGATCTTCACGCCCCCGGTCACGGACAGGCGATTGCGTGCGAGGAGGACTTCATCCTCGAAGGAACCGCTGAAGATGCGGTAGGTCTGGTTGTGAGGCTGAAAATCGACGCTGGGCACCTGCATCGTGAAATCCGACGGACTCAGTCTCGCGCCCAGGCCCCACGTGACATGGTTCCGGTTCGCAGACGCGTGCTGCACGAAATCCAGGTCCAGAGTATGGCGGGTCTCCTTGTAGTTCAGTTCGTGACGCTCGGTGCGGTCGAAGTACACCCGCAACTGCACATCCGCTTCGGAGGAAAGGACACGACGCCAGGTTGCCATGACATTCTGGCCGTTGAGGTACCGATCGTCCTGTTCTGCTGTGCTCGAGGGAGGCGAGAATTGGCTGATCTGCAGCAGCTGCCCGGCCTTTGCAGCATAGAGATCACCTTGAATCGTGAGAGCCTCCCGGCCGTTAATTTGCCAGTCGACACGCGCTCCCGCCTGCCCGCGCTGCCAGTCGTCATAGTTTCCTCCACCCGCGCGCTCCTGTGCGCTGCGATTGAAAGCCTTGCCGAAGAGCCGATAGCTCAGTTGATCCGTGCCGGCGCCATAACGCCAGTCGATGAATCCCTGTTCGGTATTCCCGCCGCCGACCGACACGAGAGAGCCGCGAGTCTCTCTGGCATTCTTGGTGATGATATTGATGACGCCATTGACGGAATTCGAGCCCCAGATGGTGCCTCCGGGGCCACGAATGATTTCGACACGGTCGATGTCCTCCATCAGGACATCCTGGGCGTCCCAATACACACCCGCGAAAAGCGGCGTATATACCGACCTGCCGTCGATCAGCACCAGCACCGATTTCGATAATTTGCCCTGGAACCCCCGAATGCCGACGGCCCACTCGCTCGAGTCGATCTGCGCGACGTTGACTCCGGGAATCAGCCTCAGCAGATCCGGAAGCGTCCGCACCCCGAGCCTGCGAATGTCCCGGCTGGTGATCACGCCGATGGCCGCCGGCGTCTGGAACGCAGCAACCGGATCCTTCGTGATGGACGTTATTTGAACCGCGGAAAGCTGTTCAAGAGTCAACTGCTTCAGCGCTTCGTCATTATTGTCAGGGGCCTCGATTTGCTGTGCGGACAGTCGGGACGAGGCTAACAGACATATCAGAGCTACCCCCAGGGGCCTACTGCTCCAAAATCGCATTTGTTTGCTCTCTAACAGAAGATTGCGGCAAGATCGCTTTCATCCCGGAAACAACCTGGCAAGATGCAGGGAATTTTTCCTCCACTACAGGCTGTCGGGATGTGCACGCAACCGGAGTATACAACGGCACAAGGACTGGCGCATCCTTGCCAACAGAAAACGCGACTCGTTGAGCCCTCTGGAGTTGGGGGCCTGCCGGCTGTTCATGCGGCGGGGGTGGTTATTGTCCCGGTATTCGACTTGCGATAGCATCAGTGGCCGCCTGGAGGCTGCCTCGCCAGGCGGAAGGGATAGCGGAGAGACCCATATGCCGATGAAAGCGAGCCGTTCGAAGTCCCGGCAACCTTTTCGTATCGTCATTATCGAAGACAACCCAGGAGACGTCTATCTTCTCGAGAAAGCCCTGAGCGTGCGCAAGATCCCATATGCATTGATCACCTACCTGGATGGAGCGCATGCGATGAAGGGCATTTCTGACGGAACGTTCGGCGTGCCGGACCTGATCCTCGTGGACCTGAACCTGCCGCGGCGAGACGGTTTTGATGTTCTCAGCACCATTCGTGCCGACTCCCGCCTGACGGGTATCCCGCTCGCCGTATTGACCTCGTCCAACAGCACGAAGGACGTTCGCTGGGCCGCCTCACTGGGCGCGGATCACTACATTACCAAGCCCGGCACGCTGGAAGAATTCATCGATCAGGTCGGCGGCGCCGTTGAAGGATTGCTGAACAGTTCGTCCTGAGAAAGCTCGCAAGTTCTCTGCAAATCAGATCAGCTTACCCCGGAGCAATGACCGCGACACCCTGACGGGCATAACCGAGGAAGACCGTTTGAGCGTTCTTCAGGCCAACGCTCACTGCCCCGTCAACGCCCGGACCGATGCCTGTTGTCGCGGAGAGTATCTCGTCGTCGATATGAATAGGCATTTCCACCGAGTGCATCGTCAGGCGGAAGCCGCGGAGTGGCGCATGACCGGAGGAACGTTCTCGCAGATCTCCCTGCGCGAAGTGTTGTATCAGTTCCATTTGGTCCCCTTGATAAAAGCAGACCACATCGAGCTGTCCGTCCCCGGGGTCGGCCTCGGGAGCCAGATGCAGAATCGGTCCGACCGACTGGGTATTCAACACTTCCAGCATGATGAAGTCTCCGGAAAGATCGCGTCCGTCGAGGGTCACAGCCATCCCGAACGGCGAAAACTTCCGAAGGGTTCCTCGGAGAACCTGGTGAACC
Organism: uncultured Acidobacteriota bacterium; assembly: GCA_963836435.1. Classification (GTDB taxonomy): domain Bacteria; phylum Acidobacteriota; class Terriglobia; order 20CM-2-55-15; family 20CM-2-55-15; genus DASTBJ01. The sequence continues at coordinate 143,784 of CAWIJI010000004.1, read as the reverse complement.
GTAGCGATTCGATTTTTTACACGGGCAAACGCCCGATTCCGATGGACGTCGAGCCGTGCCATCACGTCCGTGAAAAGACCAACCCCGATTCCTTCAAGGAAGTCCGAGGTGCCCCAGGGCCCTGTGGCGCAGCCGATGTCGATCTTGACTCGAGGAGAAGCGGGCCACGCCTTCGCCAGGGTCGCAAGGGGCACATCCATCAGGCCCAGGCTCCGCGCGATGTTGTTGGCAGTTCCCAAAGGAAGGATTGCGATGGGCACTTGTTTTCCCACACAACGCTTAGCAACTCTTCCGACAATCCCGTCTCCCCCTGCCACGGCGACCAGATCCGCCGGCTTGTCGAGAACCTTGCACCAATCCCGCTCTTTGGTCGACTGATACGTGACCTCGTAGCCCGCTGCGCGAAGCATGCCAAGGAGTTGAGCAGCATCTATCCATCTTTCCATTCCAGCGTCAGGGTTGTGGATCAGGATGACTTTCATGCCCCCCCCGATTACAAAGCGCTCAAAGAACAGTCAGAAAGTTCCAGGCACCCACAGACGCCCTAATTCATTTAGACGTGGAGACCATGAACATGAGAATACTGATCACCAACGACGACGGAATCTACAGCCCTGGCATTGCCCTCCTGGCGGAAGTCGCGGCCCGGTTTGCAGAAGTTCGTGTTGTGGCGCCCGACGTCGAGCGTTCGTCTTCGGCGCACTCCATCACTGCCTCCATGCCGTTGTCATGCAAGCGAACACCATTCAGGAACGACATCGCAGCCTTCCGTGTGAACGGCACTCCCGCAGACTGCGTAGCCCTCGGCTGTTATGAATGGACCAACGTCGATGTCGTGCTCTCAGGCCTCAATCTCGGCAGTAATCTCGGCAACGCCATGTGGCACTCCGGTACCGTCGCTGCGGCAAAGCAGGCAGTCCTGCTTGGAATGCGAGGCATTGCCCTCAGTATTTCGGTGAACGAGCAGCACGAGCCAGACCTGGAAGCTTTGAGGCCTTCGCTCGAAATTGTCCTCAAAATGCTTCTCGCGGATCCGCGTCTCTCGCTCGTGAATGTTAATTTTCCAAGTACCTCCCCGCGAGGATCGCATTGGACCCGGCAATCTGTACGTCATTACGACGGCAAGATCGTTTCCGCCGAAGATCCTCACGGCCGCAAGGTGTTTTGGTTCACCGTGGTTCCTCTTCAAAATGCGGAAGTCGGAACGGACCGCTGGGCAGTGGAACACGGGTATATTTCCATGACTCCTCTACGACTGGACCTGACCAACGAGGAGGAGCTTGTCGCCGTCAAAGCCCGGCATCCTCTGGTGGAGGACCACCTTGTCGAGACGAAACCCCCGGCACCTGTTTTGCGTGAACCCGGGGCCTCGCCCGGCCTGGAAGAAGCCGGATCCGACTAATTTGGTCCTTCGGAAACAGCGCTTTCAAGACCGATGTCGGCGCCGCTCCCGCTCCATCTTCCGTTGTCACGCAGCCTTTCCGGTTTCAATCCGCAGTTTGACGGCGGCATTGAAGCGCGCGGCAATGTCCTTCCAGTTCCAGATTCCCCAGATGGCGTCGAAGAAATCTGCTTTTCTGTTTTGGTACTGCAGATAATACGCATGCTCCCAGGCGTCGACGACCATCAACGGGACGCCCGCTTGAGCGAGATTGGACTGGTGATCATAGATTTGCGTAATCAGGAGACGCTGTCCGATCGGCTCCCAGACCAGCGCGGCCCAGCCCGATCCCATGATCGTGGAAGCCACTCCGGTCAGCTGCTTCCGGAAAGGTTCCAGGCCGCCGAAGTCGCGATCCAACGCCTTGGAGAACTCTCCCTCCGGCGCACCGTCTCCACCGGGAGCAAGATTGCGCCAGAAAATCGAGTGCAGGATGTGCCCGGACAGGTTGAAGGCCAGCGATCTTTCGAGCGACGCCAGTCGTGCGAAATCGCCCTTGTCTCTCGTTTCGTCCAGCAGCTCCAGCGTCGCGTTCGCATTTTTCACGTAGGCCGCATGGTGCTTCCCATGGTGAAGTTCCATGATTTTTCCGGAAATCGCGGGTTCCAGTGCGGCGTAATCGTAAGGCAAATCAGGCAATGTATAACGAGTCAAGGTTTTCTCCTTTCTTTTCACACAAGCCATGGAACGGGCAGGGACACTGCCTTACTACCGCAACCGGTTTCAGCAATAAGGGCACTTTGAGGTACCGACAGGACGCATTCCTACATGGCTTGTTCCTCCCTGAATGAAGTGCAATTTTCAGTCCAGTCGCCGCCCGGAATTCTGGAGGAGCAGGTCGGGATTACCCAATTGTCCAAATCGCCACTGGGCACGGCACTTTCGTGTTTCGGCAGGACACGTGCAAGTTACTCAGGGAGATACGACCAATCCACCTGCGTGGAAACTTGGGAGGATGAACATGAAATTCGAGGCGTTGAAATCTATCAAGTCGTCACTTCTGTTTGCCGTAATCCCGCTTCTGGTTGTGGCGTGCAGTCCGCAGGACCGCGCTTCGACTGATAACGCCGCGGCTGGTAACGACGAGGCAAGCCAGGCCATGGTTCGGTTTCTGGACACAACAACGTCCAGGCAGCCGGTGTCGCTTTATCTGGACAATAGTCCGGCCGTCTCCGACGCCACCCACGACGAAGCCACGGACTATCGGGAGTGGCCGGCAGAGAGACATGACATCCAATTGAAAATGTCCGGCAACGATCAACCGGTAGCCAGCAACTCGGAAAGCCTGGACGCCGGGGAGCACTATACGGTCATCGGATTCAACTCCAAAGACGGCAAACCTGGTGTTTCTGTCTTTCACGACGAGGCTGATGCGCCCGAAGCCGGGAAAGCACGTCTCCGCATCGTCAATGTAGCGGACGGTAGTGAGATTGACGTTTATCCGGCCGGCGGCAAAGATGAGCTCGCCGGCGGCGTGAACTTTAACTCGGAAAGCTCTGCAGACGTCGATCCGGGGGTGCAGGCAGTGGAGATCCACCGGGCAGGCGAAAAGACGGTCGCCCTCAAAGTGGCTGATCTGTCTCTGAACGCGGGAGACACTCAGACGATCGTGATCGCGGCGGATCAAAACCAGAAACTCCGGGCGATTCGAATCTCTTCGGTTCCCGAAGGCAGCACCGCCCGCAATTTGCACTAGCCGCCGGCCAGGCAGGCAGCTGCTTGTGCATTCAACAGGAAGATGATCGAACTCTTCAGCAGCCCCGGCTTCTGAAGAGTACGAAAAGAGAGCGCATGATCGCGGCGCCGCAGTTCTGCGCAGGCGCGTCCGCTCCCGAACCGAATATGAACGTCGGGACCTATTAGATGATTCGAAAATTAAAGTCCGGAAAATACAGGCTCTATTCCCGGAAGAAGGATCCTAAGACAGGCAAGCGGCGCAATCTCGGCACTTTCGATACACGCGAGAACGCGCAGAAGCATGAGCGGGCCGTTCAATACTTCAAACGGGCAGGGTAAACCTTCCCTTGCGCGGCCGCTGTCTGCCCCTTGCGCGGCCGCTGCCTGCGGGCGCAGGATCTCAAGAGAAGGAGGCCGCACATGCCGTTACACCATTTAGGCGCGTATCTGAACGACCATCTCGCCGGCTCCATCACAGGAGTCGACGAAGGAAGACGTGTCTCCCCTGCAGAACGCCTTCGACAATCGGCCTGCCGTTTCGTGACGGTCCGGGTCGATCCGTTCGAACCTCCGATGCCGCCGAAAACATCCTTGAAGCAAACCGGACGGTTCGCCCGGTCTCTGCTTCGCGGACAGCCGAATCAGGAAAAAATCATCGTGACGGTGGCCCCGAGGATGGCGTGCCGCGAAATGATTTGATCTCGCCGAAAGCACTTCCTATTCCTGGGGGCCCGGGTCCGAAATACCGCTTCCCAGCACGATTTCTGTATCGCCAGGAACATCCATGTATTTCCAAAGCTTTTCATACAGGTTCAGGAGTTGATCGCGAGAAACAGCTTTCAGGGCGACGTCGTTCGCCAGCCTTTCGGTCTGCAGATAAGGACGATGAGAAAAAATCCAGACGTGTCCAAGCTCGTGAGCGATGGCGGCAGCAAAGTCGTTTTCATCAAGACCGAGTATGAACCGTCGTTCGGCGACGAGTTCATAGGAACCGCGCTTTCCCGCATCTCGCTGGACCGACACCACGAGATTGTTGTGATCGACAAGAACCAGTCGTATATGTGCGGACAGGCCGAGCCGGTCTTTTATACTCGGCAGCACGCGGTCAAATCTCTGGACGATGAGCGCATCACTCCGATCGGCTGCATTGGCAGACCCGGGGAATTCCCCGATGACTGCACAGAGAGCGAGGAGTGCTCCAGCGATGAACGGCGTCAGCAATCGAGTCCGGCGGGCTGGTGTTCGCATGCGTTTTGTCTCCCTGCAAATCCACACTAACGTGGAGACAGGGGACAAGGAATTCGCAGACCGCCTTAGGATGCCCTGAAAATCGCCTTAGCCGAAATTAAGACTCTTAGGGCCCTCGGTACAGTGCTGGAGTGGTTTGCGCCGCCGATCTCGAGGGATTCAACCTTTAAGGCAGGCGGGCGGCAATGATTGAACCTCGGCATCCGGCTTCCAAAGAACAAAAAAGCGATCAGGCAAATGATCGATTCGGAGACCTTCGAGACACAATCCGGCCCAAATCCACAGTTGCTCTCCGGCTGTTCAGACCTGGAGAGTCCCGTCTCTGCGAGTTGGGGAGGTGGGCCACCGGCGCAGCCCCTCGATTCCGAAGAGCGCGCCTCGGGTCACAAGCTGCGGGCCTCAGGCCGTCTGTTTCGCAAACTGCTGAGGATTCTGATCAAACTTCTTCTTGCAGTCGAGCGAACAGAAGTAAAAGGTCTTGCCCTGATAGCTGGTGCTCGCCGGCGCTTTTTGGGTATCCACAAATATTCCGCAAACAGGATCTTTTTGCATGGTTTTCCTCTTTCTGGTTCCTTCGTTAGAGAAACCACCTTTCTTCCGTGCATCCAGCACGCCAGAAAACCGCGGCTCGCCGATCGTCTTTCGTGTCCTCCATCCGACAAACTGCCGGCCTCTCACTTATAGACAAGCAGTGCCATTGAGGCGCCCGTCACGTGCCACATCAGGGCAAACCAGGGGCGACACCCTGGTGCCGAAAAGTTTTTCGCGCTGAGCCGAGCTAGTCCTGCCGTTCGCCATCGCCCCACTCGAGAACCTCGATCCGGACTCGAACCTGCCCCTCCTCGATCATGTCCAATTGAGCCGCCGCCACGTGAGAGAGATCGATGATGGCGCCCTCCCTGCGATTCTTTCCGAAAGGGCCACGATCGACGATCGTCACGTTGGTGCTCTTTCCGTTCTCCAGATTCGTGACGCGCACAACCGTACCGAATGGATAGTGCCGATGCGCGGCGACTGCTTTCCGGTTGTCGAACTTGCGTCCGCTCGCAGTTTTGTTGCCTTGAAAACTGTCCGCATAGAACGTTGCATCGCCGACCTGAGTTTCGAGCACTGCGTGCTGGGCCCTTGGGGGATTCGCCTCGACACCGGAACAACTCTCGAACCCGATTACGAGAACGGCTGCGCCGAAGAACGTCCGAAATCTCGTGATCGTCATGTCCACCCCTGAGATTTGATCTTCACGTGAAGTTCCACAGCCACGGGGGCTTTACGGGACCGCCAGGGCGAACAGCTGCCTCACGGCCTGTCTCCAAAGTCGGGCCCGTTTCCTTCCGTTGTGTTCGGGCCATGGCGAATGGATTGCAAACGATCTCATCGCCGAACCTTTCGAAGAATTCCTGCCGGGCGAGCATCAAACACTCGATTCTCGGTTTGGAGACGAAGAAACTGAGGTGTGGAGTTTAACTATGATCATGAATCTGTCTCTTCCCGAAATGCTCGCGTTTATCGAGATCGTTGATGAACATGTCGATCGAAATTTCCCTGGAATCTCTCCGCCGCGCGTTATTGGAAACATGAAGCGCAAGTTCGATGAATCCCTGGCCCGGCATCGAAGAGAGATCGCAACGACCCTAGCCTCATGCAAGTCGCCATCCGAAAAGAAGGCTGCCGCGAAGCGTGGGCGATCCGGCAACAAACAACCCAGAAGAACATCCTCTACCTTAGAGCGAAGGCCTTAGGCCCGTTATGCCGGGCGTAACGAGAATCTTGTTCCCGCGAGGCATAACGGGCCAGGCGCCGAAGGCGCCTCCGCGAGGGCGCTTGCGCGGCTGTCGCGCCGCGCAAGCGCCCGAGCCGGGGTCCGGGGCAGAGCTCCGTCTAGTTCTAGTTAGGCCCGCGTTTCCGAGTTTCATGGCTGCCACGGGACACGGCTTTCCCAATCGCGGTGCAATCATTTTCTGCCGATGGCATCGGGCGTGCAGCGTGAAAGACAGAGGTAGGTCATGCCTGAAAAGACTTTGGAAAGAGCGAAAAGGGACAAGCGCCAGGGCAAATCGGCCTCGACTCAAGCGGGCGAGTTTGTCCGTGAGGAAATACATCACGTACGCGAAGGAAAACATGGTGCGCGGTCGGCAAAGCAGGTGGTTGCGATCGGACTGTCGAAGGCGCGAAGAGCGGGCGTCGATCTTGCACCGCCCAAAAGGGGGGCCACAACGGCCGAGACGCGGCGGAATGCGCAACGCGCGTTGAAGCGACGCCACAAAAAAAGGAAACCGTCGCCAAAGCGATCTCGCGCAACGCGGCATGCGCTTCAACGCGAGGGCCACGCGTCTGCCTCGAAATCGTCTCTATCGCGGCAGACCCGCTCTGTCGCGCGCAGACGCGGGCACCGTAGTCTTTCCGCAGCCGCAAGAAAGGCGGCGCGCATACGAGCGGAAAGCTGACTGCTCCTTAGGCTGTGGTGCGTTCTTGCACGGTGAACCGGGAGGTGTTTCGGTGCTGACAGTTGCCCAGCGACGGCTGCCGATAGGTGCAGAGGTATCGCCCGGCGGTGGGGCGCACTTTCGTGTCTGGGCGCCTCGGCATCGGACGGTCGAAGTCGTCGTGAACGGCTTCGATCCCATCGAACTACAGCAGGAACCGGGCGGCTACTTCTCGGGATTCTCGTCAACGGCTCAACATGACGATCTTTATGGCTTCCGCCTGGACAAGAGTGAACGGGTGCTTCCGGATCCGGCATCCCGTTTCCAACCCGAAGGACCTCAGGGACTGTCCGCTCTTGTCGATGCATCCGCCTATACCTGGCTGAATCGCGACTGGCCCGGAATTCGGCTCGCCGGTCAGGTTCTCTACGAACTGCACGTCGGCACGTTCACCCCTGAGGGGACATGGAACGCAGCGCGGAGGGTGCTGCCGGACCTAGCGGCGGTGGGAATCACTGCGCTCGAAGTGATGCCGGTCGCGGATTTCGTCGGGGAGTTCGGCTGGGGCTACGACGGCGTAAGTATTTTTGCTCCGACACGACTGTACGGAACTCCGGATGATTTCCGGGCTTTCGTGGACGAAGCGCACGGCTATGGCCTGGGTGTCCTTCTCGACGTCGTTTACAATCACGTTGGACCGCGCGGATGCTGCCTTAGGGATTACTCTCCGAATTACTTCGCCGCCAAAGCCAGCGAATGGGGAGAAGCTTTCAATTTTGACGGGCCCGATTCCGGCGCCGTGCGCGAGTTTATCCTTGCCAATGTCCGCTACTGGATTACCGAGTTTCAGCTCGACGGACTTCGGCTGGACGCCACGCAACAGATCTTCGATACGACGCCGGAACATATTCTGGGGGAGATTGCGCGTGCGGCCCATCTTGCCGCCGGCATCCGCTCCGCCATTGTCGTTGCCGAGAACGAACCACAGGATGCGAATCTGGTTCGCGGCTCGGCGCGTGGCGCCGATGGGCTCGACGCGCTTTGGAACGATGATTTTCATCATTCCGCTCTGGTTGCAACAACCGGCCGGGCCGAAGCCTACTACTCGGACTATCTCGGCACCGCCCAGGAACTGATATCGGCCGCAAAGTGGGGATTTCTCTACCAGGGCCAATACTATTCGTGGCAAAAGAAAAACCGCGGGACGCCGGCATTCGACCTGAAGCCCTCGTCGTTCATCACCTATACCCAGAATCACGATCAGATTGCCAATGGGCCGGACGGCCGCAGGCTTCATCAGCTGACCAGCATCGGCCGGTACAAGGCGATCACCGCGTTCATGCTTCTGATTCCATCCACGCCGATGCTGTTTCAAGGACAGGAGTACTGCGCGACCACGCCCTTCCTCTATTTCGCGGACCAGCAGGGTGCGCTCGCAGACGAGGTCCGCAAGGGACGCGCTTCCTTTATGGATCAGTTTCCCGGAGTTCGGTACTGGCAGAGCAGCTTTTCGATGGGATTGCCACGGGACCGCGCGACGTTCGAGCGTTGCAAGCTTGATCCCTCGGAGCGATCCGCCCACAAGGCCATGACGGTGTTCCACGCGGACCTGCTGAAGCTTCGGCGGGAAGATCCCGTATTCAAGGCCCAGCGGTCAGACTGGCTTCAGGGCGCAGTCCTGAGCCCGGAGGCATTTGTTGTGCGCTTCTTCGGCGGAACGCTCGGGGATCGCCTGCTGGTGGTCAATCTCGGACGCGATCTTCAACTGACGCATGCGCCCGAGCCGTTACTGGCACTGGATCGGAACTCCTGGTGGCAGATGATCTGGACAAGCGAAAACCCTCTCTATGGCGGCGCCGCAGCTCCGCCGGTCGAGGAATGCGGCGCATGGAACATTCCGGGACATGCAGCGGCAGTGCTCTGTTCCACGCCCGACAACCACACTTGCGAGGACGTGAATGTCAGTACAACAGCAGCGGGCACTTGATTCGATAGTGAATGTGATGCGCTGGAAAGACGCGGACGCCGATCCGGCGCAACTGCTTACACGTGAATGGCTGGTGACCAACGGCCTTGGCGGCTATGCAAGCACCTCCGTGTCGGGCGCCTGCACCCGGCGATATCACGGGCTCCTCGTTTCGGTCTTCCCCCCGCCCCTGGGGCGTGTCGTGATGCTGAGCCATTTCGGCGAGGAAGTGGTCCTGCCGGACGAATCGGTTGTGGATTTCGGCAGCGATGGTTTTTCAGAAGATCAAATCGAGCTGCACTCGGCACAGTACTTGATCGAGTTCCGGCTCGACGCCGGCCTTCCCGTCTGGCGATATCAGATCCATGGTTGTGTTATCGAGAAACGCGTCCTTATGCCTCACCGGCAGAACACGGTTTACGTCACCTATCGGGTTGTGTCCAACGAGGGTTGGCTTCGATTGAGACTGAGGCCTTCGATGCACTTCCGGGAACACGATGCATCCGTTGCCACGAAGTTTACCCGTCCCTACAGAGTCACCGCCCTCGGCGACCGGTATGAAATTCTCGCTCCCGGGGTGCCACCGCTCCGGATATTTCTGCGCGGCCCCCAAAGCGGCTTCGTGCTCGACGGGGGCCGGTTCAAGACAGGCTTCTACCGCGTGGAACAGAGCCGGGGTTACGATTCCCAGGGACCGCTTTGGATGCCCGGCTATCTCCGGGCCACGATGAAGCCCGGAGACGCGTTTACCGTGATTGCGTCAACGGAGCCGTGGGATCGGGTCCTTGCGCTGGATCCCGACGACGCGTACGCCAGAGAATTGGAGCGCCGGCAAAAACTCATCGACGCGGCGCATCCGAGCCTGCAATCCGGCTGGGTGACCGAGCTCGTCCTGGCGGCAGACCAGTTTCTCATCACTCCCAGTACGCGAATTGCAGAAGCGGCCCGAGCGCAGGCCTCGGGCGATGACGTGCGTACGGTTGTCGCGGGCTACCATTGGTTTACCGATTGGGGTCGCGACACGATGATCAGTCTCGAGGGACTGACGCTGGCGACCGGGCGCCCTACAGAGGCGGGTTATATCCTTCGAACGTTTTCGCATTACATTCGGGACGGCCTGATTCCCAATATGTTTCCCGAGCATGGGCGGAACGGCCTGTATCACACCGCCGACGCCACACTCTGGTACTTTCATGCGATCGAACGCTATGTTGCGGCGACCGGCGACCGGGAGACTCTTCGCAGGCTCCTGCCCTACCTGGCCGACATCATCGACCATCATCTGCAGGGCACGAAGTTTGGAATCGGTGTCGATGCGACCGACGGCTTGCTCCGCCAGGGCCAGGACGGGTATCAGCTCACCTGGATGGATGCAAAGGTCGGAGACTGGGTCGTCACGCCGCGACGCGGCAAGGCCGTCGAGATCAATGCGCTTTGGTACAACGCCCTGAAGCTCATGGAGGGATGGGTTCGGGAAGAGTCGGGCGAAAACGAATCGGCGCCGTACGCCAAGCTCTCGGAGCGAACCTTCCAGTCCTTCAATGGACGTTTCTGGTACGAAGCCGGCGGATACCTGTATGACGTGGTCGACGGAGAAACCGGGGACGATGCTGCTCTCAGGCCGAACCAGATTCTGTCGCTTTCCCTTTCACATCCCGTGCTGGAGCACTCGCGCTGGACGTCAGTGCTGGAAACAGTGCGCCGCACGATGTTGACTCCTCTGGGACTGCGTTCGCTCGCACCCGGACAGCCTGACTACAAGTCCAGGTATTATGGAGACCTGCGCGCCAGAGATGCGGCGTACCACCAGGGCACGGTGTGGGCATGGCTTATCGGACCTTTCATCGATGCGTGGCTGCGCGTACGGCCGAAGGAACGCGAGGCTGCACGGTTGTTCCTGCACGACTTTGCGGGACATCTTCGGGAAGCGTGCCTGGGATCGATCAGCGAGATTTTCGACGCCGAAGAGCCCTTCCACCCCCGCGGATGCATTGCGCAGGCATGGAGCGTTGCTGAAGTCCTGCGCTCCTGGGTGCGAACCGCCTAGTTATAGCTCGTTATGCCGGGCGTAACGAGAATTTTGTTCCCGCAAGGCATAACGGGCCAGGCGCCGAAGGCGCCCTGGAGTTTAGACATTTTGCACGCCGGAGGCGTGAAAGGAAGGCAGCCCCGGGTGGAGCGCAGCGACACCCGGGGTTATCTCACGAGGGGCGTTCGCACCCCGGCAGGGGTCCCGGCAGGGGTGCGAGGAATCCCTGCACCCCTGCCGGGGTGCAACATTCCCGTTACGGTAACCCCGGGTTGCGCTCGCTTCGCTCGCTTAACCCGGGGCTAAATTCTCAGCACGCCTCCGGCGTGCTCAGACTCAAGAATGTCTAAACTCCAGGCGCCGAAGGCGCCGCGCAAGCGCCCGAGCCGGGGTCCGGGGCAGAGCCCCGTCTAGTTAATTTAGGGTTCCGATCCCTTTGACTGGGCAGCGACGAGGATTTCGATCACCCCTTCGCTGCCTGCAGGGACACCGGGGCTTTTGCCTGCCCCGAAAGTCTTCAACTGGGTATCATCCATGCGGAAGTTTTCCGCCAGGTACTCGCGAACAACCATCGCTCGAGCCTGAGTCAGCCTGAGCATCTCCTCTGCGTCACCGCGCATGCCGTGCCGTGAAACGACGACGGCCAGTTCGAAGGGATGGGCTTGCAGGTAGCGCCCGGCCTCGTTCAGATCTTTTTCATTGCGAAGTTTCGCGGTGTCGGATTTCTCGAAGAGCTTCTTGACGTCAAACGTGAATTTTTGGGTCCAGTCACGTTGCGGCAGGCTCGGAATCTGGTTGCGCGTGAGTTCGGTCACATCGTCGTAGCCGCGTCTATTGAAGAATCCGCGAAGGAAAAAATTGGTCTTCAGGGCCTCCATGTCTTCGCGGAAAGCGGCGGCTCCGCCTTTGGCCTGCGCGACGGTATCGTTGAGACGACGATACAAGGTCTGGTCGTTGATAAGCGCGCCGGCTGTGCCTTTGCCATCGTTGACCTTGGTGCTGATATCCCGGATCTGTTCAGAGCTTTCCTTCACGTTGCTCATGGTCTTCCGCGTTGTGTCGAGGATGTCGTCCGTCTTTTTCATCAGGTCGGAGATGTCCATCGGGGGAGCGCCGCGGATGGTGACGCCGTCGTCAACAGGCGGCGCGGCGGGCGTGCCGAAGGAAATCTCGACGAACTTGTTTCCCAGCAGCCCTTCGGTCTGAATGGAGGCGACAGAATCTTTCCGCAGCACGCCTTTCGTGGATTCCCCGAGGTCCATGACAACAACGACGTCTTTGTCCGGATCGGCCGGCAATCGTATCTCCTGAACCGTGCCCGAGCGAATTCCCGCAACGCGTACATCCGCGCCGTTGACGAGCCCCGCCACACTCTTGAAATTCGTCTGCAGCCTGTATGTAGAAGAGAAGAGAAACTCCTTGTCGCCGATAAGAAATACGCCGATAGCGAGAATCAGGAGGGCGCTGACAATGAAGATTCCCAGACGAAATGTCCTGGACATGACTCCTCCTAGGCGCTCTTTTCGAGAAACTCCGAGACAAACGGGTCTCTGCTTTTCTTGAAGTCGTCGAGAGTTCCCTTGATAACGACACGGCCTTCGTGAATCAGGGCCCAACAGTCGGAGACGTGCTTCGCTCCGCGGAGGTCGTGAGTGACCATCACCGACGCGATGTTGCGCTCCCGCTGCAGGTTCAGGATGAGGTCTTCAATGTCATTCGCCGTAATGGGGTCAAGTCCCGCGGTCGGCTCATCTATGAGCAGGATGTTGGGCTCGAGGGCAAGCGCACGCGCCAGCCCGACGCGCTTTTTCATACCTCCGGAAATCTCCGCCGGCGTTTTCTCGGAGTCCTTTTCGAGGCCCACAACCGAGAGCAGTTCGCGCACCGCGCCGTCAAGATCGGATCGGGACAGGTCTTTGTGATGCCGGAGCGGGAACGCCACGTTTTCCCTGATCGTCAAGGAGTCGTACAGCGCGGCCTCCTGGAATAAGAACCCCATGCGCCGCCGCACGTTATTGAGTTCCTCAAACGACAGGCCAGTGATTTCCTCTCCGTGGATGCGGATCGACCCGGCATCGGGCTTTTGGAGTCCGACGATCAGTTTCAGCAATACGCTTTTGCCCGTGCCGCTACGGCCCAGCACCGCCAGGGTTTCTCCGCAGGAGACCTCGAGGTCGATACCGTCAAGAACGACCCGCCCGCCGTAGGTCTTCCGCAGACCGTTAATGGCTACTGCTGGGCCCTGACTTGAACCAGACATCGCGCCTCCTATGGAAAAAGCCTCAGGATCAGCCGCACCATCACGACATCGGAAAGGATGATGAACAACGAGGAAAGCACGACGCTGCTTGTCGCCGCGCGGCCCACACCAGCCGTCCCGCCCTTTGCATTCATGCCTTGAAAACAGGCGACGACTCCGATGATGAGGCCGAACACGACCGTCTTTAAGGTTGTCGGTATGAAGTCATTGAAGGTCACGTGCTGCAACCCCGAATCGAGAAAGAGCTGAAGGGAGACCGGCGATGTCAACGTCGTGGCCACCCATCCGGTAACTATTCCGCAGGCATCGGAAACGAGCGTCAGCAGCGGCAACATCAACGCGCACGCGAGTATCCGGGTCGCCGTAAGATACTTGTACGGGTTTACTGCAGAGACCTCCATGGCGTCGATCTGGTCGGTGACTTTCATCGACCCGAGTTCCGCGCCGATGCCCGCACCTACGCGGCCGGCGACGACGAGCCCCGTAATCAGGGGACCACTCTCCCGGATAACCGTAATGATGATGACTGCAGAGATGGACGACTCCGCCCCGAAACGCGTCAGACTGTCGCGCGTCTCCAGCGATAACACAACCCCGGTGGCTGCTCCTGCCAGCGCAACAAGCAGCGCAGACCTCGCCCCGACCTCGTCGACCTGTCGCAGAAGCTCGCGGAATTCCCAGGGCGGCGAAAGCGTTGCGCGACACATCCGGAAGCAGAACAGACCCACCGCGCCAAACCACTCGAAAAGCGGTTTCAGAATTCCCTGGCCGATGCTCCTGAGGAGCGCAGGCGCAGCAAACGGTTTGTGTAGAGTTGTTTCCATCGTGTTCACCGGCGGAAAACTCTCTTTTCCCAGGAAAATATAAAAGCAAGGAGATTGCCAAAGGAGCCTTTGGACGCGGCGCAGCGGAGACTCAGTCACTTGGGCCAACGAATCCGTGGCGCCGAAGCCCCACCCTCGCCTTGCAGAAACGGCAGCCTTCGGAAGATCGCGGAACAATTCCCGACTTCTGAAGAGATCAGCTTTTCCACTCCACTCGTAAAGTGGCTCACACGCAAGAAGGGCCTGCGGGACACATCAGAAGGGCAACGATCTTGCTCTTAGAACCAGTGGAGACTTCCGGATGGCACCACCCCCGGATTCCAATCATTCCTCACGAAAGGAGACTGCCATGTTTAGAAAACTTCTTGCCGTTGTAGCCTTCACCGTTGCGAGCGCGGTAGTCGCGGCTGGTCAATCGTCTGGAGCGCAAATCTTTGTGGGTTATGCAAATCTGCAAAGCGAGGGATTCCCAAATCGGAATCAACCCGGGTGGCTCTTTGATACCGATTTCTTCCGCGACCGTACCACATTGCATGGTGTGAATGCCTCACTCAGTGGCTACGGTGACAGCGTACTGGGCTTTACCGGGGACTTTTCATTTGACCGCAATGACAATTCGGCCACCTTCACTGGCGGTCACGTCTCGCGGAATACGGACGTCTATTATTTTCTGGGCGGCCCCTCAATGAAATGGAATCGGGGCAGCTCCGGCGGAGTCGAACCGTTCATTCGGCTGATGGGTGGCGCGGCGCACACGCGATTCAAAGCCACCAACACTCTGGACTTGTCCGGAGGCACAGAAACAACCTCGTTTGAGGTCGGCACAACCGATTTTGCCGCCGGAGTCGGCGGGGGTTTGGATCTCAAAGCCGGCGAGCGGACACGGATTCGACTGTTTCAAGTCGATTACCTGCCCGTGTTTCTGCGCGACCACTCTGTGGACGTGCTCGGGGCCAATGGTGTAATCCAGCCGTCCACTCTGAATGGTCAGCGTCAGGACAACTTCCGGTTCTCTGTCGGACTGGTGTTCTGATCCTCGAAGGCGCTTATACGGGCCGGGCTTGACTGCATTCCTTCACCTCGATTGAAAGGAGGTCTTTTGATGAGAAGTCTAAAAATGGCAGGAATTGCTGTCCTGATGACAGCAGGTCTGGTGCTGGCAACCGGCACAAAGATTACGCCACCGAAAAACCAGTACAAACCCCAGGACGATGTCCAACTTGGTCGTGAAGCGGCGGCTCAGGTGAAACGGGAACTCCCGCTGCTTCCGCAAGGCGGAACAGTCGATGCCTATGTCGAGCGCGTCGGAAGAACGCTCACCGACGCAATACCTCCAGAGTTCCAGCACTCTGAATTCAGGTACGACTTCGACGTGGTCAATGCAAGCGACATCAATGCTTTCGCATTGCCTGGCGGCCCGATGTTCGTCAATCGAGGAATGATCGAGGCTGCACACTCGGAAGGGGAGATGGCCGGTGTCATGGCCCACGAAATCAGTCACGTCGCGTTACGTCATGGCACGGCCCAGGCCACAAAGGCGCAAAACCCGGGTATCCAGCTCGGCGCTTTGGGAGGAGCTATTCTGGGCGCCGTGATTGGCGGGAATGCCGGCGATATCGTCGCGCAGGGAACGCAACTCGGCCTAAGCACCTACCTTCTCAAATTCAGCCGGGAGTATGAAACACAGGCGGACCTTCTCGGCGCTCAGATCATGGCTCGAGCCGGATATGACCCGAGAGACCTTGCGCGCATGTTCCAAACCATCGAACGCGAAGGCGGCGCCGGCGGACCGGAATGGTTGAGTAGTCATCCCAGCCCGGAACACCGCTACGAGCGCATCTCGGAGGAGGCAGCCAAGCTCAATGTGGCTTCGAACCCTCGAACAAATCAGACCGAGTTTGAGCGCACAAAGTCCGCTCTCAATAGGATGGCTCCGGCACCCTCCTCGGCCGATCTCGCAAAGGCCGGTGAGACGACGACGCGCGGAGACTCGCGCATCGATCAGAACGTTGAACCGCCGTCGCGAACCTACCGGCACTTCGATTTGCCCGGCTCCTTTTCCGTCTCTGTTCCCGAGAACTGGGACACCTATCCGGGCGATTCGTCCGTCACGTTTGCGCCACGAGGAGCGGCGGGGAATTCCCGCGGTGAATTCGTGTTCACCCACGGGGCGATCGTCGGCTTTGCTCAAATGCCCGATGGCGACCTGGCTCAGGCTTCAAATCGATACATCGAGGGCATTCAGCAGAGCAATGGGTACCTCGATGTCAATGGCGGATACGCCCGTAGGCGCATAGATGGCCGCGCGGCGCTGCGGCGCCGCTTGTCCGGCACTTCCCCGCTAACGGGCGAAAAAGAGGCGGTTGAGATCTACACCGCATGGGACAACCCTGGCCGGCTGTTCTACTTCGTCCAGGTTGTTCCAGACAGGGAGAAGCGCACATACAGTCAAGCGTTCAATGCGATGCTGAACTCCGTGGATCTGGATAACTGAAGTTTTCTGAATCAGACTGTCGCGTGAACCGAGGACAACCCGACAGGCGCAGCAGACTTACCGGCCCGGCAAGCCCGCTGAAGGCTTGAGAGAGTACGCGCGTGAACGGGCGCTCGGCATCAGCGCATGGGCAAGTTCTTAGCCGTAAGGATCTTGTCAAGAAGCTTTCAAACCGCCCTTCGGCAGCGAATCGATGTAAGAGAGCAGTGTTGAATCTCTAGCTATAGCTAGTGTAGCGCGTCGGGTACTCAAGGAAGGCTCTGTACGAACGCCGCTTCCGGTCGTTACTCTGTATTGCTGCAGTCTCGGCCCGATACCTCGCTCCCCTCGGAGGCTATGACCTTGAGACTCTTCCCTCCACCACCATCGCCGTGCGATCGGCCGAAGAGGACATGCCGCTGACTCGTTCCGTTGTCAAGTTCAAGTCCCCCCTCCGGCATTCCTACCATTCGACAGGACGCTCCACCAGAGACTTCCAAGGTTACCGCAGTTGGTTCTTCCTGACACAGTTCCATGGATTTCGGGCGATAATAGAATCCATAACTTAATGATCACAACAGTGGAGGGTTCGAAAGTTCAGGTCTCTCCGGCATTCATAGTCCGTCATCAATTCGAACCAATAAAGCATCGAGCATCACAGGAATTGAAGGAGGTACGAAGGTGCGACTAAGAGTGATTCAAGTGTTTACGATCGTGGTCGCAATGGTGGTCGCGCTCAGTGTGAGCATCGCAGCTCAACAGCCGCCCGCTGGTGGCGGTCAGGGGCGCGGAGGCGGGCCTGGCGGCCGGGGAGGTCCAGGCCGTGGCGGCGGGCTGCGCGGACCGGGACTCACACTGACCAGTACTTCCTGGGAGGATGGCGGCGAGATTCCGGTGAAATACGCGAGCGCGGGACAAAGCATCTCTCCGGCACTTTCCTGGACAAATGTGCCGATGGGAACCGTGGAATTCGTACTGATCATGAACGATCCGGAGCCCGTACTGCGCGGCTCTGCAACCACCGACATCACGCATTGGATCGTGGCGAAGATCCCGGCGACCACAACGTCTCTTCCCGAAGGCGCGGGAAGCCCGCAGGGACAACTGCCGGCCGGCGCCCGGCAGATTACTCCCTACCGGGGGCCCGGAGCTCCGGCAGCAGGGCCACCGCATCATTACACCCTCACGTTGTACGCGTTAAACGCCCCGATCGAGCTGCCGGATCAAGCCGGACGTCCTGAAGTCATGGCGGCAATGGAAGGGAAAGTTCTCGCACGCGGTATTTTCAACGGCCGCTACAAGGCACCGTAGCAGGACCGCGACAGAGCGAATCCGAGCGACGTCACGAAACGGGCCGGGATTGCCCGCATTACGCCGGGAATCCCGCGCCTGCTGGCAGGGGCCGCTCGTCGTAGGTGCGGCCTCCAAGGATTCTTCCCTTTTTCTTCTTCTGAAACCCACCCCACTGCTTGAAGAAAAAACGGGACGCCTGCATTCGCGCATTGATCACGAATCGACTCGACCCACCCGCTTTGCATCGGACGGGCGCCATGGCCGCTTTCGCCGCCGACGATAACCCAGTGAATTCCGCCCAAATCGAGTGTCCCCAGATCTTCCAGCAGGGGCTCCACCGAAAGAAACCGGACTGTCGCGGGCGCATCGCGCAACAGATCGATGCGAGGCAGCCCGTGTTCCCGGTCTTCCACGCTGACACCCCACCAGATGTGAGGAAGCGCCGCCTGTTCGCGAAGGTTCGTGCGCAGAGATTCCTTCAACCGGCCGGCCCTCTTCGTCAGCACCTGGTAGGTGTGCCAGTGCGCGGCCTGCATGACGTTCGCAACAGAGAGGATGTAATCGTCCGGGACATCGTCGTGAAAAAGATCGCTCATCGAATTCACAAAGATCATCCGTGGCTTTGACCAGCGCAGCGGCTCGCCCAGCTTTCCGGGAACCAATCGCAGGTCGAAACCCTGCTCGTAGGGGTGTCCCGGCACTCCGCGGAAACGCTCGGCAAAGGTCTCCGCGTAGCAGTGCTTGCAGCCCGGGCTGATCTTCGTACATCCACGGACCGGATTCCAGGTCGAGTCTGTCCATTCGATGCTGGAATGGTCGGCCATGGCTACAGGTGCTCGATGGCAATGTCTTTCCACCGTCTCTGCAGATATTCAGCGACAATCCGGCGGTGACAATGTTCCGGAGCCGGCTCGCTGCACAGGAGGCAGTCTCCATCCCGGATCTCCGTTCGCAACACCTTCTCGATTCGGCGTGCACGTATCAGCGAGCCGAACGCTTTCGCATATGCGTCCCATGAAGTCTTTCCACTGCGATACGCACTCAACATTTCGGCAGTAGGCGCCAGAAGGGGCAGGTGGATGTAGCCGGCGCTGTTGATCCTGCTCAGAAAGAACGCAAGATCATCGCGCTTGGTAAATCCGGCCAGCTGGCCGGAGTTATGCAGCCGCACGTCCACGATGCGCCGTACGCGAGCTTTCCTCAGCGCCGAGAAAAATTCCCGCGCGTTCTTCTTTGTGAACCCGATCGTGAAAAGCGTCTTCAACTGAACTGTGGACCTCCACGCAACGATAACCGCGAAACCGGCGCCTTGCAATCCAGCAATCGGCGCTGAAACA
The DNA here is from genome assembly GCA_963836435.1 of uncultured Acidobacteriota bacterium. Taxonomy (GTDB): domain Bacteria; phylum Acidobacteriota; class Terriglobia; order 20CM-2-55-15; family 20CM-2-55-15; genus DASTBJ01. The sequence continues at coordinate 124,813 of CAWIJI010000004.1, read as the reverse complement.
TCTTGTCGAAACGCTGTTCGACGGCTCCGCCGACAAGGTAGTCGCCGCACGGCCGGGCAGAGGGAGTTCCGGGATCACCGAACAGCAACTGGACCGCATGGCGGACCTGATCAAAGAGGCCCGAAAGGAAGGGGAACGCAAATGATCCGGACGTCGGCCATTCTGGCGATAGCCTGGTGCGCCACCCGACTTCTGAAGAGAAGGCCGGCGGCCGAGCGGCAACTGATATGGGCCATCGCTCTGGCGACCGCGTCCCTTCTTCCGGTTCTCACGCTGATCGTTCCGGCGTGGCGGCCGGAAGCTGCCGCGAAAATAACTGCGGCCCTGCCGGCCCTCTCCCAGGCCAGCGCCGTTCAACAGGCGCAGCAGGCCGGCGGCGCGATCGTGCACGCCGTTGGGATCGAACCGGAGGGCCGAACGCGGTTCTTCCTCCTCGCAATCTGGATTGGGGGCACGATAGTCGCGGTGTGCGGCCCACTAAGGCGCGCCCTCAGACCGCGAATCTGTATTCCGGCAAGCAAGACGCGAGATTCACCGGTTCTCCACCACCGTTCGCCGATCAGAGCTTGTTGGACACGAAAGGGATCCGTAGATTAGGGCTGCTCCGAATTATCCTGGGGAGGTTCGACGATGGCCATGGACTCAACAAACCAGAATCCCGATTCCGACAATCACGAGTGGCACTCACTGGCCTGGAAGCCGGTCCTGGCCCTCATAGCGATTGTGCTGATGGCTGCGCTTGTCCTGGACAAGCCATCCTCGCTCGCTCAAAGTGACGAGTCCTCCGGAGACGCCCGCACCGTCAGTGGAGTAGCGTTCCTCGGCGGAGTCAAGCGGAAGCCCGTTAACGAGGACTTTCGGGGCGGCGACTTCAGCGCCGTCATGGGCGGCATCGATATCGACTTACGGGACGCTACGATGGATCTTCCTGAAGCAGTTCTCGATATATCCACGGTCATGGGAGGAGCCAGGATCCGGGTACCCCGAACCTGGACCGTGGTATCCAGAGTGGATACGGTTCTGGGCGGCTTCGAGGACAACACCCGGCATCCAGAAAACACCGAGCACAGGCTTGTCCTGAAAGGCACGGTGGTCATGGGCGGATTGAAAGTCACGAACTAGGGAATTAATTCGGGGACGCGCACCAAATACGCGCCACACGTTCCTCACGACCGAAAACTGTTCGCGTATTTGGTGCGCGTCCCCGAATTGCACGGATTGAAAGACATGAACTAGCCAAGTGCGGGGGATTTGGTGAAAATTTCGCCGGCCTGTTAACCGCCGCCCACTCCCCGATTGTCTTTCACTGTGGGGGGGGGTAGTTCGGGGTCCCAGGAGCACGGCCCCGAAAGTACTCGAACCTTGAGGTTGCGCGCGGTGTCTAACTAATGCACACTCGGGGGAACGAAGATCAACGATGACAGATCTGCCAGCTTCTGTTCGGCCCGTCCTGCGTCGGCTTACGAGGCGCGTTGCCCTCGGTCTGTTTCTAGAGACCTGGCCGCGGTGGGCCGTTGGTGCGCTCCTGGCGGCCGGTACGGCCGCCCTGGTTTGCCGTCTTTTCTTCGCGCAAGCTGCGCCCTGGCTGCCCATCCTGTGGATCGCACCCCTTCTGGCAACACTTCCGGCCATCTATTCCTGCATTCGGCGTGCGTATCGTCCTGCGGAGATCGTGGCGCTGGCCGACTGGCTAAGCGGAGGCCAGGGCATGCTCCTGACGGTTCTTGAAAAACGCGATCCGGCCTGGAGCAACGCTCCGGCGCTGGCGAGTTTGTCGCGGCTTTCCCTGCCACGGCTGAATCCGTGGCGCAAGCTCGGTCCGGTGTTCGCGGCGGGCATCTTTCTTTCAATGGTGCTTTTCCTTCCGCAGCGGATGGTGACAGGACCGCGAAGCACGGTGCTCGCCAATGACGTTGTCGCGGATCTCCAGAGCGCCGCCGAAATCCTCAAGAAGGAGGACCTGCTGACACCCGACGAACAAAAGAAGCTTGAGGAGGAGATCGAACGAATTCGCAAGGATGCTCTCGACCGTCTGGATGCGTCCTCCTGGGAGGCCGCCGATGCCCTGCGAGAGAAGGTCGCGGCGCAACTCGACGAGAAGCACGACGCGATGCGCTGGGCCCAGGAAAGCCTGGCGCGCTATGCCGACGCGGCCCAGGCCGGAACGCCGCCCAGTGACGCACAGTCCGATGAACTGGCGGCAGCCATCGAGAAGCTCGCCAGGACGGGAATGCTTGGCGACGCACCGAGCGACATCCAGCAACTGCTCGGAGGTGAGGACGCGGTCGGCGGCGGCCACGTCCGCCTGCCTACCGATCCCACTCAGCTGCGCAGGCTCGCGGCGCAACTCGCGAAGCACCTTGGCGAGCGCAGCGCACGATTCAGCGAGCTGGGCAAGCTGGGCCGCGAAGCAGGGCGCTTCGATCCGTCCGAGTTCGGCGAATTCAACTATGAAGAGGGCACGAATTCCGACGGCACACCCGGCAATGGCGGCATTGATCATGGGCGTGGAGACGCCGACCTGACCTGGGGCGATGAATCGATTCCCTTCGATAAATTCAAGTCTGCCGCATTGCCGCCGGGTTCGGTGCGCAGCCCGGACGACTGGGCGCCCGTGGCAACGTTGCCGGGGGCCCCGACCGAATCCCCGGAGTTCGGCGGCCCATCCACGGGCATGCAGTTCACCGGCACGTCCGGGCAGGCGGCATGGCGTCGCACGTTGTCCCCGCGTCACTACAGCGCGGTCAAGAAATACTTCGATAATTCCCGCACCCCCTGAGCCGGACGCGGAAAGGAACTGCATATGACGCCAGACCCCAAGCCCCTTCTAACACCTGATGCGGTTGAGGCGTCACGGGCGCAGATCGCGCGTCTGGCCGGTGAATTGCGCCGCGTGATCCTCGGCAAAGAAGAGATGATCGATGAAGTCGTCGCCGCGCTTCTCGCGCGGGGCCATGTTCTTCTCGAAGGGTTGCCGGGCCTCGGCAAAACAGAACTGGTGAAGGCGCTGTCGCGCCTGCTGTCTCTCGATTTCCGGCGCATTCAATTCACGCCCGATCTTCTGCCCACCGACATCACCGGCAGCCACATCCTGCAGGAAAGCGAAGGCCGTCGCGAATTCACCTTTCATCCCGGGCCGGTGTTCACGAACCTGCTGCTGGCCGACGAAATCAATCGCGCTTCACCGAAGACGCAGTCCGCGCTGCTTGAAGCCATGCAGGAACATCGCGTGACGACCTTCGGGCAAACCCGGCAGTTGCCGGACCCGTTTTTCGTCCTCGCAACGCAGAACCCGATTGAACTTGAGGGCACCTATCCGCTGCCGGAAGCCCAACTGGATCGATTCATGGTGAAAGTCGATATCGTTGGCGTCGATCGATCGGTGCTCGAAGAAATTCTTACAACGCGCATCCATGGAGAAGCGCCCGCGCTCGAGCCCATCATGACGGGCGACGATCTCCGGAAACTTTTTGTGGCGGTGGACTCGGTACACCTGCCAAGGGCCGTAGCCAATTTCATTTCGCGGCTAGTGGCGGCCTCACATCCAAAATCGGAGGAGGCGCCCGACGCGGTGCGCACCTTCGTCAAGTACGGCAGCTCTCCGCGCGGGGCGATTGCCATCGGAGCCGCCTCACGCGGGCTGGCGTTGCTTCGCGGGAAGCCGAATGTCGGATTCGACGAAGTGCGGCGGGTCGCAGTTCCAGCACTGGCGCATCGCATTGTGCTCGACTACGCCGCAAAACTCGAAGGCTGGGATGGGCGCCGCGTGATCGCCGCCCTGCTTGAAGGCGTGCCGGAAGTGGAGCGCGGGCTGCCCCGCACGCTGGAAGCCGGCCGATGAAGTTTTGCGTCAAAGTCGCGCTGCTCGTACTCCTATTGATCTTTTCCTCGGCTGGCGCCTTTGCGGAGTACCGTACCGTCGAACTGGAATCGCTGCGCATTACTGTGGACACCGACTGGGCGGGCCAGGCCGGACCAGGATATTTTCCCATCCGCCTCGACATCACGAACCTCGGTGACAATCGCGAAATCCAGATCGCCGGGACCGAGCAGCGGTACTTCGATGTCTATCGAAGAACAGGAACGGTCTCAAGCCCCATCCTGGGCTCCGCTCAAATGTCGGCTTCCAACTTCAATCAGGCGGTGCGGCTCAAGCGGGGCGATCGTGTGAAACTGACGCTCCCTGTCCCTATCATGGCGGACAGCGAGAATATCTCGATCCGGATATGGGAAAACGGGCGTCCGCTGGATGGCTTTGCCAGCAACGCTTTCGTTCAGAGCGGCCGTGATGCCGATGAGGTAGGCGTCCTTTTCGTGGGGGATCCCCCCTCTTATGCTTTTGCAAACCGCACGGCAGGTTGGGCCAGACCTGTTCCCCCACCGAAGAGCCGGTCTGCACTCCTTTATCCGGTTCGTCCTTCGGCCTCCAGGGTATCCTCTGCGTCCTACCCCCGCATGGACTTCGTCCTCGACCCGGAGCGGTTGCCTGCGAACTGGCTCGGATTCACGTCCATTCGCGCCGTCGCAATTGAGCCTGCCGGATGGGCCCAACTGGCGCCGCCTCAAAAGGAAGCGCTGCTGACCTGGACGGCGAGCGGAGGGGACCTCCTTGTCGTCGACGGGACTCTCGACACCGTGCTCCCCGCGGACGCCCGGCCCGCGGGCTTCCAAACCACCGACCCCGCCTTCAACAACTACTATCTCGGGCACATCCACCTGGTGAAATCCGAGGAGATCGACAGCAAAGGGTTTTCGGACATCATGTCTAGGATCACGATTGCTTCTCCTTACGCCGACTGGACCCTGCCGGCCAACCGCGCGATGGACTGGGGTTGGATTGCAAGCCGCGGCTTTCGTCATCCGATCGATGGTGTGGGCGGCATACCCACAAAAGCCTATCTTTCCATGTTGATCCTGTTCAGCGTTGTGATCGGACCGTTGAACTACATTTATCTGTGGCGCAAGCGCCAGCAGGTGCTCCTCGTTTTGACCGTACCGGCGATCTCACTGCTGTTCATCGGCGTCCTGGCAGCGTATGCGTTGCTGGGTGAGGGGTTCGGCGTACGCGGCCGGGCCGCGACATTCACGCTGCTCGATCAGACCACGAAGCAGGCGGCGACGCGCGCCAGCGTCTCGTTGTATGCCGGGGGCGTCGCGCCCAGCAACGGGCTGACCTTCCCCGCGCAGCTCGCCATCTTTCCGCTGGGAGCGGACGGAGTCGGATTGAGACAGCAGACAACTCTGGATCTTAGCGAATCCCAGAGATTCTCCACCGGCCTGTTGCAGGCCCGGTCGCCCAGCAACTTCGAGGAGATCGGGTTCGGTCCGGCGCGAGAGCGTTTGAGTTTTGAGCGCACCGGCAATGAAATCAGCGTGGTTAATGGACTTGGAAGCGCGGTGATGCAACTCTACTACCGGGATCACGACCACATCTACGCTCTGAATGGCACGCTGGAAGCAGGCCAGAAGGCCTCGCTGCAGCCCGGCGCCATCAAATCTGCCGAGCTGTATGCGGTTGCGATGAAGTCTGCGGCGGCACTGAATTCCGCGAAGTTCCAGATGTTGATCGATAACCAGAGAAATGGCACCTATCTCGCCGTCCTGGACAAATCGCCGTTCTGGGATCCGGGCGTCGCCGGCCTCGATGAACACGCGAGTTTTCATCTCGTCCTGGGTTATGTGGGGACACTGCCATGAGCGAAACGATGCTGGAAATCGACGGCCTTGTCCGGCATTTCGACCGCCTGAAAGCGGTGGACGATATTTCCTTCAGCGTCAAACGCGGGCAGGTTTTCGGGTTCATCGGACCGAACGGCGCGGGTAAAACGACGACGATGCGCATTCTCGCCACGCTCGACATACCGCAGCAGGGCGACGTCCGCATCGCCGGTTATTCGGTTGTCGACGATCCTGAAAAAGCGCGACTGCTTACCGGATTCATGCCGGACTATGCGGGCGTCTACACGACGACAACTGTGTTCGAATATCTCGATTTCTTCGCACGGAGCACGAGCCTGAAAGGGGCCGACCGGCGCAACGCCGTCGAAGGCATCATCGAGTTCATGGGCATCGGCGAACTTCGCCACCGTAATGTCGAGAGCCTGTCGAAGGGTTTGAAACAGCGCGTCGCGCTCGGGCGTGCCATCGTCCATAACCCGCAGCTTCTCATTCTGGACGAACCGGCCGCCAACCTCGACCCGCGCGCCCGCATCGAGTTCCGCACATCTGATCCGTGAACTCGCGCGCGATGGCAAGACTGTCCTTCTCAGTTCGCACATCCTTACGGAACTTTCGGAAATCTGCGACGCGGTCGCGGTTATCGAGCAAGGCAAAATTCTCGCGACCGGGACCGTTCAGGAAATCATGACGGGACTGCGGCAACATCGCGTCCTGTCCGTGCGTCTTGCGGGCGAGCGGGATTCAGCTTCGCGCTTCCTGCTCGAACAGCCCCGCGTGAGCAGGCTTCACGATGCCAACGACCGCCTTCAGTTCGAATTCAGCGGCGACGATACCGAACAGGCTGCCTTGCTCTCCCGCCTGGTCGCCGCCGGATTCCCCGTGATGGAGTTCAGCGCAGAGGGCGCTGGCCTTGAAGAGCTGTTCATGAAAATCACGGCGGGAAAAGTGCAATGAGCGGGCGCAGCCATTCAGACATTCCAGATACGCCCGGAGCGAATGCAAGCCCGCCCGGGCGCAGCCATCCAGATACGCCCGGAGCGCACGCAAACCCGCCCGGGCGCAGCCATCCAGGAATGACCGAATTCGCCGCCCGACTCGACAACTGGAGCGACCGGCTGAGTCCGATGCTCATCAAGGAAGTGCGTCAGATGGTTCGCGGGCGCGAGTTCAGTTACTCGTTTGCGCTGGCCCTTGTCGCAGGCCTGATCGTCGCCTTCGTGGGCCTTGCGAGTGCCGGCGACATCACCGGGACGGCAGGCCGTCCCATTTTTACCGCACTCATGGTCTGCCTGTTTGTTCTGGGCCTTGTGGTCGTGCCGCTCGGAGCCTTTAATGCGCTGCGAACTGAACGGTCGGATCACACGCTCGACTTGATTACCCAGACTTCGCTGACCCCGCGCCGCATCGTGCTTGGCAAGCTGTTGACGCAAGGCGTGAAGCTCCTGACTCTGTTTGCCGGACTGGCGCCGTTCGTCACCATGAGTTTTCTGCTTGGCGGAGTCGATCTCCTGACAATTCTCATCGGCCTTGCCCTTCTGTTCCTCTGGTCCATGTGGGTCTGTGCGTTGTGCTTGTTCGTTTCTGCCGCAGCAGCATCCCGCGCGGTTTCAGGCATTCTTTTCGCCATGTTGACGGTTGCCTTTCTCTGGGTTGTGGGCCGCTTGTCGTATCTGTGGGCGCCACTTCTGGGGCTGGGCCCTGGTCTTTCTGTGCCGGGACGCGGGACGCTGGGGTGGATGATTGCGGGAACGACGGCGTTCTGCTTCATCAGCATGGCCAATCTCGTGCTCCTCGCCGAGAACAGGCTGTCTCATCCTGTGGAAGATCGCTCCACAGCGCTGCGTGTGGGCTTTTTCATTCAGTTTCTTTTTCTCGCGATCTGTGCCGCCGGGCCGTTTCTGGTTCATGCCGCCGGGTACAGCGCACCGGATGCCATCGCCGGCCTGGGCGTGTTGTGCGGGATCCAGCTCACCCTGGTTTCAATTTTCGCCACGACTGAAGACATGACTCTTTCCCGGCGTGTGCTTCGCAACATCAAACCTTCATTAAAACGCCCATGGCTCGCGGTGTTTCGTCCGGGCGGCGGTCGCGCCACAACGTGGGTCATGATTCAGATCCTGCTGCTTCTCGGGCTCGGGGCTTTTCTCACGAAAACGTCAAGTCCAGACTTCCGCTGGCTTCTCGCCCTTTGCGGCTACATCTGCTTCTTCAGCGGAGTACCGGCCTTGGTGGGTCGGATGATCTGGAAAGCTCGTGTCAGTACGTCGTATCTGCGCGTCGGCACGCTCGTGTTCATTCCGGTGGTCATTCTGAGCGCAGATTTCCTTCAATACTTCCTGAAGTCCAAAAACACTCTCGCCCTCGACTACTCTCCCTACCACGTGCTGAATCCGTTTCGGACATTGAGCAACTGGCGGGAAGTGGAAAGCATGGGATGGGACCTGCGGGTGTTCCTGATGGGGGTCATCGGGTTTCTCTGTTACGTCCTCTTGATCCGCATCGGTCAACACGAGACCAGAAATGCCAGCATCCTCCACACCTCCAATTGATTGGCCGGAAGTCCATGCGGTTTCCGGATCATTCCGGCTGGCCATGCCCCGGACGCCGATCGGAGGGCGGCTTGGCGAACGCCTGGGATCCGGCACAGGCAGCTCGCTGGAGTTTCAAGATTACCGCCAGTACGCCGCCGGCGATGATCTGCGCCACGTGGACTGGCCGGCCTACGCCCGTTCGGAAGTTCTGACAGTGCGCCTCTACCGCGAGGAAGTCGCACCGCGAATCGATCTTGTCCTTGATGTGAGCCGCTCGATGAATGTCACCGTGCAAAAAGCCCGCAGTTATGGATCGTTAGCCGGCTTGCTCGCCTGCGCGTGCGGCTCGACGGAGGCCGACGCGCGTGTGCTCACGACCTCCGCCATCGAGCCCCGGCACTTCGGAAGACCTGAGGAGATCGAGCGTTTTCTGGCCTGTGATGGGGCAAGCTCCGCGCTCGAGGAAGGCCACATTGCCTTTCGCCGGAGATCGATGCGCGTGGTCGTCAGCGATTTTCTGTTTCCTCATGATCCGGACGTCCTCGTCGGCCGGCTGGCGAGGGAAAGTTCTTCGCTTGCGGTTATTCAGCTCACCCTGCCGGAGGAAGCCGAGCCGATCGCCGAAGGGGGACGGCGGCTGCTCGATGTCGAAGGTCGCGGAGAGCTCGATCTGGTGATCGACGACAAGGCCGTGCAGGAATACTGTGAGCGTTTCAGCCGCCTGCGCCAGGGGCTGGCTCGTGCAGCGCGCCGCGCGGGGGGCGGCTTCATCCACGTCGTCGCCGGAACTCCGTTGCGCGACGTCGCCCGTGCGATGGTCTCGGCCGGAGTTCTGGAGTCCGCATGATTTTCACGGCGCCCTGGGGCCTGCTTGCACTGCTGGGAATTCCCGCGATCGTGGCGATCCACATGTTCCGGAGGCGGTTTCCGCCACGATCCGTCGCCGGCCTCTTCCTCTGGCAAACTCTTCGCCAAACACCGGAGGGCGGCGGAAGAATCACCAGACTCCCGGTCACCGCAAGTCTGATTCTCGAATGTCTCGCAGCGCTGGCGCTGGCGCTCATCCTTGCGGGCGCGCGAATCCGGCCGGCGAGCGTGAATGAGCACCTGGTCGTGCTGCTCGACGATTCGGCGTCGATGGCGGCAGTCAATGCGCAAAATGAAAGCCCTCGCGACCGTGCGGTGCGACTGGCGCTGGACGAGATCGACCGCCTGGGGCGAAACGTCCGCGTGACCATCGTCCTGAGCGGGGAACGCCCGGCGGTGCTTGTGGGGCCTGCAGCGCTCGCCATCGAAGCAAAGCCGGCGCTCGATGGATGGGAACCGCAAGCCCAGCATCATTCGCTTGCGCCTGGCCTGCGTCTGGCGCGCGAACTCGCGTCGAAAACAGGCCGACTGATCGTCTTCAGCGATGCGCCTCCCGATATTCGCGGCGCGAGCCCCGTCGAAAACGTCCGCTGGCTTTCCGTGGGCCAGCCGTTGCCCAACGTCGGCATTACGGCCGCGCAACGAACGCTTACGCCGAGCGAGGGGAAGGGAACCATTTCCCTCACGCTGGAGAACTTCTCGAAGGAAGCGGCGAAGCGGCAACTGCATCTGAAGGCGACTGAAGAGGGCGGAAAGGAGATCCTGGCGCAGGAGGTCAATGTTCCGCCGGGCACCTCCTCCCTCAACCTGCCGATCCCTGCAGGACTGCCTGCGATCACGGCTTCTCTTTCGGAGGACGCGCTCATTCGAGACAACGAGGTCACGCTCGTTGAGCCTCGGCCGCAGATCGTTGGCGTAGAAAACCATCTACCCGACGGCCGCGGAAAGGATGCGTTGGCAAAGGCGCTCGGCGCGATCTCCGGAGCGACACGCGCAGAACACGGCCAGTTGTCGTTCGGGCCGGCAGCCACGCTCGATCAGCCGCCCGAACAGGGTGTGTGGCGCGTCGGTTTCGGCCGCGCGCCGGAGCGGCTGCTGATGCCGGGGCCTGCGCAGGATTTCGTGGGACCGTTTGTGCCGGAAAAACGGCACCCGCTGTTGCAAGGCGTTACCCTGGCCGGGGTGGTGTGGGCGGGTGCGTTGCCGATCGCCGTAAACAGCCTTCATCCTCTTGTTTCTGCCGGCGATCAACCCTTGATCGCGATGCTCGGCTCCCGTCCGGACACCGGCATTCTTTTCAACCTCGATCTGGAGAGGACCAACCTGGTGCGGGCGCCCGACTGGCCTGTTCTTGTTTCCAATCTCGTAGAGCTCCGGAGACAAGACCTGCCGGGTCCGGAACGGTGGAACTATCGCGCCGGGGAGTGGGTTCGGGCGCGCCTTGCCGGCGATCCAAAGGAGCCGTTGCATTTTCACTGTGGACCTCTTGACCGCGGACTGCCCCAGGGCCGCTCTATCGAATTCATCGCGCCCTCAAGCTGCGGACTGCTGCAGATCCTGGAAGGCAAGAACACGCTTTTCGACCTGGGCGTGAATTTCCTGGACGAGAATGAGACGAACCTCAGCGATCGGGCAACCGCGGAATCCGGAAAACTGGAATCGCAAAGCAGCGGGCTGCGCACGGAGACCGGGCCGGAGTCCGATCCGCTGTTCTGGACGCTGCTGCTGGTTGGCGGAGGGGCGATGATCGGCAACTGGTGCTGGCTGGGAACAAAGAAAGGAGAGGGGATCTGAAGCGATGAATAACCTCTACCTGCTCTTTCCCGAACTCCTGCTGCTGCTGATCCCGCTGCTCTTCCTTTACTTCTGGCGTGGGCGCGCCAGAGCTCTGGGCGGCCTGGTTCGCCTGCTGCTTCTCCTCCTGATCGTGTCGCTGGCGGCAATGCCGCTGGCGCCTGTAGGAGGCGAAGGCGTGGACGTCATCGTTGTCGCGGACCTGTCGCGCTCCATGCCGGAGGGCAGCCGGGCTCGACAGCTCGAAATCATCAAGCTGCTCGAAGGACGGCGCGCGAAAGGCGATCGCGTGGGTATCGTGACCTACGGGCGCGACGCCCGCATCGAGCGTTTGCCCGAGGAATTGAGCAAAGCAGGCAGCTTCGTCCAGGAAGTCGACCCGGATGGCAGCGACCTGGGCGGCGCGATCGGCTTGGCATCGAGCCTGATTCCGCGAGAGCGGCCGGGGCGCCTGGTGATTTTGTCCGACGGAGAAGCCAACGGGGCGCCCGTCGTCGCAGCGGCACAGGAAGCAGCAGCGCGCGGCCTGGCAGTCGATTTTCGATCCATCGAGCGCAGCAATGCGGCGGACGTAGCTGTCGAATCTCTCGACCTTCCCGGCATGGTGGACGAACGCGAGCCGTTTCAATTCTCCGCGTGGGTTCGCAGTGACCGCACCGTGGATAGCGAAGCGGTACTCTTCCGTGACGGCGTGGAAATCGCCCGAACAAAGCGGACCTTCCCCGCAGGTGCGACACAACTGACGTTTCGCGATGTCATCGACCGGCCCGGCGTTGCGCGCTACCGGCTGGAACTGTCGGCCGCAGACGATCGGGTTCCGGGTAACAATCTCGGCAATGGCGCCGTTCGCATCGAAGCACCGGCCACGATTTTGCTCGTGAATCAAAGCGGCGGCCCCGATAATCTGAGCCGCGCACTGGGCGCCGGCAAATTGCAGGTTCAAACCGTGACGGCGGCGGCGGTCCCAGGCGACGTTGCAGGTCTGCTGGCCTATCGCGCCGTCATCCTTGAAAACGTCCCGGTCAGCAGCATCGGAACCCGGGCTCTGACGGCAATGACGCGATTCGCGACGGAGCTCGGGGGCGGGCTCCTCGTCACCGGTGGCGGCGCGTCGTTCGGACTCGGTGGTTACTACAAGTCGCAACTCGATCCCTACCTTCCGGTTTCCATGGAGATCAAGAACGAACACCGCAAGCTGTCGCTCGCCATGGCCGTTGCTCTGGACCGCTCCGGAAGCATGGCGGCTCCCGTCGGCGACGGCCGCACGAAAATGGACCTGGCAAATCTGGGCACCTGCGCCGCCATCGAGTCCCTCGGTCCTTACGACGAAGTCGGCGTGATTGCCGTCGACAGCGCGCCGCACCTGATTCAGGCTTTGACTCCCGCCGACGATACCGATGCCATCTGCAACCGCGCTCGGGGCATTCAGTCGATGGGCGGAGGCATCTTTATGTACACCGCTCTGGTTCAGGCCGCAAAGATGGTTCAGGAATCCGACAAGGGGACACGCCACATTATTCTATTTGCAGACGCGAATGACGTGGACGAACCCGGGGACTATGTCCGTCTTCTCGACACGATCACGCCGCTCGGCATCACCGTCAGCGTCATTGGACTGGGAAGCGAACTGGATTCCGGCGCCGATCTGCTGAAAGACGTGGCGAAGAGAGGCAACGGACGTATTCAGTTCTCGGCTGCAGTCGAAGATCTGCCGCGCCTGTTCGCGCAGGAAGCCATCACGGTTGCGCGATCCAGCTTTGTCGACATGCCGACAGCCAGCCACGCGGTTTCCGATCTGGTCCTGCTGGGGGAAATTCCCAGGTCGGGCTTTCCAAACGTGGACGGCTATAACCTCAGTTATCTGAAGCCCGGTGCAACAATGGGCGTCGTCACCGAAGACGAATATCAGGCACCCGTTCTCGCGTTCTGGCATCAGCGCCTGGGAAGGATCGCGGCCCTCACTGCTGAAGTGGATGGGAAGTATTCGGGCAGTCTGACGGCGTGGAAGGATTTCGGGGCGTTCGCCGTCGGTCTTGGACGGTGGCTGTTGGGCGGTGACCCTCCGCAGGGGATGCGTGCGACCATCGAACGCGAAGGCGGCCAGGGAATTGTCCGCGTCGAACTCGATCCCGACCGAAAACGCGGAGGCCCGGAAGATATTCGCGGTGCGACCGCTGCGATTGTTCCACCGGGCGACGCCGCGCCGCAGAAGCTGACATTGTCGTGGACCGGCGAAGACACGCTCGAAGCGCGTTTCCCAATTCAGAAAGACGGGATCTACCTCGGTGCCGTGGACACCGGGCAGGAGAGAGTACTGCCTCTGGCGCCGCTCAGTCTTCCCTACTCACCGGAATTCGAGCCACGCCAGGATCCGGACGAAGGCAAAAAGACGCTGGCGCAGATCGCACGCGTGACCGGGGGAATCGAACGAACCGCATGGGACGACGTTTTCAACGCGAGCCGGCTGCGGGACCGTCAGGTGCGGGATCTGATTCTGCCCCTCGCAGTGGCACTGCTGTTGTTGCATATCCTGGAAATCGGAGGCCGGAGGCTATTGCTGTTTGCAGCGGCCAGTTCCAGATTGCAGACGATTCGAATGCCGAGCTTCAAACGGCCGGTTCGTATCGAGACTCCGAAAACCGCGGCCCCAGCGGCTCGGGCTAATGCGCCTTCCGAAGCGAAAAACCCGGCACCGCCTCAGCCTGCCGAGTCTCCGCTGGCTCGCGCCAAGGCGAGAGCGCGCGACCGAATCAATTCGTGACTCTCAGCACGCCAGAGGCGTGCACTGGAGTTTAGACATTCTTGAGTCCGAGCGGGAGCGGAAACACGAGGTTACGTCTCCGGTTTGCAGGTTCGTCCGCAAGATGATGGCGACGTTGAAACGTGAGTCTGAGCACGCCGGAGGCGTGCTCAGGATTTAGCCCCGGGTTAAGCGAGCGAAGCGAGCGCAACCCGGGGTTACCGTAACGGGAATGTTGCACCCCGGCAGGGGTGCGAGGTCTGCCTTGGACGGCTGTGCCTCTTGACCAGGCGGCCGTGTGCACGATCGTATTCTGTCAACCTGCCCTGCCTTCGGTTCCGGAATTTTTTTTGCGCCAGCTATTGCTTGTGCAAAGCTTTCAGGGATGGGAATTTGCTTTTCTTGAAGCGCAACTACTGGCTTGCGCTGGTTGCGGTCATCTTGTCGGTTGGATTCGCCTGGTACGTCTCGCGGCATCCGATGGACTTCCGTGTCTATTACTACGGCACCGAAGGTGTCTTCGACGGCACACGTCCAGTATATGGCGAACAGAGCGGCATGGGCTGGCCCATGCACTATCGCTACCCGCCCCTGTTCCTGTTCTTTGCCGTGCCTTTCACCTTTCTCTCTCTTCCCTGGGCTGCCGGACTGTGGACCGCGCTGAAATGCGGCACGGTGTTCCTTTTCATCCGCGTGCTTTGGAAGAGACTGGGGCCAGTCTCGGGAACAGCGGCGTGGCTTGTGCCGCTGCTCCTCGCAGGTCCCTATGTTGTGGAAGACCTTCGTTACGGCAACGCGCAATCCTTTATCTTCGTTTTGACTGGCGCCGCGTTGCTTCTGGTTTCCTCGGCGCCTGTACTTGCGGCGTTTGCCCTCGCACTGGCGATCAGCATCAAGGTCTGGCCCTTGTTCTTCGTTCCCTATCTGGCGGCGCGTCGCCACTGGAAAGTTGCAGGATGGACGCTGGGGTTTACCGCTGCGCTTTTGCTTGTTCCCTCTCTGTATTTCGGATTCGGAGGTAATCTCGGCCTCCTGGCGCAGTGGGCCCGGCAGGAGTTCTCGACCCAGACCGGCCAGGCGGAAATCTGGTTTCCCAGCCAGTCGCTACGCGGCGTTTTGATGCGCTATTTGACGGTGATCGACTACACCCAGGTGCCCGACTCCAACTATCCCCTCATCCAGGTGGCGGAGGTGGATCCACAGCTGGTGCGTCTTTTGTGGATGGCCCTGGCCGGAATCGTTTATGCAGGCCTGCTTGTTCTCGCATCGCGCGGGAAGGAGCGTCAGTACGGTTTGCTGGACGGACTGGGGTTCGCGATGCTGATCCTGCTCCAGCCGTTTTCCCAGAAATATGCGTTGGTAGTCCTGCTTTGGCCCGCGATGGTTGCAGCGCACGTCGTGGGGAAAGGCAAGGCTCGCGGACTGCTGTATCTGGCGATCGCCGTGGCGTTCATTCAGCCGCTTGTCAGTGGCGCGGCGGCTCAGCGGTTGATGCAGGTTCTCGGCTTCGATTTCCTGGTTACAACCCTGTTGGCCGCCTTCCTTGTGGCTTCGATTCTTGCTCCGGCTACTGAATGATCGTATTGAGGTTGATGTTGTTCTCCAGGCATTCGTATTCCATGATGTGCGTGTCCGGCGGATGCTTCATCGTCGAGCGGTAGACGAACGGCCCGGTCAACACTTCAGGATCTTCGATAACAGCCTCGTAGGCGATCGTATCTCCGTTGGGGGTCGGAGTGAGCGTGTAGCGTTCGACAACGTGATACTTGTCGCTGGTGACTTTCATATTCCCGGGTCCCCAGATCTTGCCGTTGAAATTGGTCACATCAACGACCAGAGTGTCGCCCTCCCAATGCCCGACGGCATCGCCATTGTAAGAAGGTATCCCTTCTCCGGGCAGCTTTTTCCCATCGGTCGGGATAACGCGAAATGTGCGGAAAGCCTCGTAGAGGATCACGATCTTGTCGGGCGTTTGAATGATCTCCAAAGGAAACGGCATACCGACAACGCGGGGGATGCCGGGCATATAGCAATGGACGGTGGGGTCGTCGATGTTTTTCATCGCCCGCGATTTTTCTGCGGCCCAGGGCTGCAGTGGAGGCTGAGTGGGTAGAGCTCCCGGCTGAGCGGCGCCACGTCCGCCCCCCGCACCGCGAGCACCGCCGCGGGCACCTGCAGCCGGCGCTCCGGCGCCTCTGGCACCGCGCCCGGCGGCAGCGGCGGGCGCAGCACCAGGCTGTACGATGTTGGCTTCAGGCCCTTCAGCGCTGACGCCGCCAGTCTGCCAGATCCCTGACAAATCCGGCTTCCCATCCGCGGTACGCTTTATCGCCCGTGCAGGCGTCTGGGCAAAAAGGAGAGCAGACACGAAGGTCACGAGAATCAAGGCACTTCCAAGCTTGAACATACGTACGCTCCCGGCTCTACCAACCTTCTATTGATGCGGACCCCACAGTTTTTTCTGGCCGTTGGCCAGGGTGATTTCGTATCCCAGCATCAGCGACGATCCGTCGCGAGCGACACAGCCTTCGAAGGTGATCTGATCGCCGTTCTTCAGGTCGCTTTGATGCCACCCGGTCCTGAGCAACGTGTTGGGGGGGAATCCCTCGAGAGACCACAAGACCGTCTTGCCTGACGTGTCTTTCACGTTGACGTAAAGATAAGCGTGCGGATTAGTCCACTCCACCTTGGTGATCTCACCCTTCAGCGTCGTCCTCTTTGCAGAGTCGAACTGCGCAGCATTGGAGTGATGCGCCCAGATGGGCGCCACGGCCAGTGACACAGCGGCAACTATCAGAAGAATCCTTTTCATGAATGCACCTCCAAAAATGACGAGGAATTTCACGCTATGCTAACGGAAACAAAGGCGAAGAGCAATTCACTGGAATGAATTCGGGGCCGTGCACCTCGAACCCCGAATTCGCGGAACCGCCCGTGCAAATGCCGTAATGAATTCGGGGTTCGAGGTGCACGGCCCCGAATTCACGTCACTTGACGGATACGGGGTCCTGGCGTTTTGGGGACGCAGTCGCCTTCTTTTCGTAAATCGGATAGCACCAGTTCCGGTACTTCGGATTTCGGCCATGAACGACGTCCATATAGAAATCCCGGATCTTGATCGTGTGCTCGCCGATCTTGCCGGTTCCTACGTTGCGATAATCGACTTTCGTGATCGCGGCGATCTGAACTCCGGTGCCTGCGAAAAACATTTCGTCAGCCAGGTACACTTCGGTGCGATCGATAGACCGCTCCACGACCTGCCAATTCAGATCTTCACGCATGAACTGCATGATGCTCCGGCGCGTGATGCCTTCGAGAATATTGTCTGTAATCGGAGGCGTGGCCCAGACGCCGTTGCGAAAGAGAAACACATTGGCCGCGGACCCTTCTGAAATGTGCCCATCCTGATTGAGCACGAGCGCTTCGTCGAAGCCGGCGCGATTGGCATCGGTCTTGACGAAGGCGGAATTCACGTAAGCGCCTGCGATCTTGCCGCGCGCAGGAATGATGTTGTCGTCTACTCTGCGCCATGAAGAGACGGTGACGTGCTGGCCATTTTCATTCGTCCCATAACTTCCGAAAGGCAGGGCAAGGATCGACACTTCAGCATGCAGATTGTGGAGCCGCACTCCGATGATTTCATCCGAGAAAAACGCCAGGGGACGGATGTAACAATCTTCCTGGTGCCCTTCCTTACGCATGAGTTCGGTCAGGGCATCCACCAGTTGATCTGCCGAGTACGGGATCTCCATGCACATCAGCTTTGCCGACTGCAGGAACCGCTTGAAGTGGTCCTGCGGACGGAAAATGAACAACTGCTTCTCGTCGTCGTTCCAGTAGGCGCGAAGGCCTCCAAACACTGCCGACCCATAGTTGAGCGCGTGTGTAAGGATGCCGACATTCGCCTCTTTATAGGGAACGACCTGCCCCTTAAAGAATGCGTAATTGGGTAACACGGGAATACACCTCCGGATGGAGTTTAACACAGGGCCCGGAGAGCCGGCGGTTCGGCGGACTGCAAGGCTCTCAGGCGGTGGTCAGGCCAGATTCCGCCCCGCAGCCCGGGTAGACATTGTACTCTCCGCCGGTTTAAGTTGTGCAGCCAGGAGGCTGCCGACACCCACAATCTCTGCTGCGACGAAAAACGGCGTGCTCATGCTGGCGTGTTCGAACAAGGCTGTCGACGCAACCGGGGAGATCATTCGAGAGATGCCCGCAAATGTCTGGGCGATACCCATCGCCAAACCAAAGTCCGCCTTATCGACCGAACGCGACAGCAGCGCCGTGGTGGCAGGAAACAACAGCGCTGTCCCGATCGGCATCAACGGTATCACGACCGCAAGCATCCACACACTTGGGGCAAGGGGAAAAGCTGCAAACCCGAGAATCAGGCTCATGGCGCCGATTATCATGGCCTTGCGCTCCCCGAGGCGATCCACCATGGGACCGACGAACGCCGATCTGAGCACGATCGAAAAGACTCCCTGGTAGACAAAGAAGTAGCCGATGGTCTCTTCGGTGACGTTGAACGTCGCGTTCAAATACAGGGCGAGGACAGCCGACAGGGCGGCTTGCCCGAACATCCCCAGGGCATAGATCACCGTCAGACGTGACGAGATGCGTGCCGGATGGCGCAGCACATCCCAGACGCCACGCCACACGGGCCGGCGTTGGACAGGATGTTGATCCGGTTTCCGCGACTCCGGCAGCCACTTCCAGGCGAAGCTGAGGTTGATTCCGCATAGAACCGCGGCGATCACACAAGGCCAGGCCTGGCCGAGATGAACCGTCCAGGCTCCAATAGCCGGACCCAGTGCCGTCCCCACATTGGTCCCAGCCGACAGCCACCCCAGCGAACGCGCGCGATCTTCGGCCCGAACGGTGTCGGCCACATAGGCCTGAGTCACGCCGGTCGTGCCGCCGCCGGCGCCCTGCACGGCGCGCGCAATCAAAAGCATCCATTTCGACGTAGCGAAGCCGACAATGAGATAGCCGACGCCAAGGGCAAACAATCCGATCAGCAGCGCCGGCCGCCGGCCATAGCGGTCCGAGACCCGTCCCCAAAGCGGCGCCGCGGCCAGTTGTGCCAGAGAAAAGGAGGCCAGGATGATGCCGATGGTCGTCGGGGAACTGTGGAAGCGAAGCGCGTAGAACGGAATCAAAGGGAACACCATGGCGGCGCCCATCAGATCCACCGTCGCCACCGCGATCAGAATCGCAAGGCGAGCAAAATCCTGACGCGCGTTTCGCTCCTGTTCCATGCCGCTCCTTCGACGAACTATACTGCTGCCTCTTATGCCGAAACCGACAGCAGAAATCGAACGAGGAGTAAAACACCTGCGACGGGCGGATCCGGTCCTGAGGGAAGTCATTCGCCGGACAGGCCCCTTCACGCTGAAACTGAAGCGCGACCGGTTTCAGGCCCTGATTCAATCGATCCTCTCCCAGCAGATCTCCGGGAAGGCCGCGATTTCCATCCGCAAAAAATTCGAAAGCTACGTTGGGCCGCAGGGAATGACGCCGCAATTTATTGCCAACCTCCGTGTCGAGGACCTGCGGACGGTAGGCCTCTCCAGGCAAAAGGCTTCCTACATTCTCGATCTGGCGCAGCGCGTCCATGAGGGAACCCTTCCTCTCGAACGTCTGGGCCGGCTTTCCGATGAAGCGGTGATCGAGTCCCTCATCGAGGTGAAAGGGATCGGCGTCTGGACCGCGCATATGTTCCTGATCTTTTCACTCGGGCGACTCGACGTGCTGCCCCACGGCGACTACGGCGTTCGCAGCGCTATTCAAAAGCTCTACGACCTCGACGAGCTCCCCGATCGGCAAACCTGCGACCGCATCGCTCAGCCCTGGCGTCCGTATGCCAGCATTGCCGCGTGGTATTGCTGGCGCAGCCTGGAATCTTCTTCTCGTCGACTAAAGCCTCCGTCGACGGGAACGAATGGGCGGTGATTCCTCCTATCACCGCCCTACTCGCTTCGAGTTCCTTTCTGTTTCCGTCCACATACCCAGCAGGGCGATCTCCTCTGCGCTGTGGGAGCGCACGTTCTTGTGGTGGACGTGCGCCAGAAAAACACACCGACAGATTTTCAGCCCTCAAAGAGGAAGGCCTCGGATACTTCAACGCCTTGAGCGGACCGTTCTGGCGATAAGCCACAGGATTTCCATCATGGCGAAAGCTCCGAGCGGCTCCCAGGTGAGGCCGCCGGCAAGGTGGCCCAGCGTGTGTGTGGCGATCGGCATTCCGAACGAATAGTCGGGCGAATGAAAGATTGTCTGCCGCCCCGTCGCCCACGTGTAACCCAGCGCCGCAACTTCCACGACCATGTAGGGAAACAGCAGCAAATACGCCGCCTTCAGGCGCTCTTTGTGCGATTCCGTGCGGAGGGCGAAGTACAGGATCCCGGCGAAAAGGATTACCGTCATGCTAAAGAACTTCACGAACGCGTCGGGAAGCGCGGCGGTGGTCAAAACAAAGCGCAGCACACCCATCAGGAACACCGCACCGACGAAGCGGCGCACATCGGCTCTCTCCAGCATGGGTTTCATGACGGCAGTCTAATCGAAATCGGGGTCACTGCAGTTCTCTACTGTTATTGCGACCGCGTCCTCTGTATAATCGTCTCGATCCTTTTATAGATAGCTGACAGCGTTGTCACAAATGAACGGACGTCGACGTCCCGGATCCCGCCGGTTGGCCGCGGGAATCCGAGACGTTTTTTTTTGCCCAATTTGTTGAAGAGGAGCTCCTATGGAAAATCATGAGACGCTTCGGCGAGGTTTGGACATTCTCGACGGCATGGTCGGGAAAATGGAAGGCGGCGACCGCATCGACATCGCCGATGCTGCGGCCATTCTGAATGTCTTCAAGTCTCTGGCGCAGGACGAAGAGCAGCGATTAGTCGCCTCGATCGAGAAAGCTCTCCATTTCAGAAAAGGGATGGATTTTGTGCTGAACTCCCGCCAGTTCACCGTGCTTCTCAGGGATCACCTTGAACGTGAAGACATCCCGGTGCCGGACCCGGATTTTGAAGCGGCGGAGTGTTTCGCCCGCATAGAAAGGAAATACGTTCTCACAGGAAGGCGGACCGCGCCCTCACGGCACCAACACATGGAACGAGGGGCATCCGCTTCCTGAAGGAATCCTGCTGGATGGCGCCGGAATCAGGGTCATCAGAATCCGGCAGCCCCGTCCACCAACGCGGTCTCGAAAACCGTAGCCCACACGCAGCCTTCGCCGCAGGCAAGCTCGCCCCCTGTTCCCGGTATGCCCGCTTCGTGGGTATTGATCTTCTTCGTCTCCACATTGACACGCGATCCGGATGCGTCACCCTGATTGAAAGTCCGGATGGAGGCGCCCCGACCTGCCGTGAAACGACGTCGGACAGACATCAATCGTATCGGTGACCAGCATGTGGGGATGCCTCGCGACACGGGGCTGTGTTCGTTGCTGACGGCCCAGATGGTGTTGCCGGGGATCCCCAGCTGGTCGGCGAGAATTCTCTCGGCACCCGTGAAATCCGCGCTCCAAATCGTCTACACTGTGCGGGCTGGTTTCACTTGACATCAATGGGGGTTGTTTCTAATGGGAATAGTCTTGGCTCTGGCACTCTTATTGCAATCAGCCGGTGGACGGCAGGTTGAAGTCACGGTTCACGACGCACAGGGGCTCGCGATTGAAGGTGCGCGTATCACGATAACGGAAAAGACGAGCGGAGCCAGGAAGACGGCCGTCAGTTCGTCGGACCAGACCCGCATCGAAGGCTTGTCTGCGGGCGAGTACGACATACGAATCGAGAAACCCGGATTCGCTGCGCAAACCACGTCGGCAGACCTTCGCACGCAGGTCTCCGCCTCGGTCAGCGTTCAGCTCGAGGTTGGCGGGATCCTGAACGACGTCGTTGTTTCAGTGAGTCGAACCGAGCAGGAAATCGGCAATGTGCCGGCGAGCCTCTCCATCCTGAGCAGTGAAGACATCAAAGCATCGCCTGCCGTTGCCGCAGATGACGTCCTGCGCCTGATCCCGACGTTCAGCCTGTTCCGGCGCACCAGCAGCCTGGCCGCGCATCCGACGGCGCAGGGCGTTTCGCTGCGCGGCGTCGGACCGAGCGGCGTGAGCCGCACCCTGGTACTGCTCGATGGCGTTCCGTTTAACGATCCGTTCGGCGGCTGGGTCTACTGGTCCCGCATTCCGATGGCCAACGTTCGTCAGGTGGAAGTCGTGGAAACCCCGAGCTCGAGCGTCTATGGCAACTACGCTCTGGGCGGCGTCATGAACATTGTCACTGCGCCTCCCGAAGGCACGACCTTCAAAGTGCGCGCCACAGCAGGCGGGCGTCAGACCTGGAAAGAAGAATTCTTTGCGGCCGGAGCATGGAACAAATTCGCCATCGGAGCGGAAGGTACAATTCTCGATACCAACGGCTACTACATCGTCCCGCTGAAGGAAGGCGGCGCCCCGCTGCGTGGCCCCGTGGATACCCGGGCGGCGGTGAACAACGAAAACTTCAACCTCAAGCTCGACTTTTCGCCGACCGACCGCATCAGCGCATACGCGCGTTCGGGCTACTTCAACGAACACCGCATCAATGGGAAGTTCGGCGAAACCAATGATTCCCTGTGGAAATACGTCAGCGGCGGCACACGCATCCGTCTGGCCGATGGCAGCGATCTGCAAGCCAACATGTGGGGAAATTTCGAGCGGTTTCACAGCCTCTTTTTCGCCATCTCGACAGTGGCAGGGGTTCCCCGCGCCGGCAGCCGCCTGACTCTGCGCCAGGCGGTGCCCACAAAGGACACTGGCGGTTCGGTGCAGTGGTCCAAAACCGTCGGAAGCAAGAACTACTTCACAGTCGGCACCGACTGGCGGTGGGTTGACGGCGACAGCAACGAAGACGTGATGGCCAACCCCCCCACCGCGGTCCAGACCTACCGGATTTCCGGAGGAACGCAGAAAAGTGAGGGCCTCTTCGTCCAGGACCTCATCGAGCTGACTTCGAAATTGCGATTGACGCTGAGCGCCCGCCTCGATCACTGGAGAAACTACGACTCTCACAATCTCGAAACAAGCGCGGCAACCGGACTTCCGCTGACGACCAACGCGGTTTCCTGCGACACGACCCAGACCGCCAACTGTCTGGCCAGCAAGACCAACACCGTCGGTAGCCCCAAGGCGGGTATCGTGTATCACGTTAACGAAAAGATTTCCCTGTGGAGCAGTCTGAGCTGGGGCTTCCGCGCGCCGACGCTCAATGAACTGTATCGACAGTTCCGCGTGGGAACGGTGCTGACACTGCCAAACGAAAAACTCGGTCCGGAGCGCCTTGTCGCCGGCGAAGGGGGCATCAACTACACGCCCGTCCGCAACCTCACGTGGCGCTCCACCTGGTTCGTCAACCGGTTTACGAATCCCGTGTCGAACGTGACGATCAGCACCGGTTCAACGATCACGCGCCAACGACAGAACCTCAGCCGAACGCGGATCTGGGGACTTCAGAGCGACGTCGACTATCGCCTGAGAACAAACTGGAAGTTTGCGATGTCGTACCTGTACGACATCGCAAAAGTCCGCGAATCCACTCCGGATGTGACGGGCACCAGCCTTACCGGGATGTACCTGCCGGAAGTGCCCCGGCATCGCGGAACCGCAGAAGTCTCCTACTCGAACCCGAAGTACGTGACGGCGTCTGCATCCGTGCAATTTGTCGGGGGCCAGTACGACGACGACATCAACACCCAATGGTTGCCCTACTACTCCACCGTGGACTTCAACGTCACACGCAAGGTGGGACGCAACATGGAAGCGTTTTTCGGTGTTCAGAATCTCCTCGACAGGACGTTCTACGTTCAACGCGGTCCGACAACCGTGGGCGCGCCCCGTTTCTTTACCGGCGGCCTGGAGATCAGCTGGAATGGGAGATGAAGTCGTATCGCGAAGAATTGACGTTTGAAACCAGGACCAGGCGGGCCTATATCAACATCACGCCGCAGGTTGAAGCGGCGCTGAAGAAGAGCGGCGTGAAAGAGGGGCTCTGCCTGGTCAACCCGATGCATATCAGCGCCAGCGTCTATATCAATGACGACGAATCGGGCCTCCTCAAGGACTACGACGATTTTCTCGAGAGGCTGGTCCCTCACGAACCCACCAGCCAATATCGTCACAACGACACCGGAGAAGACAACGCCGACGCTCACATCAAACGTCAGGTGATGGGCCGCGAGGTGGTCGTCGCGATCACCGGCGGAAAGCTCGACTTCGGCCCGTGGGAGCAGATTTTCTATGGGGAGTTCGACGGGCGTCGCAGGAAGAGGGTCCTGATCAAGATCATTGGAGAGTGAGCGCCGGCCGACACCACCTCCTCTAACCGGCGAAGGAGTCTTTCATGAAAATCCGTACCGCACTGATCGTTTCCGTTCTTCTGGCAACGACGGCCATCGGGGCGCTTCCCACATCGCTGCGACTGTATGTCTTCGATTGCGGCACCTTGAACTACAACAGCGCGGATGCGTACCAGCTGAAGAAAGAAGAAGTCTCCAGCACAGACATGTCGATCGCCTGCTTCCTCGTCGCCCACCCGAAAGGCACCCTGATGTGGGATGTGGGCGCGGTTCCCGATAACGCATGGAAACCCACCGGCGCCCCCGTGCGCCTGCATTTTACGCTTCCGGACCGGGGAGAACGCGATGTCACGATGAGGCAGACTTTGAAGGCCCAGATGTCGGCTGCCGGCTATTCCCCCGGAAAAATCACCTATCTTGCACTGTCGCACTACCACTGGGATCACATCGCCAACGCCAACGACTTCGCGAAAGCAACATGGATTGTCCGGAAGACCGAACACGACATCATGTTTTCGACCGCCGATCCGGAACGCACCATACGGGCCAATTACAACAAACTCGCCGGGGCGAAAACCGTGATGCTCGGCACGGAAGACTACGACGTCTTCGGCGACGGGACCGTGGTACTGAAGTCCACGCCCGGGCACACTCCCGGACACCAGGTGTTGTTTCTGGATTTGCCTAAAACAGGAAAAATCGTTTTAGGCGGAGACCTGTACCACTACCCTGAAGAACGGACCCTGAACCGGATCCCCCCGAAAGACTTCAACCCGCAACAAACCGCCGCGTCACGCGCCGCCCTCGAAACTTTCCTGAAGCAAACCGGCGCCGTGCTCTGGATCCAGCACGACATCACGGCGAACGCCAGGCTGAAGAAAGCGCCGGAATACTACGACTAGCTGCGGAGAATTTCCCACCAATGAGCTCAATAAAGGCAAGGCATCGATTGCTCTGACGACGAAAGTTTTCGGTGGTGGCGTCGGGAACAGGCGCGCCTGAGGAGCCGCAGGGGAAATAGCGGACACGGCACACTGCTTGCGGCCGGAAAATGGAAGACCGCTGCAACGTGTTAGACTCTTGGCCAGGTCGTCTGCGGACCGGCAGGTGCACTACAGTTACGCGGAATATCTCAGCCTGGAAGAAGAGAGTTCCGTTGACGTAGGAATTGAACCTCCCCTTGCGCGATCGAAACACCCGCGATGGCCCCTATGGCGCTGGAATGAGCTTCACTTCCACGTTTTGGCTCGAAGACTCCGCGATCTGCACCATCTTCCCCAGCT
Organism: uncultured Acidobacteriota bacterium; assembly: GCA_963836435.1. Taxonomy (GTDB): domain Bacteria; phylum Acidobacteriota; class Terriglobia; order 20CM-2-55-15; family 20CM-2-55-15; genus DASTBJ01. The sequence goes on along the minus strand of CAWIJI010000004.1, from coordinate 99,578 downwards.
GCTGGTATTGCTTCAGGAAATCGGGATCGAAGTAGGACAGGCTATCCTCTACGAATCTCGGAGCCTTGGAACCGGATCTGAATTCGGTAGACCTTCTTCATCCTGGACTGGATTTCGCCGGTTGTGAGATCCACTCGTTCGGGAACATCGATCCGATGGATATCAACGGTGGCGTGATAGCCACGCTCGGAAAACACGTCGATAAGTATGGCAGGCGCAAGAGGATCTTCGAGAACGGGATCTTCGGTGTTGATATGAGCGACTCCTGAAATCGCATGGCGCAGGATAATGGGCATCATCTTGTTCTCAATGACCCTGAGAACCTTGGAGAACAGGTCGGCATGTTCCAGCGCGTAGCTGTCGAGCCGCTTCACCAACTCCTGACGGGCGTGCACGATGATGGCGCTGGCCACGGGGATGCTGCGGAGTTTGTCCACGGTGCGAGGGTCGAGTTCGAGAGTGCTCTGGTAGCGCAGTTCCTTGAGGATGTTTTTTTCCACCGCCTCGAAGGATCCCTGGGCGTTGATGAAGTGATAGTGAAAGATCTCCTTGAGCGACCGCAGGGCTTCCCATGTCTGCTCGCGGAACGCCTCGTAGCGCCGGCGAGCCAGCGCTTCGTCGTGATCTGTCGGCCGGTCCTCGCGTAGCTGTCCCACTCCCGAGCGCATGACCTTTTCGTTGTGAATCAACGTTTCGCGGCCTCGCTTCAGCTGGCGGGCGATAGATTCAGCCTCATCCACGAAGAGCACCATGATGTGAACCGTGGGGTGCCGGAAATGAATGCTGAGCGGTGTGGTGTAAAACTCGCGACGCAGTTCGTGCATCTTGACGACAAGAAGCTTCAGGCACTCCACCTGGACATTCGTCCGCGGAAAGCCGTCGATGATCGCCCCGTGATGATACTCATCACGCAGAAGCTCACGAAGCAGCAGGCTCACCACTTCGCGATCCCCCGCCAGATGGCCCGCGTCTTTCATTGCCCTGGCTTCCGGCGAATCGAGCAAGGCGCTGACGACGATGGGAGCGCACGTCAATCCACGCGCGCGGCTGATGAACGCGGTGTTGGTGCCTTTGCCGGCGCCTGGAGCACCACCGAGAAGGATGAGTTCCTTGGGAAAACGGAGATTGGCGCGGCCGTACTCCGCTTCCAGGTCCTGCCAAATCGAATCGAAGATCAGCGGCTGCATAGTTCGTCCTGCCGGTGGACGTAGTAGGACTTGTAGTTGGATGCCTTGGGATCCATACAGCCGGACAGGTTCAGCGACTCGATGGAGAACTCCGGGTACTTGTCGTAGCTGACTTTGAGAATGCCGTCTTCAACCCGGAACGTGTCGGCATAATGCTCTCCGAGCGGATATCCGGCGATCTTCGGTATCCACCCGTCGAGATTCTTCCCGTTGAACAGGGGAACCCAGTCTTTCGCGTCGGCCCTGGTCTGGGCCGTACAAGGAAGCGCCATAGCCAGGGCAAGCAACCAAACGGCTCGTTTCATAGGGGATATCTTACACGGGCGGCAGGGAAGTGGAATCGCTCTATTTCAGCCGGTCCAGAACGTGATCCTTGATCCACTTTTCGTCCCACCATTCCGTGGGATTCACCGGAATGCCTTGAAGGAAAAGGCCAAAGTGAAGGTGATCGCCGCCCGCAAGGCCGGTATCTCCGCTCTTTCCCAACGGCTGCTTCTTTTTCACCGAATCTCCTGCCTTCACGTCAATCGAACTCATGTGCCCATACAACGACAGCAGGCCCGCGCCGTGATCGATGATCACCGTATTGCCGTAGATGCCGAAATACTCCGCCAGCACCACTTTGCCGTCGTTCGCCGCTTCAATCGGATAGTGCATCACGACAGACAGATCGAACCCTACATGGTCCTGCTGATCTACAGGTTTCCCCTGATACACATACGTACGCCGATCGGCGAAAAACGACTCGACCTTCGAGTTACTGAGCTGAAGAAAAGCTCCGTTCCAAAGAAACTTGCCAGGCGAGTTCTCCGCGAGCTTCGCGATTGCCGCATGATTCTGCTGTCGCAGCTTGCTGTTAATCTCCACGAAGGTTTTCACCGGATCGCCCTGATCCTTGATGGAAGGCGTATGAGACAGAATTTCCGGAACCACCTTCTGCACGAAAGCGTCTTCCAATGCGATATCGCGACTGCGGAATTTTTTCGGAAAAACCTTCTGCCAGAAATTCGCGACGGTTTCATTGCCGGCCGCATCGCGTGCGACGACGCGCGCGATGGTGTCGGCAGGCAAGTCGTACTTCAGAGCAAAGAGCGCGAATCGCAGCTTCGGGTCGGCCGGGTCGATCGGATATCCCGGGAAAAAGGTCGGGCCGACCTGAACTCCCGAGGTTTGAACGTCATCCGAGACCCGGTAGACAACGCATTCGGACCCGCCCTGATTGATGTAGTGCTGTCCGGAGAGAACTTCCAGTTGCGGCGGACTCGTATCGAACGTGAAAGACTGCTGAATGTCCGCCTTGTTACCCCGAATATAGGCGAAGTCGGTGGCATGAACCTGCAGCTCGGCCGGCCCGTCTTCCATCTGCCCTTTCCCGGCAATCAGCTTGCCGAGGTCGTAGACTTTCGATTTCTCCGCTCCCGCCTTTGCGAAGGTATCGTCGGCAAGAACAATGTCCTTGTCCTTCTGCTTGAGATGGATGGTCACCTGTTTCAGGCCCGTGCCCGCATCTTCGACTTTTACCTGCAGCTCGGGTGTTCGACCGAGCGAACTGAACGTCTTGTCGAAAGCAATTTGAGGCGGCTGGCTCTCCCAACGACTGTAGGTCAGGCCGGCGAAGAGCAGCAGGGATACAAGGAGCAGGACGACTAGATATTTCACCCCCTGATTTTAGTGTGGCGTCCCCTAAATGCCTATACCTTTGCCCCAGCGCACCGCTTGAGCCGTGATCGAAGCCGGTCGAATCCGGGATAGAACGGGATAGAATAGGGCGTTTTCACTGAACCGCGGACAGGAGCGAATCCGTGAACCCACGACCTTTTCGAACTATTGTTGCCGCGTGTGTGATGGCTTGCGCGGTGCAGCTTGTCATACTGGCTCAGGGCAACCCCGAAGCGGCCTTGCTGAAGAATCCGGTGGCGGCAACGGCAGAGTCGATCGCCGCAGGGAAGAAAGCGTATGCGAAATGCGCGTCGTGCCACGGCATCAATGGCGAAGGCGGGCCGGGCAACGATCTGATTCCCGCGGCGCCCAGTCTGGTCGATGCCGAGTGGGATCACGGCTCAACCGACGGAGAGATCTTCAACAACATCAAGAACGGAATCGGCCCGGACTTCAACATGGTCCCCTTTAAGGACCAGTTGAAGGACGAGGAGATCTGGAACCTTGTGAACTATCTCCACTCCCTGGCAAGCAGGAAATGAGCCGTGGGGGCAATTTCAGGGACGTCCCCGAAGTTGCCCTGCACGGCCTCGAATTCACAACCGCAGCTATTTCGTCGTTGGGTCCGGCCTCACCTGGAACTTGATGAGCTTGCTCGTGGTCCCCTTGCCGCCTTCCTGATGGAATGGAGCGCGCGTGGAGATGCTGGTGTCGAGGCCTTTTCCCTTCCACCCGGTGTTCGGATTATCGATCCGGCCGTCCATGCCTTTGGCGAAGAAGCCCATCGGATAGGGCACGCGGAACATCAGGAACTTGCCGTCAACCAGCGCGAGCAATCCTTCCGAAAGATTTCCAGTGGCGATCGGCACGTCCTTGCCGACGCCGAGAAGATCGAAGCGATCGACAAAGTCATAGTAAGCCGAGTCTGCGCTCGCGTTCTCGACAGCGCCTTTGTAATTCGGTCCCGGAAGCGCGTAGAGAGTCCAGCCTTCGGGGCAGTGCTGGCCGGTCGCGGTCGGACCGGCGAGCGGCCCCTTGCACTTCTTACGATCGAAGCTAGCAAGTTGCCCGCTGGACAACACGGTCCAGACGACGCCCTTGCTGTCGACGTCCATGCCGCGCGGGGCAAATCCCTGCACCGTAGCCCTCGGGTTGTTCCACGGCACCTCGTAGTATTCGGAAAGGGCCGTTTCCGGCGGGTGTGCTCCCGGCACGAAACGCACGAGCGCCCCCGGGAAACCCTGTACAGATCCCCAGACCGAACCGTCCGGTGCAGGGGAGTCACCATAGTACTGCACGTTCAGGCGGCGGTCCTTTGTCGGATCCGCCGGTTGGTTGGCCTCGGTGTACGAGTCGCGTTTGCCGTTGCCGTTGTTGTCGAGGATGAACGCGCTCCAGCCTTGCGAAGCTTTTTCGTCATGTGTCTTGTCCCACGTCTTGACGTCGAACCAGCCCTCGACGCCGTTCGGGCCGAAAGACGACCACAGGACATCGTTGTCATCGAAGTTGATATGACCCCAACTGAAACACGTATCGATGGCTGTGAGTTTTTTCGTTTTCGGGTCGTACATCAGGAGGCCCCGCTGCGTCTGGTTCACCGGAAGCAGCTTCGCCGACGGATGATCCGAACCTGCGCGGCACCATGCGGGCGTTTGACCGTTGCGGATGCGAGCTGCGGCCCACACGCGCCCTTCTTTATCCATTGCAAAACTGTGGACCGTCGTCTGGCTGTTCCAGATCGTCTCGTCGCCGAAGTACGGCGACGCGGCTGCCGGAGGTTGACTGCCGGAGGTTGGCGTATCCGGATCACGCGGAGCGAGTTTGACCTGGCTTGCGGTGTTTGTCTTCGGATCGATGACGGGGAAATAGTCGGCACTTTCTTCAAGGGCGCCATAGATGGGGCCGTTCGCGTTGACGGTGGGATTGCGCTTGTCGCTGGAGATCTCATCGTGGAGATAGGCTTTCGGGTCGGCCCAGTCCCACATGGTGACGACAACGTTCCTCTCTTTTCCCTGCGGCCGCTGTGGCGTTGCATCAGGCAGCTCGCCCTTCGCAATACGGTCCGTCCAGTCGGCGTACATCGCAATAGCACGCTGCCGGCCGACCTGAGTGAAGCGGGCGCTCATGCCGCCGCCGGCCTGTCCGGACTGGATACGCCGGTCCCACGCCATTTTGCTGTCCGGAAACTGGCCGAGAATGTCTGCAGGAATCGTGCGCGTCGCAGCGCCGCCCATCTGATGGCAGCCTGTGCAGCCGTCCGTGTTGACAACCTGCCGGATCCACTCGCCCTGGCTGCGTATGTTCGCCGCAATGCCATTCCCGTTGGGACCGGTGCCCGGGAAATCGCTTTTCGGTGGTATCTGCATCAGCGCGAACCAGTATTGTGCAGGGTAATATTGTGCTGCAGCTTTCCTGTCGGGCGCAGGCACGGCCTTCAGGTTAACGATCTTTCCCGGCGTCGTCCTGGTCCTGGGCGAGTCGATCAGTCCATAGCCGCGTACCCAGACGTCGTAGTCGCCCGAGGGCAGATCGGGCACGACATACCGGCCACGGTCGTCGGTCACGACGCTCTTGACCAGGTGCGTTGGCGTGGTGCGGGTCTCCGCAATCACCCAGACGCCGGCCTCCGGCCCCTGAGCCCCGGTCACCACACCCCCGATATCGTCGTTGTCGATGGCCGGCGCGGCGCCTGCCTGACCGGATATGCGGACCGGTGTCGTCGTCAAGAACGCAATGAGGCCCAGCGGGCCCAGCCCCAGCAGTAACGCAGATAGTCGCTTTGCCCTCATACCGCCTCCTGTTTTTGTTCGAAAATTGCCCCTTTATATAGCACATTCGGACGCTGCGCCGGGATGCCACAGACCAGTGGCCGGGCGAGCGGGTCAGTGCGTGGATGGCCACCGGCGTCCGTCTTTCGTGGCGGGCCGAGGAACCGGGCGGAACGGAACTGCGCCGCCCGTCGATTCTCGAATCGCGCGGAGTAATGGATTTCGTTGCGTCTACCTGCCGTTGCCGGCTCGAATTCTCCAAATGTGACCGCTGCCATCGTCGGAAACAAGGAGGGCGCCGTCCGGTGTAACAGTCACGCCAACGGGTCTTCCCCACTTCGTCACGGCATTGGGATCAACGATGAAACCTGTCAGGAAGTCCTCGATCGGGCCAGGACGGTTGTTGGTGAATGGAACAAACACCACTTTGTAACCGTGTGCAGTCGAGCGATTCCACGACCCATGCAATGCGATGAACAAGCCGTTGCGGTATCGCTGCGGGAATTGCGTGCCGGTGTAAAACGTCAATCCGAGCGGGGCGGAGTGCGCGGGGATAAGAATGTCGGGGACGATTGTCTTCGCAACCAGATCCGGTTTCTGATTCGGAACGCGAGTGTCGACATGGCTGCCGATATAGGCATAGGGCCAGCCGTAGAAGCCGCCATCTTTAACGGAAGTCGCGTACTCGGGAGGCAGGTCGTCGCCAAGACCGTCGCGTTCGTTCACCGCGGTCCAGAGCGCATTGGTCCCGGGCTGAAACGCCAGTCCTACAGGATTGCGAATTCCCTGGGCGAAGAAGCGGAAACCCGTTCCGTCCGGGTTGTATTCATGAATGGCCGCCCGCATTTCATTACCACGGCCGGTGTCGTCGATGTTGTTCGAAGATCCGACGGAAACATACATCTTTGTTCCCGCAGGATTGAAAATCACGCTCCGGGTCCAGTGATTGCCGCCGCCGGGAACCTCGAGAATCTTCTGGCCCGGAGCTGTGGCCTTTGTGTCGCCATTGGTGTAGTTGTATCGAATTACGCCATCCGTGTTGCCGACATAGAGATACCCGCCATGAAACGCCAGACCGAAAGGCCGGTTCAGTTCGGGGTTGGGACCTGGAGTGGCTGGGGCGCCGCCACGTCTGCCACCGCCGCCGAAGCCGCCTCCCGAAATGGCGTTGCCCTGCGAGTAGACGAACCGCGCGTCGGGAAGGCCGTCTTTATTGGTGTCCCGGAAGACGCTCACGATGTTCGAATCGGATTGCGAAACGAACAGGTCGCCGTTGGGCGCAAAGGTCATCAGCCGAGCGTTCGGAACGTCCGCCGCATACTCATCGACGCTGAAGCCTGCCGGAACTTTCAACTCTGCGTTTGCAGGTTTCGCAACAACCTGCCCCACATTGGGACGGGCTGGCGTCGGATCAGGCAGTTGAGGGACGGCCTGTTGCGCCGCCAGAACGACAGCCAGACTGATTCCTCCAAGTCCTACTAACACACGTCCAGATCGTTTCATTTGTAACTCCCAGTGAAAATAGTGCGACATGGTGTTTCGCTCATCATACCCCATCGGGATGAAGTCTCTCTCTCCAGAAACCTGGCTGATGTCAGGGCTGTTTTGAAGCGACACGGTTTTGCGCTAGTGTCGGGTCCAGGAAATAGCTGGGCAGTTCTTCCGAGCGCAACGGCGTCGGATTCCAGGAGCGACGAAGTAGCAATGCTCATCGTTGTTCCCCGAAATGCGGACGTCATAGGTAGAGGAAATGAGAAAGTTCTGTATTGCGTGGAGCCGCTCCCGTCCGCCTTTTGCACGGATCGCCTCCTCCCATAGCGTCTCAGCCTTCGAACTGTTGATTCCGATGTCTTGCCTCGCAACCATCGACGAAAAGGTCAGTCCTGCGGCCAGGAGGACCAGTTTCGCTGCAGCCAAACCACGCATTTTTGGCAAGCATAAGGCGGCGACCGATCTCTATAAAGCTCTCTTTCGAGGGCGCAGACTCCTTGTTCCGGCCAGGTGCAGGGTAGAATCCTGCGAATCATAAGTTGATGAATAGTATCCAGAACATGGCCTCTTTGAGGCCACCTGGAGTTTAGACATTTTGCACGCCGGAGGCGTGAAAGGAAGGTAGCCCCGGGTGGAGCCGAGCGACACCCGGGGTTCATCTCACGAGGGGCGTTCGCACCCCGGCAGGGCCCGGCAGGGGGTGCGAGGAATCCCTGCACCCCTGCCGGGGTGCTGCATCGGCGTCACGGTAACCCCGGATTGCGCTCGCTTAACCCGGGGCTAAATTCCCGGCACGCCTCCGGCGTGCAAAATGTCTGAGCGGGAGCGGAAACACGAGGTTACGTCTCCGGTTTTCAGGTTCGTCCGCAAGGCGATGGCGACGTTGAAACGTGAGTCTGAGCACGCCGGAGGCGTGCTGAGAATTTAGCCCCGGGTTAAGCGAGCGAAGCGAGCGCAACCCGGGGTTACCGTAACGGGAATGTTGCACCCCGGCAGGGGTGCAGGGATTCCTCGCACCCCTGCCGGGGTGCGAACGCCCTCGTGAGATAACCCCGGGTGTCGCTGCGCTCCACCCGGGGCTACCTTCCTTTCACGCCTCCGGCGTGCAAAATGTCTAAACTCCAGATGGCCTCTTTGAGGCCACGGAGAGCGCAGAAGGTGGCCATCGGGCAACGCTGACCTTAAGTGAACAACTCAAAGGGCTGTTTCGGGCTAGTACGCCGCCGCACCAATGACCTCTATGCTACGGACGAACGGACGCTTGGCTGTCTCAAATGAATTGGCGATAATCCACAATCTTGCACGATACTCTTAGACCTCAAGAAAGCGATTATCCTCATCGGCCGATGTCAGAAGGGCGAAGGTCCCGCAAGACCATTCAGCTGACGGACGATGCATCGCGTCGAGTGGTTCCACATTTGCCCCCGCACACCTACCGAGCTGTTCCCGGCCCTACTCCTGGCTTCAGATCCGAATAACTTGCGCGGAACACCAACGGGGCCGGCCGCGTCCACGCCCATCACCGCCGTCGTGCACTGGACCCGCGCGCTGAAGAAGAAGTAGGCTCGCTGCCCGACATCTACCCGCCGCTCTTTGCTGTCAGCGGAAGATCCACTCATCAGATGCCTCAGGCACTACTGAAGGGGTCGCGGTGCCTATACCCGATCACGATTGTTCCAGGGGATTCCAAACGCGGTCAAAGCCGAAGCCTTCGAAGTCTTTAATATTGGCAGTGGCGAAATCGGTCACGCCCTGGCGGCGGAGCGAGAGGGCGAGCCGGGCGTCGTAGATCCGGCGGCGGGCAAATGCCTTGCCGGCGGCGAGCGGCCAGAGTTCATTGTGCAAACCGACGCTATCCGGATCGAATCCCAAAAGCATCCAATGCGGATGGCGTCGGTAGCTTTCGACTACGGCGACTGCCTCGCCGGCGCCGAGAGGTTTGACCAACACTGCCGGATTTCTGAGCAACGTGTAAAACTCCGCCAGGACAAACTCCGAGACCGCAACGTCGCTGCGCGCGGCCAGGCTCTCGAGGAACTCTTTCGCCTTTCGATGGAAGGGGCTCGCCTGACTGTAGCAGTAAAGCAATAGATTGCCGTCGATCGAAGTCATGAACGGCGGCGGCTCGGCAGGCGCGGCTCCATGTCCTCGAGCGCCGCCCGATGCACTTCTTCGTGGGACAACCCCCGCCATCCGACTGTCGTGGAGACTGGCGGTTTCCAGGGGGATGTCCTGGGTGCAGACGCCGGATGGCGAGCGAGGAATTGTTCCGCCGCGCGCCGCAGGGTTTCAGCCAGAGACCACTCCTTCGTTTCAGCGAGCCGTTTAAGATCCCGGTAGAGACCATCCGGAAGTTGAATTTGCGTCTTAACCATACATCGATTTTATGGCTCCATCAAAATGATGTCAACGACCGGTCTCTGATTTATTTCCGAAAAAGTCTTCCTCTGCGCATGTGCGCGCCGCGTGCCCTCCCGGAATTGACATCAGGACATCAGGATAGCTATGCTTTGATGTATGAGAACAACATTAACGCTCGATGATGACGTGGCTGCGCTTCTCAATCGGATAATCAAGATGCGTCAATCGAGTCTGAAAGAAGTCGTCAATGAAGGATTGCGGCGCGGGCTCAATCAGCTCAAGTCCCAGCCGCGGCCGGAAAAGCGTTATTCGACTCGCACCGTAAAACTAGGACGTTGCCTGGTCGGCAGTCTGGACGATGTAGCCGAAGTGCTCGCTATTGCAGAAGGCGAGTCGTTCCAGTGATTCTCGTCGATGCAAACCTCCTCGTTTATTCGCATGTCGCATCGATGCCACAGCATGAGTCGTCCCGGCGCTGGTTAGATGAGCGTCTCAACGGCACCGCGCCGGTCGGTCTACCCTGGCAAAGTCTGCTCGGTTTCGTTCGACTGGTGTCAAACCCTCGCATCTTTGAAAGGCCCTTGTCCATAGTGGACGCCTGGAAGCAAATAGAGTCCTGGCTGAGCTGCGTCGTAGTCGGCATTCCGGTTCCGACCGAGCGCCATGGCGAAGTGCTCGGTCCGCTGCTGGCACAGGCTTCCCGTTCCAACCTGGTGCCGGACGCTCATCTCGCCGCCCTCGCCATCGAGCATGGATTGATTCTTTGCTCTAGTGATGGCGACTTCGCCCGCTTTCCCGGACTGCGATGGGAAAACCCTCTCCAATAAAAAATAAGAGCACAGGAGGCTGGCTCGCCAGACCGACACGTTTGTAGGAAATTCTGTGCTGGGCGATTCGCCAATTAACGATCCCGGTGCAGATGCCGCGCAAGAGTTGGTTGTGGCCAGCGGTGGCTGCAGCGCTCGTACTCGCTCTGGGCGCAGGTGGAACGTACGCTTATCTCAACCGGGTGATTCCCGTCCCGGATGCGATCCGTTTTGAGATCGGCCTGCCCGGCAGCGGAGGCTTGGGCGGAGCCGCCGTCTCTCCCGATGGCCGCATGCTGGCGTTCGTGGCGCGCAACGCGGAGGGGCAAACGAAGCTGTGGGTCCGCTCGCTCTCCACCTCGGAGGCGCACCCGCTGGACGGCACCGAAGGAGTTTTAGGCTTGCCATTCTGGTCCTGGGACAGCCGTTACATCGCATTCGGGACCGCCGCAGATGCGAAGCTGAAGAAGATCGAGGCGGTCGGTGGTCCCGCGCAAACCTTGTGCACGGTGACCGCGACAGTGGCGGGAGGCATTTGGACTTCGGAAGGCAAGATTCTATTTGGGCAGGGACAGCCCGCGCCCACTAACCTGGTTTCCGCGAGTGGCGGGACTGCTACGGCCGTCCCCCACGAGTCGCCGATCCTGGCAACTCCCTCGCTGCTCCCGGACGGCAGGCATTTTCTGTTTACAGGCGGAGACGGGATCTATCTTGCTTCTCTCGAAGAGGGTTCCAAGGAAATGCCGCGGCGTATTCTTGAAGACAATTCCGCAGTCGCGTTCACTCCTGCACCCAACTCGAAAAATGGCTATGTCCTGTTTGTGCGGGGAACCTCCAATACAGACGTAGCGCCCACCGGTACCTTGATGGCGCAACCGTTCGATCCGCGCTCCAATCAACTGGCCGGAGACGCCATCCCCATCGCCGAGAACGTCACCCCCACGGGCTTCTCCGTTTCGCAGACAGGGGTGCTGATGCACAGCCGGAACAGCGCAAGCGGGGGCAGCACGGCGACGGGCACTGTCGGCGTGCTCACGTGGATGGACCGTGCGGGGAAAGTTTTATCGACCGTGGGAGAAACGAAGGCTTACGCGTTAAATGTCAATCTTTCGCCGGATGGCAAGCGGGTGGTCACATCGCACGACGGCGATCTTTACGTTTTTGAGTTTGAGCGGGGTGTGGAATCGCGGCTGACTTTGAACCTAGAGGGGAAATCACATCGTATTGGCGGCCCGATGGCAGCCGGATCGTCTACGCAAGAACAAACCCCGTCGCGATTTATGAGAAGGCATCCAATGGAGCGGGTTCGCCAGAGTTGTTTTTCACGGTGCCCAAGGAACTGGGCAGCAGTGTATTCGCCTCGGAATGGACGCCGGATGGCCGCTATCTGGCGGTATCGACCGGGGGCGGCAATACGAATGACATTCAATTGTTGCCGGCCGAAGGCACGGCCGAGACGCGCAAGCTGATGCCGCTGTTGAAGACGCCATTCAATGAGCGTGGGGCTCGCTTCGTTTCGAGCGGCAAGTTCTTTGCGTATACGTCGAATGAGTCCGGCAAGGAAGAAGCCTATGTGCGGCCGTTCGATCCGCAAACGGGCACCAGTCCGGGTGGGCAATGGCTCGTTTCCAAAGGCGGCGGCGTCAGCCCGCACTGGCGTGGCGATGGCAAGGAGATGTTCTACATGTCACTCGAAGGGGGGATGATGGCGGTGGACATCGACACGAAGTCCGGCTTCCAACCGGGTACACCGAAGCAGTTGTTCAAGATGCCGGGTGAGGTACGCTTCTGGGATGTGACGCGCGACGGGCAGAAGTTCCTGATCCCGGTGGCGCAGTCGGCGGAGAATTCGGCTCCGTACAACGTGATTGTGAATTGGACGTCGACGTTGAAGAAGTGACAGTCGTGCGCTGACGTGATGTCGTAGCGTAAAGACGTCACACTTTTGTGCGTCGATAGCTCCCAGGTCCGGTCTTCCCGCTCGGCTCTGTCGTTTTCACGAAGAAGTGGACGTGCGGGTTCTGTCAGGCCACCTCGAGCAGCTGTCCCTGAATTTCGATGGTCGTGCGGTCGTATTCCGACCCGGAGTGATGCGTGGCGACACCGGCTGCCAGCATCAACCAGGCAATCAGCGTGACGGACGAAAGGGTTCGCTTCATAACCTTCCGGAAGGGGCACTCCGGCCACTACAGCAGCGACACGGGATCGACATCCACCATCACGCGCGTCCCGCCGGTTTTCTTCCCGTCGAGGTGTTCACGCAACGCCGTCAGGACCCGATGCAGCGTCGAGCGGGACCCGGCCTTGATCAGGAGTTGATAGCGGTGCAGGCGCTTGACGCGTTCCAGCGGTGCGGGTGCGGGGCCGAGAATCCGTACAGCGTCTCCACGAATGCTGTCGAGAAACTCGCTTACGTCCCGTGCTTCGCGCGCCGCCCGTTCCTTGTCGCGATCGGTGACAACGATGCCCGCCAATGCGGCAAACGGCGGATAGAACATTGCCTTGCGATAGCGTGACTCACGCGCGTAGAAATCCTCGAAGCGCTGCGTGCAGGCCAACTGGAACGTGTAGTGATCGGGAAAGAAACTTTGAATGATCACCTCACCCGGACGGTCGCCGCGTCCGGAGCGCCCCGCCACCTGAGTCAGCAACTGAAACGTCCGCTCAGCGGCGCGGAAATCCGGCAACGACAAGGCAGCGTCCGCGGCGAGCACACCAACGAGCGTGACCTGTGGAAAGTCGTGGCCTTTGGCGATCATCTGCGTGCCTACCAGAATATCGATGTCGCCCTTCCGGAACCCGCCCAGAACCCGGCTGAAATCCCGCAGGTGCTTCATCGTGTCGCGATCGATGCGGCCGATGCGGGCATCGGCGAACAATTCCTTCAGGTCGGACTCGATGCGCTCCGTTCCTTCGCCGACGTAATGGATGTACTCGCTCTTGCAGTCAGGACACTCCTTCGGCGGACGCTTCTGCTCGCCACAGTAGTGGCACAGCAGGCGCCCCATACTCCTGTGGTACGTCATCGAAACACTGCACGACGTGCATTGAAACGTGAAACCGCACTTGCGGCACAGCAGAAAGGCCGCAAAACCCCGGCGATTGAGAAGCACCATCGTCTGCTCGCGGCGCTCGAGCCTTTCGCCGATTGCCTGCAGCAGCCTGCGCGAGAACACGGTCTGCTTCCCCTCCGCCGCATATTCCTCGCGCATATTCACGATCTCGACTTCCGGCAGGGGCCGGTCTTCGACGCGGCTCGTCAGATGGACGTATTCGAATTTCTTCGATTCCGCATTGCGAAAGGACTCCATGGACGGCGTGGCCGAGCCCAGCACCACGGTGGCACCCAGGCGCTGCGCCCGAACTATCGCGGTATCGCGCGCGTGGTAGCGCGGCGTCTCCTCCTGCTTATAGGTGGTTTCGTGTTCTTCATCCACCAGAATCAGCCCGAGATTGTGCAACGGCGCAAACACTGCCGATCGCGTCCCCACAACGACCGGCGCCTGCCCATGAAAAATGCGCAGCCATTCGTCAATACGCTGCTTGCGCGTGAGAGAACTGTGCAGGACAGCTACGCGCCCGGGAAATCGACCGGCGAAGCGCTCCGTGAGTTGAGGCGTCAACCCGATCTCCGGAACCAGGACAAGACACGTCTTGCCGCGGGACAGCGCATACTCCGCAGCCTGAATGTAGATTTCAGTTTTGCCGCTGCCGGTCACGCCATGAAGGAGGATCGCCGAGAATCCCTCGGCCCTTTCAATGGTGTAGAGCGCCGTCAATTGATCCGTAGTGAGGTTGAAAGGGGCGGTCGGCCGGGCGGGATCCGATTTGGCGGCGGCATCAAAACGGTCGAGATGCTTCTGCGTGATGGCGGGGGGAAGCGCGGACTTCAGGACCTCACCCAGGGGCGCGAGGTAGTAGTCCGAGATCCAGCGGCAGAGTTCGAGAACGTCCGGCAGAAGCAGCGGCGCACGATCGAGTACTTCACGGACGGGATGGATATCGATGCCTGCAGGCGGATTCCTGTGGAGGCCGACGACGAAACCGTCGACCTCGGTCGAACGAAACCTGACGCGAACACGGCAACCGATGGCGACCGGTTCGGTCAGTTCGTAAACGAATGTGCGGGACAGCGGGAGGCAAACGGCAACGTCAGCACACGCGGTCATAACGTCAGGGGCGTTGCGCACAAAAGTCTGTTCGAGAGTAAAACTGCCCTTGCGCGCACCGGGGAATCCTCAAAAACGCAACCGGAAGAGTTCAGCGCGAATCGCTTTCATGTCTTCCCAGACTTCCCGCTTCTTCTCAGGCGACCTCAGCAGATACGCCGGATGGAAGGTTGCAATCACCCGCATGCCGTCGATATCGTGAAACTGCCCCCGTAGCCGCGTAATCGAGTCGGTACTCTTCAGCAGGTTCTGCGCGGCAAACTTGCCGAGGCAACAGACGACCTTCGGCCTGATGGCCTCGAGCTGCCGCCGGAGGAAAGGGCTGCATTGAAGAACTTCGTCGGGTTCGGGATTGCGGTTCTGCGGAGGCCGGCATTTCAGGATGTTGCAAATATAGGTTTCCTCGCGCTTCACGCCGGTCGATTCGATAATTTTCGTCAGGAGCTGCCCTGCGACGCCGACGAAGGGCAAGCCCTGCTCGTCCTCGTCGAACCCCGGCGCCTCACCAACGAAGACAAGCTCGGCGTTCGGGTTCCCCGAGCCGAAAACGATGTGCGTGCGGGTTGGCGCGAGCTTGCAGCGCTGGCAGTCGCCCAGGTCGGCGCGGACGGAGTCGAGCGTATCGGGAGAGCCCAGGGGTGCAGACGCCTCGCCCCCAGCGACCTCGACAACCTCGACGACCTCGACAACATCGGGCTCCGGCTGACACATCTCCACTCTGCCGATGCCGATATCTCTCAGGAACTCGAGCTGTTGAACGATTTCTTCGTAGGGCATAACGCTGTCGACCTCCTCCTCTTGATGCAGGCCTGGAGTTTGGACATTTCGTGCACGCCGGCGGCGTGCGGGCAGCTTGTCCCGGGTGGAGCGCAGCAACACCCGGGGGTTGACCTTACTCCGGGAGTTTGCACCCCGGCAGGGGTGCGAGGAATCCTTGCACCCCTGCCGGGGTGCAACGCACCCGTTACGGTAACCCCGGGTTGCGCTCGCTTCGCTCGCTTAACCCGGGGCTAAATTCTCAGCACGCCTCCGGCGTGCTCCGAGATGTCTAAACTCCACAAGCACGCCGGAGGCGTGCGAGGATTCCTTGCACCCGCCGGGGTGGTCAGGAATGGCGATCCCGAAGCAGCTTCACCACGCGATCCAGGATCGCCTCTGCCATTTCCGATTTGCTCACGAGCGGGATTTCCTGCACACCGCCGGACGCATCAATTATTGAAGCTCGATTTGTATCACTGTCGAATCCCGAATCAGGGGCACCGACCGGATTTACGACAATGAAGTCGAGGTTTTTCGACTTCAGCTTCGCGCCGGCATTCTTCGCATAATCTTCGGTCTCGGCGGCAAACCCTGCCAGGATCTTTCCATTCTTGCGCGCGCCGAGCTCCATGAGAATATCCGGTGTCGGCTCGATCTCGATGGAGCTGCCGGCCTTGCTCTTTTTGATTTTTTGGGTCGCCACGCTCCTGGGGCGGAAGTCCAGGGGTGCTGCCGCCTTGATCACGACGTCCATCTGATCGAAGCGCTCGACGACGGCCCGGCGCATCTCCTCGGTAGATCGTACGCGTACGGTTCCCGGAAACTCCAGGGCTGTGGGGCCGGAGACCAGCGTCACCTCTGCGCCGCGATCCCTCGCTGCCTGCGCGATAGCGAAACCCATCTTGCCGGACGACCGGTTGCTGATGAACCGCACCGGATCGATATCCTCCACCGTAGGTCCGGCCGTCACCAGGACGCGCGTACCCTTCAGATCCTGCCCGCGCGCCAGCAGGCGCGTCGCATATTCCACGATCGTCTCGACTTCCGCCAGCCGGCCCGGCCCGTAGGTCGCGCAGGCCATGCGCCCGGTATCCGGCGGAATCACACGCACGCCTCGGGATTCGAGCGTCCGCAGATTGGCCTGCACCGACGCGTGTTCCCACATCCGCGTGTTCATGGCCGGCGCCACAACGACCGGCGCTTTTACCGCGAGATGAAACGTGGTGAAAAAATCGTCCGCAATTCCGCCTGCCATTTTCGCGAGACAATTGGCGGTTGCGGGAGCGACGAGAAACAAATCGATGGACTGGGCGAGGAAGATATGGTCGTAGGCGCTCGCGGGTTCGGCATCCTGCGCCGCGCCTTCGAAGATATCCATGTAGACCTTGTTGCCGGAGAGCGCGCGAAACGTCAGCGGAGTGACAAACTGCGCCGCGCCTTTCGTCATCACGACGACCACATCAAAGCCCCGATCCTGCAATCGGCGGAGGACTTCAGCGGCCTTATAACAAGCGATGCCGCCGCTGACCCCGAGCGCAATTTTCATGATTCACCAGGTTTATTCTTCCGGAGTCACTTCTTCCTTTGGCTTCTTCTCGGGAATATGGAACTTCACGAGTCCCAGCTGCAGTTCCTTGCGGGCCAGCTGCGTCGCCTTGTGACTGGGTTCTTTGATCAGTGGCATGCTGCCGCCCTGCAACTGGCGGGCGCGTAAAGCCGCGAGGATGACAAAACGATACTTGCTGTCGACGTTGTCGGGAATACGGATCAAGCTGTACCTCCAAAAGATGCGATGATCTCCTCGATTTTCGCCTGCTGCCGTGTGGAACGGGCGCGGCTGGCGCGAACAATGGCTTCGAGGGTTTGAATGGAACTGTCGAGAATGTCGTTCACCACAATGTAGTCATAGTCGCGATAAGAAGGAATCTCGCTCTTGGCAATCTCCAGGCGCCGGTGGATCGCCTCGTCGGACTCGAGCCTTCGCGAACGAAGTCTCCTTTCAAGTTCGGCAAACGACGGTGGCAGGATGAAAACCGCAATCGCCTCCTGAATCCTGTCCTTCACCTGCCGTGCTCCGTTGACGTCGATGTCGAGAATCACGTCACAACCGGCTTCGAGATGCTTTTCCACGAATGCCCGCGACGTGCCATAAAGCTGGCCATAGTACTCCGCCCACTCGAGAAACTCTCCCCGGGCCGCCATTTCCTCAAACTTCTTACGGTCGGTGAAGAAATAATCGACACCATGCCGTTCGCCGGCTCGAGGCTGGCGCGTCGTGTGGGAAACCGAAAATTTCAGATCCGAAAACGTTCGAAGAAGGTTTTGTAACAGCGTGGTTTTCCCTGAACCCGAGGGGGCCGAGACGATATAGACATTCGCACGCATCCGACAAACCTGCTATTCTACTCGATATTCTGGACTTGCTCCCGTAACTTTTCGATTTCCATCTTGATTTCGATCGCAGCCTGGCCGATGGCCGCCCCTCGCTCGTTGAGGCCGGAGGTCTTCGAAAGCGTGGTTGTGACCTCGCGATTCATCTCCTGAAGTATGAAATCCATGCGCTTTCCGGCCTCGTCCTTCAGGTTTTTGAGGGTTGCAAACTGCTCGAGATGGCTGCGCAAGCGCGTGAGTTCCTCGGTGACATCGGCGCGCTCGGCATACAGCAGTGCCTCCGTTTCAAGACGATGCCCGCTATCGGCAACCAGTTGCGGGGCAAGCTCGGCGATCCGTGCCAGGAGCTGACCGCGATAGTGTTCAACGAATCCCTGCGCACCGGCAGCGATCGTCTCCGTGTGACGCGCAATGGAGGCGAGGCGCCCATCGAGGTCCCGCATCAGGTTTTGTCCCTCGATCACGCGCATCTCCGCAAGCTTCCGGCAAGCCTCGGCAGTGGCTGCATCGAGAGCGCTGCCGATCGCGGCCAGTTCTTCGGGCTTGAGATCGGTACCGGAAAGGGAAATCAATCCCGAAATGCGTGACAGCATTTCCATCGTCAGGTCGCCCTGAATGGGAAACTGGGCCTTCAGGCGATCCTGTAGATCCACGTAAGCGCGAATCAACCCCTCATTCACGTCGAGCTTCACCGCCTCGCGCCGATAGTCGATCCGGACGAAGACATCGAAGCGCCCGCGCTTGAAGGTACTGGAGATCCGCTGGCGGATCTGATTCTCGAATCCCTGAAACTCTCCAGGTATCTTGAGATGCACGTCCATGTAACGGTGATTCACGCTCTTGATTTCGACAAGAACGGTGAGGTTTGGGGCTTCCGCCCGCGAAGAGCCGAAACCCGTCATACTGGTGATCATGCAGAGGACTCCTTTATTTCACTTCCGCCGTTTCCTGAATGCTGTGCAGACGCCAATACACGCCGCCTTTGGCGATCAGATCCTCATGCCGGCCCACTTCCTGGATTCGCCCATCCTGCAGCACCACAATTCTGTCGGCGCGGCGGACGGTGGACAAGCGGTGCGCGATGACGATCGTGGTGCGGCCGACCATAAGATTCTGCAGCGCCCTTTGGACGTAAACCTCGGACTCCGAATCGAGCGATGACGTGGCTTCGTCTAGAATCAATATCGGGGCATCCTTCAGGAGAGCGCGCGCAATCGAAATACGCTGACGTTCACCGCCGGAAAGACGCAGGCCGCGTTCACCGATCCGGGTGTCGTACTTCAACGGCAGAGACGAGACAAATTCGTCCACCAGCGCGGCCTTCGCCGCTGCGATCACGCGACCGCGCGGGGCCGCGGGGTCGCCGTAGGCGATGTTTCCCCAGATCGTGTCGTCGAACAGGATCACGTCCTGAGTCACAATCGCCAACAGTCGCCGAAGGGATTGCAGGGTGCATTCGCGAACGTCGACACCGTCGATGCAAATGCTTCCGCCCGAGACATCGAAAAACCGCGGCACCAGGTTTACCAGCGTGGATTTTCCCGAACCGCTCGCGCCCACGATGGCCACCACCTCGCCTTTGCCGACTTCGAAATTCACCCGCTGGAGAACCGGCAAGCCGGCGTCATAGCTGAACTCGACGTTCCGGAATTCGATGGCGTTGGCAAAGCCGGAGAGTTGCCTGCTGCCCGTGTCGCGCTCCTCGGGCAACGCGAGAATCTCGAAGATCCGCGCCGACGCTCCAAACGCCTGTTGAAAGGAATTGTTGATACCGCTCATACGCCTCACGGCGTCATACAGTTTGATCAGCCCGAGAATAAAGCCCATCAGCAGGCCGGGGTTCATCTGGTGCTTGTGCGCGTAGACCACAAAGCCAACCACGGCGAAGATCCCCAGGGTCTCCATCATGGGCGACGACAAGGCGTGCGTCATTTTCTGTTTCAGATTGGTCCTGAACAGACGCAGGGTGATGTCCTGAAAGCGGCGGCCCTCCACGCCCTCCATGGAGAACGCCTTGACGATTCGATTGCCCGAAAACGCCTCGTGAACGACGTTCGCCATCTCGCCAAGCTCCTGCTGATTGGAACGGCTCAGACTGCGCAGCCTCTTGCCGAACCACACGGTCGGATAGAACACCAGGGGGATCATCACCAGTGAGCCGAGAGCCAGCCGCCAGTCGATCACAAAAATGGCAATCGTGAGAAACACGAGGATCGCCGCCTGTTTCAGGAACTCCGCCAGCGTTTCAGAAGCCGCGGTCTGGACGCGCTCGATATCCGTCGAGACGCGCGAAATCAGCTCGCCCGTGGAGCTTTGAAGAAAAAACTGAAGGGGCTGCCGCAGGATGCGCCCGAAAACATCATTGCGAAGGTCGCGGACGACGGCCTGGCCCAGCCAGGCCGTCACCGTGACGGAGCCATATTCGGATGCGGTCTTCAGGATCGTGATCGCGACGAGTATTGTCAGGAGAGTCGCGCCGCCGAGATAGGACAGATCGAGATTGATGCCGAACAGGGAGGGCGGACGCGAAACCGCAGCGCCGCCACCCAGCCATGTAAACACTCCGCTGATCAGGAACGGCGTCGCCGCCTCGAGCAGGCCGACGCCACAGGCCAGCGCAAGAGCAGCCCACAGAGCGCCCTGATGCCTGCGGATGTAGCCGAAAAGCTGGGTGCGGATTTGGTTCATGGGGAGACCTGCCCCACCTCTGCGTCAACGCCGCTGCGATTCCCGCCGTCCAGCGGCTTCCCTCCGGACCTGGGAGGGCAGTCTTGCACTCCCGCCACTCTTTCCACAAAGTACGCAGAGACGCTGAAAGTCCTGCGGGGTAATCCCGTCATGAAATCATCGACCTTACGCGATCTTCAATTTTCTTCGGGTTGTCCAGTTTCAGGATCTCGCCCGCAAGTTCGCGAAGTTTTCCAAGATTGAGCGATGCTATCGTCTTTCGCATGCGCGAGTACGCGGACAGACTCACCGATAGCGAGGTGAAACCCAGCCCCAGCAAAACTGCGGCCGCGGCGGCATCAGCGGCCATTTCACCGCAGACAGTCACCGGCTTTCCCGAATACTGCAGCAGAGTGTACACCTGATGCAGACATCGCAGGATTGCCGGGTGGAACGGCGTATAGTGGCGGGCGACAGCCTGATCCGAGCGATCGATCACCAGGTAGTACTGAATCAGATCGTTGGTTCCCAGACAGAAGAAATCCACCCGCGAAGCCATGAGGTCGCAGGTCTGCGCGGCAGCGGGTGTTTCAATCATGACGCCCACCGGCACATCCCGATCGAACCTGTGGTGATGCCGCGCAAGATCTCTTTTGACGCCGGCAATGATTTCGATGGCGGCATCCAGATCATCGATGGCGGACACGAAGGGAAGCAGGATCCGCATGCCGCCGCTGGGTGACGCACGCAAGAGGGAGCGCAACTGCAACTTGAAAATATCCTGATTCTCCAGACTGAATCGAATTCCGCGGCTGGCCAGGCTGGAGCCCGTCCCGTCGCCGCTCTTCCAGTCCGGTCCGACGTCGATGGTCCGGAAAGTCACCGGCGCCGGCCGCAGGGACTGCAGGACTCTGGCATACTGCGCCGTCAGCTCTTCTTCAGAAGGCTTGCCGTCTTCTTTAAAGAAGTCAAACTCGGTCCGATAGAGTCCGATGAACTCCACGCCATTGGCCGCGGCGGACCGCGATTCCTCGCAGAAATTGATGTTCGCGCCCAGCGAAATCCTCATGCCATCCTGGGTCGCGCAAGGGGCGGTGTCCGCACGACTCCGCTGCGTGCTGTGCTGATGCCTCGCCTTCTGGCGATACTCCTTCAGCGTCGATCGATCCGGATCGCAGATCACAAAGCCTCGCGTTCCATTGACGATCATCAGATCTCCTGAGGAGATACCCGACAGATCGTGAATCCCCACGACGGCGGGTAATCCCAGCGAACGAGCCACGATCGCGGTATGAGACAGAGGGCTTCCCGCTTCTGTCACGAGGCCCGCCACACGCGTCGAGCGCAATTCGAAAAGTGTCGAAGGGGGGATGCTCTTGCCCACCAGAACGGCGTCATAGGGAAGCGCGGGAACCGTCGAACTCGACTTCGACTGCAGGTTGTGCAGCATGCGCCGGACGATATCTTCCAGGTCGATGCGGCGTTCGCGCAAATAGTCGTCATGGAGGCGGTCATAGGCTTCATAGAGTTCCCCGCTCACCTGCTGGATCGCCCACTCGGCATTCACTGCTTCCGTCTGGATCTTGTCGATGATGCGGTCGACAAAGAGCTTGTCCTTGAGGATCAGGAGGTGCGCGTCGACAAAGTAAGACGACTCCGGAATGCTGCTGCCGCGCAGTTCCCCCTGCATGCGCTCGAGTTGTTTGCGGCATTTCTCCACCGAAGCGCGGAACCGCGATACTTCCCTGGCGGTGTCCGCCGGCTGAATATGGAAATTGTAGGAGATCAGAAGGGGGTCGAAAATACGGATCGCCCGGCCGATGGCAATGCCGCTGGACGCCATGACGCCACGAATGATGCGTTCTTCGCTCATCTTCTTCATCGCTGCGCCCTACGCCTCGGGTCTCGCGCTATCGCGCTCACGCTTCGCGCGGGCTTGCATGACTTGATGGTTTCGCCCTATCGGGCCCACATTCGCTCCGCTCATCCGCAGCCGCTCATCTTCTTCATCGCTGCGCCCTACCCCTCGGGTCTCGCGCTCAAGCTTCGCGCGGGCTTCCATTACTTGATGGTTTCGCCCTATCGGGCTCACATTCGCTCCGCTCATCCTCTCAGATACTCGCAGATGCTGCTGACGGCGTCGTTCTCGTCGGTCCCGTCAGCCCGCACGATAAGCGTCGATCCGTGCGCCGCCGCCAGGAGCAGAATGCTCAGGATGCTCCGGGCATCGGCTTCCACGTCTTTGCCATGGTCGTTTCGGAAGAGCGCAATCGATGACTGATACTGGCTGGCAAGCTGAACGACCCGGGCGGCAGCCCGGGCGTGAAGACCCAGCCGATGCCCGACAATCACTTCGCGCTCGGTCATGAATTCTTCGGCGCCAACAGTTCGCCTGCGCGGTAGATACTGCTTTGCCCCGACTCGCGAACCTGGCGCGCCACCGTGGGAAGATCATGGTCCAGTTCGCCCTGGGCCTGGGCAAACTTGATCAACATCGGGAGGTTCACGCCTGTGACGATCTCCACGTTTTCCCTGCCGAGGAAGGTCGATGCGATATTGGTCGGCGTTCCGCCGAACATGTCTGTAAGGATCAGGACGCCATCCGCGGTCTGAACACGCTCGAGCGCATTGCGAACCATCGTGGCCGCCGTGTCGACGTCGTCGTGCCAGCCCAGCGAAACGGCAGTCACCCCGTGGATTTCACCGACAATCATTTCAGCCGCGTTGAGCAACTCGATTGCAAGTCGCCCGTGAGTCACGATAAGCCCGCCAATCATGGAACGATTTTATCCGGGAAATGAGGGACGGAGAAGGAATTTCGCTGCGGGAGACGCGCGCAAAACAGCACCCACACCAGTGGCACGTGCCGCTAGTGTCAGTGTCCAGGCATGAGCTGGGCAGTTCTTCCGGCGCAACAGCGCCGGCTTCGTTGTCGCTCCTCAGTCACAATGAATGAGCATTGCTCCTTCGTCGCTCCTGGAATCCGACGCCGTTGCGCTCGGAATAACTGCCCAGCTCATTCCTGGACACTACACTAGGTTTTCTCGGAATCGCGATGCGTGACGCGAACGCGGTAGTCGCGCGACTCAAAGTGGCGGGCGATTTCATTGGTAATGAAGACCGAGCGGTGCCGGCCTCCCGTGCAGCCGATGGAGATGGTCACGTACGACTTCCCTTCCTTTTCATACTGAGGAATCAGGAAATCCAGAAAGTTTTCGAGTCGCCCCAGGAATTCCCCGGTTTCCGGCTGAGCGTTCATGTATTCAATCACCGCTGTATCGCCTCCGGTCTGAGCCTTCAGATGCGGCACGAAATGCGGATTCGGCAGGAACCGAACGTCGAATACCAGGTCGGAAACGCTGGGCACGCCATACTTGAACCCGAAGCTGACCAGCAGGATCAGCAGGCGTGCCTTTTCGTTGTCATCGAAAAGGGAAAGCGCGTGTTTCCTGAGGTCGTGAATGTTGAAAGCCGAGGTGTCGAGGATGTGGTCCGCAAGTTCCCGCACCGGAGCCAGCAACTGTCTTTCGTGCGCGATGGATTCGACAACCGGGCGGTCCGGGTTCAGCGGGTGAGGACGGCGAGTCTCGCTGAAGCGCCGCAGCAGCACGGCATCGGAGGCTTCCAGGAACCAGAGCGCCACATCGACGCCTTCATGCCGTTTCAGCCCCGAATAGATTTCGGGTAAAGCCTGAAGCGTCTCGCCCTCGCGGACGTCGATGACCATGGCGACCTTTGTGCCGTCATCTTCGGACTTGAGGACAAGCTCGTAGAACTTACTGACTAATCCAACGGGAAGGTTGTCGACACAGAAAAAACCGCGGTCTTCGAGGGCCTTTAGGAAAGTTCCCTTGCCGGAGCCACTCAGCCCCGTAATGATGACGAAAGAAGCTGGCTTCACACTTCGGGTTCGACAGTCTCTGTTTCTCGATCTGCGCCGTGCCGCTTGCGCGAAAGATTTTTTTCCTTGGACCGCAGGAGCTGCTTCTCGAGCTTATCGAAAACAGCAGCGATGGAGGTGTACATGTCTGAGGAGATTTCGTGGGTGTGATGAAGGTCGTGCTTCGTCTTGATGTTCGCTTCGGCCGCGTGGCGCTGATGCTTCTCCACGGTGAGAACCAGGTGAACTTCCATGACGTCTTCGACAACTCCATGCATCCGCTCGATACGGTCCATGGCAAACTTTCTCAGCGGCTCCGTGATTTCGATATGCCGTCCTGTGATATCAACCTTCATGTACCCCCCTAGTCCCTTTGGCGCCTCTGGTGTGTGCTGGGAATCTTCATGTCTTCACGGTATTTCGTAATACTGCGGCGTGTAACCTTGATTCCGTCGTTTTCCTTGAGCAATAAAGCGATCTTCTCGTCGGTCAGCGGAGACTTCGGATCTTCGGTTTCGATGTACTTCTTGACCTTCCGTTTGACGATAAGAAGCGAGGTGTCGCTTCCCATGGGTCCGTTGACCGACTCGGAAAAGAAATAGCGGAGTTCGAAGACCCCCTGGGCCGTGTGTGCGAACTTGTTGGCCACGGCCCGGCTGACCGTGGACGGGTGAACGCCGACTTCTTCGGCAACTTCCTTGATCATCATCGGCTTCAGATAGTCGAGACCGTTGTCGAAAAATTCGCTCTGCCGGCGAATGACCGCCTCGCACACCTTCACGATAATATGCTTCCGCTGCTCGATATTCTTCATCAACTGCGCGGCCGACTTGAAGCAGTCCTTGACGTAATTCTTCACTTCCTTATTCAGGGCACCCCGCTCAAGCATGCGCACATAGGTCGTACTCAGGCGCAACTGCGGCATTTCATCTTCATTGGTCAACGCCCGGTATTCGCCGTCAACCTTCACGATGTAGACATCAGGCTCGATGGTACGCGCCGCCGTTCGGTTGTATTTCTGGCCGGGGCGGGGATCCAGCGCCTTGACGATTTCGATGGCCTCCATGATCTCTTCGAGCTGCAGGCCCATCGCCCGGGCGATCTCCTTGTACTGTTTGGTCTGAAGCTTGACAAGATGGTCGCGGACGATATCCATCGAAAAACAGTCGTCTTCACCCAGCGCGCAAAGCTGAATCATCAAGCATTCCCGGAGATCCCGGGCCGCAACGCCGGGCGGATCGAACTGTTGCACAACGGCCAGGGCTTTCTCGACGTCCTCGAGGGAGTGCTCCCCGCTCTCGGCAATCTCCTCGAGCATGATGGGAATTTCACGGCCGGATTCGTCAACCGCACACAGATAGCCGTCTTCGTTCAGATTGCCGATGATTGAATGGCAGGCAAAACGTACCGGATCGTCGACATTGGCAAGACCCAGCTGCCACTGCAGGTGGTCGGTCAGCGTTGAAGGCTTGGCCAGGAAGTTCTCGAAGGAAGGCTTCTCGAAAATTTCCGTCTCTCGCGGCCGCGAGGCGCCGTCATTCAGGTAATTATCGAAGCTCTGAAAATCCATGTCGGAATAGGGGTCGCCCTCCGGTTCCGGTTCGGGGGGCTTTGCCTCGACATTGTCCGCCACGATGTTTTCGCGACGATTGATCTCCGCGTATCCGGCTTCGGCGCCGTCAAGCTCCACCCCGGACGTATCGCTACCGTCACGCAATAGACCCAGATCGCCATTCTCAGCGGCAATCTCAGGCCCCTCGACGATTTCCGTGCCTTCCTCCAGAACCGGGTTCTGCACCAGTTCCGCCTGAATCATTTCGGTGAGCTCAATCTTGTTGAGGGCAAGCAGACTCACCATCTGCATCAGACTGGGGGTGAGGACTGTCTTTTGTTGGATCTTGAGATTGAGTTTGTGTTCGAGAAATGCCATAAATTACAACTACGCCTGCTATTTCTCAGTCCAGTGAGAAGTGTTCTCCAAGATAAACCCGTTTAACTTCGGGGTCATTTCCCAACACTTTGGGTGTGCCCGATCTGAAAATTGTTCCGTTGTTGATGATATAGGCGCGATCCGTGACCTGCAACGTTTCTCTAACGTTATGGTCGGTGATGAGAATGCCGATGCGTCTGGATTTCAAGTGCTCGATGATCTTTTGAATTTCTATCACCGTAATCGGATCTATACCCGAAAACGGCTCGTCCAGAAGGATGAATCTCGGCGAGATCACCAGAGATCGGGCGATTTCGACCCGGCGGCGTTCCCCTCCGGACAGCGTGTCGGCCAGGCTCTTGCGGACGTGAACAAGGCCGAATTCCTCCAGTAAGGTCTCGAGGCGGTCTCGGCGATCCTGCCTTGAAAGGGGCAGAGTTTCCAGAATGGCCATAATGTTCGATTCCACCGTCAGCTTTCGAAATACCGAGGCTTCCTGCGGCAGATACCCGATTCCGTTCTGGGCGCGAAGGTACATCGGCAGATCGGTGATGTTGTGCGAGCCCAGCAGGACCGAACCGGTATCGGGACGGACCAGCCCCACGATCATGTAGAACGTCGTGGTCTTGCCTGCCCCATTGGGGCCAAGCAAACCGACGACTTCTCCCTGCGCGACTTCGATGTTGACGTCGCGAACGACGGCACGCCCTTTGTAGGACTTCGAAACGCCTTTCGTCTGCAGGGAGATCAGTTCCTGTGGATGTTGATCGACGATGTGACACTCCTGCCGGCGCACGGCGTCGCGCTCTCGCCACCGCTTTTCCGGATCTGAATACTGCATCCTTTGACGACGTCTTCTCCTCTATGAATTTCCGCCTCAGCGGAGACCGACCCCGCGAGCAGAATATCTCCAGTTGCGGCATTGTATTCAACCCGCTCGCCGTGCCCCTTCCGGCCGGTGCCTTGAGAGATGTCCACGCCCTTCGTGGCAACTAATGTTTCCATCTGGCCGGACTTCAAATGTACGTCGAGGTCATTCGTATTTAGCACTAAAGAAACGCCGGTCGTGTCGATTAGCGTCGCCGACACGCTTCCGGTGTAGTGGGCAGTCTGGCGGCCGTCGCCTTTGTCGATAAACTCCAGGTCCTGCGAAGTGGCCTGAAAAGTATCGCCCTGGGAGGAAACGCCTCCATCGGCCACAAACCGATTTTCCTTCACATACGCCACAAGGTGTCCGGCATCGATCTTTCCATCACCGGGGAAGAGTTGAACCTTGCCGGTATAGTCAATGTGACTTTCATCACCTTCCGCATGACCCGCAACGACGACGATGGGCTGGGTCGAAGACAAGTCGGCCATGGTCACCTGCCGGTCACCGATAAACGACTTGTCCACCTGGGAAAAAGTAATAGTTTGAGCTCTCAGGACTCGGGGAGGCGACGTCTCCGTCACTTCGGGATTGTCCTGCTCCAGCACAATCTGGTCGCCCTTGATCATCAGCTTGCCGGCTTTGCCGCTGCGCTTGCCCTTCCTGTCTTCGAGACTGACCTTTCCTGTCTGCTCGAGAGACACGATCTTGTTTGTGGCGCCATCGATCCGCGCCGTCGTCTTATCGGCAACTGTGGTCATGTCGGTGGATTCAAGAATGGCGCGGTACGACGTGCTGAAGACTCGCACATTCTTTTCTTCGTCTTTCTCCCCCGCAGTCGTAATCAGGAAGTCCCGTCCGTTTATGCTGTTGGTCTCACTCGTGAACGAAGACTCTCCCTCGGTCTTGATGGAACGTGGCCCATAGTCGATATGGATCCTATTCTCGGCAGTGACGGTGACCTTGTCGCTGTCGCTCTGGAATTTCGGATGCTGCCGGGCTTCGATGGTCTCGGGGCGGCCCATTTCGTTCAACCATGTTTCCACTTCCGGGCCGCTGAGCGTCCCTCCGAGCGACTTGTCTTCGCCGGTGGCTTTGTTCTCGGCCACGACGTCGCCGCGGGCAAGAACGTGTTCGGGTTTTCCTTCTGCCGTGAGGTCGCTCTGAAGCCAATCGGATCTGACCGTCAGCAACGCGTGCGGCGAACGGGACTCCATCAATGCTCCGCCTTCGATCGTGGCCTTGGTCGGGCGGTAACTTCCGGGCGCGAGGTCGGCGCGACCGCTGCCGCCCCGAAGCCATCCGTTGGCGGACGACATCTCAATACCCTGGGACACCGTAACCCAACCCTCCTTTTGTTGAAAGACCGCGACACCGGCGTGCAGGCTGCCGCCGCCGGTAAGGTCGATGTCCGCGTGTTTCGCAAGACGCAGCACTCCCGAAGCGATGTAGTACTGCATCTCACCTGCCGTTCCCCTCATGTTTCCCGGACGTTCCAGACGTGTCGCCCCCGGCGAAAAGAGCAGGCCGGTTTTCGAATCGTAATGGAGTTCCTCGCTGTGTGCGACCGTACCCGGATCCAGCTCGACGCTGACGTTGCCGTCGCAACGCACGATCGAGCCCTCCTGCGGATCCTTGAAGTAGCTGCACTTGTCACCGTGGATATGCCGGTCCGGGTCGCCTTCCTTCTGGCTGAAAACCAGAACGTCCACGTTGCTCAGAAGATTGCGGTTGTCTTTTAAGACCACCAGGTCACTGCCTTGAATGGTGAACTTGTTCTTGTCGCCATCGTAGCGACGAACTTCGATGGGACCCGTGTGGACCGCAACATCCGGGGACAAAGTCTCTACTCCGCCGGTCGGTATAACCGGCACATCGCGAGTGCGAGCCCAGTAGTTCCACGCAGCCACACTCACAAAAGCCACGATCACAACAGGGAGAATGCCAGAAAGGATGCGTACCGCCCGATGAAAGGCTATCCGTTGCAATCGCATCAACGCCAGTATACGGGAATTCGAGGCCGGCTATTTCGGTGACGGGGCTATTTCGGTGACTTGATCAAATTCGCCTGCGGCAATTCGGTTTCCGGGAGTCATTTCGGGCGAATTTGATCAAGTCACCGAAATAGCCCCGTCACCGAAATGCCCCCATTCAGACGGGACTCACCTGGAGAAGCGAGCCATCAGGATCACGAAAACGGATGCTGCCCGGAACGTCGGCAGTTTCGACCGTCGCGCCCATCTGCTGCAACCGGCGTGAGGCGACCTCGACGGAAAAGACCGCCGCGGTCAGACAAAAATATTGAACGCCCAAATGCTGGCCGGCGGACGCCTGCTGCAGGCCGATACGGGACGCTCCCACCTGAAACCAGGTGGGATTGCCGCGCTGAGGCGCGCCCAGAAACTTTTGATAGAACGCGATCGATTTTTCCGGCTCCCGGACACTCAGGACAACATGATCCATCGCGACGGGACGAAACACAGGTTCCTCCGCCAGTACGAAATCTTCCGGCATGAAATTCGGAGGATTCAGCAGGCTCCAGCCATTTTCCGGGGAAAGCTGAAGACGGATGCCATCGGGATCGATCACCGCCGTATCGCGGCCGCTCGGATAGTCCTGATAGGCAACGCCGCGCTGATCCAGGAATGCATGCAGCCTGGGCATCTCCAGTCCCTTGATGGCAACCGAAACATGGTCCACCTTGATCTCGCCATCACTCGTCCGAGGCGGCTCGAACGCCATGTAAGTGGCCCCCAGCCTGACATATCTCTTGTTCGTGCGGCCCTTCAGCAGCGTATTGCCGAATACGCGGACAAAGAAGTCGCGAGACCTCTCGACGCTGGAAACGTAGAACTCGATATGATCCAGCGCACTGAACTCCGGCGCGGAGGCCTGCGTGCCGGGCCTGCCGGCCGACAGCATGCCCGCGCCGAATAACCCGAGCACTTCGCGTCGATTCATCAGATCCTCCACCTTTCACGAGGGGTTTGCCCCGCAGGACCTCCCCGGTTGTCCGGTCGAGAGCAACATGAGGCCGTTCCGTTGGGCGCAATTGTAAGTCGATTATGGGATAATCCCGGGCCACAAGCCACAAGCGAGGTCAAAATCTATGGTCAATTTCAATGTGAATGGAACGGCCCGGTCGTTCAACGGCGACGAGGAAATGCCGCTGCTCTGGTACCTCCGGGACGATTTGCGGCTGACCGGCACGCGATTCGGTTGCGGGATGGGCGTCTGCGGCGCATGCACGGTTCATGTGGACGGACAGGCCGTCCGATCCTGCCAGACCCAGTTGCGCACATTGCAGAACAAGCGCGTTACCACCATCGAGGGGCTCAGCGTTGACGGCAACCATCCGGTACAGAGCGCGTGGCGAAGGACAAATGTGCCGCAATGTGGCTACTGCCAGAGCGGACAAATCATGCAGGCCTCCGCGCTACTGGCTAAAACACCCAGGCCGACAGACGCCGACATCGACAGCTCGATGTCGGGAAACATCTGCCGGTGTGGCACCTATCAGCGCATTCGCGCTGCGATCCACCTGGCTGCCGGCAATGGAGGTGCGCGATGAACGCCATCGAAAACGTCAGCAGCCGCCGCAAGTTCCTGAAAGGTGTCTTTTCCGCGGGAGCCTTCGTCGTTGCCTCGCGCGTGTTGCCGGAATCCGTGTTCGCCCAGGACCCCGCCGTGCGCACGCGCGCCGAGAGTGCGCCGCTGAGCCCGAGCGTCTATCTGGGTATCGACCCTGACGGAACGGTTTTCATTGTGACCCATCGCTCTGAAATGGGAACGGGCATCCGCACGTCGCTCCCAATGGTGGCTGCGGATGAACTGGAAGCCGATTGGAATCGCGTTCGCATCGAACAGGGCCTGGGCGACACCAGGTACGGAGACCAGAACACCGACGGCTCGCGCTCCATTCGCGATTTCTACGACGCATTTCGCCGGGCGGGCGCTGCCGCGAAAGCGATGCTCATCAGCGCAGCCGCAGCGCAATGGAACGTACCGGCCGCGGAGTGCTTCGCCCAGGACCACGAGGTCGTGCATCGTCCGTCGAATCGGCGGCTCGCCTTCGGCGCGCTCGTTGCTGCGGCGGCCCGGCTTCCCGTACCGCAACCTGAAACGCTGGTATTCAAGCCGAAGAGCGAATGGAGACTCGTCGGCCAGGAGCGGCCCGTCTACGACCTCAACGACATCACGACCGGCAAGGCGCTCTTCGGTCTCGATGTTTATCGCGACGGCATGGTGTTCGCTTCGGTTGAACATCCTCCGGTAATCGGCGGGACCATCCGCAGCGTGGACGACAAGGACGCCCTGAAAGTTTCGGGCGTGCAGCAAACCATTAACCTTGATGCGCCGAAACCTCCACTGCTCTTCCAACCTCTCGGTGGAGTCGCCGTCATCGCCAACAGCACGTGGGCGGCATTCCAGGGCCGCAGGAAACTCAAAGTGGAGTGGGTTGACGGCCCGCATGGTGTCTTCGAATCCGAAGCGTTCAAGAAAGAGCTGCTCAAGACCGTCAGCCAGCCGGCCAAAGTCGTGCGCAACCTCGGCAACGTGGATGCGGAATTTGGCAGGGGAGGCAAAGTCCTCGAAGCGACCTACTCCACGCCGCTGGCGGCGCATGCCGCGATGGAACCTCCAGCCGCAGTCGCGGAATTCCGCAACGGCAAGGCCGAAATCTGGACGCCGACCCAGAATCCGCAGGCCGTGCAGGAAACCGTCGGTGCGGCTCTGGGCATCGACAAAAAAGACGTGACGTGCCACGTCACTCTGCTGGGCGGCGCCTTCGGCAGAAAGTCCAAGCCCGACTATGCGGCCGAGGCGGCCGTGCTTTCAAAGAAGCTCGGTAAACCGGTGAAGGTCATCTGGACCCGCGAAGACGACATCCGGTTCGATTTCTACCACTCGACCGCGGCGGTGTACCACAAGGCCGCGCTGGACAGCCGTGGCAAACCGACGGCATGGCTCCATCGTTCGGCCTTCCCGCCCATCGCCTCCACGTTTGACCACACCGCGAAGTATCCACTCGGATTCGAACTGGATCTCGGGCTGGTCGACGTGCCGTTCGATGTTCCGAATATCCGCGCCGAGAACGGCC
This sequence comes from uncultured Acidobacteriota bacterium, assembly GCA_963836435.1. Classification (GTDB taxonomy): domain Bacteria; phylum Acidobacteriota; class Terriglobia; order 20CM-2-55-15; family 20CM-2-55-15; genus DASTBJ01. Next base: position 67,541 of record CAWIJI010000004.1, on the reverse strand, counting down.
CGGCAGACGCGCACGTCCGTATCGGCTGGTTCCGCGCCGTCACGAACAATTTCCACGTGTTTGCCTATGCCAGCTTCGCCGACGAAATGGCGCATGCCGCCGGCCGCGACTCGCTCGAGTACCTCCTCGAGATGCTCGGGCCGGGCAGGCTGATCGACCTGAAATCGCAGGGCGTGGACTACTCGAACTATGGCGCGCCTATCGAGAAGTACCCGATCGATACGAAGCGCCTGCGCCGCGTCCTTGAAGTCGCGGGTGAAAAGTCCGGCTGGGCGAATGCAAAGTCCGGCGGCGGCAAAGGCTTCGGTATTGCGGCGCATCGCAGCTTCAACACCTACGTGGCGTCGGTCGTACAGGTCGAAGTCGATAGCCGGGGACAGTTCAAAGTACCGCGCATCGATCAGGTCGTGGATGCCGGCGTCATCGTCAACCCCGATCGTGTGCGTTCACAGATGGAGGGCGCGGCCGTAATGGCCGTGGGCCTGGCGCGTACCGGTGAGATCACCGCAGCGAACGGCCGCATCCGGCAAAGCAACTTCCACGATTTCCAGGTTGCGCGCATGTCGGACGCTCCTTTTCAGGTGAACGTGCACTTCGTCGACAGCGGCGAACTTCCGACGGGCTGCGGAGAACCGGGCGTTCCCCCGGTCATTGCCGCGCTCGGCAACGCGCTCTTCGCCGCCACCGGAAAACGCGTCCGCGAGCTGCCGCTCTCGAAGCAAAAGCTCGTGTGATCATTCGGGGCCGTGCACACCCCGAGCCCTGATTCAACGGAGACGGGATATGATTCGTTCGCGAATTTCTGCAGCTTGTGTGTTCTCTTTATTGGCGTTCGTTCCGGCCGCCAGTGCGGCCCAGAACGATGCCGCGCTGAGGGCTCGCCTCCAGCGCCTAGAAGACGTCGAGGAGATCCGGACGCTGTTGCTCGATTACGGGAAATTCCTCGATGCCCGGGACCTTCCCGCTTACTCCCGTTTGTTCGCTAAAGATGGAGAATGGGTGGGTGGATTCGGATCAGCCCAGGGCCCCGCAGGAATACTGGCTTTCATGGAAAAAAATCTCGGCACCGGCCCCAATCGCGGCCATACGTTTCACATCCTGTCGAACTTCGTGATCGACGTAAAGGGAGACACCGCTACAGCGTGGTCTCGCTGGACGTTCATCACAAAGGCAGCCGACGGAAAACCCGTGATCTCCCAGGCAGGGCGTTACGACGACACGCTCGTGCGTGAAAACGGCCGGTGGAAGTTCAAACGTCGCGTCGCATCCAACTAGACGGGGCTCTGCCCCGGCCCCCTGCTCGGGCGCTTGCGCGGCGCGACAGCCGCGCGCCGCTGCCCTCGCGGCGGCGCCTTCGGCGCCTGGCCCGTTATGCCTTGCGGGAACAAATTCTCGTTACGCCCGGCATAACGGGCCAACGACATACCAGCCGATATACCCGCGCCGAAGTGAAGAAGAGTTCGGGGTTCGAGGTGCACGGCCCCGAATTCAGTCGAGGAACTCCACGACACCGGTCTCCAGCGAGTACTCTGCGCCGACGACGCGGAGGCCTTCATCCTGGATCAATTGTTCGAGCACCCGGGATCCGTGCCGCAAGTGGTTGGCGGATGCGCGGATATTAGCGCGGACAGCCTGTTTCACAAGCGCATCCAGGTCCCGCCGGAGCTCGGTATGCAGCAGCGCTTCGACGGAAGGCCGCACACGATCGACGATGGCCTGGAGATTGCGAGACTGATTCTCGGTAGGTCTTTGAAGCTCCTCCAGGGTGGCTAGAATCGCCCCGCACTGGGAGTGGCCGAGCACGACCACGAGCCGGGTCCCGAATCGCGCAGCGGCAAACTCCACGCTGCCGACTTGCGAGGGGGCCACGATGTTTCCGGCAACGCGAATGACAAACAGATCTCCCAGTCCCTGATCGAACACGATCTCGGCGGGCACGCGCGCGTCCGAACATCCGAGAATGATGGCGATGGGCTCTTGATCGCGAACCAGCTCGGGACGGCGCGCCGCAACCAGCGGTGTGTCGGACCCGCGCAAGCTCGCCGCAAACCTGACGTTGCCCTCACGTAATCGCTGGAGGGCCTGGGATGCAGAAATCATTGCTTCTCCTTTCGCGTTTTCAAAACTGATACACAAGAAAAGCGCCGCGCAGCTCCGCGTTGGTCGCGGGTTTCGTCATCGCGGGAGGATGACCGAACGCCTCGACGAAGCGCGGGTTGGCGACAAAACATGCGGCGCGCCAGCCCTTGAAACGCGCGAACGCGCGGCCCATGGCGCCATAGAGCTCCAGCAACTTCTCTTCTCCTTCTTCAGCGCCGATACGAACTCCATAGGGAGGATTGAAGCAAAAGACTCCGGGCTTGATTTCACGAGCGGCGGGCAGCATCCGGTAAACGTAGTCGGGCGTCAGCGTGCGCACATCCTGCTGGGCAATAACGACGGAGTCTTCATGCGCGGGCCCCGTGAGACCTGCGGCGCGAAGGTTACCCACCATGGCGGGAATGCGCCCGGCATCAGAGTCAAGAGCCAGGATGCGGGGCACCGAGCCCGGGAAAAGATCCGGGGCTTCGCCGGGCAACCCTTTGAAAGCAGCGAGACGGTGGAGGAGGAGTCCGGAGGGGTGACGAATGGCGGCGCCCGCGGCAAGTCCGGCAGCTTCGATCGGAATCGTGCCGCCGCCCGCCATCGGATCGACGAGCGGCTCGATGCGAACATCCCAGCGCGACAGCATGATCAGCTGTGCGGCCATCGTCTCGCGAAGGGGCGCTGCCCCCATGGCAACACGCGCCCCGCGGCGGTGGCGCGCTCCGCCGCCGATGTCGAAGCCAAGGACCGTGCGGCGCGATTCAGGATTGCCCACCCGCCTCACCACGAAGACGACCTCCGGAGAGTCGGGATCGAGCACGGCCTCGACACCGCGCGAAACGAGGGCTTCGGCAATCGCGTTTTTCACGACACCGCGAAGTTGAAGCGGCGAGGCCTCGAAATCCGAGGCTGCCCCGACGTCCACAGAGAAGCGCACGGGTTTGCCTGCAGGAAGCCTGTCGTCAGAGGCGAGCGCTGGCAGCAGATCCGCAAAGAGGGGCTCGAGGCGAACAGCATCGCTGGACCAGACATCCCACGAGATACGCGACGAGGTCCGGTGATAACAGGCGGCAACCCAGGCGGCGCGGGCGTCGAACGGATAAAGCAGCGTCGATTCGCCTTCCCGCCGGGGCTTGTCGACCCGGACCTCGAAGGGCGAGCGCATCACGAGGCGCTTGAACTCTGCCTCCATGACACGATTCGCCCCACCCGATCCGGTCAGCCGGAGTTCCTCGCACCGCAAAACCATGATGCGGGATTATCCCACAGGCTGCGAACAGGCTGGCCCACCTGCGAGCTCCTAAACCTCGCTCACGAACACGTCATTCGCTTCGCCCAGGTCGCGGGCCGACGGCGTGACGATAGTTTTTCTGCCGAGAACGATCCGCGATTTCGAATGAATGGCTGCACGCACATCGTCTTCGCAAACGAACGAGGCGGGAGGCCCCTGCGGGGGTTGGAGTTCCTTGAACGACGCGAGCGGCGGCGCGGAAGACACTGGCGGAGCCTTCTTCTCCAGCCACGAATCAACGACCTTCTCGATAACGACGCGTTTTTCCGGCCGGCCGGCCGAAGCGGGAGACGCGGCAGCAACCTCGCGTACGCCGTAGGCGACTCGCTTGAGATTAATCAGGTGCAGCGGGGAAATATTGTCGGACGTGATGTTATTTCCCTGTGCACCACACCCCAGGGTCATCGCGGGGAAAAGGTTCGTCGTGTACCCCACCGCTCCCAGTGCGGCAGGCGTATTTACGCAAATCCGGAAAGCGGGTTTCTTCAGGCCGAACTCGCGTACGATCTTGTCTTCGCGGGTGTGGAGGCTCAGCGTATGCCCGAGCCCGCCAAATCGAAGAATTTCGATGCACTTCTCGCAACCCTCGCGCCAGTCTTTCACCACGTAAAAGGCAAGCAGGGGCGACAGTTTCTCCATGGAGATGGGGTAATCCAAACCCACGCCGTCGGCATGGGCCACGATCGCGCGCGTGCCGGGCGGCACGTTGAATCCGGCCATTTGCGCGATCTTGTCTGCCGACTTCCCCACAATCTTTACGTTGAGCGTGCGGCGGGGCGTTTGAATCGTCTTTTCGAGGAGCGCCTTTTCCTGGGCGTTGCACAGATACGCGCCCTGCTTCCTCAACTCCTCCAGCGCGGTGTCCTTGACCGATGCGTCGCAGACGATGGCCTGTTCCGAGGAACACAACGTTCCGTTATCGAACGTTTTGCCTGTGAGGATGTCGCGAATCGCCTTCGCTACATCGGCGGTACCTTCGATGTAGGTCGGCACATTGCCGGGCCCGACGCCAAACGCCGGCTTCCCTGAGCTGTAGGCTGCCTTCACAAGACCCGAGCCACCCGTCGCAAGGATCAACGCCGTGTGTTCGTGTTTCATCAGCGCTTCAGTGCCTTCAAGAGTGGCCGACGTCATGCACGTTATCACGCCTTTCGGGGCGCCGGCGCGCTCGGCAGCCTCCGCAAGCAACCGGCTCGTCGCCAGGATACATTTCGCGGCGGAGGGATGAGGGCTGAAGATGATCGTGTTGCGCCCCTTCAGCGCGATCAGCGCTTTGTATATGGTGGTCGATGTCGGATTCGTCGACGGGATAATCGCGGCGATCACACCGATGGGACTCGCCACTTCCAGAACTCTCTTCTCCGGGTCTTCGCTGACGATGCCAACGGTCTTCATGGGCCGAATCGCGTTGTATACGTCCTGCGCGCAGAAAAGGTTCTTCAGAGTCTTGTGCTCGGCATTACCGTATCCGGTTTCTTCAACAGCCATTCGCGCAAGCGGTGCGGCATTGGCGATGCCGGCTTTCGAGATTTCCGCCAGGATTTTCTCGACCTGCTCCTCGCTGAAGTGCTCGAAGGTCTGAAAAGCCGAGTATGCGGCCTGGGCGAGATCGCGCGCTTCCTGGATCGATTCAAGGTCTTTGTTCATCGTTAGACGGGAACCTGCCAATGCCGCAGGAGTTTTTCGGTTTCGTCATAGGGACGGGGAATGACATGAACGGCAATCAGTTCGCCGACGCGGCGCGCAGCAGCAGCTCCCGCTTCGGTTGCAGCTTTCACGGATCCGACATCGCCTCGGACCAGCACGGCGACATACCCGTTGAGGAGGTATTCGCGGCCGACCAGCACAACATTCGCCGTCTTCACCATCGCATCGGCAGCCTCGACGGCGCCTACCAGTCCAAGAGTTTCAATCATGCCGAGCGCTTCCACGCCCGGGAACCTACCAGAATCGCCCCCCAAAAGCAATTGACGCCGGGAAACTCAGTTCCATATGATTCAGTGACTTACATGTCGAACTTTGGGACAAACTTCACGCGAGCGAGAGAAGCCGCAGGCCTTTCCCTGGAAAAGATAGCTGCAGAAACGCGTATCAGCACTCGTTTCCTGGTGGCGATTGAGAATGAAGAATTTGATCTCCTGCCTGGAGGGGTGTTCAACCGCGGCTTCATTCGTTCGTACGCAGAACGCGTCGGGATCAATCCGGATCAGGCGATTGCGGATTACGAACAGATTTCTGTTGCAGTCGAGGAACCGGTTGAAGAACTTCGCAACGTGGAACGGGCGTCCATGAGCAAGTCGGATCGGAATCTCTATGCGCTCGCGGCAGGGTTGCTGGCTGTCCTGATCATCGTGTTCTATGTGGTGACGCGCAACCGCAGTGCGGGCTCGGCGGTGCAGCCCACGCCAAACGCCGCAACCGAGACAGCTCCCGCGCCGGACGCCACAACCGAGACAGCTCCCACGCCGGACGCCGCAACGGAGACAACGCCCGCGCCGGATGCGGGCCAGCCCAAAACCGCGGGGACCGTTCCGGACGTCGTCCAGCCCAAAGCCGCCGCTCCTCCGGCGGCAGCGACGAGTCTGGTGGTGGATCTCAACGTCAAGGACCTTAGCTGGATCAAGGTCACGACAGATGGGAATGTCGCGCTGAGCGACAACCTCACAGCCGGAACGAACCAGCGCTTCACGGCAACCTCATCGATTGACCTGGCGATCGGAAATGCGGCCGGCGTAAGTCTGACAATCAATGGGCGGGAAGTGGGCACCCTCGGGCAAACCGGCCAGGTTCGTGAGATCACGATCACTCCGCAAAACGCCGCCCAGGTGCGGTAACCGCGAGCTAAGTTTGGAGTGGCCTACCTGGCCTTCGCCTGGGAACGCTGCACGATTCTCATACGGATCGCAAGCACCTGGTCCCGGTTTTCTGCTCTGGGATTCGCCGCCAGATAACCATCCAGCTGGGAGATGGCATTCGACCATTCCTGCATCTTGATGTAGACGTTCGCCAGGGCGAGCCGCGCAGTGCTGAGGCCCGGCGCCAGGGTCATCGCTTCCTTCAGATTGTCCTCGGCGTCTTCGTAGAAAGCGGAGCGATAGTAAGTGACTCCAAGAAGGTAGTAGGCAAAGGCGGCGTCCGGCTTCAACTTCACTGCGTTATTCAGGCTGCCAAGAGCCTCGTTAAGAATGGTGCGGACCACGCCGCTGCCCTGGTTCGCGCTGGCTTCCGCTTCCTGCAGGTAAAGGCTGCCCAGATTCACGAATGGCGCCGCCGACAAAGGTTTGAGTTCCGCAGCGGTCTTAAATTCGGATTCCGCGTCGCGAACGCGGTTGAGCTTCTGGTAAACAACACCAAGAAGCCGATGAGCGAAATAGAGATCCGGCGCTTCAACGACGAGCATTTCCAGACGCGGCAGCGCCTTCTCGAAATTTCCTTCGCGAACCTCCTTGTCGGCCGACTTCACTTCATCCGTGATTTTCGCAGGGTAGGTCTGCTCAAGTTCTGAAAGATCGACAACCTCGACATCCTCTCCGGAATAGTCGGTGGCCGGCCGGGTGATCCGCTGCTCCTTGAAATCCATGATGATGTTGACGATGTTGTCTCCGATGGGGCCGATATCGATCCGCTGCCGCACGTCTTCGTAGCCCTCCAGCTTGACGTTGATGTAGTAAGTTCCGCGTGCGAGATTCGTGAATCGGTACCTGCCTTGACTGTCGGCAACTGTAGCCTGAACCACCTGTTCCAGGTTCTGCGTGAGCAACACTTCGAAGATGTCCGCAAAGTGAGCATCGGGAACGATGATCTTTCCCGAGATGCTGTAGGCGTTGATGGGTCGACCCGCACCTGGAGTCGTGCCTTGCGCAGACAGGAGGGTGGCCGCAATCATCGTCGAGCAGAGAGCGGCAAAAGAGGCACGTTGCAGGAGGGTCATTTGGATCCGCCTTCGAGTTGTGCGAGGACCTGCCTCCGCGTCTCTTCGACTTCGCCGCGATTGGAGACCTTCTTGAACTGTTCCAGATAGAGATCGAATTCAGCGACAGCTTCCTTCCATCGGTACTGCTTCATGTAGATATTGGCCAGGGCAATGCGAGCCCATCGGAGTTGTCCTTCGAGTTCAAGCGCCTTCCGCAGGTTCGCTTCCGCTGTGGTGTAACTCCCGCCGCGCATGGCGGCCACGCCAAGCAGGTAATAGGCAAAGGAGGCGTCGGGCTTGATCTTGATCGCAAGTTCGAGAACCGAGCGCGCGTCGTCGAGGATGATTCCAAGGTCGTCGCCGGGTACAATGACGCCTGCAATGCCGGGCTCCGGATGAACGCTTGCCTCGGCCTCCTGGACGTAAAGAGAACCCAGGCTGACGAGTGGCGCCGCAGAATTCGGCCGGAGGTCGCGGGCCTGGTTGTATTGGGCTTCCGCGTCGCGAAAACGCTTCGTTTCCAGGTAAATGGAGCCGAGAACGTTGCGCGCGTCATAGAAATCCGGCTGCTCCATCAACAGTTTTTCCAGACGGCGCCGGGCCACCTCCGGCTCGCCGCGCAATCGGTCCTGGCGGGCGCGTTCAAACTCGTCCACCACGCGCTTGGGCAGCTGCCGCTTCAACTCCTCGACGTCCACCACTTCCTTGACTTCGCCGGTGAAGTCCAGAATGACAGGAAGAATCGGGTCATCTTCAGGTTCCAGATAAATGAACTGGTCAATGACCCGGCTGCAACCCTCGACGTCGACACGTTCGCGATATTCCTTGAATCCGTCAATCCGCACGACGATGTAGTACCGGCCGGCATCCTGTTCGGGAAGCGAGAATTCGCCGGTTGAGCCGGTATAACCGACGCCGACCAGCCGGGATTCGTCCAGCTGCAGCACTTCGCTGTAGCTGTCCCACCTGACGCCTGGCGCGATGACTCGTCCCTTGACGACGTACTTTTGCGGGGTGTTGACGCAGAGACTGGTTTGCCGCGCGCTGGCGCACACAGCGGCAGCAAGAATCCACACAAAAGGGAGGAGGATCTTGAGCCGCATGTCTTTGTATAACATAATGACGCTCGTCATGAAACTTCTCTCAGACGTCCTGGCCGGGAATGGCATGCACATGGAACAGCTCGTAGAGGCCAGCGGGCTGGAGATGCGAGTCGTGAAGCTTCTGCTTGCCGGAAGTTACACGCCAAGCCCGTCGGAACGCGCGCGGATAGCTGCAGCTCTGAATGTGGACGTTACCGAAATCGCCTGGGGGCATACGGTGCCGGTTCAACACCTGAGGGGGAACGGCCCACAAACTGGAAGAGCGACGTAGCGGAGAAGGTTTTGCCGGTAAAACCTGGTGCGTGGCGCCTGCCGCGACCGACAGACGAATCAGGCGTGGAAGCACCCGGTGCGCCTACGGGTGTAGAATTTCACGCCATCGGAAGGAGTTCCCATGAGTAACGTCACATTAAGGGTGAACGGACAGACTCACACCCTGGATATCGATCCGGCCACGCCGCTGCTTTATATCCTGCGGAACGATCTGGACCTTCGCGGGCCGCGCTTCGGCTGCGGTCTCGGCCAGTGCGGCGCATGCACGGTGATCATCAATGGCACGGCGACGCGATCGTGCATTACGCCGGTGTCTTCAGTGCGGGCGGAAGTCACGACGCTTGAAGGCATCGCCAGGAACGGCACGCTCCACCCGATCCAGCAGGCGTGGATCGAGGAGCAGGTCCCGCAATGCGGCTTCTGCCAGAACGGGCAGATCATGACGGCAAAAGCCCTTCTCGACAAAAACAAGAATCCTTCCGACGCGGAAATCCGCGAAGGCATGGCGCGCACGCTGTGCCGTTGCATGACCTACTACCGCGTGCAAGCCGCGATCAGGCGCGCTGCGAAGGTGATCGCATGAGCACCACACGCAGAGACTTTCTCAAGACATCCGGCATGCTCGTCGTCGGTATCAGCAGCGGCATGCGCGGCATCACAGCCTTCGGCGCCCAGGCGCCGGCACGCGCAACAGGTCCGGCAGGCCCATCCAGCCCTTCAAGCACTGGGGGCCCCTATCCCGATCCTGATTTCCGGCAACTCGATTCCTGGATTGTCATTCGCGAAGACAATACGGCCACCTTCTACGTCGGCAAGACCGATTGCGGCCAGGGCACAGGAACGGCGTTCCGGCAGATGATGGCCGACGAACTGGACATGGCCTACAACAAGACGGCGTGTGTGATGGGCAGCACCGACATCACCGTCGATCAGGGTGGATCCGGCGGCTCGGACGCCATTCAGACCGACGGCGTTCCGATGCGCCGCGTCGCTGCCGAAGCGCGCCGCGTGCTGCTGGACCTGGCCTCGAAACAGCTGGGCGTGCCGGTCGATCAGCTTGCCGTGAGCGATGGCGTGGTGACCGCGAAATCAGATGCTTCGAAGCGCGTCACCTACGGACAGCTGGTCGGCGGGAAGCGCTTCAATGTCACGCTCACGGGAAACAACATCGACGCGACTACCGGCGTGGCGAAAGTCAAAGCCGTCCAGGATCTGAAGATCGTCGGCACCTCGCCGCAGCGTTACGACATCCCGGCGAAAGTCGACGGCTCCATGAAGTGGGCCGTGGACATGAAAGTTCCCGGTATGGTTCACGCGCGAAATGTCAGACCGCCGCTGGCGGGCGCGAAGCTGGTCAGCATCGACGAATCTTCGGTCCGCGGATTGCCCGGGTTCATCAAGGTCGTCAGCAAGGGAAACTATGTCGCCGTCGTTTGCGAGCGGGAAGAACAGGCCATCAACGCGGCGCGCCAGTTGAAGGCCAACTGGGAGAAGCCGGCGACCGCGCCATTCCCCTCGTCTGACGACCTTTTTAGATATATGCGCAGCGCGATGCCCACCTCCACCGGGCGGCCTTCTGTCACGGGCAATCCGGATGCGGCATTCGCCGGCGCGGCACGGGTCGTGGAAGCCGAATACGATATCCCCTTCCAGGGGCATACCGCGTTCGCACCGGCTCATGCGATGGCGGACCCGTCCAACGGGCAGATGACGATCTATACCAATGACATGAAGTCTTACGGCATGCGGACCGGCGTTGCAGACTTCCTGGGGATGCCGCGCGATCAGGTGCGCGTGGTCTGGATGGAAGGACCTCAGGCATACGGGCGAACCGCCGCAGACGATGCGGGATTCGAAGCGGCCTACCTGGCGAAGGAAATCGGACGGCCCGTGCGGATCCAGTGGATGCGCCAGGAAGAGACGGCATGGGACACCAAAGGCCCCGCGTTCGCTTTCAAACTTCGCGGTGCGCTCGATGCGCAGGGCAACCTCCTCGCCCTGGATTACGACGCGCGGGCCGCAGACTACAACCACCTCGGCTACAACGAATCGGACACCGTCCTGATTGCACAACTCATGGGCAAGCGGCGGGCGAACCCCGCCGGCGGCGGCGCGGCCACGCCCAACGAAATGTACGCGATTGCGAATCGGCGGATGAGCACTTCGGTGGTGGGACTGCCGATGGTATGGGAAACGCCGTTACGCACGGGCAACCTGCGCGATCCAAACGGGCCGCAATCGACCTTCGCCTCCGAGTCGTTCATTGACGAACTGGCGGCAGCGGCGATGGCCGATCCAGTGGAGTTCCGCCTGAAACTTCTCACGGCAAGCACCACCGACGACTCCGGCTTCAAGCGCGCGCGCTCCATCGTGGCGGTGAAGGCGGCGGCCGAAGCATTCGGCTGGGACAAGCGGCCTTCGCCGAAAGGACGCGGCAACGGCAACATTCTCACCGGCCGCGGAATCGCCTACACCTACCGCAGCCAGACCGTGGTTGCCACGATCGCCGAGGTTGAAGTGAATCGAAGGACCGGGCATGTCTGGGTCAAGCGGATGGCCATCGCGCACGATTGCGGGCTGGTTATCAATCCTGAAAGCGTGAAACGTACGATCGAAGGCGGCACGCTGCACTCTGTCAGCCGCGCGCTTCACGAAGAAGTGAAATTCGATACCGAAAAGGTGACCAGCGTGGACTGGCTGACCCATCCGTCACTCACACATACGGACACTCCGGAGAAGATCGATATCGTACTCGTGAATGGCGACCCGAATCCGAATCGTCCGGACCTTCCGGCTTACGGCGCAGGTGAGACGGTGTGCAAACCGACGATCGCCGCAGTGGCAAACGCGATCTTCGATGCGACGGGAGTCCGGTTGCGGCGCGTGCCGTTCCGTGACGACCGGGTCCTGGCGGCGCTGAAGGCGGCGGGGGTTTAGCCCCCGGGTTGAAGGCGCAAGACCTCTCATCACCGCGAAGGGGTGATGAGAGGTCTTGCGGCATTTCCCCCTCCCTCTACCCCGTGAGGCCACCGGCTCAACCCTTGACGACCGGATCAAGCCGAGGGCGCTTCCTGGCATTCTCCAGCTCCATCCTTCGTATGATCTCCCCCAGCTTTTTCCTTGCCCGCAGCAGTTCCATCTTCACGGCCGACACCGACTTCCCTTGCCGCCTGGCAATTTCGATCACGGGACACTCCTCAACATAAAATGCCTCCAGTGTGGCGCGTTTCACGGCATCGAGTTCCGCCAGGCCGCGGCGCAGCAACTCCACCCGCCGCTTTCCGTCCATTTCTTCCTCGAAGCGTGGCGCGACGGAAATCTTTGCTTCGCCGACGGTATCCAAAGCTTCGGCGACGCGTCGTCTTCGCCAATGATCGCGCACGGCATCACCGACAACCTTCCGCAGGAACGCGCGCGGATGCCGCACTTCGTAGTCGCGGCGAAACGCCTCGACAGCTTTCAGCGTGGCGTCCTGTTCCAGGTCCTCGTCACGCAGGGGCACTCCGGTCCGCTTGGTTTCACTTCTGACGATGGCTCGCACTTCGAAAAGATCGATGAACATGTGACCGAACTCCAGCCTTCGCGGCTATACGTAACATGATTGGGAAAAGCGAAGTGATGATGCAGTTGGCCCAGCGAGTGAGAGCAGCGGCTCGAGTCGCCGGATCCGTTCTGGTAACCGGAGAAACAGGGAGCGGCAAGGAGCTTGTCGCCCGCGCGGTCCACGAGCACAGTGGCCGGAGTACACGGCGTTTCGTGGCCGTGGATTGCGGCGCGGTGCCGGAAGAACTCATTGAAAGCGAACTCTTCGGCTTCAGGCGCGGCGCGTTTACGACCGCCGTTACGGACAAGACCGGACTGTTCGAAGAGGCCAATGGGGGCACCCTGTTCCTTGATGAGATCGCGAATACTTCGCGTCGTTTTCAGGCGAAGCTACTTCGTGCGCTCCAGGAACGGCAGATCCGGCGTCTCGGCGACACCATCTCCCGCCCGGTGGATATTCGAGTGATCGCAGCGACGAATCGAGATCTGCGAACGCTAGTCCACCGCGGCGATTTCCGGGAGGATCTGTTCTACAGACTGAGTGTGTTTGCCATCAATGTGCCGCCGCTGCGCGACCGCCTTGACGATATACCTCTGCTCGTTGAGGCAATGCTTGGCGGACGGAAGCAGATCAGCGGCGATGCATTGTCCAAACTCGAGCTCTACGACTTTCCAGGTAACGTGCGCGAATTGGAGAACATCATTGAAAGCGCTGTCTACACGGCGCCAGGCGACACCATCGAGGAATGCCACATCGTGCTGTCCGCCAATGCAGCAGCGGGTTTTGACGACATCATCCATGTGGAAAACTTCTGGGAATCCGTCGCGCGTCCCTATGCCAACCGGCAGATCACCCGGACGTGCGTGGAGAACGTCGTCCGGCGCGGCCTGCAGCAGGTCAACGGCAGTTACACACAGCTCATTCGCCTGTTCAACCTTCCGGACTCCGACTACAAACGGTTTATGGATTTCCTGAGACGTCATCGTTGCAATGTGGATTACCGACAGTATCGAAACAAAAAGTGAGGGCGGAGGTTCCCCTGCCAGGGCAGGGGAACCGGCTCAAGCTTCCCACTCCCTGAAAATTTTCACGACGAACTGCCCCGCCAGCAGATGCTGGGTCTTCCCCACAAACTGGCGGTACGACCGGCTCGAGTGGTAACGCAAACAGTCCTCGCGGGATTTCCACGTGGTCAGAGACACTGCCATATTCCCACCCTCCTCAACCATAAGACTGGCGGACTCGAAGCCGGTCTCGCGCGCGAGGCTGGGCAGCACATCCGACTGGTAGATGCGCGAGAACTCGCCCATCTGCTCTTCGCTGAGCGCTTCACCGATGACCATTCGCGCGAACATCGCCGGATCTACTTTCCCACCGGCTTTCCCACTGGCTTGAGGGGTGTTTTAGCCTCCTTCATCTCGGCGGTCTGCTTGGCGACAAGCGAATCCTTCAGCTTGTCGTATTGAGCTTTGGTGAGCAGCTGGCGCGAGACAAGCTCGGTCTTGTTGCGATAAGGCCGCGCGTCGACGATCTTCTTCGCGGCAGCCTTTTCGATGCCGATGGAAATCATTTCCTCCTCGCTGGCCGTGTTGATATCCAGTTGCTTCTTCGATTGCGCCAGGGCGAGAGACGACATGGCAAGAGCGACAACGATCCAGAGAATCCCTGCGATACGTAGACGAGTCATGGAAACCTCCTTGAAATTTCAAAATCCTGGGCACCCGGCGGTCCGTGCCCTGCGGCCCTTTGCGGCCCCACAACCAGGCCGATTACGCAAGACACTCGACCGCCGGGATCACACGCGAAGCGCCCCCGGCGGGTTCTACTGACACCGGCCCAGCTTGCGTCAGCAGTGCCCCACCCACCGGAGGCGAACTCTTGAAGGCACGCGCTATGCCGCAGGCAAGTGTCTGGCTTTGCAGGAACAGGGAAAGGGAACGTCGCGGAAAAGTCGTGGGAAAGGTCGCGAATATCGCGACTTCCTCCGTGGGGCAGGGGCAGGAACCTTTCCGCCGTTTTACCGGACTTTTAGTCGCGCGAGTCGCGGAAAAGCAGACATTTTCGACCGTCAACTTCCTGAAAAGTCGGCGGAGCGTTTCTTGCATCGGGAAGCCCGGATGCGGCAGTCGTCGTCTCAGCCCTCTTTAAATTCTCGTCCAGGAATCCTCATTGGTCAGACCCACCCAAAGGCCCGCCTTCCCGGCTGCCGCCCCACAATACCGGGAAGCCTATTGTTCTGCGCCCGTGTTCTTCAGGGTGAAGTGGCAGTCGCCGTAGTGGATATAGTCGGCCCAATCGATGGAGTCCAGGCGGTGGAGTTCATGACGTGCGGCGAGCAAAGCGTCGCCGATGGAACTGCCGGCGAGAAGATCGCGGTAGAAAGTGACGGCGAAAACGCCGGCGGATTCGTCGCCCACCGGCCAATAGGTTCCGAGATAGTTTGCGACGCCGCCGCGAAGGAACGCCTCGGCAAGGCCTACGCTCACCTCCGCGCGGCGCCGAAGCGCATGGCGCGATGGGCGGCGGATGCGGCCGGCCTCGCAGGCATTGAAGAACACGAGGCTGGGCAGGTTCCCCAATCCTGACAATTCCCTGCCACTCAGCACCTTGTCTCCCGCACAGACAACCCCGCTCGATTCCGGCGCGGCAGGATCGAAAAAAGCGTGGCCGGCATAGTGCATCAGATCGAATTCACCGGACTGCAGCCCCTTCAGCAACGCGGCCTTGGTGGCCTGCTTCCTTCGCAGAATCGTCAGGCGGACGCCGGGATGAGTTTGCGCGATTGCCTCGAGCCGGCGTCCTTCCGCATCCGCAGAGGGCAGATCGCTCGTGGGATTGGCGACCAGGAGGATGCTCAGATTTTTTTCGCGGCGGCGCTGCTCGAGCCATTTCGCGATCGACAGATTGCCGGCCATGTAGCGCCGGCTCATTCCGCCGGCGAGAGCGGGAACGACGTTTCGCGCCAGGACGAGAGTTTCCCAGGGAATCCTTGACGATTCGCGGTCGTGCACGACCACGACATGACGATCTCTCATCGTGTCGAGCAACGCGAGGATGTCCTTCGGAAGACACAGACGGCCGAGTTCGATACCGAAGCGGCGCAGCTCCTCTGTCTCAGGATCCAGCGACGCCAGATGCATGAGATGGTTTTCCACCGCGATGTTCGACACGGTCTTTTCGCCGCTGACGACTGTGGCCTTGTCGCCCGCCGTGAGCAGCGAGGCGTGCAGCCGTTCGCGGTCTCGTCGAACGAGAAGATAAACGGGGTCGGGCCTGGCGGGGCCTCCCCTCGGGCCTTCGACTTTCGTCTCCCGGTGTTCGCCGCCGCCGGCGTCGTACGTTACGTCGAAGTCATCGAACAGCGGCGTGGATAGCAACCGGCGAAGTGCAGCCCGAATCTCCGCAAACCGTTTCGCATCGATCTCACAGATCACGATGCGGCGGAAACGGCGCTCGATGTCCGCGTCGCGCATGCCGCGAAAGAATCCGCGCAGCATGCTCTCAAGGGCCATCGACACGCTGCAGCCGGAGCGGGTGCCAAAGATGAGGCAGGCAAATTCATCCATGCGCGCGTGGATGAGCGTTCGGATCACGTTTTCGGAAACGAATTGCTGGACCTCCGGGGTGAGCCGGTCGAAGGCGCCGAGGCCGGCAAACACCACCGCCTCGACGGGAACGGCATGACGGCGGGCGGGCAGCATGAAGACGTCGCCGGCCGCACCGGAGAAAAGACGGCGGGCGGTGAACTGGGAAATGGCGCCGTCGAGACGCACATCCACGTCGTGTGCGGCGCCGCTCGGCGTGACATCCTGGCAGATGCCGAGAACCCACGCGGCGCAGTCGACGTCGACGATATTGCCCTGAGTCACGCGGATTTCCAGCCGGCGCATGGCGCAGAAGAGTAGCAGACATACACCCGGTCTGAACTTCCATTAACCGAATCGCTTGCCTTTCTTGTCCACATGCTAGGATGCCGATGTCTATCTGGGACTTCGAAAGGACACTGCGTGAAAGGCAGAATTGCGGTTCTCTTTTTGATTCTTTTGGCTTTGCCGGTCAGCGGTTTCAGTCAGAGCACGCTGAATTTTCCGCGACTTTTTGAGGTCGCGGATCTGGGGCAAAGCGGATTTGCTGTTGTGAACCCGGGACCCGGGCTGGCGAACATCACGTTCAGGCTTTACAGCGCGGCGGGGAATCTGGTGGCCACCAGCGACAGTCTGCCGGCACCTCCGCTAATTCAAGGACGAGGGCAGATTTCAAAACTTGGATCCGAACTCTTCCCGGGCGCCAACGCCGCGGGTTGGGTTCAGGCCACCAGTACCTCGACGGGCCTTCAGGGGTTCTGGCTCGGGGGAGACTTCAGCAGCTTCAACTTCCTCGATGGAGCAGAGGCTGCGCCAGTCGGCCCGGAGTTCATTTTTCCGCTCGCGACGGCCGCAACGGAGCTCAACCTGGCAAACCTGGCGAGCTCCCCCAATAACCTGACCATCGCCGTATACGGAGCGGCGCCGGCAGGCGGGCTTCCCCTTGCCAGCACCATTCAACCCGTCGTCACCAACGGCATTTACAAGACGACACTCGCAACCCTTTTTCCATCGCTGAACTTTGCGAATGCCATGTACGTCAAAGTGACGGGCACCGGCAACTTCACAGGAACGACCGTCGTCGTGGATTTCATTCATGCGCCATCGTGGTCGGTGATCAACGGGATCAGCACTTCGAGCGCGGTGACGGAAGCCAACTTCCCTCACGTCCCCAGCGGGCCGGAAGACGGCAGCGCGAAATGGACCAGCGTGCTGGGCATTACGAATCTTTCGTCCGTGCCGCAGACCGTCACCATTACTTTCAACCGTCGGTACATCGACTTTACAGGGGCTTTGATCAGTGGCAGTCCGGTGCAGGTGACGCGCAACCTGTCGGGCAACGGGGCTTTGCGCGAGGCGATCAAAGACCTGTTCTCTTTTGGTGCACCCCCCGAAGAGGGCTGGGTGAAGGTGACAGGCACAGCGCCCCTTGGCGGCTTTATCGCGTATGGGTACAGCGCAACGGCCGGCGTTGCGGTCGTCCCGGTTCAGACGACCCCGCAGACCTCGCTGATTTTCTCGCAGGTCGCCAATGACGGGGTCACGTGGGGCTCCGGGCTTGCGCTCCTCAACGCCACCTCGACCGATGCGACCGTCGAGGTCTACATCATGCGACTCAATGGCGCCCTGGTTGGCGGAGCGCAGAGCGACCTGGCGGCATCGATCAATCTGCCGGCGGGCACCAAGATGGCAAAACTTCTTGACCAACTCGTCCCTTCCGCCAGGGCCAACGACGGTTTTGTCTACGTGAAGTCCACCAACAACGTTCCGCTTTATGCTTTCGAGCTGTTCTTCAGCACGAACAACCAGGTGATTGCCAACGTCGCCGCCGGTGCCGTGGATCCGAGCATCACCTTTACTCCGCCCGCGCCGGCAGCACCTCTGCCGCCATTAACAATAACGTCGATAAGCCCGTCGACCGCGGCCCGCGGGAGCGCTGTGACGATTACGGGAACGGGATTCAATGCGACGGCGGCCAGCAATGCGGTCGTGTTTACGACCGCCACCGGATCGGTTTCCACAACGCCGGCGGCCGCGACTGCCGGATCACTCACCGTAACGGTGCCCGCAACCGCCATTAGCGGCCCGGTGTACATGACGACAGGGGGAAGGTTTTCCTCCTCTGCGGTGCTCCAGGTGACGGCAAATTCGACAACACCGGTGATCAGCAGCGTGACAGTGAACGCGAGCCAGAACACCTTCGCCGATATTTATGTGTCGCCGCCGGGAGGGCCGCCGTTGAACGCGACCGCCCTGGATATCACACTGACTTCGTCGAATTCTGCCTCCAATATCGGCGGCGCGAGCGTCGAAGTAGACAGGAATGTCACCCGCCGGCTGTGGATTGTCGGGGCCAATGTCAGCTCGTCGACAGCCGTGTCCATCAGCGATCCCACGATTACGGTGTCGCCGTCAGGGGTAGTCGTTCCAGGCGGTGGCGTCGTCGTGGTGCATATCACGGTGCCCGCAGCCGCACTGACGGGTCCGCGGAACATCATTCTGACGAACAGCAATCTGGATACGAGCATCATCACGGGAGGTTTGATAGTCCGATGAAGACCAAAGCTCTAGTCTTGACCGTTCTGCTTGCGGGACTTGCCCTGCCATTGCTTGCGACGACCGTGCCCAGGATGGACCTTAAGGCGTTGGTTGCCAAATCGGACCGCATTCTGCAGGGCAAGGTCGAAGGCATGGACGTGGTAGTGGAGCAGAATCGGCCTTACACCAGGGTGCGGATTCATGTGGACGATCCGATCTACACGAAGCGCGCAGGCCCCCGCCAGACACAGGTCTATCTGAAGTTTCTCGGCGGCAGAATGAACACCCCGCAAGGACCGGTGGACATGAAAGTGTCGGGCATGCCTGAATTCACGCTGGGCGACAACGTCATCCTTTTCCTGCGCGAACAACCTGACGGGAACCACACCGTTGTTGGACTCAATCAGGGCAAATACCTGGTCGTCGACGAGGTCGCAATCGCCTCTATTTCCGGCGTGGACCTTGTGGATCCCAAAACGGGCAAACTGGTCCCTGCCGGTTATACCGAGAGAGCGCCCGTTGACGCCTTCAAAGCCAAAATTCGGGAGTTGCTGAAATGAAGAAACTCTTATTCCTTCTGGTGTTCGCGAGCCTGGCCACTCCCGGCAGCGCGTACATCACCATGAGAAAACTCCTGGGCAACGCCATACTGCAGGTCAAGTGGCCCGGAGGGCCGGTAACCTGGTCACTGGTTCCCGCGCAGGGAAGCAACATTACCGGAAGCCGGACTCTGTCCTCGGTCGCGGATGCGAGCTTTGCCACCTGGAAAGCTATTCCTACCGCCGACATCTCCTTCCTGAATCGAGGCGCCGATACGTCCCCAACCACAACATACGGATTCGACCAGATCAACATCGTGAAGACCAATCTGACCACCCTGGAATATCAAAATTCCGGAGCCGGGGATGCATTGGCGATTACCGTAACAAGTTCGTCGACACTGACCGGAGACATACTGGACGCCGACATCATCTTCAATCCGGACGAAAATTTCAGTACGGACCCGGCGACGCCATCGAATCTGCTCGATTTCGAATCCGTTCTGACCCATGAGGTTGGACATTTCCTGGGACTGGACCATTCGGCGATCTTGTCCGCCACCATGTTTCCGCGGGTCGCCGAAGGTGTAAGCCGGAATCGGGCGTTGTCCAGTGATGACATGGCCGGAGTTTCGTCGCTGTATCCTACCGCGTCGTACCTGACGAAGGGCTCCATTTCAGGGACCGTACGATTGACGTCGAACGCACTGGTGTATGGAGCCATCGTCGTGGCGGTAAACTCGGACGGGCAACCTGTGGCACACGGCGTGACGGACACGCAGGGGAATTACACCATCTACGGGCTGAATGCCGGGAACTGTATACCAGTGTATGCGGAGCCCATGGACTCGCCGTTTTCGTTCAACGATCAGAATGTGCTGGGCGAGATCTTTTTGGGAGGCACCGTTTCGACGGCGTTCACGACGAGGTTCAGGTAGTCCACGCGCAGGTTTCCTCCCAAACAGCTTGCCAAAGACCTGGTTTACTTTCCGAACAACTTGCCGAAGAACGACGTTTTCTTGTCCGACGACCCGCGGTATGGCAGCGGACGAACGCCCGGATGACTCTGCCGGTCACCACGGCGAGCGGGTTGTCCCAGACCAGCTTGCGCGCATGGTCCGCTCCGACAATAGCGGCCGCGGCATCTCGTCCACGGCTGAGGATCGGCGGACGCCGCTTGGTGCGATGGGCATCGGTGGCGAGGAAGTGCACGCACCTGTGCCGCAACAGGCTTTCGGCGCATTTCTTTGCGGCAGCGCCGAACTCTCCAGTCACGCTCATCGCCGTTATCTGGATATAGACGCCACGCTCGACAAAGTTCGCCACCATCGACGGCCGCGCCTGCAGCTGGGTGTTCCGTTCCGGATGTACCAGAATCGGCCTCACTCCGTTGGTCTGCAGACGGTAGAAAAGTTCATCCGCGCCGATGGGCACCGCCATGGTGGGGAACTCCACCAGCATGTAGTTTTTGCCGTTCAGTTTGTCGACCCGGTTTGTCGCGGCCTGCTCGGCGATTTCGTGCGACATGTGGACCTCGTTGCCGGGCAGCACGCGCAGCCCCTTAGCGCCGATGGCTTTCTGGAAGGCGGCGACACGGTCCAGGATTTCAGCAGGTTCCGGATTGTTGGATATGCCGTTGAACATGTGCGGCGTGCAGCACATCCGCTGAATGCCATCCGCCTCAGCGATGCGCGCCATTTCGAGCGCTTCGTCAAGAGTTCGGGCGCCATCATCCACCTCGGGCAGGCATGTGAGAATGGATATCTTATCATGACCAACCCAGATATCTTAGCGCGGTTCCACGCAGTCCGCTTCGACCTCTGCGACAACCGACTGCTGCAACATGTGTACACTAAGGACAAGACGAGTGAGGCCTTTTTTTCGCATCAGGATGCCCTCACAACCCTCGAGGGGCCCGGCTTTCACGCGAACCTTGCGGCCTACCTTTAGATAAGGATGCGGATTGTAGGGAAGCTCCGACTCGACAAGCCGCCGGATGGCGGCAATCTCGTGCTCCGGGATTTGGGCGGGCTGGCCGTCGAAAGTAATAAAGGACACGGCGCCATAGGGTCGAAGAGTCTCGTGGTAGCGGTCCAGTGTCAGGCGGACAAAAAGATAATTCTTGAAGAGCGGCTCCTCGACGATCTTGTAGCGGTCGCTCCAGCGCCGCCGGACCTTATAGGTAGGCAGAAAGGCTTCAATCTGGCGGGAGCAGAGGTCCTCGAAGACCTGTCTTTCGTGCCGGGGTCGTGTGTAGAGTGCGTACCAGCTTGACATACATCCCAAAAGTTCCGTTGCGTGGACTTTACCCGGCGCGACCGGCCCGGCTCTCCAGGAAGGGTAAGTTTCGTAGATCAACGCAGCGGCTTCTACTTTATCGCACCAAAATCGAAGGCGTCGGTCTGTTCGGCGGACCAATGACAAATGACCATTGAGCAAGGGGCTCCCGCCTCTTGCTGCAGGGGCTACCGCTGCCCCACGGGCACCCACTTCAAGTCAGGCGCCGGCCCTATATACTCTGCGCGTGGGCGGATCAGGCGGTTGTTCGCATACTGTTCCAGGATGTGCGCTGTCCATCCGGACATGCGGCTCACGGCAAAAAACGGTGTGAACAGATCGATCGGCATGCCGATAACGTAGTAGGTGCTTGCGGAGTAGAAGTCGACGTTGGCATTGATCTTCTTCTCTTTTTTGACGATTTCCTCGATCCGCGCGGACATTTCAAACCATTTGGCCTGCCCTGCCCGTTCGCAGGCTTCCTTCGACATGAGGCGAAGATGTGTGGCCCGGGGGTCTTCGGTGTGGTAGACGCGATGACCGAAGCCGGCAATTTTCTTCTTCTGCGCAAAGAGGTCGTGGACGAAGGCGTCCACTTTCGACAGGTCACCGATCTTGAGCAGCATTCGCATCACAGCTTCATTCGCGCCACCGTGAAGGGGTCCTTTGAGCGCGCCGGCTGCGGAAGTCACTGCCGAGTAGATGTCGGAGAGTGTCGCCGCGGTCACCCGGGCGGCAAACGTCGATGCATTGAGTTCGTGGTCCGCATGCAGGATCAGAGCGACGTCGAGGGCTTTGATGACGGTCGGGTTCGGTTCGTTTCCCGTCAGCATGTAGTAGAAGTTGCCGGCATGCGTCAGGTCCGCTCGTGGAGCAAGGGGCTCCCTGTCGTTACGGATGCTGTGGAATGCGGTGACGATCGTGGCGCATTGCGCATTCAGGCGAATGGCCTTGCGGAGATTCGCGTCGGGCGACATGTCATTCGACTCCGGGTCGTACATTGCGCTGGCCGAGAGGGCCGTGCGCAGCACTTCCATGGGCGGAGCCCCTTTGGGAAAGGCCTTTAGCAGGGAAATCACGCCTGCGGGAAGCGCCCGGCCGGCAGCCATCTTGTCGGACGTGTCTTTGAGTTCAGCGGCGTTTGGCAAACGCCCAAACCAAAGAAGGTGGCTGGTTTCCTCGAAAGTCGAGTTCGGGGCCAATTCGTGGATGTTGTATCCGCGATAGGCCAGGATGCCGCGCTCACCATCGATGTAACAGATACCGGATTCCCCGGCGATAACGTCTTCTAAACCCGCCTTCATCCTTGCGCCTCCCTCAACTCCCGGACACAGCATTTTATTGATTTGCATGACGCGTTTCTACTAAGTTCCTTGAAGGGGCATGCGAAGAATTTATCTCGACAGCAATGCGACGACACCGATGCGGCCGGAAGTGGCGGCGGCCATGCTCCCGGTGTTCAGCCAGGATTACGGCAACCC
Source organism: uncultured Acidobacteriota bacterium (assembly GCA_963836435.1). GTDB lineage: Bacteria > Acidobacteriota > Terriglobia > 20CM-2-55-15 > 20CM-2-55-15 > DASTBJ01. Next base: position 44,913 of record CAWIJI010000004.1, on the reverse strand, counting down.
GTCGTCGATTCACTGGTTCGGCCAGCAGGCAAAAACGCTCCTTGACGAAGCGCGCCAGCAGGTGGCGCGCCTGATTCATGCCCAGCCCTCCGAAATCGTCTTCGTCAGCGGCGGGACAGAGGCCGATAACCTGGCGATCCGGGGGATCGCCGAGACGCAAAAGGCCGGCGGACGGCACATCATCACCTCGAAGATCGAACATCATGCGGTGCTCCACACCTGCAAGGACCTTGAGAAACAGGGTTGGGAGGTGACCTGGCTTCCCGTGTCGCGAGAAGGTGTGGTGGACCCGGAAGATGTGCGGCGGGCGATCCGGCCGGATACGGTGCTGATCTCGATCATGCACGCCAATAACGAGATCGGCAGCATTCAGCCGATCGAGGAAATCGGCGCCATCGCCGAAGCCGCGGACGTTTACCTTCACTCCGACGGCGTTCAGTCGACGGGAAAGATTCCGGTGGACGTCAAGAAGCTGAAGGTCGACTTATATTCCATCTCCGCTCACAAGATCCACGGACCGAAAGGCGTGGGCGCGCTCTACGTGCGCAAGGGCACGACGCTCAAGCCGCTGATGACCGGCGGCGGTCATGAGCGCAGCAGACGGTCGGGAACCGAGAATGTCGCGGGGATCGTGGGTTTTGGAATGGCCGCGAAGCTGGCGCGCGAAGGACTGGAGGTCGAAACGGCCTGGATGAGCGAGCTGCGCGACCGGCTGGAGAACGGCCTGATGGCGAGAATCCCGTTCATTCATGTCAATGCTTCCGGTACTGCCCGATTGCCCAACACCTCGAACATCATGGTGGACTTTGCCGAAGGTGAGGGACTGGTGATTTCCCTCGACCTGAAGGGCGTGGCCGTATCGACCGGGTCCGCATGTTCGAGCGGGTCCCTGGAGCCGTCTCACGTATTGACCGCAATCGGGAAAACACCTGATGAAGCGCACGGAAGTTTGCGGTTCAGCCTGAATGCGATGAACTCGGCAGAAGATGTGGACTACGTGCTGGAGGTGCTGCCCAGAATTGTGGATCGGCTAAGGGAATTGTCGCCACATTACAAACGGGCGTAGGGGTGGAGGGAACAGGAAAGGATGCGCTTTGTCCGCGATTTGAATAAGGAGTGCTAGAGCGCAAGACTGGCTAAGACTATGGCGTACTCACCCAAACTTCTCGACTACTTCGAAAACCCGCGCTGTGCGGGCGAACTGCCCGATGCGAACGCCATCGCGGAAGTCGCCAACCCCGTGTGCGGCGACGTCATGAAGTTATGGCTCAAGGTTGAAGGCGGCCGGATCGCCGACGCGCGTTTCAAGACGCAGGGCTGCTCGGCCGCCATCGCCACCAGCTCTTACGCCACCGAGATGATCATCGGGATGGATCTCGCCCACGCGCGCGCCATCACGAAGGAAGAAATCGCGGATGCGCTCGGCGGGCTTCCTCAATCCAAGATGCACTGCTCGGTGCTAGCCTCGGAGGCCATTCGCGCCGCTCTTAGGGATTTCGCATGATTGCCGTGGCCATGAGTGGCGGCGTGGACTCATCCGCCGCAGCGGTGTTGTTGCGTGATTCCGGAGAACCGCTCGTTGGCCTGTCGATGCAGCTGTGGAACCAGCGGCGCTCCCCCGATGGTGAAGAGCGCACCGGGCGCTGCTGTTCACTCGACGACATCTGGGATGCGCGGCGCGTGGCCTCCCATCTGGGCATTCCCTTCTACGTGCTGAACCTCGAAGATCAATTCGAAAGCACGGTTGTTGCGCCATTTGTGGCGACGTATCTGCGCGGGGAAACGCCGAGCCCATGCATCCTGTGCAACAACTTCGTGAAGTTCAATCACCTGGTCGATCGAGCAGCCGGCATCGGCGCGGACCGCGTTGCCACCGGCCACTACGCCCGCGTCCGTTATGACGAGACGCTCGGGCGCTGGCTGCTGCTCCGCGGCAGGGATCGCAACAAGGACCAGTCCTACTTCCTGTTCGGATTGACGCAGGCGCAGCTTTCCAAAACCGTGTTTCCGCTCGGCGAGTTGACGAAGCCCGAAGTGCGCGAGATCGCGCGGCGGGCGGGCCTGCCGACCTACGACAAGCCGGAGTCCCAGGAGATCTGCTTTGTGCAGGGGCGCTCGTACGCGGAGTTTGTAGAGCAGTACGCCGGGGCGGAGGCGCGCGAGCAGGGAAAGATCGTGAATCTCAGCGGCGAGGTTGTCGGCGCCCACGAAGGCATTCACCACTACACCATCGGACAACGGAAGGGCCTGGGCGCGGCGGGCCGCCCGCAGTATGTGGTGCGGATCGAGCCGGAAGAGAATCGTGTGGTCGTCGGGGACAATCCGGACCTGCTCTGCAGGCGATTTGCCGTGCGCGACGTGAACTGGATCGCGGTGGCCGGCGCGGTGGAGCCGATCCCCTGCCAGGTGCAGATCCGGAATCGGTTCGAACCGAGGGCGGCGCGCGTATTCCCCGAGGAAGGCCGCTTTGTCGTGGAATTCGATGCGCCGCAGCGGGCGGTAACACCCGGCCAGGGCGCCGTCTTCTATTGGGACGACGTCGTCCTGGGCGGGGGCTGGATCGCCTCCTCTTGAACTACTTTAACTACTTCACCGAGATCGAACAGTTCTATCAGACCAAACGGGATGTGTTCACGCTCCTGAGCACGCTCGATTGGGTGCTCATCGAAAACTGGAAAGATCAGGGCGTGCCGCTCGACGTCGTCCTCAAGGGAATTGATCGCGCGTTCTCGCGGCCCAACGCCAAACGCAGAATCAACTCGCTGGCGTATTGCGTGAAGGCCGTCGAGGAAGTGATTGAAGAGCAGAAGGACACGCGCGTGGCGACGCAGGAGGTGCCGAAGATCTCAACGGATGAGACGCGACGGTATCTCGAGGATCTGGCGGTGAAGACGGCGTCCGTCGGGGAAGTGTTCCCGGAATTCGCGGCTAAAATTGCTGCGCTGGCGGATGCGCTGCGCAACGTCGATACGGGAAATTTTCGCGACGCGGAGCAGGTGCTCGGCGCGCTGGAAGAAAAGCTGATCGCTCTATTGCGAGTGGCGGCGGACGAAAACGTGCTGATTGAGGTGAACCGCGACGTGGAGAGCGAGCTCACACCTTTCCGTTCGACGATGACTACACAGCAACTCGCGATGCTGGAACACCAACTCGCGAAGCGGAAGTTGCTGGAGCGCTATAACCTGCCGCGGCTGAGCCTGTTCTATTTGATGTGACTCATCCTCACCCCGGAAGGGTGAAGAGAAACGGACATCTGGAAAACACGATGCAGGTCAAGATCGAGAAACTCGTCTACGGCGGAGCGGGCCTTGCGCGCACTGAGCGTGGCATCGTCTTTGTTCCTCGGACGGCGCCGGGAGATGTCGTCGAAGTGGCTCTTGTCACGCGGAAATCCGACTACGCGACGGCACGCGTCGTTTCCCTGCTCGAACCGTCGCCGGACCGGCAACCCCCGGTCTGCCCGAATTACGAGACGGCCGGGTGCTGCCACTGGCAACACATCCGGTATGCGCGTCAGATTGAGATCAAGGAAGCCATTCTGCGCGAAACACTTCTGCGAACAGGCCGGATTTCCTGGGAGGCACCGATATCGGTGATTTCCGGACCCGAACTCCACTACCGCCTTCGCGCATCGTTTCACGTTACCGGGCAGCGGTTGGGCTTCGTCGAAGAACGCAGCCACACGGTCGTGCCGATTGCCGAGTGCAGTTCCCTGTCGCCGGAGTTGAATGCGTTTATTCCACGGGCGAACGAGATTCTGGGCAGGCCGGAGATGAGCGCTGTCCGCGAAGTGCATGCCGTGTCGGGACCTCCGGTACTGGCCACTTTTGGGCGAACACCAGCGGGCAACGGTCCGGCGAGGGTGGAGGCGGACGGTTGCGTTTTCGATCTCCACCCTGAGGCGTTCTTCCAATCGAACCGCTTCCTGCTGGCGCCATTTCTGCGGGAGGTTGTGCGAACCGCCGGCGGCGCGCCGCGCGTGTTGGACCTTTTCTGCGGCAGCGGGTTCTTCACCATTCCGCTGGCAAGGCAGGGAGCCGAAGTGCTCGGGGTGGAAACGAGCCGGGTGGCGGTCCGTCAGGCGCGGTTGAATGCAAGATTGAACAACGTCTCGACAGTGAAGTTCTTTGAGGGGGATGTGGAAGAGACGCTGCGGAGGTCGGCCGATGTGAGGCCGGACGTGGTGGTGCTGAATCCGCCCCGCGAAGGCGCCGGCCACCATGCGGCAGAGCTGGTTGCGGATTTGAACGCGGCGAAGATAGTTTACGTATCGTGCAATCCCAGCACGTTTGCCCGCGAGGCAGCCCAGCTGATGAAGCGCGGGTACGCGCTGCAAGACGTCGCGATGGTGGATCAATTTCCGGACACTTACCACATTGAGCTGGTGGCGGTGCTGGGTCACGGATGAATCGGCGAATTCGGGGCCGTGCACCTCGAACCCCGAATTCGCCCTGAACAGTCGGTTCACACCGTAACGAATTCGGGGTTCGAGGTGCACGGCCCCGAATTCGCCCACAGAAATTCACCGGAATAGCCTACAATTCCCTTACCCTTTGCGGTCCTGCCCGAGGACCCGATGATTCCCCTGCTGTTTCCCTTGCTCGCCCTGATTGCAGGAATTCTTGCGTCTGCGCACCTCCACCCCGTCTCCGTCTGGCTCTGTCTCCCGCTCGCGATACTGGTGGGTTTCGTGTGGAAACCATGCGGGCTGCTCGCGGTATTTTTTCTTGGCGCCGGCCTGCGCTCGATCGAGCATCCTGTTCCGCCGCTGCCACCGGGCAACGAAGCCAGCCGCGTGATTTGCACGCTGTTGCAGAGGCCGGACTGGCGCGGCGTGGGTGTTTATCTCGATGTTGGAGTCGAGTCCATCGATGGGCGATCGCTGCACGGACGTGCTCGCCTCACCGAGTTTCTGGAGCAACCTGAGCTGCTGGATCTGTTCAGCGCGCTCGACCTCCACAGCGGGGATCGGGTCGAAATCGTCGTCCGACTGCGGCGTCCCACGAACTACCGCGATCCCGGCGTATTCGACTTTCGGCAGTACCTTGAGCGGCAGGGTATTTACTGGACCGGCACGATTCGCAATCCGCGGCTCATCACGATTCTCGATCGGGGATCGAGGATTGCGCGCTTCGCGGACCGCCTGCGGGACAAGATTGAGACCCGCCTCGCACGATTTTTTGCCGATGACCGGGACACCCGCGGCTTGGTGATGGGTATGGTCCTCGGAAGAAAACACGATCTTACACCGGGTGTGGAGCGGGACTTCCAGGCGGGCGGGCTCTACCACATGGTTGTCGTTTCCGGGTTCAACCTGGCCGTGATTGCCGGGGCGGCGGCGTTTGTCACCCGCTACCTCTTCCGTCGGCGCGGTGTCCGGCTGGCGGTGATCGCCGGTTCAGTCCTCGGGTACAGCGTTCTGGTCGGCGAACAGCCCCCTGTAGTTCGCGCCACGCTGATGGTGATCACTCTGATCGCGGGCAAGCTCCTGGACCGCGACTACTCGTCATTGAACTCGATCGCCCTGTGTGCGCTCCTCCTCCTGACATTAAATCCGCTGTCCCTTGAAGATCCGAGTTTCCAGATGACGTTCGCGGCGGTTGCCGCCGTGGCAGGAATCGGAATGCCGGCTGCGCGTTGGTTGCTGCATGATCTGCACGAGAGGCTTCACGACTTCGACAACGTGGACCGCGACGGCTTCCTCTCCCCGGAGACGGCGGACTGGCGCGTCGCTCGACGCATGTTTTGCGAGCTCCGCGGGTTGCCCCACGCGGCCCTGACCATTCCATTGCGGATTTACGAGACGGTTGTCGAGGGCCTGGTCGTCAGCGTGGCGGTAGAAATGGTGTTCGTCGTCTTCATGGTGGAGTCGTTTCATCGGCTGTCGCCGGTGTCGCCGTTGCTGAACGTGCCGGCGGGTTTGGTGGCGGCGGCAGTGACTCCCCTGGGTTTGCTGCTCATCGTGCTGCCGGACGTGGTCGCGGGTCCCGTCGCATGGGTGATCCGCGCGATGGTTCACGGGCTGCTTGGTGTTCTGCGGGCGAGTCTCGCGCTGCCGTTTTCCAGTTTACGGGTGCCCTCGGCACCGGCGTGGGTATGGTACAGCTATGCGGCGGCGGCCGGTCTGACGGTGTTCGGAATTCGTGGCAGGCAACGCTGGGCATGTCTGGCCGGCATGGCTGGGGTCCTGGTGGCGCAGATCGTGGTCGTCACCGTGGACTTTTCTCCGGCGCCCCCCGAGAGCGTCACGGTAACCTTCCTGGACGTGGGCCAGGGAGACTCTGCCGTGATCGAGTTCACGGATGGCCGGCGGATGCTCATCGATGGCGGCGGGGTGGCCGCCGGACGGTTCCTGGGATTGCAGGACGAGAGCACCTTTTCGATCGGCGAGAACGTGGTAAGCGCAAATCTGTTTTCACGCCGGATCCGGCGTCTGGACGCCGTTGTTCTGACCCATGCTCACAACGACCATCTCGATGGGTTGTTCGATGTGCTGGCCAACTTCCAGGTGGGAGAATTGTGGCTGGGCCGAAATCCGATGATCCCGGCCTACAGGGCGTTTCTGGCGCTGGCCGCCAAACGCGGGGTACCGGTGCGGTGGATTGCCGCGGGGGACCAGATCGGAGAGATGACGGTCTTGCACCCCCCGGCAGGCTGGAGGGTGAAAAGAACGGCGGAAAATAACGACTCCGTCGTCCTGCTTCTGCACGCCGGACGTCAGACCGCCCTGTTTACCGGCGATCTCGAACTGGCGCTGCCCGGGGTCCCATTTGTAAACCTGTTGAAGGTGGCGCACCACGGGAGCAAGGGGGTGCGGATGCAGGTGAAGTCGGACGTCCGAGTGATCTCCGTAGGGGCGAACAATCCCTTTGGACACCCGCATCCGTCCAGCCTGCCGGCGCTGCGAACGGACCTGCTGGGAGCAATCGAGGTCCGGCTGGAGGGGGAACACCCGGTTGTGCGGGTGAGATAAGAAATGATGGATCCTGCTGAGAAGTATAGACTTCCCGCATCCGGCTCATCTTGATTGACTTACTCCCCGGCCCTCGCCTAAGCTGGGTTGCGTTTTGCCAGGCGAAACCGAGCACCAGGAGTAGAGTTGACCCGACGGATCACCCTAATGCTGACGACGGCTGCCCTTATGGGAGGTTGTGCGCCCGCGGCTCGCAAGCCAATCCAGGTCCCCCAGACGACGGCGGCGCCTGCTCCGTCGCTGCCTCCACTGCCGGCAAGTGCCGAAGTTTTCCCTGCGGATATCCCGAGCGAACTTCCAGCCTTACCGTCTCTTCCAAACGATGTGGATCTGGCGCTCGCCGAAGCCCGGCTTCACCTGGATCGCGGTACGGGTTTCTATGACACCGGCTTTCTGAAGCAGGCACGAGGCGAGTTCGACGCCGCCATCGATACGCTGTTGGAAACGTCACGCTCCTATCCCCGAAACGAACTGATCCGGCACGAGATCACGGGACTGGTTGCGCGGATTCACGAGATGGAAATCGTGGCGATTCGAAGCGGCGACGGATTCACGGATCAGGACGAGCAGCACGCCGCGATTGACGACCTGGATCAGGTCGCCACCTTCCCGGCCCCGATCGACCCCAAAATGAAAGCCGCCGTTGAGGACGATTTGCGGAATGCAACGCACGATCTGCCGATCGATCTCAACGGCCGCGTTCTTTCCGCCTTGTCCTACTACCAGAACGGTCGAGGCCACGGATCGATGGCCGTCGGCCTGGAGCGGGCCGGGTTGTACCGGCCCATGATGGAACGGATCCTGAAGGAAGAAGGAGTTCCTCTCGACCTGGTCTTTCTGGCCCAGGCGGAGAGCGCGTTTATTCCCCGCGCCACCTCACGGGCAAAAGCCCGCGGGATTTGGCAGTTCATTTCCTCGCGCGGCGCCGAATACGGCCTGCGCCAAACCTGGTGGATCGATGAGAGATCCGATCCGGAAAAATCGACTCGCGCGGCGGCACAGCATCTCGGCGATCTCTACAAGGAATTCAACGACTGGAATCTCGCCATGGCAGCCTACAACGCGGGTCCGGTCCGCGTGGAACAAGCATTGAAAAGGACCGGGGCCACCACCTTCTGGGAACTGGTCGATAAGAAGGCTCTTCCCAAGGAGACGATGAACTATGTCCCCACGGTCCTCGCCATGGCCATCATCGGCCGGGACCCGGAGACTTATGGTTTCGACGTCGAACCCGCCGACGCGATCGAAACCGAGAGAGTCCCAGTGGACCAGGCAACCGACCTGCGTGTCATCGCCGAGGCGCTGGACGTGCCGGTAGATTCCCTGAAAGACCTCAATCCCCAGATACTCCGCTGGACGACCCCGCCCGACGATCCCGAATTCGAACTCATCCTCCCTAAAGGATACGCCGACAAGTTCACCGAAAAGGTCGCCACCCTTCCGGAAAGTGAACGTGTCCTGTGGCGGTATCACGAAGTCGTGAAAGGCGAATCGTTGTCCCTTATCGCGAAGAAGTATGGCGTCACGGTAGCCGATCTGACCCAGGCCAATAACCTCAATGTGAAAAAGACCATCCAGATCGGCCAATCTCTGCTGATCCCCATGAGCGGGGCAACTGGCAAACCGCCGATCCCAACCACTGCATCAAAGGGATCATCCACTCCAGCGACTTCCAACGCAGCGCCGAAGCTGGTAGCATCGTCTTATACGGTTCGGCGGGGCGACACGCTATCCCAGATCGCCTACAGGTTCAGCGTCACAGTCAATGACCTCAAAAAGTGGAATAAACTTAATTCTACGCGATTAAATATAGGTCAAAAGCTGACGATTGGTGAAAGCAAGGCCCGGATAGCCAACTAAGGGGCTATCTTTCTAAAAACTCGGGCGTCTAACTCGCCTATCATGGAAATCGCATTGAGACGGACAGCACAAGGCGTTCACGATTCAGACGAGGAAAAGCTCCTCATCGAACAGGCGCAAAGTGGCAGTCGGGAAGCTTTCGAAGAGCTCGTCCGGAGGCATGACCGCGATATTCTGCGGCTTGCCTTCCATATGCTTGGAAATCGCGAAGAGGCGCGAGAAGTTTTCCAGGAGACCTTCCTTAAGGCATTCCGATCGCTGAGCCGGTTTCGATTTGAGTCGAGTTTCTACACATGGATATACCGGATCGCCACCAACGTCAGCCTGGACCATTTGAGAAAGAGGCAGACGCTCAAGGAGGAGATTTCCTACGAAGCCGACAGCGAATCCAATCCGGATCGACCTGCCCTGAAAGACACGCTTGCCGCCACAACCTACTACAGCAATCCGGAGAGGCGGCTTTATGGGCGAGAGGTTGGCGAGCGAATCAAGGACGCGCTAAAATCCCTTTCCGAAAAAGAACGTCTTGTATTTGAATTAAGGCACTATCAGGGCCTGCGGTTGCGGATGATTGGTGAAATCATGGGCAGCACCGAAGAGACGGCCAAGAATTATCTCTTCCGCGCGACGCAAAAACTGAGAGCGCAGTTGGGAAAAGTATGAGTTGTAGAGAGTACCAGAACCAGATTGTCCTATCACTGTACGAAGAACTCCAGGAAAGCGACAGAGGCAGGCTGCAGAGCCATCTTGAAGAATGCGGGGAGTGCCGTCAGGTCTTCGAAGAGAATCAGGGATTCCATACGGTGCTGGCAGAGGACACGCCGGCGTGGGAACTGCCGTCGGACCTCTTAATCGAGTCGCGGCGGGCCCTGGCGGATGAACTGGATCGAATCGAAAAGAAGCGTTCGTGGTGGAGTATTCCCACATTTTCCGTCGTCCTCACGCCGATGCGCATGCTGGAGTCTGCAGCCCTGGTCGCCATGGGGCTGGCGCTTGGCGTCTACGTCAGCAATCATCAGGCGACGCAAGACCAGCAAGCACTTTCCGGGGGAGGCGGCGCCGTATTGGAATCCTCAGTCGCTTCGACGATTCCCCAGAACGGAAGAGTCTCAAACGTCCGCATCGTGAATGCAAACAGTAGTAACGGCACGGTGGAATTCGCGGGGGACGTGGTTCAACCGCTGCGTTTTTCAGGTCGCATGGAAGACGACACCACGCAGCGCCTGTTGTTCAGCGCCGTTCAGGATTCGATGAATCCGGGCTCGCGGATGCAGGCTGTCGAAGTGCTTGCCAGGCAGGGTGAAGAGCCTTCGGTCAAGAGTATCCTGATTCATGCGCTGCTCAACGATGGGAGTCTTGGCGTGCGGTTGAAGGCGCTTGAAGGTCTAACGCCTTTTGCCGGTGAAGACAGTGTGCGTACGGCCTTCATGCAGGCGCTGATGAACGACCCCAATGACGGAGTCCGTGTTGCCGTCGTTGACGCTCTGGCGCCATACACGAACAACGAAGCGATGGCAAACCGCATCGAAGAAGTAACTCGGAATGACGACAACACCTATGTCCGGCTGAAGGGGCAGGGATTGATTCAGATGGTGGGATCACATAAATGAAGCAGAAGCTTTCGATTGGCGTCTTTTCTGCAATCCTGCTCCTGCCTTTTAACGTCTTCGGTAAATGCCCGATCTCTCCCGATGGAACGCTGGAACTTCGCGCGCCGGCCGGTAATCTGACTATCGATACAACGGGTACGGATTCGGTGGACGTCGAGGTATCGAGTCGCCAGGTCGTACTGCAGGAAACCTGCGGACGCGATGTGGTGACGATCACAGCAACAATGTCGGGGGTGACGGGCCTTCCCGAGTGGAAAATTCGAGTACCGAAGAGCGTGGCTCTGGATTTGACGACAGGTGGCGGAAGCATTCAGGTAGGCGACACGGACGGACACGACACAAAACTGCGCACGTCTGGTGGCCGCGTGTCGGCCGGTCTTATCAAAGGGAATGCGCTGATCGTCGCCAATGAAGTCCACACCCTGGACATCGGCGGCACCGCGGAGTTGCGGGGGCAGGGCGGGAAGTTGCAGGTTGGAAATATCGGCGGCAATGCCGAGTTCTACACGACCGGCGGTGATATTGCGACTGGCATTGTGAAAGGCAGCGTGAAAGCCGACACGGGCAGCGGTTCGGTCACCATTCGAGAATCGAGCGGCAACGTCGCAGTCTCCACTCAGGCCGGCGACATCACCAGCGAGTTCGTTCATGGGGCGTTTGACGGCAAAACCGACTCTGGCAATATTCGGATTGAACGTGTCGGCTCATGGGTTCATGCGGTAACCGGCGTGGGCGACATCTTCTTCCGGCTTGTTCCCGTGAACTTCGCCGGCGACCTTCATGTGAAAGCCGAGGCCGGGCTTGGCAATATCACCATGTATCTTCCTGAAAAGATCGGGGCAACAATCAATGCGATAGTCGATAAGCCCGCGCTCAATGCGAAACGCATCATCTCGGAGTTCCCTGGCAAAGCCCCCGGCAACGCTTTCAATGGGCTTAAGGGCCTGATTCCTGGCACCGGCGCCGCAGAGGCCCAGCGCTCGTTTCTCGGCGGCCCGGAGCAACAGCAAACCGTCATCAACAACGGCGCCAACACCATAAAAGCGCACACGTCGGCCGGCACGATCCGAATCCTCAAAGGAAATTAGGCGGGATTAGGGAGCGGAGCCGGAGTCTGCTTCATTCCTGGGGCAGCCGATAAGCCGGGGAGTAACGCGCAACCCGAGAAATTCTCGGCACGCCTCCGGCGTGCTCTGGAGTTTAGACATTCTTAAGTCTGAGTGGGAGCGGAAACACGAGGTTACGTCTCCGGTTTTCAGGTTCGTCCGCAAGGCGATGGCGACGTTGGAACGGGAGTCTGAGCACGCCGGAGGCGTGCTCAGAATTTAGCCCCGGGTTAAGCGAGCGAAGCGAGCGCAACCCGGAGTTACCGTAACGGGAATGTTGCACCCCGGCAGGGGGTGCAGGGATTCCTCGCACCCCTGCCGGGGTGCGAACGCCCTCGTGAGATAACCCCGGGTGTCGCTGCGCTCCACCCGGGGCTACCTTCCTTTCACGCCTCCGGCGTGCAAAATGTCTAAACTCCAGCGCACCGCGGAGCGGTGCCCGCGCGGAATGAGGCTGCGCAAGCGGGCGCGTCCGGGCCCTCTACTTGGTTCCCCGCACCACGCTCACGCGCAAGCCAGCCGGGTCCAGGTACTGCTGGATGGCTTTCTTCAGCGACTCCGCCGTTACGGCCCGGATTGCCGCGCCATACCTTGCCACAGACTGCGTTCCGGCACCCGAATACACTGCTCGCGCATACTCGAGTACCTGCGCATCCCGCGTCTGAAGCGCAATGTCGTGCTGGCCGACTGCAAACTCCATGGCCTTACGAAGCTCCTCGGCGTTCACGCCGTCCCTCCGGAGCTTCTCGTACTCCGCATCAAGGGCTGCGCGCACCTCGGCTTCCTTTTCGGGTGAGAAGGCGGTGTAGGTAAAGACCGCGCCACCGCGCGTATTGAAAACATTCGCCGTCCGAACGGTGTACGCCAGTCCCTGTTTCTCGCGGATCGCATCGAAGAACCGTCCCCCCAGGCCGGACACGATTCCGGAAAAGAGTTCCAGGGAGTAGCGATCATTCCCGCCGCTGGCAACGCCGGGGAAACCGTAGACCATTGCGGTTTGCTGCCGACTGACAGGCTCAACGGTCTGCTGTGTCTCCCGCGGAATCTGCAATCGCGGCATGGCGACGATGTCACGCGCTTCGAGGTCCTCGTTGGTCAACGCATCCGTGAGAGGCGCCACGAGAGCCGTACCGCGCGTGTCGCCGACGATGACGATGGTAGGCAGCACTTGCCGCTCGTTGTTCCGGAACCATTCCCGCAGTTCGGTTCCCGTCAGCTTTCCAATTCCCGTTTCGGTCCCAATCGCAGGAAAGGCATAGGACGATTCGCCGAACAATGTCTGCATGAACAGGCTGACCGGATACGCATAATTGTCGTCTCGAAGATTCTGGATACGCGCCTGCTGCAGCGCCTTTTCACTGGCGACCTGCGGCTCCGCAAACTGGGGTTGCTGTAGAACTTCGATCAGAATCTGAAGCGCCTGGTTCATCTGCCCGGACAGGCCATGGACGACATATCCGAAAAAGTCCGGTTCATTGACGACCTGTATCCGTGCGCCGGCGTTTTCCAGGTGCCTCGCGATAGCTGCAGAGTCGTACTTGCCGGCACCGCGCAACGCGGTGCGCAGCATGAGTTCCGTAATGCCGGCGTTCCTCGCCGTCTCGTAGAGGCGTCCTCCGGGATAGAAAATGCCGAACGAGACGACAGGCAGCCGATGGTCTTCGAGAATATAAACGTCAGGACCGCGCAGAATGGAGCGGCGTTGAAGCGTTCCGACCATATCGGGAACGAGCGTCCCTTCCTGGACGGGCTGCCCCGCTTGCGAGATCCGCGCCGGCACCGGCAGTTCGGGTTCCTCGCGCCGCCGGACGGCCGCATCCACCTTGTCCAGCACGGCCGCCGTGTATTCGGCGGCGGAGATGTCGCGCGATACCGACTCGGGCAGGTACTCGAACACGCTGAGATTGGCGTTCACCAGGTACTTGCGTGCGGCATCCATAACGCGTTGCGGCGTAACCTTGTCGATATCGTCCAGGTATGCCGTGGAGCGCTTCCAGTCTCCGAGGGCCTCGTATATCGCGAGTTCATCGCCGGTTCCGTCCACCGTTTCGAATCGCGCGAAATAGTCCTGCGCGATGGCGGCCTTCGCGCGCGCAACAGCCTCACCGGTCACACCGAACCGTTTGACGTTTTCGATTTCCGCGAGGACGGCAACTGCTGCTTCGAGCGGCGATCCCGTTTCGGTATCAATCTCGAAATATCCAAGATCCCGAAACGCCTGCAGCACCGCAGACCCTGCCGTGATGAGGTTCTTCTCGTCGCGCAGAATCTGGTTCAGCCGTGACGAGCGCCCGGTGCCGAGTATTGCGGCGAGAACCTCCAGGGAGCGGGCCTCCTCCGATGGAACAGCCGGCGCGTGGAATCCCACGGCCACGTGGGATTCCTGGATGGGACCATGCTGCGAAGCGTATCGCAGAGAGGCTTGAGTGGGCTCGGTGGGCGAAGGATCGCGTTCGACGGGAACATTTTCCTGTCCGCCATAAAGACGGACGATCTCCGCAAGCACCTTCTCGCGGTCGACCGCTCCGACAACGGTAAGAATAACGTTGGAAGGCTGGTAGTACTTTTCGTAATACGCGACGACATCGTCCCGCGTGAGGGCTCTCAGACCGTCCGCGGTGCCGATGCGCCAGCGTTTCATCCGGTGCTCCGTGAATGCCGTCGCATAAAGCCTCTCGGAGGCGACCGCCTCGGGATTGTCGAGTTTGCGGTTGTTTTCCTGCAGGACGACTTCGATCTCACGCTTCAACTCTTCCGGGTCGAAAGACGGGTGCCACAGCGCATCCGCCTGGATGGCAAGGGCGTCAAAGGCATTTGATGCCGGAAGGACGGTGTAGTAGACGGTTCGGTCGTAATACGTGTAAGCGTTCAGCGTGCCCCCCAGGGCCTTCGTTTGACGGGCGATCTCGCCGACCGGTCGACTCGTCGTACCCTTGAAGAACATGTGTTCGATCACGTGCGAGATGCCGCTGATGCGGTCGCCTTCGTCGAAATAGCCGGCTTTGACGTGAGTCGTGATACTGACGAGAGGAACGGCATGCTCCTCGCGCACGATGACCACCAGGCCGTTCTTAAGAACAACTTTAGTCGTCGATCCCTGATCTTCGCGGAATGTGTAGGGGCCCAAGATTTCTCCCTGTGGGGGTGTGATGGCCTGCAGAAGGACCAGAAATGCAAGTTTGAGCATAGATGCGCCTTGGCAGGGAAACTTCGGGCCAATCCGTGGCTAAATTTCCCTCCTGATCTCTATTTTACGGGAACCTTCGTCCACGTACTCCATAAAGACTTGGACCGCGCCAGGGGTCTGGAAACTGCCGAGGCGCTCTGCCCACTCGACGATGACGGCAGCGTTCGGGTCATCGAAGATTTCGTCGAGACCGAGGCCGTCGAGTCGCCCGGTATCGATGCGATAAAGATCGATATGGTAGATCCTGGCCCTGCCGGCGTCTTCGCCGGCGTATTCGTTGATCAGCGTGAACGTCGGGCTCGAGACGTCCTCGATCTGACGCAGGCCGAAGCCGGCGGCCAGGCCGCGCGTGAACGAAGTCTTCCCTGCTCCGAGATCGCCGTACAGCAGAATGTGCGCCGGCAGCGGCAGGGACTCGGCCAGTTCGCGGCCTGCCTGAAAGGTTTCGGTTTCCGACGTCGAGATCATTCCCTGATCCGCTCCCATGCGCCTCCCAGGTAGTGGAGAAGATCCGTGGCAACGAGAGGCTCTTCGCCGATTTCCTCTGCTGCGAGATCGCCTGCCAGTCCATGCAGATGGACAGCGAGCAGAACCTTTTCGGTGATCGTGCCGAGCCGGTCCTGGGCGAGGAGGCCCGCCAGCATTCCGGTCAGGATGTCGCCCATTCCCGCCGAAGCCATTCCTGGATTTCCTGTCGCATTGATATAGACGTCGCCCTCGGGGGTCGCAACCACGGTGCGAAAACCTTTCAACACCACGAAAAGCGAATGCTGCACCGCAAAGCTGGTGGCGACCTGGATGCGATTGGAATTGACGAATTCGATGTTGCGGCCGAGCAGCCGCGCCATCTCTCCGGGGTGCGGAGTGATCACGATATCCCTGCCATCGGAATCGAAATCTTCAACGTGACCGACGAAGGCGTTCAAACCATCGGCGTCGATGACCATGGGGATCAGGGCCTCGCGAACAGCGCTGCGCACGGAGGCGCGGGTGTGGGGATCGAGACCGAGTCCGGGCCCGATGGCCATAACGGTCTTGCCGTCGAGAATGTTCTCGAGCGGCCATTCGAGGGGTTCGGTCATCAGCTCCGGCATCGAAGCTGCGACGATCGGCAGGCAGTTCACGGGCGTAGTCACCGTGACAAGGCCGGCACCCGAACGGAGGGCGGCTTGCCCTGCCATTGCGGCGGCTCCGCTCTTTCCCAACGATCCGGCAACGATAAGGACTCTGCCGTAATTGCCCTTGTGGGTGTTTTCTTCCCGTCGATGGCGCGCGCGCGTAAATGTGTCGGAGCCGATGAGATTAAGATTGTGCTCGGGAGATTCGAGCAATTGCGGGGGATTCCCGATGTCGGCAACCACGATGTCTCCGGCCCATTTGTGCGCAGGCGGAAAAACCAGACAATATTTGAGGGCGGCGAATGTCACCGTCACATCGGCCTGAACCGCAGGTCCGATAAGTTCCCCGGAGTCCGCGGCAAGTCCTGAAGGAATATCGACGGAGAGGATGATGGCATTGGGGAAGCGCTCGGGCAGGCTCTCGATGACATGACGGTAAATCCCTTCGACGGGACGGGTGAGGCCGGTGCCGAGGAGGGCATCGATGACGAGGTTGGGTTGCGGGTTCTCGGTGAAGGCGTTCCAGTCCGCGTCGTTTTCGATGACCGAAGGACGAAGCCCCTTCAGCTTGACCGCAGCGTCTCCGGCAACGTCTTGCGGTTGCGCAAGGAGCGCTACACGCGGAGTGCAGCCGAGATCCTGCAGCAGACGGGCTACCACGAAGCCGTCGCCACCGTTATTGCCTTTGCCACAGAGGATGGAGACCGTCAGGTCCCGAACGTTGTCGAAGCGCTCTTCGATCGCCGCGACAACCCGCGCCCCGGCGTTTTCCATGAGAGCGAGCGTGTCGCCGGAACGGGAGTCGAGCGTGCGAAGCTGCTGGGCAGTAAGAATTTTCATCGTTGGATCGCCGAATCGCCCTTCTAAAGTTGCCGGAGGGGAGTCCCTTCCTCCGCCACCTCTCCGCTGAGCCTATGCTAAGCTTTCCGGACGATGCAACTGGCACAGGTTAAAGAGCTCGAACAAAAATACGTCCTCGGCACCTACGCCCGCTTCGACGTCCTGTTTGAACGGGGAAGCGGCGCTTATCTTATCGATGCCTCGAACAAACGATACCTCGATCTTCTCGGCGGGATTGCCGTGAATGCGCTCGGCTACAACCATCCGCGCGTGAAACACATCCTGCGCAAGCAGATCAAACGGCCGTTGCACATCTCGAATCTCTTCTATCACGAATACCAGGGACGCCTGGCGGAGAAGCTGTGCAAGCTCTCCGGGCTCGACCGCGTGTTCTTCACCAACAGCGGCGCCGAATCCATCGAGGGCTGTTTAAAGTTTGCGCGTGCCTATGCGACCCGGGCGGCCACCAACGGCAACGCCAGGAAGTTTCGCATTCTCGCCCTGGAAAATGCCTTCCACGGCCGGACATTCGGAGCCCTGTCCGCAACGGCACTTGCAAAGTACCGCGAACCGTTCGAGCCGCTGGTTCCGGGGTTTGAATTTGTCGAGGCAAACAACGTCGAGGATCTGGAGAAGAAGTTCACCGATGATGTGTGCGCCGTCCTGATCGAAACGCTTCAGGGAGAAGGCGGCATCCGGCCGCTTAGCGAAGAATTCTACCGCGCCGCCAGGCGGCTGACTCAGCAACACGGGGCGCTGCTCATCGCAGACGAAATCCAGTGCGGCCTGGGGCGCACTGGCGAGTGGTTTGCGTTTAACCAGTGGATCAGCCCTTCGGACAAGGAGAATCTGCCGGACATGATTGCGTGCGCAAAGCCGCTCGGGCTGGGGATTCCCATGGGAGCGGTTCTTTTGAAGGAGCACGTCGCAACGGCGATCAAAGCGGGCGAACACGGCACGACGTTCGGAGGTGGTCCGCTGGCATGCCGCGCGAGTCTCGAATACTTCAAGATCATCGAGGACGACAAACTTCTCGATTACATCCGCGAAACGGGTGCCTATTTCAAGAGCCGCCTGGAAGAGCTGAAAAGCCTTCCCATCGTCAAAGAAGTCCGTGGAAGGGGGTTCATGCTTGCCGTGGAATTGACGGTGCCTGGCCGGGAGTACGTCAAACAATTGCTCGAACGTGGCTTCATCATCAACTGCACGCACGAGACTGTACTGCGATTTCTGCCGCCTTTTGTCCTCACCTCCAAACAGATCGACAAATTCATGCGCGCGCTACGCGCCGTGCTGACCGCCTGATGGCAGAGCATCCGGTCCAGAGTCAGGAACTCGTCTTCAAGGGCAACCACATCCAGGTGCGCGTGGACCGGGTGATGGATCCCGACGGCAAAGTGTGGTCCAAGGAAATCGTGGTTCATCCCGGGGCCGTTTGTGTTGTTGCCGTACTCGACAACGGGAATGTGGTTCTTGTGCGTCAGTACCGGCACGCCGCAGGCCAGGAACTTCTGGAGATCTGCGCCGGAGGGCTGAACGCCGGAGAGGATCCCATGGCGGCCGCAATCCGGGAACTCGAGGAGGAAACCGGATACCGGGCGGCAAAAATGGTGGAACGCGCGCGCTTCTGGACCACGCCGGGATTCACCACCGAGTTCATGTACCTCTACGAGGCAACGGAACTGGTCAAGACGCAGACAAATCCGGACGAAGACGAGTCTATCGAAGTCGAGATCGTCCCCCCTCAGGAAGCCCTTCTCATGATCGAGGACGGACGGATTCAGGACGCCAAGTCGATATTGGGGTTGCAGCGCGTTCTATCGAAGCACCGCGGTCACACGACGTAGATTTCCTGTCCGCAGGTGGTCAACCGTTCGGGGGCGCCCTCGCGGATGACGTAGGTGTTTTCGGTGCCAACGCCGCCGACGCCGGGGAAAAAGATCTTGGGCTCTACGGCCATAACGGTGTTCACTTCGAAGGGGACGTCGTACTTCGGCGCGATTACCGGCAATTCGTCGAGTTCCAACCCCACGCTGTGCGCCACGAACTTCACCTGATTCTCACCAGCGCCCATGAACTGCGAGCCATAAGGGCTTTTGGCGACCCGCTCGATGATCTGCGTGTAGATCTCACCGGGAATGCGGCCGGGCCGCAGCTGATCTTCAATCCAAGAATTCAGGTCGAGGAGGTAGGCGTGGGCATCGCGCAAGGTCCGGGAGAGTTCGCCGAGCGAATACACGCGTGTGCCGTCGGCAATGTATCCGGCACAGCCGCCGACGATATCGACGATCACCGGATCTCCACGCCGGAGTTGTTTTCGGCCCCCCATTGCCGGCACGGCAGTGTAGAGTCCGCGCACGCCGACCGGGCCATCGAAGCTATGGGGATAAGCCGCAGTATCCCCGAACGAGACGGCACCGTAATGCATCTCCATGTTGAACCGGCGGACCCGCGTGAGACCCTGATGGCCGGCACTGCGCATGACGTATTCGATCCTCGCACCCAGATCGATCTCCGCCATGCCTTCGCGAAGCTGGGCGGGAATGTCGAGGAAAGCGGCGTCGAGCTGACCAGCGGCCTGGCGGATACATTCGACTTCGTAAGGCGTCTTTACGCCTCGGGCTTTACGGATGACGAGCGAGGCATCGATCAGTGTGGAAGTCCTGAAGTGTTTCCCGACCTGCTGGTAGGTGGAGACAGGAACGACATCGAGCTCGAACCCGAGCGTCTGGCCGGGGTTCGGGATAAGCGATGGCAATTCGCTGTAACTCCTGAAAGGAACGATGGTCGTGAGGGCCGACTCGGCCTTCGCGCGCTCGAAACTCTTGCGCACGGCGAAGACAGGTTCGCCTTCGCGGGGAAACCAGAGCACGCCGGTCTGCGTGCTCCCGGTCAGGTAGTAGATGCCGACGTTGTGCAGCACGATCAGGGCATCGCAATCCATGTAGCGCCGAACGCGCACCCAACGGGACTCGAGCTCGGACCGCGGAATGTAGTCGAGTAGTTGCATGGGATCAACATACCTCACTCAGGGGGCTATTTCGGTGACGTTGATCAAATTCGCCTGGACAAACGCGCGGGAGAATTTGATCAGCGTCACCAATAGCCGCCCCGGTCACTTCCGGATCTCTTCCCATGCCGCGCGGACGTGCGCTTCGTCCGATCGCGCGTTTCCGATCGCGAAGCGAAGCGTGAGCTTGCCGTTCAGGCGCGTGTGGGAAATGAAAAGCTTGCCGGACGCGTTGACCCGATCGATCAGCGCCTGATTCTCCTCATCACCGGATTTCAGCCGGAAGCACACCGTACTGAAGAGTACGGGCGCAACCACTTCGAACCGCGGCTCCGCTTCGACGAGCGAGGCAAACAGCCCACCCAGCCGGATGTGATCCCGTATGCCGGCGCGTAACCCCTCCACACCGTAATGCCGGATCACCATCCAAAACTTGAGCGAGCGGAAACGGCGGCCGAGTTGCAGCGTGTAATCCTGGGCATTGGTGACGTCGTCGCCATCCGTAGTCTTCAGATAGTCAGGCGTGAGGCTGAAAGCGCGGCGAAGCATTTCCGGGCGGCGGCAATAAAAGGCGCTCAGGTCCATTGGCGTCATCAGCCACTTGTGAGGATTGGTGACAAAGGAGTCTGCCCGGGCGACGCCCTCCAGGATGTAGCGCATTTCGGGCAGAATCGCGGCAGACCCGGCGTAGGCGGCGTCGACATGAAGCCAGAGCTGGTACCTCGCGCAGACATCCGCGATACGGGGCACGGGATCGATGCTTGTCGTTGACGTGGTTCCCACCGTAGCCACAACCGCGAAAGGCCGCAACCCCTCGCGCAGGTCCCTGGCGATGGCAAACTCCAGCGCTTCGGGGTCCATGCGAAACTCGGGATCCGTTCCGATTTTTACCAGGCCGCGGCGTCCAATCCCCAGCGCCATGGCACTCTTCTCAATGGAAGAATGAGCCTGCTCGGATGCATACAGGCGAAGCCGCGGGGCATCCGGACCGGACAGCCCGTCTTCGCGAACACTGCGCTCACGGATCGTCTCACGGGCCGCCGCGAGCGCATGGAATGTCGAGAGCGACGCGGTGTCGAAGATCAGCCCCTTGAAAGCCTCCGGCAAACCGATCATGCCCCGCAGCCAGCCCAGGACATGCTCTTCCAACTCGGTCGCCGCCGGCGACGTACGCCACAACATCCCGTTGACGTTCAGCGCAGCGGTTATCATCTCGCCCAAAATGCCGGGTTCCGAACCGGTGTTGGGAAAATAGGCGAAGAACGACGGATGGTTCCAGTGGGTCAGTCCAGGCACAATCACGCGATCGAGATCTTTGAGGATCTGCTCAAAGGACTCCGGCCGCGCTGGAGGCTCTGAAGGGAGCTCCCTGCGGATATCGCCGGGGCCGATCTGCGAGAGCACCGGGTACTTTTCGGGGTCCGAGATGTAGTCGGCCGCCCAGTCGACAAAACGGTAGCCCCATTTCTTGAATTCTTCGGAGGTCATAGCTGTTTCCTTACATCGTCCACGGAGATATCCAGAAGGGAGGGTCTTTGTAAGACCTTTACGCGCCGTCCCAGAGGTCCCCAAATTCCGGGGTCTGTAGGGCCGAATAGCGCGACCGTCGGAGTTCCCCAGTATGCCGCAATGTGCGTGATTCCGGAATCGTTTCCGACGAAGACACGGCAGTGGCGCAGACGTTGGGCGACGTCTTCCAGCGAAAGGTCCGTCAGGACCGGATTGCCGGTCGGCAGCGGGCGCTCGCAGGGGCCGAGAAGTACCGTTGCGTCCGGCAAGGCTTGCGCAAGTTCCGCGAATCGGGGCCATACCTTTGCGGCCCCTCCGCTGCCGGGATGAAGGATGACACCATGGGCCCCGGCGTTCCAAAGGTCCGGCAAGGCCGGCGCCGGCAGGTTGACCGTCTGCAAAAGGTGAAGGGCGGCATGACCGGTGGAGGAAAATGAGGAGGCATGGACGACGCGCCGGACATCGGAGCGGCGCAGGTTATCCGCAACAGTGGCGTCCTTCATCCAAACCCAGGCGGAATCAAATGAAAGCCGGGCCAGTGGGCGGGTGAAGAGACCGGACCAGGGCGGAGATTCGAGGGAGTGTATGGCATCAACCGGAATGAACGAGCGAGCGAGGGCCAGCGTCGAAGGGTAGCCTACAAGCGTGAAACTCGCGAAAGGGTTGGCCGCCGCAAGGGCGCGTAGCGCCGGCAGGTGCAGGACGAAATCGCCGATCGCGCACGCACGGACGATGAGGATACGCTGATGCAGTGTGGTGCCTCCGGAGCCCATCCTTATGGCCAAGTAGATCAGAATAAGGGGGATACGTCGAGGACAGAGGGTAATCCGCGCAATCCCCGGCTCATTTTGATACAATATTGGCGGCGTTCTTGCTTCATATGAACCAGTTTGAAATTGGCGATAAAGTGGTGTACCCGAATCATGGGGTTGGAATTATTGAAAAGATATCCAACCGTTTAGTTGCGGGCAAGTTCGAGAGATTCTACCTCTTGCGAATCTGTTCCAATGACATACTCGTCATGGTCCCTACGGCCAACGCGGGCGACGTGGGACTTCGCCGGATCATTGATCGAAAAGAGGTGACTCAACTGCTGACGTATCTCGGCAGCGACAAGTTCTTCACCCAGCGCGACTGGAAGGACCGATTCAAGGAGAACTCCGAACGGATGAGATCCGGATCGATTTTCCACGTCGCCGAGGTGTTCAAGAATCTGGTTCATTTAAGCCGCGTAAAGCCCTTGTCGTTTCGCGAAAAGCGCATGCTCGACCGGGCGCGATTCCTGTTGATTTCGGAACTCTCGACGGTCATGAGCCAGAAGGAAGTTGAAATCGAAGCACGAATCGAAAAAGCCGTGACGAAGGCTTGCGGCAAGGGCCCCGCCCCTGTTGCCGAAGCCTAGTCCGTCACTATTCCATGTCCAGTTTCCTTCTCATTCTTATTCTTGCCATCTTTTTTATTCTCTTTGCCTTTTTCTCCCTGGCCGAAACGGCGATATTTTCCAGTAATCGTTACCGGCTAAGGCACCTGGCTTCGGAGGGAAACCGGCGGGCGGCGCAACTCACGGAATGGCTCGACGAGCCCGAACCGCTGCTGGCCACGATTCTGCTCGGCAGCAACTTCGCAAGTATCGGCGGGGCAACCCTTGGCGCCACGCTTGTTTCGAGATGGGTCGTCGATCAGAATCTGATCGAATTCGCGCTGATCGCCGAGGCGGTACTGTTGACGCTCTTCGTCCTGCTGTTTTGCGAGCTGGGGCCAAAGGCGCTGGCGGCAAGGTCTCCGGACCGGATCGCCCTCAAGGTGGTTATCCCCATCGAGTTGAGCATGAAGTTGCTGGCCCCCCTGACCAAGACCGGCATCAAGGTGGCGGGCGTATTCTTCAGGCACGCGAAGCACGGAACAGCCGGATCCCACGAGCCGGCGACCGGCGGCGAGCTACGGGCGATCATCGCCGCCGCGGGCGATCGAGATGAGCGTATGCGGATGCTGGAGCGCGTTCTGGACTTCTCCGAACGCCAGGTCAAAGACGTGATGGTTCCCCGCATCGAAGCGATGGCTCTCGAAATGGGCACCCCCTTTGAAGAGATTGTCAAAATGGTGGAGACCACGCGATACACGCGCGTGCCGGTCTACCGTGGAACCCTCGACAATGTTGCGGGCATTCTGCATGGCAAAGACCTGATGCCCTATCTGCATTCCCCCAGGACGTTCCGGATCTCGCAGCTGCTGCGGAAGCCGGTTTTCATCCCCGATACGGCAAAGATGGACAACGCCATCCGTATGCTTCAGAACGCGCAGACCCACATGGGGATCGTCGTGGACGAGCATGGGGGCGTGGAAGGCATTGTGACGGTCGAAGACCTGATCGAGCAGATCGTCGGCGAAATTCAGGACGAACACGACGTGGAGGTCGACGCCGTCGTCGCACATGCCGACGGCAGCAGCATGATCGATGCGAGCATCTCTGTACGCGAACTGAACGAGCGGCTCGCCCTGGAGATTCCAGAGTCGAGCCAGTATGTCACTCTTGCGGGCTTCCTGTTGAGTCTGAGCGGCAAGCTACTCAAGGAAGGCGAAGAGATTGCCTGGAGCGGTTACACCTTTCGGGTCGAACAGGTGATGGGCCGGCGGATCATGCGCGTCCGCTGCGCGGCTTCAGATGCTGAGCGGAAGGCGGAAGCAGGGTAGACGATCAGGCAAACTTCGCCCCCAGACCCCGCGGTGGCGCCTGCGCCAGTTTCTCGAAAAAATCCGGAAAAGTCTTCCGGACGCACCCCGGATTTCGAATTCGCATTCCCGGAACAACCAGTCCCAGCATGGCAAAGCACATGGCCATCCGATGGTCGTCGTAGGTTTCGATCTCTGCGCCGTGAAGCGGCCCGGGCGTGATGCGCAGGGTATCGCCTTCCTCGAGGATACGACCGCCGCACTTTTCGAGCTCGGTATGCAGGGCTCGGACGCGTTCGCACTCCTGGACGCGCAGGCGTCCAAGATCGACGAACGTCTTCTCGGAATCCGCGAACGGGGCCAGAACGATGGCCGTCATGATACTGTCGCCAAGATCGAGACGGCGGGAAAGCGTCGCGGGAAACCTTCGGATCGTCTCCGGAAACCGGCCATCCACCTGCAAAGAGGCCGTCATTCCGCTGGCAACACGAATTTCAGAAGAACGCAGCAGCCAGCCGATACCCCAGAAATAGCTGGCGCTCGACGCGTCCGGTTCCACCGAAAAGTCTCCGCCATTAACGGGAAACGTCTGCACGATCTCGGAAGTGAGATGGACGTACGGGGATTCCTCGGAGTTCTCGCCTTCGACGGTAACCTTCCAACCGCCGCGCGCAGCCGCCAACAACAGGGCGGAGGCGAACTGCGAGCTCTCCTCGATGCGAACGCGGCACGCCGCTCCGGGATGCGGGCCAGAGCCGCAGATCACCGCGGGAAGCTTTTCGTTCTGCGAGTGGACCACATACCCGAGTTCGCGCAAGGCCGCAAACAGCGCGCCCTGGGGCCGTTGATGCATTCGCGGCGTTCCGGACAGGCGGTAGTTCCCTTCCCCCAGGCAAACCAGGGCGGCAATGAAACGCGCCGCCGTTCCCGCGTTCCCAACAAAGAGTTCCAGCGGCTTGTCGGGCGTGCCGCCGGCGGCGAGCGTACCTCCGCGGCCGTCGACGCGAATCGTGCGGTTTGCGGTCTCGAGTGGATCCGGGGCCAAGGTAACCGGGATGCCCAGTTTTTCCAGGCAACCGGCCATCGCCTCGGTGTCATCGCTCCAGAGCGCACCGTGAAGGGTGACAGGCTGGGCTGAAAGAGCCGCCAGCAGCAGGGCCCGGTTGGTAATGCTCTTGGAACCGGGGACTGTGACCTGAGCCTGAACGGGTCCGGCCAGGGGCAGAAGCTCGATCAATTGTGGCAAGATCACGTCTTGGAGCGTAGCATGCGATTGACAATTGAAAAACCCTCATGTTACCTAGAGTCAATGACTTTGAAGTCGCCTGTCACGTTTGAGCTGACAATACGCAGCAAGCTGGACGAGTTGGAAGCGGTCCAGAAGCTCATCGGTCAGGCGACCCTCGCCTTCGGGCTCAACGAGGACATTGCCTATTGGCTGGAGTTGACGATCAGTGAATCCATGATCAATGCCATCCGGCACGGCAATCGCTCGGATCCTACGAAACATGCTTACCTGCGGATTTCATTCGATGGAGAGAATGTCGAAATCATTGTTGAAGACCAGGGTGAAGGCTTCAAACTCGACGAACTGGCCGATCCGACCCGGGAAGAAAATCTGCTCAAACCCTGCGGCCGCGGAATCCTGATCATTCGATCGTTCATGGATAAAGTGATCGTCACCTCAAAGGAAGGCGGTGGCACCCGGCTGCGCATGCTGAAGAAGCTCCCGGAAGTCACAGTGTGAGCGTCCTTGTCAAACCACGGCGCCTGGACGACGTGGTCATACTTGACCTCAGCGGGCGAATTACCCTGGGCGAAGGGAGCGTGGTCATCCGCGACACCCTGCAAAAGTTACTCCATGCGGGCGACCGTAAGTTCCTCATGAATCTAGCCGATGTGGACTACATCGACAGCTCCGGCCTGGGGGAGCTCGTGACGGCCTTCACGACCGTGCGTGCCGAAGGCGGACAGGTCAAGCTGCTGAAACTCACGCACCGCATCCGTGATCTCCTGCAGATCACCAAACTGCTTACCGTGTTCGACGCCTTCGAGAACGAGACCGAAGCCATCAAATCGATGCGCTAGGCTCAGGTAAGGGGATATTCAAAGAAGGGAGCGTGCGACCTCGACAGCGGTGTCGTGCAACAGCGCATTCGTCGCAATGACCCCTTGCAGATTGCGCACCTCCGCGATGTCGTACGTGAAACGCTCGCCGGATTTGCTGGTCATTTGCCCCCCGGCTTCCCGCAAAATAGCCTCCGGCCCGCAAGTGTCCCAAAGACTCGTGCCACGCCCCTGGAAGTAGACGTCCGCTTTCCCTTCGCACAAGAGTCCGACCTTCAGGCCGATGCTGCCAGTCTGGATCGTGCGATCGATTTTCAGGGTCTTTCGAATCGTTTCGATCGCCGGAGAAAGGTGCGACCGGCTGATTGCCATAACCGCTTTGGAGGGATCGGTCTGCCCGGAAACTCGAAGCTGCCGGCTGGCGCCATCCTGGGTCAGATAAGCCCCCGTACCGGCGCTGGCATAGTAGAGTTTCCTCTCGGTAGGCTGGTACACGGCTCCCAGTCGCGCTTCTCCGTCCACGGCGAGGCCGATCATGACGGAGAACTCGCCGTTCCGGGAAATGAATTCCTTCGTGCCGTCCATGGGGTCGATCACCCATACACGCGACCGCGAAAGGCGCTGCAGGTCGTCTTTTTCTTCTTCGCAGAGAATGCCATCGTCGGGAAACTGCCGGCGAAGTTCATCAACGACGAATCGGCTGGCTGCGCGGTCTGCGCTGGTGACCGGGTCGTTTTTTCCTTTCCACTCCACCGAAGGCGCATCGGAATAATAGTCGAGCAGGATCGCCCCGGCCCGAATGGCCAATTGTTTTGCTGCTTCAAGCTCTGTTTTCATAACACCAAGGGTAAGACTACGACATCTGACACGACGAATGCCTTATTTCAGCGCGTCCGCCTGTTCGGAATGTTTGTAACGGCGCGCCTCATCAAGAGGCGTACGTCCCTTCAGATTGCGAATGCCGCGGTCGGCTCCGGCCTTCAGCAGTTCCCTGACTGCGTCGGCATTTCCGTTGTCGAGGGTGACGGCATAGAGAAGAGGAGTGAAGCCAAAGTCATCGAGGTCATTGACAGGAACGTGGGCCGCCGCAAGCACCGGGATGACCGCGGCGCGGTTGGTAATGGTCGCCCAATGCAAAAGGTTGATTCCAGTGCCTTCGGTGATCGTGGCGTCGGCTCCCGCATTGATCAGGGCCTGCACGACATCCGGGTAACCGAAAGTCACGGCTTCCGAAAGGGCTTCGGCTGTGGGCTCAGCGCCGCGCGATAACAGGACTCGAACATTTTCCAGATCTCCCGTCATTGAGGCGAAGGCGAGAGGGGAATGCCGCGTGCGCACCCCTTTCGGGGCCTCGGCGTCCGCCCCGGCATCCAGCAGGAGTTCAAGTGCACGGGCAGTGTCGCGATAAGCTGCAGCGACCGTCAGGGCATCGGTCCCCGATCCGGAACGGCTGTGCACGTCCGCGCCGCGATTGGTCAGGAGGCGTACCTTCTCGGGATCGGGCGCCGCCATCATCAGCAGAGTCGTACCATTCAGCGTCTTGCTGTTGGGATCCAGCCCGGAATCCAGCAGCGCGGCAAGCTCGCGGGGGTCGCCGAAGAGTGCCGCACGGACCCAGGCCGGCACGCTGTCCGCCGATACAGCCAGATTTGCGGCTTGCGGGGCCGGGACATCCGGCTGGGCGGAAAGAAGGGCCATTACGGCCCAGCAGCTTCCGGCGTAGGAGATGAACTCGTCTTTTTCGTAGGGGAACCCCGTCGGGAAGTACATTGGACTGACTTCGGCGGGCGAGAGCATGCGCGTGCGGACGTGCCACGTGCCGTCGCGTGCCTGAGTGGAGACGAGGAACTTGAGGCCTTTCTGCCAGGCGGCATCGGCAGCGGGGACGCCGCCTTCATGCAAGGCGAAGAGCGCCTCACCTGTCGAATACGCGTCGGAGACGTAGCCGGGCAGTTGTGACCATCCTCCATCGCGGCCTTGCAGTTCCGAGAGATCCCTGGCAGCCGACGAGCGATCGTTCGCCGGCGCATCGGCCCAGATGAGCCCCAGCAGCCGGAATGCCGCATCCTCTGTGGATTGAGGCGGTGTGGTCAGCAGCCATCTTCGAGCGTCAGCGATCGCCGCATCACGGGCGGAGGTCAGTTCCCGGGGCACGTAGTGACGAATGGCACGCACAGCCGTGGCGGTCGCGGTGAACAGGCTGCTGGAATGCGGTGGACGGAAATCCGAGGTCACCCAGTGACCGTCGCGCTGCCAGTTCATCATCCGAGCGGCGTAAACTGCCGTTGTCAAATCCGGTGGGATTCCCGCGGCTTGCGCCGACATGAGAAGCAGGCTCTCGTTCGGCGTCGGATCAGAGAGGTTCTCCGCCTGGACCGCTTCATCCAGCGCGTTGGCACTGCGCAGCGGGCGAAATGTCTTTTCCTCCACCGCATCGAGAACCTTCGAATCGATTGCAAAGCCGTGGTCCCGCGCCAGGCGAAGGGTCAGAATCGAAAGCGCATTGTGGTGACAGGAGAAACACGCACGCTGGGATACGAACGCCCCTGCCGATTTCTGCAGGGCCGGCAGCGCTCGCGTGACCGCGGCCCGAACGGCAGGATCGGACTGGGCCGCAGCAGTTTTTGCGAAAAAGAGGATTGCCAGAAAGATAACGACCCGCTTCACGAGGTCGATCATAACGGGCTTTCGAAGCTATTTGCACTATCGAAAGAGGGAACAGGATGGTGCGGCGTGATCGTTTGAACCCCGGAGACGCCCGGAGACGCCTGCGATCACCAAATCACGATCGAGCAGGCGGCGTATCAGCAGTACGCCAATCAAAGTGTGGAGACCGACACGCGATTTCCAACGCCGACGCTGGGAGGACTATTCTTTCGGCCGGCGCTGGGGATCTTTGAGCGTGAGCATGTGGGTGATGAAGTCCGCGACGCTGTCATAGCTGCGCAGATATTCGCGGGAATGCACATCCACCAGTTGATACTTGCCGTCCGTAAAAGCCAGTAGCGTATCTCCGGAAGTTCGCCCGAGCACCAGCAGTTTTGCATTCTCGTCGGATCCGGCGTTGAATGCCTCGGATTGTTGATGGATACCGGCCCGAATACCTCCTCCGGCGGACGGCATGGCGCCGGGGCTTAACAGCGTAAAATAGGGACCCTGAATGCCGCAGGTCTGCGATAGGAGGAAGGCATAGTCCGCCGGCAGGTCGGAATATCCGTCCTGGTTGAGGGCGCGGTTTACCAGTCGCAAGGTGACCGAATCGGCTGGAGGCTGCAGGCTGGATTGTTCGGTCGCGGCTGCCAGTTGGGACAGAGCAATCCGTACCTTGTCGTGCATCTCATTCATCGTGGCTGCCACAGGGGTTTTGCCGGATTCCCTCTTTCGTGAAATAGCCGCCGCACTGGCGGCCGGACCTCGGACACCTTGAGATTCAGGTTACCGTCGATGACCCCAAGGCTTACACAAAGCCATGGACCGTCATGATCAAGGAACGCCTCATTGTGGACACGGAATTGATCGAGGAAGTCTGCCTCGAAAACGAGAAGTCTCTCCAGCACATGAAGTAGCCTTCGCCTCGGAAAATCGCGCCGTCTGCAGGGTTCCGGCGCACGAAAACCGAAGCCCCCTTACACCGCTCCCAGACACGATCAAGCGTCCGCCAACAAGGGCCGTCGCACGCTCGCGGAGTGCGTCTAACCGGCCGTCATTCCACCATCGGCGAGGAAGATCGCACCAGTGCTGTAGGCAGCTTCGTCGCTCGCCAGGAAGGCTGCGAGGTTCGCGATTTCTTCGTTGGCGCCGTAACGCCTCATGGGAATCGACCCCTCAATCCCTGCGCGTACGGCTGCGGAATTCCCCGGCGCGAGTTGCGAAACCACCGACTGCATCATGCGATTGTCGATCGCTCCGGGCGCAATCGCGTTGACGCGGATTCCCAGTGGCGACAGTTCCAATGCAGCGGCTTTCACCAGGCCACAGACCGCATGCTTGCTGGCGATATAGGGGGCGGAGTTCGCAAAACCGACCAGCCCCGCGACCGAGGCTGTTGCGATGATGGAGCCTTTGCCTTGTTTCTTCAGCGGCTCAACGCAATGCTTGATTGCGAGCCATACCCCGATAACGTTGGTGTTGAGGGTTTGTTCAAATTCCGTTCTGCCGTAGGCCTCGATCGGCTTTAATAATCCTTCCGTGCCCGCATTCGCAAACAGAATATCGACGCCTCCAAACGTCTTCACAGTGGCTTCGACTGCCGCAGCTGTTGCCGCCTCATCGGCGGCATCGGCAAAACAGTATGCCAAACCCTGCTTGTTGGCGCCGAGGCGGGCAAATGTCTCTTTCAATTTTCCTTCAGAGCGGCCGACCAGCATGACCCTGGCGCCTTCCTGCAGGAAGACTTTCGCTGTAGCCTCACCGATGCCACCTGTTGCACCGGTGATGATTGCCGTTTTCCCCTGTAATTTTCCCAATGGCGCTCTCCTTCTGGATACCTCGATGCATTCGGCCTCTTAACCGTTTCAGCCCGTTCCGCGATAGACCGGGAAGAGAAGCCGGATACGGCGGAAGTGTAGCCGACAAGTGATTCCAGACGGAGTCGAATGTTTTACACGAGCAAGAACCCCATGGCCCGATAACCAGGACAGGGCGGCAACAGCCGGTCCTCCGGGAGCGAGTTTCCGTCAGAGCACGGCCCGCCTTCCGGGCCGGACGGTTCCGCTCACGCTCACGCAAAGAACTCTCCGGCCGCACGCAGGATCCCGGAACGACGGGCGGTGAACCCGTGCAGGTTGCGCCGGGGCTCAAGGTCGCAATCGTCAAGGATCCGAACAACCTGTTGCTGGAGCTCGCGGAACGCGGCCCTCGCTGAGGGTCAGGCGCAGGGAGGCAGACAGGGATCGAGAGGCCCTGTTCCCGGGGGCGCTCTAGCGCCGTGCCGGCTCCTTGACGTTTTTCTTCGCTCGCACGCTCTTCTCTCCCAGAATCCGCGAAGGCAAAGGCCGGGGAATAATGCCGAATTTCGGGACCGTGGTGGCAATGTGTCTGGACATCTCTTCGATCGAGTCGGTGAAATAGACATACCGCATATCGGCCGGGTTGATCGTTCCTTTGCTCTTCATGACTTCAAGCAACCCCTGCAACCGGGAGTAGTACTCACGCCCCATGACGATGAGTGGGAAGTCGTGGGTCTTTCCCGTTTGAACGAGCGTCAAGACTTCGAAGAATTCGTCCATGGTGCCGAAGCCGCCGGGGAGGATGACAAAGGCGTAGGAGTACTTGAACAGAAGAACTTTGCGCACGAAAAAGTATTTGAGCGTGACGAAGTGGTCGAGATACGGGTTGGCGTACTGTTCGGCCGGGAGCTGAATATTGCAGCCGATGGAAGTCCCGCCGGCTTCCCGGGCGCCTCGATTTGCGGCTTCCATCACGCCGGGCCCGCCTCCGGTCATTACCGTAAACCCCATGTGCGCTATGGCATCGCCCACTTCTCGCGCCATCTGGTAGTAGGGGTGACCTTCCTTGAAACGAGCACTGCCGAAGACCGTGATGCAAGGCCCACTGAAATGCAGAGCGCGGAGTCCACGGATGAATTCCAGGAAAACACGCCAGGCAAATCGCAATTCACGCAGGCGGGATCGCGGGCCGGCATAAAACGCCTTGTCTTCGATCACGCTTTAGCCGCCCATCACACGCCTGAAGGCGTCTTCAACCCGATATTCGAAGTCGTTGAGAAACTGGAAGTATTGATTCATCTGCGTCATGCGATCCGTGAAGATCAGGATGCCGATTCCCAGTACCAGCACACCGCTGACGACTTCCAGGGCGCGGAAGTGTCTCTTGAACCGCGAATAAAAAGACAGGAACTGATTCAATCCCAGGCTGGTGAGCAGAAAGGGCACACCAAGGCCGAGCGAATACACGCCGAGCAGGAACACGCCTTTCGCAACCGTGTCCTGCTCACTGGCGAGAGCGAGAATCGTGGCGAGAATGGGACCCAGACAAGGAGACCATCCCAGGGCAAAAACAAGACCCAGGACGAGTGCTCCAATCATCCCGCTTTTTGTCTGGACGTGGTGCATCCGCTTGTCCTGGTACAGCGCATTAATCCTGAACACACCAAGGATGTGGAGACCGAAGATGAAGATGATGACTCCGGCAATCTTCCGGAGTACCGGCATCCTGACCAGCAACGACTTCGTCAAGGCGGTGGCCGTTGCGCCGAGGGCGATAAAGGTAATCGAAAAGCCGATGATGAACATGATGGAGGCGAGGATTACCGATCGTCGCAGCGACTTGTCCTGCGAATCCGCCTTCAGTTGATCGAGAGAGACACCGGAAATGATGGAAAGGTATCCCGGGACGAGCGGCAGGACGCAGGGCGAAAGAAAGGAGATGATGCCCGCGACAAAGGCCGTGATGACGGACAGCCCTATTGACGTTTCCATAAGCCTCTCAGTGTAGTCGGCGTTGCAGTCACCGTTCTATGACAACTTTGGCTGCGGGAACCGTCAGGCGCATCAGCCGGCCGTTGCTGTCCACCGTGGCTTCGAGCTTCACATCGCCAACTTCAAGAGCATAGGTGCGGTTGCCCGTCGAGCGGACGCGGGCCTGCCCGGCCTGCATATCCTGCGGTACAAAAATCGGAAAACTCTGATCCGCCCCTTTGACCCGGTAGAGAAGGAGCAGGTAGTGATGAAAAAAATTGTTGTCGATGATGGAGGCGCCACTGGGAAAGCGAAACTCGGTGGAGGAGTCGGAGCCGCCTTCGGTAACGATCATCTCGCTGGTAGGGCTTTCGATCTTGATGCTGATCTTTCCGAGGCCATGGGTGTATTCGTAGGAAACCGGATTCAGGTCGATATCAAGCTCCATGCGCGAGGTGAGAGGGCTCGGATCCCCGGCGAGCTGAGTCTTGCCTTCGGCAACATAGCCCTTGTCTTTGTTCCGAATCGTGAACTCTTCGGTACCGATCGTCCGGCCATCCTGCCGGATAGTGAAACGGGCTGTCTCGGGAGTAACCGGAGCAAGCAGCAACAGGGCTGCGAGAACGGAAGCTGTCATAGGTTCGCGACCTTCTGGACGATCTCTTCGGCGATGGCGTCCGGCAATCGATTATCGGTCAGGACATGAATTCGCGCCAACCTGTAAAAAGGCAGGCGCTCGGCATAAAGCCGGCGGGCTCGCTGGGCGTCGGACAAGAGCGGGCGCGCCCCGTCGGGCCGGACACGCCGTTTGACGGTGGCCAGGGAAGCCTCGAGCCATACCGCGACACCGGTGGCGTCCACCATGGCGCGATTTTCCGCGTCGATATAGGCCCCACCCCCCAACGCGATGATGGCTTGCGGCATCTCGGAGATCCGTTGCAGATGCTGGCGCTCGAGCTGCCGGAAATGAGGCTCACCGAGGCGCTCGAAGATTTCCCGCACGGAGAGTTTCCGGTCTTTCTCGATCTCAGCGTCGAGGTCGCGGAACGGCCACTTCAACTTCAGCGAGAGTTCACGTCCCACTGTGCTCTTCCCGGCTCCCATGAATCCGACCAGATAGATGCGCTCGATAGGCATAGTGAACAAAAACTTCCCGGCATCGCGAAAGACATTCGCTGCCGCTGCCCTCCCAAACTTCAGATGGGCCGACCGGCCAGAACTTCGACGTCGTCATTCTATGCGATGATACGCGGACCATGGCCGGGTATCGCAAAATGGACGCGTGGGTCGTCATCCCGCGGCCAAACACATCGATAGCATGAAGGAGGCATTGTGGAGTTTCAAAACCGAGTCGCCATCGTCACCGGAGGCAGCCGCGGTATCGGGCGCGCGATCGTCCAGGCCCTGGCGCGCGAAGGCGCGAAGGTGGCATTCACCTACGACCAGAACAAGGCGATGGCAGACGAGATCGCCAACGGCGACACGATTGTGGGCTTCCAGGCCGACGCGACGGACTTCAATCAGGCGAAGGAAGTCGTCAGGCAAGTGAAGGAGAAATGGGGCGCCGTGGATATCCTGGTCAACAACGCAGGCATCACGCGCGACAAGCTCGCCGCCATGATGAGCGAGAAGGATTGGGACGACGTCCTCGATACGAACCTCAAAGGCGTCTTCAACATCACCAAACCCGTCGTCGGGGTCATGATCAGACAACGACGCGGCGTTATTCTGAACATGACATCGATCAGCGGAATCGTCGGAATGCCCGGTCAGCTGAACTACTCGGCATCGAAGGCCGGCGTGATCGGCATGACCAAAGCGCTCGCCAAGGAACTTGCGAAAGCCCAGGTCCGCGTGAATGCGCTCGCGCCAGGCTTCGTCGAAACGGACATGACCGCTGTGCTGAAAGACGAATACAAGACCAAAGCCCTGGAGCAAGTGCCTCTGGGGAGATTTGCCAGAGTGGAAGACGTGGCCGAAGCGGCGCTATTCCTGCTTTCCGACAGGGCCGGTTATATCACCGGGCAGGTCCTGCAGGTGGATGGGGGACTCGCGATATAAGGGGAGTCAGGGAATTTGGTACTGGGAATTTGAGGAACTCCGCGTCGTCAATAAAATATCAAATAACCAATAACAAATTCTCCTACTCCCCCGACTACCTCTATTTCGTCTTCCCCAGTTCGATCTTCTGCTGCGCCTGATACTTCCCCTTCCGGTCCTTGTAGGAAATGGCGCAGGGTTCGTCCGATTGGAAGAACAGAACCTGGCACAAGCCTTCGTTCGCGAAGATCCGGACGGGGTTCGGCGTGGTATTCGCGATCGACACGGTGACAAAGCCTTCCCACTCCGGCTCGAATGGCGTGACGTTGACCTGAATTCCGGCCCGCGCATAGGTGGACTTGCCAGTGCAGAGCGTCAGCACGTCACGCGGAATCCGAAGATATTCTACCGTTCTGCCCTAAGACGTAGGTATTGCCGGGGATATCGCAGTAGTCCCCCTTGTGGTCCTGATAGTATTCCTCGGGAATCGCCTTCGGATTGACCAGCTGTCCGGAAGGCGGAGCAAAGATTTTGAACTCGTCCGCAAGACGAAGGTCGTAACCATATGAAGACAAACCATAGGAGATCGTCCCCTTGGAAACCTGCCCTGAAGCGAAGGGTTCGATCATACCGTGGGATTCGGCCATCTGCTGAATCCATCGGTCCGCTTTAATTGACATTGCCTTATTCCTCCCCCCGATGGTAAAAATACCGGTGTTGCAATGAGATAGCGGGACCCGCAGAGACTACAGGAGGTTGCGCCAGTGATCAAACTGGATCTTGTGAATCAGATCGTCGAACGAACGGGCGTCAGCAAAACCAAAGCCGAGCAGGCGGTCGACACCATCTTCAACTGCATGAAAGATGCTCTCAAAGCCAGTGACCGCATTGAGTTACGGGGATTTGGCGTCTTTTCGGTGAAACCGCGCAAAACCGGTATCGGCAGGAATCCGCGAACAGGGTCCGAAGTCAACATTCCTCCCGGCAAGGCCGTTCGCTTCAAGCCAGGCAAGGATCTGCAATCCCTTTAGCCTTTCTGTCCCCGGGCGGTCGGGCGTAAGTGTTTCATGAATAGTAGGTTCGACCCAGCCACGGGTTTCTTCATCGCTGACAGGCCACGGACCTTCCCGTGGCTGAACGTGATTCTCTTCCTGGCCACCTGCCTGAGCACCATGCTCGTCGGAGCGGTGCTGATGGCCGGTTTCCGGGGGGTCGATCTCGAAATCGCGCTTGGGAATCTCTGGAGGGAGCCCTCCACTCTGCTCAACGGTCTGCCCTTTTGTCTCGCGATCATGTCGATCCTTTTCGCGCACGAGATGGGCCACTACCTGACGTGCCGTTACTACGGCATCGATGCGAGTCTTCCCTACTTCATTCCGTTTCCGAATCCGGTGGGAACGATGGGCGCGTTCATCAAGATACGATCTCCAATCTACGACCGCGGATCGCTGCTCGAGGTGGGGGTTGCCGGTCCGATTGCAGGCTTCGTGGTGGCGGTCGCCGCCCTGGCGATCTCCATGGGGCAGGCGCGCTTTGTCGTGACGGGTGGGGTGGGAAACAGCATCTCGTTGGGGGATCCTCTGATCCTCAAGGCCATGCAGTATCTGATGGGCATGACGCCGCCACCCGGTATGGACATCTACATGCACCCTGTCGGCTTTGCCGCCTGGTTCGGATTCCTTGCGACCGCGTTGAACCTTCTACCTGCGGCCCAACTCGACGGCGGACACATCACTTACGCCATGTTTCGCGGCTACCACAAATGGATTTCCTGGGGCGTCGTGCTGACGCTGTTGCCTCTCGCAATGTTTTACTGGCCCGGATGGTATGTGTGGATACTGCTGCTATTGATTCTTAAACTTCGGCATCCGCCGACAATCGACGACGAGATCCCGTTGCGTCCGCGGCAGATTGCTCTCGGTGTGATCGGATTGGTCCTTCTCATCCTCTGCTTTACTCCCGCGCCCTTTATACTCTGATAATTCCGGGCGGCGCTACTCGAGCCCGAATCAACTCGGCAATTCAGGCCGGCACGGAAGGAAGGCGTTCTGAAGGCTGATGTTCGTCAGCGGCAAGGGCGTCACGCGCGTTTCAGAAGGCGCAGTTCTGAGAAAGAGTGTGAGGTCTTCATCGCGTTGACGAAACAGTCACGGACTTCGGGATTCCCCAGTCGGCACCGGGCCGGGAGTCTAACCGCGATGCATGTAGCAGCATCAAAGCCAGCAGAGCCTGCGTTTCCTTCTTGGCGCACGAGCTGTAAGATTCCGGCCAGATCACTGTCGCCAGGAGACCTTGCCGTAAACGCTGCGCGGTATCTGTTGTGAAGGATCGAACTCCGGATGCTGATGATCCATAAGATTCCGTCCAACCGCCGACAGCTCCAGACCTCTGAATTGCCGGCTCACTTGAATGTCCACCGTGAAATATCTTGGAATGGTGGGACTTGAGAGCGTATCTACAAAACGAGCGGTCGCGTCGGCCTGAACCTGCCATGGCAAATCCGTCATGGATTGCATTACGAATTGATGCGTTGGATCGTTGCCCAGCGAGGCAAGGACCGCCGAAGTGGTAACGTGCCCGGGCTTGACCCAGAGGTCCTTATGAAAATAGGTATATCCGCCGCGTATTCGCGACCAGTTCAGCGGCTGATAAAGAGCGGAGAATTCCGCACCCCATGACTGGCCATTGATTCCGTTTTGAATCGTGTAGGGAAACACCGCCTGAGGACTCGCCGGTTCGACATTGTAGACGTCGCGATATGCGTTGTAGAACGACGCCAGCGAGAAGGAAATGGTCTGGGTCGACTGAATGCGATATCCGGCTTCGTAGGCGACGACTTTTTCGGAATCAAAATTCGGGCCACCACCGATGAAGTACGGCGCAGTGACCGGAATGTGGTAGTCCACGTCGATCCGACTGGGTGAACGGACGGCCCGGGAAACGGCGGCCCAGATTGTCTGGCGGTCGGTAGGCGTCCACGCCAGCCGCGCGCTGGGCTGCAGTTCGAATTCGGAAAAATCGTTGTGTTCAAGCTTTGTTCCCAGGGTCAGGGTCAAGCGCTCGGACATCAGCGTAGTCTCGTCCTGCACGAAACTGCTGAAGAGTTGCATGTTTCGGTGTTGCGGCACAAAGCCGACAAACGTTGTGTTGGTCGGGGAATCGTCCCGCATCAGCCGATAGCCGACACCCCACAAGATGCCGTTCCTCCCGCGAACCTGGAAGCGATGCTGAAAATCCAGGTCGTAGGTGTTCATCCGATCGGTGATTGTGCTGGGCACATCCCGGCGACCGGTGCGGTCGAAATATACCTGCAGCTTGAAATCCGAGTATTCGGAGAGCGTTCTGGTCCAGCGGCCCAACAGGTATTGTCCGTTCAGAATGGAGTCTGCCGTTTCGGAGGTGTGTTCCGTGCCGGCATAGGCCTCCCCCTGAAGTTCCAGCGTATCCGCTCCCTCCCGATGGTAGTCCATGCGGAAACCAGTCTGCGTCAGGTTCCACGCGCTGAATCCGACAGCGCCGGACGGGGTCCGAGAACCGTCCCGATTCCAACGCTGGCCGTAGACTCGATAGGAAAGACTGCGGCCGACGCTGCCCCCATAACGCCCCGCAGCAAAACTGTGCACAAATGAGCCGCCGCCGGTGGAGACGTAGGTCCCAGCCGTATCCTTCGTGTCCCTTGTGATGATATTGATAACGCCGTTGACAGCGTTGGCTCCCCACAGCGTCCCGCCCGGCCCGCTGATCACCTCAATACGATCCACATCTTCAAGCAGAACGCTCTGAGCATCCCAGAAGACACCGGCATCCAGTGGCGAGTAGACCGTTCGGCCATCGATCATGACCAGAAGTTTGTTGGAGAATAACGCATCGAATCCGCGGGTACTGACGACCCAGGCATACGAATTGATCTGCTGGACCTCCACGTTAGGCAGAAGCCTTAACGCATCCGGCAAATTCGTAGCCCCCGAACGTTTGATCTCTTCTCCTGTAAGAACCTGGATGGCCGATGGCGATTGCGACAACTTCGTGGGACGTCTGGAAACCAGAGTCACATCGAGGTTCGTCAACTGGTCCATGGTCATGGTCTTCAACTCAGCGGGATCGCTGGTCGTCTGCGCAAAAGAATTACCGGCAAGTACGATCAACCCTGTCGTGATGCAAGTCCACAGGCGTGGCCGGCGCATCTTCGTCATGAGAGAGCTGGAGTTTCCGAAGCGTTCGTTCGGACCGTCACCCCACGAAGGCAAATGGATTGGTT
Source organism: uncultured Acidobacteriota bacterium (assembly GCA_963836435.1). Taxonomy (GTDB): domain Bacteria; phylum Acidobacteriota; class Terriglobia; order 20CM-2-55-15; family 20CM-2-55-15; genus DASTBJ01. The sequence continues at coordinate 6,246 of CAWIJI010000004.1, read as the reverse complement.
CATCATTGTCGAATCCGTCCTGGACATTGGGCACGCGCCTCCCCTCGCGACGTTATTCCCCCTCACAGAGCCTGCATGGGAGGAGTCTGGTTCACGACAAGCCAATACAAGCCGAGCCGCCGAATCGTCTGGTTGAATTGCTCGAAGTCCACGGGCTTTTGAATATAGCTGTTGACGCCAAGCTTGTAGCTGTCGACAAGGTCCCTTTGCTCCCGAGATGAGGTCAGCACCACAACAGGAATCGCCTTCGTCCGGGCGTCATTCCGGATTTCCTGAAGAACCTCGAGACCGCCGATCTTGGGCAGTTTCAAATCCAGCAGGACGAACTTCGGCACCGAGAAGTCACGAGTCGCATGGTGTCCCCGGCAGAAGAGGAAATCCAGTGCCTCAACGCCATCGCGGGCGATGTGTATGGCGTTGGCAACGCCGAATTCCTGGAGCGCAATCATCGTCAGCTCCACGTCCGCTTCGTCGTCTTCAACGTAAAGAATCTCGATTTCAGAGTTGGCCATGCCTCACCTCCATGTTTTTCAATTTGTGGAAAGGGTAAAAAAGAAGGTCGCGCCGCGGCCGACTTCCCCGTGCGCCCATATGCGGCCGCCATGCTTTTGAATAATGCGATGCACAGTGGCAAGTCCGATGCCGGTTCCCTCGAAATCTTCAGAGCGATGAAGACGCTGGAAAACAGCGAAGAGTTTGTGTGCGTATTGCTGCTCGAATCCGGTTCCGTTGTCCCGGACAAAAACGACTTCCTCATTCCCGGCGACCCGCCCCACTTCAATGACGGTTTGAGCTGTGCGTCGCGTGTATTTGATGGCATTGGAGAGTAGGTTGACAAAGACAACCTTCATCAAACCCGGGTCGCAGTCCAGAGTCGGAAGCGATCCAACCCGCCAGTCAATGGCCCGTCCATCACATTCGGTTTGAAGCTCACGGATCACGTTCTGCACAATCAAAGCGGTGTCGACTGAACGACGAACCACGTCCTGCCTTCCGAGCCGCGCCATGTTCAGCAGGTCATCCACGAGCTGTCCCATGTGCTTTGCGCCTTCTCGAATTCGCTGCAGGTGTTTCTGACCGGCAGAATCCAGTTGGCTTCCATATTTTTGAGCCAGGATTGCGGAGAATCCATCAATGTGACGCAGGGGAGCGCGCAGGTCATGGGACACGGAATAGGAAAAAGATTCCAGCTCACGGTTGGCAGCCGCCAGCTGTGAAGTTCTCTCCTCGACGCGGCGTTCCAGCTCACCATGAACCTTCTTCAATGCCTCTTCACGATCGCGGATTTGCTCCAGCATTTCATTAAAAGCCTCAATGAGGACGCCGATCTCTCCACCCTTTTCAGCCGGACTTGCGCGTAACGAATAGTCCTTTTCACGGGAAACCACGCGGGCAACGTCGGCCAGATGCACGATCGGTTCAGAAATGGCACGTCGAGATATCGAAGAGATCAACCATGCAGCCAACATCGACATGAACATCACGGCGATGACGATTTCCGCATAGCTGACCAGGCGATCGTACATTTCCTGCAGGTCGGACTGAATATAGACAATTCCTACGGTCTTCCCTTCGAACAGGATCTGGCGGGCCAGGGAGACCTGATTGCTGCTGAAGGAATGCACCTGCGTCTGGCTGTCGGGGAAAATCGGCAGAGGCAGATCCGAACCTTCCGAATTTCGCCAATACGTCGCGAAAGACTGGCCCGCAGAAGTGTAAATAATTGCCCCGGTGATGTGTGGCGACCCATTGAGAGCGGATAACGTGGTGCCCGCGGTATTCGGATCGTTAAACAGGAGTGACGAGACGCTGTTCGCGCCAATGATATCGGCTTCAACCGACAGGTTCTTCACGATCGCATCGCGAAACGAAACCAGGTCGTAGACAAACAATGCCAGGCCGGCCAGCATCAATGCGCCGCCGCTCGCCAGCAGGTTCATCCACGTCAATCTTCTGGATATCGAATAGCGGCGCCCGCTGGTCATCGGCTTTGCTTCTCCAGCGTCATGGAGTAACCTTCGCAGCCACCCTGAGAAGCTCTGAACTCAACTTCAGACCCGAGTTCTCTGCGATGCCGCGGTTGATTTGAAAACGGATTCTCGATCCATCCAATACGAATTGGATCATGCCGCCGAGTTTCACAAACTCCGGCAGGTCGCTGACAGTCAGCACTCCGTTCCTGTCGACGGCCGAGAGGATCTCCTTCACATGACCGTTCTCCGAGGAACTGACAAACAGGATGCTGCAACTCAGAGCTTCGGCGGCTTTGGAAATTCTTCGGGCGGCCGCGTTTTTCCCGGCAATGTGTTCGTTCTCAAAGGTTTTGTCGAGGGTGGGCCCAAAAGGGTCCTCGCCGATTACACACACGTTGAACATCTGGTTCTGTGTGGCAACAGCCCATGGCGGCCACTCCACAAACTTCCCGAAGTTATAGAGGTAGGTCGCTTTGAGCTGAAACTCGCTGGGCTGCTGGGCATGAACAATCGACACGGCGCGCAGAAGCCACAACACGATCATGGACAACAGAACAACACTGCGCCGAAATCGAGGCCTTGAAATGGAGTCCTCGTGATCTTTGCCGGTCATCGCGTCCATGTCACTTTCGCGTAAATGCTGCGCGCGATGCCAACCGTTTGCTGCGTGTTATGACCGAATTCGAAGTGATGGGGCTGAAGCAGATTCTCTCCGACGAACGATACTCCCAGTCCTTCTGCAAAACGCCAGCCGATCCTTCCACTGGCTGTGGTGTAGGCGGGCACGGCCTGGGCCGGAAGAGCGCTCACATAGCGATAGGTCTGATCCAATTCCAGATTTGCCGGCAGCTTGATGTGCGATTGGACAATAACTCGATGATGCGCGCTGCCCCCTTCATAGTTCGCAATTGCGGAGATATCCGCACTGCCCTGTTCATTCTGCAGATTCATTTGCAGATGGGCATAGGAACCTTTGAACTCCAGCCACGACACGGGATCCCACTCGGGGGCCAGTTCGAATCCATCGGTCGTCCCCTTGACGCCATTCGCATATTGAAACGCCAACTGCGTGTACGGTACCGGCGAAGACTGGAAGGACATCCCGGCGGAAGACAAACTGGAAAGACTGTTGTACTGGTTGTGATACGCCGAAACATCGATGCGCAACCGGCGTGTGATGAGACTGCGATATCCCGCTTCGTATCCGATCAGTCGCTCGGAATCGAAGTCAGGATTGCCCTCAATCTCGAGGTAAACCAGGGGAGTGGCGAGCAGAAAACCCTTCAAATGAAAATCCCGGTCAAGACGAGATGGAGTGCGAACTGCGCGTGTCACTCCGGCCCAGAATGTCTGGCGCGAATCGGGCATCCACAGCAGGCGGGCGTTGGGCTGAAACTCCAGTCCCGTGTAATTGTTGTGTTCGAGTTTGGCGCCTACGGTAAACGACAGACTTTGAGGAGTGATGCGAACTTCATCCTGCGCAAAAGCGCTATACCGGCTATCGGTCAAATCCGGCGGCGTGAACTGAAGAGTCGGCACCACCGGCGTAAACGTACTCGGACTCCATCGCGCGCCTAAACCCCAGGAAACTTCCTGCCGTCCGGGAACGCGGAGATGATAAAGAAAGTCGATGTCGAAAGTATTGCGCGTTTCTTTGAAATGCGGGGCGATGCGGCTGGTGCGGTCGAAGTACGCCTGCAGTTGAAATCCACCAGCGCGGCCTGATTCTCGACGCCACCTTCCGCCAAGATTTCCTCCGGATACTTTGTCCTTACCATAAATGGTGATCTCGGACGGCGGTGTAAAGGATGCAACGTCCACCTCTTCACCGATTTCACCTCGGTAAATGTCGCCCTGAAGGGTGATTGCGTTACCGGCGGAGTTCTCCCAGTCCGTGCGGAACCCGAACTGCCCCATTCTCCAGTCATCGAACTGCTGTTTGTTGGCATGGAATTCGGGGCCCCGGCTGAACATCTTTCCGTAGGCGCGGTAATCGAACCCGTTACCGTTGCCGCCCCCCGGCGAAAAGTGCCGGTGAACTGATCGACATTCCCGCCACCCAGGGTCGCCATGGTCCCGTGCGTGTCTTTGGAGTTTCTGGTGATGATATTGATGACACCTTCGAAAGCATTTGCTCCCCAGATGGTCCCGCCCGGTCCGCGAATGACTTCGATTCTGTCGATGTCTTCGAAGGGCGTGTCCTGCACATCCCAGAAGACACCGGCGAAGAGGGGCGTGTACACACTTCTCCCATCCATCATGACCAACACGGCTCGCGAAAACTGACCCTGAAATCCCCGGATGCCAACGGACCAATGCCCCGAATCCTCCCTCGAGACCTCGATGCCGGGCACCAGCCGCAGAACTTCGGGGATGGAGGTGGCCCCAGAACGGCGAATGTCTTCGCTGGTCAGAACGAAAATGGCTGCTGACGTCTTACGGACCTGTTCGGGTCCCTTGGTAACACTCGTCACCTGAATTTCCGTGAGCTGTTCAAGGCTCAATCGCTTCAGGGCTGCAGCGCCGCCAGCTTCGTTTGAACCAGACTGAGCCAGAGCGTATCCGGCCGCCCCTGTCAGTAACAGGAACAAAATGAATCGGGCGCCGGTACGGACAGTTTGCGGAGAAAGCGGCGTTTTCACGAGGCTCTCAGGACAGCGCTCATTGCTTCCAGTAGTTGGTCCGCGGTGAAAGGCTTGCGCAAGGATACCCGGCCCACGGCAGACGAGGCCAGAGCCGCGAGACCTGGGGGCTGCATCATTCCACTTGCCGCAACGAAGCGAATTCCCGGGTCCACTTTGTCGATAAATTCGAGCATGGATTTGCCGTCCATCACGGGCATGTTCATGTCGCTCAGGATTGCTCTGATAGCGTCCTTATGCTGCATGAAGACAGTCAACCCTTCGGCGCCATTCGATGCGGTAAGCACGCGATACCCATAGGCCTCCAGCGCTGCCCTGGAGATATCCCGGATTGCGGCTTCGTCGTCCACAATCAGGATCATTTCACCGTTACCTGACGGTACGTGTTGCGCCTTCTGCGCTTCCGGGGTTTCGCTCTTCGGGGCTGCCGCTGGCAGATAGATCGAAAACGTGGTGCCCCGGCCGATCTCAGACTGAATGTCGAGCACGCCGCCGTGCCTATTGACGATCGTCTGCACCGTCGACAGACCCAGACCTGTACCCTTGCCGGGTTGCTTGGTGGTGAAAAATGGCTCAAATATCTTGCCCAGGTGTTCCGTTGCTATTCCCTCTCCGGTATCTGCAACTTCGAGAACGACGTATCGCCCCGGTTTCAGTTCACCGCCGCGCCGACTCGACGACCGGTCCACAGTTTCGTTCCGCGCGGAGATGGTAAGAACTCCGCCGGACGACATGGCATCCCGGGCATTGATACACAAATTCAGAATCATCTGATGAATCTGCGAACCGTCACCCGGGACAAGCCAGAGATCCCTGGAAACGTTGTTCACCATTCGGATCGATTTCGGCATCGTCTGATGCATCATTTTCTCGATGTCCGAGGAAACCTGATGCAGTATCACGGCTCCGCGCTGGCCTTGAATTCCGCGCGCAAATGTCAGAACTTGCTTCACCAGGTCCGCTCCCGGCGGGCGCTGATCGCCACGGCATCCAGAACTTCGACGCTCAGCTCATCCTGGGCCTTATCCTTGAGGAGTTCGACTCCCATCAGGATTGGGGCCAGAATGTTGTTGAGGTCGTGGGCAATACCGCTGACGAGTGTTCCGATCGTCTCGACGCGTTGCGAACGGAGCAACCGTGCTTCCATTTCCTTCTTTTCGGTAATGTCGCTCGCCAGCACCAGCCGCGCGGATTTGCCGGCAAATGGCAATTCGTGCGACGCGACTTCAACATCAACGATCGATCCATCCTTTCGCTGGTGCCGGGAACGCGAAAGGCTTTCAAATTTCCCCGCGCTCTCCGGTAACGGCTCAAGAAGGAACTCTCGTTCATCGACAGGATGGATGTCCGCCATCGTCATGGCGAGGAATTCGTCGCGGGAATATCCATACTGCTGGACCGCCGCATCGTTGGCCGCCAGGAACTGTAGAGACAACTCCTCGTAGACCCACATGGGATGCGGATTGCTGTCAAACAGTTGCCTGTATCGTTCCTCGGAAGCGCGCAGCGCATCTTCCGATCGTTTTCTCTCGGACACATCGCTGAGCACTCCGTCCACGCGAATCAGTCTGTGGTGAGTGTCGATTACCGGCTTCAGCCTTGCCTCGACCCATCCGATCGTTCCATCCCGA
>CAWIJI010000003.1:0-150786 GCA_963836435.1 uncultured Acidobacteriota bacterium | reverse complement strand
TTAGCAAGACCAACCTGAACGAAGCAGACGTACATAGAGTCACATTCGCTGGGCAGATGACAGGACACGCATGTGCTGTCTGTGCCGGCAAACTTTCCCTGCGTATGACACGAAGTGCAGGTCGCGGAGACATGAGCTCCGAGCAGCGGAAACTGCGTTTGGGAGTGATCGAATCCCGCCCCCAGCCTGCTGCTTCGCCACTGATCGAGCGTATGGCAACTTTCACAATTCGTGCTGAACCCGGCGGCGCGGTGATCGATCGAGCGCGCCCCGGCATAGTCTGATGCATGGCAGGACACACACGCGGCGCTTAGCCCCGTGAACGTCCCGGTTGCCGCTCCCCGGTGACAGGATTCGCAGGTGGTCTCAGCATGTGAAGCCACGAGGGGAAATCGATTGGTGTGCTGGCGGATCGAATCGATGCTGATTCGCCATCCCTGCACCGTATGACATCCCTCGCAGGCGGCTCCGAATTGTCTCCGGTGAATGTCGGCGTGACAAGACGCGCAGGAGTCGGCAATCTCGCTGAACACGGGTTTCACGTGACAACTCGCGCAGGCCACCGTCTTGTGCAATCCCCGCAGCCGGTAACCCGTCTGCGTATCGTGGTCGAAATCGGGAACCGCCCTGATCGGCTTCCAGGACTCGGACGCGTGACAATTCTGGCAGGCGATGTCGAGATTTCCATGCGGGCTCCGCGTCCTCTGGACTTGTTGCGCTTGAAGCGCGGAACCCCACGAGCAGATCAGCACCGCCGCTGCAATAATCCAGCGAATCCAACCCTGCGCCCTCAGTGACATGACTTGCACTCCGTTGGCGCACTTCGAAACACCAGCGTCTCCCGGCCGTTCACCGGCGTGGTCTTGCTATGGCACAGGACGCACCGCACGTTCTGATGCGCCCCATCCAGGGGGAAAGCAGACGTTCCGTGATCGAAGCCTGTCGCAGGCTTCCATTGAGCGGCGGTGTGACACGAACTGCACTCGCCCGCGCCGGGCCGGCCGGCGAACTGCCCGGCATGGATGTCCTCGTGACATCCGGAACACTCCATCGGAGCTCCACGAAAGCGGACGTGCTGTCCCTGTCCGGCTCCCAGGGGCGGATGACACGAGACACAGTCGACGACGCGGTGCGAGCCGAGAAGAGTAAAGCGGGTCCTGGTGTGGTCGAATCCCTTGACGGGAACCCACGCATTCACGCTGTGGCATGTCTCGCACGGCGCCGGTTGTGAACCAAGGTCGTGCGGATCGCGATGACACGACGCACACGTCTGCTGATCGAACACGTACTGGTGCGGCGATCGCTCGTCGGTCTTCTTGTGGCAATCCGTACAGGCGATTGCGAGGTGCGCCCCCAGCAGGTCGAAGCGGGACTGGCGGTGCCGGGCCAGAGTAAACGTCGATGGTGTGAAGCCATCGACCACGTGGCACGCATCGCATTTGTTCTCATAGCGGGCTGCAAACTGCCCGGCATGGGCGTCTTTATGGCAGTCCGTACAGGTTCCGGAATTCGGATGATAGTCCGTGAACCTGTTGTTCGTGGTGTGGCAGTCCTTGCAGGCCACGGTCGAATGACGACCCATCAGCGGGTACCGTGTCTCTGCGTGGGCTTTGACGTCGAACGTCGAAAACTCGAACGACCGATCCAGCCTATGACACCCGTTGCACTCTCCCTTGTCCGCCCGTGTTGCAAACTGCCCGGCGTGGGAGTCTTTATGGCAGTCCGTACAATTTCCCGAGTTGGGGTGATAGTTGGTGAAGCCGTTTTTTGTGGCGTGACAGCCTTTGCAAGCCACGGCCGAATGACGGCCCATCAACGGGTACGGTGTTTGAGCATGGGCCTTGACGTCGAACGTCGAAAACTCAAACCCTCTGTCAACCGTATGACAGGAGCCGCAGTCCCCCTTGTCTGCACGTTTGGCAAACTGCCCGTCATGCTTGTCTTTGTGGCAGTCCCTGCACTGGCCACTGGCAATGTGGTCGCTGAAATCAGCGGTCTTGTGGCACGACGCACAAGCGAGACTCGAATGCCGGCCTGTCAGTGGATAGCGGGTCCGGGAGTGATCGAATCCGGACTTGGAGTTGGGAGTGGGCGCCGTCCATCCGGCCGTGGTGTGGCATGCCGCGCAACTTGCGCCAACCGCGCCACGGTGTGGATCGCGATGACACCCCGAACACTCCGAAAAGTTCAGGCCTGTGAAACGGAGACCCGCATTAGCCGGTCCCCCCTGGGGAGCGTGGCACTGCTGGCAGGAAACACTCGTGTGCAGTCCCGTTAGTGGAAACCGCGACCTCGAGTGATCGAACCGCGTCGTGGACTTCCATGAATCCTGCGTATGGCAGGACGAGCAATCGGAACCGAGTTGCCCGCGATGCGTATCCGCATGACAGGACAGGCAGTCGGTGCCCAGACCAAGAAACGACTTATTGAGGTCCGTCATCAAAATCGCAGCCCGCTGGGCGGGCACGATCTTCTTTTCGTTGTGGCAACCCTCGCACTGAAGCGTCCTGTGCTTGCCTTCCAGCGTGTAACCGGTCTGCGCGTGGTCAAATCCCGAACGCCCTGGCTGCGGCCAGCGAATCAGCTCAAAGTCCCGCCCTACGTGCTCCTTGTGACAACTGACGCAGTCCGCGTCTGCTTTCGAAACGTCGACGACTCGTGCGTGATAGCCCCGTTTGTTTCTCAAGCGATCGAGAATTTCCATATGGCACGACGAACACTTGAGTTCCTGCCGGCCCAGTCCCAGGGAGTGACAGGTACTGCACTTCAGGACGCCTTCAAGGCTGGCATGACTCTGTGACAATGGACCGGGTGAAAATTGGGCAAAAGCCGCAGCCGGTATCAATTGGAAGAACAAGGCTGCAACCAGAACCCTCAAGCACACTCCGACTCCACTTCAATTGGTTTTTCAGACAAAGTCTGCCGAGGGGGAAAAGCATTTGGATTGCCAAACGAATCGGGAGGACTGGAGCGGTTCATGGCGCGAAAGGGAACCGAATTGCGTTTGTTTTCAGCAAAACCCCTCATTCCCCCGCAAAGAATCAGAGTGGATCCACTGTAGTTGGTAGAAGAGCGTCCAACAACTTGACTGTCGTCGCACTCCCCCCGGGACGCGGCGTGGCGGTATGTTGTCCCCGGTTCATCGCCTTGAAATCCCGCCGCGGAGAAACCTTCAAAGACGGCTGATACCAGAGCCGAAACAGCCCTGACCTGCTAGAATGTGCGGACATGAAAGCCCTGGCCGCATTCATCAGCCTGATCGCGGTATTGCAACAGACGCCCCCTCCGCCCGGGCAAATGCACGCCCAGAAAGTCGTGCTGAACGCCAACGACAGTGCGGGCCGGTTCATCATGAACCTCAGCCCTGAAGACCTGGTCGTCGAAGAAGAAGGCAAGCCACAGAAGATCACGAGTTTCGTTGCCGATTCGGACATCCCTGTGAGTCTCGGCATACTGATCGACAAAAGCATGAGCATGCGCCTTCCCCTTCGCGTCGAAGGCAAGGAGCAAATTCCGGCGGCCATACTCGCAGCCACCGGGGTGGCGCGAGCGGTGGTAAAGCTCATGAGGCCTCAGGATGAATTTCTCGTCATGACTTTCGACGAGAAGGTGCAGGTCAAAACAAATTTCACCCAGGATCGGAAGAAGGTCGAGGATCAGCTCTACAAACTCAATGTCGTCGGCGATGCGACCCATCTGTACGACAGCGTCCTGAACGCCATCGACAAGATGAAAAAGGCGAAGTACCGGCGGCGGGCCCTCATTGTAATTACCGACGCCTACGACACGAGCGGCAAACAGCTCGAGGATATCCGTTCGCAGCTCGGGGATCAGGAAATTCAGGTGTTTACTTGCGGCCTGCGTTCGGTCTTCGAGGATGTGCCAGACCCGACAGCAGAACCACTCTTTCAGCTGGTGCTGCGGACGCTATCCGCCGACACGGGCGGTTTGTCGATGATCATCGACGTTCCTGAACTGCAGTCCACACCCTCTGTGGAGGGCATCATCGGATTTGCCCAGATCATCGCGCTGGAGTTACGGGGCCAGTACACCCTGACCTACAACACCGACAAGACGGGTTCGCTGGCGAGCCGATTCGTCCGCGTTCGCGCACCGGACCACCCCGAAATCCGCATCCGCATCCGCCGCGATGCAGAAGATCCCGTCAAACCGCAGGGGAAATAATTCAGGGAGAATGGGACTCATTCGGGGACGCGCACCAAATCCGCGCGAGCCGTCTTCGTTGCGGGAATTTGTGGCGCGGATTTGGTGCGCGTCCCCGAATGACTCCCATTCTCCCTGGCTTCCCTCAGTCTTTGGGGGCGTAGTAGGCAGCCTTGGTCCAGGCGCTGAGTTTTGGTGAACCTTCAGGAGAACTGACTTTGACCTTCAATCCACGACGCTTGCCATCGTGCTCCGGGCGCGTGGACTTAAACCCGATCAGGTACTGCGTTTTCAGGCTGCGGGCGATTTCGGCCATCTGAGCCTCGACGGAACGCGCCGAATTTTGTGCGTTCGCCATACGGCCACCGGTCATGGAGGCCAGGTCACTGAGCACAATCGCGTCTCGATGAACCATTTCGGAATCCGCGTCTTCAATCTGGTCGACGACAAACAGCGGATAGATCTGCACGTTCTGCTGTTTCATCGCGTAGGCCTTCAACACGTCTTCCTTGGTCGTCTTGTTGTTGTCGGTGCAACAGCGATCGCCACCCGACGTGATCACGATCAGGAACCGGCGCGGATTTGCAGCCTCCTTGATCACTGACAATCCCATGTAGATCGTGTCGTAGAGCGCAAGACCATCCGCCTCGCCGGTGGGGAGGTAGTTGACGGGCAAAGTTGAAACCTGGGTCGAAAACGAGGTGACGACATTCGCAAGACTCGCCATGCGGGCGACAAAGAATTCATCGGCGGGGTTCTTCCCTTTCAAGAAGGCTTGCGCCGCATCCTTCAGGACGAGAATCTTGTCGTTGGTTTCCATCCGCCGGCTGTCATCGAAAAGAAACCCGACGGTCATCGGACGCGAGTCTTCCCAGAAGTAGCTGATTTTCTGTTCCACTCCATCCTCAAACAACTCGAAGCGCTCTCTCGCGATTCCCGGAACGGCGGCTCCGTCTTTCCCCGTCACCGATACATAGAGCGGCACGGTATCCAGATCCGTGAACGGCGGAGGCTGAACCGAAACAGTGGAAGTCGCGGCAGCAGGGGTCTCGCTTTGCCCCCCGGGCAGCTGACGCTGGCCGTTGAAGCCCCCCCGGCCGCCAATCTGCGGCTGCACCGGTAAAGCAACAAGAACGGCCGAACAAGCGATACCTGCCATGAGTAACAAACGATGGAACGCCATGTGAACGGGTGATTATGTCAGTCCACTCAACTCCTGCGCCAGCCCAGTTTTTTGGCAGGCCGACTGCCTTTGTCTCCATGGAAGTCCCTGGAGGGCGTTGTATCTTGTTGAAAAACTACCGAGAAAGTTGCCCGGCAAGGTGGAAACACACGTTTTTCCGACACCCGGCGTCAGAAAGTCGTCAGGACTCCTGCGGTGCCTCCCTATTCCTCCATAACCGGACTGTGCGTAGAGACTCCCGCTGTGATTCTCGCCGGCGGCCGGGGCACCCGCCTGTTACCCTATATGGGACGTCCCGATGACTACAAACAAGCCAATGAAGATTTCCCCGCGATGGAAGCGGAATTCCTGAGGACCTATGTGGAAAGCGCGTCTGTCTGAACTCGAATTCGACGAAAAAGAACTGGCCGGGGTCCTCGACGTCATCGACTCCGAATGGATCACTGCAGGTTCGCGCACCCAGGCTTTCGAGAAGGCCTTTGCGGAAATGGCGGGCGCCGCCGATGCCGTTGCCGTCACCAACGGGACCGCGGCGCTGTTCCTTTCCTTGAAAGCGCTCCACATCGGGCCCGGCGACGAGGTGCTGTGTCCCTCCCTGACGTTTGTGGCAACGGCCGCAGCCGTCATCCAGTGCGGCGCTACTCCGGTATTCGTCGATATTTGCAGCCTCGAAAACCCGACAATGGATCCGCAGGATGCGCAACGAAAAATCACGCCGCGCACGAAAGCGATTCTTCCGGTTCACTACGCGGGCATTCCCGCCAACCTCGACGAGTTGGATCTGCTGGCACGTACACGTGGACTCGCACTGGTCGAAGACGCAGCGCACGCTCCCGGCGCTTCGTTTGCCGGACGTTCCTGCGGCACCTGGGGAACCGCAGGTTGCTTCAGCTTTTTCGGCAACAAGAACATGACGACGGCCGAAGGCGGCATGATCACGACATCCGATCCGGAATTCGCGAAACGGCTGCGCCTGCTGCGTTCCCACGGCATGACGGTAACGAGTTGGGATCGGGACAAGGGGCGGCCTGCTCAATACGATGTTCTCGAAATCGGGTACAACTTCCGATTCGACGATATTCGCGCCGCCCTTGGCCTGGTCCAGCTGGAAAAACTCCGGTCACTGAACCGGCGGCGCGGGAAAATCGTGCAACGCTATAACGAGCGTTTTTTGCGGAGCGGACTGGACCTGATCCTTCCGTTCGCGTCAATCAACTTGTTAAAGCAGCCTTCGTACCACATCTATCCCGTTGTCTTCCCCTCAACGGCGGAGCGCGACGCCATCGCCGATCGACTGAAGGAAGACGGGATTCAGACCAGCCTGCACTACCGCCCGATTCACGGGTTTACCGCATTCCAAAAGATCGTTCCCGGCCTTCACCTTCCCGTCACCGAATCGTTCGCGTCGCGGGAACTGACGCTGCCGCTATATCCTTCGCTCTCAGAGGCACAGATCGACACCATCGTCTCGTCGGTGGTCCACTGCTACGCCAGCCTGCACTGAGAAGAGATAAGGGCCGGCATTCGGGGCCGTGCACTCGAACCCCGGAAGGAGAAATCGGGGACAGAGAGCAATTAGCCGAAACCTTCGGCGAGTTTCCAGATTCGCGCTCGGGTCACTAGGAGCCTGTAGGGGATAAGGCAGGTCGCCGTTCCCAAAATTCGAAATTTTCCGTGTCGAAAAATTCCGCAGGTCGCCGTTCGGGAACCGTCGACATTGCGTTTGAGGCTTGACGCACGAGAACACGGGGAGACTGGCGAGAGAAGTTCGGTCTCATCATGTTTTCTGAGGTTCCTGCATCCTCTTCATGCCGCCGCAGCCTGAAATCCACGTCCCGATCGAAATAACTTCAGAAGGTTGTGTGTCGCGCAGACAAGTTTCCACTCCGCTCTGACGTTTTCCAAGCCTCGAAGACTGAAGCGTCGAAAATGACGGCATTCCTTGATCTGGCCAAACACTGGTTCGACGATCGCCTTGCGCATTTTGTAAATGGCGCGCCCCGCCTCCGTTTGCAGTTTCTGCTTCATCTGCTCCAGAGCTGTCGCCGCTTTTGCGGACTCCGCTGACGGCGCGGTTTGCTCCGATGCTCCATGCTTATCCCGCCCGGTGGCTATGTGGAGATCGATGCCTTCGACGTGCTTGTCGGCAATTTGTTCTGGAGCCCAATAACCATTATCGGCGCTGCCCGCCACTGGTTTGGCTCCTGTATTCTTTTCGACCTGCTCGAACATCGGCGCCAATTGCTGCTTGTCGTTGACTTCCTGCGTGACGTCGGCGGCAACGATGATTTGCGCTTCGGCATCCACCGCGATCTGCGCGTTGTAGGCTTGTACGAAGCTGCCTTTGTTCGCTCCGTCGACCATAATCCGGCTGTCAGGATCGGTGAAATTGCGTTGCGCGCAATCCTCTGGCTTGGCCTGCTCCGGATCGGGAATCTGCGGCGCCCGCCCGCCGATCTTCTTTCCCGTCTCCTGCTCCTGCTGCTGCCGCTCGGCAATTCGCGCCTCGGCTTGAGCTTTCTTCTCTTCCGCTTTCCGCCGCGCTTCCGCTTCCAGCGCCGCCTTCGCCTCGGCGATTTTTTTCAACCGGCTCTCCCGCCGCGCCAATTCCGCAGGCAACTTGTCGCTGTAACCTTGCCGCTCCATTTCATCTTCGGCCGCGTCGACGGCTTCAGCGCGATCGAGCAGTTCCTTCACCTGCGCTCTGAGCCTTTCTTCCGCTTCTCCCATCCGCCCATAGCTCATCGCCTTGTGCTTGCTGGCGTTCGCCTGCTTCTTCGTCCCGTCCAGGGCCACATGCCCCATCTTCACCAGACCCGCTGCCTGACATAGCTCCAGCACCTGCAGGAACAATCCCTCCAATGCTTTCAAATGCCGTTTCCGAAATTCGTTGATCGTCGTGTAGTGCGGATGTTCATCCGCGCTCAAATACCGGAACGCCACATCCTCGTATGTCCGTTTCTCGATCTGCCGCGAACTCACGACTCCGATGCAGTAGCCATAGACCAGCAACCGCACCATCATCACCGGATGATAGGCAGCATTGCCTCGTCCATCTTTCTCTTCATAGGAAGCGTAGAACGCCGACAGATCTAGGCTCGGCACCAAATCCGCCACGAATCGCGCCAAATGGTCTTCCGGGAGCCAATCGTGCAGCGACGGCGGCATCATCAATATCTGATCGATTTCGTCATCAACAAAGCATTTGGTCATGCCTTCGTCTTTTACCTGCCCGCCCGTCAACACTGGTCCCGTTTTGATCGAAATCTAGAAATCTATCCCCTACAGGCTCCTAGACGGGGCTGTGCCCCGGACCCCGGCGCGGGCGCTTGCGCGGCGGCGCCTTCGGCGCCAAGCACGCCGGAGGCGTGCTGAGAATTTAGCCCCGGGTTAAGCGAGCGAAGCGAGCGCAACCCGGGGTTGCCGTAACGATAATGTTGCACCCCGGCAGGGGTGCAGGGATTCCTCGCACCCCTGCCGGGGTGCAAATGCCGCTCGTGAGATGAACCCCGGGTGTCGCCGCGCTCCACCCGGGGCTACCTTCCTTTCACGCCTCCGGCGTGCAAAATGTCTAGACTCCAGTGGCGCCTTCGGCGCCTGGCCCGTTGTGCCTTGCGGGAACAAAATTCTCGTTACGCCCGGCGAAACGAGCTAATTGCTCTCTGTCCCCAATTTCCCCTTGGAGATCGAAGGGTCGCTGACGAATTTTGCTCAACGTCACCCAAATTCACTAACCCCTATCTACGGAGCCGGTTGGGTCTTTCCGTCCTTGACAGCCACGCGGAACTCTTCCAGAAGAATCCGTGGCACAAGCTGGCGGTTAGCGAGTTCTATTTGCCGCTGCTGCTGCAACCTCACCTGCTCCTGCAAGCGAGCCTGCGCCTCCTCGTTTACAGCTAATGATTGCTGCACTCTGCTCAGGTTCGATTCCAGCCCCGCGAGCTCCGCCCGTATGTCGTTCACATTCTGTTGGGGCTGCTCGGCACTTGCCAACACCGCTCGAAGCCGCTCCCGCAATTGTGCAATTTGAACGGAGACTTGAGAACGGAGTGTCTCACCCTGCGCCGCCAAGTCTTCCGCTGGCCCGGGTACGCCCGAAACTTGCGAGTTTTGAATACGTGCCAGAAGCTCAGAATCCTGCGAAACGTATCCCTTGCCGTCGAGCTCGAACCACAGGAAGTCGCCAGTCACCGAACGCCGCGCACTCTGCAGGGCAGGATCACCGCTGGTGATCCCGACCGATCGAATTGTGTCTCCCCTGAAGAGCGCCCATCGCAATAGCGGCCCGCCAACGTCACCTGAAATGCGCCCCGGGGGAGGAGGCGGCGGGGGTGGGGGCGGCGGCGGGGGCGGGCCCACGGGGGCTTGAGACCGCGGCGGTGCCGGGGCAGCTGGCGGAGCGGGCGGCGCCGGGGGAGCGGGCGCCGGGGTTTCCTGAATCGCGATCGCCTGTCGAGGAGCCGTCGCCACTACGGCGTCCACCGGATCCTGAGAAGTAACCGTCCCGGCGCTCGAATGAATTCCCAGACATAGAATCCCCGCCAAAACGACGACCGCGCAGGCGAGTTTGGAAGGACGGTTTTTCCGATCTTCGCTGCCCAACAATCTCTGAATGCGATGGAACAACGGACCATCTGCGCTTCCCATGGCAAGACTCGGCGCCGCCACACGCAGTCTTTCCAAATGCGCCAGCGCCCGCGCATAGCCGACGGCGTCGCCGACGAAGGCCACGACGACATCATCACAGCAGAGTTCGCGTTCGGAGCGGATCCGCGACGATACCCACCAGACTGCGGGATGATAAAAGAGCAATGTCTCGACAACCGACTGTACAACGTTGACCAGGTAATCCTGACGGCGGATGTGAGCAAGCTCGTGAATGACGATCGCTTCCAGCTGTTGGGGTGTCAGACCGGAGAAGACGGAAACCGGCAAAAGCAGGACCGGGCGAAGCCACCCCACCACGCTGGGGACTTCGGCAATACCCGACATCAGCACACGAATGCGTCTGCGCACTCCCATACGTTCGGCGAGCGACACCACCAGGACCTGCAAGGATTCCGCGGCCTCCGTCCCGCGGCGCCGCAAATTCGAAGTGTGGCCGCATGCCCAGGCAAGTCGAAGCGCACTCACCAGCACGCCAACAGCCCAAAGCGGAACGATCCAGCGTTCCAGATTGCGCAAGGTGCCCGGCGCAGCAGCGGCGGCAGACCCGCCGGCCGGCGCCACGACAACATCAGACATCCCGGTCCGGGTGACACCGGAAACCGCCGCACCGACACCACCAATGCCAGGCGCCCTGTAAGCGACCCATGCCGTAATAACAGGCGCAGCCGCAAGCATGGCGAGCACGACGCAACCGGTCAGGTAGCGCGCACGGGCGGAGCTTCCCTTCAAGAGGAACAGCGCAATCCACAGAACTATGCCCCCGGCGATTCCCTGCCAGAGAAAGTGAAGCAAGGCAACAGTCAAAGCATGGGTCAACGGTGTCATTTTGCTCCTCCTTCAAACTTGTCGAGCAGCTTCTCGATGGCCTCCAGGTCTTCGGGCGAAGACTTCTTCGTGGCCAGCGCCTGCATCACAAGAGCCTTTACCGAACCACCGAATGCGCGCTGCACAAGATCCTTCAGCATTTCACGCTGGGTGCGCTCGCGGGAACGCTTCGCTCGATAAACCTGTGGCCGGACGGTGTCGTCTTTCTCGACGAGCTCCTTGTCGGTCATGATCTGCAGCATCTTGAGCACGGTGGTGTATCCGGTCTCCTTCGTTTCGTTGAGCCGCGCCTGAACTTCGCGGACCGATCCCGGTCCCTTCTCCCAGAGCGCCCTGAGAATGGTGAGCTCGAGCTTTGTCGGACGATGTTGTTTTGGCGTCATGCCGGCCATAATGACGAATGCTTTCGTCATTGTCAACGAAACTTTTCGTCATTGCGATGCAATCATCACCATGCGCAGCGGAGGGCCCGCCGGCGGCACGATTTGAGGTTGCGGGGAGGCCCATATCGACACGGTCGTGTCGTCTGTGGTTCACTGTTACCCCAGTGAGATCATTGACCGGACGCGTCCTCGTAACGACCTTTCCTTTTGGCGAAATAGACCGGGATCCCGTCCAGCTGCTCGAAACAGAAAACATTCCGTTCACGCAGAATCCCTTCAATCGCCGGCTGCGTGAAGAGGAGCTCGCCGAAATCATCGCCCCCTATGACGCACTCATCGCCGGCACGGACCCCATCACGGAGCGGGTGCTGGAACAAGCGTCGAATCTTCGCCTGATTGCGCGGGTGGGAATCGGGCTCGACAGCATCGCCCTTCGCGCCGCCAGGACGAGGGGAATCGCGATAACCTACACGCCTTCCGCCCCGTCGCCTGCCGTCGCAGAACTGGCGATCGGGCAGATGCTCGCGCTGTTGCGTCAGACCTCAACATCCAACCGGGAAATCCGCGAGGGCGTTTGGCGGCGGCGGATCGGGCGGCGTCTCGGCTTGATGACGGTCGGGGTTATCGGGGTCGGGCGAATCGGCCGCCGCGTCGTCCAGCACCTCAAGGGATGGAGCCCGCAGATCCTAGTTCACGACATCCACGAGGATTTGGAGTTTTCCGGCAAGACGGGTTGTACCTGGACGGACCCGGAAACCATCTATCGCCTGGCAGACATCATCACGCTTCACGTTCCCCTGACGCGCCGCACCCGAGGCATGATCGGCGAGCGGCAGCTCGCCATGATGAAGCCCGATGCCATTTTCATCAATACTGCACGAGGCGAACTGGTGGACGAAAGCGCTCTGGCCCGCACGCTGCGCGCCAGGCCCCAATTCTCCGCGGCGATCGATGTCTTCGAGCAGGAACCCTATCACGGAGAACTGACAGGCCTGGAGAACTGCATTCTCTCTTCTCACATGGGCTCCGGCACTCGTGATTGCCGCTTGCGCATGGAACTCGAGGCCGCCCAGGAAGTGGTTCGCTGCTTCAAAGGCCAACCCTTCAGTTGCCCGGTTCCCGAATCCGAATACGAGGCCGAGGGCGAATGAGGCCAGTCGCCAGGAGCCTCCCGAAAGACCCGGCGGCCTGACAAACCGGGCTTTCCCGCAAGACCACTGGATGAAATCCGCGTTGCCTCTTCAAGTACTGCAACTAAGCGTCAAGTATCAAAGTTTGCTCCTTCGCCGGGAGCTCAAATCGAAAACAGGCGCGTCTTTCTTGACTGCCCTCCTCGCCCTTATGCTACAAACGCGATTAGCGTAAGTTATGAAAAAGAAGGTCTTTCATGTCATCACGAAGCTCGAGCTTGGCGGAGCGCAGAAGGTCACGCTGATGACCCTTGAACGCCTCCCGCGAGAGCGCTACGAACTGGGCCTGGTGACCGGGCCGGAGGGTCTGCTGGTGGACTGGGCGAATCGTATTCCCGACCTCAAGCGCGTGTGGCTTCCCTCCCTCGTCCGGGAAGTCCGGCCGCTGGAAGACCTCGCTGCATTCCTCAGCATGTTCCGGCTGTTCCGCCGCGAGAAGCCGCACGTCGTCCATACCCATAGCTCCAAGGCAGGAATCCTGGGACGGTGGGCAGCGAAGCTTGCTGGAGTTCCTTTCATTTTCCACACCGCCCATGGATTCGGCTTCCATGACTTCCAGCGACCGGCGGCAAAGCGCTTTTACGTGTGGCTGGAACGCCTGACGACGAAAATCACCACCAGGCTTGTCGTCGTCTCCCTGGCTAATGCCAGCAAAGGCGAACAAAACCGCGTCTTCAAGCGTGGCGAATGGATTCTCTGCCGGGATGCGATCGCGGTGAGCGACTTCATGCAGAACGGGCCAAGGCGGCGCCAACTTGCCGCGTGGAATATCCCTGCAGACAAAGTCGTCGTGGGCATGATTGCCTGCCTGAAGCCGCAAAAATCCCCCGTGGACTTCGTGGATGTCGCGGCCCGGGTGCTCGAGCGTAACAGCCAGGCCTGCTTCGTCCTGGCCGGCGACGGCGAGTTGAGGCCCGAGGTCGAAAAGCGCATCCGGGATCACGGCATCGAAAAAAACTTCAAGTTACTGGGCTGGCAAACCGATATGCCGGAGGTGTACCGGAACTTGGATATTGTCGTCCTGACGTCCCTGTGGGAAGGTTTACCGTGTGTCTTCTCGGAGGCGATGGCGGGAGAGTTACCGATTGTAGCGACCAACGTGGACGGCGCCCGTGAAGCGATCGTTCATGACGACAACGGCTTTCTTCACGAGCCTCACGACGTCGAAGGTATGGCGGAGTCGGTGTTAAAGCTTCTGCAAAACCCGGAACTTCGCCGGACGATGGGCGGGCGCGGGAAATCACGCGTCATGGAATTCGACATCAGCACTTCGGTCGCCAACCTGGAGACGGCCTATCAGGATTGCCTGAGTTCTCTGTAAGCGGCCGCGAATGCAAGCCCGACGCGAAGCGTGAGCGCGATAACGCGAAACCCGGCGCAGAGGGCACAGCCATAAGAACTATGATTCGATATCTGGCGGGATTCATTCTGAGTTTCGTGTTTGCGCTGGGCTGGACGCCCCTGATGCGCAGAGCGGCGCTGCAGCTTGGCATCGTGGACAAACCAGACGGCAAGCTCAAGACGCACGAGGATACCATTGCGTACCTTGGCGGTATCGCCGTCTTCGCCGCGTTTCTGCTTACCGTCGGCGTCCTCACGGACTTTAAGGACGGCGAGACTCTCGGTCTGCTGCTGTCCGGCAGCATTGCCCTGCTGGTGGGGCTGATCGACGATTTTGGAGTGCTCACGCCGCCCCAGAAGATTCTGGGCCAAACCCTGGCCGCGCTGGTGCTGATCAAGTCGGGCACTTTTATCAAACTCGCGTTCCTGCCGGTATGGGTTGCCATCCCTTTGACGATCTTCTGGATCCTGGCTGTAACCAACGCCTTCAACATCATCGACATCATGGATGGCCTTGCATCCGGCGTGGCCGCCGTGGCCGCGATCAGCATCGCGGCGGCGAACCACATGAAGGGCCCCGAACGCTACCCGCAGGCATTCCTGGCCGTCGTTCTTGCCGGCGCTGTAGTGGGCTTCCTGCGCCACAACTTCCATCCGGCCCGGATTTTCCTCGGTGACGCCGGCAGCATGTTTGTCGGTTTCATGCTCGCCGCTCTCTCCATGAACGCGGGCTATACGAAAGTGAACCTCCTCGCCACGATCAGTCCGGTCTTCATCCTCGGCATTCCGCTTTTCGATCTGCTGCTGGTGATGATCATCCGCTGGCGCAATGGAATCCCGGTGATGAAAGGCAGCCCGGACCATTTTGCGTTACGGCTGCGACGCCTCCTGTCGGTTCGGGAAACCGCCGTTGCGACCTACATCGTCGGCGCCCTGCTGGGCGGCGCGGCTCTGTTGATGAGTAACATCCGCCTGGAATGGGCCATCGCCACCATGGGCGGGACGATGTCGATTGCCTGCCTTTCCGCATATCTTCTGATGAAAGTGAACATGCGCTCATGAAAAAGCCGTCGTCATCATCGGCGGAGGTCTTGCCGGCGTCAGCGCCGGACATCATCTGCGCAGAGCATGAACCCGGTTCTGTTCGAACAGGAATCGGATATCGGCGGTCTCTGCCGCTCGTTCTCCCAGGATGGCTTTACTTTCGACTGTACCGGTCACCTGATCCATCTGAAAAACGCCGACGTCAAGGAACTCGTCGCGAACCTCCTGCCCGACGCGTTCAATTCGCACGAACGACTTGCCGCCATCTATTCCCAATCCACGAGACACCCTATCCGTTTCAGGCGAACACCTACGGTCTTCCGCCGCAAGTCGTCAAAGAATGCGTCGTGGGATTCGTTGAAACGCTGCAGGTACCGGCCAACGGCGGCCCCAGAAACTTTCACGACTGGGTTACTGCAGGACGTTCGGCTCGGGCATCGCCAAACATTTCATGCTTCCCTATAACGAAAAATTCTGGAAGCAGGACCTGCGGACCATCACCTCGGACTGGGTGAGCTGGTCCATTCCCAAGCCATGTCTCGACGAAGTGGTGAACGGCGCCCTGGGATTGACCAATCGCGGGATGGGGTATAACCCGAGGTTCATCTACCCGCGAACCGGGGGCATTGACTGCCTGCCTCAGGCGTTGGCGCGCCGATCAAGCACATTCATCTGAATGAGACGCTGGCGTCGATCGACCCGAAAAAAAGGTTGTCCGGATGAGCAGCGGACGCGAAGAACGCTACGACGATTTCTGGTTACCACGCTTCCGCTTCCTGACACCTATCGCCTGCTTCAGGACACACCGGACTCCTTGCGGCATTCTGCGTCACTGCTGCGCGCCATCGGCGTGCTCAATATCAACATCGGTGTGGATCGTCCGAATATCAGCGACCAGCACTGGGTCTACTTTCCGGAAGGGCAGTTCATCTTTTCCCGCGTGGGCTTCCCGATGAACTTCTCGAGCGGCCGTCGCACCCGAGGGAACCAGTTCGATGTACATCGAGATCACCTACCAGCCGGGGCAGAAGCCCAATGTGGAGGAAGCCTATGCGCGATCCCTCGCCGATCTGGAACGGTGTGGCATCCTGAAACCGGGTGACCGTATCCTCACGCGACTGGACCTCGACATCAAGTCGGCCTATGTGATTTTCGACGAACACCGGCAGCGCCACCTGCAATCGATCGATCGACTATCTGGAGTCCCGAGACATTTATACCGCCGGCCGCTACGGACGCTGGGACTACTATTCCATGGAAGACTCGATCCTCAGCGGCAAAGCCATCGCTGAAAAAATCGACGCCGGCGTCCCCGCGCAAACAGCCTGACTCTCTCTGAACTGCGGGTTCCCAATCTACCTGGTCCGGCGCGGTCCTGTTGGCCCCACCAGCCTGCAACTCGCTACAGTTCCCGTCATCGCAACCACCGCAGGCTCACTCCCGGACCAGATCCGGAATGGAGAAACCGGTCCGCGGGTCGCGCCGAATTCAATAGACGACCGCAGGTTGTTGCCAAACTTCGTCACTCGCCTGACAATCTGCGGCAGTTCGAACAACCTGTTTCTCCCGTAGAATCCACTGCCTCTCGGCAGCCTCATATGGAATGAATGATTTACGAACTCCGACGGAAATGGCAGCGCTCGTGCTCAATCATGGGTGTCGCAAGAAGCGATGATCAGAAGCAGGAAGCTTCACGAACTCCTCAACGCATCCCGCCCCGACACTTCATCCTGTGGGAGGCTCGACACCGAGTCTCTCACTCCTCTCAATCCCTCAAGCCGCTGCACAGGTGCAGCGGCTTCGTGGAGTTTGGACATTTTGCACGCCGGTGGCGTGAAAGGAAGGGAGCGCCGGGCGGAGCGCAGCGACACCCGGGGGTCATCTCACGAGCGGCGTTTGCACCCCGGCAGGGGTGCGAGGAATCCCTGCACCCCTGCCGGGGTGCAACATTCCCGTTACGCTAACCCCGGGTTGCGCTCGCTTCGCTCGCTTAACCCGGGGCTAAATTCTCAGCACGCCTCCGGCGTGCTCAAGACGCTGCACGCGTGCAGCGGCTGCGCACAAAAAACCTTATATTCAGGACCGCTGCTCCGGAGTCCTCGATGTAGTATCAGGCGATAGGATCTTGCGAGCCACAAACGCTGTGAAGTCGAATGTCATTGCCGCGCACGACAAGCTGGACCTCGTTCGAGGCGGTGCCGGAGTCTTCGCGCTCAGAATCAGCGCGGCCGCGATCGGGTTTCTCAACGGCGTCGTGCTGGCCCGTCTGCTGGGCCTGGAGGCCTATGGGATCTTTTCACAGGTTGTTGCCGCGGCGACCACCATCGCCGGGTTTCTGGGCCTGGGAATGCCCTCCTTATTGACACGGGAACTGGCGACTTATCTTGTGGGCGAGCGTTGGCCGCTGATAAAAGGCATCGTCCATTGGGCTTTCCGCAATGTGCTCATCACCTGCTTTGGCGTTTCGCTGGTCTCCTTGTTCGTCGTGTTCGCCTACGCTCCTGAGGGCTGGAGGACTCCGTCGATCTTTGGCGTGGGTATCGCCATCCTGCTCACTCTGAATCTTCTCCGAGCCGCAGTGTTGCGGGGCTTCCACCAGGTGGTCGTTGCGGATCTTCCGGACTCCCTGGTTCAGCCGCTGGCAATTCTAGGCCTGATCGGTTTGAGCGTTGCGCTGGCGCGTCAGTTCAGCGTTGTCTGGGCAGTCACCCTTCAGTTTGCGGGCACCCTATCCGCTTTCCTGCTCGGGTTGCTCATCTTCTGGAAGTTCTGGCCGCAACCCTGCGGGGGCGTCTCGCCTGTGGAGCGACCAGATCAATGGAGGTTCCCGGCAGGGATTTTTCTTCTGATCGGCGCCCTTTCCATCTCCGACAACCAACTCGCGATTCTGCTGACGGGACGGCTGGCGGGCTCGGCGCAAGCCGGGCTGCTGCAAGGCGCAAACCGCTTCGTTGCTCTTATCGCCTTCGGACTCGCGGCAGTCAACTCTCCCCTGATGCCAAAACTGGCCGCCGCATGGTCGCGGGGGAACCGGCAGGAGTCTCAGGCACTGGTCACTGCAACGATGAGAATCGGCCTGACGGTGGCACTCCTGATTGCCACACCACTATTGCTTTTCCCCCAGTGGTTTTTGAGCTGGTTCGGAGTCGAATTCGCGCAGGCGAGTACGGCCATGAGAATCCTGGCTATTGCACAGATCTTCAATGCCGCATCCGGGCCGTGCGGTCTGGTTCTGCTCACGACAGGCCATCAATCCAAGGCGCTGTTGGCACTCGCTGCCGCCATAACCGCCAATGTGCTGACCAGTTTGTGGCTGACCGCCGATTGGGGTGTCCTGGGCGCTGCAATCGCAGTCGCCGTGTCCCTGGCGACGTGGAATCTGCTGATGTCCTACTGGGCGTGGCGACATACGAAAATAATGACCATGGCGATCCGAGGAGGCCGCTGACGATAATTTCCGGTCTGCTCGACCCCGGAAAGCCTCGAATGAAGCTCTCAGCTTTACCACCCTTACGCACAGCGCCGACAACGATCATCACCGATCCTCATTGCACAGTGGTGTGGCGTCAACCCGTCACTTGTGTCACCATTGCAGCTTACCGGAAGAGACCGGTATCCGCCTGTGACCCGTAAAACGCTTCCACCGATTCTGGACGAACAGAACGCCCTGCTCCTCACCAGGGGAGTGTCGATTTACGCGTCATCCGTCACACAGGAAGGCGTCCCCGTGATCGGACACGTGATGGGATGCCGCGTTTCTTCAGACCGGCGCAAGGTTACGCTCTTCATATCCAGGACCCAGTTTTCCGCCCTGATCGGCGCGATCGCATCTTCCGCACGGATCGCGGCAGGCTTCAGTCACCCTTCCACGCACCGGGCAATCCAGCTCAAAGGCCGGGACGCCGTCATCGGCGATCCGCTGCGTCGGGATGCCCGCGTGGTGGAGGCCTATGCTGACGCCTTCGTGCAGGAAACGCGATTCCGGGGATTCGACGAGGCGCTGATCCGCGCTTTCCTGTGGGCGGATCCGTCAACGCTGGCGGCTGTCACGTTCACGCCCGATGAAGCCTTTGAACAGACTCCCGGCCCCGCCGCCGGGCGAAGTATGACGTCCCGATAAAACATGCTCACGCTGGAAAGCATTCGCATCTGCCTGGAGTCGGTCGTGCCCAATACCGTGGCCACGATCTCGCGTGACGGCACGCCGAACATCACCTTCATCTCCCAGGTGCACTACGTCGATTCCGAGCATGTGGCGCTGTCGTTCCAATTCTTCAGCAAGACGCGGGAGAACATCCTGGCGAATCCCCGGGCTTCGGCGCTGGTCGTCGATCCGGAAACCGGCGCCAGGTATCTGCTCGATCTCGAGTATCTCCGTACGGAGACTTCGGGACCCGTCTTCGAGAGCATGAAGGCCCGGCTCGCGGGGATCGCGTCGCAGACGGGGATGGCGGGAGTGTTCAAGCTTCGCGGTTCGGACATCTACCGCGTGCACCGGATTGAGGCTGTCCCGGGCCGGCCCCGACCCGCCCGTGAACCCCGGCGAAACATTCTTGGCGCTTTGAGGCAGTGCACCCTTCGTTTGAGCGCCGCGACGGATCTGGCGAGCCTGCTGGATGCCACGCTATCAGGCCTCGAGGATTTCCTGGGCGTTCGCCATTCCATGGTCCTGATGCTCGACGCCGCCGGCAGCCGCCTGTATACGATCGCCAGCCGGGGCTACACGCTTTCCGGCGTGGGATCGGAAATCGCCATCGGTTGCGGCGTGATCGGAGTGTCAGCCTCGGAGCGATCGCCGATCCGGATCACCCATATGACGGCCGAGTATTCCTACACCCGTGCGATTCGCGACAGCATGGAACGCGCCGGGCTCGGCGCCGGCCTCGAGACCGCGATTCCACTGCCGGGACTCGCGGAATCGCGGAGCCAGCTTGCGGTGCCGATACTGGCGCGGCAGCAACTCCTGGGCGTGCTCTATGTCGAGAGTCCCGAAGACATGCGGTTCGGTTTCGACGACGAGGACGCCCTCATCATCCTGGCGGCGCAGCTGGGAACGCTGGCCGCCGAGTTTCGCGAAAGCGCCGACATACCGGAACCGGAGGTTCCGACCGCATCCGCCGGGAGCGGTCCGAGCGGCCCTCCTTCGGCAATCCGTCACTACGCGGCAGACGACAGCATTTTCATCGACGACGACTACCTGATCAAAGGAGTGGCCGGCGCTATCTTCTCGAAGCTGGCGCGCGCCTATGAGAAGGACGGGCGTATCGACTTCTCCAATCGCGAACTCCGGCTCGACCCGTCGCTCGGACTTCCTGACATTACCGACAATCTCGAGGCGCGGCTCATCCTGCTCGAACGCCGTCTCGGTGAGCGCCGCGCGCCGTTGCGCATCGAAAAGACGGGCCGAGGCCGTTTCCGGCTTCGCATCTACCGCCCGTTCACCGTCGTCGAGGCGTAACGGCCCCAACCACGGGCAGGAGCGCGCGGCTCCGGTTCGGCGTCGCGCGTCCTTTCGGCGCTCATCCTGTTGTTACGACGCGACGGCGAACGTGCCGGCCGCGTCCAGACTGGCTTCCAGCTTCATCCAGTCTTTCGGCGGCAGGACGGACTCCGCCAATCGACACACCGACGCGAAGACCGCGGCGGGCATTCCCGCCCGCATGTCGGCGAGCATGGCCGCGCGTTCCGGCGCGGAGACCGACGGGAGCATCCAGCGAAGGAAGATCGCCATCTTCTCCGGTGGAATGGACGCGGAAATGGCGCGGCTCATCGCGATGATTTCTTCGTCCGTATAAACGTCCCAGAAAACCCAGGTGTTCTCCGTTTCTTCGACGTTCATATGTTCGAAGTTGTCCGCCACGAAAAGAGCCAGCGCGCCATACAGGCGGAAAAGCGCGCGTCCGCGTTCGGCCGCCGACGCCGCTCGTTCCACCTCCAGCACGACAGCCTCGATGCGCTCGAACGATTCCTCATGGTGGACGTGGTCGGCGGCGGTTGCACGCGAGGAGCCGGGACGCCGCGCCTCCATGGCGGGATGAGCAAACTGGTTCTCATGATGCAGGTGATCCCGGCAAACGTCGATAAGCAGCCGTGTTTGATCGAGACCGCCGGCAACCTCCGCCGCGTCTTCCGGATCCACTCGTCCCACCGCGGTCAGTGTGCCGGCCATGAAGGACCGCAGCGCCTTGTGCACGAGACGGTAAGGTTGAAATCGGTCCTGGTTTTGATTAGCGTTCGTTGTGGCCATGTGTTTGTCCTCCGTTGAATTTTTCGTACCGACGATCACGGAGACAAGATTAGGTCGACGCGGAAATCGACGTTCTTAAATGATGCCTATGAAAACCTTAAAAATTTGCTAAGCGCCTGTGTTCGGATCGACGAAGCCTTCCAAACAGGGGAAACCATTCCCATGGAGTAGAATTCCTCGAATCGGAGGATCGATGCGAAAACTCATGTCTCTTCTTGCCGCAACCTCGATGATCGCGGCGCAAGCGCCGGCGCCAAAAGCCTGGGACGAAACCTTTCGACAGTTGCCGCAGGCTGCCAACATCGGGAACTACATGCAGCGTCTGAGCGCGCGCCCGCATCACGTGGGATCGGCATACGGTAAGGACAATGCGGAATGGATGCTCGCCAGGTTCAGGGAATGGGGCTGGGATGCGACCATCGAACAATTTGATGTGCTCTTCCCAACACCAAAAGAACGCCGGCTCGAGCTCGTGGAACCCACAAGGTTTACAGCGAAGCTCGAAGAACCCGTGGTTCCGCTCGATCCCACGTCGAATCAAAGATCGGAACAGCTTCCTTCCTATAACGCGTACTCGATAGACGGCGACGTCACGGCGCCGCTCGTCTACGTGAACTACGGCCGCGTCGAAGATTACGAACAGCTTGAACGCCTTGGTGTGTCGGCGCGCGGCACGATTGTCGTCGTGCGTTATGGCGGAATTTTTCGCGGCGTGAAATCGAAGATCGCTTACGAACATGGTGCGGTGGGCTGCATCATCTATTCGGATCCGAAGGACGACGGCTACGCCGCAGACTCCGTCTTCCCCGGCGGGCCGATGCGGCCCAGCGACGGCGTGCAGCGCGGCTCGGTTGAAGATCTCGCCAGCGGAGCGGGCGATCCGCTGACACCCGGTTACGGATCGGTGCCTGGAGCCAGACGCCTCTCCCTGGGCGAAGCGACGCTGCTGACGAAGATTCCAACCTTGCCGATTTCCTACGGCGACGCCCAGCCCCTGCTCGCGGCGCTGACGGGCAGGATGGCCCCGGAAAGCTGGCGTGGCGCGCTGCCGATTCCCTACCGTCTCGGCGGCTCGGCAAAAGTTCACCTGAAGGTTGCGTTCAACTGGGATACAAAGCCGCTCTACGACGTCATCGCAAAGATTCCTGGATCGACATTTCCCGACGAGTGGATCCTCCGCGGCAATCACCACGACGCGTGGGTCAATGGCGCTGCCGATCCGGTGAGCGGCATGGCGCCCGAGCTTGAGGAAGCGCGCGCACTGGGAGAGCTGCGCAAGCAGGGCTGGCGCCCGAAGCGGACCATCGTCTACGCCTCGTGGGACGGCGAAGAGCCGGGGCTGCTCGGTTCGACGGAGTGGGTGGAAACTCACGAAGCGGAGCTGCGGCAACACGCCGTCGCCTACATCAACTCCGACGGGAACGGACGCGGCTTCCTCAACGTCGGCGGATCGCATTCGCTCGAACGCTTCATCGATGGTGTTGCTCGCGACATCCCTGATCCGGAATCCGGCCTCAGCGTATTGACGCGTCGTCAGGCTGCGGTGATCGCCAGAGGCTCGGCGGACGATCGGAAGGAGGCGCGCGATCGGGCCGATCTTCGGATCGCGCCACTCGGCTCCGGCTCCGACTACACGCCATTCGTGCAACATGCCGGTATCGCTTCCATCAATCTCGGTTTCGGCGGCGAAGACGATGACGGCATCTACCACTCGATCTACGACGACTTCTATTTCTACACGCACTTCCTCGACACCGACTTCACGTACGGCCGCACTCTGGCGCAAACCGCAGGCACTGCCGTGATTCGCCTGGCGGATGCCGACGTCGTGCCGATGGAATTCACCGACCTGGCCGACACCGTGCAGAAGTACGGAAAGGAATTGAAGGATTTGCTCAGCAAGAAGCAGGACGAGATCAAAGAGCGCAATCGGCAGATTGCGGATGGCGTCTTTGCGGCGGTGCGCGATCCGCGCAGGCCGGTACCCATTCCCCCAACGGAAACAGTGCCGCCCGCGATCAACTTCGCCCCCTACGACAACGCCGCAGCGGCCCTTATCGATGCGGCGAAGCGATATGAGAAGGCGCTGGATAAAGCGAAAACGAAGCTGATGGAGAATGCCCCGGCACTTCAGAAGCTCAACGAAAAGCTGCGCACGGCCGAGGCTCAGCTCATCGACGATGCGGGTCTGCCCCGTCGCCCATGGTATCGACATCTGTTGTACGCGCCCGGCTTCTACACGGGCTACGGCGTGAAGACGGTGCCCGGAGTTCGCGAGGGCATCGAGGATGCGCGCTACGATGAGGCCGAACGCGAAGTCGCGCGTGTCGCCGCAGCGCTGAAGCGCCTTACCACGCTGATGGACTCTGCTTCCGGCGATCTCGAACAATTGGCGCGGTAGGACCCCGTCCCTGCTGCATCCCGGACTCCTTCAGGGTTCCGATGCGCCGATCACGGCGGCCGCTTCCTCCAGGCCGCGCTTCTTCGCAGCCTGCGCCGGAGTGAGATCCGAGGCATTCCTGACCGACGGATTGGCGCCGTGTGCCAGAAGGAGCTCGGCGACGTCGACCGCGCGCTCATCATCGTCGGGCAGAGCGAACAGCGGCGGCTCGCCACCACGCGTGATCGCAGAAGCGAGCCCGGGATCCGCTGTAATCAACTCGGCAAGCCTATCCAGGGCTCCCGCAAAACACAGCCCGCGGATATCGCGGCTGACCGGGGCGATAACGGCAATCAATTGGGTGGGCGGTCTGCCCGCCCTCGCCGCCGCCGATCACCCCGGTCAGCACCGTGAAGGCATTCTCGCCGTCCGACCATGCGACCCTGGGATCGGCGCCGTGGTCCAGCAACAGGTTCGCAATCCCGACCGCGTTCCGGGTCATCGCTTCGATCGGCAGGCGCGTGTAGGCCAGGCGCAGCAGCGGCGTCCATCCATCCGGTCCTCCGGGCTGGTTGGCGAGCGAGCTATCGGCGGACAGAAAGCCCCGCACGGCTGCGACATCGTGAGCTGCCACCGCCGCGTGAATGCTGTCGCGCGCGATTTCCGGGTGGCGCGCCAGCACTCGCGCCGCCAGTTCGCCGCGCGCCGGCTTGTCGGGCTCGTAGGTATTCCATTGCGCTTTCGCCGGCGCCACATTGTAGCGGTTCGCGGACTTTTCCAGGAACAGCGTGACCCGATCGGCATGGCTGCGCGCGGCAAGAGCACGCTCCTCCAACTCCTGTTTGAGCGCGGCCCAGCCTGAGACTCCGTATTCGAGCGCGAGCGCGTGCTGGACCGTCCGCAGGGCCGGCGTCCCCTGGGTGGGATGAATTCGCGCCAACCGGTCGAGAGCCTTCGGATCGCCCGCCCGCAGAGCCTTAAGCCACCGCTTGGCTTCCTTGCGCAACGCTTCGAGACTGGATTGTGGGGTGAGTTTGTTTGTCATGAGACGCTTCCTTCCTTAAAGCCTGAAGTCCGCTGAAGCAGGCAGAAAGAAGGTCTGACAGTACGCAAGTATCCGATTGGGTGGGAGCAATTTCCCTTGCCGCGGACAGGAGGCGCCCCAGGGCACACTGACGACGATTGTGAAGGCCGATCCGTCCATTGTCAACGGCGTCAAGGGACGATGTCGGTTGCGGTCCTGTAAGAAGAAGATCGAAAAACAGCTACTTGCGGTGGTTCTTGAAAAACTGCCACATCACCGCCGTCGTGTCGACTTCCTTCCTCGTCCAGGCATGGCCAAGGCCATCGATGCGGATGATCCGGACTTCGGCGCCGTCCTGGCAACCCGCGTAACTCATCGTGGACAGAGGACCGGCGGGATCGTCCAGAATGACGTCGGAGCGGCAACCGTTATGCTGTGCCCAGCCGGCGAGGGCCTCCGGAACGCTCTCCAACCACTCAGCGCCGCGGCCTGGCGCGTTTCCGTCATAGGGATTCTGGGTGTCGGCCAGGCCGTGGAAAGTCAGGACCGGAAGGGGTCGCCCTCCGCAGGGAGCAGGCCAACGAAGGCCGGAGACCGGCGCTATAG
The DNA here is from genome assembly GCA_963836435.1 of uncultured Acidobacteriota bacterium. GTDB lineage: Bacteria > Acidobacteriota > Terriglobia > 20CM-2-55-15 > 20CM-2-55-15 > DASTBJ01. Next base: position 125,731 of record CAWIJI010000003.1, on the reverse strand, counting down.
CTGCGATTCTCGCGTTGAGCATGCATCCCAGCAACGAGGACATGCGCGCCCCGCCCGAAAACCCGGTGGCATACACCCTCGCCAGATCCGTACACAACTGCCGCGCGACGTCGTCGATCACGTCGCTGACGTACACGACGTCGTCGGCCCGGTTCTTATCGACGGGGACGTTCCACCTGCCGTTTTCCGCCTGCAGGCTCGCCACCGCAAAACCCTCCTGCGCCGCGATTTCTTCGAAACCGCTGTTTCGAGCCTGACCCGCCGACGTTCCACCGCTGCCATGCAGGTCGAGAACCAGGGGTATTGCCGTGCGCCCGTCATAGGCAGGAGGAACAAACAATCTGTAGGTTCGCGGCCGCTGTCCAGACAGGAGCTGTTGCTGCCGGACTCCTGCCGCCACAGGTAAATTGCAGGACGACGGCGCCGCCGGGGCCGTCTGCGCCTGTGCGAAGGAAGAAACGCCGACAATCACGACCGTTGCCGCAACGACGAATGACATGCGCATCGCAAACCTCCTCTTGGGACTCGCTCCCGATTGAACCACGCCCGGAGAGCGCGCTACCGGCGTGCATTATACGACTGGCTGTCCATCAGCGCCGCGAACACTTTTGCACAAATGGAGATCGAAGCCGTGGCGTCAAAACGATCATCCTGCAGGATGACCACGGGGCGAGGCTTGTCCGCGTACACCGGACGTGTAGTCGGACGTCAACGAGCTAGCGGAGTGGCCCAGTCGGCATGGGCATTTGCTTCTGAACGATGGTCCAGCGGCCGTCCTTGCAGAGCCGGCATTCGGGACCCGCAAAATCCCAGCCTGCGTCGGCGTTGGACTTCAACTGCCATTCCAGCCAGCGTGCGCTGACCGTAGCCCACTCGCCGCCGTCGGGCCTGGAAAAAGTTCCGCCGTGGCCCACAGGCAGATTGGCAAAGAACACCGGGACCTTCTCGATGCGCGCGACGTCGTCGGAGGCGTTGGGATAAGCGATGTCAGACGGCCCGCCGATGAGATAGAGCATCGGTCCATGGAGGCGCGCCAGTTGCGATTTGTCCACGTTCACGTGACTGCGTCCTCCCGGGGTGTTGTAGATGCCACTGTCGAGCACCAGCGTCGTTTTGATGCGAGGGTCGTGAGAAACGGCCAGCGCCTGCAGACCACCGCAGCTGTGCCCGCCGACGGCGATGCGAGTGAGATCGATGTGGCGATAGAGGTCGCTGCCCTGCCTTGCCGCCTCCCGCGTAGCCCAATCGATGGCCTCGATCATCTGGCTGGCCTGCGTTGGATCCTGATCTGGAGCCGCGGCCGGTGCAGGGCCCTGGCCCGCGGCCGGAATTCCCCAGGGAAACGACGAAATAGCCCTGCGATGCAATTTGTCGGAGATAGGCGCTGTGTGCCAGCCCATTGTTGCTGCAGCCGCCGTTACCCCAAACAAAAAGCGGAATCGGATTTCCGGGGAGATTCACCGGACGATAGACAGTGAAGCCGGGCAGGTCCGCACGCAACTCCGCGGTCGCAGGAAACGGCCCCGATCCGCCGGGTTCGCCGATGGACTCGGCGGACGCGGCAACGATGCCGAAGCAAAGAACAAAACTGAAAAAAACGGCACATCCTGAGGTTGTCTTGCTCATCGTCGCCCTCCATGTTCGTTCCTGACGGCCGCAATACTACTGCCGCCGGGTTTCGCACTCCAATACTCAATGGCAATCCGTTTAAGACTCGACACCGACATAATCGCCGGAAAGATTGCCGACAGAGAATCGTCGAAATCCTCCGCACGCCGGCGACTAGACTTCGTCGTACAAAACGACCGGATAGGTTTTCTGAGTAGTGATCGTTTTCTCGACCGGGGGCCAGACGCGCTGGTGTGCAGCAGACGCAATCCATTTCTGGCGCAAGTCTTCACTTTCGAATTCGAGTTCGAAGCGGTAGTTGTGATTGGCCGGCGCCGTGCCCTGAATTATTGTGCGGCGCTTGAGCATCTTTACTCGAATGTAACCTTCGTGCTTCACTGCCTCCGGCACAAAAGTATTGTGGAAGAGGTCCAGCATTTCCTTCTCGCGCGACGGCGCCACATCCATTTCCACGTAGAGCCGAATGTGTTTCGTCTGGGCGCTTGCCGGTGTTGAAAAACGGCCAAGGCCGAATGCCGTGGCCGCGGCCGCGATGGCCGACCTGATGATTCCCCGTCTATTCACTGTTCCTCCTCGAAGTATCCGTAGTGTCTAGCGCCGGTTTCCGCCCGTCAACAATTGCGTCTTGGCAGCCATGTCTTTGGCGACACCCATGACGAAAAGCTCCAGCGGCTCCGCACCGGTATTTGTAAAGAGACTCGACTCCCCGATCCTGATCGGAATCGCATCGCCCGTTTTTACAGGCGCCGTTTCCGATGTGGCCCCCTTCACGGTGACGGTCCCGCCCCCTGCAAGTACGTAGTACGCCTCGCCGACAGCGTCGTGCTTCATCTCTGTGGTGGACATCCCCGGCGGCACCAGTACCTGATCGATATAAGCCCATGTCGTCGAGAAAACCGCAGGTCCGAGAGCACGGCGGGTGAGGACCGTTGTCGGAGTCGCTCCGGTAGCCGGTGCAGGGCCACGGCCACCGCGTCCCCCTTGTCTCAGAAGAAGGTCCCTGTCGAAGCGCCCGACGATAAAAGTCGGAATCGGATCCAGCGGCGCGCCGACCCTAGTGTCGCCGAGATCAAAGTTGTCGTAAACACCGGCGTTGAGCGAGACGTTAAGATTCACCCACTGCACCGGCGTAGTCCCCGAGTTGTAGATCGCGTGCGAATGCCCCGTGCGGCAGATAACACCGGCGGGCCCCTTGACCAGCGAAGTGCGGCCATCAACGGTAAACTGCGCCTCGCCGTCGAGGATCACGAACATTTCTTCAACGGTGTTATGGAAATGATGTCCGATGCCGGCGCCCGGCGGGATTTCGCCCCGGTGAAGAAAATTGAATTCCGGTGTCACGGCCCCACGGTTGAGCAGCGCCGTGAAAGCCATCGTACCGGCGCCACCGTGCACTGCAGGTGAAGGACGGTATGCGGCCGGATCGGTGTGCGCGATTCGACGCGCCAGTTCAGCCTGTGCCGCCGGTGTCACAAGCTGACAAAGCGTCAGGGTGACAATGCCGGCAAAGGCGGAGAGTAAAACAACTCTCGTGCGTTGCGCCATGATCTTCCTCCTCATTAAGCGGCCACAGGTCATCACAAACCCCGCGACTCGACAATCGATAATTCAGGCCTAGTTCAAACCCTCAGGCAAACGGAACCCATGAACCTTCGTCTGTATCGACCAGACAGACGACTCGCCAACCATGTACAACGTGTCGTTGTCCGGCCCGCCGAATGTGACGCTGACTGGATACTGCGGCACGAATATCGTGCCGGCGTAGGTCCCATCGGGCATGAAAATCTGGACGCCCGTCCGCGTCGCGACATAGTAACGGCCGTCGGTATCCACCGTCGAACCATCGGCTCCGGAGTCCAGACGGTCCTCGGGCTTTGGGGCATTGAGTATCGCAGGCGTGAGATTGACCATCGCAAAACGCCTCTTATTGGATAGCGAACCGTCCTCCGCCACGTCATACGCCCAAATAAAATTCTCGCCGGGCGATTGCCACGTGTTGTTGACATAGAGGGTCTTGCCGTCGGGGGAGAGTTCCACGCCGTTTGGCATGGCATATTCGCCGGGACCGATGACTACTTTCGGCGTGCCGTCGGGCGCAACGTAGTACACCTGTTTGCCAGGCTGGCTCTTCTGCGCTTCCGGTGTAAACTGCGGATCGGTGATGTAGATTCCGCCTTTCGCATCCATCACAAGGTCGTTCGGTCCATCAATCGGCTTGCCGCCGATCTTGTCGAGCACGACTCGCACAACGCGTCCTGTCGCCCTATCGACTTCGACGACGCGATGGCCGAACATATCGCAAACGATAAGATTGCCGTTCTTCGCAGCCACTGTTCCGTTGGACTGCATGCCACTCGAAAGCGCGCGATACTTTCCATCCGGTTCCATGACAATCAATCGGCTGCGCGCGGGGCTTCCGGTGTAGTCACCAGCCGCCGCGTTCTTGAAATACATATCGGAAAAGTACAACTTGCCCTTCAGCCAAGTTGTACCTTCGGTGAACGTAAAACCTTCGGCAAGTTTTTTCGGTTTCGCATCTCCGACAATCTGCGAATAGAGCGCCTGCTGTTTCCGCTCGCGTTCGATGTAGTCAGGACGAACAGGCCAGAAGACATCCAGTTGGTCGGCGCCGAATTCGCCCATCTTCGCCGAATGCACCATGCCGCCGGGCAAGTACACCGTGTTGCCGGCTTCAGCCGAGAAGGAGAACGATTTGTCCATCACTCCCTGATTCAGAGTGCCGCGAAGCGTGTGTGTCAGCTGATCCTCAGGGTGAATATGCATCGGAAACTCGGAGCCGGGATCCATACGCACCAGACTGATTTGCGCGTTCCTGCCCCAGATCAATCGCGAATGGGAAGAGGCGCGCTTATAAGATTTTCCGGGTTCCGGGTCGGTCAAAGGCGTGAAGGGAATATCATTCAGGTCAACAAGGCTGCCGGCAGCGATTGACGGAGCAACGCCCTGGTCTGGAAACGTGACCTGCACGCCTGTAGTATTCTGCCCGGCAAGCGCCAGATGATCGAGCCGAACCGGGGAATACACCTCGAAAGCCTTCCAACCTTCTGAACCAGCCTTGACCGAACGCTTTGCACCGGGCTGCAAATAGAGCAGTTGATCTTTTGCTATATCCACGGTCTTGCCATCGAACTGAATGGCGGCCGAGCCCTCATAACCGACGATAATGAGTTCTTCGCCGAGAGTCTGCTCAGGGTAGGCCGCATTGGGCTGCATTTCAACCCGCTCGACGAGCGCACCTCGCCCCCACCAGAGTTTCGCTTTTACGCCCGGAGCGATTTCTATCGAAGGTAACTTACTGGCTTCGACAGGTTCCCCATCGCCCAGCGTCATCGGCACCATAACTTTAGGGAGTTCCCGGGTGCGGCCCGTCACCTTGGATTGTTCAATAACCCGACTGTTTGTCGCAGCCCACTGAGGCGCAGAGGTGGTTCCACTTGAGCAACCTGCGGCAGTCAGGGAAAGCATCGCGAAACCGCACCGGAACCATCGCCCGCGCACACAACTTATGAGCCAGGACAATCTGCTCTTCAAAAGTCCGTTCATATCGGCATCCTCTTTCGTTCGGGACAAGAACTCTGTAGCATAGTCACCGGCAGGGCTGACTTCCAATACTTTCGCCTCAGAGTTCTAACGTATCAGCACGCCTCCGGCGTGCTCTGGAGTTTAGACATTCTTGAGTCTGAGCGGGAGCGGAAACACGAGGTTACGTCTCCGGTTTGCAGGTTCGTCCGCAAGGCGATGGCGACGTTGAAACGTGAGTCTGAGCACGCCGGAGGCGTGCTCAGAATTTAGCCCCGGGTTAAGCGAGCGAAGCGAGCGCAACCCGGGGTTACCTTCCTTTCACGCCTCCGGCGTGCAAAATGTCTAAACTCCAGAGCACGCCTCCGGCGTGCTTGGGGGCTACGCCCTCCCAGCACAGTAACAGGACTCAGGCCACCTGGCTTGCAACCGCGATTTGACGAACCGCCACGTCCCCAAGCCGTTCACGCAATTGAGTCAGATAAAGGCTGCGGGGCGTGACGTGCCGGTCGAGGGATTCGATGTGTCCGTTTTCTTTCGTCAAATCCTGCAACTGGGTGTTGAAGATCACCGCATTGACGCCAAGATGCCCGAACGAGAAGTTCTGAGCCGTCGGCGGTTTCTGTACGAGAAAACTTCCCTCGCAATTCCAGAATACCGTGTTCGCTCCGGCCCATCCTATGTTGATGTTTTTCCAGAAGCGCGCCGTGAGAGGCGCCTGAACGTTGTCGTAAAGATTGCCTGTGGCCCATTGCTCATGGGGCTCGCTCGATGAGAACGGCGTGGTTGCCTTGCAATCCAAAAAGACATTTGCGCTTGATGTGGGCTGTCCCGACATGAAGGAGTGGCGGCCTTCGTCCGAAAGGCACCGCTGCACCAGTGCGAGTTGCCCTCGCAGCGCAAACGTGAAACGGCGAGCGCCTGCTCTCTGCGAAACCGGTGCGCGGGAAACACAATCCTGCACAGTAACCCATTTGGCTCCGCGCGATGTGCCCACCATGCTGTAGACGAAATGAAGAGCTGTCGTGTTTCGCACCCAGCCGTTCTTGATGTTGTCGAAGATCACGAAGTTTCTGTAGTGGTTTTCGTCGTTGTAATACTCCTCGGCCACATAGTTCGGACGATCCATGTTTCCGTATTCTCTCGTTCGTTTTGCCGGGTCGAATTCCGACATCGCTCGCAGATTTTCGACCCCGGCATTTTCGATGCGCCCACCTTCGTCGTACTTCAATACTTCCCCACCCCCCCACCGCTTTTCGATGGCGCAGGTAATCGGAGCATCGAGTGTGATCGAAGTCTCCTTGAACGTCCACGACCACCCTGTCCCATTCGACATTGAAGGGACGCCAGCGGCTCGCGTTATCGGGGCCGTTCATCCCGACGGCGTCGATCCAGTCCTGATTGCCGATTCGCCGCACAATGACAAGGTCCCCCGCCCTAAAATTCCGGCCACTCGTCACTTTGAATTTGCGGGCTCCGACGGGAACATAATCGTCCGCGACAACCTGTTTCGTCTCCTCCTTCGATACCACACCTGCAGCACCGCCAACGAGAACAAGGGTGCCCTGATTGCCGCCTCCTCCACCAGGTCCGCCGGCATTACCGGTCCGGCCCGTGCCGGTTCCGATAAGAATCGTGCCGGTGTCGCCCATCCCCTCTCCCCGGAGCACCACTCCACTCGTATCAATTTTCACCGGCATGGCCATGCGGTAATAGCCCGCTCGGAGAAGCACGGCGCCGCGGAAACCAGCCGGGTCCAAAGGACGCGCCGCCACCTTGTTGATCGCCGCCTGGATGTTCTGGGTGTTGTCCCCGGCGACAGGCCAGATTGTCTCCCGAACGGGCACGGTCGGGATCGCAACGCCGCCACCACCGTATCCAGCGTGAGAAGAGTCGATGATGGTGTTTCCAAGTTCATCCGGCACGTAGACGAGCTTATTGTCGGTGCCTGGATAAACTCGGGATGCGGTCGGGGCCAGGTCCTGGGCCTGGCGGGGAAGAAACACGGGCGCCAGCGCGATTTGCAGAACCGTGCGTCGAGTCAATGGCATTTGCGTTGTCCTCCAGTCGATGGCGACGGAGATTACCGCAAGCAACTCCCATTAGACAACCGGGATACCATGACGGGTTGGAGGGACAGCCTCGAGACTAACGAGCTAGTCTAGACGAGGCTCTGCGCCGGAGCCTGGCTCGGGCGCTTGCGCGGCGGCGCCTTCGGCTGGCCCGTTATGCCTTGCGGGAGCAAAATTCTAGTTACGCCCGGCATAACGAGCGATGCAGTTGCCGAAATCGGGTCTCTCTGTCCCTAATTTCCGGCATCAGCGAAACCGTTCCTCGCGCCAGGGGTCGCCGCGCATATGATAGCCGCCATCCTCCCAGTAACCGGCCTGGTCGGTCTCGAGAAATTCCAGCCCCGACACCCATTTTGCGCTCTTCCACGCATACAACTGCGGCACGATCAGCCGGGCCGGACCACCATGAGCTGCGCTGATCGGTTCGCCGTCGTGGGCAATGGCAACAAGAACATCCTCGTCAAGCGCATTCTCGACCGGCAGGTTGGTAGTCCAGCCATGGTCATAACCGGACACCAGCACATACTTCGCCTGGTCTGAAATGCCACCCGCCCGATTCACGATTTCGCGCATCGAAACCCCCTCCCACAGGTTCCCGAGGCGCGACCATCGCGTCACACAATGAAAGTCCGCGAAGACCTTCACGCGAGGCAATGCGAGAAACTCCTTCCAGGTCCAGTTCACGGGCGCACCCACGAGCCCCTTCACTCGAAATGTCCATCGGGCCAGGTCAACTTCCGGGGGCCCGGATGCATCAAGCACCGGCCACTTCAGCGTCCTCGCCTGATTCGGAGGAATCCGATTGGTGCGGCGCGTATCCGGACTGACAATCACACCTTCCCCACTCCGGTCTGGTGAAGGGACCTCCGGGCCCTGAATTTTGGGATCACTCATGACGTCCATCTCCCTTTGAGAATATCCGCAGATTGAGAGTACACAACGGAACGCGCCGGGCCCGGAAGAAGGTTCCTTCAGAATCCTGATTCTCCCTGGAACCCGGCCTGTCGACAAGCCCTCCAAGGTTCGTCATATAATTCGCCCATGGCGCAATGGCTTGTCAAAGAAGAACCTGAAAATTATTCCTACACCCAGCTGGAGCAGGACGGGAAGACCGTCTGGGCAGGGGTGCGCAACCCTCTGGCCCAGAAACACCTGCGATCGATTCGAAAAGGCGACCGGATTTTCTATTACCACACGGGCAAGCAGAAGGCCGTCGTCGGGATCGCAACGGCAAAAAGCGACGCGTACCCGGACCCCGCCATACCTTCCGGGCAGTTGTTCGTGGTCGATATCGCTGCGGTAAGGCCGCTGAACACTCCCGTGACCCTGGCGGCCATAAAGGCAGAGAAAGCTTTCGCCACGTTTCCACTGGTGCGCATGTCTCGTCTTTCGGTGATGCCGGTTACCGATGACGAGTGGACGCGTATCGAAAAGATGAGCGGCGGCGGAAAATAGGAGACAGCGCCGCGCGACATCGTCCCCCTGCTTCCTTACGCCTCACGACGACGGGATGCTGTACTTCTGGAGATAGTGACGGAACGAACGGTAGGACATGCGAAGCAATTGGGCGGCTTTCACCTGCACACCGTTGGAGCGTCGCAGGGCTTCCTCGAGGAATCCCTTCTGCAGGTTTTCGACATAGCTTTCCAGATCGATTCCGTCGGCAGGAAGATCGGCCACCATCTTGGGTGGCGCTGCCGTTGCAGAGGGGTCCGGGAGATACGCTTCGGTCAACTCCCCGGACGTCTCGAGAATGAACGCCCGTTCCATGGCGTTCTCCAGCTCGCGGACATTACCGGGCCAGTCATAGCTCTCCAGCCGCTTGAGCGCTTCGACGGAGATGCGGTCTATTCGCTTTCCCATCGTGGCGTTCAGCCTTGAAAGGAAATGGTTCGCCAATAGCGGGATGTCATCGCGCCGGTGTCGCAGCGGGGGCAACTCGAGCGGAATGACGCTGATTCGATAGAAGAGGTCTTCACGAAACTGGTTATCGGCAACCATCCCGGCCAGATCGCGGTTTGTTGCGGCAATGATCCGAACATCGATGGGAATCTCTTCCGAGCCTCCAACGCGCCGGACCGCCCGTTCCTGCAGGACGCGCAGGAATTTGACCTGCATCGTCGGGCTTGTTTCGCCGATCTCGTCGAGAAACAGCGTTCCTCCGGACGCAACCTCGAACAGGCCTTTCTTGTTGGCCACGGCTCCGGTAAAGGAGCCCTTCATATATCCGAACAGTTCGCTTTCCAGCAGAGTTTCGGTAAACGCGCCGCAATTGACGCTGACGAAAGCCTGGTCCGCACGAGGACTGCCGAGGTGAATGGCCTTTGCGGCCAACTCCTTTCCCGTCCCGCTCTCACCGGTGATCAGGACGGTGCTGTTGGTGCTGCTGACCACCTCGATCGTCTTGAACAACTCCTGCATGCGGGCACTCTTGCCGATCAGGCTGCCCAGCCCGTGAACCTTGCGAAACTCCCGCCGAAGATAGGTGTTTTCTTCGCGCAACCGCCGGCTCTCCAGGGCGTGAAAAACGACAACCTTCAGCTCTTCAATGTAGTTCTCGGTCTTGAGGATGTAGTCGAAGGCGCCCATCTTCAAGGCCTGGATCGCCGCATCCGCGCTGGCAAACGCGGTCAGCAGGATAAACTGCCCGTTGAAGTTGGCCGCACGAAGACTGCGAAGCAATTCGATGCCGTCCATGCCGGGCATCGAGATGTCCGAAACAATCAGGTCGAACTCCGTATCCCTGGTCTGTCCCAGGGCGTCCTCGGCGCTGCGCGCCGTTTGCACGGCGAATCCTTCTTTCTTAAGGACGATTTCAAGCAGTTCACGAATGGACTGTTCATCATCAACAACGAGAATTTTTGCAGGGCTGGGCATATTTGTTAAATGTCGATGGCGAAAACGGATCCCACGCCGCGGCGGGATTTTACGCTTATCGTGCCGTTATGAGCATTCACGATCTGGTAAACGATAGGAAGGCCCAGGCCTGTCCCATTCGCGAAAGAAGAATGAAAGGGTACAAACAGCTTCTTCAACTCCTCCTCATCCATGCCTCGGCCCGTGTCTTCAAACTGAATCCTGGCGTTGTCACCGCGGGACTCGAGGCGAATCGTCAGTCTACCTCCATCGGGCATGGCCTTGAACGCATTCGTCGCCAGATTGAAGAAAACCTGCCGCATCATGCTCTCGTCTACCGGGCGGCTGACAGGCTGGAGTCTCGTCTCAATGGAATGGGAAGGCTTGAGTTCCGGACTGTTGCGCATCAGGCTGACGGTCTCTGAAATCAGGTTCGACAGGTCCATCCGCGTTGCCTTTGGCGCGGGAGTACGCGCATAGGACAGAAACTCGCTGATGGTCCGATTCAACCGGTCCGTCTCCCTGGTAATGATTTCCATCAGACGGCCCTGATCGGGGCTCAACTGCAACTCGGACTGGAGCAACTTGAAAGACCCCGTAATGGAGGCCAGAGGGTTACGGATTTCGTGCGCGATGCCTGCAGACATGGTGCCGATCGCCGCCATCTGCTCCTTTTGCCGCATCTGACGTTCGAGCAGTCGCAACTCCGTCAGATCATCAATGCACCACACATAACCGGCGCTGTCTTTACGGTCGATCATCACCGGTGAAACGGAAAACCGAAGAAACATTTCCTGGCCTTCGGTCCGCCGGGTCCAGGTTTCGAAGACCCCGGATTTGACGCGGGGAACCTCGGGGAAAAGCTCCCGAATCGTCATGTGCAGCGCTTCGTCCATGCTGCGGCCGGTGATGCTCTCGGCAGCTCGATTGAACAGATAGATTCGGCCGCCCACGTCGGTGGTGATCAAGCCGCTCCCCATACTGTCGAAAATACGATCGCTGAAAGCCTGCAGAAAAGCCATCTGGCCCGTGGACCTCTCCAGCTGAACGCCCGCGTTCCGCAAGCTTTCCGAAAGATAGTGGGAGAGGTAAGCGACCGCGCAATACCCAAAAATGTTGATGCAGATGATGAATTGCAAGTCCGGCCAGTCCACGTTGACTTCCGCTCCGGTCGAGCCGATCACGCCGAGTTTCGCAAGATCGAGGTTTGCCAGATGGAGCACAGAACTCAGGGTGCCGCCGATAAAAGCACCCCGGCTTTCGAGCAGAATGCTCGACATGACGATCTCGAGGAAGTAGAGATTTGAAAAGTAACTATCCACCCCCCCGGTTCGATTCACCGTCCAGGTGATGAGGAACATGTCGATAACGATCTGGGCGTAGGCCTGCCAGATGTGATGAACGTTCAGGCGGAGGAGAGCGAACCAGCAGGCGGAGAGCGCGAAGACGGCGCCCAGCAGCACGATCATGTCGTTGCTGGTGTCAGGATCGAATTTTCCCGTGATCCACGGGACGATGATAAAACCGGAAAACGCAAGCAGGCGGACGTAGATCAGACGCAGAAGCCACTTCCGCCGACCCGACGCCGCCTGCGAGGAATCGATCACTTTTTGCCGGAACTCAACTGACCCACCAGGGTGAAGATCGGGAGGTACATGGAAATGACGATGCCTCCGACCACCGTACCGAGCACCACGATCATCAAGGGCTCCATCGCGGTCATCAAGTCGCCGACCGCCGCGTCCACTTCTTCCTCGTAGAAGTCGGCGATCTTCGTCAGCATCTGCTCCAGAGCGCCGGCCTGTTCGCCGACGCCGATCATCTGCGTGACCATCGCGGGGAATACGCCCGATTCCTTCAACGGATCGACGATCGTCCGCCCCTGCTCGATGGCGCCCTTCACATTCATGATGGCCTCTTCGATGACCGCGTTACCGGAAGTATGCGCTGTAATCTCCAGGCAGTCCAGAATCGGAACGCCGCTGGCGATGAGCGTCGCCATCGTGCGGGTGAAACGGGCAACGGCGATCTTGCGCATCAGCGGACCAAATATCGGCGCTCTCAGCAGGAGCTTGTCCACCGTGTAGCGACCTTTAGGTGTCCGGTAATATGCCCTGAACGCAAATAGTCCGATCACGATTCCGATGGCTGTCAGCAATCCCCCGGCGCCGCCGATAAATTTACTGGAGGTGATAACGATTCTCGTCGGCAAAGGCAGATCCACGCCCATGCTTTCGAACAGGATGGTGAACTGCGGAACAACCTTCCACAAAATGAGCGTAATCACACCGCCCGCGATCACCACAACTGCGATCGGGTACACCAGCGCGGATTGGACCGCGCGCTTCAACTTGACAGCTTTTTCGATGTAGATGGAGAGACGCTGGAAAATGGTGTCCAGAATACCGCCGGCCTCTCCTGCCGCGACCATGTTGGTGTACAAGTCGTCGAAAACCCTGGGGTGCATTTTCATCGCACCGGCAAGGTTGTTTCCAGACTCCACTTCCTTCTGCACAGCCTGGATTGCGGCCATGAACTTCTTGTTTTCCTGCTGCTCTCCCAGGATTTGCAGGCACTGCACCAGAGGCACGCCCGAATCGATCATGACTGAAAACTGCCGCGTAAACACGGCGACATCTTTAGCGGTGGGAGCGCCGCCAAACTCGATGTTTTTCCAGCCTCCCGATTTCTTTTCTTCCGCGTCCAAGAGGAAGATCTGCTCACGGCGAAGCGCGAGCGCAAGGGATTGACGGCTTTCGGCTACTCGCTGGCCGGTGACAGACTCACCCTGACGGTTTCGACCACTGAAACTAAAATTTGGCATATCGCGACCTCACTCCTGATACACATTTTTAGGTAGTGGACAACGCATTTCAGAAGAAAAAAGTTACTATATGAGCCAAGTGACCAACCATGGGCAATCATGAGCGACCAAAGAATAGCAAGTTATACATTACGGGAGGGATATTGGTCCTCCTGGCGGGGCTGGTATTCGCCCAGCAGGCCTTCAATCTCAGTTTTATCTCCTATTCACGACCCGGCCAGAAAGTCCTCCTCTATTCCCTCTCGACTTTCATCTTCGTGGTCCTGCTCGTATTCGGGTTCATCTTCCTCCGGACGCTTGCAAAAACATGGGTCGAGCGAAAACAAGGCAAGCCCGGTTCCCGGTTCAAGACGAGCTTGCTCGCCATGCTGCTCGTCCTCACGCTCCTGCCCACGATTTCCGTATTCGCCTATGCCTACGGACTGGTCAATCGAAGCATCGACCGCTGGTTTGGAGACTCGGTTGCCCAGGTTTTCACGACCACGGCGAAGATGGATCGCGCGAACGAGCAGTGGCAGGAGGACAACGCGCAATCGATTTTCGAGAATCTGGCGGCGAATCCGCCGTCCGACCTGGAGCAGGCCCGGCGGTTGCTCCATCTGAAGGCGCTTGTCCTGCTCGATCCTGGTGGAGGGATTGAGGGCATTTCTGCCGATCCCGGCATTCCTGGGGCAGCATTCGCCCAAGGCGCTTTGGAATCACTTGGTCAGACTCAGGGCGTGCTGCTGAAGCGCGATGGCGATTGGGTCGGGGTGCGGCGAGTCAGCACACCCCAGGGCGAAAAAATCCTTGCGGGAATAGTTCCGGCACGCGCGGATATTGCGGCTTTGAGCTCGGAGTTCACCCTGGAAAGGGCGGACTACGACCGGCTCAAGTCCGAGAAAATAACGTTCGGGTATACCTACGTCGCCATCCTCGCGTTGATGACCATTCTGGTGCTGTTCGCCTCCGTCTGGGTCGGTTTGTTCCTCTCCAAGAAAGTCACGGAGCCGATCGAAGCCCTCGCTGCGGCGACTCGGCAGATTTCTGCAGGAAATCTGAGCTATCGGGTCAACATCGAAGCGGCAGACGAATTGGGAATGCTCGTCAGTTCCTTCAATGACATGGCCTCCCGTCTCCAGGGCACAACGCAAGAACTCGAGACCCGGCGGCACTACATGGAGATCGTCCTGGAAAGCGTACCTACGGGCGTGATCTCCGTGGATCCGGACTTCCGTATCCACACGGTCAATCGAGCTGCGAGAACCATGTTCCCGGTCCGAAATGCCACACGCCTCGAAGACGTCTTCAAAGACGACGACCTTCGAGAGATCCTTGCCCTTCTCGGAGACGCCGGGGAAACAGGAATAACGCGGGACATTTCATTTCGCGCTCCCGGCCGGCCGGCGCACAGCGCGGTTACGGTCACGCGCCTCGCAGCCGGCGGCTTTGTGCTCGTCGTTGAAGACCTGACGGAATTCGTGCGCGCTCAACGAGCCACGGCCTGGCGCGATGTCGCGCGGCGACTTGCACATGAGATCAAGAATCCACTGACTCCGATCCAGCTCTCTGCCGAACGTATCGCGCGCAATATCAGGCGGCTGCCCGCCGCTCCGCCCCGCGTCGTCACCGTCATGCAGGAATGCGTGGACGCCATCATCGGCGAAGTCTCCAGACTGAAACACCTGGTGGATGAATTCGTCCGGTTCGCGCGGCTGCCCACCGTCTCACGCGTCCCGGAAAGCATGCGCGAGCTGGTCGACCACACGCATGACGCTTTATGAAGGCAGAATGGAAGGCGTTGCGTTGCAGGTCAGCATTCCGGACGATCTGCCCCTGATCCTGATGGACTCCATTCAGATGAAGCGCGTTCTGATCAATCTTATCGACAATGCGCTGGAGGCGCTGGCTGCAAACGAGCACGCTCTCTCCGGATTGCCTGCGATCTGGCGCGTGATGATACCATGGTTCGGCTGACGATCGAGGACACCGGCCGCGGAATCCTTCCGGAGGATCGCGAACGGCTGTTCACGCCGTACTTTTCGACGCGTAAGGAAGGCACAGGACTTGGCCTGTCCATCGCCAGCCGCATCGTGGCCGACCATGGCGGCTATATCGGAGCGGAACCCAACACTCCGCACGGCACACGTTTCATCATCGAATTACCTGTATGTCAAGAATCCTCATTGTCGATGACGAGCCCGGCATCCGGCAGTCTCTGAAAGGCGTCTTCGACGACGAAGGCTTCTCCACCGATGTCGTCTCGAGCGGAGAAGAATGTCTCAAGAAGATCAGGGAAACAGCCTATGACCTGGTCCTGCTCGATATCTGGCTTCCCGGAATCGACGGCATCGAAACCCTGCGCAGGCTGCGGGAAATCTCGCCGGTGACACGCGTGATCATGATCTCCGGGCACGCCACCATCGCAACCGCCGTCACCGCAACCAAACTCGGCGCCTACGACTTCATCGAGAAGCCGTTGTCGCTGGACCACACGCTGCTCATCGCGCGGAACGCGCTTTCACACAGCCGGCTCGAACAGACCAACGACCATGTTGCAGGCATCAACTGGAGGCGCGATTCAACATCGTCGGCGACAGTATCCCCATCAAGGCCCTGCGCAAACAGATTGCCATTGTCGCACCTACCAACAGCCGGGTCCTGATCTACGGGGAAAGCGGCTCGGGAAAAGAACTGGTCGCCAGCAACATGCACTTCCTCAGCAAACGCGCCAAGGCCCCGTTCGTCGAAGTCAATTGCGCGGCCATTCCCGAGGAACTCATCGAGAGCGAACTGTTCGGACACACCAAAGGCTCGTTCACCGGCGCAAGCGAAGCCAAGAAAGGCAAGTTCGAAGCCGGCCGATGGAGGCACCCTTTTCTGGACGAGATCGGCGACATGACTCTGAAGACCCAGGCCAAGGTGCTGCGCGCTGTCGAAGAACAGTGTTTTCAACCGATCGGAGCGCCCACCGGCGTGCGGGTCGATGTGCGAGTCCTCGCCGCTACCAACAAAAACCTCCCCAATGAGATCGCCGCCGGACGATTTCCGGGAAGATCTCTTCTACCGCCTCAACGTGATTCCCTTTCTCGTCCCGCCTCTGCGCGAGCGGCGCGAAGACATTCCCGTCCTCGCCCGCTACTTCATGCGCCTCTTCTCTGTCGACCACGCAGGCCCTCCCAGGGATTTCAGCGCCGACGCGCTGGATTTAATGACCGACTACTCCTGGCCCGGCAATGTTCGCGAACTGCGTAATGAAATCGAACGGCTGGTCATCATGGTACCGGACGATCCGATCCAGGCCAGAGACCTGTCCCTGCCGAACGGCAACGGCTCCGCCTCCAGTTCCACGCTTCACGCAGGCAAAGGCCCAGTACGAGAAGGAATTCATCCTCTCCAAACTGAAGCGAGAAAACTGGAATGTGTCGCAAACCGCGCGGCTATTGGGGCTGGAGCGCAGCTATCTGTACAGGAAGATGAAAACCTACGGGATCGAAAAATAATATGGGCGGAGAACGGATTGCACCGCGCAGGGTGCCGCAGGGTGCCGCAGGGTGCCGCAGGGTGCCGGGTGCAAGCACGCCGGAGGCGTGCCGAGAATTTAGCCTCGAGTTAAGCGAGCGAAGCGAGCGCAACCCGGGGGTTGCCGTATCGGAGATGTTCGCACCCGGCAGGGTGCAGGGATTCCAAATCCCGTCGTGAAATGAACCCCGGGTGTCGCTCGGCTCCGCCCGGGGCTATTGTCCCTCCACCACGCTCCGCCATGCGAAACGTCCGAACTCGAGTGGCTATTTCACCGAAATAGCCCTCTCTCCCCGCTACAGCTTATAGGTCGTTTCCAACGTGATCTTGGTGTTGAGCAGCTTGGAAATCGGGCAACCCGCCTTGGCATTCTCCGCCGCCTTCTCGACCGCCGCGCGATCCGCTCCGGGCGCTTCGACGGTGCACACCAAATGGCTGGACGTTACCGCGGGGCCAGCGCTGGTGATTTCCAGCGTCACGGTAGCCGCCGCATCGATCTTCTTCGGAGTGATCTTGGCTTCACCCAACTGGGCCGAAAACGCCATCGCGAAGCAACTCGCATGCGCCGCAGCAATCATCTCCTCAGGGGTTGTCCCCTTGGCGCCTTCAAAGCGCATTGTAAAGTTGTATGGCGTGTTCGAAAGAACGCCGCTAGCCATCGAAACCTGTCCGCTACCATCCTTCAATCCACCTTGCCATACGGCAGAAGCCTTGCTTTGCATGAATCCTCCTGGAAAATGTTTTGGAACTTTCGCCCTGAAAAGGATAGCGGCATACGGCAAATTCCGTGTAACCATTTTCCATCCGAAGATAACCACGGATGGCTTGACAATGGTTTCAGCCGCGTTGTGTCGCGCCATCCAGTAACGCGCCTGCTGCCGCCTAGCTCATCTCACGAGGGTCGTTCGCACCCCGGCAGGGCAATGGCAGGGGGGTGCGAGGAATCCCTGCACCCCTGCCGGGGTGCGAATATCTCCGTTACGGCAACCCCGGGTTGCGCTCGCTTCGCTCGCTTAACCCGGGGCTAAATTCTCAGCACGCCTCCGGCGTGCTAAGGATCACGTTTCAACGTCGCCATCGTCTAGTTGGTCCGGTAGTTCGTAAACTGCAACTCCAACCCGAAGTCCGACTGCCGCAACAGCTGGATCGCTTCCTGCAGCAAATCACGACTCTTGCCGCTGACCCGAACCACATCCCCCTGAATCGACGCCTGAACCTTGATCTTGCTGTCCTTCAGCACGCGGACAATGTCCTTGCTCTTCTCGACAGGGAGGCCGGACTGAATAGCCACTTCCTGCCGTACCGTGGAACCCGCAGCCGGCTGGACCACGCCGTAGGTGAAATTCTTGAGCGGCACCTTGCGTTTGGCGAGCTTCTGCTGAAACACGTCCACAACGGATTTCAACTTGAAGTCGTCCACACTGGTGATGACAATCTTCTTGTCCTTTTCGTGCAACGCGATCTCGGACTTGGAGTTCTTCAAATCAAAGCGGGTTTGAACTTCCTTGGTGGCCTGCTGAATGGCATTGAGCACCTCGGGCATATCGACCACGGACACCACATCAAAGCTGTTATCGGGCATGCAAAGAGTATAACCGGTACACTATCCCCGTGAACCTGGAGAACCTCCTGAAGCTGCGTTGCCCCGTCTGCGGAAAAGGCAAGATCTTCCACGGGTACCTCGATACACCCGCCAGCTGCGCCGAATGTGGCTTCTACTTCATGCGGGAAACGGGCTACTTTCTGCCGCACGCCCCAATGAGCTACCTGCTCATGATCCTTGCTGCCGCATTCGCGTTTACCCTCCTGCGCCTGATGCTTCGCATCGAATCGGACACGATTGTCCTATCCTCGATGATTGCGGTCGCGGTGGCTTTCGGGGTCTGGTCCAATCGATATACGAAGATGATCTGGCTGACCATTGACCTGAAGCTGCATCCGCCGACGAAAGAAGACTTTCAGGCGAGGGGCAGGAAGTGAAGGGTGGGAATTCGGGGCCGTGCACCTCGAACCCCGAATTCGTATTGCAGAATTCGGGGTTCGAGGTGCACGGCCCCGAACTCCCACCTCCTCCCTTATCTCTCGATCAGAACGTGAAACGGAGTTGGGCCTGGAACGAACGGGGAGTAAGGTTGGCTCCGGACCCGCCCTTGTTGGGAATCTGCCCCCAGGTGATGCCGGCCGAATTGATGCTCTGTCCGGTCTGGGGTTGCGGATCCGAAGGATCGGCGTGATTCATCACGTTTTGCGCATCCATCCTGAACTGCAGCGACTTCGACTCGGAAAGCCGGAAGGTTTTGGCGATATTCGCATCGAACCTCCATTTACCCGGCGCTTCCAATGAAAAAGGCATATTGCCTCTGTGTCCCGGCAGAGGATTCTGCAGGACGATCGGGCCCGTAGTGCCGTCGGAATTCTTCAGGGCGACGGCGTTGAGCGCGCATCCGTTACCGGTGAAAAGATTGAAACCCATGGAGTCGACGTGATCCGTCAATCCGCACTGGGGATCGGGAACGAAAGCGAAGTTCTTGCCATAGTAGGTTCCCGTATCGTTGTTAGGCCCGTCCCATACGACGTGTCCCTTCATGGCCTGGTCAAACAACGGGGAAGCGATGTCGGCCCGGCTTTGCGCGATATCCAGATTCTGACTTCCGGTGGCATAGAGCATATGCGCGCCGATAACCGTTCTCGGATTTCCGCTCGACGCATTCATGATGACGCTGGCCTGCCACTTTTCGATCAGACGCGCCACCCAACCGGACGCGTTGGTAAACATCAGCCTGTTGGGTCCGAACGGCAATTCGAAGGTGCCGTTCGTTCGGAGGTCATGGTTGACGGCCTGATAGGGCGGGGCGTAATCCGCGTTCCGGTCCAGCGGGTTGGTGTAGCCGCCGGGAACCAGACCCAGCGTCTTGGCCCAGGTATACGTGGTTTGAAAACTGATTCCCATGACCGGCCGGAGCGTGAACTGCAATTGCATCGAGTGGTAGTTGGACTTGCCCAGGTTCGCCAGGTAGCTGGCGGTGCTGAGTTGCGGATTGGCAACGATGTAATTTTCCGGGAAACATCGCGTGGGAATATTCGTGTTGGAAGCCGGCAGTGTCGGGTTGTACAAACCGGAAGCGAGCCTGTCGCACCCGTTTCGGAGCACCCGGCCGTTGACGCCGGTGAGCCCGGCCGGCAGACTTTGCAGCGCTCCCGGGCCGCTGGCAACGGAGACCGTGCTCAAGGTATTCAAAGAAGAAGCGATGGCGTCGTAATTGCCAATGGCGAGGTTGTTGGCAAACGTGGTGTTCCGGCGCAAGTGAGCCGAACCGTGTTGCAGGACGCCGTTAACCGTGGTTCCCACAGGCCCATATCCCGGCAGTGTCGTGAGGCTGAGTCCTGCCAGCATCTGGTCGAACAGCGGAGCGTCATGACCCTGCCGCGTCATCTCGAGCGCTTCGAAGAGTTCCTTGTTGGTGTAGACATTGGGAAGATTCAGATTGAGCCCGCCACCAAAGACGCCGCCGAGACCAAAGGCGCTGTCGATGCGTTTCCTGCCGAGCGTCCCCTCGTAACGCGCGTCCACCGTGATGCTCCGGGTGACAGATCGCGTCACCGAAAATGTGTCATATTTTCGGTAAAGGGGGTGGCTGTATTTCGGATCGTAAGCCAGGTATGCCGTCGCCCTGTTGAAAATCGGAATCTGTCCTCCCGGCTGGGCGGGGCTTGTCGGCCGCACGGGCACCAGCGTCGGGAGTCCACGAATTGAGCGCGCGATTGATGTCAGTGCGGGGAAATCACCGAGGTCACGAGTCGTTGCCGTGCTGCTGGCGCCCGGCGACGTTGCCGATCAGGTTCTCGGTCGTGGCTGCGCTGCGGGACGCCACACCGTAGGTGATGCTGAATCCGCCGCGTATGGTGGTTTTGCCTTCCCCGAACCAGGGAACCTGCCAGGCGAAACCGCATCGCCGGCCCGAAGTTGTCCCGAGTCGTTCGGAACAACGTCTTGTTGGGATTGTCGGAACCCGGGCCGACATATTCGAGCCCGTCATTTTCGCCGGGTCGCAATTCGGCTCCGGAAGGAAGGAATTCTGGGGCGCCGCTGAGTCGAGCACTGCAGCGCATTATCGGCGCTGACGTTGGGATCCGTAGCCGCTCAGATAGATGTCGCCCGGCGCCAGCAACCATTTGTCGAACGTGCCTCCCGATCCTTCCGGCTGATCGCCGAACAATCCGTCGCCCCGTCGTCCACGGCCGCGGTTAACCTCCGCTGAGGTACGGCGCGCCGTAAATCTCGTAACGGGCTCCGAGATTCAGCGTCAGGCTGGCGTGTCACTTTCCAGTCATCCTTGAAGAAAACGTCCCACTCGTTCTGGACCTGTTCGCGAAATCTCTTTTCCGCGTGGTCGTGTAGTCCTGCCAGACTCCGTTTTTCACATCGTCCTGGCTGGCAATCCAGTAGAAGATGCTTGCCGTATTGACGAGCCCGACAGCAGATACAGCATGTTTGCTGCGTTCGTGCGCGCGTTCGGACAGTTGATTGGGCAACCCGGCCAAAGCGAATTTCTCAATGCGGAGACGAATTTCCGCCCGCGCCGCCTGCTGCGGTCGGAAAGACCGCTCCGGTGTATCCGCTGGAACTGCCAAACGAAGCTCAACGCCCATGTGGAACCCGTGGGTGCCATGTGTCCAACTCAGCGTGTCCGCATAGTCGTAGAGTGGGGATCTGCTGCCGCTGAAGGTGGACGCATTGATGATCTTGTTGGAACCGAAGGCATAGTTACCCGCGCCCGGGGTGAACGCCACCGGATACGTCCCGCCGGCCGGGCTCGGCCCGCCCTGTAACAGATAGCTTCGGCGCCGCTTCTGACGGCAGGGTCGCTGCTCTTCCACGGCGGATTAACTTCGTTATACTGGTAGCTGACGCCGAAGCGGGCTTCGTTGACGAGTCGAGGGACAACGTGGAAGTGAAATTAACCGTCAGCACCTGCGGTCGGCGCAAAGATTCGCCGTTAAAACCCTCGGGCCAGTTCGCGAGGTTGTCGGCGTTATCGTCCCTTTGATATGGTCCATCCGACGCCGACCCGGTGCTGGCGTTGAAGTTGTGATCGATCTTGATGTTGATTTGTTTGCGGTTGACCGACTTCGGACGGTTCCCCCCTGGCCGCTGGCTCCGCTTATTCCTTGCGCTCCGCGCAACCAGTGGAACTGCGCCAGATTCAAACCATCAACCGTCGTCGCGCCGAGGAAAAGTAGTTGGCATGCGGCATCGCCGTCAGTATCTTCGCGATATAGCCGGTGGATCCATGGTCTTGCGCAGGGGATCCCATGCCGCAGCGCTGATCTGAGCGACGCCGCCAGGGCAATCCGCCTGCGTAAAGGGACTGCCATCAGCCTTGATGTTTCCAAACACGCTGTAACAGCGCAGGCTCCGGTGTACGCCGTGCCATTCGGATTGAGCGGCGGCGCGACTGGATCGCCTGAGAAATCCACCACGGGATACACGCCGGCCGTGGCACTGGCAGGAAATGCGGAGACTGCCGCCGGGGCATCGCCGCCATTGCAGTTATCGAAATACCGGAAGATTCCCTGCCGCGCCGTGTCAGTCAACACGTTGTTCGTTACCAACGTGCGTGTCCGGCTGATGTTCTGATCCCACAACGCGAAGAAAAACGTCTTGTTGCGAATAATCGGCCCACCATAACTTACCGTGTACTGATGGGTGTTTCTCCAATTCAGCGGCGTGGGACTCCATTCTTTGGTGAAGGGGTCGACGTTCCGGTTGTTGGCCCAGCTGTTCGCGGCCAGCGCTGTGTTTCGAACATTCCACACCGCGCTTCCGGTGTACTTGTTGGTTCCGGACCTTGTCTGAATTTGTATCTGGCCGTTGCCTCGTCCGAGTTCCGCATCGACGGGCGACAGAATAATGCGGATTTCACCGACCAGATCCGGGTTGACGGTGGTCGTGCCGGAAAGAATATTGTTTCGCGTATCGGTGACGCTTAGGCCGTCTCGCGTCGTGTTAATCGTGTTGGTCGGTAATCCGGTGAACGCGCTGAATTGATCGCCAAACGGATCGACCCGCATGCCAGGCATAATGCGAACCAGGTCGAGAATATCGCCCCTCACCATCGGAAGATCGCGAACCCGCTGTTCGTTGAGCACTTCACCGATAGATGCAGACGATGTCGTCAGCAGGGACTGGGCATCCACGGAAACTTCAACCTGCGTCGAGACTGAGCCTACTTTGAGAGTGAAGTTGAATCGGAGCTGCGCTGCGTTTCCAAGCACGATATTGTCGAAAGCCGCAGTCTGAAAGCCGGGAAGCGCGGCGCTGACCTTGTAGGTTCCCGGAGGAAGGCTGGCAAAGTTGTAGGCTCCGCTCTCGTTGCTGACAACTTTCGTGTCGACTCCGGTGCCTGAACTAACCGCGGTGACGGTTACCCCGGGGATCAATGCCCCGCTGGGATCGGCGACGGTTCCACTGATTGAACTGGATTGACCAAATGCGGGCGCTAACGAAAAAAGGATACACAGCGGTACCGTGACCGCCCAAAACAGCCTGCGCATAACTCCCCCCGAAATTTTGAGCCCACCCGAGAGCTCGCGGGATGCGAACCGGATGAACAGGTTTTGGAAACGTGCTACGAACTTGGTGGGCGGATTATAGCACCGCGTTTTCCACTGTCCATCGTGAAGACGCGGCGGCGCGAAAATACCTGACAATGGCCCGCGACCAAAACCCGGGGCATCGAATCCCCAGACTCCATCCCGAATTCAGCGTTTGGGCACGAGTTTGAGAATCTTGCCGTTGGCGCCGTCCGTCAGCACGTATAGCGCGCCGTCGGGGCCTTCGTTTACACCGCGGATCCTGGCGTTCAGGTCCGTCAACAGGCGCTCTTCCGCGATCACCCGCTCGCCGTTGAGGACGAGGCGGACGAGCGATCGGCCGACCAGTTCGGCGACGAACAGATCACCTTGCCAGGCGGGAAAAAGTTTCCCGGTGTAGAACGCGATACCGGCCGGGGCGATGTCCGGAGTCCAGAAATAGACGGGCTGTTCCATGCCGTCTTGAAAGGTCTTGTCGCCATTGATGGGTTTGCCGTTGTATTCATGGCCATACCCAATGACCGGGAAACCGTAGTTCTTCCCTTTTTCGACGACGTTGACTTCGTCACCACCGCGGGGACCGTGCTCCGTCGTCCACAGCCTGCCGGTACGTGGGTTGATCGCGACACCCTGGATATCTCTGAATCCAAGCGCGTAGATCTCCGGGTGTGCTCCGGCGCGACCGACAAATGGATTGTCTTTCGGGATCGTGCCGTCAGGATTGATGCGGAGGACTTTCCCCATGTTGCTGTCGAACGCCTGCGGCTGCGGCCAGTCGACGGAATTGATTCCCAACCCCGCCGGAATCGAGGCCGTCACGAGCAAGGTGCCATCGGGGGCCTGGATCACGCGGCCAAGCGTGCCTTCGCCGTTAAGCAGAATCCTGAGGTTCTCGATTCGCTTGTCATCCGCAGAGAGCCTGGCGCTCGCCACTACGACCACCGCGGGACTGCGCGGCAGGGCCGCCGGATCTGCGCCGTCCGGAAGAACGGTATAGGTGAGGTACAGCGTCCGATTCGAGGCGAATGCGCGATCGGGCCGGACCTCGAACAGTCCTTGTCCGCGAGCCCACAGATTCGAGGGAAGACCTTCGACTTCCGTAATCCGGCCATCCTTCCCAATCAGTCGGATGTGTCCGGCACGTTCGGCCGCGATCATGCGGCCGTCGGGAAGAAAATTGAAAGAGAACGCGCCGGCCAGTCCCTCGGCCACCGTCTCCACCGAGTATTCGGCGGTTTTCGCCGGATGCGGCGCGCGGGTCTGCCCCAGCCAGGCAGGGATGGGCGCATATCCGTCCGCAGCGGCGCTTTCGCCGGCGGGAGTCCCGGTTTGTGCCGGCGGACGCGGAGCGGCGCGAAGGCCCTGAGCTTCTGCAGACGCACAAACGAGGAGACACAGTTCAAAAGCGAGGATCAGTGTTCGAGCCATAAAACCTCCCTATGCCACAGGACAGCGAGCGCAGCGGGCCCGACCCGCCACTGCAACAACCGAACTTATGCGAGACCTCCCGCATCTCCAACGCCAGGCCAAATCCGAGTTTCCAGTGGCGAGGGTTTCGCGACCCTAACGAATCAGTCCGTCCAGTGGCGAAGAGGCGGTGGCGTAGAGTCTGCGCGGAATGCGGCCGGCACGATACGCGATGCGGCCGGCTTTAACAGCATGGTTCATGGCTTCCGCCATGGCGCCCGGATCTGAAGCGCCCGCGATAGCGGTGTTCATGAGGACGCCGTCGGCGCCAAGTTCCATTGCCAGCGCCGCATCGGACGCCGTCCCGACGCCGGCATCGACGATCAACGGCACTTCGGTAATTTTTTCCCGCAGGATGCGCATACCGGCGATGTTCTGAATACCCATGCCGGACCCGATCGGCGCCCCCAGCGGCATGATTGCCGCGGCTCCGGCATCGATCAGGCGCCGCGCTGCCACGAGATCATCATTGGTATAGGGCAGGACAATGAAGCCCTCCCTGACGAGAATCCGGGTTGCTTCGATCAATCCTGCAGTGTCGGGAAACAGCGTGCTTTCGTCGCCGATCACCTCCAGCTTCACCCATTCGGACAACCCGGCCTCACGACCCAGGCGAGCCGTACGCACCGCGTCGTCCACCGTGTAACAAGCCGCGGTATTCGGAAGAATCATGATCTTCGCCCGATCGATGTAGTCGAGAAGCGATTCGCCTTTGGCCGCTTTGAGATCGATGCGCCGAACCGCTACAGTCACCATATCGGCGCCTGAACGCTGGTGCGCTTCACGCATCACCTGAGGACTGGGATACTTTCCGGTACCGACAAGCAACCGCGACTTGAAGGTCCTCCCTGCGATGACGAAATCGTCTACTGCCGGTCCTGAACCTCCTCCTACAAAATGCACCACTTCGAGTTCATCGCCCGTGGCGATCACCACACTCTCCCATGAGGATTTCGGAACAATGGCGCGGTTGCGCTCGACCGCGACACGCTCCTTCGGGAGCCCGAAAAAATCCAGCAACTCAAGGACATTCAACGCTGCCGGAAGCGCCTGAACCTCCCCGTTGAGTCGAATCTCGATGGCCATAAACCGTGATGGTACCACACGGAAAACCGGAGAAACGGAGTACCGTAAGATTCGGGGCCGTGCCTCGAACCCCGGCTATTTCGAAGCACGCCGGAGGCGTGAGCCCGGGTGGAGCCGAGCGACACCCGGGGTTCATCTCACGAGCGGCGTTCACACCCCGGCAGGGGCCCCGGCAGGGTTGCGAGGAATCCCTGCACCCCTGCCGGGGTGCAACCATCTCCGTTACGGCAACCCCGGGTTGCGCTCGCTTCGCTCGCTTAACCCGGGGCTAAATTCACAGCACGCCTCCGGCGTGCTTGTGATGATTAAATTCGGAAGAAGGCGCAACACGTTTCAATGGCGCGGGGTGAATCCACATCCATCAAGTACCTTTGCCCTTCGTTAAGAATCTCGAAATCTAAAGAAAGAAGCCAAACGCTGGCTCCGCGCACTTCAACAGCTAGACCCTGAATCTTGAAAGACCTGGTCGAGACCACTCCGGGTCTCGTGCGCTGCGAACACAACTATGTACCGCCGCTTCAACTCGCGGTGCGTGAAGGCCACATTGAACTCGTCGAATATCTTCTGCAACGCGGCGCCTACGATCCGAGATTCGTCACCTATCCCTACAACGAATCCATTCACACCCTCGCTGCAGATCGCGGGTTTACGGAAACTGCTCAACTCCTGGAGCAACATCGCAACTCTGGCCGTCCCAGAGGGCGAGGCATTCATGGCGCAGGCCACATTGATCGTTCCGCGGAACCGGCACATGCCGACCGCGCTCGCCTCGAACAACTAGTCGACGCCGACGCGCTCCTGTTCCCCCCCATTTTTCGAGGGAGCCCCGGGGTGGAGTGCAGCGACACCCGGGGTTCATCTCACGAGAAGCGTTCGCACCCCGGCAGGGGTGCAACCATCTCCCGTTACGTCACCGAAATTCACCGAAAGAGCCCGCTCCTTTCTTCCGGTTTTTTGCCATTGACAGCCTGCGCGCAGCATCCTTATAGTCGAGAGTTTGATTCGGCATCGAAGTCATTGACAGAACAATCGTTTACGGGATTTTGCAATGCTGGCGGCGTGGGCTCCAATTCTCATCTTTTTCATCCTTGTCACGGGGTTCGCCCTCGTTTCCGTTGTGGGGTCCTTCGTGGTCGGGATGAGGAAGCCCACACCGGAGAAGCGCGCGCCTTACGAGTGCGGCATGCAGCCGGTGGGCAACGCGCGTGAACGATTCTCCGTCAAGTTCTATCTGGTGGCGATGCTCTTCCTGCTCTTCGATATCGAGGCCGTCTTTCTCTTTCCCTGGGCCGTGGTGTACCGGGACCTGAAGCTTTTCGGTTTCTTTGAGATGCTCCTCTTCTTCGCCGCGGTTCTTGCCGGCTACGTTTACGTATGGAAAAAGGGCGCGCTCGAGTGGGAACGTTGATGTTCTCCGCGGATACGGAAGCCCGATTCAAGCATCTGGTTTCGATCTATCCCCGCAAGAGATCGGCATTGATTCCGATGCTTCTGCTGGCGCAACAGGAAGAGGGCTACGTCACCGCGCAGGCAATGGAATACATCGCGCAGTTTCTGGAACTGTCTGTATCCGAGGTGGAGTCCACACTCACCTTCTATACGCTCCTGCGGCGCAAGCCCGCCGGCAAGTACCACATCATGATCTGCACCAACCTGGCCTGCATGCTGCGCGGCTCCGACGACATCGAAGCCTGCGTGAAACGCCAGCTCGGCGTGAGTCTGGGAGAGGTCACATCCGACGGGCTCTTCTCGGCGATTGAATTTGAGTGCCTGGGCTCCTGCACGACAGCTCCCGTCTTGCAGGTGAATGGCGAGTATCACGAAAACCTGGACGTGCCGAAAGTCGAAGCGCTGCTCGAAGAATTGCGAAAACGCGGATGATCGAATACTTCTCCAGCCGCGATTTTCTTCTGCTCTTTACCAAGATGATCGTCATCTTCGGCGGTGTGATGACGGCGCTGGCCTACACCACACTCGTCGAACGCAGGGTCATGGCCTTCGTCCAGATGCGCCCGGGTCCCAATCGCGTGGGTCCTTTTGGGCTGCTGCAGCCGCTGGCCGACGGTTTGAAGTTCCTTCTCAAGGAACAAACCGTGCCGGGAACCGCCAATGTTTTCCTCTATTACCTGGCGCCGATCGTCTCGATGATTCCGGCACTGCTGTCTTTCTCGGTCATTCCTTTCGGCCCGGATCTCAAGATTGCCGACACCAGCGTAAGCCTGCTGTTCATCTTCGCAATCACGTCCCTGGGCGTGTACGGAATCGTTCTCGGAGGATGGTCTTCGAACTCCAAGTATCCGCTGATGGGTGCGATGCGCGCCTCGGCGCAAATGCTCAGCTATGAGCTCAGCCTGACGCTTTCAGTCGTCGGCGTCCTGATGATCGCAAATACGCTGAGCCTGAACAGCATCGTCCTGAGCCAGCAGGGAACATGGTTTGGATTCATTCCCCGCTGGAACATCTTTCTTCAGCCGTTCGGGTTCGTCGTTTACCTGCTCAGCGGTATTGCCGAAACGAATCGACTGCCTTTTGATCTGGCCGAATCGGAGCAGGAACTGGTGGCGGGCTGGCACACCGAATACAGCGGCATGAAGTTCGCCATGTTCTTCCTTGCCGAATACGCGAACATGGTCACGGTCTCGGCGCTGGCAACGATCATGTTCCTGGGCGGATGGAACGGGCCGATGTTCGGCCCCTGGTGGATGCAAATGGGGCTGCCTACGATCTGGTTCGTGCTGAAGATCGCGGGATTCCTGTTCGTCTACATGCTGATCCGGGCAACGATCCCACGAATCCGTTACGACCAGCTCATGCGCTTCGGCTGGAAGGTTCTGCTGCCCATCGCCCTGGCCAACATCATTCTGACAAGCTTCCTGGTGGCGATTACATGATCCAGATACTCTTCATGTTCTTTGCCGCCGTCGCCCTTGGAGCCGCGATCAACGTCCTCGTGCAGAAGCACGTGCTGTACAGTTCACTGTCGCTGATCGTCCTGCTTACATCGATCTCGGCCCTGTTTGTCCTGATGCAGGCGGAGTTTCTGGCAGTGATCAACGTGATCGTCTATGCCGGAGCCATCATGGTTCTGTTCGTCTTTGTGATCATGCTGCTGAACCTTCCCGCGGACGAAACAAGCGGCGACCGCCTGCGCTGGCTGAAATTCGCCGGCATTCCGATGGGTCTGTTTCTTCTTTTCATGGTGGGGCGCACCGTATGGAACGTTCCGGGCTCGGCGACAACTCCGGATATCGCGGGGACGCCGCAGGCCATCGGGGCAAGCCTGTTCACCGACTATCTTTTGCCGTTTGAACTCACGTCGCTGCTCATCCTGATTGCCCTGATGGGGGCAGTCGTTTTCGCAAAGAAGGACCTGTGATTCCGCTCAACTGGTACCTCATTCTCGCTGCCGCGCTGTTCCTTCTCGGAATGCTCGGGTTTTTCATCAAGCGGAACGTCATTTCCCTGCTCCTTTCGGTCGAGATCATGCTCAACGCGGTGAACCTCACATTCGTCGCCTTCTCGAGCCGCAACGGTCAGATCAGCGGTCAGATCTTCGTGTTCTTTGTCCTGGTTGTGGCCGCCGCTGAGGCGGCAGTCGGCCTCGCGCTGGTTATCGCCATCTTCAGGAACCGGGAAACGCTCAATGTGGACAGGAGCAACCTGCTCAAATGGTGAACTACCTCTGGCTCATCCCGCTGCTGCCCCTGTTGGGAGCCATGATCAATGGCTTCTGGGGCAAGCGCCTGTCCAAAGGCGTCATCGGAGCCGTGGCTGCGGGCAGCGTCGCGCTATCGTTTGTGATCTCCCTCGGAGCATTCCTGCAAATGCTGGGCCTGCCCGAAGAAGAACTCCCCGTCATTCGAAACTACTTCACCTGGATTCAGGCGGGATCGTTCCAGGCGAACTTCGGCTTCATGCTGGACCATCTGTCGGGCCTGATGATCCTGATCGTGACCGGCGTGGGGTTTCTGATCCACGTCTACTCCACCGCGTACATGCACGAGGAGCCGGGATTCTATCGTTACTTCGCCTATCTGAACCTGTTCATGTTCTCCATGCTGACCCTGGTGCTGGCGAACAACTACCTGCTGATGTTCGTGGGCTGGGAAGGCGTCGGTTTGTGCTCGTATCTCCTGATTGGATTCTGGTTCCAGAAGAAGTCCGCCTCAGATGCCGGGAAGAAAGCGTTCATCGTGAATCGCATCGGCGATTTCGGTTTCCTCCTCGCCACCATGATGATCTTCTGGACCTTCCACAGCCTGGACTACACCAGCGTCTTCGCTTCAGCCGCCAGGATGCCTGCCGATCAACTGGGCATCATCGGCACCCTGACGGCCATCTGTCTGCTGATGTTCGTCGGAGCGACCGGGAAGTCGGCACAGATCCCCCTGTACGTCTGGCTGCCCGACGCGATGGAAGGCCCGACGCCGGTCAGCGCCCTGATCCACGCCGCAACGATGGTGACCGCGGGCGTCTACATGGTGGCCCGCTCTTCGACACTCTTTAACCGCGCCCCGGGCGCGCTTCTGGTGGTGGCCGTTATCGGCGCCGCGACCGCCCTGATCGCCGCCTCGATCGGGCTCGTACAAACGGACATCAAGAAAGTACTGGCCTATTCCACCGTCAGCCAGCTGGGTTACATGTTTCTCGCCTGTGGCGCCGGCGCTTATGCGGCGGGAGTATTCCATCTGATGACGCACGCGTTCTTCAAGGCGCTGCTCTTCCTCGCCGCCGGCAGCGTCATCCACGGCATGAGCGGTATTCAGGACATCACTAGAATGGGCGGATTGCGCCGCGAGATGCCGTGGACTTTCCGTACGTTTCTGATCGGCACGCTGGCCATTTCCGGAGTTCCGGGTCTGGCCGGGTTCTTCAGCAAGGACATGATTCTCGCGGCGGTCTGGAGCAGCCCTAACTTCGGAAAAATTCTCTGGGTCGTCGCCGTTGTTACCGCGGGCTTGACATCTTTCTACATGTTCCGCCTTCTGATCCTGACGTTCTTCGGCAATGCACGTTACACGCACCACGACGTGCACCATGTGCACGAATCGCCTTCACCGATGCTGCTTCCTCTGATTCTGCTTGCCGCGCTGTCCATCGTTGCGGGCTACGTTGGCGTCCCCGCCATCCTCGGCGGTCAGGAGCGGATCGCGGAATTCCTGAACCTCGCCGCCCCTGCAGCCTCGGGGGTCGAACAGAGCAGCGCCGCGCTCGAATGGATGCTGATGGCGGCCTCGGTTGCCTCCGCCGCGGCCGGCTTCGTGCTGGCTTATGTCTGCTACATTACGAGCCCGGCCCTTCCAGGCAAAATCGCCTCGTCCACAGAAGCGCTCTATTCGATTCTCACGAACAAGTACTACGTCGATGAGATTTATGAAACGGTTCTCGTCTGGCCTCTGGTCGCGACGGCCCGGGAATTCCTGTGGCAGTTCGTCGACGTGTCCGTGATCGATGGAGCGGTCAACGGCCTGGGCCAGACCGTTCGCGGTCTCGCCGGCGGTCTGCGCCACATGCAGTCGGGCTACGTGCGCGCCTATGCCGGCTGGCTCCTGTTGGGCGGCGTATTGATCGTCGCGTGGTTTTTGAGGTGATATGGACGCGCTGAATCCTGCCATTCTTACTCTTGTCACCTTCATGCCGGCGCTGGGAGCAGTCCTGCTCCTCTTCTTCAATCGCAGGAGCGCCCAAAGCATCCGCACTTTCGCGCTGATCGTCGCCGTCGTAACGTTCCTTCTCTCGCTCCATCTGATCGCCCGCTTCAACTCAAGCCGTTCGGACTTCCAATTCCTCGTCAATGTTCCGTGGGTTCCGTCCGTGGGCATCAGCTATCACATGGGTGTGGACGGAATCAGCGTGTTCCTGGTCCTTTTGGCGACCATCCTGACACCGCTCGCAATCCTGGCTTCATGGTCGATCAGCAACCGCACAAAGGAATATTTCCTGTTCATGCTGATGCTCGAGACCGGAATGATCGGCGTCTTTGTGTCCCTGGACCTCTTTCTCTTCTATCTGTTCTGGGAAGTGATGCTGATTCCGATGTACTTCCTGATCGGCGTGTGGGGCGGAGAACGCCGGATCTATGCGGCAATGAAGTTTGTGCTCTACACCATGATCGGCGGTGTACTGATGCTTGTCGCCATCCTGGCGCTTTATTTCCTGCATGGAAATGCCACCGGAGTATTCACCTTCAGCTATCCCGATATCCTCGCGTCTCTCGCCAGAGGCACGCTGGTGCTGCCGCCGCGAATCGAGCTGCTGCTGTTTGCAGCCTTTTTTCTGGCGTTTGCCATCAAGGTGCCGCTGTTCCCTTTCCACACGTGGCTGCCGGACGCCCACGTGGAAGCCCCCACGGCAGGATCGGTGCTGCTCGCCGGCGTGCTGCTGAAAATGGGAACCTACGGCTTGATCCGCTTCAGCCTGCCGCTGTTTCCCAACGTGAGTCTCATTTTCGCCCCGTTCATCTCGATGCTGGCGATTGTGGGCATCATCTACGGCGCCCTCGTGGCGATGGTTCAACCCGATCTCAAGAAACTCGTGGCCTACTCGTCGGTCAGCCATCTGGGGTTCATCGTGCTCGGAATTTTCAGTCTCACGACCCAGGGTATCCAGGGCGCGGTCTACCAGATGTTGAACCACGGGGTATCCACAGGAGCGCTCTTCCTGCTGGTCGGAATGATTTATGAGCGGCGTCACACCCGGCTGATTGCAGACTTCGGCGGGCTGGCGAACCGGATGCCCGTCTATGCCGGAGTGTTCCTGTTTGTGACACTGTCGTCGATCGGGTTGCCCGGCCTGAACGGTTTCGTCGGGGAATTTCTGGTGCTGCTTGGGACCTTCGGCGTGCGTCCGTGGTATGCGGCCTTCGCAGCCACCGGCGTGATTCTGTCGGCCGTTTACATGTTGTGGATGTTCCAGCGCGTGATCTGGGGTGAAATCTCGAACTCCAGCAACGATACTCTCTCCGATATCGGCCGTCGCGAACGGTTGACCCTCGTACCGCTCCTTATCCTGATTGTCTGGATGGGAATGTATTCGAATCATTTCCTCCGCCCCATGGATGCTTCGGTCGCGAGGCTGGTGAACCGGGTGGACCACAACACCAGCAATTCCGTCAGGACGGCGACAGAACTACCACGATGAATATCCCGGAAATCAATATTTACGCGATTCTGCCCCTCGCCGTGCTTTCCGTCTTCGGGATTGCCATCATGGTGATCGAGCCGTTCGTTCACAGTGAAAAACGCTCGGGGCTGGGATGGATGGCCTTGGCCGGGACAGTCCTGGCCGGGCTCGCGATCGTGCCCATGCACAGCCAGCCGGGCCAGTGGTATTCGAATCTCTGGATCGTGGACGAGTACAGCACGTTCTTCCACGTTCTCTTTATTTTTATCGCGGCCATGACCATCCTGATCTCCATCGACTACCTGCCGCGCGAGAAGATGAACCATGCCGAGTACTACGCGCTGCTGCTTTTCGCAACGGCAGGCATGCTCGTCATGGCCGGATCGAATGAACTGATGATGATCTTCATCGGGCTGGAGATTCTGTCGATCGCCACCTACGTCATGGCCGGCTTCCGGCGCACGGATCTGAAATCCAACGAGGCGGCGTTAAAATACTTCCTGCTGGGTTCGTTCGCGTCGGCGTTTTTTCTGTATGGCGTCGCCCTGATCTTCGGAGCGACCGGCAGCACGCACCTGATCTCGATCGCCGCCGCAACGTTCCTTCCTGATCTTCAGGTGAAACTCGTCTATCTCGCGGCGGCGATGATTCTGATCGCTCTTTGCTTCAAGATTGCGGCAGCCCCCTTTCACATCTGGGCGCCGGACGTCTACGAAGGAGCGCCGACTCCAATCACGGGCTTCATGTCGGTGGGGCCCAAGGCCGCGGGTTTCGCGATCCTCTTCCGAATCTTTGTGACCGCCTTTCCACTGATCCAGACTCGCTGGATCAACGTGATGTGGGTCGTCGCCGCCCTGACCATGATCGTCGGGAACGTGGTCGCCGTGGTGCAGCCCAACATCAAGCGCATGCTGGCCTATTCCTCCATCGCCCACGCCGGCTATATCGCCGTCGCGTTCACCGCCGCCAGTCCCCGCGGCGTGTCCGCCGCGCTTTTCTATACGCTTGCCTATGCCGCGATGAACCTGGGAGCGTTTGCCATCGTCACCATCCTCGGGCGTTCCGAAGACGGGAAAGTGCAGCTCACGGATTTCGCCGGCCTCGCAGCCCGGCGTCCCGGCCTGGCGGCCCTGCTTTCCCTCTTTCTGCTGTCGCTCGCCGGCGTCCCCGGCACGGCAGGCTTCGCGGGCAAGTTTTTCATTTTTCGGTCGGCCGTGGAATCCGGGCTGACAGGTCTGGCCGTCATCGGAGTCCTGACCACGGTGGTGTCCTTCTATTACTATCTCTACGTCATCGTGCAGATGTACATGAAGGAACCGGCGGAAGACTTCGGAGACGTGCGATTGACTCCCGCGCTCGGCGCCGCCCTCGCCATTGCCGCCGTCGGCACCCTCTATCTGGGAATCCTGCCGACTCATGTGCTGGAGTGGACCGCGACTGCAGCCCTCAACTTCCTGCGCTGAATTCGAGACCACACACTCCGATTGCCCACTGCGCCGCACGACTTGTGGCCATGTTATAGTCCGCCAGTAAATGCAATTCCAAATCAGTCTTGTGCTGGCGTTGCTTCTCCTGCAGGCACCGACATCGCCCGCGCGAATCGGCGATGCCGCTGAAAAACTTACTCGCAACGACATCGCAGGTATCGAAACCGCCCTTGCCCTGGCGGGGAAGGCTGAAAAACCCTGGCTTCTCGTCGGCGGAAGCGAGCCGCAGGGCCACTACGTGGTCCACGCCTACCTCACCAACGATAGCGGACCCACGGAGGTGCGGCGCAGCATGAAGATTGTGTTGACCCGGCAGTCCGATCACGACGTCTGGCTGGTCAACTTCATGGATGAAATATTCGCCAACTACGCACAGGTCGCGCTGCCGGGACGAAGCCTGGACTCCATCACGTCAGACCGTGACACAAATCAGCCGTTTCGTGTTGAGGGAAACTTCCAAAATGCAGATCTTGCGTCGATCGTTACCTTCATCCGCACAGGACCACCATCACCGCTCGTCGTTACCCCGGTACCCGGCAACTGGCCAATCGACACGATAAGCCGCGCTCCGGATGGAACCGTCGCAGTATCTCTTCACCGCCCGGGTGGCCCCGCAGGCCTGCTGGTGTACCTGATTTATGAGAACGGGGCTTGGCGTGTCATGAGAGTGCTGAATTGGATCGCGTGAGGGGTTTCGAGACGGAAGAAATTCGGGGCCGTGCACCTCGAACCCGGAATTCTCCGGGATCTGGAGTTTAGATTAGACATTTTGCACGCCGGAGGCGTGAAAGGAAGGTAGCCCCGGGTGGAGCCGAGCGACACCCGGGGTTCATCTCACGAGGGGCGTTTGCACCCCGGCAGGGGTGCGAGGAATCCCTGCACCCCTGCCGGGGTGCAACGTTGTCGTTACGGTAACCCCGGGTTGCGCTCGCTTCGCTCGCTTAACCCGGGGCTAAATTCTCAGCACGCCTCCGGCGTGCTCAGACTCACGTTTCAACGTCGCCATCGCCTTGCGGACGAACCTGAAAGCCCGGAGACGTAACCTCGTGTTTTCCGCTCCCGCTCAGACTCAAGAATGTCTAAACTCCAGTGCACGCCGGAGGCGTGCTGAGACTCGCGTTTCAACGTCGCCATCGCCTTGCGGACGAACCTGAAAACCCGGAGACGTAACCTCGTGTTTCCGCTCCCGCTCAGACTCAAGAATGTCTAAACTCCAGTGCACGCCGGAGGCGTGCTGAGACTCGCGTTTCAACGTCGCCATCGCCTTGCGGACGAACCTGAAAACCCGGAGACGTAACCTCGTGTTTCCGCTCCCGCTCAGACTCAAGAATGTCTAAACTCCAGGCATCACCCCCGAAGGGGTGATGTGGCGAAATTCGGGGCCGTGCACCTCGAACCCGGAATTCTCCGGGAAGCTCCAGCGATCTACTTCGAATTCGGGGTTCGGGGTGCACGGCCCCGAATTCGCACTCCAAGCACGATGAATTGGGAAGGGTGAAGATTTGGGAAGTCGGGCGGGGGAGGGATGGGGGACCTTGTTGTCCCCCATTGCTCCCTGAGATTCAGGCCTGGCCGCCTTTTTCGTCAAGCTGCCTGAGCGTTTCCTGGACCAGCCGGTCGTTGTCGTCCTTGGAGAAATTCCTCTGGATGAACTTGGTCGCAATGGCAACCGACAGGTCTGCGACCTCGCCGCGGATTTGCCGCAAGGCGCGCCCCGTTTCAAGTTCGATCTGTCGCAGATTTTCCTTGAGAATGGCATCGGCCTCCCCTCTGGCCTTCTGCTTCATCTCTTCCCGAAGTTTTTCGGCATCGGCCCAGCTCCTGGAAACGATCGCTTCCCCTTCGGCGTGAGCCGTCTTAATGATCTGAGCCGACTCCGAATTCAGGCGTTCGAGTTCCCGCTTTGCCGCCTGGGCATCATCCAGCGACTTCCGGATCGTTTCCTGGCGGGCCGCAAGCGCCTGGAGCAACGGGCCCCAGGCAAACTTCCTGAGAAGCACCAGGAGGACCAGGAAGGTGATGATGGTCCAGATGAACAGCCCGGGGTCGGGCGTCACCAGTGGGTTATTCATGACTACTTCAGCAGGACGATAAGCAAGACGACGACTTCAGCGATGATGGCCACGCCTTCCAGCAGGAAGAGCGGCAGGTTGACGGCTCCGCTGATCTGGGCGGCAGCCGCCGGCTGGCGGGCAATACCTTCTGCTGCGGCGGCGGCAAAACGTCCGATTCCGGACGCTGCGCCAACGACGACCAGACCAAGGCCCAGAGCGGCTCCCAGGTAGTGCCAGACGGGCTTCTGCGCCTCCGCTACCTGTACCGCCTCGGACTTCGGCTCCTGCGCAAAAGCAACCGTGGCGCCGGCCAGTGAGACGAGAACAACGGCCAGAAATGCGACGGCCACCGCTCTGCGAAAGACTCCTGATTTCTTCATTCTTCTATCCTTTCAAACGAGTTTTCTAGTGATGAACATGAATGGCCATGCCGATGAACACAGCCGAAAGCAATGTAAATACGTATGCCTGAACAAGTACGACGATAAGCTCAAGCCCGGAGATGAACACGGTCAGGGGCACCGACACAAAAAGCCCAACCGCCATGCCGGCAATCGCGGCCTTGAACATTTCGGTAAGCAGGAACACAAGAGACGTCACCGCAAGAATCGCGATGTGCCCCCCCGTCATGTTGGCTGCAAGTCGCATCGTCAATGCGAAGGGCTTCACGAGCATTCCCAGGATTTCAATCGGGATCAGCAGAATATAGATCGGCCAGGCCAGGCCGTGCGGCACGATATTCATCAGGTGCTTGACGAAGCCATGGGCTTTCGAACCTGCAACAATAATCGCAAAAAACGTGACAACCGCGAGCCCCGCGGTGACGTTGTAGTTGGCCGTGGCTGTCGTGCCCCCGTGAATGACCTTGCCGAAAAACGTTTCGTGTCCGGCGTGGATCACGTAGTGATTCAACAGAGCCAGAAAATCAAAGATGGGAATGAGTCCGATCAGATTCGCGGAAAGAATAAAGAAAAAGAACGTCAGCAGCAGCGGAGTCCAGGTATTCACCCACTTCTTGCCGACATTCGGCAGGACTATCGAGTCTCGGATGAACTCGACGACGAACTCCAGTCCGTTGGCGGCGCCGCTCGGGACGGATTGCTTCAGGTATTTGCGAACAACCCACGTCGCGACAACAAAAACCAGAAACGCCACCAGCCACAACATGAACACGTGCTTGGTGACAGAGAAATCGATTCCGAGGATGGTGGGAAGATGAATCAACGGCTCGTCGATCCTGCTGTTGGAGACGTGCTCGAGGATCGTCTCCCCGGCATTGAACGCCTCGGGCTCGACGGCTTGAGCCGCGTGCTCCTGAATCGGCTGTAGTAAGGCCCAGATCATGTGTTCCTATGTACCCGCAAAGAGGCGCCGCAAGCGGAACGCCTCGGTAATATGTAATGCCAGGAAGTATCCGGTGAAACTGATCGCAAACGGGATCGGGCGGACCCAATCGGCCTTAACGACCAGAGCGACGTACCCCCCAAAAAAAATCATCTTCACAGCAAACGCTCCACCCATCACTCGCGTCAAACTCTCCGGCCGGCTCCGATAGACACGCTCCACGAGGATCGCCGAACACGCCGTCGCCCCCAGAGGCGCGGCCATCCCCAGCCACACCGCCAGACGCACATCCAGCGGAGCAGCCGCCCCGAGAAAGACGGTGATCCCCAGTGCGGAAACCGCCGATCCCGCGAACATCCACCATGCGAGCTTCATTTTCGAAAGACGATTCTAGCGAGCTCCAGGAAACCAACGACAAGGCCCAGCAACAAGCCAGACAGAAGGAACCACGGCGATGTGCCGCGCCACGCATCAAGAGCGTAACCAATCCCACCCAAGAGCAGGATCGCTCCCATCAAGCTGTAACCTGCTGCGGCCGCCGGTCCCGACCTGCGAAGATTCTCCTGCAGATACTTTAGAGACCGCTCTAAAAAGAGCCCCTGCTCATTCTTGGGCATCAAATCAAACCGCAAAATTATAGCAATAGCGCTCCCAAAGCTCAACGATGCGCTTCGCCCCCGATTCGCGGCCCCCTTCCCGTTTCCTGTTGTCCGGCATTGTCATTCGTCTATATAATTTGCCGCCGATAACAACAGGCTACTCCAGGAGGACTCGAATGTTTAGAAGGTTAACTGTGTCAGCCATCCTCGGAGTGCTGATCCTCACCGCCGCATCCTGCGCGGAAGAACCGAAGGAAGAGACACCAGCACCCGCCGAGGTCGCTAAACCCGCTGAGCCCCAAGGCCCATTTTACGAACTGACGAAAGACGCCATCACCAGCCATCCCGACTGGACCAGCATGAACATCGAATACAAGGGCGTGAAAATCGGCGATAAGTCGGCGAATTTCGGGGAAAAGCTCGGTGAATTTGCAGGAACCGACCTCGTCGGCGGCACCCACTATCGCGCCGTAGGCAAAGGCACCAAGTTTGCCATCTATACGCAGAAAATGACCGGCGAACTCGAAACCATCGAAATCTATTCCACCGCCGCCGATCAGGTCTCAGATCCGGAACTCAAAAAGCTGCTCACCAGCGGGGACCTCGAGTACATGCGCAAACAGTTCGGGATGGAAGACTCCGCCGATTACAATCCGGATACAACGGCAATGGAGTGGAGCTACAACAGCAAAGGCTTCAAGTTTGAAAAGTACGATCTCAAGGGCGTGCAGATGAATGCCATCCTCTTTACCAAGCTGAAGTCCGCCGCGAATTAAGAGGAAGGGAATTCGGGGACGCGCACCAAATCCGCGCCACACAATCCGCGCGAACGAAGACTGTTCGCGCGGATTGAATTTCGGTGATGATGAGATGGACTCCTCCTGGTGACTTGAGCCGCATCGAAGTGCCAGAGTCAACACCAGAAAAAACGTTCGGTCTTGAAAGACCAACAGGAGGAATCCACCGTGAAGACTACAACGGTTGCGATCGATCTGGCGAAATCCGTCTTTGAAATTGGAATCTCTCATCATCCAGGGCACGTTGCCCGAAACCACCGGTTAACCCGTCGAGAACTCGCCGAATTCATGGCCGCACAGCCTGCGGCGACGGTGATTCTGGAAGCCTGCGGATCGTCTCACTATTGGGGACGCAAGTTCCAGAGCTTTGGCCACGACGTGAAACTGTTGCCTTCCCGCGCCGTCCGGCCCTACGTGCAGCGGTCCAAGACAGACCGCGCCGATGTGAAAGGGATGTTGGAAGCGTCGCGGAATACAAACATCCATCCCGTTCCGATCAAAAGCGTAAGCCAACAACAGTTGACCACATTGCATCGCGTGCGCTCGGGCTGGATCCAGACGCGAACGATGCGCATCAATGGTGCCCGCAGTTTGCTGGCGGAAATGGGCATCGTATTCCCGCAAGGGGCCTATAAGGTGGCAGACCGCCTCCGGGGAATCGTTGAAGATGCCGAAACGCCGTTGCCGCCGGCCATACGCGAGGTGCTCCATCAGATGGTGCTCGACATTCTGGAATCGGAAACGCGAATTGAGGCAGCTGATCGAACTCCCTACCTGAAGCTGCGCGAGTTACGGTTCGACGATGACGAACCGGTCAGACCGGCGCGGGAAAAAGCCCTTATCAACGTTGACCTTTTCGGTCGATGTGGGGATTGGCACCCCGCGCGCGGATTTCATCATGGCCCGGAGCGTCTTGCTATTCGCTCCACATTAGAGGCCGAAGATACGACTGCGGTCTGACTTCATCAACTCGTTCGCAGGATGGTTAGGGGATCTGAAGCGCGGGGACAAAGAAATTGGCCGATAAAAAGTGGGGGCCAATTTCTTTTCAATAAGGCCACCTCCGCAGCACGCTCGGCGCCACGATGAGGCTTGTGGCTTGATCATGCTTGCTTCGGTGACATTCATCAAAAACAAAGGCCAGCGTGTCTCTCCTTGACGGAGGAGTCCAGATACGTTGATCAAATTCGTCTTCGACAATCCGATCTGTGAGCGTCATCTCGGGGCGAATTTGATCAACGTCACCGAAATTCAAGACTGTTCGCGGGGATTTGGTGCGCGTCCCCGAATTCGCTCCGTCCCCGAATTCCCTCTTATCTCCCGCTCTAAAGCCCGACGGCGTGCCGGGCCATGTCGATGAACGGGTCGGGATAAAGACCAATCCACATCGTGAAGATCAGCGCAATCGCCATGGTGGCGATCACCCCAGGGGACAACGCCAGGCCCGTCTTCTCCGTGGCGTCCCGCATGAACATGGCCACGACGATCCGCAGGTAGAAATACATCGAGATGGCGGCGTTCAGGACGGCAATCACGGCAAGAACGTTGTGGTGGGTTTCGATAATGGCGGCAAACAGAAAGTACTTCCCGATGAACCCGGCCGTTGGAGGGATACCCGCCAGCGACAGCAGGAAGATCAGCATCAGCACGGCGGCAACCGGGTACTTGAAGAACAGCCCGCTCATCTCGTCGATATGTTCTCCGATGATGTCTTTCCTTCTCAGTGCGACAACGACCGCCCACACGCCGAGATTGGTGAACGTGTAGATCAGCAGGTACATCGGTATGGCGATCATGCCTGTCTCATTGGCCGCAATCAGCCCCAACAAAATGTATCCCGCATGAGAGATCGAAGAATAGGCCAGCAACCGCTTGACGCTGGATTGAGTGATGGCCGCGATATTCCCGACCGTCATGGTCAACGCCGAAACAATGGACAGGATGACGACCCACTGCGGACGCAGCGGATACAGCGCGATCATGAACAATCGCACCATCATCGCGAATGAAGCCGCCTTCACCGCCACGGACATGTACGCCGTGATCGAGGTCGGTGCGCCTTCATAGGCGTCCGGGGTCCACTGATGGAACGGCACGGCGGCAACCTTGAACAAGAGTCCGGCCGAGACCGTAACCAGGGCCAGCAGGGCCAGCGGGTCGGTGATGGACCTCTGCGCGAGCGCGTCCGCTATCGCGTTGAATCGCGTCGACCCGGCCAGCCCGTAGAGCAGAGAGAATCCATACAGGAGAATCCCCGAGGAAAATGCCCCCAGCAGGAAGTACTTGAGCGATGCTTCGTTGGACCGGGGACTGCTGCGGAGGAAGCCGACAAGCACATAGGTTGCAATGGCCATCGTCTCCAGTCCGATATACAGGGTAATCAGATCCATTGCCCCGACCATGAACATCATGCCCATCGTGGCAAACAGAATCAGGGCGTAAAATTCCCCGTGTTGCTCGCGTTCAATGTCCAGATATCGCAGAGAGATGAAGATGGCAAGCGCCGCCGCAACCAGGAAGATCGCCTTGAAAAACCAGGCAAACTGGTCGACGACCAGCAGACCCCCGTAAGCCGGCACATCCGCGCCGTTCAGACGGTACAGGAAAAATCCCGACCACGCGACACCCGCAAGGGCGAAGTAACCCAGCACTCGCTTGCTGTCCACCAGCAGGTCCGCAACCAGAAGAATCATGCCGAACAGCGCAAGTTCGAGTTCCGGCCCTATGGCGCCCAGATCCTGAGGACGGAAAAATTGGTCCATTACCGGGCCTCCCGCGCTTCCTTCGGAGCTTCCGGCGCAGGAGCCGTCGCATGGATACCCTGCACCAGCTTGTTAACGGGCTTGTCCAGGGCGCGGAAGAATGGCGCGGGATACAGGCCAATCCAGAACGCCATGATGATCAACGGAACGATCGTGGCCAGCTCCCGCAAACTCA
The DNA here is from genome assembly GCA_963836435.1 of uncultured Acidobacteriota bacterium. GTDB lineage: Bacteria > Acidobacteriota > Terriglobia > 20CM-2-55-15 > 20CM-2-55-15 > DASTBJ01. Next base: position 83,822 of record CAWIJI010000003.1, on the reverse strand, counting down.
AGTCCGTCAGACCCTGATTTGCCGGGTTGTCCAGCTTGCCGAACATCGTTCGCTGGTAGAGCCACAACATGTAGGCGGCACCCAGCACAATACCGGCGCCCGCCGCGACCGCATACCAGAGATTTGCCTGCAGGGCTCCGGCCATGATCGTGAATTCCCCGATAAACCCGTTCAGGAGAGGCAACCCGATCGAGGACATCGTCATGATCAGGAAAACGATGGCATAGGTCGGCATCACGCTCGACAAGCCGCCGAACTGCGCAATCTCGCGCGTGTGCCGGCGATCGTAGATCATGCCGACGATCAGGAAGAGGGCTCCCGTCGAAATGCCGTGGTTGATCTGCTGGAGGATGCTGCCGTTCAACCCCTGGGCGTTGAGCGCAAACATTCCAAGCATGACAAAACCCATGTGGCTCACCGACGAATACGCCACCAGCTTTTTCATGTCCGGTTGCATCATCGCCACCAGCGCGCCATAGATGATGGCGATAATCGCCAGGCCCATCATCATGGGCGCGAAGTACAACGTCGCTTTGGGCAGAATCGGCAGACTGAAGCGCAGGAACCCGTACGTTCCCATCTTCAGCAGAACAGCCGCCAGAATCACCGACCCCGCCGTAGGCGCCTCGACGTGAGCGTCGGGCAACCACGTATGGAACGGGAACATCGGGACCTTGATGGCAAATCCGACGAAAAACGCCAGGAAGATCCAGAACTGAACGCTCTCCGGCAGGTACTGCCCGATCGCATGGAACGCCAGCACATCAAAGGTCTGCAGCGTACCGAACTGCGCCGCAATCTCCGGGTGCGCCGCCGCAATCGCCGGATAGTTGAAATACAGCGCCAGGATTCCCAACAGCATCAGAACCGAGCCCGCCAGCGTGTAAAGGAAAAACTTGATCGCCGCGTAGAGCTTGCGCGGACCTCCCCAGACTCCGATCAGGAAGTACATCGGAACCAGCATCACTTCCCAGAACACGTAAAACATGAAGAAGTCGAGCGAGATGAACACTCCGAGCATGCCGGCCTGCAGCATGAGGATGAAGGCGTAGTATTCCTTGATGCGAATCTGGATGGCTTCCCACGAGGAAAGAATCGCCAGGGGACCAATCAGGGTCGTCAGCATGACGAGGAGCAGCGTGAGGCCGTCGATACCCACATGGTAGTTCGCTCCCAGCGACTGGATCCACGGCACATTCACGACATATTGCATCTTGTCGGAATTGTCGAAATCGAACCAGAACCATACCGGCAGCGAAATGACGAAGCCACTGAGCCCCACCAGGTTGGCCCACCACTTGATCAGGGTCGTCTTCTCTTTGTTGATAAACAAGAGAACGAACATCCCGACAAGCGGCCAGAAGGCCACAATGCTCAGGAGATTATTTCTGTAAAAATCCATTACAAGCTCCTAAAAGGTTCCCCACAACACGTATCCGACAAAGACCAACACGCCCAGCACCATGACCAGGGCGTAATTCTGGGTGTATCCCGTCTCCGCAAGCCGGATCGGCCAGCTCGCTGTCTTGATGAATCCGCCGACAAAGCGCACCAGGCCATCGACAACCCAGCGATCCCACCATCCCGAGCCCAACGCACTCTCGACCGTGCCGTACGATGAGCCGTTCACCGCGCCGTCAACCACCTTGCCGTCAAATCGCCAGAGCCCCCGCCCGAGATCCTTGGCGCGATTGACGAACAGCGCATCGTAGAGTTCGTCGACGTACCACTTGCCGGCAAGAGCCGTGTACAGGCCTTTGAACCGGGTCGAAACGCGTTCCGCCACATCGCTCTTCCGGTAGTACGTCATGAAAGCGACGAGAAATCCGATGACAGCGATCGCAACCGAGATTCCCGCCATCCCGATCTCGAGCGAAGCACTGTGCTCCGCATGCTCTGCCGCCGCAGCCCCTGCGATTTGCAGCGGCTCGAACACGGGCTCCAGCCAGTGTTCGAAGACATTCGTTCCAAGCCACTTCGGCAACCCGAGATAGCCGGCGAATACCGAACCGACGGCCAGCACCATCAGCGGAACCGTCATCCGCTTCGGAGACTCGTGGATATGCGCCTCCGTGTGGTGGTCCACATGGGATTCGCCGAAGAACGTCATGAACAGCATGCGGAACATATAAAACGATGTCATGCCGGCCACGACGGCCCCGATGACCCACAGCAGGAAGTGCCCCTGCTCGCTCGAAAACGCCTGCCACAGGATTTCGTCCTTCGAAAAGAAGCCCGACAGACCGGGGATTCCGGCAATGGCCAGCGTTCCGATCGCCATGGTGACGAAGGTAACCGGAATCTTCCTGCTGAGCGCGCCCATCTTCCGCATGTCCTGTTCGTGGTGCATCGCGTGAATCACGCTGCCCGAACACAGGAACAGGAGAGCCTTGAAGAACGCGTGCGTCATCAGGTGAAAAATGCCGGCTGCGAATGCACCCACGCCCAGGGCGAGGAACATGTATCCCAGCTGGCTGACCGTCGAATAGGCCAGAACACGCTTGATGTCGTTCTGGACGATGGCGACAGAGGCGGCAAACAGCGCGGTCATCGCCCCGATAATGGCGACGACGGCCATGGCCTCCGGCGCCAGCTGATAAATCCAGTTGCTGCGCGCAACCATATACACGCCCGCGGTGACCATGGTCGCCGCATGAATCAGCGCGCTGACCGGCGTCGGACCCTCCATGGCGTCCGGCAACCAGACAAACAGCGGAATCTGCGCCGATTTTCCCGTCGCGCCGATGAACAGGGCCAGGGCGATACCGATGAAAATGGGCTGGCTGATATGGTATTGACCGGCCGCTACGCCGGCTCGGATCACTTCTCCGACCTTCAGGAAATCCATCGAACCGAAGTTCGCAAAAATCAGCAGGATACCGGTTGCCAGTCCCCAGTCTCCGACGCGGTTCACAACGAATGCCTTCTTGGCGGCGTCTCCGGCGCTCTTCTTGGTGAAGTAGTACCCGATCAACAGATACGAGCACAGACCCACGCCCTCCCATCCGATGAACATCATCACGTAATTACTGCCGAGGACCAGCGTCAGCATCGAGAACATGAAGAGGTTCAGGTAGGCAAAAAATCTGTAGAAGCCGTCTTCTTCCCACATGTACCCGGTGGAATAGACGTGAATCAGAAAACCGATTCCGGTCACCACCAGGACCATCACCGAAGACAACGGGTCGAGCAGGAAGGACCAGTCGACCGAGAAACGCGTCGCTTCTCCGTTGCTCGCCGTGGCAGGCCCGGCGTTGATCCATTCGTAGACCTTGACCACGTGCTCGCGTTCGGGCCCCGCGGGCAACTGCGAGAGCTGATAGACCGCGCCCGCGGCCAAAACGAACGCCAGGAGTACGGCGCCCGACGCAATGACGCTGACAGCGGCCTTGGGCATGCGTTTTCCGAACAGCCCGTTGATGATGAATCCGGCGGCCGGAAACAGAGGAATGAGCCAGATGAGTTCGAGAAAATTCATGCCACTACCACTTCATCAGGTCGATTTCGCTGATGTTCATCGTTTCCTTGTTCCTGAACATCGCGATAACAATTCCGAGACCGACCGCCGCCTCCGCCGCCGCAACCGTGATGACGAAGATGGCGAAAACCTGTCCGGCGGTTTGTCCAAGATGGCCTGAAAACGCGATCAGATTGATATTCACGGCGTTCATCATGAGCTCGATCGACATCAGAATGATCATGATGTTCTTGCGCGTCAGCACGCCGATCACGCCGATCGTGAACAGCGCCGCTCCCAGAAACAAATAGTCGTAAATAGGAACCATGGCTACTCCGCCTGTGTTTTTCTCTTCGCCAGGGCGACCGCCCCGACGATCGCAACCAGCAGGAGAATCGAAGCGATCTCGAACGGCAGCAGGTAGTTCGTATACAGCGCCTCGCCGACCATCTGCGAATTACCGGTGAACCCCAGGACGGATTCCGTGGGACTGCCGGGTTCCGCAAGCACCAGAGAGTCTCGTCCGCGCCATATCACGAATCCGAGTTCTGAAATCAGGAGCAAAGCCGCGACCAGACCGATGACCCACCCCTTGCCGACCTGGCGTTCGTGAATCGCCTTTTCGACCGAGATCAACATGATGACGAAGACGAACAGAACGAGGATGCCGCCAACGTAGACAATCACCTGAACGCCGGCGAGAAACTCCGCGTGCAGGGTCAGGAAGATGCCAGCCACGGAGAGCAGCGTGGCAGCCAGACACACGGCGCTGTGAACGACGTTTTTCCGGGTAATGACGAGGATTGCGGAAACAACGGCGACCGCCGCAAAAATATAGAAAAGAATCAGTTCAACAGACATAGACCTACTTTTTATAGATCACCGGCTGAACGCCCGCCTCGAGCGTCTTCCGGTCCAGCTTCATATCGCGCCGCCCATACAGGCTCAATTCAAACTCCTGCGTCAATTCCAGGCATGGCGTCGGACAGGCATCTTCGCAAAGACCGCAGAACATGCAGCGCGACACGTCAAAGGTGTACGTTGTCAGCGCCTTCTTCCCTGCTTCGGTCCGTTCCCATCCCACTTCGATACAGTGCTCAGGGCAGGCCAGCGCGCACAGGTTGCAGGCAATGCACAGGGTCTCGCCGGTAACCGGATCGTTGTTCAGCCGCGGGGCGCCGCGGAATCGCTCAGAAATCTTGGGACGCTCTTTCGGATACTGCTCGGTGTAATTTGCAGATGGCCGCTGATAAGAGAATGTCAGCTTCAGCCCCTGGAGAAGATCCACCAGGAACAGCCTCTTGAACAAACTCAAATCGCGTCGTATGACCTTCATCGTTATGACCCCTTCACAAAAAAGACAACAGGCGCGTGAAGACTCCTCTGACGGCTTCGGCGATCTCCACCCTCACGCCGAGAGCCGCCGTCAGGATCAAATTGGCAATCGCCAGCGGCAGAAGGTATTGCCAGCCGATTTTCATCAGCTGGTCATAGCGGTAGCGCGGCCAGGTCCAGCGGAACCACAGATAACAATACAGGAAAATGATGACCTTGATCCCGAACCACATCAGGCCGGTCAGAGACGGCCCCAGGAAAAAGAAAGGAAGATCAAGGAAATCCAGGGCCTTGATGCTGGTAAACGGACGCAGCCACCCGCCGAAGAAGAGTGTCACGGCCATTGCGGACACCGCGATCATGTTGGCATATTCGGCAAGGAAATAGAGAGAGAAGCGGAATCCGCTGTATTCGGTATGGAAGCCGGCGACAAGTTCCGATTCGGCCTCTGGCAAATCGAAAGGAGCCCGGTTGGTCTCGGCAATGCCGCAAACGAAAAACAGGATGAAACCCAGGGGCTGGAGAAAAACAAACCACCAGCCATATTCCTTCTGCTTGTTGACGATATCCACAAGGCTCAGCGAACCGGTGATCATCAGGACGCCCATGACGGAGAAGCCCAGAGCCACTTCGTAGCTCACCATCTGCGCTGCGGAGCGCAATGCCCCCATCAACGGATACTTGCTGTTCGACGCCCAACCGCCAAGGATGATCCCCAGGATACCGATCGATGAAATCGACAACACGTAGAGCACGCCGATGTTGAGATCCGTAATATGCAGGTCGATGGTCTTTCCGAAAATCTGAAAAGAGGGCCCAAACGGGATGACGCAGAACACGATGAACGCCGGGACCAGCGCCGCGACAGGCGCCAGCGTGAAGATCCAGGGATCGGCCTTCGCCGGCAGAATATCTTCCTTGAGCATCAATTTGATGCCATCGGCAAGGGGCTGCAGGATGCCGTGTGGACCGACACGCATCGGACCCAGACGCACCTGGATAAACGCGGCGACCTTCCGTTCTGCCAGAGTCATCAGGGCCACGACGGCCGACAACGCCCCGAAAACGACGCCAATCTTGATCAGCGGAATAACAATGTTATTGATCAGAAAATCCATATCTTCCAGTCTGAAAGCCTACCTGTCGATCTCCCCCAGCACGATGTCCAGCGTTCCGATCACCGCGACCACGTCGGCCACCATGTGTCCGGCGCACATCTTCTTGAGCGACTGCAGATTCACAAATGACGGCGGCCGCACGCGCGCCCGATACGCCATGGTCGAGCCGTCGCTCACCAGGTAGTACCCCAGTTCCCCCTTGGGCGATTCGATCGAATGATAGATGTCGCCGACCGGCGGCTTGATGATCTTGGACAGCTTGGCCATCAGCGGTCCATCCGGGATCTTGCCGATGGCCTGCGAAACGATTCGAGCCGATTGCCGCATTTCTTCCATCCGCACCAGGTAGCGGTCATAGGTGTCGCCCACTGCACCAACGGGAATATCGAAATCGAATTCCTCGTAGATGCAGTACGGCTTCGCCTTCCGTAAATCCCACTGAACACCCGACCCCCGCAGGCTCGGCCCGGTCAAGCCGAGATCGATGGCATCCTTGCCGGAGATCACGCCGACGTTCTTCGTACGGTCGAGCCAGATTCGATTCGACGTCAGGAGGGTTTCGTATTCATCAACTTTCTTCGGAAAATCATCGATGAACGTCCGCACCTGATCCTGAAAGCCTTCGTAAATCTCGTATTGCGTCCCGCCGATTCGAAACATGTGCGTCGTCAGACGCGCGCCGCAGTAATTCTCGAAAATCTTGAGAATCTCTTCGCGCTCGCGGAAACAATAAAGAAAGGTGGTGATGGCGCCAAGGTCGATGGCGTGGGTTCCCAGCCAGAGCAGATGGCTGGAGATGCGGTTCAACTCCGTCATGATCAAACGGATGTACTGCGTCCGCGGCGGCGCCGTGATGCCGAGCAACTTCTCGACGGTCTCGCAGTAGCCCAGACAGTTCGATACCGCCGCGATGTAATCCATGCGGTCCAGGGTGGGCACAAACTGCCCCCAGGTTTGCACTTCTCCCAGCTTCTCGACGCCCCGATGCAGGTAGCCGATCACACACTCCGCATCCAGCACGCGCTCACCGTCAAGCTTCAGCTTCACCTGAAGCACGCCGTGCGTGGACGGGTGCTGCGGCCCCATGCTGACCGTCAACTCATTGGCATCCAGAAGCGTTTCCGGCATAGCCATAGTCTCTCCCTTGATCCCTAATCCGTGGGCGTGATGTAATCGCCGCTCTCGTGCCGAGCCTCACCCACGTAATACTTCTGCCCGGAATCGATCCCGAGGTGCTTGCGCACCCATTCCACATCCTGCAGACGGAAGTTGTAGTCCTTGCGTAACGGGAAGCCGACCCAGTCTTCCGGCAGCAGAATGCGCTTGAGGTTCGGATGATTGGCGTAGCGTACGCCGAACATGTCGTAGACTTCGCGCTCGAGCCAGTCTGCCGTCGACCAGACGCTCGCAACGCTTTCGATCGGCTCCCATTCCTTGATCCGTGTCTTCATGCGGACGTGCTCGTTCGCCTGAAACGAATACAGGATGTACACGATCTCGAATTCTTCGGTCTTCGGCCAGTGAACCGCGGTTTCATCGACCAGGTAATTAAACGGCGAAATCGGGTTGTCGCGCATGAAGGTCATGATCTCGGAAATCAGGGCCTTCTTTACTTCGATCTGGTGTTGTCCGAGAAAGGAGTAGGACTTCACAAACTGGCTGGAAAATTTTTCCTTGAGCGCATCAACCAGCGGTGACGACCACGGCTCCTGCACCGGCCCTTTCGGCTTGGCGGGCGCCGCAGGCGCTCCCGCTGGCTTGGGAGGCGCCGCAGGAGGTTTCGGGGGCGGTGGCGTTGCGGGCTTCGCCGACGGCGCCGGCGCTGGAGGCTTTGCCTCGGGTTGCGGCTCGGCAGGCTTCTCAGTGTTCGAATTCTCTTTTTCTTCAGCCACTTATCAGCTTCTTTAATTCCTAAGTTTGCGGTTGGCAGGAATCGAGCAGACACACTACAAAAACATGGAATTCAAACACATGCGTCACAGCAAGTCAACGGGCCATTTGGACTGTTCGTGCGCACTTTTACTCTGTATAAGCGCCGTCTGAACGGCAACTTACGCGTTCGCCGGCGAGAAACAGCTTCGCCCGCAGACAACCCGTGATTTAATCACGTCCCGTGAACGAGGCCTCGACAACACGATTCACGCTGATCCGCTTCGCCTTTGCGTTATCCATCGTCACCTATATCGACCGTGTCTGCATTGCCACCGCGGCAACCGCGGTTTCGGGCGACCTGGGTCTGACAACCGCACAGATGAGCTGGGTCTTCGGCGCCTTCACATTTGCATACGCAGTGTTTGAGATACCGAGCGGGAGGCTTGGGGATCGCATTGGTCCACGGAAAGTCCTGACACGCATCGTGCTCTGGTGGTCGACGTTCACGGCCGCAACCGGACTGGCATGGAATTACGCCTCGCTGCTGGCCACCCGGTTTTTGTTCGGCGTCGGTGAGGCAGGCGCGTTTCCCAACATTTCGGCGGCATTCGCGAACTGGCTTCCCGAACGGGAGCGCGGCCGCGCCCACGGGGTGTTGTTTTTTGGATCACGACTCGGCGGCGCCGCAACACCTTTGCTGGTCACCCCGATCCTCGCTTATTCCGGATGGCGCGCTTCATTCTGGATATTCGGGACCCTCGGCGTCCTCTGGTGCGTGTCCTGGTGGAAGTGGTTCGTGGACGACCCCGCCAAACACCCGGCAGTCAACGCGCAGGAACTGAATATCATCCAATCCGGCACAAAAACGCCGGACGATTCCCGCCTGCCATGGCGCAGCCTGCTGAGCAGACCCATGCTGAGCATCAGCGGCATGTACTTCTGCTACGGCTACACCCTCTATTTCTATCTCACATGGCTGCCAACCTATCTCAGCACGATTCGCGGTTTTTCGATGGCCGCCACAAGCATCATTCACGCCATCGTTCTGCTTAGTTCCGGAGCTGCCTGCGTTCTCGGCGGCAAACTCACCGACTACCTGGTGAAGAACCGGGGACTGCGGGTCGGACGCTCGATCGCCGTCGTTTCGATGCCGCTGAGCGGTTTGTTTCTGACGCTGGCCGCGCTTAGCGCCAGCAACGCAAGATGCGCGATCTTCCTGTCTCTGGCGACCGCCATGCTGGACCTGGGACTGGGCGGTATGTGGTCGGTGTGCCATGACATCGGACGAGGGGCGGCCGGCACGGTCACGGGATGCATGAACATGTTCGGCAACTTCGGCGGTACGCTGAGCCCCGTCGTCCTCGGCTATCTCGTGCAGTGGTACGGATCATGGGTCTTGCCCCTAATCATCGCGTCGGCGGTTTCCGCCATGGGCGGGATCCTGATGCTGACCGTCAACCCGAACAAGCGGCTGGCCTGAAAGAGCACGCCGGAGGCGTCAAAGGAAGGTAACCCCGGGTTGCGCTCGCTTCGCTCGCTTAACCCGGGGCTAAATTCTCAGCACGCCTCCGGCGTGCAAAATGTCTAGGAGCCTGTAGGGGATAGATTTCTAGATTTCGATCAAAACGGGACCAGTGTTGACGGGCGGGCAGGTAAAAGACGAAGGCATGACCAAATGCTTTGTTGATGACGAAATCGATCAGATATTGATGATGCCGCCGTCGCTGCACGATTGGCTCCCGGAAGACCATTTGGCGCGATTCGTGGCGGATTTGGTGCCGAGCCTAGATCTGTCGGCGTTCTACGCTTCCTATGAAGAGAAAGATGGACGAGGCAAAGCTGCCTATCATCCGGTGATGATGGTGCGGTTGCTGGTCTATGGCTACTGCATCGGAGTCGTGAGTTCGCGGCAGATCGAGAAACGGACATACGAGGATGTGGCGTTCCGGTATTTGAGCGCGGATGAACATCCGCACTACACGACGATCAACGAATTTCGGAAACGGCATTTGAAAGCATTGGAGGGATTGTTCCTGCAGGTGCTGGAGCTATGTCAGGCAGCGGGTCTGGTGAAGATGGGGCATGTGGCCCTGGACGGGACGAAGAAGCAGGCGAACGCCAGCAAGCACAAGGCGATGAGCTATGGGCGGATGGGAGAAGCGGAAGAAAGGCTCAGAGCGCAGGTGAAGGAACTGCTCGATCGCGCTGAAGCCGTCGACGCGGCCGAAGATGAAATGGAGCGGCAAGGTTACAGCGACAAGTTGCCTGCGGAATTGGCGCGGCGGGAGAGCCGGTTGAAAAAAATCGCCGAGGCGAAGGCGGCGCTGGAAGCGGAAGCGCGGCGGAAAGCGGAAGAGAAGAAAGCTCAAGCCGAGGCGCGAATTGCCGAGCGGCAGCAGCAGGAGCAGGAGACGGGAAAGAAGATCGGCGGGCGGGCGCCGCAGATTCCCGATCCGGAGCAGGCCAAGCCAGAGGATTGCGCGCAACGCAATTTCACCGATCCTGACAGCCGGATTATGGTCGACGGAGCGAACAAAGGCAGCTTCGTACAAGCCTACAACGCGCAGATCGCGGTGGATGCCGAAGCGCAAATCATCGTTGCCGCCGACGTCACGCAGGAAGTCAACGACAAGCAGCAATTGGCGCCGATGTTCGAGCAGGTCGAAAAGAATACAGGAGCCAAACCAGTGGCGGGCAGCGCCGATAATGGTTATTGGGCTCCAGAACAAATTGCCGACAAGCACGTCGAAGGCATCGATCTCCACATAGCCACCGGGCGGGATAAGCATGGAGCATCGGAGCAAACCGCGCCGTCAGCGGAGTCCGCAAAAGCGGCGACAGCTCTGGAGCAGATGAAGCAGAAACTGCAAACGGAGGCGGGGCGCGCCATTTACAAAATGCGCAAGGCGATCGTCGAACCAGTGTTTGGCCAGATCAAGGAATGCCGTCATTTTCGACGCTTCAGTCTTCGAGGCTTGGAAAACGTCAGAGCGGAGTGGAAACTTGTCTGCGCGACACACAACCTTCTGAAGTTATTTCGATCGGGACGCGGATTTCAGGCTGCGGCGGCATGAAGAGGATGCAGGAACCTCAGAAAACATGATGAGACCGAACTTCTCTCGCCAGTCTCCCCGTGTTCTCGTGCGTCAAGCCTCAAACGCAATGTCGACGGTTCCCGAACGGCGACCTGCGGAATTTTTCGACACGGAAAATTTCGAATTTTGGGAACGGCGACCTGCCTTATCCCCTACAGGCTCCTAGACTCCAGAGCACGCCTCCGGCGTGCTTGGCGCGCCGAAGGCGCGCAGGGAATTTAGCCGGTGGTTAGCGAGCGCAGCGAGCGTAACCACCGGTATGGGTAGAGCGTCCAATCGCACCCTGAAAGGGTGCGAGGACTGGAGTTTGGACATTTTGCACGCGGAGGCGTGAAAGGTGCGAGGAATCCCTGCACCCCTGCCGGGGTGCGAACATCTCCGTTACGGCAACCCCGGGTGTCGCTCGGCTCCACCCGGGGTTACCTTCCCTCCACGCACCCCGAAGGGGTGCGCGGTTCAAGAGTCACCGGGGCGTAATATCGACGTTGAGCCCGGGCGCCCAACTCTTGTACTCGTCCGTGTAGTAAAGATAAGCGCGGCTTGCGGGTCCGGTATAGGAACCGGGTACGGCCGCAATCAGGCTGAGCGGCAGCTCGAACTTGTCTCCGGCTTTGATAACCCGCCAGTAGAGAACAACCTCCCGGCCTATCACTTCATACGCGTCGATCTTTCCGGACTTGACCAACTCCTTCAGTTGATCGTGCCGAACCTCCAGTCCGCCAGGGATGCCGACGATAGCCACCGGAGTGGGAATCGCCTGATCGCTCTTGTTGGAAATGGACGCGATCGCTTCCGTGATGCCCCCCTCCAGTACCTCCTTGTCCTTCAGGCGAACCTGGATCCCGATCTGGGATTGCTCCGCGCTGTCGGGAAGAACGCTGTAGTACTTCACACTCATCGAAAAAGGCATGCTGGAGCCCCCTTCCATCCTGAGCGTTACGGTGTGCCTGCCCGGGCCGAGTTCGCCGGCAAACTCGGGCATCACGATCGAGCCCTGCGTGTCGGGCGAAAAGGCCACCGGAGTCCCGATCGTCCTGCCGTCCATCGCGAGAACGATCCTGCCGGGAGCCTTCGGCCGCGCGTGAGCGGCGTCATAGGCGATGATGGAACGCAAGGCGAGAATCGTGGATTGCGTGGAGCCGAAGCGGCCGTTCTTGTTCGACTCGACGATCCACCTCAGGCCTTTCTCCGCGTTGGCGGCATACGCCGGTTCCCGCATCCAGGCCAGTACGGAAAGCGCCGTGGTCTCGATCACCAGCGCATCCCCACCGGAGCGCGTAATGCTGGTCACGGCGCCTTTGACGTTACCGTCGGCGTCCTGAGCTTTAACCAGTTTGTCCATTAACTGGCGGGCGCCGGCCGGATCTCCCGAAGCGTGCAGAATGTTGGCTCCCAGGGCCACGATGTAACTGTCCTGGGTCGAACCAGCGGACGCCTTGACGCCGGCGATCTCTTTCTCCAGCCCCTTCTGGCCCGACTCGATCAGCGCCCACGTGATGTACGCGTTGGTCGTGTCGGCGGGAGCACGGCCAAAGCTGTCGACCGCCTTGGAACTGAGGCTGAAACCGCCCTTGCCGTCGCGGCGTCCAAGAAGCCAGTTGCGTGTTCGATCCAGCATGTCTTTGTCCACCGCGCGGACTCGAGACATGTCGGTGAACTGCAGCAGCCCATACGCGGTGAGCGCCTCGTGGCCGGGATCCGCGCCGAACCACTCGTAGCCTTTCGTGGGCGACTCAAAACTGGTGAGCCTCTTGTAGGAAGAATCCAGAAGCCCTTTGGTTTTCTCGATAATGCCAGGCTCGATGCCCGTGTGCGTCAGGAAGTACTGCTGCGCCATCACCATCGGATAGCTGGTGGAACTGGTCTGCTCGAAGCAGCCGTTGGGTTCACGCAGCAAAGCCTGCAGCGCCTCGGTCATGCTGGCCAGCGGTGTGGGATAGACCATCACACTCGACGACAAACTGCCACGAACAATTTCTGCCGGCAGCGTGAACTCGAACGATCCGGGGCTGCTGGAATCCAACATGCCGCCAGAGGACCTTTCAAAAGGGAAGCCCAGAGGCTGAACATTCACCGTCCGGCTCACCGTGTCGCGATAAGGTCCGGCAGTTGCGTCAAGCGCGAGATCGGCGTTGCCGCTGAATTCGCGGCCGACGCGGATCTCCAGCAGCCGGCGAGCGCGCTGCTTGCCGCCAAGAGTGTCTGAAACGCTGCCGAGCATCCTGAAGTCCATGCCGGCCACCGTTTTCGCCTGGATCCCGATTCCGCGAAGTTGCCGATTCATACCGTTGACCATGCCGATGGGGAGCCGGATCACATCGCCGCTTGTGACTTGAAGCGGCAATTTCGGCTCGATATAGAACGGACGGACGGATTCGACCTCGCTGACATTCGAGCCCAGCGATCCATCCGGCGCAAACCCGTCGGCGTTGACCCGGAATGATGTAACCGAATCGCTGAGGTTGAATGAAACAGCGGCAGAACCGGTGGAGGCGTCGGTCCTGATGCCGGCGTTCCAGTAAACCGTTTCGGTAAAGTCGCTGCGCGAACCCTCGCTCCAGTTGGGGCGCAGCGTGTGAGCGTATTCGCGAACCAGGATTTCCTGGCGCAGATTGGCAAGACGGTCCGCCGCGGCAATTCCGGCGACCTTCTGTGCGGCGAATGGGAAGTCCTTCCGCTCGTCCTTCTGCAACACTTCGCCAACGGTAGCTGCGAACGCTCCAGCGACGATGACAGGCCCTTGCGGCGGACCTCCTGGCGGAGGCGGAGGCGGAGGAGGAGCAGGCGCCGCCACAGGTTGCAGTCCCCCCAGGATACCTCCAAGGACACCGCCGGCAACGCCACCGCCACGGCCTGCCTGCCCCTGCTGCCCTTGCGCCCTGGCCTCAAACACTCGGACATTGGACATTGCCCGCTCGGCATCCGTGATCATCCGAACACCCAGAACCCGACGTGCCGCATCGCCGTAGGCCGCGAAAAACTTTCCGCTATCGACGGTGGCAAACCGCCGCCAGCCTTGTGTGCCCAGAAGCAAGTCGGTTGCGAGCGGCGCCTTGGGATTCGTCTCGTCCAGATAGACGTGGGCGTCCGATAAGTCCTTCACCTCAGTTTCAAGCAGAACCATCACCGGCAGCCGGCCCGTCTGCTCGCGCTTGTCGATCAGTTCGAGAACACTGCTGTCGGTAACCGTGAGACCCACGAAAGCGCCAACGGGTTTGTCCGCGTCATCGGTGGTCGTCACACGAAGAGTCACTCGGTCGCCAGGGACATAGTCCGTGCGGTCGGCAGCGACGTGCACGTGGAGGCTGTGCTCGGGCTGGCGGAAAAGCAGCCGCTCCGCCATCGGCGTTTTATCCTCCCCGTATACGGTCGCGACGATGACGCCATCCACCGTTCTGGGGAGCGTGAACGAGACTTCGGCCCGCCGGCCCGCTCGCAGCTCCAGCGATTTGAAAGCGATCTCTTTACCATGCTGCGTGAGCGCGACGCCGTAGTTTCCGTCGCGGGTCGCGGCGACGCTGACAACCACATCCTTTTGTTTAGCTGTAACGTCGGAAGTCGATGAAAGAACAACACCTGACTCTTTAACGGCAGGCAGCGGGAAAACTGTCTGGATGCCGGCCGGCTCGCTCACACGGAGGGAATACGCTTCGCCTCTTGCCGGCACGAAAGAGAATCGCCCGCGACCGTCATGCTCGGTGCGGAACTTCGCCACCTCTCTCCCCGCACGATCGACGATAATTCCCGCCATGTCGGCAGGCTTGCGGGCCGGCGTTCGTCCTTCCAGGTAGACGCGGTTCGCGAGGCCGGCAACCAGGTCGCCGCCTTCCGGATAAATCGCAAGATCGAGCGTCTGCAGAAGAATAGGAATCGTCTTGCTCGCCGTCTCCACGGTGCCGCCATCCTGAATCGTCATGCCCAGTGTGCCTTCGCCTCGCGCGATCGTCGCGGGCAGTCTGAAGCTTGTGCCGGCATTACCGGCTCCGTCGATGACCGTGTCCCCCCTCCAGATCTCCGCATTGTCGACGCGGGCGGCGACCGAAACCCTCGCGCCGGCCGGAATACCACCCTCCGCGCGATCGACGTGCACCGTTGCCGAAACCGTGTCGCCGGGACCGTAGCCATCCCGCGCAAAAACAATCTGGCTCTTCAAGCGCGGTGCACGATACGCCCGGATATCAAACTTGCGCTCTGCCGGAGCGTCGCCAGTCAAGGGATGAAAGATGCGGACCGTATATTCGCCTCCCGCCTGAGCCGCAGGGATGTCCCAGGAGAAACCCACGATGCTGTCCACAATGCTGGAAGTGCCCGAGAAAACCGTCTCGCCCTTCGGTCCTTTGATTTCGAAGAACGCCGAGCCCGTAGCTCCCGGCATATGGCCGTCGGCCCGCAGCACAACACCACGGACGTAGACCTTTTCACTGGTGCGATAGATGGGTTTATCGGTGGCGATATGGGTGAGATAGCTTCCGGACCCACCTGTTTCGACAACCAGCGGCGGCCCCGGACTCACGGCCCGGACCGGGCCGCCGACCTGAGCTCCGAGCATCCATGTCGCCGCAACCAGGAGGCATAGACCGATGACCAGCGAGCAGACGGTACTGATGGATTTCATAGCATTCCTCCGTAAGACAATCATTTGTCTGAGCGTTCCACGCTTCATATCCGACAACTCTCCAGGGGGGAATTTTCTTAGGCCCTATCCCTCTTTTTGTTCGAGGGGCCGCCCGGTATGACTGCTATGGACTCCGGGAATCCATTTTGGTTCCGACCAAAACAGATTCTTAAGCAAGTCCGCCGACCGTTCGAGCGAACTATCTCAACGTCTCTGCGGCATGGATCCCGGCTGCTCACAAAGGGCAAAGTGATCAACGGGCATATCGAAGTTGAGGGTGAAATCCTTGCACGCCGGAGGCGTGAAAGGAAGGTAGCCCCGGGTGGAGCCGAGCGACACCCGGGTTCATCTCACGAGCGGCTTGCACCCCGGCAGGGCCCGGCAGGGGTGCGAGGAATCCCTGCACCCCTGCCGGGGTGCAACATTCCCGTTACGGTAACCCCGGGTTGCGCTCGCTTCGCTCGCTTAACCCGGGGCTAAATTCTCAGCACGCCTCCGGCGTGCTCAGACTCGCATTTCAACGTCGCCATCGCCTTGCGGACGAACCCCAAAACCGGAGACGTAACCTCGTGTTTCCGCTCCCGCTCAGACTCAAGAATGTCTAAACTCCTTGCACGCCGGAGGCGTGAAAGGAAGGTAGTTCCGGGTGGAGCGCAGCGACACCCGGGGTTCATCTCACGAGCGGCTTGCACCCCGCCGGGGTGCAACATTCTCGTTACGGTAACCCCGGGTTGCGCTCGCTTCGCTCGCTTAACCCGGGGCTAAATTCTCAGCACGCCTCCGGCGTGCTCAGACTCGCATTTCAACGTCGCCATCGCCTTGCGGACGAACCTCAAAACCGGAGACGTAACCTCGTGTTTCCGCTCCCGCTCAGACTCAAGAATGTCTAAACTCCTTGCACGCCGGAGGCGTGAAAGGAAGGTAGTTCCGGGTGGAGCGCAGCGACACCCGGGGTTCATCTCACGAGCGGCTTGCACCCCTGCCGGGGTGCAACATTCCCGTTACGGGAATCAAACGCCAGTCTTGCCTTGAATCAGTACTTTGAAACGCGATCCCATCGCGTCGGGCAGGATAAGTTTCTTGATCGCCATCAGGCGTTGAATCGAGCCGGCGGTCGTCGCCGGCACCAGGGCTTCGATTTCCTGAAGAATGCCCTGTTGAATCAGGAAGTCCATCTGCGTCGTGAACGAAAGGGTTTCCAGACCTGCAGCCTTGCCGGCCTCCATCAAGTCTGAAAAGTTGACGTGCGCCGTCATGTCCTGCTCGCCGATGCGAACGTACGGATCCTCCACCGCCTGGTGCTTCCAGTAACACATCAGCGTCCCGCCAGGGCGCGCGTAAAACTCACGGTCCAGATAGCCGTAGTCGATGGCGAGGTGGTATCCACGTTCCAGCGATGCAGCAATGCGGGTGATCCAGCGCCGGGCATCCGTACAGATATCCGCCAGTTGCCCTTCCACGAGAGGCAGATCCATCGCTTCCTGAGGATCCCCTTCCATCTCGCTGAAATCGCCTGTGACATGGATCTCGCGGAGAACGCCGCCCCTGCGCACGATGCGGCGCACGGGAAGCGCATCGAAAAATTCGTTCGAAAACACGCAGCCCACGAAACGCTCAGGGAGATCTTCAAGCCATTCCGCGGGATATCCCGACAACGTCTCCCGCTGCCGGTCGCGCATCGCTTGGCTCCGCTCGAGAATGCAATAGCGAAACCGCGCGTGCTGAAGAATATCGCGAGCCAGCAACCCCCGGCCTGCGCCGAGTTCGAGAACGGTGAACGAATCCTCAGCAACGCCAAGCGTGGCAGCCATCTGCTGGAATTTTCGTGCCACAAGCTTCCCGAAAACCGGGTCGAGATCCGAGGAAGTGTAGAAATCGCCCGCTCTGCCCAGAGGGTTGCGAGCCGACGTGTAATAGCCGAACTCCGGATGGTAGAGAACGTCGTCCATGAAATCGCGGAACGAAATCGGGCCCTCGCGCCGGATACGGGAGCGCAGATGTTGAACCAGAGGAGAATCCATTGGCGTGGGAGAGGACGGAGATGTCCCCTTATCTCTGTCAGATCTTGATCTTGAGGCGTTCCATCTCTTCCATGGCCGCCTGGGTGATTCTCGGATCGTTCTTCACGTCATCCAGTCTCACGCTGGTCGGCCGTTTCGCGATGGTCATGCGATCGATCTTGTCCTGCAGCCGCATCAGTCCGTACAGCAGGGCCTCAGGACGCGGCGGGCAACCGGGAACATACACATCGACGGGAATCACATGGTCCACACCCTGCAGGGTTGCATAGGTATCGAAAGGCCCGCCCACGTTCGAGCACGCCCCCATCGAAATGACCCACTTGGGATCGGGCATCTGGTCGTACACGCGCCGGACAATCGGAGCCATCTTCAGCGTGACCGTTCCGGCAACGATGATCAAATCCGACTGGCGCGGGCTCGGCCGGAAAATGCCGGCGCCAAAACGATCCATGTCGAACCGGGACGCGCCGGTGGCCATCATCTCGATCGCGCAGCAGGCAAGGCCAAACGTCATGGGCCACAAGGCCGACTTCCGCGCCCAGTTGAAAATGTAATCCACACTGGTCGTGATGATGTTTTTTTCGAATCTGTCTTCAATCCACGCAGGCATAAGTGCTCCGGATCACGCCCAGTCGAGGGCGCCTTTCTTGATAATCCAAACATACCCGACGATCAGGATACCCAGAAAAACCAGCATCTCCATGAGACCGAACAGGGCGAGCTTCTTGTAAATAATGGCCCAGGGAAAAAGGAACACGGTTTCCACATCGAAAATCACAAACAGGATGGCCACCAGGTAGTAACGAATGGCGTAGCGCTGGCGGGCATCCGAGTCCGGATCGACGCCGCACTCGTAAGGAGTCAATTTCGCCGCGCCGCCGGTATTCGGCCGCACGAGTTTCGCCACCAGCAGCGTGACAATCGGAAACGCGATGGCGAGGCCTATGAAAAGAAAGACGGGAATGTACCCATTGAGTATTGAATCGTTCATTCACCACACCCTAAAGACGACTGCTGGAGCGTCTCGACCGCATGAGCGAGTATCGGTCGAACCGCCTCAAGACATTCTCTCACGCCTTTTACGCTTCCCGGTACGTTGATTATCAGGGTCCCCTGCCGGAATCCCGCAATGCCGCGGGAAAGAGCGGCGCGGGGGGTTTTCTTCAAACCCTCCAGGCGCATGAGCTCGGAAATGCCGGGGACGACCTTTTCGACCACCGCAAGGGTGGCTTCGGGAGTGACATCCCGGGGGGCGAGCCCAGTCCCCCCGGTGGTGACCACAAGGCGGATGCCTTCCGAACAGGCCCGAAGAAGCCGGCCCTCGATCGCCGCCCGATCGTCAGGCAGGATTTCGACGGGCCGGAGTTCGAACCCGGCTGCTTCGAGAATCCTCGCCGCTTCAGGTCCGGACAGATCTTCCCTTTTGCCTGCAGCCGCGGTGTCGCTGAGCGTCAGAACGAGCGCCGAGCCTAAAGACATCTACCCACTCCTCTATCCCTCCTCTTGAGGACAATAGCTTACTTGACGCAGCACCCCGACGGGTGAAGGAATGTAGCCGGCCGCCCCTCCGGGGCGAAACCACAAAAACACGCTGACACGGCTACATTCCTGCACCGCTACGCGAAGGATCCCAGGGGTTCTTGCTTACGGCCAACCGGAGGGCTCGCTCGTCTCCGGCCAGTCTCCAGTCACCCCGAAGGGGTGACTGGAGTTTAGACATTTTGCACGCCGGAGGCGTGAAAGGAAGGTAGCTTGCACCCGGCAGGGGTGCGAGGAATCCCTGCACCCCTGCCGGGGTGCAACATTCCCGTTACGGTAACCCCGGGTTGCGCTCGCTTCGCTCGCTTAACCCGGGGCTAAATTCTCAGCACGCCTCCGGCGTGCTTTCACCCCGAAGGGGTGAAGGAAGGTAGCCGGTGGTTAGCGAGCGCAGCGAGCGTAACCACCGGTCAGTGCAAACGAGCAAAGTTGCACGCCGTAAGGTGTGCAAGGATCCCCGCACCCCTGCCGGCGTGCGAATTTTGGAGTGTCCTCAGTCCGGTGGTTAGCGAGCGCAGCGAGCGTAACCACCGGTCAGTGCAAACGAGCAAAGTTGCACGCCGTAAGGTGTGCAAGGATCCCCGCACCCCTGCCGGCGTGCGAATTTTGGAGTGTCCTCAGTCCGGTGGTTAGCGAGCGCAGCGAGCGTAACCACCGGTCAGTGCAAACGAGCAAAGTTGCACGCCGTAAGGAGTGCAAGGATCCCCGCACCCCTGCCGGCGTGCGAATTTTGGAGTGTCCTCAGTCCGGTGGTTAGCGAGCGCAGCGAGCGTAACCACCGGTCAGTGCAAACGAGCGAAGTTGCACGCCGTAAGGTGTGCAAGGATCCCCGCACCCCTGCTGGCGTGCGAATTTTGGAGTGTCCTCAGTCCGGTGGTTAGCGAGCGCAGCGAGCGTAACCACCGGTCAGTGCAAACGAGCAAAGTTGCACGCCGTAAGGTGTGCAAGGATCCCCGCACCCCTGCCGGCGTGCGAATTTTGGAGTGTCCTCAGTCCGGTGGTTACGCTCGCTAACCACCGGCTACCTTCCTTCACCCCTTCGGGGTGATTCCCCTTACCCATCGACCGCTCTTTCCGCCGGTCTTTTCCAGCAACCGGATGTTCCCGATTGTAATTCCCTTCTCCACGGCCTTACACATGTCGTAGAGAGTGAGCGCGGCGACCGCAGCCGCAGTCAATGCCTCCATCTCCACGCCGGTCTCCGCCTTTGTGCTGGCAGTGGACTCCAGCCGCACACCGCCCTTCACGATTGCGATCGAGACATCGACGTGCGTCAGCGGCAGCGGATGGCAAAGCGGAATCAGATCGGAAGTCTTCTTTGCCGCCTGGATGCCTGCGATGCGGGACGTCTCCAGCGGATTTCCCTTGGGCAAGGCGTTCTGACGCAGCAGCTTCAAGGTCGAGGCCGACATTTCCACGAACGCCTCGGCTCGCGCAACGCGATGCGTCTGCGGCTTGGCGGTCACATCCACCATGCGCGAACGACCCTGGGAATCCACGTGAGTCAGCTTGATCGCCATCTTTACTCCAACACCTTCACTCCAGCGAGAGGAAATCGACGACATCGCCCGGTTGAAGCGATCCCTCTGCCTGAGGGATCACAACCAGCGCATTCGCCCGCGACAATCCGGCCAGGTCCGAGGATCCCTTCCACGGCGCGGTCCGGATCCGATAGGAATCGCCTTCGAAACGAACCAGCGCGGGGACGATTGCAGTCCTCGCGGAATCGCACTTCGCGGCCGCT
The DNA here is from genome assembly GCA_963836435.1 of uncultured Acidobacteriota bacterium. Classification (GTDB taxonomy): domain Bacteria; phylum Acidobacteriota; class Terriglobia; order 20CM-2-55-15; family 20CM-2-55-15; genus DASTBJ01. Next base: position 63,026 of record CAWIJI010000003.1, on the reverse strand, counting down.
TCCAGGCGCGCGCGCAACGTCGGCGAGCCGGACGGAGCGACCTTCAACAAACTCTGCAGCACCGGCGTCACGAACATACGGAAGGCGACGATCGTCGAAACAGGGTTCCCCGGCAAACCAAAAACGAACGTGCCGTTCCGGTAACCAAACACGGCCGGCTTACCGGGCTTCATGGCGACACTTTCGAAAAGGACCTCCACTCCGAACTCCGCGAAAACCTTCTCGACGAAATCATACTTTCCCATGGATACGCCACCGGACACCAAGAGCACGTCGTGCTGCAATCCCCGTTGGATCTGCGCTCGAAGATCTTCCAGGTTGTCCCTGCCGATTCCGAGCAACACCGGATCCGCACCGGCTGCGGCGGCCTGGGCGTGGAGCGTGTAACTGTTGCTGTTGCGAATCTGGCCGGCCTCGGGCGACTGCCCCACCTCCACCAGTTCGTCTCCGGTTGCAAGGATGGCGACTCGCGGTTTCCGGGAGACCAGGACCTGCTTTTTGCCGAAGCTGGCAAGAGTTCCAATGTCGGCAATCTGGATTCGTCGGCCGGCAGAGAGAACGGACTCCCCGCTGCGCAGTTCGGCCGCCCGCCGCAACAGGCCTTCACCGGCGCGCGCGGCGCGCAGAATGCGAACACCGGCATCCGGCGCCGGCTCGGTGTGCTCAACCATCACCACGGCATCGGCGCCGGCAGGCAACGGAGCGCCGGTCATGATTTCGCAGCAGGCGCCGGAAACGACCGTCACCGCCGCAGCCTGCCCCGCGCGGGATTCCCCGACCACCCGCAGAACCGCCGGAACGGCCGCGACATCTTTCGAGCGCACCGCAAAACCGTCGCGAATCGCTTTATCGAAACGGGGATAGTCGCTGTCTGCGACGATGTCTTCCCTCAAAATGCGGCCCAGGCAGGACTCCAGAGGCACGGCATCCGCAGGCATTCGATCCGGCTGCGACTGCTGAGCGGCTGCATTCCGAACAATCTCCAGCGCTCGCTCGATCGAAATCACTGGCCGAACATTTCCCCGGTTTCAGAAATCCTGAACATGAGGACTTGTTGATACACCTTGAGGTTCACAACCCACGGGTAATCCAGCTCCAGCGTGAATGAAGGGCCACGCTTCGTGATCCGGATATCCGCAGGATCGATCTCAATGCCAAGCTCCTCCGCCTTATCGAGAACGTCCCGGCGAACATCCTGCGGGCCCTTTCGAGTGGAGGCCGCATACTTCACCGCCTGACGCACCCCGTCCTCGAACTGATATTTGGTGAGATAGGCATTGCCATACTGAACGCCGGCAAATACGAGAGCAATGAGGATCAGGAACCATAGGACCTTCTTGAGCGTGAGGCCGAACATCGTGCGGGATTATAACATGTGGTAAATTGGGCCTTTCGCAGGAAGGTTCATGAACGTCATTCACACTCCCTTAAGCCAGCTCGATCCGGAAATCCACAACGCCATCAGGAATGAAGAAAAGCGCCAGTCCACCGGACTGGAGTTGATCGCGTCGGAAAACTTCACCTACGACGCCGTCCTGGAAGCCACGGGATCGGTCTTTACCAACAAGTACGCGGAAGGTTATCCCGGACGACGTTATTACGGCGGATGCGAATACGCAGACGTCGTCGAAAGTCTCGCGATCGAACGCGCGAAAAAACTATTCGGCGTCGAACATGCGAACGTGCAGCCCCACTCGGGCAGCCAGGCCAACATGTCGGTATACCTCACGGTTTTGAAGCCGGGAGACACCGTCATGGGGATGAACCTTTCACACGGCGGACACCTCACGCACGGACACCCGCTGAATTTCTCCGGCAAGTACTACAAGTTCGTGCCCTACGGTGTAGGCAGGCAGACCGAGACCATCGACTACGAAGAACTCGAGAGCCTTGCGCGGCTGAACAAGCCCAAACTGATTGTCGCCGGCGCCAGCGCTTACCCGCGCACCATCGACTTCGACCGGATCGGCAGGGTCGCGCGTGAGGTCGGCGCCCTGACGATGGTGGATATGGCGCACATCGCCGGATTGGTCGCCACGGGCGAACATCCCTCTCCGGCGCCTCACGCCGAATTCATCACCAGCACCACCCACAAAACGCTGCGCGGACCGCGCAGCGGCATGGTCCTGTGCCGCGAACCTTTCGCAAAGGACCTGAACCGCTCGGTATTTCCCGAAATGCAGGGGGGGCCGCTGGTTCACGTCATCGCCGCCAAGGCCGTGTGCTTCAAGCTCGCCGGGACGGAGGAGTTCAAGAGCTATATCCGCCAGGTTACGCGAAACGCGAAAACCCTTGCCGCCCGAATCGCTTCCCGCGGCTTTCGGATCGTGTCGGGCGGCACGGACACCCACCTGTTTCTGGTGGATGTCTTTGCCAAAGGCATCAACGGCAAGCAGGCGGAGCAGGCCCTCGACAAATCCGGGATCACGGTGAACAAGAACGCCATCCCCTTCGACAAGAATCCTCCTCTGACGCCGAGCGGCATCCGCATCGGCACCCCGGCGCTGACGACACGCGGCATGAAGGAAGGGGAGATGGAAGCGATCGGAGACTGGATCGCAGATGTCCTCGATCGCGTGAATGAACCGGATGCCGAAAACATGCAGCGCACGTGAGAGAAGGCCGTCGAAGCGCTCTGCGAAAACTTCCCACTGCATTGAGATAAGGGGACAGCCCCCAAAAGGACGCTGCGGTCCGCCTGATGGATGTCTCGATTCGGCTCAGGTACGGGGCCCGTAATGAGGCGTTGGTTTTCCCACTTCCAAAGCGCCCAGGTCCGGCGCACTTCCGGTAAACCCGTCGTTCACGTTGGGAAGGACCACTCCACGATCGACAGGCGACGCCCCGGGCTTCAGCCTGAAATCGAAATCTTCGGCTTTGTAGACCTTCTGGACGTTCTTCAGGTCGCTCCGGTCGAGCCGGGGCACGTTCATGAAAATGTCGTAATCGACCTCGATGCTGTGGCGATCCTGTCCCGTTGTTTGACTGTACTGGGCCAGGGAGTTAAACCGGCGGGTCTCAAGCATCGCTTCATGTTCGGGGCGGTTGTAGTCTGCGGAGAGACCGGCCGGAGGGGAATTCCACTGGAAGGAGAATTCCGCCCCGGGGTTGGCCCGAAATCCGTTGTAGTCCGACGAGGTGTAGTTCGTAAAGGTGTTGACGGCGAAAATCGCGGGGGCGGTGTTTTCTCCGAGAAACAGGTTGTTCCGCCAGTGAACGTTCGACGCCGCCTGGGCCGCCGTCTCCGAGAGGATCGTGTTGTTGTAAAACAACACGCCGGCCGAACCATTGGTCAGCCGGGTGGATCCGCCCGGAAGATGGTAGGCAATATTCCCTATCCAGTAAACCGGCCCTCCGTTGGACGGCTGGTTACAGAACGCGTGGGATGCCGAATTGATCATCATGTTCCGCAACACCCGGATGTTGTGCATTCCACCGTCGGTCTCGAAAGGGTTGTCATGAAAATTCGTCATGTAGTTGTTGTAGAAGTCGATCGCCACGGGGCGGCGGTCCCGATACTCTTTGGGTGGATACTTCGGGCCGTCCACGGCGGAAGATCCGTCGGGATTGCCGTAGGTTTCGATGTCGATCCCGTCGTGAAAGTTGGCCACGTAGTTGTAGGCGATGACGTGCCCCGGCCCATACACCTTCACCGCAATGTAAGACGCCATCTTTGGCGGAAACACCTGCCCGGAGCCGGGTGTCGCAAACTGGGCCCAGAACTCGGGACCGTTCCACCCCATGACGTGCTCCGGATCGTTACGGCCGATGAACCAGTTGTCCGCAATGTAGAAGTTGCTGGACCCGGAGTAGTTCGAGTAGATGCCCATGCCGATGTTTTCGAACCGGCTTTTCCTGACCGTTAATCCCGTCGAGCCGACAACGAACTGCGTCCCGGCCCAGATGGCGATTTCGGTATTTCGAAAGGTCAGACCTTCGAAGTAGGTATAGTTCGCCGCCTTGACATTGAACAGATTGAAATTGCCGTTGCCGTCGAAGACCACTTCACCATCCCCGGCCGCTTTGATCGCAATCGGTTTATCGGCTGTTCCACTGGCGGTGAGGTAATAGGTTCCATCGAAAGGCACGGTGCTGACCGAGAGATTGTTGGTGTATTCGTAACGGTCATATTTGTAGACGCCGGCGTGCACAAGGATCGTGTCGCCGGGCCGAACCCGCGGCCTCGCGGCGGTTGCCCAATCCGTTCCCGAGCAGGTCAGGTTGTACGCGCACAGAAGCCCCTCGAACGCCGGTTCGATTTTGGGTCCCTTGTAGCCGTGGGGATAGACGTGGAACACGCGGCCGCCGTCATACGGCTTGGGCTCCGGACGGGTGCGTACCGTAACCGTCCGGGCAGCCCGACCTCCATCGGGATCCGACATGACGAAGTTACATTCGTACTCCGTATCCGGATCGAGGTCGAGGATGCTTCCTGCAAAAGCGTTCGGGGAAACCACGTCCAGTTGCTCGCCCCTGTAGATCTCCTCGCCTTGAAGGCGGAGAAGGGGCAACGCCGGCTTCCATGCGCTATCGCCCTTCCTGCGGTAGCGCACTTCGACCGTGGCGTTTCGATTGTCGTCACCCTCGATGAACCATTCAAAGCCGAGATTGATCAGCGTCGGCGGCTCGACAACGAATTCTCCCGGGCGGATGCGGTTGTCCGCAGCCAGGGTGCGAAGCGTGGCAATTTGGAGCAGGCCCGCCAGAATCAGAGCGACAAACACGAGTAGCTTCTTCATGACGCGCGAGGTAATCACTTGCGGGTGCCCCGAGTCAAGAGTCCCCTCCTCTTGAGGAGGGGTGGCGAGCGATAGCGAGCCGGGGTGGTCACGGATCGCACCACTTCTCTTGAGGAGAGTGGCGAGCGATAGCGAGCCGGGGTGGTCACGGGTCGCACCACTTCTCTTGAGGAAAGTGGCGAGCGAGGGCCAGCGGACCCGCGTTCGCCGGGGTGGTCCTTGATGGCATCCAGCCTGCCGTGCCTCATCACGATGTCGAAGAAGAGCCGCTGCGGCATTTACAACATCATGTCGAGCAAGTCCCGCCGCAAAGAGCTTAGAAATGTTGGAACTAAGGCGGAGGCGATCCTGTGGATGGAGCTGAAGAATCGGCAACTCGATGGGGTCAAGTTTCGCCGCCAGCAGGGATTAGGTCGCTACATTGTGGACTTTTATTGTCGGGAATTCCGTGTCGTCATTGAACTGGACGGGGCGAGCCACGAGGGGGAGGAAGCGATGCGATATGACGCCGAGAGAACGCGATACCTGGAGACCCTGGGATTGAAGGTGATTCGGTTCCCCAATGGGGCGGTATTTAATGACTTGGAGTTTGTCCTGCAAGAAATACGAAAAGTGATCCATTCCTGACCACCCCGGCTCGCTATCGCTCGCCACCCCTCCTCAGGAGGAGGGGACTTGAGTCTGAGCACGCCGGAGGCGTGCTGAGAATTTAGCCCCGGGTTAAGCGAGCGAAGCGAGCGCAACCCGGGGTTACCGTAACGGTAACGTTGCACCCCGGCAGGGGTGCAGGGATTCCTCGCACCTTTCACGCCTCCGGCGTGCAAAATGTCTAAACTCCAGACCCCTCCTCAGGAGGAGGGGACACACTAGGGCAGAGCAAATACCCAGATCATGCCGCTTCCCAGCGGAATATCCGAATGCGTCAGCGGGTTAAACGAAGTCGTCTGGGCAATCTTGCCGCCGGCGCCGACAGCGACATACTGGCGCCCACCCACCTCGAACGTGATGGGGGCGCCGGAAATGTCCCCATTCAGCCGCGTCTGCCAGAGCGGTTCTCCGGTTTCGGTGTTGAGGGCGAAAAAATAGCGATCCGCGGTTCCGCCAAACACCACACCGCCCGCCGTGGACAACGCGGATGCCGTCATGGCCGCGCCGCTCTTGGCGCGGTATTCCCATCGGCGTTTTCCGGTGACCGGATCGAAGGCGACGAACTCTCCGATATGGTCATAACCGGGCGCCATCTTCGCGCGCACCAGGTTCATTCCCTGATACGCCTGGCCGAGTTCATAGTGCTGCGTGACAAACTGGACGTCCATGCAGGAGTTGTTGATTCCGATGTAGTACAACCGGGTCAGCGGACTGAAACTCGACGCATTCAGATTCCGCGCTCCGTGATAGTGAGGACAGACCTCGAAAACCTTTCCGGAGTCCACATCCTTCGGCGTGGGAACGACTGCCGGGTTGAAGCTCGGACGCCCGGTGGCGCTCCATCCCGTGATGATGTTGTCGTACGCCGTCTTGAAGGATTGAATGAACTGGCCGGTGACGCGGTCGAGCACGACTCCCCATCCAATCTTGCTGGTCTGGATCAGCGCTTTGCGCGCAACGCCGTTGATGGTGAGATCCGCCAGCGTGCTTTCGTAGGGCGAATCCATATCCCAGTTGTCGGAAGGGACCACCTGGAAATGCCACCGCATCGCGCCGGTCTTGATGTCGAGAGCGAGGATGGAATTGGTATACAAGGCGTCGCCATCGCCGCGCAGCGTGGATGCCCACGGCGCCGGCTGGCCCACACCAGCGTAAACCAGCCCCAGGTCCGGGTCGTACGTGAAGGTGCCCCACGTCGGCCCGCCCAGCGGCGGCTTCTCACTCTTCGCCCAACTTTCCGATCCGGGCTCACCTGGCGCCGGGACGGTGTAGGTCTTCCATTGCAGCTCTCCGGTCTTTGCGTCGTAGGCCGCCACTGCACCGCGGACTTCCCGCTCACCCCCGATAAAGCCAATGATCACCTTGCCGTCTGCAATCAGAGGAGGATGCGAGTGCCCGACTCCCTTCTTGTAATCCGCAGTCTTCACTTCCCAGACCTGCTTGCCGGTGCGGGCATCGAGCGCCACCAGATACGAGTCCGCCGTTCCCCAGTAGATCTTGTCGTCGTAAACGGAAACACCGCGCTCGCGCAAATAGGCCTGAGAGGCGCGAATATCTTCGGGATAGCTTCTGGTGTAGATCCACTTGATCTCCCCCGACGCGACGTCGAGAGCCAGCACCCGCCCCTTGCCCTCCGCCACATACATGATCCCGTTGGCGACGATGGGCGTGGGCACCCATCGGCTGTCATCCTGCACCGGGTAGGTCCAGACCGCCCGGAGACTCTGGACGTTCGTCCGGTTTATCTGCGCCAGTGGACTGAATGCAAAGGCGTCGTCGGTTCGCCGGTAGCTCAGCCAGTCCCCGGCCTGGGGATGAAGCAGGCGTTCCTGGGTGATCGGTTCCCAGACGGTGGACTGCGGCTGAGGCAATCCGAGACTGACAGACACCAATAGAAACAGAAAAATCGAGGGGACCAGGCGTGCTTTTGTCATAGGAATCCCGTTGCAGTTAACTACAGGTTGGAGTGGCAATCAAGGGTTCCCGGATGGTGGCGATGGAGAAACGTGAGTCTGAGCACGCCGGAGGCGTGCCGGTAATTTAGCCCCGGGTTAAGCGAGCGAAGCGAGCGCAACCCGGGGTTACCGTAACGCAGATGTAGCACCCCGGCAGGGGTGCAGGGATTCCTCGCACCCACTGCCGGGGTGCGAACGCCCCTCCTGGCCTCTTCCTACTTTCCTTTTCCGACCGCCTCCAGATAGGCCTTCACTTCGTTCTGGAATGCTGCCGGAATGTCGTCTTCCATTGCCGCCCGGATCTTGTCCTTTTCAACCAGAGTCTGAAGCGAGCGAGCCAATTCGACTTCCGCATCGCGCAACGGGTTCATGACCTCGCGCGCCAGCTTTTCGATTTGCGTCATGTCGCCGTTGAAGCGGCTTTGTCCTTCCTGCGCGGCCCGCAGCGCCTGATTCAGGTTATCGATCGCCTCGCCAAGGCCGAGGTTGGGATTGCGCCCCAACGGAGCAACCTGGTTCCGAAGCGCCTGAAGGTCCGTAATCGTGTTATCCAGCGTGGACCTGAATTGACGCGGATCCAAAGGCCCGGAGTTGTTGGCGCCGCCATTGAAAGGACCATTGACGTTGCCGCCAAAGTTGCCGGCATTCTGCTGGCCACCGCGGCCGCCACCCTGTCCACCCTGCTGACCGTTAGGCTGCTGACCGCCACGGCCGCCCTGACCCTGCTGGCCACCCTGACCCTGCTGGCCCTGCTGGCCACCCTGACCCTGCTGAGCTTGCTGACCCTGGCCTTGGCCCTGGCCCTGCCCCTGCTGGCCCTGTTGCCCTTGCTGGCCCTGTTGGCCTTGTTGGCCGCCCTGACCCTGCTGGCCTTGCTGACCCTGTTGACCTTGTTGACCTTGCTGAGCTTGCTGACCTTGGCCCTGACCTTGCTGACCCTGCTGCCCTTGCTGGCCCTGTTGGCCCTGTTGCCCCTGCTGGCCTTGCTGAGCCTGTTGCCCTTGCTGGCCCTGTTGCCCTTGCTGACCCTGCTGACCCTGTTGCCCCTGCTGACCCTGCTGTTGATTGTATTGCTGCAAAGTCGATTGCAGCCGCTGCGTCAACTGGCCGGTGGTATTCAGCGCCTGCTGGATCCGTTCGGCCTCCTGAGGTTGTCCGGCGGTTTGAGAGGCCGCGCCCAGAGCCTTTTCGGCATCGCTCAGCTGCTTTGCCACTTCGCCCTGACGGACGTTGGCGTAGTCGTAATCCTCTTTCTGGTCTTTCGGGTCTGAAAGTCTCGACGCCTCGTTGAGAGCCTGAGCGGTTGCCGCCAGCCGGTCCGCTGTCCGTTGCGTTGCAAGCTGGTTGGCCACATCGCTGAGCTGCCTGGCCGTATTCGCGTTCTGCTGCCGGTTGTTGTTCGCCATGGACTGCAGCTGTTGCTGAAGCGTACGAGTTGCATTTTCCATGTTGGTCTGCTGCTGGGCCTGCTGGCGGGCTTCCTGCTGTCCCTGAGTTCCCGGCTGCAGCTGGCGTATCTGGTCGGCCGACTGGGTCTGCTGCTGTCTCAGGTTTTGCAGATCCTGGCGCGCCTGCTGAATCCCCTGTTGGAGATTCTGAGGGTTGTTGCCTGCGCCATTCTGATTGAGCAGGCGGTTAGCCTGCTGCACGGCGTTGAGAGCCTGTTGTTGTGCCGCTTGTTGCTGTTGAGCGTTGCCTGCCGCCTCCGCGTTGCGCAGGTTCTGAGCCGCGCTCTGCAGATTGCGGGCCGCCTGCTGCAACTGAGGGTTGTTCTGCTGGGACGCCTGCTGTTCGAGCTGACGCGCCATCTCTTCCAGATCGCGACGCAACTGCTGGATGTTGCGCTGGTTGGCTTCGGGATTCTGGTTCTGCTGGCGTTGCTGCCGTTGCAGCTCGGCCTGCTGGCGTTTGGCCAGTTCTTCGAGCTTGTCGGCGGCTTCCTGTTCCTGCTGGGACTGTTGCTGCCCTTCACCGCGCTGAACGGTTTCGTACTGGTTCTTGCTCTGGTCCAGTTCCAGTTCGAAAAGATCGGCCAGGTCTTCGGCGTTCTGCTGGCCACGGCCACCGCCGCCGCCACCGCCGCCACGCTGTCCCTGCTGCACCTGGATTTCGGTGTAGAGGGCTGCGGCCTTGCCGAGGTAGTTGTAGGCCTCACCCTCCAGCGGGATAGCCGCTGTGGGATTCGTCTTCATCAGGTTCTCGGAGATCGGAGGCATCTTCTCGACGGCCTTGTTGATGTTCTCGGTAAGGTCCTTGATCATCTGATCCTGAGTGGAAAGCTGCCGTGCGGCCAGGCGGCCGACCAGCGTCTTGGCCGCTTCGGCCACCTTGTCCTGACTTTCGGCGATGGAGTGCAGATTGTCGGTCCACTCCTTGGGCGCGTACAACGCCTTGTTGTTCACCATCTTCTGGGTGGCGACCAGAATGTCCTTCTGGCGCCGCGCCAGCGCTTCGGCGTTATCGTCCTGACCACGCTGACCGCCACCGCCGCCGCCACCGCCGCCACCGCCGCGCTCCTGTCCCTGCCGGAATTCGCGGGAGATCGGCCGGATATCGATAAAGTACAGATCGGTCTTCACCGAGTTGGCGGGGTTCCTCGAATCCAGCGCTTCCGCGTAGTAGGAAACGAAGTCCCCGGCCTTGACCTTGAACTCTTCCAGGAAGAACGTATGCGTCCCGGAGATCTCTTTCGGGGTGTTGCCCGTGCTCTTGAACAGATCCACCTTCTGTTCCTTGCCGCCGTTGACGCTGTAGTAGAGCGAGAGAGCCGTAATGCCGAAATCGTCATCGGCCTTGGCTTCCGTGAATACCTCTTCCAGATTCGAGGCGCGATAATCGCGTCCCGGCTTCACGAACGAGACGATCGGTTTCTGATCGTCGGTGGCTTCCATCTTGAATTCTTCAAGACCCTTGTAGGTCTCGCCACTCTTGTTGGTGAGCTCGATCCGGAATGTGGTGTTGCGGTCGACCGTGACCTTGCCGAGAACCTGCTTGTCGCCCGACGGCGACATGGTGACGATCTTGCCGTCTCCGAAAAGAATACGGCCGCTCGCCAGTTCCTGATTCGACGTCACGTTGACGTCCACGACCGTGCCGTTCAGGGCGATCATGTCGTAAGCGTTCTCTTCTTTGCGGGGCGCCATTCCCGTATACGACGGGAAGTTATAGGTGTAATCCATCTTCTCGGCGCGGGGAAGATCCGCAACCTTGATGGTAAAGATGTCGGACTTCTTTCCAGACACGTCCACGTAATAGTCCACCTTCTCCTGAAGATTGAAGAGGCGGAACTGATAGGTCGGCTGGCTGGTCGGAACCACGTCCATGTCGGCGGATGTCCATTCCTTGCTATTTTCGTACTTAAAATAAATCGTTCCGCGGTTGGCGTCGAAACCGCCCAGGACAGCCTTCACGGTCACATCGTCGCCCTTGGGGACGGTGGTGCTGCCCGGCGTCACCGCCAGTGTCATCTCGTCGATCGTGGGCGGATGGAGCAGCGCGGCCTTCAATTCTCCCAGAGCGTTGGGCAGGAACATGGAGGCCAGATAAAGACCGACCAGAAACGCCAGAACCAGGGCGCCGTTGAGCGCCGCGAACGTTCTGAACTTTCGCTTGTTGATCTGCTCGCCGAACCGCACGTTCCGCGTGCGATCGAGGGCATCCTTGATCAGCAGGAAACTGAACAGGCCGTGCTCCGGCTTGGGCTTGTGAATAGCGTCCACGGCACTGACGAGGCTCTGCTCGAGTCCCGGGTTCTTCTCTTCGACGAACTGGGCAAGCTGCAGGTCGGTGGGCACCCGCCGCAGCGGCAGCACGAGCTTCCACACCACCATCGCGACAAGAGCCACGATCGAGCCCAGGCTCAGCGTCCGCACCGCCCAGAACGGGACCGAAGGAGCAGCCGCCATGTAGATGCCGGCGGCGACAGCGGCCACCAGCAGGCCGAGCACCCAGAGGAGTCCGCGCATCCATATGAATGCCTTCCACTTGCTCCGAACCTGACCGATTCTCTGAAGCAATTCCTCGTTTGGTCTCATCCGACTCTCCTTAGGCTTTGGCCACGATTGTTCGCAACATAGAGTTCCACGACGCCCGCAATCAAAGCAATCAATAAAAGCCACCACCAGCCCATCTGGCGGCGTGCATATTCCAGTTTATCTTCCTGCGTGAAGGACCCCGCCTGTCTCGCCTCGGCTTCCGTGCTCTGAACGCTGGCGAAGAGGTCTTCAGGACGTATCGTATCAAGGTTTCCCTCATTCGAGGGCGTGTTCACCGCAAGAGTCCGATCTTCACGCCCCACCCGCAACTGATAGAAACCCGGCTCCGGAGGCGCATAGTACCGCTGATCGCCGGACTTCAACTCCCCTAAAGAATCCTGTTCGCCATTGGGTTTGACGATCCGGGCAATACCCCCATCCAGCGTTCCCACAATGGGTATCCCTTCACCGAGCGAATACCAGGGCTTTATCGCGTTGTACCGGGTGAGGTACTTTGCCGTTTCATGCATCAACAGGACGAACGACGGCTTGAGCGGAAGGTCGTTCCACATAGAGTTGTCGAGCGATGAAGCGAACACGAGCATCCCCCGATTCTCGGGGGACGATTCCACCATCGCGGGGGACCCGTTTTCGAATTTCGCAATGGCGGTCGCTCCGGTCTTCAGTTCAAGCTCCGTGTAGTGGGTAAACTGGGCCGTGTTCAGCGACAGGCCCGCACTGCCCACGAACGGCTTGAAGATTCCGTGATTCTTGTTGTAGCTGGTCAGATAAATGGTGGTCTTGTTTCGGTCTTTGCTGACATCGACCTTTCGCAGCGGCTTCACCGGGAAGCCCTCCATGGCACCCCACCAGCCGAGGTCGGCATTTAAACCAAGGATCACGAACTGTCCCTGCCCGGTCTTGCGGGCCTGAACCATGCGGTCCCGTACAGGATCGGAAAGCCGCCCGACGTCGTTGAGAATCAGAATGTCCGCCTTCCCCAGCTCATCCGGCGTTACGGCAGACGCGCTCTGCACCTTTGCATTAAAGGGAAGGTCCGGGGCGGCGGTAAAGGCCGCATTCAGGTGAAAACTCTGCTTGGGCCTGCCCTGATCCAGAATCAGAACATTGAGCTTCTCGCGCCGCTCGATCGTGAACAGGAACTCATTGTCCTCGGGGAGGGGGTCATCAGAAATGATGCGAATCTTGCCTTTCGCAAAGCCCAGCGCCAGATCGAATCCGCTGAAGTCCGCAAGCGCCGTGCCCGCAGCGGGAACCGTGACGGTTTTCCGGCGTTCTTCCTTGTCGTTGATGATCAGGGCCACCGGAATCGACACGGCCTTGTCCGGGCGATAATTGTGAATGCGGGCGACAATCTTGCCCGCATACGTCCGCACGAAAGACGTGGAATCGACGCTCACACTGTCGATGCCCACGTTATTCGACTGATCCACACCGACAAACACCAGGTCGGGCTTGACGTCGTGATCGATCACGTTCTCCCGGCTCGATCGATTCCAGCCGATGCGCTGAAAATCGGAAATCATGATCAGATCCCGCTCCCGCGTGCCGAATTGCCCGAGCAACCGGTCCGCCACGGAGAAGGCCTCGAAATAGCGCGTTCCGCCAAAACTCGGCTCGAGGGCGCTCACGGCGGCTTTGAGTTTCCCCTTGTCCGAGACCGGAGGCGACAGCACCGTCGCGCCTTCATTGAAGGAGACAATCGCCATGACGTCCCCGCCGCCCATGGCGTCGATCCTCTTGTCGGCTTCGCTCTTCAGCCTGTCGAAGTTCATGCCGTAACGCATGCTGGCCGAGTTGTCCAGCAGCATGACAGACCCTTTGCCGCCGCCGGTCCGGTCGGCGCCCGGCGTCGCACTCTGCACCATGTAGGGGCGCAGGAACACGGCCACCAGAAGAGCAACCAGCAGAATACGAAGCAGCATCAGCAGAAGATTCTTCAACATCTGCTGCCGGACCATCCGCTTGGGAATCTTCAACAGGAACATCAGCGAACTGAAGGGAACAATCTCCGACCTTTCGCGACGGACCAGATGAATCAGCACCGGCACCGCCAGCACCACCGACCCGATCAGAAAGTAAGGATTCAGGAAATTCATATCGTGCGCGCCCTCGCCGCCAGATAAGAGAACAGTGCCGAATCCAGGGGCTTGGAAGTGTTCATCAGCGTGTAATCGATCTGCGAGGCCTTGAGTCCCTTCTTGAGCGTGTCGACGTGATTGCTCATCACGTTCAGATACTGGGTCCGCAAATATTCGGGGATCACGTGCATCTTCTCCGTCGTTTCCATGTCTTCAAACTGAGCCATCTCCTCAAACGGGAAAGTCAGTTCGAACTCATCCATGACGTGAAAAACCATGATGTCGTTGCCCTTCGCCTTGAGCGCCTTAAGTCCGGCTAATATATTAGCAGGCTCATCATACAAATCGGAAATTAAAATGATGATGCCCCGGCGATCCAGGATTTCGGCCAGGAAGTTGAGCGGCTTCTTGAACTCCGTTCCCTTCTGCGGCACGGCCTTGTCGATCTCGTGCAGCAGGGTGAACAACTGCCCGGTCCGGCGGCTGGCCGGAACCATGGAGCGCACTTCCGAATCGAAAGTCAGAAGCCCGACACCGTCGCGCTGGTGGTAGGCGAAGTAGGTCAGGCAGGCGGCCAGCATCTTGGCGTAGTCGCTCTTCTTGACTTCGGTGGATCCGTAATTCATGGACCCGCTCATATCGAGAAGAACCAGCACGCGGGTATTGGTCTCGCCTTCGAACTTCTTGATAAACAGTTTGTCGCTGCGGCCGAAGACGTTCCAGTCGATACGCCGGATTTCGTCGCCGGGCTGGTACTGCCGGTATTCCGCGAAGTCGACGCTGAACCCAAGGTAGGGAGACTGATGCAGTCCCGTGACAAAGCCTTCCACCACGGTCCGCGCCAGCAGTTCCATGTTCTGGATACGGATCAGAACCTTGGGATCAATGAATCGATTCCTGGGCCTGTCGATGGCTGGAGTACTCAACGTCCTTTAGTCCTTCATCCCGGACTTGGGCACCGGAACCAGATCGATCAGCTGCTTGATGATGTTGTCGGAGGTGATGCCTTCGGACTCGGCGTGGAAGTTCGTCAGAATACGATGGCGGAACACCGGATAGCACAGCTTCTGAATGTCTTCGACAGACACGTTGTAGCGGCCATTCATCAGGGCGCGCGCCTTGGCTCCGAGAATCAGGAACTGGGATGCGCGGAGGCTGGCGCCGTAGTTGACGTACTGTTTGATGAAGTCCGGCGGATTCACGCCGGAAGGGCGGCTGGTTCTCGCCAGCTGAACGGCGTAGCGGGTCAGCGGTTCGGCGACCGGCATCTTCCGAACCAGTCTCTGGTACTCGATGATTTCCGGGCCGCCGATGGTTTTTTCAAACTGGATATTGCGCACGGTCGTCGTCTGATCGACGACCTGGATTTCTTCGTCTTCCGTGAGGTAGTCGATGATGATGTTGAACATGAAGCGATCCAACTGCGCTTCAGGCAGCGGATACGTTCCTTCCAGTTCGATCGGGTTCTGGGTCGCGAGGACGAAGAAGGGTTTATCCAGAATGTAGGTCTTGCCTTCGACCGTCACCGACCGCTCCTGCATGGCCTCGAGCAGGGCCGACTGCGTCTTGGGCGGCGTACGGTTGATTTCGTCGGCGAGAATGATGTTCGAGAAGATCGGACCTTTAACGAACACGCGTTCGCGTTTTCCGGTGCTGCGGTCTTCTTCGATGATTTCACCGCCGGTGATGTCGGCGGGCATCAGGTCCGGCGTGAACTGAATACGTTTGAAGTTCAAGTTCAACACCTGGGCGATGGTGGCAATCAACAGCGTCTTAGCCAGGCCCGGGACGCCGGTGATCATGGAATTGCCGCCCGCGAGCAGCGTCATCATCGTCTGCTCGACCACGTCGTGCTGACCGACGATGATCTTGCGAACTTCGGCGTCAATTCTCTTCATTTCCGAATGAAAGCGCTCGACGACTTCGAGCTCTTGTTTCTGTTCTGCGCTAAGTTCCACTGTTCCTAACCTCTTTCCTGACGGCTGCGTCCAGGCCCCTGAAGCTTCGCCCGGGCTTGCATTCGCAGCCGCTCATCACTTTAAGATTTCAACCAAAAGCTTTTGTGCCGGCTCGTAGGACGGCGCGATGTCCAGGGAGCTGAGCACCGCCTTGCGCGCCTCCGCTTTCCTGCCCATTCCAAGATAGGACTGCGCCAAAAAATAGTACGAGGTCGCCCGATCCGGCGTTTTCAACGCCAGCAGGGTTTCGTACTCGCGGGCGGCTCCGGAGTATTGCTTCAAATCCAGGAGCAGCGTGCCCAGTTTCGCGTGACCTTGCAGGTCCATCGGACGCACATACATCGCGCCTTCAAGAGCTTTCGCGGCGCCGGCCTTGTCGCCGCTTTCCTGCAGCAGTTCCGCGAGTTTCACATACGACGGGAAAGCGGTCTCCGACCAGCTGAGATACTGCTTCAACGTCGCGATGGCGTCGGGCTTGTCGCCTTTTTTCAAATAGGCTTCGGCCAGGGGTTCATACGCGTTGTTCTCGTCCGAGTACTCGGGATACATCGTCACAGCCTCTTTCAACGAGGTGATCGCGCCGTCGAGATTGCCCTCCTCCAGGGCCGCGTCCCCGCCCTCGAGCAGCTTTCCGTACTGGGCCGGATCGATCCCCGCCGCGCGGTCATCCATCCATTTCAGAAACTGCGTATCGAAGTCTTCGAGACTGACGTTGAGCGCCTCTTTGAAGACCTCTTCGGTGGTCTTTCCCGCTTTGTAGAGAGCGAGCATCTTCAGGATTCCCTGGAATCCCCACTTCATTTCAACGTAATCGGCCACCATCGACGCCTGGTAATAGGAAACCAGAATCTGCCCCGGGTATTTCTGGCGCATGAATCCGTCGTTGAGTTGAGAGATCGGCAGAAGCTTCTTCGCCTTGATGGCTTTCAGATTGTCGAGCTTCATGTCGTCGCCCCAGCCGGGATAAGCCTTGCGCTCTTCGAACACCGACAGGCCTTCAGAGAACCATCGCGGCACCCTGTTATCGGTCATCTGAAGGGTGATGATGTGCGTGAACTCATGCCATAACGTGCTTCCCCAGTTGAAGTGATCGAGTTCCTTCGCGGTCGGAGAATCCATCACAAACAAGTTGCCGAAGCAGACGCCCAGGGCGCCAAGGCCCGTCAAACCCACCGCCCGGACTTCAAAGTCGGCATGGTCGGGAAACATTTCGAACTGCAGGGGGCCCTGGGGCGTGAAGTTGTATTTCGCCGTCAGGGTACTGTAGGCCCTTTCGAGCAGGTCGCTGACGTAGGGCTCGAGAGCCGCTCTTTCCTTCTTGTGCAGCTTCACTTCAAAGTGCGCGGTATTGAAACGTTCGAAGTCGCCGCGTTTGAAGCTGTCGAGCAGATTGAGGGTGTTTCCGCTCCAGGCATTGAACGGATCACCGGCAAAAGCGGCTTCCAGAACCTCGGTACCTTCCTGTTCCTGGCCGATGCGCTGCAGGTTGATGCCCAAAAGGCTCATCGCATCCCAGTCTCTCGGATTCAGGTTAATGGCTTCCCGGGCGAAGGCCACAGCTTCCTTGTATAAGCGGACGGAAACGGCGCTTTCGGCCAGCGTGTAGTAGAGCTTGCTGTAGCGCGGGTTCGCCGCCAGCACCTTATCCTTGTACCTATTGAATTCCGCCGTGTTGCCCCGCAGGTAATTGACCGTGGCCGCGACGCTGAGCGCTTCCGCATTCAGCGGATTGACCTCCAGCGCACGGTTCACGCTCTCCATCGCCTTATCGTAATCCTCGGATTCGATCAGGTGGCTGGCTTCAACCAGATGGCCCTCCGGCAGCTTCGGGTTCACCTCCATGGCGGCCTTGAATTCCTCTTCGGCCTTCTCCGGTTCGGTGGACTCCAGGTTGTTGGCCAGACCCAGGTGCGCCAGCGGCATCTTCGGATCGATCTTTACGGCCTCGCGATAATTCTGGATCGCGTCGGTCTCGTTGTATTTCCTGCTGAACAGATCGCCCCAGGCGACCCAGGCTTCCGCATTCTGCGGGTCGGCTTTGACGGCCGTCTTGTACACGTCGCCGGCATCCTGAAAATGTTCGGTGGCCTCGAGCGATCCGGCCACATAGATAAGGTTGCGCGGCGGGGTGTTGCCTCCGTTGAGGAACCCTTCCACGATCTTGTTGTAGATCGACTCGGCGTCGATGACTTTTCCGGTCTCGTCCAGCACCTTCGCTTTCTCGAAGCTTGCGGCCATGCCGACTTCCGGGGAATTCAGAATGGCGTTCAGGTGCGTCAGGGCGCCGGGATAGTCTCCCGTCAGGCGATGGATTCGGCCGGCGGCGAGACGAATCGGAGCGGAGGTGGGCCGTGCGGCCGCCCAGGCATCAAACCGCTCTTTGGCCCGTGTGTACTCTCCCTGATAGATCCAGGCTCGATAGAGACTCTCAACGGCCGCGGCATCGTTGCTGCCGCCGGCGACCAGGGGTTCGAGCGTTCGGACTGCCGCGGCATAGTCTCCCGTCCGCGCTGCCTGGATGGCGCGTGCGGAATCCGATTGCCAGAATGCGCCACAACTCAGCAGCAGCAGCGGAAGGAGAACGAAGAGGGTAAAAACGTTTCTCTTCATGACTTCATTTCTCCTGCGCCTTTTCCTGCGCTTGAATCTGCTGGTTTTTCACCGTCAGTTCCAGGATGAGGTCTTCCAGCCTCTTGTCGTATTCATCCGGAGGCAGCAGGCTCTTCTGCAGCCGCAGATCCTCGATCTTCTGGTCGATGGCCTTCTTTTCAGTCAGCAGCGCCTGCAGTTTCGGGTCGGACACCACGATCGGGCGATCTGCATTAAAAGACGTCACGCGCGCCAGCACCGGCGCCTCCTGATCGGACACCGTCGCGGCCACCTGCGGGGCGCCGTTGGCCCCAAGACCGGCATGCTCGGTCTGAATGCGCGTCTGCTCCTTGAAGAATCGCTCCACACCGGAGGTCGCGTACTTGAACGCCTCCCAGATACTGATTTTCTTGTCCTTGTCTTCGTCCGCCGCCAGGCCCTTCAACCCCTGCAGGAAATATTCATAGAACACCGCCGGTTCCTTTTCGGTACTGCGGCTCGACGCGACGATCACGCGATTTTTCGCGGAAATCTTGTCGAATAATCCGCCGCTGGAATCCGTACCGCAGACGACGATCGAGCGCGCGGGGTTCAGCGAGTCGATGAGCTCTCCGTAGTCGGCGCCGGTATAATCCGGACCCATGATGCTCAACTTGTAGTCGGTGTCGTAACTGCCGGAGCCAATCAGAAAAAGCAGAAAGGTGTCCTGCGGTTTGACCTGCGCCTTCATCTGCCCGAAGGCTTTTTCAATGGACGCTTTTCTGGTGTCGTCCCCGCTCAAGAGGATGACGTGATCTTTGGCGAAGCCGAGGTCCTGCACCAGGGCCTCCTGGGTGCCGGTGGCCCACTTGTGAAACTTCGCTTCGTATTCGTCGGAAGGGGCGAGCCCCTGAATGATGATCGCGCTCGAATCCGCAAACGCGAAGGCTGGAAACAACAAGATGGCCAGGCAAATATGCAGTTTCATGCCAGTCCTTTCTTTTTCCTCCACAGCCATTCCCCGCCGAGAAACCCCGTCAGCATCATGAACAGGATCGGCACGTCCCAGAGCTCTTTCTGTTCGACGAAGGAGGATTCGCTGTCCACGTAGACGGCGTCTTCCGGGATATCGGCGATCCTGTCGAGCGGGTAGTAACGGCCGGAGGTCTGATCCGCGATCGAACGCAGATTGCCGGAATCGAGCACGGCATCGTAGAACTCCACCGGACGGTCCTTCACCTGGAAGGCGGCCTTATAGGTTCCGAGAGGCTCGGTTCCCTGTGTCGCATCGACCTGAATTTGATAAGTCCCCTCCCGGGTGGGTGCGGTGACCTGAGTCTGGTACGCACCATCCTGAGTACCGCTCCAGTCCATCGGCAGAGTTTCGACTTCGCCGTCGGGGCTGGTCAGTTTCAGGGTGGCATGCGCGTTGTTCAGGCGCGTGAAAGCCTTGTCTGCGATTTCGGAACTGAGGTTCACCAGTTCACCGGGAAGGTACGTGTCCTTGTCGGAAGTGACGGTGACCTGGGCCGGCGAGGAACTGACGAGCCATCGCAGCATCTGCTTCCAGAACAGCTCGTAGGTCTGATCCTCGGAGTCCATCAGCATCTGCCAGTACCAGCTGCTTCCGCTGGTGAACACCATCGTGCGGCCGCGGCCATAACGCTGGTAGGCGAGCAGAATCGGATTGCCGCCGGTCTTCGCCGCTTCGCCACGCGCCAGCACGACGCCTCCCGGCTTCGCTTCGCCGACGCGGTTGAAGTCGGCAAGCGGAGGCAACTGCCCCCAGATCTTGGCGTTGGTTGCCGGATCGCTCGACAGGCGCATCAGGTTGTGGGTCTTGCCGTATTCGGTGGGAACCAGCTTGACCTCATCGAGCACCGGGAGGGCGTTTTCCGCCGGCAGTTCCACCGGCAGGATGTCGGCAATCACCGTGTTCTGGTATTTTCCCGCCGAGAACGCGTTCTTTCCGCCGATCATCAGGAACCCGCCGCCGCGGTTGTTGACGAAGTCGACGATCATGTCGAGCTGGTCTTTATCGAAAAACGTCGATTCGATGCTGCCGAAAACGATGCCCGCGAATTGATACAGATCTTCCTTCTTCTTGGGAAATCCCTCCAGCTTCCCGATCCCCTTCTCCGTATCCTGGTAGTAGTACTTGTTCTGCGACGTGCGCAGGATCTCCTGCACGGCGAGGTTGGGATCGTCGACAACGGCGCGCCGGAAGAACTTGTAGTTCCAGCGAGGCTCCCCGTCGATATAGAGAATCTTCGGGTGATCGTCCCGGACCGTGATCAGGGAGTCCAGCGTATTGTTTTCCGGAATGCGATCGTCGGTGGCGCGAATCGAGTAGGAGAACACGCTGTTGCCGGCGTTCTTGACGGGAACATCGAGCGAAACCTCGCCGACCTGGCCGTCCGGAGGGAGGGTGACGTCATAGGGCTTCACCATCGTGCCGTTCTCGCGCACGTCGACCAGGACTTTTCGGCCGGCCAGCCCGGAGCTCTTGATCGACAGGGTCACTACGGCCGTGGAATCCTTGAGCATCTCGCGGGGCGAATCCACCTTGAGGATCTCCGCGTCCTTGGTAATTTCCTGAGAACCCACGCCGACGGTGTAGAACGGGATCTTGCGTTTCTCCAGGCGCGCCAGCGACTCGCTGAACTGTTGCGAGGCATTGTCCACCCCGTCGCTGAGCAGGACGATTCCGGTAAGAGGCAAGGTGCCCAGTTCCTGCACAAGCAGGTCGGTGGGCGCTTCCAGCCGGGTCCGCTTTCCATTGAAACGAAGGTCCTGCAGCGTGTCGATGCGGCGCGCCTCCTGGTTGAATTCCACCAGGCGCACCTTGAACTTCTTTTCAAGCTCGGCGAGAAGGTTGGTTTCCTGCATCTTCTTCAGCATGGCGTCCTTGCGGGACGTCGTGCCGTCATCCTTGATGTTCATGCTCTCGGAAGTGTCGATGACGACGGCAAGATAGCTGTCCTGAGGCAGGACCTGCGCCACATTCAGCGCCGGCTGGAGCAGCATGAAGAGAAGAATGACGAACACCGCCGCCCGCAGCGCGATCATCCACGGCGAAAGCTTTTCGCGCGCGACCTTGCGGTAAAAGTAAACCGCGGCGGCGATGGCGATCAGAACGAAGGGCAGAAACAACCATTTCGAACTCAGCAGCCCGAAGGTCAGCTTGCCTTTTTCGTAAACGATCGGCCTGTACTTGAAGAAGAACTCGAAAATTTTCATGTTCTAGTGCGACATCGCATAAACGATAAAGTTAAGTCCCATTCGATACGCCTGCCCCGTAAGGGCGGCCGGATAACACGGTTGATCCATCCATTCCCAGGCATCCCCGAGGTCGGAGTTGTAGGTAATGACCGACATGAGCCGCCCGCTGTCATCCTTTATCCCGAAGATGCGCGGCTCCTTGTCGTCGTCTCTTTCCCAATAGGGTCCCCCGTTGCAGCCTCTGCTGACGTTGGGAATCTGCATCACCGTGTCGACGTCAAAAAAAGTGTGAAAGACTTCTTCCTTCATGTCCAGTTGCTGGATCGGATGGTCCGGAAAAATCCGGCCCAGCTGAAACTCGACATTCGCCCGTTCGTTGAGGCCCCAGAAATCATCGAAGTGCATGAAACCGCCGCGGAGCATGTACTCCCGCAGCCGCTCGGCTTCCTCGTTACTGAGATTCAGCCCCCTTCCGGGCTCTACTACATAGACGTAGGGATATTTGAAAAGGTCCGGATCCATGATCGCGACCGAGTGGGGGGTGCGGTCATAAACGCGAACGCCGGAAAGCCGCTCCACTCCCCACATGAATTTGCAATCCGATGCCGGATAATCCGTGGCCCACGTCCCACCGCCGCCACCGCCGCCTTCGCCGCGCGCCAGCGACTCGCAACTGCGCTCGGTTCCAAGTTTGGGCGAGCCCTGGGCACCGTAGTAACCACCGCCTCGTCCTCCCCTGCCGCCGGAATAGATCAGGCGCGTGAAGTAAAACTCCGGATTGGATTCCGAGTCGGTATCCGCTAAAGGTAACCCCAAAGCTGTTGCAAAAAGGCCCGCGAGCAACACCGCTAACGCTGTTTTCATAGTCCGTTTCCCGCGGGACTCACATCAAAAAATGGCGCCCTGCGAAATCGCTTTCATCCTGTTGAATTTTCAGCAAGCAACCGCATCATACATGAAAGATTGCCCTCACACACAAGGAACATCTCCGGGTTGAGGGGCTACGCCTGAGCGACAGTTGCGGTTACACAAACTCAGTGATAACAGAGACCTTGCTACAGCTCTCCCACCTCGACACCGTGCTCGCGGAGAGCCGCCAGCAGCGCGGAAGGCGAACGAAAAAGGTGGGCGCGGATGCCCATTCGAAGCGCCGCTTCGATGTTCTCCTCGCGATCGTCGGTAAAAAAAAGCGACTCCGGCGCTTTTCCGGAAACCCGAATCGCCTCTTCGTAGATTCTGGTGTCGGGCTTCAGCGATCCGACTTCGTGCGACAGAATCCGATGACCGAAGTGATCGAACACGGAGTATTCCCTCGCAATAAAAGCAGCATGGGCTTCATTAATGTTGGAAACCAGGATCAGCGGATAGCGCTGCTTCAGATCCGCCAGCAGAAGCTCCGGCAGGATCAACTCCGGAAGAAAGACCGCCGTCCAGGCTTGCTCGAATTCGTCGAGGGCCATCTGCAGATCCCCCCGGTCACGCAGATGCTGGTGATACTCGGCGGTGGAGATTTCGCCGCACTCGTATCGCCGAATCCAGTGCTTGTCCCACAGAACCCGTTCGAATTCCTCCCGGGTCAGTGAAGTTTTTGCGGCGAACCGCCGCATGCCGAGCTCGAAGTCGAAGTCGACCAGAACTTTGCCGAGGTCGAATAACAGAGCTTCAATCATCACTACGATCTTAGCCCATATCGCTCCGCTGTTGGCCGCTGATTACGTGGTTCAGATCGACGGTCATCCCGTATACTTGATGGCAATGAGATCAACGAACGAATTCATCAGCCGCCGCGACCGATGGCAGGCTGCACCCGAAGTCACCCATCGCGAAGGCGAGTATATCGACCGGCTGTCCAAAGCGAAGACGCCTGTCGTGGTCAAACTTACCGACGGCGAGGAAGTCCGCGGCTGGATCGAGTATTACGATAAGGACATCATCCGTATCACGCGGGCCACCGAGCCCAACCTTTTCATCTACAAGAGCCGGGTGAAATACCTGTTCGAAGACCCCGACGCTCGTCGCAATCGCAGCTAGCCCCGCCCTTTGGTTCGAAGGGCGCCCGGAACGTCATCCCGGTTGGCGAAAGTGTGTCCTGGCGCCCTTTCAGGCTGCGCGAAAAGTTTGACCTTGACCCGGGGTTCATCTCACGAGGAATCCCTGCACCCCTGCCGGGGTGCAACATTCCCGTTACGGCAACCCCGGGTTGCGCTCGCTTCGCTCGCTGACCCGGGGCTAAATTCCCAGCACGCCTCTGGCGTGCTGAGACTCACGTTTCAACGTCGCCATCGCCTTGCGGACGAACCTGCAAAGCGGAGACGTATCCTCGTGTCGCGCCCTTTCAGGCTGCGCGAAAAGTTTGACCTTGCCCCGGGGTTCATCTCACGGGGAATCCCTGCACCCCTGCCGGGTGGTTGCGCTCGCTTCGCTCGCTTAACCCGGGGCTAAATTCCCAGCACGCCTCTGGCGTGCTGAGACTCACGTTTCAACGTCGCCATCGCCTTGCGGACGAACCTGCAAAACGGAGACGTATCCTCGTGTCGCGCCCTTTCAGGCTGCGCGAAAAGTTTGACCTTGCCCCGGGGTTCATCTCACGGGGAATCCCTGCACCCCTGCCGGGTGGTTGCGCTCGCTTCGCTCGCTTAACCCGGGGCTAAATTCCCAGCACGCCTCTGGCGTGCTGAGACTCACGTTTCAACGTCGCCATCGCCTTGCGGACGAACCTGCAAAGCGGAGACGTATCCTCGTGTCGCGCCCTTCCAGGCTGCGCGAAAAGTTTGACCTTGCCCCGGGGTTCATCTCACGAGGAATCCCTGCACCCCTGCCGGGGTGGTTGCGCTCGCTTCGCTCGCTTAACCCGGGGCTAAATTCCCAGCACGCCTCTGGCGTGCTGAGACTCACGTTTCAACGTCGCCATCGCCTTGCGGACGAACCTGCAAAGCGGAGACGTATCCTCGTGTCGCGCCCTTCCAGGCTGCGCGAAAAGTTTGACCTTGCCCCCGGGGTTCATCTCACGGGGAATCCCTGCACCCCTGCCGGGGTGGTTGCGCTCGTTTCACTCGCTTACCCCCGGCTATTTTCCCGTCACGCCCTGCGTGCTTGGCGCGCTGAAGGCGCGCAGGGAATTTAGCCGGTGGTTAGCGAGCGCAGCGAGCGTAACCACCGGTACGGGTAAAGTGTCCAACCGCACCCTGAAAGGGTGCGAGGAACCGGTATGCGGCGACGCTTCCTACCACAAGTATTTCTCGTCAAATGCCACTCCGCTCACACGCAACAACTCGACATACTCCTCTTCGAAGGTCTTCCTGCGATGGTGCTCCTCCTGATTTGCAATGTATTGCTGCAGCCTGTTCACTTGCGACGGACTCACCGTAAACGCGCCGTACCCCTCCTGCCACGCAAACTTGTTCACTCGGTTTTGGTGAATCCACAGCGATGAACCGCGCTTCATCTGGCGAACCACGTCCGCCAGCACGTGTGTCGCTTTCAAGCCAACAAGAGCGTGCACATGATCGCCCGGCCCGCCGATGCACTCCGCCACCGCGCCGATGTCGCGGACAATGCCGCCGATGTAGGCGTGCAGCTCTCCACGCCAGGTTTCAGCAAGGGTTCGCCGGCATCCTTTCGTGCAGAAGATGATGTGATAGCGAAGGCTCAGATGGGTTGAAGGCATCCTGTGCGTCACCATCCTCCCTCGCGGAAAACGCGGCAAAATTTCCGGGTTTTCCGCGACTTTTCCTCCCCTTATCTCCTTAGTACTCCCGGTAGCTCCGGGGAACGTAAGGGAACAAAAGGTTGGCGAGGTCGATCTCGCCCGGATTCAGCTGCACCGTGACCGGGTTCCCGGCAAGATCGAGAAAGACGGCGCCAAGCTGCCTGAGCGTCGTCCCCAGGAGATTCGCCGGGGTTCGATCTATATCTCTGGTCCGCGACAGGAAGACGCCGCCCTCAATCCAACCCGTCAACGGACCGGTGGCGCGCAGCACGCCCTGGCCGACGACAAGGATCAGCCCATTCCACGTGAAGTTGCCGCTCACCGTAAGATCGCCGCGCACCAGCAGCATGCCGTAGCCCGCCCCGCCGGCGAGTTCACAATCGCCGTTGACGACCACGACGCGATAATCGCCGGGGGCGCCGACCGAACCCAGCACAACGACGTCTCCCCAAACCGGGTCAAAGGTATCCGTCGCGTTCAACGCGATTCCGTCGACAAACCGTTCGGCGCCCGAAGGTGTCTTCAGTCGCGGATCGACGCCATCGCCGGCGGCACCTTCGCTTTGTGTAACCGCCGCCGGCGGGTAGGGAAAACCGGATTTCTCGAGCCGGACTTCGATCGTCTTCCGCGCCTGCCCCATGACACCGACGCTCTGTAGCGTGAGCGGATCGGCCCGGAATAACGAAACGGTATAGCGGCCTGCTTCCCGGCCGGAATAGTCGACCAGGGGCTCATCGGTAATAAAGGGCTGCGACGAAACGGCAACACCCCCTCGGCTGATCCTTTCACGGCCGTCCTCGACGCCGGACTCCGCCAGATAGAGAAGCTGCACGTCCGTCCGGTAGTTGTCGCCGATCCAGACGTCGACCCGAGCCGCGGTCAACAGCGCGGCTGCCAGCAGGGACAGCAGGAGCAGCGTGATCAGGGCCAGCACCAGGCCTATGCCTTTCTCGTGCTTGACTACCATACAAGTGTTCGGGTATAAGACCGGACATGCTCACGGAGAAACAACAAAACATTCTGAATTTCATCCAGGACTATCTGGAAACGCACCAGTACCCTCCATCGGTTCGGGAGATCGCCGGAAATTTCGGCATCTATCCCGCTACGGTTCAGGACCACCTTTCGGCGATTGAGCGGAAAGGTTTTCTGCAGAAGAAGAAGTTTCAGTCCCGCACCCTCGCGGTTTCCTCAAAAGGGCGGCGAGGCGGGATTCCCATCGTGGGTACGGTTGCAGCCGGAGTTCCAATCCTCGCCCAGGAGAACATCGAGGACGTGATCCACCTCCCGGAGCGCTGGGCCACGACCGGTTCGTTCCTTCTGAAAGTGAAGGGCGACAGCATGGTTGGAGCGCACATCCTGGATGGAGACTACGTCCTGGTTCAGCCCCAGCACTCGGCCCGCAACGGGGAGATCGTCGTGGCGCTGATTGGCGACGAAGCCACGGTGAAACGCTTCTACAAGACCACGCAGGGGGTCACGCTGAAGGCGGAGAACCCCGCATTCAAAGACATAAAAATTTCGAGTGGAGACGCCGCAGGCAAAGGATTCCAGATTGTCGGCTGCGTGTCCGGCGTCATGCGCCTGATGAATAAGTAAACAAAACCGAGGACACCATCATGAAGCTCGTCACCCACCCTATGAATGAAACGAAAGCAGCGGATGAAGGACAACTGGACGAAGGACAACTGATCGTCTGGCGGACGAATGGACAGCCGGCAGACATGGCGATCGAACTCGCCGCCGAACTCACCGAAAACGGGGAACGCCTCGTCGTCGTGGATGCTGCGGGATGTTTCGATCCTTCGGATAAGCGGAGCGAATGCGAGCCCGGCAGGGCGAAGCCAACAATGGATGACCGGAGCGAATGCGAGCCCGGCAGGGCGAAGCCAACAAGAAACGGCAGCCGCGTGGCGGCTGCCGTCGTGCGAAACCTGCACGTGATTCGTGCCGTGAACGGCAGCGAAGTACTGGCCGCGCTCGGGCTCGCCCTCGAGGTGGCCCGGGAAAAGATGCCGGCGAGGCGGGTTTTGATCGCCGGCATGCTCGATCCTCTCTATGACCGCGCCATGCCGACGCGAGACGCGGCCCGCGCCCTGGGCCGGATGAAGCGCGCGCTGGGAGTGTTGCAGCGTTCCGGGCTGGAAGTGGTTGTGGTGTCCTCGCCGGAGCAGGCGGACCTTGGCGCCCGGAGATGTCTGCTGGCGTCGCTTTGTGCGGCAGCCGGCCAGGTGCGCTACTGGCACGAAGGAAGACGGTTAACTGCGCAGCAGAATGTAGATGGCGCCTCCGCCGCCATCGCATAGGCGCGCAGAAGTGTAGGCGATGACGTTGCGGCCCAGACGCCGCGCGCACAACCAGCGCTGGATAGATTCCTTGAGAATCGGCTGGTGCTTGTGCGAATGGCGTCCACGGCCGTGAATCACCCGCACGCAGGTCAGGCTGGCGCGAACGGCGGCAAGAATGAATTCATCCAGAGCGAATCGCGCTTCCTGTTGATTCATCCCATGCAAGTCCAGCCACGCCTGAACGGAAAAACGTCCGGATCGCAGATCGTCCAGGTAGAGCCGCCCCCGGGGCTGCACGGCCCGTTCGATGTACTCGGCGGTTTGCTCGATTTCAACGTCGCCGTGTCTGAGAAAATGCTCCAGCGCGCGCAAGGCGTCGGCTTCATCATCCTGTGGCTGGATTTCGCTTGGGGGACGATGGTGGAGGGGAACGGCGCTCCAGCCCAGCGCTTTCACATCCTTCATCGCATGACCGAACAGATCGTCATCGTTCAGGCCCACCGGCAGGCGCGGTACGTGGAAGTCCCGCTGCTCCCCATCAACCGAGCCATTCAGAAATCGAATCCGGCCCTCGCGTACGAGTTCTTCCAGAACTGCGAATGGTTTGTGCATACGGCCCCCGAACAGTTTACTCAAATCTCCTGCACCCGGCGCTGCACTCGTGGCATTCCGGCTCAACGAAAACGATTCGTGATCGGCATCCGCCGGTCGCGCCCGAAGGCTCGCGGCGTGATCTTCACGCCCGGAGCCGCCTGGCGGCGCTTGTATTCGTTGGCATCCACAAGGCGCTGAATCCGCCCGACGACGTTTGCCTCGAATCCCATCTCGACGATGTCGGCAAGGCTTCGATCTTCTTCGACGTACAACTTCAGGATCGGATCCAAGACCTCGTATAGCGGCAACGAATCGGAATCCTTCTGGTCCTGCCGGAGTTCTGCCGAAGGCGGTTTCTCGATGGTGGCCCGGGGAATGCGCTCGCTGCCGAAACTGTTGCAGTAGCCGGCGAGCTTGTAGACCGTGGTCTTCATCACGTCCTTCAAAACCGCGAAACCGCCGGCCATGTCTCCATACAGGGTGCAGTAGCCGGTGCTGATCTCGCTCTTGTTTCCGGTGCTCAGGACGAGCCAGCCGAACTTGTTCGACAGCGCCATCAGGAAATTGCCGCGCACGCGCGCCTGAAGATTTTCTTCGGCAACGTTGGGCTCCGTTCCCTGGAATGCGGGGGCGAGAGACTTTTTGTAGCTTTCGAAGACTTCCCCGATCGGAATCGTCAGGCATTCGATGCCCAGATTCCTGGCGAGCTGCCCGGCATCTTCAACGCTCCCGGGTGAGGAAAACTCCGACGGCATCAGGACACCCACGACATTCTGTGGCTCCAGCGCATCCACGGCGATGCAGGCGGTCAGAGCAGAATCGATACCCCCGCTCAAACCCAGGACGGTCTTCTGGAATCCGTTCTTCTGAACATAGTCTCGAGTTCCGAGGACGAGGGCCTGATAGATTTCCGCCACATCGGGCAGAGGCGCGACTTCCTGCAACTCCACCGGCGCACGTTTTCGGACCTGGTGGGACAGCGGAAACACCGCCGCCGGAGCGGAAGCCGCCGTATCCTGCTGGCGGCGCCGCGGGTCGCGCAGCCTCTGGCGGAAGACCGACTCGATATCCAGGTCCACCACAATGAGGTCTTCTTCGAATTGACGGCCGCGCGCCAGGATCCGGCCTTGTTCGTTCAGGACCAGACTGCCGCCGTCGAAAACAAGTTCGTCCTGGCCGCCAACGAGGTTGTTATAGGCCACAATCACGGTATTGTCGGTCGCCCGCGTCTCCAGCATCCGTTCGCGCCACTGGCGCTTGCCCGCATGGTAGGGAGAAGACGAGATATTGATGAGCACTTCAGCGCCGCCGGAAGCAGACTGATGAAGAAACGGGCCGTCGGGATACCAGATGTCTTCGCAGATGCTGATACCGATGGTGGCGTCGCCGATCTTCAGCACCGGACAGCTTCGTCCGGCCTGGAAGTAACGGAACTCGTCGAAGACGCCGTAGTTGGGAAGGAACATCTTGTGATAGACGGCGGCAATGCGGCCTCCCTGAACGACAGCCGCGGCATTGAAGATGTCGTCCTTCCGGTCCACGAATCCGACAATGGCGGTGATGTCGCTGGCGCGCCGGGCGAGATCCTCCATGGCCGCAAGATTCGCCTCGATGAACTGAGGTTTAAGAAGCAGGTCCTCGGGCGGGTATCCGGTGAGAGCGAGTTCCGGAAATGTAACAACGTCGGCATGTTGTTCAACCGCGCGGTCCGTCCACGCCGCAATCTTCTTTGCGTTTCCCGCGATGTCTCCGACCACGACGTTGATCTGCGCCATCGCAAGACGCAATGTCTTCCTCATGAACGGTATCGTAACAGAACGCTGAAGCGGCGAGCCACAACGGGCGCGGGACACAGACGATGCGGCGCGGAGGATCGCCTGAAACCCGCACTGCACAAGGGTTTGAAAGAAGTGTTACGAACTATTTACAAAACGATGTCGCTATGTTCCAATGCGATCTCCCATGGCACGACTTCCGAAAAATATTCTTGTGACATCGAAACCCGTTTGCACTTTTCCCAATGGCGATTACTTCTACGTCGAGTTGTCCCGCACCAACGGTCACTACGATTGCTTCGTCAAAATGGCACCGTCCGGCAATCCTGCAAAGTCGCTGATGGTCGCGCGCGCGCATGGCAAAACCATCCGCGAAGCGGAACTTCATTGCTATGAACGCGCGATCAAGAGGTACCCCAGGTTCCCCAGGCCGCCTTATCTGCATCGCGGCTCCGGGGCGTCCCGAACGCTGTTGAAGTCTTCCCAGGCGGGAAGTGCATCCCTGCGGCCCACCGAGTAGAGTTTCGCCGTTTCGCACACCCGAGGCGCCCGAGGCGTGGAGAACACCCGATGGCGACGTTGAAACGTGAGGCTGAGCACGCCGGAGGCGTGCTCAGAATTTAGCCTCGGGTGGAGCGCAGCGACACCCGGGGTTCACCTCACGAGGGGGCGTTCGCACCCCGGCAGGGGTGCGAGGAATCCCTGCACCCCTGCCGGGGTGCAACGTTGTCGTTACGGTAACCCCGGGTTGCGCTCGCTTCGCTCGCTTAACCCGGGGCTAAATCCTCAGCACGCCTCCGGCGTGCTCAGACTCACGTTTCAACGTCGCCATCGCCTTGCGGACTCCAGGGCACCCCTTCGGGGTGCGAGGGACAGTGGCTCCGGGTGGAGCCGAGCGACACCCGGGGGCATTACCGCGAACCACGGGCGCGCACTGTTCAAAAACGTCCAAACTCCAGGCACCCCTTCAGGGTGCCTTTCCGTTATAGGACCTGTTCCGGTGGTTCGCGCGCAAACAGCGCGCTTAACCACCGGCTAAATTCCTCAGCACCCCTTCGGGGTGCGCCGTCGCGCTGGGACCGCGGAGGGAACACCCGGGGCATTACCGCGAACCACGGGCGCGCACTGTTCAAAAACGTCCAAACTCCAGGCACCCCTTCAGGGTGCCTTTCCGTTATAGGACCTGTTCCGGTGGTTCGCGCGCAAACAGCGCGCTTAACCACCGGCTAAATTCCTCAGCACCCCTTCGGGGTGCGCCGTCGCGCTGGGACCGCGGAGGGAACACCCGGGGCATTACCGCGAACCACGGGCGCGCACTGTTCAAAAACGTCCAAACTCCAGGCACCCCTTCAGGGTGCCTTTCCGTTAGGGGACCTGTTCCGGTGGTTCGCGCGCAACCAGCGCGCTTAACCACCGGCTAAATTCCTCAGCACCCCTTCGGGGTGCGCCGTCGCGCTGGGACCGCGGAGGGAACACCCGGGGCATTACCGCGAACCACGGGCGCGCACTGTTCAAAAACGTGTGCTGGGTTTGCACGCCGGAGGCGTGCTGAGAATTTAGCCCCGGGTTAAGCGAGCGAAGCGAGCGCAACCCGGGGTTACCGTAACGGAGATGTTTGCACCCCGGCAGGGGTGCAGGGAATTCCTCGGGTGCGAACGCGCCTCGCGAGATGAACCCCGGGTGCTGGGCCGTCGCAGTTTTGCTACCAGGGCCGCTTTTCCTTATCATCCCTTGATGAAAACCGCGCAGGAACTCCCCACTCTTTCTTCGCAGGCCTACAGGAGCGTTCGAGAACGGATTCTTCGGGGTGAACTCTCTCTTGGCGACTCGGTCTCGCGGCGCAAGATTGCCGCCGAGCTCGGGATGAGCTTCCTCCCGGTATCCGAAGCGCTTCAGCGGCTCGAGTTCGAGGGTTTGCTGGAAAGCCGGCCCCGCGCCGGAACCCGGGTGCGGATTCCGAGCCGCGAGGACGTCACCGGACACTACGTCGTCCGCGAAGCGCTCGAAACCCAGGCGGCGCGGCTGTTTGCCCAGATGGCGACGGCGCAGGAGCGAGCGGCGCTGAAAAAGCTGGCGGCACGCTGCGACGCGCTTTTCAAGAAGAGCGAGCACGTGGCGTATCTTCAGGTCCACGAACGGCTGCACCGCCGCATCGCCGAATGCGCGCGCTGCCCCGCCCTCTGCCAGGCGATCGAACAGACGCATTCACTGGCATCGACATGGCTGTGCGTTCAGGGCCCGAAGCTGGAGAAACTGGACCGGCCGCACTCGGATCTGGCCGAAGGCCTCTGCAGTCGCGATGTGGAAACGGCGTCGGAGGCGATGCGCAACCATGTCCAAATCAGCCTTCGGCGCACGATGATCCGGCTCGCCCCCTTCTTTCGCTTGCGCGACGACCGTGGAAAAACGTTTGCGCGAAAGAAAGACACCTTGTCTGCGGAGACTGCCCGGGGCAGACCGTGAGATACTTCAGCACGGATTCGACATCATCTGCAGCGAGTTTTTATTCTTTGGAGGAAGAATGACTGAAAATAATTTGAGCTCCCTCATCAGGGCGCACGGCAATGCCGTCAACCTCTTGCGCAACTCGAAGATCGGCATGTACGTCTACCCGATCGTGGCCGCGGAGTTCTCGAACTGGCGGAACGAACAGGTGGCGTGGCGCAAATCGGCTGTGCTCTTCGACCAGACCCATCACATGGACGAAGCTGATCGTCGAGGGTCCCGATGCGGCAGCGTTCCTGGAAAACATCGGGATCAACAGCTTCGCCAATTTCGACCTGAACCGCGCCAAACATTTCGTGCCCGTCACGCCGGCGGGCCACGTCATCGGCGACATGATCATCTTTCGTGAACGCGAAGACAAGTTCGTGCTGGTGGGCCGGGCGCCGACGGCCAACTGGGTGAAGTTCCAGCAGGCCATCGGCAAACACAAAGTCCGCTTGACCCACGATCCTCGATCCGACAGCCGCCCGGACGGCAAGGCGATTTATCGAACCCATTACCGGTTCCAGATCCAGGGACCGGATGCCAACGACATCTTCGACCAAGATCAATGGCGGCCCCGTTCCCGACGTCAAGTTCTTCCATGTGGACTGGATCAATGTCGGTTCGCGGCGCGTCCGTGCCCTGCGTCACGGCATGGCCGGCGCGCCGGGCCTCGAGATTTGGGGCCCCTATGCCGACAAGCACTACATTCAGTCCACGATTCGTTCAGGCGGCCCGCGACGCGGGCGTGGACCTGCATCTGGTCGGGAGCCGCGCCTATTCGACCAACACGCTCGAATCCGGCTGGATCCCGTCCCCGCTGCCGGGCATCTATACCGGCGACGGCATGCTGCAGGAATACCGCGACTGGCTCGGCGCGGACAGCTATGAAGCGGTCGGCTCCATCGGCGGCAGTTTCGTCAGCAACAATATCGAGGACTACTACGTCAATCCGTTCGAATTCGGCTACGGGTTCTATATCGGATGGAAGACCGACTTCATCGGCAAGGACGCGCTGCAGAAGATGAAGGAGCAAAAGAACCGCAAGAAGGTCACGCTGGAGTGGAATCGCGATGATCTGCTCAAGGTCATTGCATCCTCGTTCGAGGAAGGCACGCCCTACAAGTGGATCGACTTTCCGCAGCCCAACTACGCCTCGACCAACGCGGATATGCTGATGAACGGCGGGCGAATGGTCGGCATTTCGATGTTCAACGGCTATTCCTTCAACGAGCGCTGCATGCTTTCGCTGGGAGTGGTCGACGCGGACGTACAGGTCGGCGATCAACTTACCCTGATCTGGGGCGAGCCCCAGACCACGGGCAAGACTTCCACCGAGCCGCACCGGCAAGCCGAGATCCGCGTCCTCGTCTCGCCAACACCCTACGCCCGCGAGGCGCGCGAGAGCTACGCCAAGAGCTGGCGGAATAAGCCCGCCACCTGACAAGGGTAATTCGGAAGGGGTAATTCGGGGCCGTGCACCTCGAACCCCGAATTCGTTTTTCGATCTTGAGAATTCGGGGTTCGAGGTGCACGGCCCCGAATTACCTCCTCCATCTCCGCGTAAAACCCTCGAATTCCACGACTTTTTCCAGGGGTTGGAGTCGAAACCTGTTACTGCAAAAGACGCTTGGCGCTGGTACGCAGGGTGGTACAGAATGAGGGTGCTAATAAAAACTGCAATATCAATTCGTCAGGCAGGAGGAACTTAATGCGCAGGGTCTGGTCGCGGACAACTTTAACGATTCTTTTGATAGCCATGCTGTTCGTGGCGGTCGGAGCGCTTAGCCAGGCCCCGCCGGGGCCGCGCGGCGCTGTATCGACGGCGCCGCCGGCGGGCATCACCCCGCTGCCCGTCGATCTGTTTACGACGAAAAATTTCTATCTCGACCGCCAGCTCTGGAGCGACAAGAGGTACACCCGCTGCAACACGCCTCACCAGCTGACCGACCAATGGCCCGACGGCACAGTGGGCCAATGGGGAAACTGCAACAACGACATTCCGGTGAATCAGATCGTGAGCCCTCTGAAATACAAGACGGCTGCCGAGCACTATGCTGCGCTGATGGCCGAGGCGAAGGCCGCAGGCGGACCGACCAAACATACGCGTCAGACCCTGCCTGACTGGGATGGATGGTACCAGCGTGGAGGAGGCGGCGGCCCGGGAGGACGCGGGGGGCGAGGCGGGCGTGGCCCCGCAGCAGCCGCGCCGGGAGCCGCGCCGGCCCTGCCGGCCGGACCGCAGTGGATGTATGGAGACATGCAGGCCGCCACGATGATTCCGCTCCTGACGCCCGAGTATCAGCAGCGAATGACTCAGGTGCAATACCACGAAGCCGTCTCCAATGCGCCGCAGTGGATGGCCTCGTTCTGCTACCCCGAAGGACTCAGCCGCTGGTACACCCAGTTCGCCGTCCGGGGCATTGAGATCATGATGACGCCGAATCAGGTGCAGTTGCTGGCCGGCGTGGCCGACAACTTCGTCCGCAAGATTCATATCAATCAGACGCACCAGGAACAGGTGCCGCAATGGTACGGAGAAACGGTGGGCTTCTGGAATGGCAACACCCTCGTCGCCTGGACCGCGCACGTGCAGGGCTGGACCACGTCGCATTCGATGTTCGAGTTCAGCAATTCATTCGAAGTCATCGAAGTGTTCAAGCCGAACGGAAACGGGTTGCTCGTCGAGCAGACGTTCTACGATCCCGAAGCGTTCAAACAACCGCTCCAGATGATCACGCAGCTGAACAAGACCTCGGGTCTGGACGCCCCGGTTCGCTACGAGTTCGTGGAATGCCGCGTCCAAAGCACCATCATCAACGGCCCCGACGGCCGGCCGACGCAGCTTATTTACGGCGATCCGGGCTTTATCGACTACTTCGGCCGTCCCTGGGCGGAGAATTGGGAAGAGCATTTTGAGAAGGGTTGGGTCAAACCCAAGAATTAGCACTGTTCATTATTTATAAGGAGAGTCCAGTCATGAAAAGCACTTCTTTCCGGACACGAGTTGCGGCAGCACTCGTGTCGGCCTTGTTCGTGGGAATGGCCGCCGCGCCCGCTCTGGCGCACCATTCTTTCGCCATGTACGATACGGCCATCCGAAAAACGCTGACCGGCAAGCTGATCCGGTTCGTCATCGGCGCCAATCATTCCCAGTTCGTCATGGAGGTTCTCAATGAGGATGGGAGCCCCAATCTGGATGACAAAGGAAAACCCGTGACCTGGACCATCGAGACCACCGCCGCCGCGCAACTCGTACGTCAGAACATTACGGTGGAGACGTTCAAGTACGGCACGATTTTCACCCTGACGTTCAGTCCTCTGCGCGACGGGCGCAACGGTGGCGCCCAGCAGGGGGCGGGGCTGATCATGTGCGGCATGACCATGCCGCCGGGCGGATGCAACGAAAAGACCGGGAAGAAATATTAGCGGGTGGACTGTCCAAGTTTGATCCTCGCCCCCCTCCGGGGTGCGTCGTTCCATTAGTGCTAACCCGGGGTGGCTCGCTATCGCTCGCTCACCCCGGGCTACCCTCCTAGCACGCCTCCGGCGTACAAAATCCAGAGTAGAACCTCGTGGCACGCCCGAAGCGTGCATGGTAGTCGCGCGCCGGCAGCGTGCACAGCGCCCCCGCTAGTCGCCGCGCCGACCTGCATGACGCGGCCGATGGTCGCGCGGCTGCGCGCACGCCGGAGGCGTGAAAGGAAGGTAGCCCCGGGTGGAGCGCAACGACACCCGGGGTTCATCTCACGAGCGGCATTTGCACCCGGCAGGGGTGCGAGAAATCCCTGCACCCCTGCCGGGGTGCAACATTCCCGTTACGGTAACCCCGGGTTGCGCTCGCTTCGCTCGCTTAACCCGGGGCTAAATTCTCAGCACGCCTCCGGCGTGCTCAGACTCACGTTTCAACGTCGCCATCATCTTGCGGACGAACCTGCAAACCGGAGACGTAACCTCGTGTTTCCGCTCCCGCTCGGGCTCAAGAATGTCTAAACTCCAGCGCACGCCGGAGGCGTGCAAGGAGTGTAGCCGGTGGTTAAGCGAGCGTAGCGAGCGCAACCACCGGAACAGCCTCACAACAGAACGCACCCCGGAAGGGGTGCGAGGTCTTTTTGGGCCACATCCTCACCCCTCATCGCAAGAAGCTCAATACTTGCTAAAATACGCGGCGTGAAACTAACCATTGCCCCCGATGCCCCGGACTATCCCACTATTCTCCATGCCCTGGAGGATGCGGCGCGCCGCATCCCCGATCGCCCGGCGCTGATCTGCGAGGATCGCAGCCTGACGTACTCGCAATACAAAAGCGCCGTTGCCGGCCTGGCCCGGCGACTGCAGCAGCTCGGCGTCGCCAACGAACGCGTCGCCGTCCTCATGACCAACTGCATCGAAATGCCGGTCTGCGTCCTCGGAGCGATGGCAGCCCATGCCTACGTGGCCCCGATGAATCCCAACTATTCGGACTCCGAGATGGAACCTCTGCTGAAGGACGCCAGTCCGAAGGTCATCCTGACCCTCCGCGAGTTTTTTCCAAGGGCCTCCAGAGTTGCTGCACAGTCAGGTATCCCCCACGTCCTCATTGCCGGGGAAGGATCGGAGACCCTGGACACCTGGATCGCCGATGCCCCGGAAAATCTGCCGCGTCCGCTTCCGCAACCCGAAGACTTCGCCATGATGTTCTTTACCGGCGGCACGACCGGGCTTCCCAAAGGCGCCGAACATCGACATCGCAACATCATGGCGTTCTGCAAAATCGAAACCGCTTTCTTCTCGACCGCCGTATACGACCACGAAGTCTCCTTGTCGGTCGCGCCGATGTTCCATATCTTCGGCCATCATCACGGCGTGATTCATCCGATCTATCTGGGGGCCACCCACGTGCTCGTGCGCCAGTACAAGCCCGACATCGTTCTGGCCCAACTCTCGAAGTACAAGGTCTCGCTGTTCTTCGGCGGGCCCGCCACCGTTTACGTCGGGTTGCTGGCGGCCGAAGGCATGAAGACGGCGGATCTTTCGAGTTTGAAAGTCTGCTGCGCCGGTGGGTCTCCATGTTCGGAAGACCTGTTGCGCAACTGGTCCAGAACGACAGGCTGCGACATCTTCGAAGGCATCGGGATGTCCGAGGGAGCTCCTTATGCCAACAATCCGGCGGTCGGCGAAAAGAAGGTCCTCTCGGTGGGAGTTGCCCCCCCGGACACCGATGTCGAGATCGTGGACCTCGAATCGGGAACCCGCGTGCTACCCAACTTCGAGCGCGGCGAAATCCGCGTCCGCGGCCCTCAAATGGTGTCGAGTTATCGAAATCGTCCCGAGGAGACGGCACACACGATCCGCAACGGCTGGGTCTATACCGGAGATATCGGCTACTTCGATGAGGAAGGCTATCTCTTTGTGGTCGATCGCAAGAAGGAACTCATCATTTCCGGCGGCTACAACATTCATCCGCGCGAGGTGGACGAAGTCCTGAACAGTCACCCCGCGACCTTCGAAGTGGCAACGGTCGGAATGAAGGATTCCTTCCGCGGCGAAATTCCGGTGGCCTTCGTCGTGCTGAAGCCGGGCTCGAAGGTGACCGCAGACGAACTGATTGCGTACTGCAAGGAGCGGCTCGTCGACTACAAAGTCCCGAAACGGATCGAATTCCGCGACTCCCTTCCCAAAACCGGGCCGGGAAAGATCGACAAGCTGAAGCTTCGCGGACTCCGGTGACCCGGGGGGTAATTCGGGGTAATTCGGGGCCGTGCACCTCGAACCCCGAATTCGTTTTTCGATCTTGAGAATTCGGGGTTCGAGGTGCACGGCCCCGAATTAGGCCCTCCCTACACCGTCCGAGTGCGAAGTTCAGCAGCCTTTTGGGTTGCCGGCTGGGCGATAGGACTGTCCACGGTCAGCCGCAGAAAGAGGAGAACGCCGGCGGCAAGCAGCGATCCCATGGCCATCACCACAGCGACCGTGGCTACTTTCTCAACGGGCAAATTCTTCAAAACTCCCGAGGGGTCGAAAAGGAAACCGGCGAGCCATGGCGAAAGTACGGCGCCTCCGCGTCCGACGCCGATGACGAAACCCGTACCGGTGGCGCGAACATGCGTGGGGAACGCATAGGCGACGATCGAGTACAGGCCCGATATTGCGGCATTTCCGAAGAATCCGACAGCGATCGCCAGCCACGTCAAGGTACTCAGGTCTGCGGGTGTGCGGCCAAAGAGCACGATGGCGACGGCGTTGATCGCCAGAATGATGATCGTCAGCCGCTTCAGGCCGATACGCCCTGCCAGCAATCCGAACAGGGCGCCGCCCGCCGCGCCGCCAAAATTTGTCAGCGCCAGAACACGGGGGCCCGTTCCCGGAGGCAGCAACGGGAACATGGCGCCGACAATCCGGGGTGTCCATTTCGCCAGGAAATAGAAACTGACGATATGCAGGAAATACGCGGCGGTCACGATCAGCGTAATACTCACGAGAGCAGGAGAAAAGATGTCCGACAGGGATTTCTTGCGGTCACTTGAATGGATTTCGGGAAGCGCGTTGATCGCAGCGTGTCCCAGCTTGGACATCGAGGCATTGATCCGGGCCAGGGCGTTCGCCGGCTGCTTGCGTGTAAGCCAGTGCACGGATTCAGGTACGAAGAAGAAAGACAGCGGCAACAGCAGCGTGGTGACTCCGCATCCCAGATAGAACACGGCCCGCCATCCGTACGCGTTGATGAGGTTGGATGCCCACAATCCGCCGATGCCGCCCCCGAGCGGATAGCCGATGACCATCAGTGAAATGCACAGGCTGCGCCACTTCTTGTTCGAAAACTCGGCGACAACGGCATTCGTGCAGGAGAGCATGCCGCCGATGCCCAAACCCGTCACCACACGCCAGATCGACAGTTGGACCGGGCTGCCTGCGGTGGTCGCCATGAACATGCCGAAAGCCATCGTCGCCAGGCAACCCAGCAGCGTCGGCCGCCGGCCGATTCGATCCGCCACGCCACCCAACAGGACCGAACCGATCGCCATGCCAATCAGTTCCATGGAAAGAACAATGGCCAGCGCCTGAGTCGTCACTTGCCACTCGGCGGCAATCCCGTTACTGGCGAACGCGATGGACAAAATATCGAAACCGTCCATGGCGTTCAGCATGATGGTGAGCGCCACGACGATCACCTGGGCAAAGGTCATTGCAGAATGATCGATTACTTCTCGTGGATCGGTTGCGGTCATGGTTAGGAAATCCCCTTTCGGCTATTGATTAATACCGTTGGCGCATCATACCTAAATCGGGGCGAATCCCGCCCCTATATCCACATTTTTTTGCATTGGCCCCCGCGATCAGGAGATAGCGGCGAGCGCGGAGCGCGAGCCCTCCTTAAGAGGCGGAGCTGGCGAAGGAAGTCCTCGCACCCCTCCGGGGTGCGTTTCTCGCTTCAACCGTTCCGGGGGTTAAGCGAGCGACAGCGAGCGCAACCCCCGGCTAAATTCCCCACACGCCTCCGGCGTGCGTTTTTCGTTCCGAGGCCTGTTCTCCTCGCACGCTTCCGGCTTTGCACGCCGGAGGCGGGCGCGGAATTTAGCCCGCGGCGAGCGAGCGACAGCGAGCCACCCCGGGTTACCGACTCGATCAGGAGATAGCGGCGAGCGCGGAGCGCGAGCCCTCCTTAAGAGGCGGACCTGGCGAAGGAAGTCCCGCACCCCTCCGGGGTGCGTTTCTTGCTTCAACCGTTCCGGGGGTTGCGCTCGCTCCGCTCGCTTAACCCCCGGCTAAATTCCCCACACGCCTTCGGCGTGCGTTTTTCGTTCCGGGGCCTGTTCTCCTCACACGCTTCCGGCTATGCACGCCGGAGGCGAGCGCGGAATTTAGCCCGCGGCGAGCGCGGAGCGCGAGCCCTCCTCAAGAGGCGGAGCTGGCGAAGGAAGTCCTCGCACCCCTCCGGGTGCGTTTCTTGCTTCAACCGTTCCGGGGGTTGCGCGCCTTCGCGCTTAACCCCCGGCTAAATTCCTCACACGCCTCCGGCGTGCGTTTTTCGTTCCGAAGCCTGTTCTCCTCACACGCCCGCCGGCCTGCGCGGGGCTCCGTTCGCCGCCGGCCTGTGTGGCGCTCTGTTCGCTTCCGGCCTGCGCGGGGCTGCGTTCGCCCGCCGCCCTGTGTGGCGCTCTGTTCGCTTCCGGCCTGCGCGGGGCTCCGTTCGCCCGCCGCCCTGTGTGGCGCTCCGTTCGCCCGCCGCCCTGTGTGGCGCTCTATTCGCTGCCGACCTGTGTGGCGCTCTGTTCGCCCGCCGGCCTGCGCGGGTTTTGCACGCCGGAGGCGTGCGCGGAATTTAGCCGGGGGTTAAGCGCGAAGCGCGCAACCCCCGGAACGGTTGAAACGAAAGACGCACCCCGGAGGGGTGCGAGGATCACCCCTCCCTCAGGACGGGACGCGCACCGCAATGATCGCCGGCACGCCGTTGCGCACCTGTTCCAGGCCGCGTTGCAATGCCGGAAACACCTCGCCGGTCGCGGTGACATTCTCGCCATAGCCGCCAACCGTCTCGGCAAGCTTCGCAAAATCCGGCACGGGCTCGATCGAGCCCCCGCGTAGTTGCCGGCCTTCACCGCGTACCCCTCCGGGTACGCCATCCGAAGCAGCGTCGTGCCCGTGCTGTAGGTCCCGTTCACGAAAATCACCGACAGGAACGGCGCCCGGTGATGCCGCGCGGCCCACAGCGCCGCCAGAGGCGAGCCAAACATGAAGAAGCCGTCGCCGCTGGCAAGCACCACATCGCGATCCGGAGCGGCGAGTTTGGCGCCGACGGAGGCGCCGGGTCCCCAGCCTCCGGCGGTGCTGCCTGTCCGCAGGTAGGTGCCCGGCCGATCGCGGCGCGCATAGGTCCGCGCGAAGTCGCCGTTGCTGAGCCCGTCATTCACCAGGATCGCGTCCGGCCCCAGCAGGCGTCCCAGTTGATACGATACAAAACGGCCGCTGGGAATCGGGTTCTTCTGGTCCGCTTCAGCGGCGGCGTTTTCAGCCTGTACGATTTCACGTTTTCGCGCCTCCAGACGGGCCCGCCGCGTCTCGATGCGCGCCCGGTCCGTGGCGCTCAACATCCCGGCAGCCTCGCTGTAGATCGCCCGCGCGGCGCTGGCGGGAGTGACCGAAAGCCAAAGGTCCGCCTCGTACTCCATGGTCTTGTAGCGCGAGTTCACCGGATCGATCCCGATCCACGCCACTTTCGCGTCCGGGCCGGGGCCGTTCACGCCAGGCGTATACGGCGTGAGGTCATCGACCACCACCACGACATCGGCTTCCGCCGCACCCGGCCCCGTACCATATAGAGGATGGGTCGCCGGGAAATTCATGCGCGTGGCCAGAGGCGAAGATTCCATCACCGGAATCGCCAGCAGTTCCGCCAGACGAACGAATTCGGGAATCGCCGCCGGATCCTGGCCAATCCGGGCCGTCAACAGAACCGGATTCTCGGCAGCAACCAGCCAGCGCGCCACGGTGCGCGCATCGTCAGGGTCCGGCGAAACGGGACGGCCAATCCCCATCTGCTCGACGGTTGGGAAACGCGACGCTCCCGGCAGGGGCAGCATCGCGGATTCGCGCGGAATGCTCAGATAGACGGGCCCTCGAGGTTCGGTCAAGGCCACCTGCAGCATGCGGCTGATAGCGAGACCGGGATTATCCGTATGTTCGAGCCGGTGATCGATCTTCGTGTACTGGCGCACAATCGAGCCCTGATCTCTCGGCTCCTGCACCCAGTTGATAAAGGTGTCGCGGCCCCCGCGAACCTGTCCGGGAAACGCGCGCGGCCCGGCGCCGGAGGTCATCAGGATCGGACAGCGATCGTTCCACGCGGCGTGGATTGCAGCGCCCTGATGCAGCGTCCCCACATCGACATGAACGGCCGTGGCCGCCGGCTTTCCGGTGAGCATCGAGTAGCCGACAGCGGCGTTGAGCGCCACGTTCTCGTGCACCATCGTCATCAGCTTCGGAGTGGGCCTGCCCCGTTGCTCCGCCTTGGCCACCGCTTCCTGAAAGAAGCTCATCTCCGTGCCTGAAATGAAAAACAGATAGTCGATGCCGCCCAGCTTCATTGCCGCGACAATCGCGTCCGACCACTCTTCTCCGGGATATTCCCGCCAGTTCTTCGGTTCCATGGGCAGAGAGGATAACAAAAGGAGGGGGTAATTCGGGGACGCGCACCAAATCCGCGCCACAAATTCCTCACCAACGAAGACTGCTCGCGCGGATTTGGTGCGCGTCCCCGAATTACCCCTCCAAACTGTATAGTTAAGACCATGGATTCGCTGAAGAGCGCGCCCTCCGCCCGTTATCTTCCGCCGATGCTGCTGTTGTTCATCGGCTCCGGCTGCGCGGCGCTGATTTACGAGATCGTCTGGTTCCAGGTGCTGCAGCTTGTCGTCGGCTCGTCGGCGGTGTCGCTGGCGGTGTTACTCGGCACGTTCATGGGCGGCATGTGCGCCGGCTCGCTGCTGCTGGCGAGGATGTGAGCTCGCGTGCGAGCATCCGCTACGGTGTATGGATGCTCGAGGGGCTCATCGGCTTTTGCGGCGCGCCGCTCATCGTCCTGATGCCGCTCGTCGGCCGGCTGTACACGGCCATCGACGGCGGCGGCCCGGCGAGCATCGTGCTCCGCGCGGTCCGTCAGCGTCCTGCTGCTGCTCCCGCCTACGGTGCTGATGGGCGCCACGCTCCCCGCGATATCGCGCTATGTGGAGGCCACGCCGGAGGGCTTGTCGTGGCTCGGGTTCTTCTATGGCGGCAACATCGTCGGCGCGGTGGTCGGCTGCCTTGTCGCCGGCTTCTACCTGCTGCGCGTGTACGACCTGACCACGGCGGCGCTGGTTGCCGTGGCGATCAACTTGATCGTCGCGACTCGGCTTCGCCTTCTGCTTTCGAAACGCGCGCCTTTGCAGGCGACCGGCGGAGGGACGGCGTGTCCCGCGACCACGCACGTGGGCGCCGGCGCCGTCTACGCCGCCATCGCGCTCTCCGGACTCACCGCTCTCGGCGCCGAAGTCGTATGGACGCGGCTGCTCTCGCTGCTGTTCGGCGCGACGACCTACGCCTTCTCGATCATCCTTGCCGTGTTTCTCGCCGGACTCGGCATCGGCAGCGCGATCGGTTCGTGCATGCGCGGAACACGGCGAATGCCCGCGCTCGTGCTCGGCTGGGCGCAGTTGCTGCAGGCCTCGCCACCGCCTGGAGGCGCGTTCATGATTGCGCAGCAGATTCCCTACTGGCCGCTCAACCCGTCGCTGGCGGCGAGCCATGGTTGATCTTCCAGCTCGACCTGGGGCGCGCGTTGTTCGCCATGATTCCCGGCGCGGTGTTGTGGGGCGCCAGCTTTCCGCTGGCACTTGGCGGCGGTGGCCGGCCGGGCCGACGATGCGGGCGCGACCGTCGGCCGTGTGTACGCGGCGAACACGCTGGGCGCGATCGGCGGCTCGCTGGTCACCGGGCTGCTGTTGATTCCGTGGCTCGGCACCCAGGCGCCCAACAGGCATTATCGTGCTCTCGGTCGTCGGCGGCATGGTCGTACTGCTGCCGCTGCTCCGCCGCGCGACTGCGCGGCCGGGGCTTCTGGCCGCGGCACTGCGTGCGCGCTGGCGGCGCGCTGTCGCCTCACACGTGCGGCCGTGCCGGCAGGACTCGTCGCCTGGGGCGCTGCTCGCATTGCATGGCGAACCGCAACGCGCTGTATTGGGGTGAGGGGATGAACGCATCGATCGCCGTCACCGAAGAGAGATAACGGGTACCGTAATTTTCACGTGAGCGGCAAGGTCGAAGCCAGCACCGAACCGCAGGACATGCGGCTGCAGCGCCTGTTCGGCCATCTTTCGGCGCTGATGCACGACGACCCGAAGGACGTGCTCGTGGTGGGCTTCGGCGCCGGCGTCACTGCGGGCGCGATCAGCATCCATCCCACCGTCGAGCGCATGGTGATCTGCGAAATGGAGCCGCTGATCCCCAAGTCGTTTCGCGATATTTCAGCGGCGCCGAACTATGGCGTGGCGGATCGCGCGTGCAATCGTGTACGACGACGCGCGACACTTCGTGCTCACCACGCGCGAGAAATTCGACGTCATCACCTCAGATCCGATCCATCCGTGGGTGAAGGGCGCCGCGACGCTTTACACGCAGGAGTATTTCGAGCACGTCAAAGCGCACCTCAATCCCGGCGGCGTGGTGACGCAGTGGGTGCCGCTGTACGAGAGCAACGCCGGACGTGGTGCGCAGCGAATTTGCCACGTTTTTCGACGTCTTTCCCGACGGCACCGTGTGGCGCAACGACACACCGACGGCAGCGGCTACGACGTCGGTGCTTTTGGCGCAGACTGGACGACAAGCCCATCGATGTGGATGCGTTGCAGGCGCATCATCGACAGCCCCGGAGTACGCGGCGGTGAAGGCCTCGCTGGCGGAGGTGGGCTATTCGTCGATTTCGACGTCCTGCCGACCTACAGCGGCCGCGGCAGCGATCTCGCCCCGTGGTTGCGGGCGCCGAGATCAATACGGACCGCAATCTGCGCCTG
Organism: uncultured Acidobacteriota bacterium; assembly: GCA_963836435.1. Classification (GTDB taxonomy): domain Bacteria; phylum Acidobacteriota; class Terriglobia; order 20CM-2-55-15; family 20CM-2-55-15; genus DASTBJ01. The sequence continues at coordinate 18,480 of CAWIJI010000003.1, read as the reverse complement.
CAGTATCTCGCCGGGCTCGGCTTCAACGACTTCATCGGCAAGGAGATCCGCAACTCGATGCTGGCGTATCGCCGTTCCCTACCGACCTGTTCACGGGCCAGCCCTCGACGATCGAATCCCTGCGCTCCATGATGATGGAAGGAGGGAGATAAGGGGACGCCGAGGAATGCGTGTATCCTCGCACCCTTTCAGGGTGCGATTGGACACTTTACGCATACCGGTGGTTACGCTCGCTGCGCTCGCTAACCACCGGCTAAATTCCCTGCGCGCCTTCGGCGCGCCCGCAAGTCCCACGCCGGAGGTGTGCGAGGAGGTCCCACGCCGAAGGCGTGCGAGGAGGTCTCACGCCGGAGGCGTGCGAGGAGGTCTCACGCCGGAGGCGTGACAGGAATTTAGCCAGGGGTTAAGCGAGCGCAGCGAGCGCAACCCCTGGAAACGGTAACCCCAACAATCGCACGCCGGAGGTGTGCGAGGAGGTCTCACGCCGAAGGCGTGACAGGAATTTAGCCAGGGGCGCGCCCGCAATCTCACGCCGAAGGTGTGCGAGGAGGTCTCACGCCGGAGGCGTGACAGGAATTTAGCCAGGGGTTAAGCGAGCGCAGCGAGCGCAACCCCTGGAAACGGTACCCCCAACAATCGCACGCCGGAGGTGTGCGAGGAGGTCTCACGCCGAAGGCGTGACAGGAACTTAGCCCCGGGTTGCGCTCGCGTCGCTCGGCTCCACCGGGGCTACTGTCCCTAAGCTCCCAGCACCGCTCCGCGGTGCTCGCGGATTGTTTCTGGGCTATGATGTTGACGCGATGAGGCAAAAAGCGGGGTATCACGAATACACCTATGCGGAATACCTGGCCCATGAAGCGGCGAGCAACGTGAAGCATGAGTATCTCGAGGGTGAAATTTATGCAATGGCGGGAGGGTCACCGGAGCACGCCGAGCTCGCGGTGGCGGTCGCGTCCTCGCTACGGGCTCAGCTTCAGGGGAAGCCCTGCCGTGTATTCAGCTCAGACTTGAGAGTTCGCGTCTCTTCAACAGGCCTTGCCACCTATCCCGACGTATCCGTTGTTTGTGGACCGCTTCAGCGAGACAACGACAGCCGGGAGACCATTTTGAATCCTACGGCGATTGTCGAAGTGCTCAGCGATGGAACGGAGCGCTACGATCGTGGTGAGAAGTTCGAGCACTACAAGAAGATCGCGTCGCTTCAGGCTTATATCCTCATCTCTCAGAAAACAGCGTTTGTGGAAATGTGGTGTCGGGACGCCGATTCCTGGACCAAACAAGAGGCGAGGCCGGGCGAGCGACTCTCGGTTCAGCCGATTCATTGTGATCTGGACATCGCCGAGCTTTACCGAGGGATCCTCGATTCCTGACACACCGCTGAGCGGTGCAAGTCGATTAGCCGGGGGTTAAGCGCGAAGCAGGCAACCCCCGGTAAAGGACACCCCCGAGTCCCCGCACGCCTGCGGCGTGCACTTTGTCCCCCTCGCACCTCGCTCTTTCTTCAGCTTAGGGCTGATTACCCGGTTGTGCGTTGTCGGTCGTGCGCTTATTGTTACCCTGAACTCCCATGAACGAACGCCTCTTCCTCACGGCCGCGATCCACCGGTTCCTGCACCCCGCGGACCCGCTGCCCGACCTCGCGTCCACGCACTGGCCCGCGCTTCTCGAGCTTGCATCCGCCCACGCCGTAGTCCCGATGCTCGCGGAGGTTCTTCCACCGCCCCTTTATCCTCCACTGCAGCAGGCGGCTTCCGCCCTCCAGCGCTCCAGCCTCGCGCAGAGCGCGGAGCTCGCGCGCCTTGCCGGGCTTCTCTCCTCCCGCAACATCCGCATGATCGCCCTGAAAGGCCCGTTACTCAGCCGCCGTCTTTACGGCGACGTCGGCATCCGCACCTCCGGCGACATCGACATCCTGATCCATCCCCAGGATGTCCTGATCACCCGCAATGCTCTGCTCTCCGCGGGCTACCGGCTTGCCAGCACGCTGCACTGGTCAACGGACGCGGCGACATTCCGCTCACGCGAATCCGAGATTGTCTTCAACGCGCCTTCCGAAATCTCCGTCGATTTGCACTGGCGCAGTCTTCCGCCTTATTTCGCGAGCGCCATGGACGGTGTAGACCTCTGGAATTCCCTCGAAACGGTCGAGCTTGCCGGACAGTCCATCCAGACACTGCAGCCCGAAGCGCTGCTCATCTACCTGTGCGCGCACGGCAGCAAGCACATGTTTGAGCGGCTCGCCTGGATCTGCGATATCGCGCGGTTCCTGATGGTTTCGCCCGACTTGAATTGGGAAAAGATTATTCGGCAGGCAAAAGCGGCAGGAGCATTGCGGCAGGTGGTGCTGGGCGTGCGGGTGGCGCAGACCGTGATGGGCGCGCCTGCGGTGGAGCAGCTACCGAAAGATCGCGGCGCGGAATGCTGCTGGAGTTCGTCCACGCGCGGTGGACAGCCGGCGCGGGGCACGCGGCATCCGCTGTGGAATCCACGCGCTATACCATGCGCCTGTTGCAGTCCACCCGCCATCGCGTCCGGTATATCGCCGGAACGTGGCTTCAGCCGTCGGAAGCGGAGTTCATGGCGCTGAAACTTCCGCCGCGATTGTTCGGTCTATACTACGCGTTCCGCCCGCTTCGTCTCACGTGGAGGAGAGCCCTGGGAAGGACCGGGAGCGGATAAGGAGAGAATTCCCAACCCATGTTTCTCTTGAAAAAGATTCTCGGTCCGCTGCTCTATCCTCACACGGTCTTTTTGGCGCTTCTGGTTTGCGGCGTTCTCGTCCTGTGGCTCACGTCTAAACGCAAACTCGGCCGGGTTCTCGTCACGCTGGGCGCCGCCGGGTTCCTCCTTCTGAGCTACCCGATCGTCTGGAACGGTCTTCTTCTTGGAATGGAAGACAGGTATCCGCCTCTGGATCTCCATCAGGCAGACCTTTCCGGGATTCAATGGGTTGTGGTTTTGGGAGGAGGAGGAACCGCTGACGACCGTCTGCCCGCAACCAGTCAGATGAGTCCTGCCAGTGAGGCCAGACTTGTGGAAGGCATCCGAATTCTGCGATCCATCCCGCAGGCAAAGCTGCTGCTATCGGGAGACTTCGAAGCGATCCTGATGCATGATGCCGCGCGGAGTCTTGGCGTCAATCCGGATCAGATGTTGACGGACGAGGAATCGAGAGACACGGCGGAGCAGGCGGTGACGGTGAAAGGATTGGTCAAAGGCGATCGCCTTGTGCTGGTCACCTCGGCCGTGCACCTGCCGCGAGCCATGGCGCTGTTTCAGAAACAGGGAATGAATCCCGTCCCTGCGCCGGCAGACTTTCTGGCTCGCGTCAGACCCCGGTGAAGGACTTCCTTCTTCCCGATTCGAGCGGAGGAGCGAAAGCCGCCGCGCTGGTCCACGAGTGGCTGGGGATTCTGTATGAAAAGCTGCGCGGCGGGATCTGAGGTTCAGGAAATCAGTCCGCGCTCCTGGAGGCGCGAGAGCAGTTCGGAAAGATCGGCTTTCATCTGGGCCGGATCCACCGCATATTCGGCGAGGAGCGTCGCCTGTAACTCGTCAAATGTTCTCGGCTCCTGAAGCAGGCTCCAGACTCGCGCACCGACTTCATCCAGGCCGTAGTACTCGCCGGTGGAAACGCTCAGAATCGTCAGCTCGCCGCGGGACTGCGAGGCGACATGATCGCGCGAAGCCACAAGGGTCTTCACGACTGCGCCACCGTCACGAGACCTTTGGCCAGCAGTTGATCCACGAAGACGCGAATATCTTCCTGCAGCTGTTCCGGCGCCACGTCGTATTCCGCCAGCAGCGCTTCATACGCGTCCTGAATGGAAGCGCTCTCCGTCAGCAGCGTCCACATCCGGGCGCCCACCGGATCCAGCCCAAGGTAGACTTCGGTCTTCAGGTTCAGCACAACGCCTTCACCGCTGACCAGGCGGAACAGCACATCCGGTGCGACGGTGACGCGCGAAGCAAACGGTGGTGTCATGGTTGAGACCGTCCTAAGCATCCCATGCCATCACGGAAGTGAATCGCTCCACTTCGGGACCGCCCCACACGATTCGATCTTCGCAAACCACCCATGCGTGGGATTCAAACACTGCCTCCGCACTTTTCGCAACGCCGATCTCCACCCGCGCGCGATATCCGGCGCGGCGCAAAAGCGCCTGAGCGGCTAGCGCCTGTTGTCAGGCAATTGGCCCGCGGGACTGCGCAGCTTGCGACGCGCACGCTTTCCAGAATCCGGGCGGTCGTTTCTCCTTTTGGAACCGCCGAGCAGATCCGCGCAGGCCCGCACGACGCGGCGCGCGATGCGTAACGGCATGACCCACAGGCAGACGCGGGCCACTCCGAGGAGGAGGAAGGTCGCGGAGTAATATTTTTGTGCATTCGCTGTTACCCCGGCTATTCCTGCACCGCTCCGCGGTGCCGCGCAAAATCACGTGCCTCGCACCCCGAAGGGGTGAAAGGAGTTTAGCCGGGGGTTAGAGCGCGAAGCGAGCATAACCCCGGTCCATCTTTTCACCGCTGCCTGGCACGCCGGCCGGGGTTCCAGTGACCTTCGCTCAATCGCACGGCCTCGCACACCTCGCCCAGACGCGCGTAATCATGCGGGAACCCCAACCGGAAGCACGGCACGGCTTCGGCCAGCGCACTCACCTGATTGAACTTCACCTTGAGCATTTCCCTGTCCGTCACATCCAGCAGATGCGAACACTTGATCAACTCGATGATCGCATCGCGCGGCGTAAGCCTTTCAACACGGATCTCCGCCGTCTCCGCAGACGCGAGCATGTAGAGCCGCAAAAGGGGAGCTCCCGTACCGCCGCCATCGCCCCCTTCCGCTCCCAGAAACCGTCTCTTCTCGGAGTACTGCGCCACTGGCGTGCTCTCCGGTTCTTCGTCGAAAAGCGCCTCGACGGAATCCGGCCACAGGCGCGCACCGGGATACGCCGGGATCACCTGAGGCAAGCCATCCCCCGCCGGCATCTTCACCACCATGGAGTCATCGCACAGCAACGGAAATCCCCGGCGCGAAAATGCCATCGCCAGCGTGGACTTCCCCTGACCACTTCCACCGAGGAATCCAACCGCGCCTCCCGCCAGGGCGACCGCGCTGGCATGCACCGAAAGCCTGCCGCGCCGGCTGAGCGCCACGGGCAGCACGAGGTCCAGGAACAAATGCCGGATCGTCTCCGCAGATGTCGTCTTCCGCGCGTAGCAGCGGATCTCGTCCGCAGCGGTAGACAGCAAAAAGTCCGCCATCCCGCGGACTCGAATCTGGTAACCGCCTTCTCGATGGTAGAACCACACATAGGGTTTGCCGGACATTATCGGTCCATCGGTGATATGGCGAACTGACCTTCGGTGCGGTCTCGCGCGGCTCCATCCAGTGAAAGCGGCACTCCGGCGCCTGAGTGGACGGAACCGCCGCCAATCTTGCTTCAGGAAGGGGAATGTTGGTTTCCAGAACAAGATCGGCGATCTGATAGCGGTGGGTGTTCGGCATCAGCGTGAATTCCGCTTCAGGACATCGGCGACGAATGCCGCCGCCTGTTCGGCGGACCGGAAGACGTCTGTATGCCGGCGGTACGTTTCCTCTTCAACGTCGGCGAGGGAATGTGAGCCATCGCACAGGTTCAAAACAGTCTGCCGAACCTGACCCCATCGTGAAAGCTCCGGAACGAACTGCGGTTGCATCTTCAGAAGATCTTCCTTGGCGAGAGGCATGCCCTGAAAGGTGGATTGCGCAAACGAGCCTTTGGACTCGCCGGAGGCGGAAACCACGGCAACGTTCCATGCGGCGAGCAATTCCGAGGGAATGATGCGCATACGGATCTGGACGCGGTCTCCCTCATCCACCGGCACAGGACGCTCCGTAGGAAAGAACACCTGGCTTCTCTCAATCGGCTTGTCCGCTGCCGGCGAGTTCGTCATCCGGACCGTCGCGGAGAGTTCCGCAGTGAACCAGCCGCCCAGTCCGTGCAGGACACCGGGGCGCGCAATCACGGCGGTGCCCTCGAGTTCCATGCTGCGGCCCAACGGGGCGGACATTTCCAGCGTGCCCAGTTGCACGGGATCCCCCAGCAGCGCCTCCTGCTTGAACTCCGTCCCATACGTACAGTTCACGCCGAGGCTGTGAGCCGGTTTGAGATTGAAGCCGGTGCTGGAATTGTTCCAGAAATCCACCTGATAGCGAAGCTTAGTCTCCTGCACCGGAGCGGCTTCCAGGTGGATCCGACTCGGCATCAGTCGGCCGCCAGGTTTCAGAAAGCGCCGGTGGGCGTCGGCCAGATATTCCAGGACACCGGCTTCATAGCCGAAACTTCCAATTTGATCGCAGACCACCACGTCCACTTTTTCCGGCAGGTCGATTTCGGTGGAGTGTCCGCGGATGAACTGCACCCGCTCCTCGAAGCCGTTCGCTCGGCAAAGGTCGCGGGTGAGGCTGATGATGGAATCCGCTTCGACGGAATAGACGCGGCTGGCTCCGGCCTCGCAGGCGAGCAGACCGAGAATGCCGGTGCCCGCCCCCAGGTCCAGGACGATGTCGCCCGGAGTGACCACCTCGCATATCGCGCGGCGATACGCGGACATCCGCGCCGGATCGGAGAGGTAGCCCCGATGTTCGTTGAGTACGTCGGAACTCATGGATCTAGGCGCCCATCATCATCATTCCCACCATGCCCATGTTAGCGCATCACATCCGTGTTGATGCTGCCCGTGCCCTGGACCAGTTTGCTGACCCGGCCGTATTCCACCAGCGTGGGCCGTGTGTATGGCCGCTTGCCGGCTTCAGGTTTCGCTGTGTTCAGTTGTTGGTCGTTCATCTTGCCTCCTTGAGAGAAACTCTCGCCACTGCAGGCGCGCTCTGGCGCACCCACATCTCCATTGCCGCCACCATCCAAAGATGCCAGCCTCCCCTTCGCCGTACCTTTTCGGAATCCACCCAACCGTTCTCTTCGCACTGCAGCTGCCCGTCTACCAATTCTCCCAGCCCGCCGAGCGCTTCATCGAAAACGTGCGAAAACTCTCCTTTGTCCGTTCGCTGCCGGACCACCTCGGGCAGAATCCCGCGCATCGCATTCCGCAGCAGGAACCGCCGCCACTTCGGGCGCAACCGCTGCTCTTCCGGAATTGCCATCGCAAACTCGATGATCCGGCGATCATTCAACGGTTGCCGTGTCTCGATTCCCAGTGCGGCGACCGCCCGCTCCGTCGTCTCAAACGCGTGAACGGCCCAGCCATTCACGAGCAACTCGCTCGTGTCGCGTTTGGCGAGACTCTTGAACTCGCGCCCGATGCATCGTCCCTGCAACCGCTCCCTCAACCCCACGCGTTGAGCAAACTCCGGGTTGACGTACTCGGGAACGCGGCGGCCCCAGACCCGTGCGCCGGCTGCATCAGGGGTTTCACGGCGTAGTGCTTCAAATGACTGGCATACCCCCGCAACGACCACACGGCTGCATCCTGCTTCATGCGCTTCCACATTCCGTACAGACGGCCTTTCTTCAGCAGATCCGCCGCATGGTAGTAACTTCCGTCGAGCCACTGGTCCCCGCCGTCACCGCCAAGGACGACGCGAAACCCTTTGTCGCGCGCCAATCTGTAAAGCGGATAAGACATGGCACCGTTCGGATAGTCCGGGAGATCCTGGTGGCGTTTCACCTGATTCCAGGCCCAGGTTACGTCGCGGCAATCCGGCGTAAGGAGATTCGGCGTAGCGCCAGATCGTTCCACCACGGCGTCGATGTAACGACGTTCGTCGCAGGCCTCTTGCCCGGGAAACACCAGCGAGAACGTTTCAATGTCCTGCATCCGGGCCGCCATGCAGACGACGGAAGAGGAGTCCAGTCCGCCGCTCAGGTCCGATCCCACACGCCCGTGACTGCGCAGCCGGCAGCGCACCGCTTCCGAGAAGATTTCCAGAAAGTGGTCGGCGTACTCGTCGTCACGACGGTAACGGATCTCTTTCGCCGGATCGATGCTCCAGTAGCGTTGAAGGCGAACGCTGTTCGCGTCGATCGTCAAGGTGTGGGCAGGCGGCAGACGCTGAATCCCCAGATAGAGGGTTTCTTCCAGGCTTGTCGGCGCTTCCGCCAGGAACTCGCCGATCATGCCTTCATTGGGTTCCTGCGGAACGTCGGGATGGGCAAGGATGGCCTGGATTTCGGATGCCGCGACGAAGATCTTTCCGTTCGTGTAGTAGTACAAGGGCTTCACGCCCAGGATGTCGCGGGCGCAGAGCAGGCGCCGGTTCTGCGCATCCCACAGCATGAAAGCGAAATCGCCCAGCAGATCCGCCGGTGGAACATCGAACGGGGACAACCCGTTATCGATCCTGCCGTCCATCAAAAGATGACGCGTCCCGGCAGCATTCCGCAACGGATGGCATTCCCCGACCGCCTCCGGCGTGGTCCAAAACATCCGCGACGCCATGCCGGCAGGCCCGTCGATCCACAGCCCCACCGCATCGCTCCCGCGGTGCGCCATGGACGTGTTCATCCGTTCGAGCACGCGCCGCGAGACCGGGCGTCCGTCCAGATTAACGATGCAGGCAATTCCGCTCATGGGCAGTCGTTACCTTGTTGCCCGCCAAATAGAACTGTTCCTACGGGGGTCCCTTCAACGACGTGCCACCAATCCGATTGTCAGATCATCGCCATCGCCGTGGTAGACCACTCTCCCCAGGAAACCTTTCAACCGCTCCTCCACGACGTCGAATCCCTTACTTCTCAGCACCTTCAAATACTCTTCCCCCAGCCCGAGAAACTCTTCATCCGTGGTGAATCCCTCTACATACCCATCCGTCGACGCGAGGATCAGCGCCGGGAACGCTGCAGTCGTCTCCTCGACCTGCACCCATATCTCCTCGGCCGCAGCGGACTGACACAACGACGCCGACTGCCTCTTCCCTGCGTGCCTCGCGTGACGAGACAACGCTCGCTGCGTGTACCCGTGTTCATCAACAAACAGGATGTCGCCATCTCCGAGCTGCAGGCTCAGAACGAAAGCCGGTGTGGCCAGCACGCCCAGGACGGTTGTTCCGTACGCCACTTCGGGCCGCTGCGCAACGAGCTTTTGTCCGGACCAGCCTGCGGTCGCCACGAGGCTCTTCGATTCCTGTGCAGTGATGGGATGCTGTTTCAAATCGCACGCCACGGCATCGCGCCAACCGGCGGTCAACTCCAGGGCCAGTCGCCCTTTTGTCGACCGGCATTCTTGAGCGGTCCGGAGTCCCGCATATCGACGTAGCGTAGCGACTGCGGTTTCTGCGGCCAACCTCGATCCTGTCTCGCTTCGAAAGTAGAGATCGCTGCCGTGTCCATCGGCCAGCGCCAGCGCCGCGGTCGCGTTGTCTTCGGAGGCCCAATACCGGATGGCATCCTGATTCGGGAGATCCGCGTGCACATGTGACGCGCCTCTCCGGCTGCCACCTGTCACGCGCCAACTTGCCGCTGCAGGCTTCTTCAATCCTGTAGAATTCGCGTCCGCAGGTGTCGCAGAACTTGCAGGCTCCGGATGCTCGGGCAGTACCAATTTCCGCGCGGCAAACGGAACGGCGAACGTGCGTTCCCACCGGGGAACGCGCAAGGGTACTCCAGCCCTCCAGCCTTCGAGTTCCGGGAAAAGGTAGGCAACGATGGCGAGCCCCCGCCCGACTTCTTCCTTGGCACCGAGTCTTGATGCCTCGCGAAACACGCGTTCCTGGGAGATTGTCTCGCGCCATCCCAGCAGCACCAGGCTGAGCAGCGGCCACAGCGGCGGCATTGGAGGAATGCTCGGATCCCCGAGGCGGGAGGCCAATCTTGTGGTGAGTCGTTCCCTGTCGGAAATGACGGCGTATTCCCGCGCCGTGTCCGGCAGGCGGTAGCCTGCGGGCATACCGGCACGCTCCGCCCAGAGACAAGCTTCCACCATGCTGTGTTGGGCAAACGGCCGATGTGCCACAAGGCCCGCGCCCTGCCGAATCAGGTCGATGTGCTGAGCGAAAGACCTACCGATTCGCATATCAGAACGCATTCTCTGACCTCACAGACATGGCGCTTACGGCAACAATATCGGTATTGCGCGTAATTAGTCGATCAGTCACCATCGCAACGATTGGTCAGCTGACAATAATGCACGAGTTGAGTTTGAATGAACGGTAGGACGTCCTCTGCAATCAACGCGGCCCCTGCTTCACTCGGATGGCCATCACCGGGGATAGCGTACTTACCCTCGTTACGCCTTCTTTCCTTCCAGAGTATTTCTGAAGGATCTGCAAAGGGAATACCGAGATTCGCAAAGAACGACTCTGCTATGGACATGAACGCGATGGTCGGTTCTGATGGATCCGTATAGGGTGGCGTATGCCAGCCGGTGGTAGTGATGAGCAGATGTACGTTTCGCTTTGCGCACCATGCGGCGAGTCGCCGAAACAGCCCCTCACCAATGACTCTGGCGGTTTTGCTCCCCTCCATGTCTCCTGAGGAACGAGGGTTACCCACGAGCGGACCCGGGTGGCGCACACTATCTTTCTTCGAACCGAGATAGGCTACCCTCGCTAGCTGCAGTAGATGCGAGTGTTCCAGTAACCACTGATAGCCTGGAAGGTTATTGGTAAATGTCTTTACCTTGTTTTCACTTGCCACGACACGGCTTAACGTTCCATCTGAAGGATCGAGACTCCAAAGAGGACTTCGGAAAGCTCTACCTATGTCGTCGGAATTCAGAAAGACAAGGATAAGGTCGGGGTCGATCTCCTCGCCGAAGTCCTCAACAAAGGCAACGTAGTCCCCTGTCCCCCAGCCGCGGCAGCATTCAACAAAGTAAATACGCCCTTACCAAACTTCCGGTCAAGTTGAGACTGCGCAAGGTTCACGTAGGTCTTTTCACTCTCCAAGAGCCAGCCGAAGGTATAGGAATCTCCAAGCACTAGAATCTTTATCTTCCCGTTTGGAACAGGTGCTCGAAGGTGAGGCTCGGAAAACTCATAATGAACAACTCTTTCCCCGTATTGATGCCTTGCTGTTCCCGTCGATTTGTTCACAATAAGCCCGTTCTCAGTCTGCTCTCGCCACGAACCACTCAGGTTTTGCGGCATGATCACGTAAACGATGAGCTCTGCCAATAGCAAGGACAGTGCAATGGAAACCGACAAAAGGACAGTCTTTTGAACCCAACCTTTAATCGTGCGACTGACCTTCATACCTGCGATGAACGGCGTCTTGAAGCGTGGCTGCAATTGCTGGATCTCAATCGCAGCTCCTCGAACGCATGTCGATCTGAATCGATGCAAATGGGCACAGAAGGTGTCAATAGATGACGCGTCCCGGCAGCATTCCGCAACGGATGGCATTCCCCGACCGCTTCCGGCGTGGACCAGAACATCCGCGACCCCATACCCACGGCCCGTCGATCCAAAGGCCCACCGCATCGCTCCCGCGGTGCTCCATGGACGGGTTCATCCGTTCGGGCACACGCCGCGAGACCGAGCGTCCGTCCAGATTGACGATGCAGGCAATTCCGCTCATGGGTTGTCTTTACCCTCTTGCCATTACCAAATAGAACTGTTCCTCGCGGCAGAGGGTGGCGGGGCGATCACCGTTAACCATCTACTAGCTTCCCTCCTCTAATCAGACGGTCTAGTCGCGGCGAAAAGCCACGGTGACGTTGGGGTCAAATGGGATCACACGACCGAAGTAGGCCCAGGACGTTGCTGAGTTGATGCCTGAGCGCAACAACGCACGTAGTTTGCGCACGGCCCGACGAGGTAGCCCTTGCCCCGATGGCCGAGCGCTGTTCCACGCGCCAGCAGGCGACAGACCCATCGGGCGAAGCAGCGTTTTCAGCAGCGTTGGGGTCAAGGCGCCTCGGTGTGTTGGGTCCGAGTGCTGGTAGTGCCGCCCCCAAGGACTTGCACCGTTGGGGAAGCGGGCCAGCAGCACACCTGCATGGCTGAGTTTGCTGGCGACCGCCGCACCAAACGCTTCGAGCTGCGGCCGCGTGAGGTGTTCGAGGACATCGAAGGCAACAATCGCATCGTAGCCAAACTCGGCATGGTCCACCAGGGTCTCACACTTGACCCTGTGCCCTTTAGCGGCGGCTATGCACACCGCCTCAGAATTCGTATCGAGCCCGCACACGTCGTAGCCGCTCTGGCGCGCCCAATCGAGAAACAGCCCAGCCCCAAAGCCCACTTCCAAGATGCGCGCGCCTTTGCGGATGCCTGCGCCAACGCACTCCTTGGTGAACACCTCAGCGGCGTCAGCGTCGAGGACTGCGTGCTGCCAACCCTTCCACTCTGCGTAGTCTTGTTCGAACGACACGGTTAGCGAGTATATCTCCAAGCGTAAGAGGTTCTTAGATCGGGCGTTGATCGCATAGGGGCGGTGGTCCCGTGGCCCACGGATACCACACCACCGTGCATCCGGGACCGTACACGGCGGTTCGAGGTAGTTACGCTTTCACTTCATCGATCAAGATCCAGAACTATCCAGGAGACTTTCGGCGCAATAATGCGTTAGTTCTCCGAACCTACAGCAAAACTGAATCCGAGAAACTTCCGCTGCTGCGGTCCCGCCACCGCACCCTTCGCCCCGTTAACCTTGAGCTTCTGCGTGATGGATCGCGCCACGCCGTTGGTTACGCATTTAACCCACCCGCTCGCTCCATAAATACGTCCCCATATCAAACAAAGCGCCCCCCGGCAGCTCGGTCGGTCTGGGAGTCTCTGATGAAAACCACCCATTTGAGTTGTCTGAGAGAATCCGAACTCATGGAATTCTCGAGAAATTCGTAGGAAGTAGCCCCCGCGAAGCAGGCACTACACGCCGCATAGACACTAAAGCACCCAAAAATCGTCAGGTTTACCGCTCCACGCGAGGAAACGATGCGTGTGGTCGCGGAGGTGATCCGTAATCTGCTCGCGCAGGCCATTTGGCCATTCGGTTTTGTTTTGGTACTCACGTGTGATCAGGGTCCGCACCATTTCTTGTGCGGCCGATGGAACATATCGACGCGCGGATTGTATGAGCGGATTGTTCGCTATCCTCTTGAGACTACCGTAATACTGCCGGGGCAGCCGTTTCCGGTTCGCGCCGTGCTCCACCAGAATTTTCGCCTCATCCCAAGGGTAGGCCGCCGGGTCGACCCCTATATGAGTCATGCAACGGCGGAGTGTCTCACAAGAATCCCGAACAAAGTCTTCGTAATAGTTTACCAAAATGTCGCACTCATCAAAGCGCCGGCGGTACAAGCCATGCTGAAGCCAATAATCGCTCATCTGCACTGCGTACTGCGCATCGGGCGTGTAGATCGACGAGAAATCCGGCGGCTCAAAGTTCTTGTTTTGCATGTGCCAGCCCGATTCGATACGATCGATCGGGTGGCGCACCATATAGATCAATCGCACGCGGGGCAATAAGTCCGCGATCCGATCCACGAGATGTGTGTAACGGCTTGGGAGGCCGTAGTCCGTCGATGATTCACCCGCAGCGATAGTCTCTGGCGTCGCCTTGAAAAGCCCTTCGTACCACTCCCATCCCCGGGCCCACGGCGCTTTGTCCGAAAAGAATCGCGGCTCCTTGTGGACGCTCATACACACGTTGGGGTGCAGAGCAAGAAGTCTATGAACCGAAGATGTGGCGCACTTGGCCGCACCGATAATCAGAAATGTTGGTTTCATAAATTCGGTTCTTGAGCATAGATTGTCGAGCAATAGCAGGATCTGAGCGATCTCGGCCGAATTCTAAACGAGTCAATCCACTTCTCCAAGCAAGTGATTCGGTTGTTCCGTCAGCGGCGCGCGACCAATCCAATCGTCAGATCATCTCCATCTCCGCTGTAGACCACCTTCCACAGGACCCCTTTCAACCGCTCCTCCACGACGTCAAACCCCTTTTTTCCTACCATCTTCAAGTACTCTTCCCCCACCGCCAGAAACTCTTCATCCGTGGTGAATCCCTCGACATACCCATCGGTCGACGCGAGGATCAGCGCCGGGAAGTCTGCGTGTGTCTCCTCGACCTGCACCCAGATCTCCTCCGCCGCAGCCGACTGGCACAACGATGCCGAGTGACGTTTTCCCGCGTGCCTCGCCTGACGAGACAATGCGAGCTGCGTGTAGCCGATGTCGGCGCCTCCGAGTTGCAGGGTCAGAACGTAAGTCGGTGTGGCCAACACGGCAAGGCGGTTGTTCCGTACGCCAGTTCGGGCCTCTGCGAGACAAGCTTCTGCCCGGACCAGCCCGCCATCGCCACCAAGTTTTTCGACTCCTGTGGGGTGACGGGATGCTGCTTCAAATCGGCCGCGACGGCATTGCGCCAACCTGCGGTCAGTTCCATGCCCAGTTGAGTACTCGCAGACCGACATTGCTCTGGTCGCGTACGTTCGGCAAACCGGCGCAGGAGGGCGACGGCCGTTTCCGCGGCAAGCCGTGAGCCGGTCTCTCTTCTGAAGTAGAGTCGCTGCCGTGTCCATCGGCCAGCACCACGGTGGCGTTGTCTTCGGAGGCCCAGTGCCGGATGGCATCCTGATTCGGGAGATCCGCATGGACGTGTGACGCAACCTCTCCGGCTGCCACCCGTCACGCGCCACCTTGCGGTAGCTGTCTTTTTTGAGCCTGCGGGATCCGCGTCAGCGTGTGTCGCAGGAGCTGCGGACTTAGGATGTTCTGGCAATACCAGCTTCCGCGCGGCAAAGGGCACGGCGAACGTGCGTTCCCACCGGGAGACGCGCAAGGGCACTCCCGCCCTCCAACCTTCGAGTGCGGGAGAAGGTAGGCGACGATGGCGAGTCCTCGGCCGACTTCTTCCTTGGCACCGAGTCTTGATGCTTCGCGAAACACGCGCTCCTGAGAGATTGTCTCGCGCTATCCCAGCAGCACCAGGCTGAGCAGCGGCCACAGCGGCGGCAGCGGAGGAATGCTCGAATCCCCGAGGCGGGAGGCCAATTTCGTGGTGAGTCGTTCCCGGTTGGGAATGACGGCGTATTCACGCGCCGTGTCCGGAAGGTGGTAGCGCACGGGCATGCCGACACGCTCAGCCCAGAGACAAGCCCCCACCATGCAGTGTTCGGCAAACGGCCGCTGAGCCACAAGGCCGGGGCGCCTTGGCGAATCAGGTCGATGTGTTGGGTGAAAGCTTTACCGTTTCGCATAACCGAATTCCTTCGCAGCGTCCGTAGCTTCGGGTGTCATGGGGAGCCGTTGATTCCGCGCAAAGAATCCCTCGCGTACCTGTCGTCGTTGTTCCAGCGCCAGAGTTCGGGCCTCTCTTCGAACACCCAGCCTTCGTATCAGGAAGATAACCAGGGTCTCGACCATCACCAGGACGATGCCGAGTTGCGCGCTGCGGCTTAGCGCCACCATCAGGGACATGGCGCAGAAGCACGTAGCGAGGGCATAGATGATGGGGACGATCTGTTTGCGTTCCGGCGCAACGTACGCCAGCAGGTGATGAAAGTGTTTTCGATCAGCCTGAAACATGCGTGCGAAGCGGCGGACTGCTGGACCTTGCGGCTTTTCGACAAAGCGGACCGCCATCACCAGGAGTGTGTCAATCACGGGAAGACCCAGAGCAAGAATCGGCACCAGGATGGCGACCGAGGCCGCGCCTTTGATGGAAGAGTGCAGGCTCATCACTGCCAGAAGGAATCCGAGTGTGAGCGATCCAGAATCTCCCATGTAGATGTGCGCCGGTGCCCAGTTGTGGCGGAGAAAGCCGAGGCATGCGCCCACTACCGCTGCCATAAGGAGAACGGCGAGCGAGTTCTCCTTGATAAAGGCAAAGATCAAAAAGCTGGTGGCAATGATTACCGCCACACCCCCGGCTAGACCGTCCAGCCCATCGAGGAGATTGATGGCATTGGTGACGCCCACGATCCACAGGACCGTGACAACGGCTCCCCAGAACTCGAGATGAATCTGGCCCAAGATCGGGATGTAGATTCGATCGAACGACCACCCTCCGTAAACTACGCTGGCCGCGACCGCCATCTGGACAAGAATCCTTTGAATCGGCGTGAGGCCAAGTAGATCGTCGGCCAGGCCGGTCAGGAAAATGAAGAACGCGCCGGCGGCCAGGACGGCCAGTTCCATTGTGGTGGCGTCGTAGTGCCACTGCCGCCACAAAACCAGCATGGGAATCAGAACTCCCAGCCCAATCCCCGCCACAATGGCAACACCCCCTATTCTGGGCACCGCTCGATTCTGCCGACGCCGTCCCCCAGGGTAGTCCACGGCCCGCACGGCCATGGCAACACGGCGCACGAGGGGAACTATCATCATAGTCGTGATGGCTGCGACTATAGAACCCAAGGGCGCTGCGATGAGAAGCGGATTCATAACTGGGATTACTTCTGGTTTCTAACGAGGTGTGGCCGGCGCCGTGTCGTGAACATTTGGGCGCCGCCCGCTGACGATACTCTCAATCCGATCCAGATAGGTTTGAGCCAGTGCATCACGATCAAAGCGAGCACCGGCGAATCGATGGCCACTGGCGCCCATTGCACTCGCCACGTTCGGAGTTTCCGCAAGGGCATGAAGAACATGGATAAGGTCTGTTTCTGACTCCGGCTCTATGGCATGTCCCGCTCCGAATTCCTGCAGGAGTTCCGCCGCGTCTCCTGCGACACCGAGAACGATCGGTTTCGAAACAGCAAATGCATCAAACATCTTTGAGGGGATGACGGTCTTAAAGAGATCGTTCTTCTTCAAATGAATCAGTGCCACATCGGAAGCCGCCAGACAGGCCGTGCCTCTGTCTTTCGCGACGCGTCCCGTGAAAATCACCGAATTCAATTCCTTTTCTCGAGCTTCATTCTCCAGTTCCTCCCGAACCGCACCGTCTCCAACAAGCAGAAAGCGGAAACGGTCGTCTCCTGCTGCCCGTAGCTTTTGTGCCGCGCGTAACACCACAGACAGTCCACATGCCATGCCGATGGTTCCCACGTACGCAGCGACAAACTTGCCCTCAAGACCGTATTGCCTTCTGACGTCCGCGATCGTTTGTGGATCGACCTGTGCGGAATTGTCCATGCCATTCATGACGATCGATATTTTTTCTGGCGGCACGCCTCTCTCGATAAGTTTCCGGCTGTATCCTTTGCCAACGCAGGCGATATGCGTTGCCGAGCGATACATTCGGCCCTGAGCCAAGTTAGAAGCCGCAAGACTCTGCGCCCCTTCATCGCGTCTACCGCCTCGATCGATTCGGGCCAGATGTCCCGGATTTCGAGGATGAACGGGCAGCGCCGGAACAAGCTGCTGAGAACCCCGGCCCAGCCGCAAAAAAACTGAGGCGATGTCGCAATAATGCAGTCCGGCCGCGGGATCGTGAGCGCTCGCATTGTCGCGCTGACGAGATACGACAGGTAGTTTAAGATGCGCCGTAGCGTCCCCTTGTTTGGCGCCAGATAAGTCCAAACCCTGTGAACGTCAATCCCCTCCAGGTTCTCGCGCGTAACCCAACCATTTCGATAGCCCTCATAAACGACGCCATTCGGTACATTCGGCGCGCACGTGACCACGCTCACCTGATGACCTTGCCTAACCCACCGTCGGGTATTCTCAAACGTACGTGTCGCGGGCGCATTGCCCTCCGGCGGAAAGTAGTGTGAGAAAAACAATACCCTCATGCCCACGTCACCTGGGTCACGATCCGCTGCGATTTTCCATGAGCCTCCACGGCGAGACACGTGCGATCTATCCGTGTTCCAAATCTCGGAAAGTACTCTGAGAATTCCAGCCGAGATTTGATGTCACCCGAGTATTCCACGTTCAATCGGACTCCTCCATAGACGCAGCAAAAACTGTTCTCTGCAACACATGTCACGGCCACGTCGGGGTGAAAGTGCAGGAATGATCGAGACGTGCAGGGCTGGCGGGCCTCCACGCTGTCCGTCAATACGAGGGAGCCATTCGCGCTGAACTTGACGTCACGGGTATGTATCGCGCCAGACTTCAGCGACGCATCGCCGTCGTGTTTGCCGCGAATCTCGAACCCATCGTCGCTGGGCGTCCATTTCAATAACTCGACCTTGGGGCGGCGTGCCACGCGGAATCGACTCCAAAATTCCGCCTGATCTTCCCGTCAATCTCCAGGGTGTTATGGGCACGCGTCGCGCGGCTGACGACGCGCGGATCGCCTTCTTCGTAGGTGGATACCCCTGTATCGGTGATCATCCGCTTCTCGTGGACGCTGAGTTCGAACGAGAATACATCCCCGTGAGCATGGGCCAGGTTGTAATCCGGCCCGATGGCGCCAAAGTCCACGATGATGTAGAGGCCCCCAGGGCCGCAGTATCCGTAATAGCCTGCATCTCCCAGCGCAAAGGTTCCCTGAGGTGCCGTGTCACTGATTAAGTCCGATCCCTTGTGATACACGCCAAACGCGCTGTCGTTCAGCAAAGCAATATCTCCATCCGGGTGGACAACTCGGGAAAGGGCTGCGACTGCCCGTTTGCAGAACATCACCACCAAGGCAACAACTTCATCATTTC
>CAWIJI010000002.1:0-386263 GCA_963836435.1 uncultured Acidobacteriota bacterium | reverse complement strand
CGACATCGTAGGAGAGATGGCTTGCTCGGTTCATTAGGTCGTCCAGGCCAATCAAAGCGAGAGCCCAGTTGAGTCCATTAGGGATAGTCTTGTCAATGATTTCTGAGATCCATTCCACGTGAGTTGACTCTTGAGATGTATTGACGACTGGGAAGATCGGCGCTCCCCGTCCGGACTTGTACAAATCAACGTGGCCTATCCGTGGGCCTCGCCATCCGCCAGAGGAGCATCACGATCGCGTATCCGTTTGTATGATAAGGCGATGGACTCGGAGGAATACAACACGCACGTCGTTGGTGGTAGATTGGAGTAATTGAGCCATTCCTTGGAGATGTCGTCTTGAACTTTTGTAGTCTGCAGAGTGGGTACTGAGAAAGGCGAGGAGAAACACCGCCGCTATTAACCCTTCGTCGACGATGCCGACAGAGATAGCTTCTTGTATGCGAGTGAGCGCATTCTCGAGGTAGGTAAGACTGCGTATTGGTGGGGTCTCTGCCCTTTCGATCAGCGAGATACGATGATACCGCAAGAATCGATTGTGTGAGAGGAATGCTCGTGAGAGACATGGCCCAAATGTCGTTACATACCAACGGAAAGAGCTGTGTGAATGGTAACATGGAAGGCAGTTCCCCAAGAGGATCCCACAAATCTAGATTCATCCTCAGTCAACATGATCATGGTCGTCGCCCGAGTCTGGTCAATGCCATTTGTCATCGCGACAGAATAGCTGTTAAAGGACACTGGGGATGACGAAAGACCATGTGGCATCGGAGTAGCAAAGCTCGTAAGTGTAGACGGATCGACAGCCGCAGAAGGAATGGGCTCATAACTCGCCGGAGTTTCGCGTCGCTGTCCAGTCGCGGAAAGAATAGGAACCATAATTCGAGTCTCCTCGTGTCGGCGCTCTGAGGCGGGGGGTCCCCTTCTCGGAGCAGCGAGGTTGTAGCTAAGGAATGGCGGCGCGGAACAGGAGTTTCCGAGGGAAGGTCGCCTGGGATAATGAGTGTTTCGGAGGGTTTCGAACGGCTGGGGCTGGTTGATTTTTGCCGTTCGGCAACCTCGGGAAGAGGAGTGATAATCTGTCGCATTCTTCCTGTAAAGGAGCTCAGTCACTTCAATCAGGGTCAATTACGGTTTGGTTGTTGAGTTCCATCATATGTTTGTATCCTGAACAAAACGTTAATGTCATACTGCGTGGTTGTCAGTCCGTGATCAATCAGAAGGGCAAAATCTGGGATCGCCGTACCTCGCACACTTTTCCATCGCGAATGCAACTCTCGAGCAATACGTCGTATCCTTCCGGACCCCTTGGACGACGTATTGCTAATTGGTGCGCGCCCTCCTGGAGTACGTCCGGTTTGCCGTGAGCGACGCGCGCGATGGATATGAGACGCTCGCGGAGTACCTCGATGAAAACCTGCCCGCAGCACATCTCGGCCCGGCGTTGCTGTCCGGAAGGCCCGATCACGTCGCGGTGTTGCGTACCGATGACGGTGGGGGCGGGATCCGCGGGATCAGGATCGATGATTTCAAATACTCGGCTGCCACGAGCGGGACAAACAAGATGTTGCAGGGCTCGTTCCAGATCCCGATATATGCGCACCTGGCAGCTCTAGCCCTGGGCGCGGGGCCGGAGGTGCAGATCGAAGGACGATATGTCCTGCTGCGTTCGCCGAGTACGCCGGTGGTGAAACAATCCATAGATAGCGTGTTGCTGGATGACGTCCGCGAACGCATCGAGGTGCTGCTGGAGAAGGTTCGTCTCGGGCAGTTGCATCCCGACCCGGCACGCCGGGAGGACTGCGGACGCTGCGATTACCGGAGGCTCTGCCGTTTATATGGCGTGTAAGAGGGCTTGTCCCCTCCCCAAGAGGAGGGGACAGCCATGCCTCTGAGTCATAACACCGTCGTGTGGGCCAGCGCAGGCACCGGCAAGACGCGAAAGCTGGTCGAGACGTGGGTCAGTCTGGTGGACAGCGGCACCGATCCGCTTCGCATCGTCGCAATGACGTTCACCGAGAAAGCGGCTGCCGACATGCGCGTGCGCATCCGTGAGGCGATCTTCGACCGTATGAACGATCTTGCCCCCCTGGAAAGCGCCAGGTGGACCCGCGTTCTCAGCCTCCTCCCAGCGGCGCCTATTTCCACCATCCACGGATTCTGTGGTCTCCTCCTCCGGGAGAATGGCCTCCATGTGGGCATCGATCCCTCGTTCTCGATTCTGGACGAGTTGCGCAGCCTGGAGCTTGCGCGAGAATCCGCCACCGACACCCTTCGGAACGAGATCCGCGGCGGCAACGAAAAGGTGGCGCGCCTGTTCGGAGCCCTGGGCCTCAACGGCCTGGTGGAGGTCCTGGTTCGCACGTCCAATTGGGTGAACAGTCTCGGCAAGGATCCCGCCTGGCTTCTCGAACGTTCGGCGGCCCAGGCAGAAGCCGCCCAGGCGCTGCTTCCCTCGGTTGCGGCGTACCTTGAACAACACGGCTACGACTTCGATCAGTTCGGTGTTTTCGTCGATGAGCAGGATGCGAAGAAAGCCAAACATCCTTTCAAGGATAAGAAGAATCCCGGCGCCCTATTGCCGCGTATCGGGCAAATTGCCGGCGTCCCTGTTTCCCGGGATCTTTCGGAGCTGGTGGGTCTTTTCGCCGACTGCTTCCGTTCCCGAAAACGTTCCGCCAACGTGATGGATTTCGACGACCTTCTGCTCGAGACTCGCAACCTGCTCCGCGATTCGGCCTCGATCCGGCGCCATTACCAGATGCATTTTCAGGCTGTGCTCGTCGATGAATTTCAGGACACTGATGAAGTACAGGCCGAGATCGTGCGCCTGCTGGCGCGCGATCCTTCCGACGAGAGCCGCTTTGCTGCCGGCAAGTTGATGATTGTCGGCGATCCGAAGCAGTCCATCTATAGATTTCGCCGCGCCCGGGTGACGGTTTTCTTTCGCATGATGAATGAGATTCGCGCCGAAGGCGGAGTACTCGAGCATCTTCGCGAGAACTGGCGCTCCGCTCCGCCCCTGGCCGAGTTCTCGAACCGCCTCTCGGAATTGACGATGGACGGCGAAGGCAAGCAGAAGGTTCCGGACGATGTGGACCTCTCCTACCGGATTCGTTTCTCGGAAGCCGACGTTCTCGTGCCGCGATCGGACAGGACCTTTCAGGGGATCACCTACATTGCTGCCGCCGCCGATACGAGAGCGGGAGTGGGCAGGCCGATGGAAGCGGAAGCGATGGCGCGTCTGCTGAAAGGCTGGCGGTCTGCGGGCACGATCCAGTCCTGGCATGAAGTCGCCGTGCTGATGCGGAGCATGAACAGCGCTGACCTTTACATCGATGCGCTCGAATCGCACGGCATTCCGGTGCACGTGGTTGAGGGCACGTCGTTCTACCGGAAGACCGAGGTTTCCGACCTCATTGCGTTGTTGGAGTTCGTGCTCCATCCGGGCGATCCCACGATTCGAGCCATTGTGATGAGCTCGCCGCTTGCCGGCCTGACCTTCACCGATCTGCTCGAAGGAAAAGCGTCGGAGCCTTTCGACCAGATTGTCAATCCGTGGATCGAGAGACGCGACAGCGCGACCGCAGCGGAGATCCTGGAGGATGTGATTCGCAGAACCAGCTTCGACGTCGTGATGACGGCGCAGAAGAATGGCAAGCAGCGAGCGGCGAACATCGGCAAGCTTATCGAGATCACCAGAGACATGGCCCGCCAGGGGACGACCGCGCTCGACGATGTTGTCAGGTATCTGCGGGCCCGCGCGGAGGACGATAGCGTGCGCGAGCCGGAGGCCCAGACCACCGGACAGGAGGAAGATGTCGTCAGGCTTCTCACTGTGCACCGCGCCAAGGGGCTTGAATTCGATATCGTCGTCGTGCCGGATCTCGGGGCTCGGACAGGCGGCTCGTCCAGCAACAGTTTTCTCCTGAGCGACCGCTGGGGCCTGCTTGCCGGTTTTGCGTACGGACTGCATCGCGAGACTTTGCCTCACTCCCTCATTATTCGCGGCAAGGAAGAAGAGGACGATCAGCAGTTTGAAGAGGAAAAGCGCCTGCTTTATGTCGCTGTCACGCGGGCGCGGCGGATGCTGGTTCTCGGCGAGGGATTTTCAGGAAGAGCCGTCGGTCTGTGGCACCGCTGGGCCGGCCGGCTTTTTGAAAGCGTTCAGCCCGGCGCGCTGGAAAAGGCGCGGGAAGGGAAGACCAGCCGCATCCGCTTTCGAAGTCGCGGCCAGGACTTTTCGGTGGAAATGCTTTCCGCGACGGCTTTCACCAGACCGGAGCAGCTGTCATTGAAGATCGACATGGCTGAAATCCATCGCGACGCCGCGTTTCGCGAGTTTCAACAGCTGAAACGCAAGCTGCAAAGCCCTCCCGGTGCGAACGCGGCAGGACTGGAGGTGACGCCTTCTGAACTCTCGAGTCTCGCAGGGTGTTTTCGGTACTTCCAGTGGACCCGGCTGCTTCATCTGCCGGAGCCGGGCACCGAACCTTTCGAGAGTGCGCCCCAGCTGCGGCTGGGCTCCATCGCGCATGCCATCCTGGAGCAGGGGGAAACGCCTTCGCTGGATGCTTTGCGTCTGCAGGGTGTGCCGGACCTTCACGCGGTCTTTGGATCGAAGGAATGGCAGTCGCTCGAGGCCTCGCAGGTGGAGCGGGAATTGCCGTTTATCTTTCACCTGCGGGTAACAGAACGGGACTGTTACGTCCGGGGCCGCATGGATGCCGTTGTGCCAGGAACTCTGCCTCGTGTTATTGATTACAAGTATGCGTTTTGGCGAGCCGGTGTTGAATCCGACTATGAAATTCAGATGGCCGCCTACAGTCTGGCCTTGATGAAGAGCGCGGATGTCGACCGAGCCGTCGCAGAACTCTGGTATCTGCGGACGCCGATGAAGGTGATCCGCCAGGAATATACGCGCGAAGGAGCGGAGCGGCGGATCGTGGACCTTCTCGACCGCTATTTGAAGGCGCTTGCCTCCGGTTCATGGCCCCTCGCGGAACGATCTTACTGTGACCGGATCCAGTGCGGTTTCCGGGAGCGGTGCTGGGTGGGCGCAACCCCATGATGGGTGTCGGATCGACAGCGGTATTCCTGGGAATCCTGACCACGGTGATCCCGTTCAGCTTCCTGCTCCGATTGCTTCAGCAATTGCCCAAGGCGCTCGTGCAATCCCACAACCGCTGGCCCCTCATGCTCAACGGATTGATCACGACCGGCGTGACGGCCGTCGTGGCGCTTTTTCTTCATCGAGCGGCCGACCGAAGCCATGGCTATGCTCAGGTTACTCTCGAGTTCCTGATCACGGCGCTGGTGTATGGCTTTGGACTTGTTCTTGTCCTGCGCCAGTTCTGTGGTGTTTACGAAGAATTCATCATCACGGTTGCCGCGGCCGGGCTTGCGTTGCGAAAGACCAGCTACGCGAACATTGTCAAGGCTGAGAGTGAAGATAAGGGCAGCGGGGAGACGCAGATCCTGATTGAGACTTCCCGCGGCAGCCTGGTGAAGCTGATGCTGCCAACACGCGACGCGGATCGTTTTTACAGGCACGTCCGGAAGAAACGCTCTATCGAATGATACTCTGACAAAATGGAACACAGGATTCGACAATACCGGCTGGAGCAGGGCGCGCTCGAAGTGGAATACATGGAGCAGATGTTCACGGAGTTTGGAGGAGGCAAAAAGGCCGTCGAGATCATCAAACGCCTGGAGGGCCGGGAGCATTTGATCCTTCTATCGATGGCGCCGTCGCTCGAAGATCCCGCCCTGGAAATACCGGTGGCGTTCAAGGTCGGACATGAACTGCGGGAGAACGAGAGCGATCTCCAGCTTTCCGACCTCACCTTTCGTTTGCGAGACGTGGTGGATTTCGCAGGCCGCAAGGTGTTCTACAGCTGGATCGGGGGCACTCGCCGGGAGTGGCGTGGCCAGGGGCACTATCGCGCCCTTACCGAACAGCAGGAAGAATGGGCCCACCAGAACCATTTCGACGAGTTGGTGGTGAAGACCAAGAACAAGTTCTATTTCATGCGCGCCACGTTGGACCGTATGCACTTCAACGTGATCAAATTTGAGCCGCACCGGACGGATAATGGTGAATCTAAAGTTTATCTGAGCAAGCAGCTGGGTCTGGATACCCTGCGCCGGCATCTGACGTCACGGTTTGTCGTGGACGCTGCTTAGAAACTCCGGAGTTGTTATTCCAGTTCGTCAAGGAAGAATCCCGGAAAAGCCCAAAGTCAACGTCGCCCCTTGATTTTATTCCGTGAGGGAGCCGGCCAACGCCATCCTGCGCCGTTGACCGGATCCTTTGTTAGGGTTAACTCCACCGCGTCTGAAAGGAGGTCATCTTGCAATTTCGAGACCTGGGATCGTTCGTCATGAGTAATCAGTATCTGTGGTACCCCGTGCTGATAGTGCTGTTGGCAGCCGGCGTTCGACTGGTCATTCATCGCTACTTCGTCGGACGATTGAAGCGAAGTGAAAACGAGACAAGCAATCGACTATTCAAACTGATTGAAGGGGTGTGCACGCCTCTTCTGGCGATTGCCTCGTTGTACCTGATCAGCTATGAGGCGCCGTTTTCCCCGCAGGTTCTCTGGTGGGTACGGCGCGGTCTGTCGATCCTGGCCCTTGTCGCGGCCGCCTTGTCTGTGTCCAGAGCGATGCCGCTGGTTTTCGAGATTCTGATCGCGCGGTATAAGGACCTGGAAAGGTACTTGCAGCCCTTGAGGACTCTCACCAGCACGGGGATCGCTCTGATTGCGGTTGCCACCGGCCTGGAAATCCTTCAGGTGAGTCTCGGTGGTCTGGGCTTACGCTTGATCCGGGTTGCAGGGATCGCGGTCGGCAGTTACGTCGTCCTGAAAATCGTTGGCCTCGCTGTCCTGAAAATGGAGGCCCTGGTGGATGACGACAATCCGGATCTCCAGTCCGAGGCCGAAAAGCGTGCCCACACGCTGGGACGCATTCTCAACAGCGCGGCGTCGGTGGTCGTCATCGGAGTAGCCGCGACCATGGTTCTGAGCGAATTCGGCATGAACGTCATGCCGATAATTACCGGCGCCGGAATTGCCGGCCTGGCTGTTGGTTTCGGCGCTCAGAACCTGGTTCGGGACATTATCAGCGGGTTTTTCTTCATTCTGGAGAATCAAGTACGAGTCGGGGACGTGGCGATCATCAACGAAACCGGCGGGCTTGTCGAAGCGATGAACCTGAGGACCATCGTGCTGCGCGATCTGGCAGGAGTGGTTCATGTGTTCCCAAACGGCGAAATCACGAAAGTATCCAATATGACCAAGGAATGGTCCCGATACGTGATCGACGTTGGTGTGGCCTACAAAGAGAACGTCGATCACGTGATGGAAGTGCTTCAGCAGATTGGAGACGAGTTGTGCGTCGACGAGAGGTTTAGGGCGCTTATTCTGGACAGACTGGAAATTCTTGGCGTTGACGACTTTGGAGAGTCGCAGGTCACGATCAAGGTGATGATCAAGACCCTGCCGCTGAAGCAATGGGTCGTGGGGCGGGAACTCCGCCGCCGGATCAAGAACACGTTTGACCAGAAGGGTATTGAAATTCCATTTCCTCATTTGAGCGTCTATTTCGGGGAGGCGAGCAAGCCGTTTGAAGTCATGTTCGAACGCCAGGCAAAAGTCCAGGCGGCAGGGTGAAACTTTTGGCGGCCCGAAGAGACATGAATCGCGCCGGGAATGGAGATTCTGCAGGACCGCTGCGTTTCAGCTTTTGATGAACCCGGCTGGCGGCTCCTTGACCTCTTCAGAGGCTCCTTTAAAGACGAAACGGTAGAATCCGCGTAACGGCTTTTGATGGGAAAGTGGCATCATCAACGCGGTGATGGTAATGCTGCTCAGGATCACCATGTAGGCGAAGTCGCGCACGTCTTCGGAGTACGCGATTCCAGCTTCCATGGGAACGCCGGCCAACACGGCGGCCACCAGGCCCTTGGGGATCATGAGCGATGCTGCCACGAGATCGTTCCGCAGGCCGCGGGAACCCAGCAGCCCCCGGATAATCAGCAGTCGCACGATGTAAAGGCCGGCGCACAGGACCAATGCCCAGGCCAGAAAGCGGGAGTCCCGGAAGCTGAAGGACGTTCCCATGTAGACAAAAAAGAAAGTCTTGAGCAGGAAGAGAATCTCCTTGAAGAAGGAAATGTCGCCGGACTCGATTCTTCCCGGCTCACCGTCGCCGAACAGCTTGAGGGGGGACCACGCCAGGAATTCGTGATTCGTCAAGGTGGCCCCGAACGCGAATGCAGCAATCGCCCCGCTATATCCCAGTTCGTCGGCTATCCCGTAGAGGATGAAGACGAAAGCCAGCGTGGTGAAGGCGCTGCTGGGAAACTGCCGAACCTTGTTGAGCACGAGCAGCCAACCTAATCCGCCGAGTACTCCAATGATGCAGGCCATCGAGAGGGAGGCGAGAATGTCGCCGCCTACCCGGACCGGCGAGATGTCGCCCGAGACCACACCCTGCACGACCGCAAGAAGAACGACGATGGACAGGACGTCGCCGAGGGCGGACTCCATGACCAGCGCGGTGCTCAAGGGTTCCTGGATGCGGATACTCTTCACCAGCGGAATCACGACGGCCGCCGAAACGCCGCCGAGAATGGCGCCGGCGATCCAACCGGCCGCCGGCGGCAGGCCCAATCCAAACACGGTGACCAGATAAGACAGCACCACAGTGACAAGGAACGTCGGGAAAGTCAGGAGCATCGTCGGTCGAATGGCGCCGACCAGTACGGAGGGATCGATCGTCACGCCGCTCTCGAAAAGAATGACGATCAGGGCCAGAGTGCTCATCACGGCGCCGACCTTGCCGAAGTCCTCCGGTGTGACGATATGAAGAATGGGCCCGAGAAACAGGCCCAGTGTCATCAAGAGCAGAACGTCGGGGATTCGCGTCTTCTTAAACAACGCAGTGAAAAAATGCGCCAGAAACACCAGGACGCCGATAGCTAGAATTGTGCCTGCCACGTCGCCAGTGTACGGGTTACGAATCGGTTTTTAAAGCCGCGGTGCGAAGCCCTGCGGCCGAAGACCAGACGTAAACGCTCCAGGATCAGGCCCTGAAAAGCCCGGCATTTCGTGGTGGAAGCGCTCAGGATGAACCGCGACGGCTGGCCGCACCCACTCGATGACTGCTGCATGTCCCAGACTTTCCGGGTCATGGGCCAGATAACCTTCCACAACCCCAAGGACTCGGAAGCCCTCCTTGAGCTGAAACGACAGTGTCGGGTCGCGGAGTTCTCCGTGCACCACGGCCGCAACGTAATCTGCGGGGCTCATCCGGCCGGCATGCCGCGAATAGCCGCGCAGACGAGCTCCGGCACGGATTCTCAGAAGGCCCAGCCGCTCGGTCAGGGTTCGTCTGGCGCGATAAAGCCTGGACCCGATTCCACGGGAGCGGCGCCCCGGATCGACCATTACTTCTGCCCCATACAACGTGTGCCCCTCTACAGGGTCGTGGTTCGTGAACATTCCGTGGTCCGTATAGTCCCGCCAGGATTCATCGAAGCGATACTCGTCCCAGCGAATGATCAGGCTCGCCGCCATCCCGACAACCGATCCATCCTGATCGACTGCAACGAACTGTCCTTCAGGGAACACATTCAAATGAGATTCCAGTTGATCCCGGCGCCACGGGGCGGAATGGGAGTAGATGCGCTCAGAGAGCTGGATGATGGAATCGAAGTCACTGGAGCGCGTGTTCCTTACCAGGACGCTTCTCTGACTTTTGCTATTCATAATTGATGAAGTATTGCAGGGAACACACTTGCGCGTTTTGCATCATCTGGATGCCTTCCATTTCCGGCTGGTGTTCGACAATACAACCTCCTTTCACGGCTCTCGCCTTGTAATCAAGGATAAGAGCTTTCAAATTGCAATATCAGTAACTTACCGTTAATCGGCAAGGCTTTCGCACCGAACGGCCGCTGGGGATGGCGTTCTAGAGGAGATTGAGCTTTGAGAGAAGGGAGAAGAACCTGGGGTCGGTCTTCAGCTTATCGAACTCCGGCTCCACCTTGATATGAACCAGCCCGCAGGACCGGTCCTGAATGGCCTCGTCGAGCGAGAGAAATGCCGCATTGGGGTCGCCGAGCGCCGTGTGTACAAGCGCGATACCTGCGGGCGAAACATAGTTGGCGGCTGACGTTCGCAGCGTGCTCAGAATTTTCCCGGATTTTTCCCCATTTCCGGCGCTGGCATGCAAATAGGCCACCGCCACTTCGGTAGATTCCCGGCTGCACCCCAGGTCCCGCGCGTGAGTAAAGGCGCGCAGCGCCTCATCGAATCGGGAAAGCTGGACGTACGTGAAGCCAAGGCGGCGAAAGGCCAGGTGGAACGTGGGATCAAGCTCGATGGAGCGAAGATACTGATCCACGGCTTCCGAATACCGGCGCTGAAAATGGAGAATACATCCCAGATGGGTTCCGATGACGGCAGACAGGGGATCGAGGGCAGCGGCTCGCACCACCTCCTCTCTTGCGGCGCTCAGTCGCCGTTGCGGGGCAAGACAAAAGAAGCCATACCAGTGGCGTGCTGTCGCATATCGCGGACCGGCGGCCAGAGCGGCACGAAAACCTGCTTCTGAGCCCTGCCAGTCCCAATCATAGAGCGCCTTCTTGCAGGCAATGGCTGTCAGAGCCTCAGGACTCCGGGGATCGATGGTCT
Source organism: uncultured Acidobacteriota bacterium (assembly GCA_963836435.1). GTDB lineage: Bacteria > Acidobacteriota > Terriglobia > 20CM-2-55-15 > 20CM-2-55-15 > DASTBJ01. The sequence goes on along the minus strand of CAWIJI010000002.1, from coordinate 375,560 downwards.
GAGCCCTGAACGCTTCTGTTTCTGCGGCTTGCCAGAGCCTGGCCGGCGCCTCCGTTTCAAGCCAGGCCAGCGTGGAATGGCAGTCTGCAAGCCCCGCCCAGGCGGCAGCGTAACCGGGATCGAGCGCGGCTGCCTGGCTCAGGCATTCTATGGATCGCGCTATTGCGCCCGGACTCCTCTTGTTCCAGTAGTACCGGCCCTTGAGATAGAGATGCCGGGCTTCGGAATTCCCGGTGCGATCTCCGGCACTGGCTTCGGGCAGAGTTCCAGCGGGCCCGCTGCGCCGCTTCCTAAAGACTGCGGCATAGCTTCCTTTCCGGATGGAAATGACGATGGGATCGTTCCGGCCTTCATCCTCGTAATACTCGCGCAGTTTTGCCCGAAGGCGACTGGCTTCGACACGAACGATGGGATCGATTCGCGGGTCGAAAGTGGCGGGCTTGTCGTACACGGCAAGCGCCACTTCGTACTCCTTCAGTGTGGCGGGCTTCCCGAGCAGCGATCGCTCCACAGCAAGAGTCAGGAAACGCTTCATCCGTTCGGATTGCCTGAAGCCCTTGCCGACAACCACCCGATCGAGCTGACTTTTTATGGCTGAAGGAGTTAGAGGGCCAACTCTCGAGTCGATGGGCATCCCCGGATTGTAGCTTATACGCGGTGCCCGCTTCTCCGCGTCATAGGTGCCCGCCTCTGCGCGTCATAAATGGCGGACCGTCCCGCTAGATGGGGACAAGTCCGCCTCGGGGGGGCTTTCAGGGGGATGTATAACGGTTCTTATACATCCCCAGAACCTGGAGGACATCGACCAGCAGTCCTATTGCTCCTGGGACTTCGGAGTCATGCCCTTTGCATACGCCAGAATGCTCCGGGCCGCGGCTTCCGTGCTATCCAGGTATTCTTTCCACTGTGCCTCGGTATACTGCGCCGGTATCGGTTCTGTGCGCATTTTGAGGAGTTGATCGACGGCCTTCTGCGCGAGTTCAGCAGACCTGTCCAGGTGCTTGCGCTGGATCGCATAGTTGCGTGAAAGGACCATCATGGCCGTCAGGTTTCGTTCATCCAGGGTCATGACCTTTTCAGCGTATTCAATGACTCTGTCGGTGTCGCCTTTTTCGCGGTACAGATCGACAGCGATCAGAAAGACGTTGGGCAGTACCTTGGAATGAGGGAACTCCCTTTCGAAATCGCTTATGTCCTTGAGCTTGGCGTCTCCGCTGGTCTCTGCTGCGATCTGCTGATACACCTTTTCTTCGCTGCTTCCGGCGACAATCTGGGCGTGGGCCGACTGAGGCATTAAGCAGAGCAGTACCACCGGGATCAGTAGTGTTCTCATAGCGGCACGGTCTCCTTGTTTTGGCGTTAGTTTGCCGAGTATCGTATCACGACATTTCAGGGGCCGTGACGAAATCGGCGGCGGCTCAATTTTTGGTGATCTTGAAATCGCCTTTCTTGTCGTCGTGGACCCAGGAGCCCATCATCGTGCCGTCGGCGAGCTTGCCGTCAATCATGAAGTGGACCATTTCCCCGCTGTGTCCGGTGGCCATGGCTTCCATCATCACCATTCCGGTGTCGGGAGCGTAGGACGCCTTGGTCAGAGGCACGGCATCCGGCCCGGGATTCACCGTCCCGGTAAGATTTGTGCCGTCCCACGCCAGGTCCAGCGTGACCGGATTCCTGTGGGTTGGTGTGGGCCCCCAATCGCCGGTCCACGTTCCGCTTAACGCATCACCCGCGGGTGCCGTTGTTGCCGGCGCGGTCGAATCTGCAGTGCTTGCCGGCGTCTCTTCAGATGCGCAGGCGGACAATGTCACGAATGAGCAAATCACAAACGCAAGCCAGAATCGTCGTCTCATGAGGGTCTCCTTATGCTGATGGGGTTGTTTTCTTTGTTCTCTCGGCCTTGCCGTTGTTGCTGGTCAATTGTTGCAAGGCTTTTACGAGAACCGGGCCGGCCACCTGCAGTTGCCGAAGGCGTCGGGTGACAGCCCGTGCCAGAATGCGTTCACCCTGCCTGGTCGGATGGACGTAGACAAAATTCGCCACGCGCGTTCGCTCTACGAGGTTGTTGCTTTCGGCGCGGTTGATCAGCTCGACGGTGCTGTGATGACGGATCCGCAGTTCCTCCGCCAGGGCGCCGACAGTCGGCCGGGCATTTTCCGGCAGGCCTTTGAGCGCCAGCAGCAACTGATATTGCTTCGGTTCGATGCCGGCTGCGGCGGCCGCCTGATCGCTGAACTCCAGATAGCGACGGATGTGGTGGCGAAACTGCGCCAGAGCCCGGTAGTCCGAGTCTTTTACGTCGTGCTGCGACGCGCGGAGCTGTTTTCTCATTGCTGGGCCGATATCGTGCCACGATATTCGGCCTACCGCAAGGTGTTTCCCACATGGCATACTGATCCGGTGACGGAGTCCAAGTGCGACAACTGCGGGAGGCCGCTGGTATCCGATCGATGCGAATACTGCGACGTCAACGTTGTTTTTCGTATCGTTCGACGTGAGGTATGGCTGCTGATTCTGCTGGGCGCTCTCGTGGTGCCTTTATTCGTATTTACGCGCTCGATGGCGGCGCGGAACCGTTCGATGAATATTGAGATTGCGGGTAGCTGGCACCAGCTGGGCCAGCAACGACTGAAAGCGGGGGACACCGAGCAAGCCGTCGAGGATTTCCGGAAGGCCACCACGCGGGACCACGACAATGCCGACTACGCCCTGGATCTCGCTGCGGCTTTGTCGGCGGCCAACCGGACCGAAGAAGCACGTCAGGATTTGCTTCGCCTTCGCGAGGCTTCCCCGGAGAGCGGTGAAATCAATCTGAATCTCGCCCGGCTCTTCGCGAAGGAAGGAGACGAGAAGGAGGCTATCCGCTACTATCACCACGCGCTTTTCGGAATGTGGCCCGAGGAACCGGACGCGGGTCAGCGTGCGGATGTCCGGTTGGAACTGATTCGTTTTCTACTCGACAGCGGCGAGAGCAGCCAGGCGCTGTCGGAGCTCTTGATTCTCGCTTCAGACCTTCCCGATAACGAAAAGTCCCACATCGAAGTCGGAGAGCTGTTTTTGCAAGCCGGTGATCCGCAGCGGGCGCTGGATCAATACACGGTCGCCCTGAAAGCGAATGCGAAAGATCCCGGCGCTCTGGGTGGCGCGGGCCGTGCCGCGTTCAAGTTGGGCGATTACGCCGGGGCGAGACGGTATCTCGACGGGGCGCTCGCGAATGGCGGCGATTCCGCCGAGGTCCGGGACGTGCTCGAAATCGCAAGGCTGGTCCTCTCCGCAGATCCGCTTGCCGTCGGCATAGGTATGGAGGCCCGTATCCGGCGGCTTAAGGACGATCTGGATTTCAGCATGGTGGAACTCCAGGCTTGTATCTCTGAAAGACCGGCCCAGCGGGCAGCAATGGAACTTCTTTCCACAGAGATGACCGACAATATGAAAACGACGTTCAGTCCGGCAGCGCTGAGGCGCGATTCCGAGGGCCTGACCGCGGGATTGAATCTTATCCAGAGGATTGAAACAGCCACAGGACAGAACTGCGGGAAATCGTCTCCTTTCCGCACGGCGCTCCTCCTCATTGCGCGGAAACACGGAGTTCTCGAATAGTGAAAGACCAGAGCGTTTTGCAGCGTCTTCGCATCCGCGAAGACCAGATCTTCCTGGCGCTGACCATCATCATCGCCATTGTTGCCGGCCTCGCCGCGGTGCTTTTTACGCTTGCAATTCAGGGCACGCAGCACTTTCTTTTCGGGTTGTCCCCGTCCTGGGAGCGCCTGATCCTGACGCCTGCGCTTGTCAGCCTGGTCAGCGGATTCCTGCTGGCAAAGTTTTTTCCCGAGGCCCGGGGCAGTGGAGTGCCTCAGACCAAGGCGGCGTTCCATCTGGACGAGGGCAGGATACGTCCGATCGTGCCTCTGGGGAAATTCATAACCGGGGTGTTGTGTGTAGGGTCCGGTCACTCGATGGGGCGGGAAGGACCGTCGGTGCAGATCGGCGCGGGCCTGGCGTCGATCATCGGGAAGTGGTTCGCCCTTTCCCCTTCCCGCGTGCGGAGCCTGGTTTGCGTGGGGGCGACAGCGGCGCTGTCCGCCGCATTCAATACCCCCGTTGCGGCCGTGCTGTTCGCGCTCGAGGAAATCATCGGCGATATGAATGCGACGATGATCGGATCCACCGTGGTGGCATCGGTGACGGCGGTCATTGTGGAGCGGTCGATCCTCGGGGATGAAGTGCTGTTTCGTGTTCCCGCCTATCGTCTCGCGCATCCGGCCGAACTGCTGGCCTATGCAGTGCTGGGGATAGTCGGAGGTCTGGTATCTCTGGTTTTTTGCAAGGGGCTTCTCGCGCTTCGCGGATTCTTCCTGAGTTTGCCGGCGCGCACGGCCATTTTTCAGCCGATGATCGGGGGACTCGCGGTCGGAGTTGTGCTGGTTTTTGTGCCGCAGGTGATGGGCGTCGGTTACGAATATGTCGATCAGGCGCTGAACGGCGGAATGCTTCTTACAACGCTGGTGCTCTTGTGCGCCGTCAAGCTGGTGGCGACGATCATCTCGTATGCTTCGGGCAACGCCGGCGGCATTTTCGCTCCCAGCCTCTTTCTGGGCGCAATGCTCGGAGGAGTGGTCGGCGAATTCGTCCATCGGATTGCGCCGTTTCCCACCGGGGCCACGGGCGCCTACGCGCTGGTCGGAATGGGCGTGTTGTTTGCCGGAATCATCCGCGCTCCCATGACCTCCGTCTTCATGATTTTCGAACTCACGCAGGACTATCAGATTCTGGTTCCCTTGATGGTCGCCAACCTGCTGAGCTTTACCATTTCAAGGCGCTTCCAGAAGGAGCCCATTTACCACGCGCTGCTGCACCAAAGCGGCATCCATCTGCCCGACCGGAATGGCGTTACCGTGGGCAGCGAGGCCGCGCTTGTCAACGCCCAGGGGGGATCGAGCTAACTTGTTCCTGTAGCGTTCTCATTGTTTTCTCGCCAGACTCCACTTCAGCAGGGGCGGGGTTACCATTGTGGTCACGATCACCATCACGACGACCGCTGAGAACGTCGCTTCCGTGATGATCCGCTGTCCGCTTACAGACAGCGCGAGGCCGATGTTCGCGAAGATAAGCCCGACTTCGCCCCGAGGTATCATCCCGAGGCCGACGGTCAAACGGTCGATCCCCGTCCCAATCACTCCGAACGAGCACGCCTGCTTTCCGATGATGGCTGCGACGGTAAGAGCGGCCGCAAGGCCGAGCACGCCCGGTTGCGCGAAGGAATGGAGATCGGTTCTCATTCCCATCAGCACGAAGAATATGGGGACCAGGAAGCTCGAGATCGGGTGAATCAACTCCGCCAGTCCATGTTCGCCCCGGTCGGTAAAATCCCGATAGTGAACTTCTTCAAGGATGAGGCCGGCAGCAAAGGCGCCGACAATTGGTGCCAGCCCGATCCGATTGGCCAGCCAGGAAAGCAGGAAGCAGAAGACCAGGCTGATCGCAAGCAGGACCCCCCTGGCGCGAAGTCTGGAAGCCAGCGCGAAGAGCCTCCGGGACACGGCGACGCCAAGCATGAGCGAGCCTGCCAGAAACGCCACGGCCTTTCCCAGAGTGGCGGCGACATCGGCCAGCCCGATAGTTCTTCCAACGTCTGCGGCCGAAATCACGCCCACAACCACCGCAAGAATGACGAGACCCAGGACGTCGTCGATCACCGCGGCTCCCAGGATGACGCGCGCCTCGGTCGTTTGAGAACGCTCCAGATCTTTGAGAACGCGGGCCGTAATTCCGACGCTCGTGGCGCAGAGCGTGGCCCCAAGAAACGCGTGAACGTAGGGGCTTTGCTCGGGCAGGAGCCACGCGCCGACCCCCCAACCCAGGCCAAACGGTGCCACAACACCCAGCGTCGCCACCAGAAGCGACGACCATCCCACCTTGAGCATCTGACCGATGGTCGATTCCAGGCCGACCTCAAAGAGGAGGATAAGCACACCGACCCTTGCAAACATGTCGACGAAGGCGTCCGTTTTTATCGGCTCGAAGGACGGGAAACCCACCAGCGCGAGGTTCCCGAGCACCACGCCGATGACAAGCTCGCCCAGGACCGCCGGTTGACCGATACGCACCATCAGGTCCCCGCCCAGCTTTGCCGCAAGAAGAATGACCACCAGCCAGAGCGCGAGGGGAGCGACCGGGTCTGCGTGCCCTTCCTCGCCCGCAGCGTACACGGGGAGTATGGTTTTCAGTACTGTCGCGAAAAGGAACGCAACCTTTATTGAACGTCGCGCCGGCAGTGCCCTGCGAAGAACACTATTCACGGTCATTCCTGATTCCGGGCTTCAGCACCCATGAACGGTAACAAATTTTAGTTGGTGCTCAAACTAATTTGTGCTGGAATACGCGCACTATGCGCCGAGCCGTTCGTTTTGTCGTCGCGCTGGTCGTGGGACTGGGACTTCTCGCCTGGGGCGTTTCCGTCCTCGTTCAGCAAACTACACGCAGCTGGTTCGAGAACGATTTGAGCCTGCGGGCCCGGCTTGCGGTTAACGGCGCGCGGCAGGCGTTGGTCGCGCGCTGGAGTCCGGAGGAGACGGCCGGACTTGCAGAGCTGCTCGGGGAGATCTCGCATGACGAACGCATCATGGCCGCGAGCGCCTGCTCTGCGAATCTCGCGCTGCTTGCCAGCACGAGGGATTTTCCGGCGCCGTTGACGTGCGTCGACCTCGGCGTTCGCGTTCGCCCGTTTGCTGAAGCACCGGCCGATTCCTGGACTTTCTGGGACAGCGTGCAGTCCCTACCCGGCGGCAGCGTGCACGTCAGCGCCATTCCTGTGCTCGATCAGGGCCTGGCGCTCGGTTTCGTCGTTCTCGTCCACGATCTCAGCTTTGTCGAGCGGCGCGAGGCCAAGACTCGCCAGTTCCTCCTCCTGGCCTTCGGTTTTCTCGCTGTTTCGGCTTCGGTCGTCACCGTGATCGCCGCTCGTCTGGCCTGGAGCGGGTGGATGCGCGAAGTCCGGACGTTCCTGCAAGGAGGGGCGCAGCAGCGTCCGGAGTTCCAGCCCATCATGCGCGACGTTCGCCAGCTCGTGGACCGGATCGTTGCCGAAAAGGAGTCCGATCGTGAAGGGGGCACGTGGACTCCGGAGCGTCTCAAACAGACTCTGAATCGGCATTTGCACGGGGAAAAGGTGGTCATCCTGGCGAACCGCGAACCGTATATTCACGAAAGGTCCGGGGAGGGAGGCGAAATCACCGTTCTGCATCCTGCCAGCGGTCTGGTAACGGCGCTGGAACCGGTGATGCGGGCGTGCTCGGGAACCTGGATCGCTCACGGCAGCGGATCGGCAGACCGCGAAGCGGCCGATTCCCACGGACGCGTCAGGGTCCCTCCCGGCGAAGAGTCCTATGTTATTCGAAGGCTATGGCTGACTCCCGAAGAGGAAAAAGGCTACTACTACGGGTTCTCCAACGAGGGTCTCTGGCCCCTCTGCCACATCGCCCACGCGCGCCCGATCTTTCGCAACGAAGACTGGAAGCACTACCAGGAAGTGAACCGGAAGTTTGCCGACGCGTTGTGCGAAGAAGTGGACTCGGAAGATCCCATCGTCCTGGTGCAGGATTACCACTTCGCCCTGGCGCCGCGACTGATCCGGGAGCGTCTTCCCCGGGCGACCATCATCATGTTCTGGCATATTCCCTGGCCGAACTCTCAGCGTTTCGGCATCTGCCCGTGGCGGAAGGAACTGCTTGAAGGAATGCTCGGCGCGAGCATCCTGGGCTTCCATACGCAGTTCGATTGCAACAACTTCACCGATTCGGTCGAGCGGTTTCTGGAAGCGCGCATCGATCGTGAGCAGACCGCCGTCGTTCAGCACGGCCGCAATACGCTGGTGCGGCCGTACCCGGTCTCGGTGGAGTGGCCCAGCCGGTGGTTGAAGACTGTCCCGGCCGTCGAAGAATGCCGGGCGAGCGTCTTCAGGGAACTCGGGCTGAAGCCGGACGCCCTTCTCGGGGTTGGCGTGGATCGCCTCGATTACACCAAAGGTGTCGAGGAACGCTTGCTCGCGGTGGAACGCTTTCTTGAACTGTTCCCGGTTTTTCAAGGACGCTTTACGTTCGCGCAATTGGCGGCGCCCAGCCGGACGATTATCGAAAGCTATCGCCAGCTCAACGAAAACGTCGAGCGGCTGGCGGCCCGCATTAACGCGCGCTTCGGCAGGGCCGGATATCGCCCGATTGTCCTGATGCGGATGCATTACGAGCCGCCGACCGTGTTTCGGTACTATCGTGCCGCCGACGTCTGCTACGTGAGCAGTCTCCATGACGGAATGAATCTCGTCGCCAAGGAGTTTGTCAGTTCACGCGAGGACGAGGACGGCGTCCTGGTGCTCAGCCAGTTCACCGGCGCTTCCCGTGAACTCACCGAGGCCCTGATCGTCAACCCCTACGACTTCGACGAGGCCAGCATGGCGCTGGCGACTGCGCTTCAGATGTCCGCCGAGGAGAAGCGGGATCGCATGCGCTCCATGCGCGCCTTCATTTCCGAGTTCAATGTTTATCGCTGGGCCGGCAGGATGCTGGTGGATGCGGCGCGTCTGAGAAGCCGCGACCGGCTCAGCGACCGGCTCACAGATCACTTTGTGGCCCAGGGGCCTCCGCAGTGAAGAACATTCTTGCCCGGGCCAACCGGGAGATACTCCGGGAGTTCGTCTGGTCCAACGTGCTGCTGGCTTTCGACTACGACGGAACACTGGCGCCGATCGTCGCCGATCCTGAACGGGCTTTGATGCGCCGCGGCACGCAGCACTTGTTCCGCACCGTCACTAAACTCTACCCGGTCGTCGTCATTTCCGGTCGTTCCCAGAAGGATGCTCGCTCCCGGCTTCCAGGCGGGGAAGCGGTGGAGGTCATCGGCAACCACGGCATCGAATCGAGACAAAAAGCCCACCGCTACGCCGCCGAGGTTCGCCGGTGGCTGCCGGCGCTGGGCCGGCTCCTTTCGCCCCAGAAGGGGGTTGTGGTCGAGGACAAGGTGTATTCCGTGGCGATTCATTATCGTGGTTCGCGGAACAAGAAGGAGGCGCTGGCCGCAATTCGGACGGCTGCCGATTCTCTCGGAAGGGTGCGGGTGATGGGCGGACGACAGGTCGTCAATATTCTTCCGTACGGCGCTCCTCATAAAGGGATGGCCCTCGATCGGGAACGCGAACGGCTCCGCTGCGACACCGCAATCTATATCGGTGACGACGAGACCGATGAAGATGTTTTCCAGCTGAATCAGCCGGGCCAGCTGCTCTCGATTCGTGTCGGCTCAAAACGAGAATCCGCCGCGCCGTATTATGTCGCAAACCAGAATTCCGTCGACGAGTTCCTGCAGATTCTCATCGACCTTCGCCGGGAGTCCGCACGGCTTCGGGGCGGGCGATGAAGCAGGCCGGCGGGAATATCATCGGGGGGCCCAGCCTGCCGCCGCTGGGAGAGGTTCTGGATTTCATGCGCCTCATCTGGCAGATGGATCATGCCGCGCAGCGGACCTCGAAGCGCATGGAAGCCACACTGGGCGTCACCAGCCCTCAGCGTCTGGTGATCCGGATCGTCGGCCGGTTCCCGGGAATCCCCGCAGGATACCTCGCCAGACTTCTCCACATTCACCCCAGCACCTTGACGGGCGTCCTGGGCCGCATCGAGCGGCAGGGTCTGCTGCGCCGCAGATCCGATCCCCGCGACCGGCGGCGCCTGCTGCTCAGCCTGACAGACAAGGGCCGGCTTGTGAACGCAGACACGGAAGGGACCGTCGAGGCGGCGATACAGCGGGCCTTCGACCGCGCAACGCCTCGCAGTATCGAAGCCACTCGCGAGGTGTTGTCGCTTATCGCCGAAGCTCTTGGTGACGTGAAGCCGTACCGCACGTAATATCGGAGTCCGCCGGGAATTCATCGATTCGGTTTTGTTCGCCAACGGGCGGAAGCAGGCCCGAATGGAGGTCTTCGTTATGAAAATCAGGAAAGCACTCTTGAAGCCGCCCGTTTATGTGGTGCTTGTTGTTGCGGTCGTCGGGCTGGGCCTGCTGTTGTGGCGAATCAACGCCAGGCCTGAGGCCCTGCTTACCGGCCGGGTTGGCGGATTCCTCTTCAGGCCGTTCTTCAACATCGGCGACGTGGCGCTGACCCCGGTCTTTCTGATCAAGACGACACTCTACCTCGTTGCGCTCGGCCTGGCGACAAGCATGACGCGCCGCACGGTTCAGAGCCGCATACTCTCCCACACGAATCTGGACGGCGGCCAGCAGTACGCGTTTGCGCGTATTCTTGGTTACCTTGTTTTCCTGGTGGGGATCGTCGTCGGGCTCGAATCAGCAGGCCTGAAGTTGGACAGCCTGCTCTTGTTTGGCGGCACTGCGGGTATCGGCATAGGACTGGGGTTGCAAACAGTCGCGAACAATTTCGTGTCCGGCCTCGTTTTGCTTTTCGAACGGCCGGTCAAGCTTGGTGATCGAGTCGAGGTTGGCGGCGTAGTCGGCGATGTGATGCGCATCGCAGGACGCAGCACGTGGGTACGCACCAACGACAATGTCGTGATTATCGTGCCGAACTCGGAATTCGTTTCCAACCGCGTGACGAACTGGACCGCCAACGATCTCAGCGTCCGTTTTTCCGTCCCGCTTGGAGTTTCCTATGGCTGCGAGCCGGAAAAGGTGCGGGAAATTCTGCTTGCCGTTGCGCGGCAGGAACCCACCGTTCTTGTCAGCCCTGAGCCCGACGTGTTGTTTCGGGGCTTCGGCGATAGCGCACTGAATTTCGATCTGCGGGTCTGGACCACCCAGCGGGTGACTACGCCTCAGGTCCTGACCAGCGATCTCTATTTCGCGATCTTTCGCGCCTTTCGCGAGAACGGAATCGAGATACCATTTCCTCAGCGAGACCTGCATGTGAAGTCCATGCCAGTCCCCGTCTCGCTTCCAATGTGATAATCCGAACCGGGGGAAGACCGCCCAATCTCGTGCGAACGGCTCTCCCTTTGTTTCGGGTCGGAAGAAACCGGGAGGCCGCCGGGATCGGCGGCCCTTTTGTTTGAGTATGGCTAGCCTGGCTCGTTATGCCGGGCGTAACGAGAATTTTGTTCCCGCAAGGCATAACGGGCCAGGCGCCGAAGGCGCCCTATTTAAAAGGTCAGCCGCAGTTGCGCCTGCAGTGTGCGGGTGCCCGTTTTCGAAGTGATCTGGCCCCAAGGTGTCGCCGCGTTGGCCGAATTAATGGTCAGGCTCGGGGCGGTGGGCTGGGGATGGTTCATGACATTCTGCATGTCCATCCTGAACTGAAGAGCTTTCGATTCACTGATTGCAAAGCTCTTGCTCAGATTTGCATCGAAATTAAATACAGGGAGGTCCCGGAGAACGTTCCGGCCCAGGTTGCCCCGCATTCCGGGAAGAGGATTCTGGAGAACGATCTGCCCGTATTGAGTGGGATTCCCCGCCGAGTCGCGGGCTGTGACGACCGCGCCCGCCGTGCCTGCCGGGACGACCTTCGCCAGTGCCTGCAACGTGCACCGCGGAACGGCGCCTCCGTTCAGGTTTTGCAGGGCCGTGACGGTCGCGCATTGCGGATCGGCCGTCTTCACCCATTTGTCCGGGTCGAAGAAGCGTCCCTCGAGAAGCGCGCCGTTGCTGGCCGGAGTCCCCCAGCGAACTTTGGATTCGCCGAGCAATTCCTTGAGCAAATCTGCATCAACGACATCCGGCACGCCATTCGCATAGAGCATGTTATTGGTGGTGATGCTCGTCCACGCCCCTGAACTGAGCGTGTAGATGACACCGACCTGCCACCGTTCGAGAGCGCGAGCCAGCGGGCCCGAGCTGTTTCCGAGAAACAGCTTGTTGGGACCGATTGGCAGTTCCACGGTCCCGTTAGTGCGCAGGACGTGGGGATGGTTGGTGTTCACGATGGAGTAGTCGGGAGAGCGGTCGACCGGGTTGGTGAAAGTCGTACCGCTGCCGAGGTTCTTACTCCACGTGTAGTTCGCCGAACCACTGAAACCATGAGTGGGACGCAGCGTGACTTCCGCCTGCAGCGAATGGTAGTTGCTGCTCCCCATGTTCGACAGATAGTTAACGGAACTGAACTGCGGATTGGTGGCAATGAAGTTCTCGGGCGTCCCGTTGAACCTCAGTACGGCTCCGCGAACCGTGGAGGGGACATCCGGCAAAGTCTGGTTCGCCGTGGCGGTCTTCACGTAGTTCAACGTGTTGAGCGACGCCGCGACTCCTGAGAAATTGCCGACCGCAAGATTCGTGTTGAACGTTGAACTCGACCTCATCTGCAGCGCTGCAGTCTGCAAGACTCCACCGGCGGTGGTCCCGACGGCTCCGTAAGTACCGGCAGCGCATCCGGATGCGCAGAGGTTAATGCCGTTGAAGATCTGATCCAGCACCGCAGATTCTCCGCCGGTACGAACCTTGGTGAGTTCGGCAGCGAGCCCGTTATAGAGGAAGTTCGCCGAATTCAGGTTTACCGACGTGTACTGCTTCTTCGACAGAGTCCCGATATAGCGGACGTCCAAGGTCACGTTCCGCCGCATGGACCGCGTGAGAGAGAGATTCAGGTTCTGTACGTAGGGGCTGGTATAGTTCGGATCGAAGAAGCTGATGGGTGTGTTCCGGTCGGTGATCGGAATCGGCGCCATCGGTTGTACGGGTATGGGAGTAGGGACAACAAGCGCGACTTTGGTCAGATCCAGGTAAGGATTCGTGCTGTCGCCACCATACGTTCCGGGATAGGTTTTGCCCGGCGGGTTGCTGAGCGCACCTTCCAGGGCGTTGAAGCGGCCCCCTCCCTGAAAAGTAACCTGATAACCGCCGCGCACGGTGGTCTTGCCTTCTCCGAACCACGGAACCTGCCAGGCAAACCCGACGGCCGGCCCGAAGTTGTTGTTATCATTCTTGTAAACCGAGCTGCCGGCATTTGGCGACCCGGGCCCGACGAACTCCAGAGTGGTATCCGGGCCCTTGCGAGTGACGCTGGGAACCATCCATCCCGAAAAATCCGTTCCGGAATATCCGAACGCCCCTGCACCCCCACCGACCGGCCTTACGGTCAGGCCTGAGGCGGAGTAAGGAACGCCATACCATTCATAGCGCAAGCCCAGATTGAGAGTGAGGTCTCTGGTGATTTTGAAGTCGTCCTTCGCAAACCAATCGAATTCCCGCTGCTTGATGGTGTTCGTCAGCAGGGCGGAATCGCGGTAGTCCGAGAACGTCGTCGCGGTGGGGCTGGTCAGGAAATACTGGTTGTTGACCGACGACAGCGACCCGGAGAGGAAATTCAACAGATTCCTCGCTCTGGTCGCGTTATTCGATCCAAGACCCGTCATTGCCGGGTTTGTGTTGGCAATAGCAGTCGCGCCGGAAGTGGCCAGCGCCGCACCTGCGGTTGCACCGGCAACGACAACGACGGGCGACTTGAAATTGGTGAAGAAGGAGTTGCCCGGGCTGCTGCCCGTGGACGTACTGCTGTTGTAGCGGATTTCGCCGCCGAACTTGAAGCTGTGGTTCCCCCTCGTCCAGCTGAGCGTATCGCCATAGGTATAGCTGGGCGTTTTGTCTCTGGCTGTTGCCGTGATGTTGTTACCCGCGGCACCGCCTCCCAGGCAATTCCCCGGAGGTCTTGCGCCGGTGATCGGACTGCAGACCCCGATACCCCCGGTGATGTCGGGGAGAATCCGGAAGCCGTTCACGGGTGCAGGCAGGTATTGGTTGATGGACTCCTGGTTTGCCGGAATATCCCACGGCGCAATGACGTTGGTTCCGTTCACGCGGTAGCCAAACTTGCCCTCATTGACCATCGAGCTCGAAATCGTAGACACGGTACCGACGGTAATGACGGTGGGCCGGTGATAGTTTTCATTGCTCCAGGTGCCGGGCAAGCCAGCCACGGTGTCGTCGGAAACGACACGTTCGTGGGTGAAGCCGACGTTCACCTTGTGTCTCTGGCTGATGTTGTGGTCGCCGCGCAGGTTGATCTGCTTGCGATTTCCCGTGCCTTCACCCACGCTGAACAGGTTGTCGAGGCCCCTGTAGCCGCGAAGGTATCGGTAGCTGGCCACGTTCAAGCCGTCGACACTGGCGCCTCCATTGGTGCTCCAATCGTTGGGTTGCGGCATGAACGCGATCGTGCGTGACACCAACCCCGTCGTATCGAGCCCTTTCCGGTAGGTATCCCACGAACCGCTGACCGTTCCATTGGAGCAGTCCGCGTTCGGGGCGCCGCCCGGAAAGCTGACAGGGCCGTAGACGCTGATGTATCGGAGAGGCGCTCCGGCGGTTGGAGGTACCGGTGAGCCGTTGGCGTCAACCACGGCGGTCGTCGCCGTCGCACCGCTCGTTGTCGCTGCCCCGAACGCGCCGTTGTTTACTCCATCGAAATACCGGAACACACCATTGCGGGCGCAAGGCGTCAGCACCGTGACATAGGTGTTGGCGCGGCCGCGATTGAAATTCATATCCCACAACCCAAAGAGGAATGTCTTGTTCTTAATGAGCGGACCGCCGGCGCTGATCGTGCCCTGGTTGATATTGCTCCAGTTCGGCTCGATCCGTTTGGGTTGATTGCGGTTGCTGCTCCAGGTGTTCGGATTCAACGCGGTGTTCTGATTGACCCAGGTCGCCGCGCCGTGGAACTGGTTGGTCCCCGAACGCGTTGAAATCTGGATGGCGCCGTTGCCGCGGCCGAGTTCTGCATCCGCTGGTGAGACGATCAGCCGAATTTCGCCGACCATGTCCTGATTCATGACGGTCGCTGAATTGATACCCGTGGGGTACCGCTCATCCTGAACCATGATGCCGTCGCGCAGAACCGGCACCGCCTGGGCGCTGACGCCCGCGAGCGTCGTACCCTCACGGCCGAAAGCACTCTGCCCGGGTGCGCTCGTCGCGACGAAATTGTCGAGGCCTCCAAGAAGTTTTAACATGTCCAGAACGTTGTTGCCCACGACCGGCAGGTCCTCAACCTTTTTCTGGTTGAGCACCTGGCCAACCGTCGGACTGGAGGTTTGCAGAGTCGTGTCCGCAGAGGTCGTCACCTCCACGCTCGTGCTCAGGTTCGCAACCTTGAGGGTGAAGTTCATGCGCACGGTAACGGCGTTGCCGAGCGTGACGTCAGAAACGGTTTGCTTCTGAAAGCCGGGTAATTCCGCGGACACCGTATAAGTGCCGGGAATCAGACCGAGGATGTTGTACGCGCCGGATTCGTTTGTCACTGCCGACGAAATGACTCCGGTACCCGTGTTGGTTACTCTGATGGAAACTCCGGGCACCACCGCCCCTGAAGAATCCGAGGTGGTTCCAGTGAGCGTTGCGTTGTTCACCTGTGCGAAGGATACCGTCGCAAACAGACACAACATCACTAACAGCGTGAATTTGTTCTTCATGTTCTCTCCTGAGTAAATGAGGGAAGGGGGGTGCCCTCGCGAAACGCTAACAAGTCAAACGGACGGCGAAGAATCCGCTCTTGCTGAAGGCCCGGACGGGGCACAGAAGCAGGCGAACAGCATCGATGTTCTAAACGACATCTTCCCTCGCACTCCGTAAAACGGAAACCCAACGCATTTCCTTCGCCTCACTTTTTGCCGACCGTAGATTTTCGTGGGTCGGCAAAAGAAAGAGGGATGGTGGGATCAATGGCCTATAGTCTAATGGACAAATGGTCCCATGCATAATAGGAAATTAGTCCTATGAAATTAGTCCTTTTAGGAAATTAGTGCTATGAGGTTGGTCCGGTGTCGATGACGGGCATTAAGGCCTGCGTGTTTGATGCTTATGGGACGTTGTTCGACTACGCTTCAGCGGCGGCGCGCTGTCGGGATGCGATAGGGAGTGGCTTTGAACGATTTAACGCCCTGTGGCGGGAAAAGCAGCTCCAATATACCTGGCTGCGAGCCCTCCAGGGAGCACACGCGGATTTCTGGCAGGTAACGGGAGACGCGCTCGACTTCACGATGCAGACCCTGGATTTGGGCGACGCCATCCTGCGTGACCGGTTGATGAAGCTGTACCTTGAACTCGACACGTTCCCCGAAGTCAAAGATACGCTCGTGCGGTTGAAGGCTGCGGGGATCCGCACGGCAATCCTTTCGAATGGTTCCCCTGCCATGTTGCGGGCGGTTGTCGAGCATAACGGCATCGGCGATCTGCTCGACGGCGTCTACTCCGTCGAGGAAGCCGGTGTCTTCAAGACCCATCCCAAAGTCTATGGTCTGGCTGTTCAACGCCTCGGGCTGGACCGAAGCGCGATTGCATTTCAGTCTGCGAATGCGTGGGATGCGTATGCCGCATCCGCTTTCGGTATGCGCGTCGTGTGGTGCAACCGCTATGGCCAGTGCCCGGAGAGACTGCCGGGCAAGCCGGATTTCGAGGTAAAGAGCCTGGCTCAATTGCCCGCGATTGTCGGCGCATGACTTTTTTTGAGGGCTGTCTATAGCAATTCCGCCTGCTCGTTGCTCTTCTAAGGACAGCTCTCCGCGAAAATCGGCAACACCGATTGCTTGAAAGCGGGGCGACTCTGCGAAACAATCGACGTGAAAGGAGAATGATGCCGATGCGAACAGTTGTGTGTCTTCTGACTCTGACCATGTTTGGGACCGTGATGATGGCGGCCGACGGTGACGACGAGCGTGAACGACTGGAGGCCAGCGCGACCGTACTGGAGGAAATCATGAATATCCCCGACGCGCTGCCGAAGGATTTGCTGAATCGGGCCGAATGCGTGGTCGTGATGCCTTCCGTGAAGAAGTTTGCTCTCGGCATTGGCGGCAGTTATGGAAAGGGAGCCCTGGTTTGCCGGACGGGAGACAAGTTTACGGGTCCCTGGGGCTCGCCGGCAATGTTTCGACTGGAGGGAGCGAGCGTTGGCTTTCAACTCGGCGGCCAGGCAACCGATTTCCTCCTCCTTGTCATGAATCCGAAAGGCGCAGATTCGCTGCTTAAGAGCAAGGTGAAGCTGGGCGCCGACGCTGCAGTTGCGGCTGGGCCGAAAGGACGAGCGGCGATGGCCGCTACCGATGCCTACATGCGCGCCGAAATTCTCACGTATTCCCGTTCGCGAGGGCTCTTTGCCGGCGTGTCTCTCGAAGGCTCCACACTGCGCCAGGACAATGGAGCGAACGAAGACCTTTATGGAAAGAAGATCACAGCTCGAGAGATCGTCACCGGTGGCAAGGTTTCCGGAGAGCAGCGCTTAACCAGCTTGTTGCAGAAGGCGTCGCCGACGAACGAATCTGATCCTGGCTCGCTGAAATAGGAACTCGAAACCCGAATTCCGCCAGCCGCTCGACACGAGAGTAGAGCCCCTCCCCGTTGTTGTCCCGTTATTGAGCCATGGGGACGATAAATTGGGCCATAGGCTCTCAATCGGAGGACTTGGGCTGATGAATCGTGATCGATTTGGCGAATGCCGGGGCGGCCGGGCCGGCATCTGTCTCGATGTTGGCCTTCAGGAGGTCCAGCGCTTCGGACGGATCGTCCGCGAAATGGAGGCGGGTCAGATCCTCCGGTGAAATCGTGCCGTGGCGGACCAGCGCTTCGAAGTTCACGATCTCTTTCCAGTACTCCGGCCCGTAAAGCAGCACGAAAATGTCGCGGTCGAGTTTTCTTGTCTGTGAGAGTGTCAGGATCTCGAACAACTCGTCGAGGGTTCCGAATCCTCCCGGGAAAATCACGATGGCGCGAGCAAGATGCGCGAACCACAGCTTCCGCATGAAGAAGTAGTGAAACTCGAACGACAGCCCCCTGGTGATGTAGGGATTGGGCCGTTGTTCGTGAGGCAAGCCGATATTTAGCCCGATGGTGCGGCCTCCAGCGTCGGACGCGCCGCGGTTGGCCGCTTCCATGATTCCGCCGCCGCCCCCGGAACACACGGTGAGACGGTGCCCATCTGCGGGAAACGTCTGCGACCACCGGGTGACAAGCTTCGCGAGTTCCCGGGCATCGGCATAGTAACGTCCCAGCGGGCCGTCTGCGCGAAGGCGGGCGGATCCGAAAAAGACGATGGTGTCGTGCACCTTCTGGTTCTGGAATTCGTGCAGGGGCGCCAGGTACTCGGCGAGTATTCTCAGGGGCCTTGCGGCGTCACTGTCGAGAAATTCGTCGTTCTTGTAAGCGGGAAGATCGTTCGAGTTCACCATAGTGAGTTAAGAGTGTAACCCCGATGTGGAGGACTGTCCCTGTGCTTGGTACGATGGAAATGCTTCCTCAATCAGGTCCACGCGCGGTGGCCTGCATGAATTTCGACTGTGTAATACTGGCCGGATATGGATAGCACCCATTTCACCGTCAGCGTATTCATTGTTCTGATGTTGATTTCGGCAGCCGTGGCCATCGCGACGAAATGGATCAGGATTCCTTACACGCTGGCATTGGTCGTGGTCGGCTTGCTCATCAGTCCGATGGAATTCCTGCCGGCTGTCCACATTTCTCCAGAATTGATCCTGCTCATTTTTCTGCCTGCGCTCCTCTTCGAAGCGTCCTGGAACCTGAATATCGATCACCTGCGAAAGGATCTCGGGCCCATCCTGGCACTTGCAGTTCCGGGCGTGTGTATCGCGACGGGGGCCGTGGGAACCCTGTTGCACTACGGTATCGGGATGGCGTGGATTCCAGCCCTGCTGTTCGGCACGATGATATCTGCGACAGACCCTGTTTCGGTGCTGGCCCTGTTCAAACACTTCGGCCTGCCCAAGCGGTTGTCCGTCCTCATTGAAGGAGAGAGCCTGCTGAACGACGGAACGGCGGTCGTCCTGTTTCGCATTATTCTCGCATTGATGGTGGGAACCGCAGCGGGAGCGGGAGATTCGATAGTCTGGAGTTCGCTGCGCGAGTTCGGCGTCGTCGTATTTGGAGGACTCGCCGTGGGCGTGGTCGTTGGCCTGCTGTGTTCGGCAGTGACTGCCCGTATCAACGACCACCTGCTCGAGATCACGCTGACGACAATCGCTGCCTACGGATCATTTCTTCTCGCCGAGAGCCTCCAGGTTTCCCCGGTCATCGCAGTTCTGATAGCCGGACTTGTGGTTGGAAACTATGGACGACGGATCGGCATGTCACCGACGACCGAAATGGCGGTGACGTCGTTCTGGGAGTATGCCGCTTTCGTCGCCAACTCCCTGGTCTTTCTGCTGGTCGGACTGGAAGTGCGCGTCTCTGCTTTGGCGCAGAATTCCGGACGCATTGGCTGGGCGATTGCCGCGATGCTGATCTCGCGTGTTGTGGCAGTCTACGGGACGATGGGTGTGATGAATTTCCTGGGCGGGAAGGTGCCTTTCCGCTGGCAGCACGTGCAGGTGTGGGGCGGACTCCGGGGATCGCTCTCCATCGCGCTGGTACTCAGTTTGCCCGCCGCTTCCGAATTCCGCCCCCAGCTCGTGGCCATGACTTTTGGAACGGTCATCTTCAGCCTTCTTGCTCAGGGGTTGACTCTGAAGCGACTGCTCGGGCTGTTGAAATTCGGACAGACATCTCCCGAGAACCTGGCCTACGAAATGGTTCGCGGAGAGATGATATCGTCTGCGGCCGAGGCCGAAGAACTGGACGCGCTGCTCACGCGCGGGATGGTGTCCGGATCCGTCCATAAACAGTTGCGGGAGCGCGTGGCCGCTCAAGAAGGTGAACTTCAGGAGCGGCTTGCGCGGTTGAACCAGGTGAGCCGGGGACCTGAACAGGAGCAACTGCTCCGTGTGCGGCGCCATCTGACCGATGTTCGAAAAGCCAGACTTTCGCAATCGCTCCGCGAGGGGCTTATCTCGGAATCTACTTATCGAAGCCTGGTGGAAAAGCTGGACGAGGAGACTGTCGACCAGAGTCCTTAGGCGAATCGAATTACTGCGCTGCCCTGCGATTTTGATCGCGTGCCGTCGTCTGGCCATCTTCGGCGTTGAGAATCTCTTCAATCCGCGACTCGGTCTGACGAGCCTGATCGAGCCCGGGGCCGTCCGGATTTTCGCTCACATACGCTTTGAGCTGCTCGAAAGCATTCGGCCATTCCTGCATCCGGATGTAGACGTTGGCCAGCGCGAGCCTGGCGTCACTCAGGCGGGGCTCCATCTCGAACGAATGCAGCAGGGAACTCTCCGCATCCTCGTAAAGGCCGGCCTTGTAGTACGTGACGCCCAGCAGGTAATGCGCGAACGCAAAGCCCGGATTCAACTGAATGGCCTGTAGAAGGTTTTCCAGGGCGTCATTCAGGATCCTGCGAGTTGCAACAGGATCCGGGGCGATGTCGGCTTCCTGCACGTAAAGACTTCCCAGACTTGTCAGAGGTGCTGCCGAGTCGGGCCGCAGATCTCTTGCGGTGCGGTATTCCACTTCCGCGTCTCGGTAGCGCTGGAGCTTTTGATAGGACAGGCCGAGTGCCTTATGCGCCTCGTAGAAGTCCCGAGCCTCGCGGACGACCGGTTCCAGAAGCTTCCGCGCCCTTTCGAAATTCTTACCCTGAAGTTCCTCGTTGGCGAGCCTGAACTGGTCCAGCAGCTTGTCGGGATACTGCGCCATATCGGCGACGTCGATGACGTCCGTTTCCTCACCCCAGAGATCCAGTGGCTTTTCCACAACGGTCTGCGGCTCCGGCTCGAGGAAGATTGCAGCAACGACATCGGGTACGCCGTTGACGTCGATGCGTTGCCGAAGTTTCTGAAATCCCGGGACGTCTGCAGCAAGGTAGTAGGCGCCACCCGTGAGGCCGTTGAATTTGAAGGCTGTTCCCGAAGAGACGGTAACCCGGGCGATCACCCGCTCGGATTCGTGCAACAACCGAACTTCAAAGGGTTTCTGGAGCGTGTGCGGCCCGATAATGCGCGCGCTCAGGGAGAACCGGCCCGATTCAATCCCGTTGTTCTGAGCGTTCGCCCCCACCACGATCAGAAAGACGAGGACGACCGCCAACTGCCAAAATTTTCCATACCTGCTCATGAAGGTCTTCCCGAAAAGTCACCGCCGAAAGCCCGGCAACTCGACAATCCAATGAAAAGCGTTCGGATTTTGTCCAGTATCCAATGCGTGGGGATTTCTTGAATCAGCGCGACGTCCCAGGCGTTTTGGGACTTTCCGACCATAATGGTAGTAGTGCAGTCACTTCAGGGAGCCGGCAGTCAGACCTTCAACGATGCGCTTCTGGAAAAGGATAACCAGGAGGATCAGGGGCAATGCACTCACGATGACGCCTGCAGCCAGCAAACCCCACGGAATCTGATAGGCGAAGGCTCCGCTGAGTGTCGCAGTTCCGACGGTCACCGTCCGTGCGCTGTCGAGGTTCATAAACGTCAGCGCAAACATGAATTCGTTCCAGCAAAAAATGAAAACCAGGATGCCCGTCGTGGCGATCGCCGGGGCCGCCAGTGGCAGGACCACTCTGCGGAACGCCTGGAACTCCGACATGCCGTCCATGGCCGCGGCTTCCTCCAGCTCGCGCGGAATCCGCCGGAAGTAGCCCGCCAGCAGCCAGATCGTCAGCGGGAGGTGCATTCCCGAATAGGCGATGATCAGAGACCACGGGTGGTTCATGACGCCCAGCCCCCGCACAATTTCGTACAGCGGAAACAGAAACACAATCGGCGGGAAGAAACTGAGAACCAGCAGTCCTCCCGCCATCGCTGATCCAAGCCGGCGTGCAAAATGGACGATGCGGAAGGACGCCAGGGATCCGGCGGCCAGGCAAAGCATCGTTGCCAGTGAGGCAATCACAATGCTGTTCAGGAAGTAAGTGCCGAACGGTCTTCGGATGAACAGTTCTTCGTAGTTCGACAGTGTCGGCGCAGCCGGCAGAATTCCGGGCGGTATCTGCGTGAGTTCTTCGGCGGATTTCAATGAGGATAGTCCATGCCAGAGCAGAGGTGTCACGGCGAGAACGCAGAAGACGCAGACGGTGGCTGCGGCAACCACGGAGAATCGTCTCATTGGGCCTCCCGAAGAACGCGGCGCAGAATCAGGGCGATCAGCGCCAGCACCAGGACCAGCGCGAAAGCGATCGACGAGCCGTAGCTGAAGTCGAGATACCGCATCGTGGTCTGGTAGGCATAGATCGAAACGGTTTCCGTGGCGCCGCCGGGGCCGCCTCCTGTAAGAACGTAGACGAGATCGAAAATGGCCGATGCCTGAATGATCCGGAAGATCAGCGCGATAAAGGCGAAAGGCAACAGGTGGGGCCAGGTGACGTATCGAAAAGACGCCCACGCCCCGCCGCCATCGACGGCTACAGCTTCATAGAGTTCGTGTGGAATGCTCTGGCAGCCCGCCAGGAGAATCACAAACACAAACGGAGTCGTCTTCCAGACATCTGCAACGATAATTGCTGCCAACGCGGGAGCCGGCTGGGCGAGCCAGGCGACCGGTGCGGCGATGACACCTGCGCCGGTGAGAATGTGATTCAGGATTCCAAACTGATCGTTGAGGATCCACGCCCACAGAACCCCCACGATCGCCGTCGGCAAGGTCCAGGGAATGAGTAACAGCGTACGTGCCAGACGTTGCCCGCGCACCATGCGACCTGCGGCCAGTGCCAGGATCAGGCCGAGGCCAAACTCCAGAGCCACTGAAACCGCAACGAACAGTCCTGTGACGGCGAAGCTTGCATGCAGTCTGGGATCGTCGAGCATGCGCCGAAAGTTGTCTGCGCCGGCGAACCGGGTCTCAAAGCCGGTGCCGAGACCGTAGTGCGTAAAGCTGAGAAAGATCGCCCGGCCTGCGGGATAGACCATGACGACACCGATCAGCAGTGCCGCGGGTGCTAGCCACAGGGCTTTCTTCAAGGAGGTCCGGCTCATTCCGATTTCAGGAGCAGCCGGGTCTGGGCGGCCGCCTCTTTCATCGCTTCATCCGGGGTTGCCCGGCCGGTCAGGGCCGCGCTCAGCCAGCGCTGAAGGATGTCGGAAGCCTGTGCATATTCCGGGATCGGCGGCCGCGGCCTCGCCTCCAGCAGGATTGGAAGAAACTCCGGCGGAGCCAGGCTGCGTCGCGCCGGGACAAGCCCGGAACGGCGGCTCACCTGAGCGAGCGATTCGGGGCGGGTGAGGAAGCTTACAAGCCGCCAGGCGGCTTCCGGATTACGAGTGAACCGCGAAATCGCAAAACCCCACCCGCCCAGCGTGGCCGCGCTCTGCCCGCCGGGTTCGTGCGGCATCACCGTGAAAGCGACCTCATCTGCGACTTCGCCTGCCTGGGGGTTTCCTTGGGTATCCCGCTGTTGAAGGAGCCGCCAGACATACAGCCAGTTTCTGAGAAACACCGAATGCCCGTTCTGAAAGAGGGTGCGCGTCTCTTCCTCGGTGTACGAGGTCACCCCCGGAGGAGAGATGTCGCCCACCAGTCCGGCCACAAACCGGAGGGCTCTGGCAGCCTCCGGTTCATCCAGGTGTACGGAGCGCGTGTCCGGGGCGATCCACTCCCCACCGTATCCCCACAGGACTTCGAGAAAAAAGCACACCAGCCCCTCGTATTGTTTGCCCTGCCAGACAAAGCCCCACCGGTCCGGCGTGCTGAGGGCCTTCGCGTATGTTCTCAACTCCTCGAATGTGGCCGGCGCAGCGGGCAGCAGGTCCTTGCGATAGTAGAGAAGACCGGCATCGGTGAATGCCGGAATCCGGTAAAGGCGTCCCTCATACATCCCGCCCTTCAGATCGGCGGGCAGAAAATCCGCGCGGTCTTCAGCGGCCAGCCGGTCGGTCAGGTCCATGAGCCAGCCTGCTGCGGCAAACCGCGGCACCCACACGACGTCGGCATAGACGACATCGAACCCGCCTTCCCCCGCCAGAAAGGAGGTGGAATACATGTCCTCGCGTGTGTCGGTGGAGGGCGGCCCTTCGACAAGTTGGACCGGAACATCCGGGTTCTGCTGCCGAAACTGGTCGAACAGATCGCGCCATACCCCCGTGCCGTCCGGTTCCATCAGGACGGACAGCGTGCCGCTATCCTGCGCCGTCTTTCTGAAGCTAAGCGCGACCAGTGCCAGGAGCAGTATCGCTATTGAGATTTTTGCCGGTGTTCGCATCGAATAAGTAGATATCCTCGGGTGCGACGGCAATCGCCGCAGTTTTTGACCGTGGTCCCTGGGCGCCAAGCGCGTTCAGCTTGAGGTCGCCGCACTGGATTCCACAAAGGACCTGAGAGCCGAGATTCTCGGTCCAGAGAATGCGGGCCGTCTCACCCTCTGACAGATGGATCGACTCCGGCCGAATTCCCGCAATCGCAGGGCCGGACGCGCGCGTGCCCGTCAGTAAGTGATCCGAACCGACTTGAAGCCGGCCGTCGTCGAGGACGGTTTCGAAAAGGTTCATCGAAGGCGATCCGATGAAGGAAGCCACGAAACGATTCGCGGGCCTGCGATACAGATCTGCGGGAACGCCGATCTGCTGAACAATCCCGTGGTCGAGCACGATGACACGGTCCGCAAGCGACGTCGCCTCCGTCTGATCGTGAGTGACATAGAGGACTGTTGCCCTCAGCCGGCTGAACAGGTCCTTCAATTCGTGGCGGACTCTTTCACGCAGCAGCGCATCCAGATTGCTTAACGGTTCATCAAACAGGAATACCTTCGGGTTGCGGATCAGCGCCCGCCCCACCGCCACGCGCTGCCGCTGTCCGCCGCTGAGCTCACGCGGCCGCTTATGCAGGAGATCGCCGATCTCGAGCAGCGATGCGGTCTCCTGCACGCGGCGTTCGATTTCGGATTCTGAGTCGCCCTTGAGTTTCAGGCTGAGTGTAAGGTTTTCCCGGCACGTCATGTGGGGATAAAGCGCGTAAGACTGGAAGACCATCGCGATATTGCGATCCTGCGGTGCAACGCCGTTCATCGGCTTGCCGTCGACAAGGATACGGCCTGATGTCGGGTCATCCAGGCCCGCCACCAGCCGCAGCAGCGTGGATTTTCCACAACCCGAAGGACCGACGACTGTCAGGACCTCCTGGTCTTTCACCTCGAACGAGACGTCGGAAAGCGCAGCCCGCCCTCTGGAAAAGGACCGGGACACGCGCTCCAAACGAACATTCGCCATAAGATTCACCCGGACGGAAATGGATGAGAGACCCTGGATTGTAACCCTTTCGACGAGTGAGGCCGAAACCGTCGCCGGGAAACAGGACCAGCAGATTGATCAAACCCCTGACCAGTCTACGATTCATCGGGGAGTGTGCCGGTCTTCAAGACGGCTTGGTGTCGCCCTCTGCCGGTGGCATCCAAAGACCGGTCAATCCCGTCCGATTCTGAAACGGATTCGCTCGCTCTTTCTGGCCCCAGCAAAAAAGATACGAATTCGTAATGTTGCTAATTGATAGAATCTTTATTGGTTTAGCGTGTAGATTGTCGAAATATTTACTTGTGTTTTAAAAAATAGTGTTGACCGAAAGATACCTCGTGGCGTAAAAACATCCTCGTTCAGTACAACGTTGTACCGACAGTGACAAAGAAGTCTTCGAATCCCGAATGCGGGTCGAAGGCTTTTTTTTTGGCACCGAATTTTCTTTAAGACGACGATGAGGTCCCGCACGCCTGAAGAAGGCCTGCAGGACTTTTTTTTTGCTCACGAATCAGTTCTATTCAGGGAGAGATCATATGAAGAAATACGGACGGACCTTCCGAGGCCTGCTGGCCGCCCTGCTGTTGGCGATCAGTGTTCCGGTTGTAAGCCCGATACTTTTTGCCGCGAGTCAGGAGCCCGCCCCGGCGGCGGCTGCGGCGCCTCAGGATACGGCACCGGCCGCAACTCCGGCGCCCACGCCTGAAGAACTGGCCAGTTCCGTCAGCGCGGTGCAAAAGAATGCCGATATTGTCTGGACGGTCGTTTGCGCGGCTCTGGTGTTCTTTATGCAGGCCGGCTTCGCCATGGTCGAGACCGGCTTCACGCGCGCCAAGAACGCCGGCAACATCATGATGAAAAACCTTATGGATTTCTGCGTCGGTGGACTGGCGTATTGGGCCGTGGGCTTCGGCCTCATGTTCGGGCTCAGCAACGGATTCACAGGTTCATCGATGTTCTTCTTTTCACCCGACAACACGGGTATCGATGGTCAGTGGGGCTACACGTTCTGGATTTTCCAGGTGGTGTTTGCCGCAACCGCAGCCACTATCGTGTCGGGCGCCATGGCCGAACGTACGAAGTTCATCGGCTACCTGATCTACAGCTTCTTTATCAGTCTGGTCATTTATCCGGTATTCGGACATTGGGCCTGGGGAAATCTCTTTATCCCCGGGAACTCGGATGCAGGCTCGTGGCTGGCGAACCGCGGTTTCATCGACTTCGCGGGGTCGACCGTCGTGCATTCCGTGGGAGGATGGGCCGCTCTCGCCGGCGCCATTGTCATTGGTCCGCGTATTGGGAAGTTTGGCAAGGACGGCAAGATCAATGCGATCCCGGGCCACAGTCTGACGCTGGCATCATTGGGCGTGTTTATCCTCTTTCTGGGATGGTTTGGGTTTAACCCGGGCTCCACAACGGCGGGCAACGGCACGGTGGCCCGTATCGCCATGAACACGACTCTCGCGGGATGCGCGGGCGCGATCAGCGCCATGATTGCCGCGTGGGTCAAGTTCCGCAAGCCGGACGTCGGCATGACGCTCAACGGTGTTCTGGCGGGACTCGTGGCGATCACTTCGCCCTGCGCGACGACCACGCCGCTGGGCTCCGTCATCATCGGGTTGATTGCCGGAGTGGTGGTGATGATCTCCGTGCTCTTTTTTGACAAGATAAAGGTCGACGATCCCGTCGGTGCTATTTCCGTCCATGGCGTGTGCGGCGCGCTGGGAACCATCCTGGCCGCGGTCCTGCACGAAAAGGTGTTTCTCGGCGAGGAATACGACATGCTGGGCCAGCTGAAAGTCCAGTTGATGGGGGTCGGCACGGCCTTCCTGTGGACTTTCGTTACCGCCTTCATTCTGTTCCAGCTCATCAAGGCCACGGTCGGCCTGCGGGTCAGCGCAGAAGAGGAGATTGAGGGGCTCGATGTTGCCGAACATGGTGCGTTTGCCTATCCGGACTTCGTCCAGGCGCCCGAAACGGAGAGCCGCGGAATGCCGATAGTCAAGAGTCATGCCATGGCCAGTGCGCCCGTCATGGGCACGCTCGGACAGAAGTAGTCAGTCCGGGCGGCAGGGTTTTTGGCGAGAGCACCACGAGCGGTGCCCTCGCCAAGAACCCTGCGGGCTTCATTCCCTTTACCCTTCGCCCCTTCGGGGTTTCGCACGCTGAAAGCGTGCGACTGGAGCTCGGACATTTTGCACGCCGGAGGCGTGAAAGGCACGCCGGAGGCGTGAAAGGAAGGGAGCCCCGGGTGGAGCCGAGCGACACCCGGGGTTCATCTCACGAGGGGCTTTCGCACCCCGGCAGGCGTGCTCAGCTCCGCTCCGCGTTGCAAACCCCTTCGGCGCGATGCGTCCGCTTTTCCTTCAAACAT
The DNA here is from genome assembly GCA_963836435.1 of uncultured Acidobacteriota bacterium. Taxonomy (GTDB): domain Bacteria; phylum Acidobacteriota; class Terriglobia; order 20CM-2-55-15; family 20CM-2-55-15; genus DASTBJ01. The sequence goes on along the minus strand of CAWIJI010000002.1, from coordinate 348,158 downwards.
TCGCTATGAAGGGTGCAGCCGGACAACCAGCACCGAGCACGGCGCTTCTCTAGCCACCGCCTCAGCAACGCTTCCGAGCAGGGCTCTTCGAAGGCCTGTTCGCCCCACGGTGCCAACGACCACAAGACTGGCTTTCTGTTGCGTGGCGAGTTCGATCAATGCGGCCGACGCCGATCCCCGCAGGACGCGCGTTTTTCCCCTGACACCCAACTGCTCAAGACCGCTGGTGAGCCGTTCTTCGGCCGCCTTCTCCAGTTCGAGGAGTTGTTCCGCCGACAACGTTATGGGAGTTCCTCCAAATGCCATCGCCGGGTATGTCACCACAGACCACGCCATATCGAGACAGTGCACCAGGGTAAGTTCTTCGCCGGTTCTCCGCACTTCATCGGCCGCAGCCCTCAACGCCGGCAGAGCGGGATCGGAAAAATCGGTTCCTGCAATGATTCCGGCGCCGCCCTGGGCGGGGCGCGCGATCAGGACGGGGCAGTGGGCATGCCGGATGATCTGATTGGCGACGCTTCCCAGTTGCAGATGAGTTGATGACGCTCCGTGACTGCCTACAACGATGAGGTCCGCCAGCCACTCCTCGGCATGGATCAGGATGGCGGCGTGAGGTGTTCCATCGTCCACGATAAGGTCGAAGTCCGCCGCGGAACGTCCCGTGACTTCCGTAACATGAGCCGCCACGGCATCCCCGGCCTTCTGCAGGTCTGCAGGAATTCCCTCCAGCGCGATGCCGCTGATCTGAGGGAAGAACAGGTTGCTCCGAAGCTCGTTGGGGACGATATGGCACACGGCCAGGGTCGCGCCCACCGAAAGGGCGCGAGCATGAGCCTGCCGCAATGCTTCGTCCGACCCCTCACTGAAATCAATCCCAACAAAAACTTTTCGAACCTTGCTCATGTGCCTCCCGTTTCAGAACCTTATCCGTGGATATCGATCGTCCAGAATAGCATTTCACGATTAAGCCGTCGTTTTTCAAATCCCTCCTCCCTGTCTTTCCGGGGGCTTTTTTTGGTTTGACAGGACCCGATCCATCCGCGAAGCTGGAACTCCTACTTGGAGTAACCCATGGCCCTGCGAACGAGGGTAAAGACTGCCCGCAACAATCTGATGGAACGTCTCAATGCGGCGCGAGCCATGACGGACGCCTCATTTGCCCTTGTTCGTCCCGAAGCCATCTATAGCCGGCCGATCGCCGAACGACACCGGCTTATCTTCTATATTGGCCACTTCGAAACGTTTGACTGGAACCTGATGAGGGCCACGCTTTTCGAGTGCCCGCCCCTGAACTCCGACTTCGAAAAACTGTTTGCGTTCGGAATCGATCCTGTCGAGGGGGGACTGCCTGCCGATATGCCTTCGGACTGGCCGTCCCTGGATCAGGTTTGCAGATACAGGAATCGTGTGCGCACGACCCTGGATCTTGAATTGTCCCGGATCGATTCCGCGGGCGACGATATTCTCAACGTCGCAATCGAGCATCGGTTGATGCACGTCGAAACGTTGGCGTACATGCTCCATTGGCTGCCCCAGGAGCAGAAGATTCCGCAAGACGGGCCAGTTGCGCTGCTGGCTCCAAAGGTGGTGCCACAAATGATCGAGATCCCTGCCGGGAACGCGACTCTTGGCCTGCCCCGCCACGGCAGTTTCGGTTGGGACAACGAATTCGTCGCGCACACGGTGCGTGTTCCCACGTTTGCGATCGATAAATACATGGTGACCAACGCCGGTTTTATGGACTTCCTGAATGCGGGTGGTTACTCCGATCGCTCCTTGTGGACCGATGAAGACTGGCGATGGAAAGTGCATGACGGCGTCTGCCATCCGAAGTTCTGGGTTCAGGACCACGGCTCATGGAAAGTTCGAACCATGTTTCGGGAGATTCCGTTGCGTGACGATTGGCCGGTTTACGTCAGTCACGCGGAGGCATCCGCCTATGCGCGTTGGGCAGGGAAATCTTTACCAACGGAGGCTCAGTGGCATCGCGCCGCGTACGGCGCTCCGGGCGGCAAGGAGTCGCCATTTCCGTGGGGGAATCAGGTCCCTTCCCCCCAACGCGGCAATTTCGATTTCGCGCGCTGGGATCCGGTCTCGGTCGGCGCCCACCCGAAGGGCGAGAGTGCATACGGAGTGGCCGGCCTTCTTGGCAATGGATGGGAGTGGACCAGCACCCGCTTTGCGCCGTTCGAGGGATTTGAAGTGTTCCCTTTTTATCCCGGTTACTCCGCCAACTTTTTTGACGGCAGGCATTATGTGATGAAAGGCGGGTCCAGCAGGACAGCGGCGTGTATGCTGAGGCGATCGTTCCGCAACTGGTTCCAACCTCATTACCCGCATATCTACGCCGGCTTCCGTTGCGTGACGGCCTCATGAGCGTCCAGGGGATTCTCGACCCCAACGCTGCTGCCTTCGGGCGGGACCTTAACGAGGGGTTGACCCGACCCCAGAAGGAAATTCTCTCGAAATACCTCTACGACGACATCGGCTCGGAGCTCTTCGAAGTCATCACGCTGCTTCCTGAATACGGACTCACGCGCGCCGGCCAACGCCTTCTTAAAACCCATGCTGCGGAAATTGTCGATCGTATTCCCGGGCAGGTGATCGTTGCGGAGCTCGGCAGCGGCAGCGGCAAGAAGACGCGCTGGCTTCTCGAAGCGCTCACACGGACGGGGTCAACGCGGTATTACCCCATCGATATATCTCCTGGGGCGCTGGCGCGCTCGAAGTGGGAATTGAGCGAGATTCCCGCCGTCACCCTGGTCGGTTTCGAACGCGACTACCTTGGCGGGATGCGGGAAGTTGCGGAGCAGCGTGGCGAGGGCGATCATCTGATGGTCCTTTTTCTGGGCAGCACGATCGGAAATTTCGACCGTCCTGCCGGCGAAGTCTTCTTAAAGCAGGTGCGCGGCTATATGGCGCCTGGAGACTCGTTGCTCCTTGCTGCAGATCTCGAAAAGCCCGTACACCAGATCGAGCTGGCGTACAACGATCCGCTGGGCGTGACCGCGGCTTTCAACCTGAACGTCCTTGCGCGTATCAACAGGGAACTGGGCGCCGATGTTGACCTCTCCCTGTTCGAGCATTGGGCTCCCTATAAGCCGCGTGAGCGGCGCATCGAAATGCACCTGCGCGCGCGCCGGGCTCACGTCGTCACCATTCCAGGTATTGAACTGGAAGTTCACTTCAGCGAAGGCGAAACCATCTGGACGGAGAGTTCCCACAAGTTCAACCTGGAGGAACTGCGCGGGATGGCGCCACGTGCAGGCTTCCGCTGCGAGGCGCAATGGGTGGATCGGGAATGGCCGTTCTCTCAAAACCTGTGGATCGCGGAATGAGCGGGGTTCTCATGATCCGGCTGGAGCGCGTCTCGCGATCGTTCCGCGGTCCCGGAGGAGAACCGGTTTTTGCGCTGCAGGAACTGGATCTCGAGGTCCGACGCGGCGAAACCCTCGCACTGCTGGGCCCGTCGGGATGCGGAAAGACCACCACGTTGCGGCTGCTCAATCGTCTGCTTGAACCGACGGCCGGCCGGATTTTCGTCGATGGAGAAGATACGTCGCAGGTCGATGCGGTTCGCCTTCGGCGCCGCATGGGCTACGTCGTCCAAAGCGGAGGTTTGTTTCCCCACCTCACTGTGTATCGCAATTTGGGACTACTTTGTGAGCTGGAGGCGTGGACGAAACACCGCATCGCAAAACGCGTGGACGAACTGCTCGATATGGTGGGCCTTCCACCGGCGGAGTTTCGTGACCGCTACCCTGCCGAATTGTCGGGCGGGCAGCGTCAACGCGTCGGCGTCGCTCGCGCTCTCGCCCTCGATCCGGAGATCCTTCTGATGGACGAACCGTTTGGCGCACTGGATCCGATCACGCGCTCGCGCCTGCAGCGGGAGTTCAAGGAACTGGAAAATCGCGTGGCCAAAACCATCGTGATCGTCACTCACGACCTGGACGAGGCGTTTCTTCTGGGCCACCGCATCGCGCTGCTGAATCAAGGCAAGCTGGTTCAGGTGGGCGCGCCGTCCGAACTGCAGGAACAGCCGGCGACGCCGTGGGTTCGCGCTTTTATGGACGCACGCAAGCCGCGGACGGAGAACGGCGGAGCAACTTCATGAAGCGGGGGGCGACCGCGCTCGTCCTGCTTATGGCGTGTTCTCACGTCGTCAGTTCCCAGACATCCGATCGCATCGTCATTGGATCGAAGAACTTCACGGAATCCCGCATTCTCGGCGAAATGATGACGCTGCTGGTGGAGCATAAGACCAATCTCAAAGTCGAACATCGCAGCAACCTCGGAGGCACACTCGTCTGTTTCGCGGCGCTGCGAAGTGGTGAAATCGACCTTTATCCCGAATACACGGGCACGGGCTGGGCGGTCGTGCTCAAGCAGGAAGGCCGCGTCAGCGACCGCCTGCAAACATTTCTCCAGGTTCAGAAGAAGTACCGGGACTTGTACGACATGGAGTGGTTGCGGCCGTTCGGCCTGAATAACACCTACGCGCTGGCGATCCGCCGGGATCGAGCCGAGTCGCTTGGCATCCGGACCATTTCCGACCTGGCCTCCCACGCTTCGGAGCTGAAGGCGGGATTCAGCATCGAATTCATGAATCGGGAAGACGGATGGGCCGGCCTCCGGTCTTTTTATGGCCTTGCGCTTTCCGATGTCCGCTCGCTCGAACATGGTCTCGCCTACGAGGCTGTTGCCAGCGGCGCTTTGGACCTGGTGGACGCCTATTCCACCGATGGCAACTTGATCCGCTATCCGCTGCAGGTGCTTGAAGACGATCGCGGCTTCTTTCCACCGTACAACGCCGCGCCCGTCGTACGGGGCGAGACATTGCGCAAGTATCCGCAGTTGGCCAAGGCGCTGGACCTGCTGGCTTTCCGCATTCCAGACGAGACCATGATTCGCCTCAACTACGAGGTGGAAGAGAAGGGACGCGGATTCCGGGAGGTCGCGCGCGATTTTCTCGCTGAGGAGAAGTTGTTGGATGCCGATGATGTCACGGGTGGTGACGATACCGGTTCCGGGCATTCCGGCTTCTTCTCATTCCTTGCCAGCCGTTGGCGGGAGACGCTGCGCCTGGGATGGCAACATATCGAATTGACTTTGATCTCCGTATTCCTTGCGGTCGCACTTGCTGTGCCGCTCGGCATTGCCGTTTCCCGTAGCTCCACGAGCGAAAGAGTATCGCTTGGCCTGGCGGGCGTCATTCAAACCATTCCCAGTCTGGCGCTGCTGGCGTTCATGATTGCGATCCCAGGTCTGGGGCTTTCCTCCCGGTCGGCGATCGTGGCTTTGTTCCTGTACGCCGTGTTGCCGATTCTTCGAAATACCGTTACGGGGCTGCGCGCCGTCGATAACGAACTGATCGACGCCGCGAGGGGAATCGGCCTGACGAACCGGCAGATTCTGCTCCGCGTCCAGTTGCCCATTGCGACGCGGACAATTATGGCGGGTGTCCGCACGGCGACGGTTATCAGCATCGGCGTCGCCACGCTTGCGGCCTTCATTGGAGCGGGTGGCCTGGGGGAACCGATTGTCACCGGCCTCTACCTCAACGATACGCGGCTTATCCTTTCCGGCGCTATTCCCGCTGCATTGCTCGCGCTGGTGGCCGACCACGCTCTTGGCTTTCTGGAGCGCCGGCTCACGCCGCGAGGCCTGAGTTGAAATCTTCAGGCTCGTTCTCGTCACCCGGATCCCGTTCTTGAAATCCCTATTTAGTGGCTGCACCCGGACTCTGCGCGTGGTAGAAATTCAAACGTGACCGATGATTCATCGATCGTTAGCGACCTCGATCGAATTCTGGAGCAGGTTCAGGAGTTCGACCGCACCCTTATCGGGGGCCTCGAGGAGGCGTGGCGCGATCTCACATCGATAATCGAAAGTCAGACGAAGTCGCTGGATTCCACTCCCGTCCCGCCGGTCGCGCGGTGGGACTTGAATCTCTTTCGAGCCGCGCGGCAGGACTTGAGCACCCGTCTGTTCAGCGAACCGGAGGTCCTCTGGGACCGGCGTCGCCCCTACAAGCGGGCCCTTTCGGTGGTGGAGAATTACGAGACCGGCCTGGCGGATCTGGTCCGATCGGCGCCAGAATCTGCCGTTGCCGGCAGCGATGTTCGCGAATTCCTGCGCAAGCATGCCGTCGCAGGGTTGCGGTTTCGTCTGGCCATGTTTCGAGTGGGGCGCGAACTCCCGGTGCGTGCGCTGCTGGAGATGGCGTTCGCACGGCGGGTCGAGGCCTGGTCGCCCATCGAAGGTAGGTTCCTGTGGGCAATGGCGCAGTCCTTGAGGATGCTTCGAACCGGCTGGGAGGTTCGGCGCACGGAACTTGACGCAACGGTCGAGGGAACCGCGGATCCCACGCCTGAGATCGAGCTTCTACAGCGAGAACTCGGATTCGCCCAGGAACTCCGGAAAACTGTCGAAAATGCGTTTGATGCCATGCGGACATGGTCTGCCGCTACATCCGGGCTCGTGGCGGCGGATGTGCTGGCTGGCCCACGCAAATCCAGGCCCGGAGCGTTGTCAAAGTCACGAACTCGTCGTGACGGCCAAAGAAATCATCGGATCCGCCAGTTGCGGTCTACAGAAACTGAGATCAAGCTCGAGCAGGGCCTGCTTCAGGTCGAGAGCCGGACGTTCGCTTTGGCGAGCGAAACCATTGGGAACTTGCACGACGAGCGGCTTGCTCTGATCCAGGAACTCGACGAAACAACTCAGTGGTGCCGCGCGGTCGGAAGCCCGGCGAACCAACAGCCGATCCCGGCACCCATTGCCGGTTTCGTTCCTGTTTCGAGCCGGTTGCGGGATTTCGAACAGTCCTTTCGCGTTGCACTCGAGAGGTTGCCCGAATCCCTGGAGGTTCTGACTCGGTTGCTTGAAGCCCCACCACGACGCATTCGCTCTCGCTGGCTGGCCCCGCGTTCGACCTTCAATGAAGCCTACAGGCGGCGGGGGCACCCTCTGTTTCTGGCCGCGCTCGAGGAGGTCGATGGTGAACACCGCCGGATTGTTCGCGAGATCGAACGCGCCCGCGAGGTCGTGGCGTTCGGAAAAGAGACCGCTGCGGGCGAGCACGACGCGGGTATTGAACAGGAGTCGGTAAAGAACGCGCTTTTGCTGCTGGAGTACGCGCGAGAGCAGTGCCGGGACTGGGGGCCTTCGGTGTCCGCAAAGATTGCCCGCGCTCTCGCAAGTGTGTTCGCGGAGAATCGGCTGCTGCTTCGGCAGAAGCGCCTGGGCGCCCTGCTCTACGTCTCGCATCAGGGGTTCCGCCGCGCAGTCCCGGCAATGGCTCGCGCCGCGGTCACGGGGTTGCGGCGGGCTGGCGGGTTCACTTACGACGCACTTTTACGCGCAACGAACCGGCTGCTTGTCGCCATCGGATGGAGGGCAACGCCCGAAAGCACGGAACCCGACATCACAACGCGGCCCTTTCTTCCTGCCGAGTTCACCATCGACCTGACGACCAAGGAGTTGCCGGCGATTTACCGCCGGCTGTTCCGGTTCGCGCCCGTCGAGGACCCGCGGTTTCTCGTCGGCCGCGAGGAGGAAATACGCGCTTTATCGGAAGCGAGGGAGCTGTGGGAAAAAGGCCGGCCCGCATCGATCATCATTGTCGGACGCCGGGGCAGCGGAAAGACAAGCCTGATCAACTGCGCCATCAAGCGCAGCCTGGAGGGGATCGAGGTGATTCGCGGTGAGATCAAGCGTCGCGTGGTGACTGAACAGGAACTGCGGGCCGTCATTGCCGACCTGGCGGGAGTCGACGACCCGGCTCGTCTTGAGGAATTCCTGACGGAGAAACCACGCGTCTTCGTCCTCGAGGAACTGGAGCGTACGTTCCTTCGACAGGTAGGCCACTACGGCGCCATTCGCAGCCTCCAGCGCCTGATCGCATCGACTTGTTCCAGGACGCTGTGGGTTGTGGCCGTCAATCAGGTTGCGTTTCGGTTCATGGATGCCGCCACCGGACTAGGCCAGAGTTTTTCGCATCGCATTAACGCCACAACGGTGAGCCGGGACAATCTGAGACTGGCAATCCTGCTGCGCCACAACCTGTCGGGGTTGCGTCTCGGATTCGCGCCCCTTCCAGCAACTGAAGGTCTGATCGAGCGTCTGAAACTGCGGATTCACTCCGACCAGGACCCGGAGACCGTGTTCTTTAAGCTGCTGACCCGGGAGTCGGCCGGCATCTTCCGGTCGGCATTCGAAATGTGGCTGGGACAAATCGACCGCGCCGAGGCCGGCACGCTGTACATGAAGCCGATGCTGGATGCGGACCTTTCGGGCATAGTCGCAGATCTCGAGCTCAGAGACCTTTTCACGCTTGTGGCAATCCTGCAGCACGGCAGCCTGACGCCGGAGGAACACGGCAAGGTCTTTCAGGTAAGCCAGGTTGTGAGCCGCGCGCAGATCGACGAACTGGTCGCGCGGGAGATTGTCGAACCGGATCCCGGGCGTGAAGGCCTGCGGATCCGTCCCGAGGCGATGCGCATCGTGCATCAGACGTTGTACCGCCGGAACTTGTTGTGATCAAATTCCGGGAACAGAAATCGTGAGTCCAATGTTGCCACTTGTGCTGCTCCTTCAACTCCCCGTGCCCACGGAGTTTCCGGCGCGACTCACCGCAGGGAATGTCCTGTTTGCTCTGATCGTTCTCGGCTTTTCCTGGCTTGCCGTGCGGGTGGTCGACTCTTTTCTGGAGGCGCTCGGCCACCGGGTCCCGCGCGCCCGGTTCTTCTTCAAGCTGCTGGCGCCTGCCGGGCGGTTCGCGATCTGGCTTGCGGCCATGTTGTGGATCATGGCGATTTTCGCGCCTTCGAGAGAGACGCTGCTGGCGGTAATGGCATCCGTGGGCATTGCATTTGGCCTGGGCGCCCAGGACCTCGTCAAGAACCTTATCGGCGGCCTGGTTATCCTCGTCGACCGCCCTTATCAGCTCGGCGACCGCGTCAAAATAGGGGACGCATACGGCGAAATCGACCACATCGGCCTGCGGAGCACCAAGCTCACAACGCCGGACGACACGCGCGTCACGATTCCGAACAGCGATATTCTGAGTGGCAAGGCATGGAACTCCAATTCCGGGGTGCCGGACTGCCAGGTCGTCACAGACCTGTTCGTTCCTCACGATACGGACCCCTCCAGGGTGATGGAGATCGGATACGAAGCGGCGTACAGTTCGCCCTATCTGCTGCTGTCGAAGCCGGTGGTTGTATTGTTGCAGGACCGCTTTCAAGACGGTCCGTTCATGCTGGTCCGGGTCAAAGCGTACGTTTACGACCATCGGTTCGAACCTCGTCTGCAGAGCGACATCACCGTACGCGCCAAATCCGCCTTTCTGGAACACAGGATTCTGGGCCGGTGGAGCCGTCATGATCCCCGACGCAGTGAAGTCCCTGAAGATATGAATTAGCCCTTTATGCCGAGCGTAACGAGAATTTTGTTCCCGCAAGGCATAACGGGCCAGACGCCGAAGGCGCCGCCGCGAGGCAGCGGCGCGCGGCTGTCGCGCCGCGCAAGCGCCCGAGCCGGGGTCCGGGGCGGAGCCCCGTCTAGCCCGTTATGCCGAGCGTAACGAGAATTTTGTTCCCGCAAGGCATAACGGGCCAGGCGCCGAAGGCGCCGCCGCGAGGCAGCGGCGCGCGGCTGTCGCGCCGCGCAAGCGCCCGAGCCGGGGTCCGGGGCGGAGCCCCGTCTAGCCCGTTATGCCGAGCGTAACGAGAATTTTGTTCCCGCAAGGCATAACGGGCCAGGCGCCGAAGGCGCCGCCGCGAGGCAGCGGCGCGCGGCTGTCGCGCCGCGCAAGCGCCCGAGCCGGGGTCCGGGGCGGAGCCCCGTCTAATTAGTTCCAAAACGAGGAGGCCTCCATGGAAGATTTTCTGCAGCGCTGGCTGATGGACCCGACTGTCGGAAAAGGGGTCGCGGCGGCCATCGGACTCGCCATCGTGTACACCCTGATCAAGCTGGCCCAGCGTTCCATCGGCAAATACATCGAGGACAATACGACTCGCTACCGTATTCGGAAATCCATCACCTTCGCCGGGTATTTGATCAGCGTGCTTGTTGTGGCCACAGTTTTCAGCGACCGCCTTTCGGGATTGACCGTCGCCTTCGGCGTCGCCGGCGCCGGTATTGCCTTCGCCCTTCAGGAAGTTATCGCCAGCGCTGCCGGTTGGGTGGCCATCTCCTTTGGAAATTTCTATGCGCCTGGCGACAGAGTTCAGTTGGGTGGAATCAAGGGCGATGTGATCGACGTGGGAATCCTGCGCACGACGATCATGGAAATCGGGCAATGGGTTGACGCCGACCTGTATAACGGCCGCATCGTTCGGGTCGCCAACAGCTTCGTGTTCAAGGAACCGGTGTTCAACTACTCCGCTGATTTCCCGTTTCTATGGGATGAGATCAAGCTTCCCGTCCGATATGGATCGGACTGGGAGTACGCACGAAAAGTGCTTACCGCGGTGGCCAGGGAAGTCTGCGACGACTACGCCACTAAGTCGAAGGATGCGTGGAAGGTGGCGGTCCGAAACTACAGGCTGGAGGACGCGAGGATCGACCCTCTGATCACACTGGCGGCGAACGACAACTGGATCGAGTTTACCGTACGCTACATTGTCGACTATCGGCAGCGTCGCTCTACCAAAGACCTGCTTTTCAGGCGTTTCCTGGAGGAGGTCGACAAATCCGACAACAAGATTCGCCTGGCGTCCGCCACTTTCGAACTTACCAATATTCCGCGCCTCGATATTCAGTTCAGGGAAGGTAAGGGCGCCGTTGCCCCGACCTATGTACCTTGAATTTCTCCAGTTTCCACCCGGAGTCTCGCTTTCGCGAGCGCAGGATGGCATGATGACCGGTGAAAGACCCCAGACTGCGAAGAGTCCGATCGATAGTTGCGGGGCGCCCGGCTTTTCGCCATCCGCCCCGTGCGCGGAGGTCCCCGGCTTAAGCATTCCTGGACTGGGCACCTGAAAGAGGAATTGGATGAACGGAAACAGCACGATACTGGCAGGAAAGGCGCCACAGGGAATCGCCTTTGGGGCGGTTACGGACCGCACGCTCGCCGGGCTCCGACTGCTTCTGTCCATATCGGCCTTCCTGATCATCCTTATCGACCCAGCCGAGCCGAACCGCTTCAGTAATATCACCCACATCGCGTTGGTCGCCTACATCCTGTACTCGCTGGGAATCTACCTGGTGACGCGCCGTTCCGCGAACTTTCCCTTGCGAGTCATGTTGTACGTCACGTGGGTGGACGTGTTGTGGTACTCGGCGTTTATCACGCTCAGCAGTGGCACCAATGCCGTGTTCTTCTTTTTCTACCTGTTTGCGATCATCGCCGGATCGAGCAGGGCAGGGACACGGACCGGACTCACGTTGACGGTCGTCTGCACGGCGTTGTTTCTGATACTGAACATCCTTCTGGTTTCGCAGCTGGAACTGGACGTCCCGCGATTCGCCCGTCGAACCGTCTATATGGCCGTGCTGGGTTATATTCTCGCGTATTGGGGAGGCGCAGAAGCTGCCCTTCGGAGGAAGCTCACCTTTCTCAAGGACCTTGGCGTTGTATCGAATCCGCGTCTGGGCGTCGATCATACTGTTCGTCAGATGCTGCGCAAGATCCTGAATTTCTACAATGGCGATTACGCCATACTGTTCCTGAGCGGATTGGACGTTGGAGTGGCCTTCTATCGGGTTTCTAATGGTCAGCCCGATCCAGACACGGAAACGATAAAGATTGCTCAACGGGCGGATATCCCGTTGCTGAAAAATGAATCTTCGGTTCCTACTGTCTATGTCGAGAGAGTATCGGCCTGGATAAAGCATCCGAGCTACAAGGCCTGCGATCCACTGACGCAATTGATGACCGCTCTGCCTTTGGCATCCGCCAAGGATGACGCCGATATGTTAGGCGTACGTTCGTATATCAGCGCCCCCCTGCGATACCGGGAGCGCGTCCGCGGGCACGTGCTGGTGGGTTCCCTGGCCCCCAGCCACTTCAGCATCGAGGACGCGATGTTTCTTCAGCAGGCGGCCGACCATGCTTTGCCGCTTCTCGAGAATATTCACCTGGTTGACCGGCTTGCGTCGGATGCGGCGGATGACGAACGGCGACGGATTGCCCTCAGCGTGCACGACCGCGTCATTCAACCCTATCTGGGATTGCAGATCGGCCTGAAGGCGTTGCAACAGGAGCTTTTTGGAGCTGAGGCAGGGACCAATGGAACCAGGGGCCGGGGTTCAACCCTCCTGGATCGGCTCCTGACAATGACTCGTGACGGTATCGACGAACTGCGGGCATACGTGTCAGACTTAAGGGACTCTCAGGCTAAGCAGACCACGCTGGTAGATTCGATCCGCCGCTTTGCCTCAAAGTTCGAGAGTGCGACGGGGATCCGCGTGCAGGTCGTGGATAACGCCTGTGAACTGATGATGAATGACCGGTTGTCCCCGGAGATTTACCAGATGACCGCCGCAGCGCTGAGTAATGTTCATCGCCATACGGAATCCCTGAACGCAAGAGTTTCCCTCGCCCAGACCGAACAGCGCGTGGAACTGAGCGTCGAAAACGATGCCCCTGGTGAGGAAAAAGTTTCTTTTCGGCCGCTGTCGATCGTAGAACGATGCGAAGCCCTCGGGGGGCACAGCGAGATTCTGTGGTCCGGCGGCAAAACCAGAATTCGAGTGGAGGTGCCCTTGTGAGTCGATCGCGAAGTGCTGCAGCCCATCAGGGCAAGAATATCCAGATCTGCATTATTGAGGATCACGAAATCGTTCGCGCTGGTGTCGCCATGCTGATCGAAAGGGAGCCTGGAATCGACGTCGTCTGTGAAGCGGCCACGGCCACCGAAGCATTGTCGCTTGCCAGGACCTGCGAACCTCCGGACGTTATCCTGCTCGACATCAGCCTGCGGTCGGAGAACGGTCTTGATTTCCTCGTCCGACTCCTGGACGAGTTCGCTCCCGCAAAGGTTCTTGTCCTCACCGCGATCGAAGACGTCGAAACGCAGTTGCTGGCTTTGGAGATGGGCGCCAGCGGCGTCGTCATGAAGGATCAGGCGCCCGACATTCTCGTCAAAGCGATACAGGCCGTGCACGCCGGCGAGCCGTGGGTCGGGCGCGCCCTCTCTGCCGCCGCCATCAACAAGCTTTCACAGGCCCGAACGGCCACGGACAGAACGGACCCGGAAGCTCTCAAGATTGCCAGGCTGACCCCCCGCGAAAAGGAGGTTATCGTCGTCGTGGCTCAGGGGTACAACGGCTCTCGCATCGCACAGGTTCTGAATATTTCCGAAGCTACCGTCCGCCATCACATCACTTCAATCCTGGGGAAACTGGAGCTTGCGAATAAACTCGAGCTCGCCGTTTACGCAATCCACCACGGCCTCGGGCCAACGTAATTCGCGTCTTTTTTTCGCTTTTATCCTTGATCTCTGCTACAGGGCACCAGGCGCTTGATCATCTTCGCGGCGAAGCGGATTTTCGGCGAAAGCGAATTCCTCAACGCGCCGGCCGCCGATGAGGTGCTCCTGAATGATACGTTCGAGAACCTCCGGCGTGGCGGAGTGGTACCACGTGCCCTCCGGATAGACGACGGCGATGGGACCCTGCTCGCAGATGCGGAGGCAATTGGCCTTTGTCCGGTAAACACAGTTCTCGCCTTTCGCAAGACCTAACTCTTCAAGACGTCGTTTGAGGTAATTCCAGGCCGCGAGGGTGTCTTCCTTCGGCGCGCACTCCGGCTTCGTCTGATCGGAGCAGAGGAAAATATGACGGCGTGCTTGAGGTATCGAGTACTTCTGAGCGACTTCGGCCAGGTGTTTGTCCGCCACAATCAGCCCTTTCGCGTCTGGTCAGCCACAGCCTGCGCAGCGCGGGCGATGGCGTCCTGATCGCCGAGGTAGAAGCGCTGGATAGGCGTGAGGTCGTCTTCAAGATGGTAAACCATCGGAATTCCCGTGGGGATGTTCAACTCGGAGATCTCGTCGTCTGAAATCTTGTCCAGATGTTTGACGAGCGCGCGGAGGCTGTTGCCGTGTGAGGCTATCAGGACGCGTTTGTCCGAGCGTACCATCGGCGCGATCTCCTTATCCCAGTAGGGAAGCACACGCGCCACGGTGTCCTTCAGCGATTCCGTCAGCGGAAGGTCTGCCGGATCGATCGCCGCATAACGTACATCGTGCTGGGGGGCGCGCGGATCGTCGGCCGTCAGCGGTTCGGGAGGCGTGGAATAGCTGCGGCGCCAGATCTTGACTTGCGCTTCGCCGTGGCGTTCGACGGTTTCCTTTTTGTTGAGGCCCTGCAACGATCCGTAATGACGTTCGTTCAACAACCAACTGTTCTGAACGGGGATCCACATCAGGTCGAGTTCCTCGAGGGTCAGCCATAACGTCTTGATGGCGCGCTTCAGAACTGAAGTAAACGCGAAGTCGAAACGGTAGCCTTCCGCGCGCAGCAACCGGCCTGCAGCCTGTGCTTCCTCAATGCCGAGCGGGGTCAAAGGCACATCCGTCCAGCCGGTGAAGCGGTTTTCCTCGTTCCAGGTGCTCTGGCCATGGCGTAGAAGGACAAGAGTCTTCATGCCCGTTCAGGTTAACACGAGTTCAGATAGAATATGGCGTGCGGAGGAAGCAACGATGGCATCCACATTTAGTAAGATCGATTACGTCATGATCACAGTTTCCAACATGGCCCGCTCCGTTGCCTTTTATAAAGACAAACTGGGCCTCCCGATGAAGTTTGGAACGCCCGAGTGGACCGAATTTCAAACCGGCACGACAACCCTGGCGCTCCACGGTGGCGGCGCTCCGCAGGAAGCTCCGAAGGACCCCAAGTCGCATTACGCCGGCACCTGCTCGATCGGTTTCAATGTGGACAATCTCGACCTGGTCTACGAACAGCTTCAGGCGAAGGGCGTGCAGTTTGTGATGCCGCCTACTGAACGCCCGGGTGAAAGTATCAAACTCGCCGTTGCTGTCGACCCGGACGGATTGGCGATTTCCTTCGGGCAGGCTGCAAAGAAATGAGACAGGGGAAGGGGAATTGGGGACAGAGAACAATGAGCCGAAGCCGTTATCAACCTTCCAGATTTGCGCTCGGCTCATTGTTCTCTGTCCCCAATTCCCCTTCCCCATTTCCCCTTAGTCCCCTACAGGCCGATGCGGCGGAGCCTGTAATAGAGGACCGGAGTCACCAGCAAGGACAACACCAGCGATACGGTGACGCCACCCATGACGGCGATCGCGAGCGGCTGCAGGATTTGAGCGCCGGACCCGACGCCGACAGCGAGGGGGAGCATTCCGAACAACGTCGCCAGGGCTGTCATCGCGATGGGGCGCAGGCGTCGACTCCCTGCATGGAAGATCGCGTCCTTCAGTTCGTAGCCGCGGCTGGCGAAATCCTTCTCGGAGTCCAGCATGAGAATGCCATTCTTGTGGACAATGCCGATCACCATAATCGCTCCCATGAACGACGAGATATTCAGCGCCGTGCCGGTGATGTAGAGCGCGAGGAGCGAACCCACACTGCACAGCAAGGTGGCAGCCAGGATCGCAATCGGGTGCGAAAACGAGCGGAACTCGAAGACCAGAATAATAAAGATCAGCAGGATCGATCCCAGCAGCACCTGGACGAGACCCTGGAAAGACTCCTGTTGAATTTTGTAGAGGCCTCCGTACTGGATGTCGGTCTCAGGCGGAATGTCGACTTCCGTCTTCAGCCGCCGCTGGATCTCGTTCATGGTTGAACCCAGGTCGCGGCCCTCCAGTTGGGCGGTCACGTCGGTGATCTCCTGAAGATTCTCGCGCCGGACTTCGTAGGTTACCTCGTTTTTCTCGACATGGGCGATGCTGCTTAAAGGAACCGTCTGCCCCGAAGGTGAAGTGATCTGGAGCGACTGGAGTTGGTCGCTCGAAGAGCGAAAGGCCGAAGGGTAACGGACGCGGATGCCGAAGATCCTGTCTCCCTGAATCATCGATGAGGCCAGCGTCCCGTCCAGGATCGCCCCTTCGATGTCCGCAATGTCCTGGACGCTGAACCCGGCGCGCTGCGCTTTCTCCAGGTCCACACGAAAGTTTACGGTTGGTCCGATTGGAACGTTCTGGTTCACGACGTCGACCACGCCGTTCACCGACGGGAGCCATTCCTCCACGCGTCCGGCGATCTGGCGCGACACTTCGGGGTCGTTATTGTGGATCTTGATCTCGATCGGCTGCGGTGACCACGCCAGGTCGCCGACAAGGTCTTCGAGGATATGGGGAAACTCCACTTCGATAGCCGGCTCGGACGCAGCGATCTTTCGACGAAGTTCACTGGTGACGTCATCCAGCGATCGGGTCCGATCTGCTTTCAACCGGATGAGGAAATCTCCGGTGTTCGGCTCCGCGATCGCCAGCGCCAGGCGTGCGCCCGTGCGCCGGGAGTAGCTCTCCACTTCCGGCGTCTCCCCCAGGAATTGTTCGATGTGACGGAGAACGCGGTCGGTCTCCTCCAGCGAGGTGCCCGGCGGCATCACATAGTCCAGGACGAACGCGCCCTCATCCATGTCGGGCAGGAAACCGGAACCGAGCTGGAAATAGAGCAGGATGCTGCAGCCCATGACCGCGAGCGCTCCCACCAGGATCAGGCCCGAATGATTCAGCGACCACTGGAGCGCGCCGGCATACCGCGCGGCGAGCGCTCTCATGATCCGTCCTTCCCCCGCCTTCTCGGCGGATTCGAAATCTGCCAGTGCCGGACCTTTCCGGCGGAAAAACCACGACGCCAGCACGGGGGTGAAGAAGATGGCCAGGAACAGCGAAGCCGCCAGGGCGGAGACCAGCGTCAGTGCAAGCGCCCGGAAGAATACCGCCGTAACACCGCCCAGGAAGACCAGCGGCGCGAACACGACGATCGGTGTCAGTGTGGAACCGATCAGGGCCGGGGTCAGTTCTGTGATCGCGCTCCGCGCGGCCTGCTTTGGCTCCTGTCCCATCGACAGATGGACGATGATGTTTTCAACCATCACAATCGCGTCATCGATCACGACGCCGATGGCTGCGGCCAATCCCCCCAGCGTCATCAGGTTGAAGCTCATGCCGAGCAGGCTCATGCAGACGATGGCAATGAGTACGGCGATAGGGATAACCAGCGCGGCCACGAACGTGGTCCGCCAATTCTTGAGAAAACCGATCAACACGGCGACGGCCAGAACCAAGCCGATCAAGATGCTCTCGGTCACGCCTCCGATCGATTCCCGCACGAGCAGGGACTGGTCATAAAAAGTGCCCACCTGGACATCGGGCGGAAGTTCGGCGCGCGCCCGCGCCAACTCTTCCTTGACGGAATCTGCAATTGTCACCGCGTTCCCGTCGGGCTGCTGAAGGACATTGATGAGGACGGCATCCCGGCCATCGGCCGAAACAATGTTGTACGCGGGGGCTTCGGCCGGCACGACGTGGGCCACGTCCTTCAACAGAACCGGAGTGCCCCGAACGATGTCGACCACAAGGTTCTCCATCTGACCGGCGTTTTCCACCAGTCCGGTGACCGTGGTCAGGTACAGGTGATAGTTCTCCTGAATCATACCCGCGGGTGCGATGAGGTTTGAATTCCGGATTGCATCGACGATTTTGGTCACCGGCATGCCGTAACTGGTGAGTTTCCCGGGATCGACCAGGACATGAAACTCGGGCTGGCGTCCTCCGACGATCCGGGTTTCGGCGACACCGGGCAGCCGGTACATACGGGGGGCGATGTTGTAGTAGGCGATGTCCCAAAGGTCTGCCAGCGAGCGCGTCGGCGAAGTCAGGCTCAACCCGAGCATCGGAAACACGGAAAACGTCAGCCGATTAATGTAGAAGCGGCTGTCTGGCGGCAGAGAAGGCGTGATCTGGGCGATACGGCCCTGGACCAGATGCAAGGCGTTCAGGATGTCGATGTCCCATCGAAAGAACAGGCTGATCTCCGAGGAACCGCGCGCCGTGACCGAGCGCACATCCGTGATGCCGGGAACGATCCGGACGGCTTCCTCGATCGGCCGCGTGACAGTCAACAACTGGACGTTTACCGGCGCAATGCCGTTGTCCACCAGGATGATGATTCGCGGGAAGTCGGTCTGCGGAAAGATCGAGACCGGCAGGCGGAATATGAAAAGCGTTCCGGCGACCGTCAGGCTGAGCACGATGAGAACGACGGCCCGGCCATTACTTTCGACGAAACGTGCGAGTGCGCCTGTCATTGAGAATCCGCAGTCCACTCGACCCGTGCACCGTCGGGGAGGCCATAGCCGCCCTCAACGATAACCGTCTCTCCGGGTTCGAGGCCGCTCCGAATCGGCACCCAGCCTCCGGATGGCACACCGGTTTCCACCTCGCGTGTTTTGGCCATGCGGTTTTCACCGACAACCATCACCTTGCCATGCCGGGAGGCTTCTTCGAACTGGACGGCCGACAGCGGAACGACGCGTGCTCCGCGGAGCGTGGCTGTCGTGATGGCCAGCGTGCCTGAAGCTCCTCCTCGCAGGCCGCGTTCCTTGTTGGCGACTTCGCACCAGACTTCTACTGTTCGTTTTTGAGAATCGACGGCAGCGTTCACGACGCTGAGGTGCCCGGAGAAGGACCCATCGGGCCGGTCGGCCGCGGCCAGGACACACGCCTGCCCGACACGTATGTTCGCGGCGTCGAATTCCGGGACCTGCGCACGGACGACCGCCACGGACAGATCGGCGACCGTGAACAGCGGTGCATCGGGCGCGGCCATGTCTCCGGGGAAAAGAAACTGTTCGATGATGGTCCCGGTGAACGGCGCGCGAATCATGGAGTAGTCCAGCTGCGTCTCAATCAAAGTCAGACGGCTGCGCGCCTGATCCAGGCGGCTGCGCGCAATCTCGACGTCGCGCGTCCCGGTTTGACTTTCCAGCAGGCGAAGTTCTGACGCGGCCACGTCGGCATTGACGCGGGCTGTCGCCAGTTCGGTGCGGCTGGCAAGCAGATCCCGCTCGGGAATGGCGCCCTGGCTGAACAGGCCGTTGCGGCGATCGTAGTTGGCCTGCGCCTGGTCCAGAGCCGCCTTCGTGGTGTCCACCTGCCCGCGAGCCCTCTCCACTTCAGTGGGCAGCGTTCCGGCCGACACGCGTGCCAGCGTGGCCTCCGCATCCACCACGGCGGCGGCAGCTTCGTCGCGTTGCGCTGCCAGATCACGGTTTTCCAGATGCGCCAGAACTTGCCCGGCTGAAACGGAGTCTCCTTTCCGCGCGTCGAGCTGAAGGATGCGGGCCGTTAACCGCGAAGCCACATTGGCTTGCTCGCGCGGATAGACCATCGCGGGCGCCTCCACGCGAATATCGATGTCCATCTCCCGGACACGGGCCACTTTCACCGCAACGATCGGCTCTACTTCCGCTTCTTCTTCAGGAGGGGCTGCACACCCTGCCAGCACAAACGCGACCGTCAGTGTCAAAGCGCAGAGCCGATTCATTCGCGGTATCGATATTTCATGGGGACGTTTCATTGGCCTGATGCCACCTCCAGGTCGCGTCTCGCGGTAAGGTAATCCGCGATAGCGGCGTAATAACTCGACTGGGCGTCGGCAAGGTCCGCCTGCGCTGTCACAACTTCAAGAGCCGGACCTTCGCCGCCCTCATATCGCACCCGGCTCAACCGCAGATCCTCCTCGGCCGCCGTAGTCCGGATGCGGGCCAGCGAAATCTGTTCGTAGATTCCGCGCACGCGGGTGAGCGCCGACTGGTATTCGCGCGAGAACTCCCGGTTGGCAATCTGGCGGGTCTGATCGACCTGAGCGGCGCGGGCTTCGGCCTGTTGGATCTGGCTCTTCGCGCGGGACCAGTCGAAGACGTTGAAGCGCAGGCTTGCAAACGCCGCGTACCCTCGGTCGTTGAACGACAGCCCGGGGATCGGCTGATCCACTCCCCACTGAAAGGTCAGCCGCAGGTCGGGGCGTAGCGCGGAACGGGCGCGCCGAGTCTCCGCCTCGTAGCCCCGCTGCTGGGCATCGAACAGACGAAACTCCTGACGCGCCAGATAGGGCCGGGTTCCCTCCTCCGTCGGGGGCTCCGGTACGGGTTGATCGAGGATGTCGATCAGGTTGAGCGAGGTGGAGACGTCGTCGGTCCAGAACGATGCCAGTTCCTGGTTCGCCAGTTCGGCCGCGGTCCGGGCAGCGGAAAGGGCTTGCCGGAAAGCCGCAGTCTGAGCCGTGGCTTTGACGACGTCGGCACGCGCCGCTTCCCCGGCATTCGACAGGACGGTAGCCCGGTTTTCAAACTCGACGGCTCTGTCGACGCGATCCTGAAAAACAGCGATGAGCTTCCGGGTCAGCAGAATCCGGTAGTATGCCGCCGCGACCGAACGCTTCAAGTCGCGCTCGGCCAGCGCTAAATTCACGCCGGCGATATCCTGGTTCGCACGGGCGCGCTGGTACTCCGCTCGGACGCGCCCGGAAGTGTCCACGTCCTGCACAACCGTAACCAGCGCCGCGAACTCGCGAATCGCATTCAGTGGAATGAAACTCGGCGCGCTGCGGTCGCTCAGACTGGGACTGTTGTACAAATAGTCCGTGCCGAGCGAAGTCTGGGGCAGGAACCCGGACCGCGCCACCTGCCGGTCGCGCTCCGCGATGTCCACGTCGAGCCGCACGCGTGTAACCGGCGACGGCGCATTGAGCGCCAGTTGGATACAGTCATCCAGGGACAACGGGACGTTCTGTGGCGCCGCTGCCAGGCTTGAGCTGAGACAAGCTCCAACCACCAGGAAACAGAGTCGTGACCTTCGCATGGATCGACATTCTATCAGCCCTGGCGAAGCGAGATCGCCTCCTGCAGGTCCCAGTATGCGGAATCAATCGGGGAAGCAGCCTGGCCCTGGAGCAGGGATACGCGGGAAATGCCGAGCGTTCCAGCGACAGTCAGTTCTGTTGTCCTCGCGTGGCGTTACCTCTGGCGCCGCCGCCCGCACCACGTCCGCCCCCGCGACCTGCAGGCGCGCCTTCCACCTGCTGGCGCTTCAACTCATTGTTGAATGCCGTCTCCTGGATGGTGATTTCGTCCTGATAACCCTGAGGGTCGATGAATGGGTTCGACCCATTGGGCGACGAAATCCGCCTGGCGTACTTTTCCAGCATGTTATACATCGCCGGATGCGAGCCCAGCGGCACATCGACGTGCTGGGCATGAAGCACCTTGAAACTGCGCTGGTATTGTTCGACGAGTGCCGGATTATCGACAAGGTTCGTCGTGGCATTCACACCAACGCTGCCGATGATCAGCACATCGTAGCTGCGGCCGCCATCCTGCACTTTCATGGTCCACGATGTGCAACCCGCCGTGTGTCCGGGAGTTTGCAGGGCAGTCAGCGTCATGTTGCCGAGCTTTACCTGAGAACCGTCGTGCAGCGTTTCGTACATCGGCCGGGGTTTTCCGCTGGGAGATCTCATGGATTGCAGAGCCGGAATATCGGCGTCCATCGCCATGGCTCGGGCCTTCGTGAGTTCGACCACTGCACCGTCACCTTCCATGTGATCGCCGTGGGCATGGCTGCCAAGCAGAATCTTGATATCGTCGAATCGGAACCCCAGCCTGGTCACGGAATCTCTGATGGTTGGAACGTTTCGTTCGTAGTCGGAGTTAATCAGGATGTGGCCGTCCGGCGTGGTGACCAGAAAACTCCCAAGCGACTCCGTGCCGACGTAGTAGAGGTTCCCGATTATCCTGTGCGGCGTCATTTGCTTGTTTTGCTGCTCGGGTGTTCCGATGTTGCGCGTAAAGAGTTCCGATACGGTCCAGACCCGCGGCGTCTGCTGCGCGCCTCCAAGTGAGGTACAGAACAGAAGGAGAGCAGAGACCCAGAAGAGTTGTTTCGGTTTATGCATGAGTTCTCCCGGAACGTGGAATCAGGTTATTACGGTTTGTAGGGTCTGGATGCGGCGTCCACAATGGCGTTCAGTGTGGGAATATTTTTCAACTCCGGGGAATTGCTCTTGAAGGTTCGGATGTAGGCGTAAATATCCTTCGCCTGCTTGTCGCTCAACGTGCTTTCCGGGAAGTTGGGCATGCTCGTGGCCGGCGTGGACGATGCTCGATCGCCGCGAAGCCGGAGGAACGCGATGAATCCGGCTTCGGTCTGGAGGTTACCCCAGTTGCCGACGAAAGCCCGTCCGGTCTCACCGTTGAAGCCGTGGCATCCGTAGCAACTGTAGTCGTAGTACAGCTTCTTACCATTTGCGGCATTTCCCGTTACCGGACTGGTGGGCGGAGGAGTGGTGCCCACGCCGCCACGAGCGCCGCCGCGTCCGCCCCCTCGAGCATTGGCAGTCTGGCCCTGGCCGGCAGCAGCGCCACGCGCTCCGCCACCCCGGCCTCTTCCCTGACCTGCGGCAGGAGTTCCACCTTGTGCAGGAGCGGGCGCCGGGGCCTGGCCCTGGATCAATAACGGAAGAAGCAACAGCAGCGGGACCGTTCTTAAATACACGTTCATGGTCGTCTTACTCCTACCGTGGTTGCGTCAGCACGTCGATCATGTAGGGCTCGCCGCGCTTCACCGCGTCCACACCGCGCTTTAAGGCGGCAGCCAGCAGCTTTGGATCGGAGATCGGGCCTTCGCCCTTCATGCCGTAACCTTCCGCCATTTTCCTGTAGTCGATGAAGGGATCGCGAAGGCTGTTACCGATGTATCCGCGATCGGTGCCGCGGCCGCGGACGCCGGTCATGTACTCGACGAACATCAGTTCCTGATGCCAGGCGCGGTTGTTGTGCATGATCGTGAGCATCGGCAGCTTATGGTGGACGGCAGTCCACAGTACGCCGGGCGCGTAGTTGAGGTCGCCGTCGGTCTGGATATTGATCACGATTCGTCCCCGATTCTTCGCCGCGAGCGCCGCCCCTACCGAGGCCGGAGCGCCGTAGCCCATGCCGCCGGCGTCCTGGCCGCCAAGGTAGCTGTAGGGTTTGTTGTGATCCCAGAGTTGGGCGTGGTGGCCTCCGGAAAAGCTGCTTGGCGACGACAGGCACCAGTCTTCATTCATGATCAGCGGCCACAGTTCAGCATAGATGCGTGCGGTACTGACGGGACTTCCATCCCACCCCGCGCGCTTGCTTTCCACCGCAGCCTTGATGGCCACCACACGCGCTTCCTGGTTGGCGGCGGCGTGTTTGGCGGCGCGATCGGCGATGAGGCGCTTCTTGTCGGCGGTCAGCTGGCGTTTCACTTCTTCGATGATGGCGGGCAGGCTGGCCTCGGCATCTGCCGTTATCGCATTGGCGTTGCCGCCGCCTCTGCCGCCTCTGCCGCCACCGCCGGCGCCCTGAATGCCGTTGAACCCGATCTTCGCGAGGTCGCGCTGATCGGTGATGGTCGCCAGGCTCGGTCCCGTAATCGAGGCTTGAGCGCCGCCGGTTTCAAGGCCGAGAGTATAGTCGTAGGCTGTGTTTGCGCCGGGGCCCTGCAGAGGATGCCGTTGTGGAAAACTCATCGGTCCGCCGGTCGCGCTCGTGCTGGTTGTCGCGCCAAGCAACTCTGCCAATTCCACGGCAAGACTCACCCCCTGAGGTGTTCGCATCCGCCCGACGGCAATACGCGGGTTGCTGGCATTGACCAATCCTGTCGCGATTTCCTTCGTCTGCGTTGCGTCGACCGTGCTGAACGTCGGCGGCGTGTATTTCGGCACCTGGAGATTTCCGGCCTCTTCCTTCTGCAGTTCGATGTCGAGCACCACCAGGGTTGGTCCCATTGGCGGTGTTATGGCCTGTCGATAGGCCTCCTGTAACGCGGTCAACGACTCGGGCAGTGTTTTCGGCAACGCATCCCATTTCGTGAAGCTGCGGACGATGCCCCCCATGTCCGCGGCGCTGTGTTGTGCGATGAACGGTATGTCGCGTCCCGCGATCATGAGGATCGGAACCCGCCCGTGATAGGCCTGATATATCGACATCGCCGCGTGCTGAATGCCGATTGTTCCGTGTAAAGCCGCAGCCATCGGTTTACCTTCGGCTTTTCCATAACCATGCGCCATCGTGACGGAAGATTCTTCGTGCAGCGCGGTGATCCATTCCGGAGCGACGTTGCAGGGGTTACCGTAGTTGATGACCGATTCCTGAAAGCCCTCGAAACTCGATCCCGGATTCGCCGCGACGTACTCGATGCCCAGGTCCTTGAGTACCTGCACCATCAAGTCCGAGCCGGGACGATTCACGGCGCGAACCTGAGCCGGCGGCCGCACGTTACCGGCATCTCTGGCGAGTTGCTCGGGGGTGGGGGCCGGGGCCGCGCCAGCTCCGCCTCGCCCTCCGGCCTGAGCGAGCTGCGGTTGGGCTTCGGCCTCTGTGGTGGGAAGGTTTGCGACCAGAGCTGTCGCGCCTGCAGCAGCGCCGACGGCTGCCTTCTTCAAAAAACCACGCCGATTGACCGATGCTTTCCCTGACTTCGCCATTGTCCTGTCCTCCAAGGCCATTCGAAGAGCCCCGTTACCTGATGTCTGCCGATGCGGAATTGTTCCGTCCGCAGTATTTTTTAAAAGCCCTTTATCGTCAAGGTTTTTGCGTGTGGACGGGATGGCGCCGTTACCGCCACCACCGCCCCGGATCCCTACTCTGTTTTGAGTTGACCGGCGACCTCAATCTCCGCATGATCCAACGCACAGGAAGAGACATGATCACCGAAAGCACTACGATCGCGCTTGTGGGCCTGGTTGCCGTCATGGTGCTTCTGTTCGTGCTGATCACGAAGTTCCGGTGGCATGTCTTTCTCGCCCTGCTCGTTCCCATCCTGTTTTTCGGGGCGATCCCCGGGATCGACAGGACGTTGTTTATCAAGGCGTTCGAAGACGGATTCGGGAGCACCGTGCGGAGCATCGCCGTTGTGATTGTGCTGGGCTCCGTGCTTGCGGAAGCGCTGAGACACACTGGCGGGATCGAGCGAATCACGATCTCGATGGTGAACTGGGTCGGCCGGGGGAGGATGCCCCTGGCTTTGACGATGAGCGGGTTCGTTATCGGTATCGCGATTTTCTCCGACGTCGGGTATGTCATTCTGAACCCCCTGGTACACTCCGCTGCTCTGACCACCGGAACAAACATGGGAATCATGGCGACCGGCCTCGTCGGAGCCCTGCAACTGACCCACGCGCTGGTGCCGCCCACTCCGGGGCCCCTTGCTGCGGTGGCGCTGGTGAAGGCAGACCTTGGCAAGGTCGTCGCCTTCGGTACGCTGGTGACGTTCGTTGGTGCGATTGCCGGGTGGATTTTCGCCATGATCGTCGGCCCTCGCGTGGAGTCCCCTCCGTCGAACGAGTTCGTCGGCCAGTCCTTCATCGATCAGGGTCGTGGCGGCGAATTGCCCACGACGGTTTGGGCTTACGCGCCGATCCTGGTGCCGCTGGCGCTGATCGCCGGACAGAGCGTGGCCGCCTCCGTGCTTCCGGCCGGCCATCTGGTGAACCGGATCATGCTGTACCTGGGCTGGCCGGTCATCGCCCTGGGGATCGGTATCCTCCTTGCCTATCGAAGCACCAAGGCCGCCCACCGCGAGGACCGCACATCCAAGTGGATCGAAGAGGCCCTCCGCAGTTCCGCAATGATTATCGTGATCACGGGACTCGGCGGTTCGTTGAGCCAGATCCTCCGGGCGACGCCGGCCGTAGATACGATCGCTCAGTTCGTCGCCCGCACGGGTTTGCCCTCGATATTCCTGCCCTTCGTTATCGGCGTGATCGGGAACATGATCACCGGGTCGACGACGGTCGGCGTCATCACCGCCGCGGCAATCACCGGTCCAATGATGCCGACGCTCCATCTGAGTCCGGAAGCCACCATGCTCGCCGGCGCTTCGGGTTCAATCATCGTCAAGTACGTGAACTCGAGCTACTTCTGGGTATGCACGTCGATGTCGAGAATGCCTCTGAAAGGCGCTCTGGTTTGCTACGGCGGCGTCACGCTGGTGAACGGAATAACGGCCATGGCAGCGGTTTATGCGCTGTGGCTGTTGGGTTGGATCTAACTCTCCAGTGCACGCCGGAGGCGTGCTGAGAATTTAGCCCCGGGTTAAGCGAGCGCAACCCGGGGTTGCCGTATCGGACATCTTCGCACCCCGGCAGGGGTGCAGGATAAGGAAAGCATTTGAACCTTGAGCGCCTGTCTAATTCTTCCTCTTGAGCGTCGGAGGGTTGTCGTCCTCTGAAGATGGTTCAGGCGGAGCCGTCGCCGGTTCCTGAGTCCGGCTCGTTGGACCTCTCCGCGACGACCGCCGGGTTTGTGGTTGCGTCTTCCGCTCCGGCTTGTCTTTCTCCCACGATGCGAGCCTGGCTTTCATCGTGTCGAATTCCGACGTCGTGACCAGGTACTGCTCGCGGCCAGGCAGAATGGTTTCAATCTCCTTTTTGACTGCCGCCACGCGGTCCGGGGTTGGTGGGTGGTCTGAAAACAGCGGCGACACGGTTCCGGGTTTCGCCTTTTCCTTCCCTTCCAGTTTTTCAAAAAAGCTGATCATGGCGCCGGGATCGTATCCTGTTTTGTACATATACTGGGTGCCCAGATAGTCTGCTTCAGCCTCCTGTTTGCGGGAGAACCTGAGGAAGGCTAACGGAACGCCAACCTCCGCCGCTTCGCGAATTCCGAGGCCGGCGGGCCCTCCGAGAAGAACCAGCGGCAGAGACGCAATCCCGACCGCCGTTTGTTTCGACGCCGCTTCCGCACCATGCCGTGCCGTCACGTGGGCCGTTTCGTGGGCCAGAACTCCTGCCAATTCCGCTTCGTTATCCGCCTCGAGGATCAAACCCGAATTGACGAAAACGAATCCACCGGGAAGGGAGAACGCATTCACCTCGTCGGAATCGATGATTTTGAGCGTAAACGGGACCTTCGCGTCGGAGTTGCGCACGATATTCTGCTCGATCCGATTGACATATTCATTGACGTCGGGATCGTCGACGAACTTCGCCTGCTGGGCGACCTGCGCGGAGAGCTGCCGTCCCAGCGCGATCTCTTTTTCGATGGACATCGTAGGCAGGATATTGCCCTTGTTGATATCCCGGCTTCCGATGTTGTCCACATCGGAATTCTTCGGGGCTTTCTGGCCTGCAAAGGCAGGAACCGACAGGGAAACGATAAGGAACAGTGGCAAATGCGGGAAGAATGCCTTGACGGCCATGGAGTTCACCTCAAAAAGCCAATCTCCACACCTTTGACGGGCGCGGGCTGAAATCCGCTAGAAGACAATCTAAATCGATGGCCGCCTGGAATGCCTTTCGGAAACGGCCGCGCCCCCCACTCCCTGACAGTCGAGCTCTTTTTTGACGTTTCGACGCCATGGAGGTCCAAGTATGGCTTGAAGCTCAATCCCTGGATGGGGGCTGTTTACAACAAATGATTGGCTCTTTTGGTGCCAATAACTGGAGTTTGGACTATCATTCCACTGACGTGAATCGTGGCAGGTTCCCAATCCGGGCATTGGTAGCGGTTGTGTTGTTGATCAGCCTGTCGCTGGTGATGATCCACTGGCATCAGGAAGGCGCTGGCCAGGATTGCGGGCTGTGCGCAGCGCAGCACATGCCGGGACTGCAGAGCGCCACGCAAAGTATCACGGCGTTGCCGCAGGTTCTCGAGTGGCGCCACTCCACGGAAGCCCCTTCACCGGAATTCACCGCGTTCCTGCCTGCCCATCCGGGCCGTGCTCCACCCTCTTTCTCCTCTCTCTAGCTCGCAGACCGAATCGTTTTCACAAAACCATTTGTTCGATGGGGAGGAGAACCCATGAGAGCCTCTTTACTTTCCGTTTGGTCGTTTTCGTTAGCGCTCGTGTTGTTGTCGCCCATTTCCGTGAGCGCTCAAAACCCCGCTCAGGCTGCGGACCTGGCCGCGCTCCGGGCGCAACTGGACGCCCTTCGGACCGAATACCAGACCCGGATACAGGACCTGGAACGGCAGCTTCAGGCGATTCAGGCACAGCTGGCGGCCGCTCCGGCGGTAGCGGAAACGCCAGCTCCTGTTTCTGCGGCGGTCACCGGCAGTTCGGTCGGCAATGCGAAGGTATTCAATCCCGATATTTCGGTGATCGGGAACTTCATCGGCGCTGCCGGGTCGAATAAGGTTAGCCCGGACCCGGCGCTGGAGATGCGTGAATCCGAAGTGGCATTCCAGGCGATTGTCGATCCCTATGCCCGGGCCGACTTCTTCCTCTCCTTCGGCGAGGAAGGCGTGAATCTGGAAGAAGGCTATGTGACGTTTCCTGCGGTCCCTGGCGGGTTTCTCGTCAAGGTTGGAAAGATGCGCGCGGCCTTTGGCAAGATCAACACCATGCACACTCACGTCCTGCAGTGGGCCGATCGGCCATTGATGACAAGCAATCTCGTGGGCGGTGAAGATGGAATCGATGACGCCGGATTCTCCATCGCCCGATTGATCCCGAACCCGTTTCTCTTTTTGGAGGCGACGGCCCAGGCCTTCCGCGGAGACTCGGGCGACAACCTTTTCAAATCGAGCCAGAGGGGCGATTTGAGTTACGTTGGACATCTCCGCGGTTATAAAGACATCACCGACAACACCAATGTGGATCTGGGGTTCTCCTATTCGCGGGGACACAATCCGTCGGGAATTGTAGGCGATGTGGATCTGGGGCGTTTTACGACAAAACTCTATGGCGCAGATGCAACGTTGCGCTGGAAGCCGCTCCAGCGGTCGGTCTACCACTCGTTCGTCGGACGTTCCGAATTCGTCTGGAGCCAACGCCAGCAGCCCGGCGGCAGGCAGAACGCCTCGGGCTATTTTGTTTCCGGAGACTACCAGCTTGCGCGCCGCTGGTATGCAGGGGTGCGCTACGACCACACCGGACGCTCCGACGATGCGTCGCTTGTCGACAAGGGGCAGTCGGTCACTCTGACGTACTGGCCAAGCGAGTTCAGCCAGATCCGCGGCCAGTATCGGCGCACCAACTATGCCGACGGCCCGACTGCCGATGAATTCCTGATGCAATTCCAGTTTGCGATCGGTGCGCATGGCGCGCACCCCTTCTAGCCACGTTTAACGGGAGGTATTTATGAAGATCAGATTTTGTCTCGCGGCGATCCTCGCGGCTCTTCTTGCCAGTTCCCCCCTGGGAGCTCAGAGCAAGCTGAACGTTATCGCAACCACCGAAGACCTGGCTGCCATAGCGCGCGAAGTCGGCGGGGATCATGTAACGGTCGATTCGATTGCCAAGGGGTACCAGGATCCGCATTTCGTGGAGGCGAAGCCGAGCTTCATTCTCAAGCTGCAGAAAGCCGATATTCTGATTCTCGTCGGCCGCGACCTCGAGATTGGCTGGCTGCCGCCCCTGATTCAGCAGAGCCGCAATTCAAAGATCCAGGTTGGCGGTCCCGGCTATCTGGACGCGTCGCTCCAGGCGCGGATCCTTGAAGTGCCGACCGGCACCGTAACACGCGCCGAAGGGGATGTGCACCCTCTTGGCAATCCCCACTACTGGATGGACCCGGAAAACGGGAAGATCATCGCCCAGGAGATTTCGGACCGGCTCGTCAAGCTCAGCCCGAACGATCGGGCTTATTTTGAGCAGCGCCTGAAGGATTTTGTCGGCAGGGTGGGGGAGGCCGAGAAGCGGTGGCTCGCGATGATGGCCCCGTACAAGGGAGTAAAAGTCGTGACCTATCACCGATCCTTCCCGAACTTCGCCGAACGTTTCGGACTCGATATCGTGGGCTACGTCGAGCCCAAGCCCGGAATCCCTCCGTCGCCGCAACACACGCTCGATCTCATCAACCAGATGAAGAAAGACAACATCAAGCTCGTTCTCGTGGAGCCGTACTTCGACCTGAAAACGCCGAACGCCATCGGCCGTTCGACGGGTGCGGAAGTGCTGGTGATGCCGCCATCGGTCGGAGGGACGAAGGAAGTTGCCGATTATTTCAAATTATTTGACTACGACATCAACCTGTTGATTGGCGCCATCAAGAAAGCCGGCGCGAAGTAGGGGTTTTAAGCATGGACACGACTGTACTCGAATTTCTGGCGGCACCTTTCGCCGCCAGCCTGATACTGGCAGGAATTCACGCCTACCTCGGTGTTCACGTGGTCGAGCGCGGCGTGATTTTTGTCGACCTTTCACTGGCGCAAATCGCGGCGCTCGGCGCGACGATCGCGCTGCTGCTGCCCTTCACGGGAGGCGATGCGCATTCGCCCCTCGCCTATTGGGTGAGCCTCGCTTTTACCTTTCTGGGTGCTTTCGTCTTTTCCACCATTCGCAGCCGGCGGGCGCGTATTCCCCAGGAAGCGATCATTGGCATCTGCTATGCCGTCGCATCGGCAGGCGCAATCCTCGCCATGAGCAAGGCGACTTCGGAGAGCGAGCACCTCAAGGACATGCTGGTGGGAAACATCCTGGCCGTATCGTGGCCCGAAGTCGGCAAGACAGCCCTCCTCTATGGCGCAATCGGGACGTTCCACTACATCTTCCGTCACAAGTTCCTGGCCATCTCCCTGGACCCGAAGAAAGCGGAGGCAGAGGGGATCTCCATCAAGTTCTGGGACTTTCTCTTTTACGCTTCGTTCGGATTCGTCGTGACTTCCTCGGTGTCCATTGCGGGGGTGCTGCTGGTGTTCTGCTACCTCATCGTGCCCTCCGTGGCTGCGATGTTGTACGCCGACACGATTGGGAAAAGGCTGGCGATCGGCTGGACAATGGGAACGGTGGTGTCGGCCGCCGGCGTCTTTTTCTCGTTGCACTTCGATCTGCCGACTGGCGCAACGATTGTGTGCACGTTCGGTCTCGCCCTGGTCCTCATGGCGATTGTGCGCCCCCTGATCCAGCGGTCGGCGCCGATAGACATTCATCAGGTCGGATATTCGGATCGGGCTCACGGCAGCTAATTCCTGGACACTACACTGGTGAGGCGTCTCTCCTCATTGCGTATAGGAGACACCATACCGGTGAAACGCCAGGCTCCTTCTTCGAAGAAGACAGAAAGGATGTAAAGTGACGGGGCGCAAGACGAGGGAGGACGCGAATGGCGAAGATCGGATATATCGGTTTGGGTGCGATGGGTAGTCAGATGGTCGATCGGCTTCTGGCAAAGGGACACTCCGTTACGGGTTACAACCGCACTCGTTCGAAGGCGGAATGGCTGATCGAAAAACGAATGCAGTGGGCGGACTCGCCCCGGGAAGTGGGCCAGGCGGCGGATGTCATTCTGTCGATGGTCTCCAATGACGCGGCACTGCTGGACGTTGCGGAAGGGCCCAATGGACTACTTTCGACTCTCAAGCCGAATCAGCTTTGGGTGGATATGAGCACGGTCAGCGCGGCAACGGCCCGCTCGCTGGTTGCCAAAGTCCGCGAGAAGGGCGCCGACATGGTCGATGCGCCGGTGTCCGGAAGCACGGTCACGCTCAAGAAGGGGGACCTCTTGATCATGGTCGGCGGCCGCCGTGAAACCTTCGAGAGGCTCCAGCCCCTCCTGCTCGATATCGGACGCAAGGTCATTCACGTCGGCGACAACGGCAATGGGCTGATCTGCAAGATCGCGACCAATCTCAGCCTCGCGGTTCAGATGCTGGCCTATTCGGAAGGCATTCTGCTCGCCGAGAAAAGCGGAATTCCGCGCGAGGTCGCCGTTGAAGTTCTGTCCAACGGCGTCATCGCCTCACCCATGGTTCAGTATCGTTCCACGTTTGTTCTCAAACTGCCTGACGAAGCTCTATTCAACGTGAACATGCAGCAGAAGGATATGCAGCTCGCACTGGATCTGGGACGTAAGCTCGATGTCCCGCTGCCGACAACGGCCGTGACCAACGAAATCCTTACGGCCGCTCGCGGCATGGGTCTTGCGGACAAGGATTTCGCTGTGGTGTTCAATGTGCTCGCTGCGATGTCCGGAGTCGAGGCGAAGAATTGAATAGTCCGGGGCTTTCCCTGATCACAGCGCGGCAGTCCTGCCCCACAGGCGGGCGGAGGCGATATCCGCGCCCTGACGGAGCGCTTTGAGCTTCAGCCAGACGGCGGGTTCAATGACCCATTCGCGCCCCGTAAACGTTCCAAAACCGCAGTCGGCGCTGGCGATGACGCGCTCGCGTTCGCCGACCGCGGAAACGGCTTCCTCGATGCGGCGGGCGACAACTTCGGGATGTTCGACAATGTTGCTGGTCGTCTCGACGCAGCCCGGAAGCAGCACCATGTGATCCGGCAGGCGGTGGCGCCGCAGCGCCGCATATTCGTGCTGATGACGCGGATTTGCAAACTCGATGCTCAGCGCCCCGACCTTCGCCTGATACAGCACGGGGAGGATGAGATCCAGCGCCACATCGAACACGTGAGGTCCATCCCAGTTCCCCCAGCAGCAGTGCAGGCGCACACGATCGGGCGGAATTCCTTCGATCCCCTTGTTGATTGCCGCGACATGCATCTCGATGGCGGAGACAAACTGCGAGTCTGACAGGTCGCGATAAAACATGGACCGGTCCATGGCAAGATCGGGGGAGTCGATCTGCACGAGAAAACCAGCCTCGTGAATCGCCCGATACTCCTTGTTCATCTCCCGGGCCAGCGCGTTGAGGTACGACTGCTGAGAGTCGTAATACGCGTTCAGCATCGTGCTCGAGATGATCCCCGGGGACGGCGCTGTCATGAAGCACTCGCGGAAGGCTCCGGCCGCTTTGATCGCGCGTTTCAGGCGTTCGATTTCCTCGTGGATGACCGGCGCGCCGAGATACTGCACTTCGCTGCGTGCCTCCGGCGCATTCTGCATTTTGCTGCGCCTTGGAAAGCGGTGCATCAGAACCTCGAGGAGTTCTGGAAACTCTTCGTAGTCCCGCCCGCGCCGTCTCTTCGATTCACCGGCGAAACCGGACATCCGCTGGGCGATATATGTCTGGAAACCCACGCGCTGTTGTTCGCCGTCATTGCCGATGTCGATGCCCGCGGCCGCCTGTTTCTCGACAACGTGCTGCACTCCTCGATCCATCGCCTGGGCGAGCCGGCGATCGTCTATGGCTTCGCCTTCCTCCCGGCGGACGAGCAGATCGGAAAGCTCATTATTTCGTGGAAGGCTCCCGACGTGGGTCACAAGAATGCGGTCACTGCTGTTGATCACCTGGTGCTCCTCGTAACAGTTCTGGTTTTGATCCACCCCATTATGCGGGAATCCGCGGGCGCGATGCAGGAAACGTTGGGCACATTGCGGTCGGACTTGACGCCCCGTCGGGCCCTCTCAGCACGCCGGAGGCGTGCACTGGAGTTTAGACATTTTGCACGCCGGAGGCGTGAAAGGAAGGTAGCCCCGGGTGGAGCCGAGCGACACCCGGGGTTATCTCACGAGGGGCGTTCGCACCCCGGCAGGGGTGCGAGGAATCCCTGCACCCCTGCCGGGGTGCAACATTCCCGTTACGGTAACCCCGGGTTGCGCTCGCTTCGCTCGCTTAGCCCGGGGCTAAATTCTCAGCACGCCTCCGGCGTGCTCAGACTCACGTTTCAACGTCGCCATCGCCTTGCGGACGAAACTGAAAACCGGAGACGTAACCTCGTGTTTCCGCTCCCGCTCAGACTCAAGATTGTCTAGACTCCAGAGCCCCGTCGAGCGTGTTCTCGGCGGGAAGGGATTAAGGGATTTACCGATCCCGGATCTCGGCGACGCGCGTGGCGATGAACTCCTTTAAGGAAGGTCGCAACTCGAGGGAACGGGTGAAATTCTGTTCGGCCTCCGCAACTTTTCCCTGCTGCAGCCGAACGAGACCGAGATTCGTGTAAGCCTCGGGATGATCGGGCCTGAAACTTATCGCCTGGAGAAAATCGGCGGTGGCCCCTTCCATATCTCCCTTTCCCATTTTCGCGACGCCGCGATTGTTGTACGCCATGGCATAACGGGAATCGGTCTCCAGAGCCTTGTCGAAATCCGCAATGGCGGCGTCCAGATTCTCCTGGCTGAGAAGCAGATTTCCCCTGTTGTAATACGCTGAAGTCAATCCGGGATTGATCGCCAGGGCGGCGTCCCAGTCAGCGAAGGCCTTCTTCTCGTCATGCAGCATCCCGAGGATGTAGGCGCGATTGGCGTAGGCCTCCGCGCAACTGGGGACAAGTTCAATCGTTTTGCTGTAGTCCGATATGGCGAGGGGAAGGTCGCCACGTTCCTCGTACGCGCGGGCGCGCTGAAAATAAGCCAGAGCGAAGTCCGGCGCATAGTCGATTGCGACGTTGTAGGCGCCGATCGCGAGTTTGAAGTCACCGCTGCGCGCAAACCGATCGCCCATCTCCACGTAGGAAGCGGCAGAAGCTTTGGGCGTCTCCGCTCGCAGCTCGATTGCTGCTGCTACCATGCAGATCGCCAGGCACGTACCGCTAAGAATTATCGATCGCCTGTTCACCTCCGCCTCCTTTTCGAATGTTGTACTGTGAAGGACGGGTGGAGTGATAGTGAATTTACCAAATTGTAATAATTCTGTAACATCCGAGGATCAGGCAGAAAGCCTGCGAAATTGCTCTCTGTCCCTCATTTCCGTAAACTTCGCCTTGGTCATGCGATTTCCATTTACGCCGTGTCTCCGATGTGTCCTTCTTGTCCTGCTCATCCTTGCAACCCCGGTTTTTCTCCACTGCGAAGACCTCACCGCGTATGTTTTTGCCTCTGATTTCATAGCGCAGGACAAGGTTGTGGAAATCGATTTCCCTGTTGAAATGGAGGGCAGACGCTTTGTACTGGCGTGGGACCGGGCCGGGCAGTCCGCAGGCTACGCTCCTTTCATGGCCCGAGCCGGGAAGCATTCCTACGAGATGCGCAATATTTCTTCATGGCAGGGCGCTATCCGGCATGTGGCCATCAACATTGAAGGTGCTTCCGCGCGCGTAAAGACTCCGGGTGTGGCAGACGAAGTCGACATGTTCTTCAGCCCCGAATGGATTCAGCCGTCCACGATCAATGCGGTTTCGCCGCACACATTGTTCGCCTGGCCATGGGACACGTTGCTGCTTCTTGTTTTCGGATTCGCCGTGTTGTGGTTTTCGGTTGTCCGCAAGAAGGCGGTGAGTCACGCACTATTGCTTGGTTTCACCCTGTCGTGGGCAGTGTCTGATGTTCGTTTCGCTGTGGACGACGTCATGGTTGTGCGGGCGCAGGAGCGTCATCCCGGCGCCATGCACCCTTTTCTCGATGCCAAACCGTTTGGTGACGAAGCGGCGCGGATCATTCAAGGTACGTGGACCCATGGGTCGGCTGGTGAAGGGGCTAATTTCGTCTGGTACCGGCTCGCAGAACTCCCGTTCGTACCCGCGGCGTCGAGCTCTCCGGACACTTACTGGATTGCAGATGACGACGCAGGCTCCGCGGTGCTTCTGCAACGCGGCACGTATCGCCTCTTCCAGAAGAAGAACCGCCCTTGATGACGATCCTTTCAATTTGCGTCCACGTCTTCTTCGATTTTCTTTTTGGCTGGGCGGTGCTGGGTTTTCTTGTCAGGGAAGAATACGGTGGGGCCGAGCGCGTGTTGGCATCCCTCCTGCTGGGAGTCTATGCCGAGACCTTGATCGCCGGTACCTTCCTGTTTGTGGGGCTGTCGTTGGGCCCTGCCGGCATTTCTGCCGCAGTCGCGATGGCCGCAACGATCGGCGCGGTCCTGCTCAAGCGCAAGTTGCGGTACCCCGTGTTGGGGTTTGGACGGCCCCGCTGGTATGAGTGGGCAGCGCTTGTCGCGATCGGCGAGAAGCTCGTGTTCGCAACCTGGCAGCTTCTGCGGACGTTCACGTATTTCGATGACGCCCTGATGCACTGGTCGGGACGAGCCCGATCTCTCTTCGGCGGCGTGAACTGGTCCTTTGACGAGACGTCACCTCTGTTCCTGGGCGGGTATATCGGGACACGGAACTATCCGCTTCTGACCATCATTTGGCGTGCTCTGTCCGCAAAGCTGATTGGTGAATGGAACGAGACGGTCTCGCGGGCGGATGGCATCCTTTTTTTCGTTGTGATCGTCGGGATGGTCTGGGCTACGGTCTGGCGGTTTACGAACTCGCGGTGGTTCGCTGCTGCCGCCGCCTTCGTTGTTTCGGCCGTGCCTCTTCACGTCTGGCATGCCGCGGCCGGTTTCAGCGACATCGCAGTGGAGGCCTTTGTCGTGGCTTCGTTCTGCGCGCTCCTTCAGGAGGAGATGCTTCTTGCCGGCATCCTGGCGGCAGGAGCCGCGTGGAGCAAGAACGACGCTCTGATCCTGTACGTTCCGGCCATCTTTATCGCGGCAGCGTTCATGCGTCGTCGCACGCTTTGGTTTCTTGCCGGTTTCGCCACCCTATCGCCCTGGCTCATGTTTAACGTCGTCCACCGTCTTGGATTCCGGCCCCCGGGCGACCGTGAAATCCAGTGGTATGCCGACGCCCCCAGGCTGCTCTGGGATGCCGTGATGACGAGTCCGAGCAGTGGCTCTTTATGGGTCTTCATCTTTGTGGCTCTTGTCTACTCCGCCAATGCCATGCTCTCCGAAGACAAGGGACGAGGGTTTTTGGTCGCCTTCATCTTCATTTTCTCCGAAATCTGCTTTGTCTTTTCTTTTACCAGCGCCCACGAATTCCTCCTCGATCAGACGACCATCCACCGCGTCCTGATGCAGTTCTCTGCGCCGGCCTTCCTGATGGCGACATACGGACTTTGGCTCAAAAGCCCCCACCGGGGAGTGCCATCGAAAGTGGGTTCGAAGAAACGGCAGGTCGAAATTCGCGGGAAGCCTTGAGGATCCAATCTCGTTGCTGACCAGAAGGGAACGCGACAACTTGTCGGTCTGAGGCGCTGCCCGACTCTCTGAACCCGTCCCACATCGCGGAATGTCGAGGTTTTCCGGTCGCGTGTAGAATGCCGGTGGTGACAAGGGCTCTACAGTGGGTATTTTACGTCTGGCTCGTGGTGATCACGGGCCGGTACGCCGCGACGACGTGGAAAACGTTGCAACACCCCTTTAATCCCGGCAGCGACGTTGCATGGTTTGAGGGTTGGATCGCGGTTTGTGGTTTGGTGCTGCTGGGGGCGCTGCTTCTCACGCCAAAAAATCTGACGCGGTTGATTCTGACTTTCTGTGCCGTATCCGCAGTCGTCATTGTCACCCTCAGTCAGACGTGGGTTCCCTTCGCTGTTGCTCTGTGGATCGCGCTGGTTTGCATCGGAATCGGGCAGTTTGCGCTGGGTGCCCTGAGAATGATTCCCATTGGTATCGCAGAGAACCTGTCTCTTTCGTTGCCGCTCGGAATGGCGGCTGTAGCGCTCGTCGTTCTCGCACTTGGTCTGGCGGACGCACTCGACACCCGGCTGATGACGTGGTGCCTGGTTGCCGTGACCGGGTTTCTGGCGTTCTGGAACTTCAGCCGGCGGGCATCCTTTTCCGTTCCGGCCTGTAGTCATTCCAGAGAGACGTCGCTGTTGACTGCGCTTGTCGCCTTGTCCGCTCTTCTTAATCTTACGTGGGCCGTATCACCGGAAATCCAATTCGATGCACTGAACTATCACCTCGCGATGCCCAGGATCTATCTGCAGGCTCACGGCCTGGTAGACATTCGGTTTCTGCATGCCTATCTCTCACGGCTCCTGGAGTTGACGTTTGTTCCGGGACTCGCGCTTGCGGGGCCGATCGCCGTCAAGCTATTCGTTTACGGTCTGGGCATCGGCGCTGCGGTGGCAACCTATGGGTTAGGCGCCCGCCTGTTCAATGCCCGAGTGGGAATCTGGGGGGCGGTGCTTGTCTATACAACGCCCGTTGTGGCCTGGGAGACGGGCACCGCGTATGTCGATAACATCCTGGCTCTGTTTACCGCTGCGGGGGTACTGGCATTTGTGAAGTGGTATGAGCAACGCCAGGCGCCGTGGTTTTATGGCACGGCGTTGATCGCCGGACTTGCCGTGGGATCCAAACTGAACGCCGCATTTCCCTTCGTGGTCCTCCTGGCCGTCATGGCGATCAGCCTCCGTCGGGAGTGGAGCGTGCTGGCGAAAGGCGCCTTTCTTTTCGCAGCGCTGGCCCTGCCGACCTATCTGGTGACGTGGAAGTTCACCGGAAACCCCATATTCCCGCTTCTTAACGGTGTCTTCAGAAGTCCTCTCTGGCCCGAAACGAACGCCATCTTCAATGCCGCCGAGTTCGGAATGCCGAAAACGCTTTCCAATCTCGCCGTCTTCCCGTTTCGACTGACTCTTGACAGCATCCGATTCGGAGAAGCGATGCCGCGGGGTGCGCTGGGAACCAGCCTGCTGTTGGGGTTCCCCTTCGCCGTCTATTTCCTTGCGAGATCCGGAAGAGCGGTGGCGACTGTTGTCGTCGCTGCCGCCGCTTCGCTGGTTGCTCTCTTTTTGACGATGCAGTATGCCCGGTACTACGTGGCGATTCTTCCCCTCGTTGCCGTCATCGGTGCGGCGACGGCTTTGAAGGCTGTACGACGCGAGGGGGAGTGGTTCTCCAACCGCCTGGTCCAGGGTTGCCTGCTGATCGGAATCGTGGTGCAGTTTCCCGCACTGACGACGCAATACTGGAACATCCCCGAGCGCTTTCCGGTGAGAGTGGCCCTTGGCCTGGAAAGCCGCGACAGTTTTTTGAGACGGGCACTGGATGGTTATGCCGCCGCAGATCACATCAACAGCATAACGGCTCCTGAAGACCGCATTCTGGGAGTGGACGTGGAAAACTTGCGATTCTATCTCGATGCCCCCCTGGAGACCGCTCCACTTGCGCTTCTCGATCGCAGGATACGCAAATTATCGTCACTTCAACCCGACGCGGAACTCGCTGAGGCGATCCGCCAGGCCGGCTTCACAGTGTTGTTCACGCGCAACGCTCAACTGGAGCATAGTCCCCCCGGATATCCGTATCTGGATAAATCCTTCATCGAAGCCTTTGCCACTCCCGAATTCGCCGATACCGGCACATCGGTCTATCGGTTCCGAAGGTAGTCCATGCTGTCCTACTGCATGAAGCCATACAAACGCGGTCCGAAATCGGCCTCCGGCTGTTGATTTTCGGCGCAGCAGACGGATATAGTTCGCCGGCCGACCTGAGATTTCCTTCTGCAGCAAAAAGGAGTTATCCATGGCTTACATTTTCCAGGAAGACGAGCTCCCAAGGCTGGTTTCGGCGGTCCCCGGACGCGAGCGGACCTTCTTTGTGAACAAGGAACTCGCGAACATCGACGACATGCTGGCGGGGGTCATGCATTACGAAGCCAATGCCTCGTCACCCTTTCACCTTCACGAAAACTGCGAACACTTTTACTTCATCATCGAGGGGAAGGGGACGGTCGAAACGCCGGAGGGAGTGCGCCCCGTAGGGCCGGGCACGATGGTCTTCATTCCGCCCGAGGCGAAGCATCGGCTGCGCGCCAGCGACACCGGGCTGTTCTATTTTGAATTTCAAGCGCCGAATCGTTTCAAGACAACAATTCTTGACGGCACTCCGGATGACCTCCGGTGGAATCGCGTGGACGGCCGCGTCTGGATTCAGACGTAGGAGTTTTCAATGCCCAATACGATCTTTATCGAGACGAACGAACTGCCAAAGACCAGGACTCCTCAGGGAGAGTTCACCGAAATTCTCAACGGGCCCCTTGCCGGTGCCAGAAACGTTCTGGGCGTCCTGCGCTGGCTTCAACCCGGCGAATCCTTCAGGGCGGACGCCGGAGACAATCATCAACTGCTGTATCTCATGGACGGCACTGGCCGCATTAACCTGCAGAACAAGGATCATGACGTGAAGAAGGGAATGGGAATCTATCTGGGACCTTCGGAAATCGCCACGATTTCGGCCACCGGTTCCATGGTGAAACTCTTCCATCTCACTGTTCCGCAAATCCCAAAGTAACCGTGGAGGGGATGCAAAATAACCCCCCATCCCGCTCCAAAGAGAGACGTCGCCGTGAGTAACAAGAGTCTGGAAGAACTTCTGCAAAGTTCCGGGAATCCCGTGAAACTTCTTCGCGAATCGCAAATCGGACCCTACGCCTTTCC
The DNA here is from genome assembly GCA_963836435.1 of uncultured Acidobacteriota bacterium. Lineage (GTDB taxonomy): Bacteria > Acidobacteriota > Terriglobia > 20CM-2-55-15 > 20CM-2-55-15 > DASTBJ01. The sequence continues at coordinate 308,207 of CAWIJI010000002.1, read as the reverse complement.
CGTCGTGCGCCCGGAGTTTTCCAACTGGCGGGACGAACAACGCGCATGGCGCGAAACCTGCGCTCTCTTCGACCAGTCTCATCACATGACAGATCTCTATATCGAGGGGCCCGATGCGCTGCGCATGCTCTCAGATCTCGCGGTCAACAGTTTCAAGACTTTCAAAATCAATCAGGCGAAGCAGTTCGTCGCGTGCAACCACGATGGATATGTTATCGGCGATGCCATCCTTTTCTACCTCGATGAAAACCGGCTCAATCTTGTAGGTCGTCCGCCGGCTTCGAACTGGGTACAGTTTCACGCAGAGACCGCTGGATATAACGTGAAGACCGAAAGGGACGAACGTTCCGCGGTGAACCAGGGGCGACGAAAGTCTTTTCGATACCAGGTTCAGGGACCTGAAGCCCTCAAGGTCATGGAAAAAGTGACGGGAAAGGCTGTTCCGGAAGTCCGCTTCTTTTATATGGATATTTTCTCGATCGGCGGCCATGCCGTTCGGGCGTTGCGTCACGGCATGGTTGGACAACCTGGTTGGGAGCTTTTCGGACCCTGGGAGCAGGGCGAGGAGGTTCGAAATGCGATTGTGGAGGCAGGAAGGGAATTCGGCATTCGACAGGTGGGATCGCGTGCCTATCCGACGTCCTGCCTGGAATCAGGGTGGATACCGTCCCCGCTTCCCGCCGTCTATACCGGTGAGAAGATGAAGGCCTACAGGGAGTGGCTGCGCGCCAACAGTTATGAAGCGATGGCCTCCCTGGGTGGCAGTTTTTATTCCGACGATATTCGCGCCTATTACCTGACGCCCTACGACCTCGGTTATGGCGCCTTCGTCAAATTCGATCACGAATTTAACGGCCGGCAGGCGCTTGAGAAGATGGCAGGCAACACGAAGCGGAAGAAGGTCACGCTGCTATGGAACGGTGATGATCTCGCGGCTGTTTTCAAATCCTTGTCCAGGCGGGATCGCGACATCGGCAAGTATATCGATCTGCCATTGGCCAACTATTCCACCCTGCCTTACGACAAGGTATTGAACGGCGGCACCATGGCCGGCATTTCCACCTACACGGGGTACACCTACAACGAGCGTGCCATGGTTTCGCTGGCGATAGTGGATAGTGCGGTCAGCGCGACGGGTACCGAAGTCACGATCGTCTGGGGAGAGGAAGGGCGCGGGTCGTCGAAACCGACCGTCGAGCGTCACAGCCAGGTCCACATTCGCGCAACCGTGGCACCCGCGCCGATCTCGGATGTCGCGCGCAATGCGTATCGACCGAAGGCTTCATAGGCCTCGCAGATCCTGTTCGCTACCGCAACCAGGCCTGGGCGACCACTCCCAAAGCTGGAAACTCGCATGGGACAGGTTGTATAGGGTTTTATTTCCCATCCCCTTCCAGAGAGCACAATCGGAACTGAAATTCGTCCCACCTTCCGGAACTGCGCCAGCGCTGCCTATTCCGCCGAAAACTTCGCCTGAATCCAGTTCTGTCCCCCGCCAGACATAGGACTGCCGTCCCATTATATTTGGGACAATTATCCGATTCTACGATGCGAAATGGATAGTAGTGTACGCCGCACTGAAATAGGACTGATTGAGGGCTCCTATCGGGGCTTGGTGTTTGAACACCGCTAACCATATGGGGGAATGCATGCGCAAATCAATAGTTACGTTGTCGCTGATGGGCCTTATCCTGTCGGCGTTTGGCAGCGCTTTCGCACAGACCGGCAATGGACAGATCAGCGGCATCGTACAGGATTCGTCCAAGGCTCTTATTCCGGGTGTAACCGTCACGATCTCCAACACGGCAACAGGTGTTACGAGTACCCAGGTTACGAATGAAAGCGGGGTTTACAGCTTCCTGAGTGTGCAACCTGGAACCTATTCGGTGACGGGGTCTCTGCCGGGTTTCAGGACGTCCGTATCCAACGACGTCAATGTCGGCGTTTCCGCACGGGTGAATGTCAACATCACGCTTCAAGTCGGGGAGTTGAATTCACGAGTCGAAGTCTCCGCTTCGAGTGATCAGGTTCTTGCCGAATCGTCAGCCTCGGTTGGTGACGTGCTTCCGGCTGCGCGGGCGCTCGATCTTCCTCTGGTGGGCAACGACGTTCTCGACCTGGTGAAGATTCTGCCCGGCTACCGTCTGAGTCAGTTCAGCACTCCGGGGTTCGGCGTGTACGACACCTTTGCCGGTCAGACTCTCGATACCGTCAACATTACGCGTGACGGCTTGAGCGTCAACAGCGGACGCTATGATCCGCGAACGTATGGACTTGGCACGACGACGAACATCAATCCCGAACTGGTGGGCGAAATTCGGCTGATTCTGGCGCCGGTTGATGCGGAACTGGGCCGCGGTAACTCGCAAATCCAGATCCAGACTCGTTCTGGAACCAACCGTTACACGGGAAGCGCCGTCTGGCATGTTCAGAATTCGGCGTTGAATGCAAATACCTGGGCCAACAACAATGACATCGTCAATGGCGTCTGGACGCCCACCCGCCCGGACTGGAGGAACGCGCACAACATTACCTTGACCTACGGTGGTCCGATCATCCGCAACAAGACGTTCTTCTTCGTGTCCTGGGACCAGCAGATCAGCAATACGCGGACGCTGCAGACCAGTTCGGTGTATACCGATACGGCGCGGCAGGGTATTTTCCGCTACTGGGAGAAATGGAATCCCCTCAATGCCAACCCGACCGGGGAACCGACAGCCTACCCGGTGACAGCAACGACAGCGAGCCGGCCCTCCGTGGACTATTCGGGCAATCCTCTCACGCCGACGAGCAATCCTGATGGAACGCCGTACAACGGCCGCTTGATGTGCTTCAGCGTATTCGGCAACGTGAAATACGACGGCAGTCCCTTCACATCCGCGGACTGTGCCGGGGGAACGGCCGTGATCGGGTCGAGCCCGTGGGATCCTATCCGGGCTGCAAAAGATTCCACCGGATACATCTCCAAGATTTTGGGCGTCATGCCTCAGGCAAACTACTTTGCATCCGGCGACGGTCTGAATACGGCCGCATACCGCTGGGTGCGAGGAGCCAAAGGCCAGGGCGGGCCCAACGCTGTGGTCGGTGTCTCCGATTTCGTCAACCGCAAACAAATCAACATCAAGATCGATCAAAACTTCGGTCAAAAACATCGAATCAGCGGCAACTGGAGTTATCAGCGGGACGACAGCGGCGATTTCCTGGCGTCATGGCCTGGCGGAATCAACGGCGACAGTTCGCGAACACCCCAGGTTGTGACGCTCACAGGAACATCGACGCTGTCTTCAACCATGCTGAACGAAGCCCGTTTCGGGATGAGGCGCGACGATACCGGCGAGTACATTCCCCTGGACAGCGCCGATCCCGCAGTTCGAAAGTCCATCGACGAATGGTATCTGAAGGGAGGCACGAACCCGGACAACGGGGAGATCTATCCGCTTTCCTTCACTCCGGCAGGTGTCGGTAACGGCATTTACAGTACCGGGAGCCAGACTCTCGGAAACCTGAGCGTCCTCTACAATTTTGCCGACACGTTCAGTTGGTCCCTTGGCCGCCACTCTTTCAAATTTGGCGGAGAACTTCGTTTGACCAAATCGACCGGATGGAACAGTGTTGGTGGCAACACGTTTCCGATCCTGTCAGGAGGCGCCCCCGGCGGATATGCGAGCGTGTTGGCTTCCGCCGCAAGCAGCACGGATCCGATTTTCACCCAGCTGACCAATTTCCTGGCGGCGGCCCCTACGGGCCAGACCGCAGCGCGCGCCAATGCCGCGAATCTGCTCTATTTCCTGAATGGATCCGTGTCGAACGCCTCGATGCTTCGGTGGATTAACGATGCCAGTGACGTTACCGACGGCCATTGGGAAGACAAGACTACAGTTGGACGAAAATACCGGGATCAGATCGCCAACGAGTGGTCCGCGTTCTGGAAAGACGACTGGAAAGCAACGAAGGATCTGACGTTGAATTTGGGTGTGCGCTACGACTACTACGGCGCCCCCTATATTGGATCCGGCTTCACAACGGCGGCTGCCGGGCTTGGCGCCGGACTATTTGCGAATAACTACACCGGGACGGGCGGCCTTTTTGATCATTACTTGATCCCCGGAACCACTTTCCTGACCGGGTATGGTGGTAATGCTGCCGGAGTCACTGCGGCGACGGCCCTGAGCTGTGCCAGCGGCGTAACGCAATCCGCATTGCTGCCGGTATCCACCTGCGATCCGAATCGCCTGACGCAAGTCGAATTCGTCGGACCCAAGACTCCCAATCCGGACAAGGTTGCAATCCCCGTCGACAAGAACAACTTTGCGCCGGCTGTGGGCTTCTCCTGGCAAGTACCCTGGTTCGGCGAAGGCAAGACCACTGTCCGCGGCGGCTACCAGCTCACCTACGGTGGTGCCGGCCGTGACGGTATCGCCCTCGATAGCCTGCTGGGTTCGGCTCCCGGCGCCATCAACTCTTCGACCCTGAACCTCAATGACCCGATCCCGGGCGGTAGCGGCACCTTTGCCAATTTAATGACGACCCGGGCCTTGAACCTTACTGACGTGCCCAGCCTCATTCCGGTGCGCGCCACCGCGCTGCCGGGTGCGACGTTGCCGATCTACGGGCGTTACAATTCGGATTTCAACGCCTACGATCCGAACTACAGGACCCCCTACACGCAGAACATGACGTTGCAGGTGACGCGCAGCGTGGCGCGGAACATGACGGTCGATGTTCGCTATGTCGGAACGTTTGGCAGAAAGATGCAAGGGACGGTCAATCTCAATGACCCGATCGTCTTTGATAACGCTGAACTGATGCAAGCCCTGGACGTCACGCGGGCGGGTGGAGACTCTCCGCTCTTCGACCAGATGTTCGCCGGGCTGAACATGGCCGGCGCCGGTGCAACGGGTTATGGCGCGGTGGGAACCTGCGTCACCCAGGCGGCATCTTCAACGGCGCCCGGGCGTGGGCAGGAAGGCTGCGCTGCCAATCAGGTGATGCAGCATGGATCGGCCCAGCTTCGGCGCAATATTACTTATGCGGCCAACCTGGCCAATGGGAACTACGTCGGTGTCATCAATTCTCTCGCAAATACGAGCAGTGGCACCGGGCTTCAGGCTTTGCCAACCGGCCTTAGCGGCGTCAGCGCCCGCGTGCTGCGAAATGGATGCGACCGGCTGGCGAATGGTCTGACGAACATTCCCACCCGGTGTTTCCCGGAAGACTACTTTTATGCCAATCCACAGTTCAATAACGGATCGGGCTTCTTCAGCGGATCGCCCAATTTCATCGGCAACCTCAGCCACAACAACTACCACTCCCTGCAGGTGCAATACACGTTGCGCCCCACACAGGGCGTCAGTATGCAGGGCACCTATACCTGGCAAAAACTTCTGACGGATCGGTACAACACCTACGTCGATCCCCGGAACCGCAGCGCCGACTACTCTCTGGATTACTCCAGCATTCCGCACGAATTCCGCATGAACGGCACGTTTGAACTGCCCGTCGGCCCGAACCGTCTCCTGCTTGGCAACTCTTCCGGTTGGCTTGCACGCGCGCTGGAACGATGGCAGGTCAGCCTCATTTACAACGTTAGCACGGGCGCCCCTCGTGACACTTTCACGGCGCAACACCTGTACGCCGGCGGTGGCGGCAATCAACCACAGGCACGTCCGGACATCATCGGACCCTGGGTAAATCCGAAAACCAATTACCTGTGGAATGGCCCGGACAACAACACCGGGACGATCTACGGGTATCCCAGTCCGTATATGACTTTCCCGGATCCCCAGTGCGCCAACAACGTCGGTGCCACCGACGGCATGGGGCTGAACCTTCAAAGCAGTTGCACCCTGCGTGGTACGGCGCTGGTGGTTCCGGCCGGAACCGCGGGAGCGATTCTGATGCCGGACGGCACCACCTACGGCATCCCTGTTCTCGCGAATCCGCTTCCGGGCAATCAGGGCAACCAGGGCGCGCGCATGATTCGCCTGCCGGGCCGATGGACTCTGGATGGCAACATCGGAAAGACGTTCCAGATATCGGAGTCCAAAAACCTTCAGATTCGTTTCGATGCCACGAACATCCTGAATCACCCGAATCCGGGTGAGCCGACCTACAACGTCCAGAGCGACAACTTTGGACAGGTTACCGGACGGCAGGGTGCGCCGCGTGCATTCCAGGGCCAACTCCGTCTGGCATTCTAAAACCGGGAGATACAGCCTGCCTCTTTCAGGGGCGGGCTGTATCCTCGTTCTCCAGTCTCAACCTCACGAAACGCCATACCGAATCGTTCCGAAAACGCTTCCTGCCTGAAAGCTTTTGCAGTTCGGTTCCCGGATGGTGCCGATGGAGAAACGTGAGTTTAGTTAGCGTGCACCCCGGAGGGGTTCTGGGAGGGTAGCCCCGGGTTAAGCGAGCGCAACCCGGGGTTGCCGTAACAGGATGTTCGCACCCCGTCGGGGGCCCCAAGGGGTGCGGGATCCCTCGCGCCCCTGACCGGGGTGCGAACGCCCCTCGTGAGATGAACCCCGGGTGTCGCTGCGCTCCACCCGGGGCTACCTTCCTTTCACGCCTCCGGCGTGCAAAATGTCTAAACTCCAGGGCGCCGAAGGCGCGCCGCGCAAGCGCCCGAGCCGGGGTCCGGGGCAGAGCCCCGTCTAGTTGGCCCGGATTGGGACAGAGATTGTTCAATCACACAATCACGGATCACGTCCGGTTGGTGGCTCGTTCCAGCAGAATCGCTCCGGCTGACAACGCAAGCCACAGCAAGAGACGATCCCACCAGTTTTCGCCGAGGCCCAAAGCAAAAGGCGCGGCAACCCATAGGCTCAGACAGTAAAAGCAATCCATCAGGCTGCCCCAGAAACCGTCGCCCACTCTTCTTCGCACGCGGACTACGATTTCCCATGGGCCATCTTCGGCCTGGAGGAAATGAGTCATCCTCCATGTGGCCAGGATCGCCACAATCAGCCAGTAGAACCGCATCGACACCACGGACGGCTAACTGCTGTGCACACGTTTGAGGCTCGGGACCATGGCCATGGACTGTGCGTCACGCGGATCGACGCCCACTCGTGAACCCGGAGCGTCGAATCGATAGCGGCGGCCGGTCGCACGGCCGACAGTCGTAAGGCCGGCCTGACCAACATTCAGGAAGAACACCGCCGCAGGTGCGGCGATTCGCTCTGTCCCCGCTTCGAAGTTTGAAGGGCGCGCGCCCGACAACGGTCTGTTCACCAGAAAGGACTGGCGTTTGCTTCCACAACACATAGGATCCTCCTTCTCTTCCGATTCGTTGAAGTGCGCCGGTCCACGGCCGGCGCACTTCAAGAGTCCCTGCTTCCCGTTACTGCCTGTCTGGACAAACGTCCGGACACAACTCGGGCCGCAACACGGTGAATGCGAACTCGAACTCGTTCGCATGGACCCATTGCGGATCGGTGCATCCGTTCGTCGTCCGTTTCCAGGCGCGCAGGTGCAGCAGATAGGCGCAGCATTCCGGGAAGTCCGCGCCTCGGACGGTGACTTTGTAATGGCCGCCGTACCATTGCGGTCGTGGCGCCGCCTGCGCCAGAGCGTCGGAATAGTTGGGCCCGACCTCAAAGGTGGGATCGCCCTGGAACGTTCCGTGTAAACCAGTTCCAAGGTAGAACGCCTGGGACACACCATACTCGGCGCGAAGCCAGTAACCTCCAAGATGGCCATCGTTGGTGGTCGGCGGGACCGTGACGCTGAAATGAACCGTCAAGGTGTCCGTGGCCTTCAGCGAGAGGATCTCGCATGGATTGATGCAGTGTTCATCCGGCATCCCCTCGTTCTTACAAATCTTCCGGACATAGCAATCCGGTTCATTGGTGCAGGCATGGATCACCGTCCCGCAGGGATGAAGCGGCGTCGGCGGTGGATGGATCATGCGCTGATTGTCGACCCGGATATAGACCATCTCGCTGCTCTGTTGCCCGCACGTCGGCAGGATGCGCGCCGTCGACAATACGAGGTTGTCGGCTGCATCCGCCGCGTAGCCGACGAAACGCAACTGATACAGCCCGTCAGGAAGGCCCGGCGCGGTTGTCGTATCGAAGTAGAACAGCGTGTCAAAGTCGTTCCAGATCACACTGCCACCGAAGCGGGGAATCGCAGGGTGCAGTGTTTCATAATGTCTTCTCGTCACCATCACCAGCTGCCCATTCTTGACGAGCGGTGAGAATGCCGGCGGCGGTGCAGCCACGAAGTTGAACCCATCCCAATAGCTGCGTGAAAAACCTCCAAAGGCGGGGACGGGAAGATCGGTCCAGGCTCCACCGTTGAACGAAACCTGAGGCTTGACGTAATCGACGTCCCAGCCGACGCCCCCACGAATGCGCAGCGAGCCGTAAAACGGGCGGTCGAGCATCCCTGCGGTATAGGCGTAACCACGAAGGTCGGGCGGCCCGGCAGTCGTTCCGATCTGGTCGGACGGAGTGCAGCCCACCCAGGTCAGTTTGAGACACTCCGGACATTCCGGATCACGGCAAGTCGGCACGCAACAGGCCAGGCTGTTCGCCAGCAGCGTCACATTCAAAGCCGGCGGAATATTCCAGCGTGTCTGGGCATGGGTCTCGCTGTAGATGACATTGACCCGGCCTTCGCAGCGCTGGGTTACCCGGAACACGATGTCGGGGCGGCAATCCCTCCAGTCCCACCACGGGCAAATGTGCAGGGCTGCGAGGTCTGTGGAGGGCGGAAGGATGGACTGCAGCACATCCATCGAGAGCGACGAATCCACGATGCCCGACGGAGCAAGGGAGGGGCTTTGAACAGGCAGGGCGCCGGCTCGCAATGAAGCGGTGGCGGCATTCGACGCCAGCTCCTGCAGAAAGATGGGGTCCGGTTCGGGCCCCGGGGGCACCGGGGGCAACGGGATGTTGCTTGCCGCCAGCAACTTTTGGATTCGATCCAGCAGTTCCGGATCCACAGCCCAGCGCGGCTGAAGCCAAGGATGCCAGTTGAAGCAACACCACGTGAACTTGATCGTGAAGTGCCCGTTGATGTCGGTTGTGGCGCTTTGGATCAGATCGCGCCGGTACCACCACAGGAAGCAATCCACGTCGTATGCTTCAACTGTGGCGCCTGGAACCGGCTCATCGCAGAACGTCCAGCGTCCCGATTCCGCGTGATAATGCCAATGACGGCATACGATCCGGCCTCGAATGACGTAGGTACTGCAACAAACCAGCCAACAGCCGTACAACTCGGGCGTCACGAGAAGCGCGCCAATTTTGACTTCGGTCGCCACGGCTGCCGCACGCTTTGGCCCTTTCGCCTCGGGCGCGCTCAAGTCGACGTCTACACTCAACGTGGCAAGACCCAGCAGGCTGAGGTCGTCCACATTGGGTCCGACTAAGACTCGCACAGGGCAGGGCAGTCGCGCTCCGGGAGGTATGATGGGCTCAAAAGAAATCTCGAATGGAATCGCACCCCGCTGCGATGCTTTCAGAGTCGTTGATGCGAGGACGGTGCCTTCGCGGACAACGGCCACCCTCAGCTCCTGGTCCGATGAGAAATCCTCTTTGGGAATCTGTCTCAAGTCGACTTCGCCAGTGATTTTCGGCATATCAGATCTCCTTTCGATTTGCAGTTCCATCTCTCGGGACGCGAGAGATCGGTCAAACGCGATAGAAAACCGTTTCAGGTGAGAACCGGATACTCAGGCCAGCGAAACAAACAGTCGAAGACTTCGCGCGCAACCGGCAGCGTGCTTGTACGTTGTTCTGCAAATAATCGCGGAACTTGTTGGGAAACGCGGGAGGCGGTTGCAAACGCTTTCTTTGTGGGAGATCGGAATGCGAGAGACTTCAATGGCGGGGAATCTCCACACTGCTGGAAATTCCTTTTCGACAGCAAGACTAACAGGGTCACCCATCGGCAGAGGTCAAGGGTAACCGCTTTCGGAATAGCTTTCAGGCCCGCAACGATCCTCATATGAAGCGATGAGAAATTGTTTAAGGCTTCCTGTCCGAAGTTAATGCCCTTTCCGTCCAGGCTCTTGGCAGCCAGTACACAGTCAGAAGCGGGCGACCGTGGTCGCCGATCACGACTTAAAGACACCAGTCAGCAACGGCCGGTTGTTTAAGCAGACCGCCACTGTACCCGTTGGATCGGCTTGTTGTCAAAGTCCCTGGAGAGCCGCCGAAGGATACTACAGCTTTCTTAACTTCACCGAAGTTACCGAATGGTCGCTGGCCTTCTCCAGGATCAGCTGCGCCCGCTCGCGCGTGGGCAGAATGTTCTGGCGCAGGTTGACGGCATTGATGGACTCCCAGATCTGCACGGCCGTCGCAACAGCTTTATTGTGGTCGAGATTCGCGTATCGGTGGAAGTATGACAAGGGGCTTTGAAAGACGGTTTTCTGGAAGGTGAGAAATCGATCCACGTACCATTGCCGGACGTGGCTTTCTTCCGCGTCGATGAAGATGGAGAAGTCAAAGAAATCAGAAACGAATGTTCTCGGCGGAGGACCTCCGCGGCCGTCCGTGGTCTGCAGGACGTTGAGACCTTCGACAATCATGATGTCCGGCTGTTCGATCCGCTTCTTCCTGTCGGGCAGGATGTCATAGGCTTCGTGCGAATACACGGGCACTTCCACCACGGGCTGACCCGATTTCAGGTCGCGCATGAACTGCAGCAACGCTCGCAGGTCGTAGCTTTCGGGGAAGCCTTTGCGATTCATCAGGCCTTTGGATTCGAGCACGCTGTTGGGGTAGAGAAAACCATCCGTGGTCACCAGATCCACCCTTGGGTGATTGGGCCATCGCGACAGCAGCGCCTGAATCACGCGGGCGGCGGTGCTCTTTCCGACAGCGACGCTGCCGGCGATCGCGATCACATACGACACGGGGGCCGGCAGGGCGCCCAGGAACGTATCTGTGGTCTGGCGCAGCCGCTGCGTCGCGGCAACATAGAGATTGAGCAGTCGAGAAAGCGGCAGATAGACCAGCGTGACTTCCTCGAGGGAAATACGTTCGTTGATTCCACGAAGCTCCGCCAGATCCTGTTCGGTAAGGGTAAGTGGCGTTGCCGCTCGGAGGCGGCCCCAGTCTTCCTTGGTGAACGGGATATAACGCATGGAGGCGGCGTTCAGCCGCGACGTAGTCCGGCAGGAAGGACCGTGCGGGAGTCGGTGATGGCGGAATCGACCTGCTTCTGGGTGAGATTCGTGACTTCCGAAAGATTTGCACCCTGAAGATCGGCGCCCTGCAGGTTGGCATCTTTCAGATCGGCCATCCAGAAATCCGCTTCGCTCAGATTGGCGCGGCGAAGATTGGCCCGCATCAAATCAGCCACGCTGAGTCTGGCTCCCTTGAGATCCGCATCCTGCAGGTTCGCATCGTGGAGATCGGCTTCCTGGAGGGGAGCGTTGTGCAGGCTCAGGCGCGTCCCTTCTTTCCCCTCGCTCAGGACCCACTTTTCGTGAAGTGAGACGACTTCCTTCAAGATGGCCTTCAATTCCACGCCCGAAAGTATAGTGCAGCCTGGACTTGACTCCGCAACGATTCGGCATACATTGGTAAAACGCAGGAAAGGAGAGAACATGAGCCGCCTCGTACGCGACGTTACAGAAGCCGAATTCGAGGATATCGTATTTCAGTCCGAACACCCCGTGGTGGTGGATTTCTGGGCCCCCTGGTGTGGCCCCTGCCGAGCGATGGCGCCTGCGCTGGAAGCGGTCGCGGAGCAATACGGAGAGAACGCCGCAATCCTGAAATTCAACGTGGATGTCGATCCCAATGTCGCAGTTAAGTATCAGGTGCGCGGAATCCCAACATTAGTTTTGTTTAAGGATGGCAAGGAAGCCGGCCGCCTGGTCGGCACCCAGGAGAAGGCCCAGATTTCCGCCCTCATCGACAGCGCCGCGAGCGTCAAACAGCCTTCCTCCTAGCATGAAGAGCTCCGTGCTTGCCCTTCTTTTGTGGTTTCAGATCGCCCCCGCTGCGGGGCTCAAAGTGAGCGGTCGTGTGATCGATGGAACGACGCGTCGTCCCTCAGCCGGAGTCATCGTCAACCTTTGGATGGCCAGTGTTCCCCGCCAGACAAGGACAGCCGCAAACGGAGACTTTAGTTTCGCCGGCCTTCCGAATGGCCACTATCACCTTCGGGCGGAACGCGCGCCAATGGCGTCGATGCCTGTTGTCATTGACCTGGCCGACCGGGACGAGAGCGGATTGGGCCTTGTTCTTGGTGTCGGCGGCGCCAATGGTATGCCCAGCACACCGTTCGTTCCTGCCGGAGATGTCCTGATCCAGTTGCCCAATGTTGGCGTACCCGGAAGCATTGCTGTCGAAGGTGGGAGGCCGCTGCCTGAAGCCGATCGCCCGATCACGTTCACCCTCACCAACGCCGACTCCGTCGCGACAAGAATCGTGCCCGACCTCACGAAAGATGGATTTTTTCGCCTGGGAATGCTCGAAGGCGAATACAAGCTCGCTGTCGGAGACCTGCCGCGCGGCTATGTGCTCAAGGCGTTGACTTACGGCGAGGCAAATCTTCAGAACACGCCGCTGAAGGTAACGGCGTTTCCAACCTCGGCTATCGTCGTTACGTTAGCGGCCGAAAAACCCTAGAGTGTTGCGTCCCCGGGGACACAGCACTCTCGCCTGCCCTACGCCCTCCGGATCGACTCCAGCGCCAAACGCTCCGCTCCCGCGGGATCGTTCACAACCCGGCAGGTATTGTTGAAAACCATCGTTGGTCGCGTCTTCGTGTCGAACGCCGGCCAGGAAGGCAGGCCGCTGTGGTTCGGATTGCCGGTGCGCGCAAACTCCGCCCACGCGGTACTCATGCGATCCTGTAGCGCGTAGCGATCCTGTCCGGTACCGGTCATCGACTTGCCTTCATCCACATTCGCCAGGACGAACGGGATTTCAAGCGTGTGGAAAGACTTCAGCTGCTTGTCGTGAACCGGAGATTGCCACGTGAAGTAATAGAGGAAGACGGGCGCTTTCTGAGCGGCCTTGCGTTCAGCCTCGGTAATCACACGGCCGCGGAAGTTGTCTGACGCGAGGATCAGGCTGTAGTCGAGATTCGTGAGACCGGGCCGTCCTTTCTTATACGTGGCCACGAGTTTGTCCACATCGGCATCGGAAGCCGCGCGGGTGGTTGACTTGAAAGCCGCATGAAGGGCCGCGTCATCGAGCGCATCGTATTTCGTGTTCGGGAAGAAGGTGATTTCGTATTCCGTTGTGCCGATGAGGACCGGGATGTCCGCCGCGATTGCCGGCGCGGTCGGATCGAACGGGCCGCCGGGCAGGGTCTTGCCATCGACGACGGGGCCGAGCGTCAGTCCCTGCGTGTTGAGAGTGGCATTGACAAGAGTGTCCATCGGAACCTTCTGCAGTTCCTCGACTGTCTTCACGCCAAGTTTCGCCATGAGTATCCGGGCTGTCTTTGTAGCATCGGCTGTCGTGATACCGGCAAGGTTTGCGCCGCTTTGGACGATGGCGCGATGAAAAAGTCCTTTGGCTGAAGGCATGGCCATCAGGGTGCTGACTTTGCCGGCGCCGCCGGACTGTCCCATGATCGTAACGTTCTTCGGATCACCGCCGAACTTTCCGATGTTGTCTTTTACCCATTCCAGAGCGGTCACCACATCGAGCATGCCGGCGTTCGAAGCATTCGCAAACGGCGCGCCGCCGATTTCGGAAAGATAGAGAAAGCCAAAGGAATTCAATCGATGATTAATGCTCAGCATGACGACCTCATGCTGCCGCGCCATGTTTGCGCCGTTGTAGATCGTGTAGCTCCCGCTTCCGCTGGTGAACCCGCCGCCGTGCAGCCAAACCATGACGGGCCGTTTCGCGTTCCGGTCGAGCGAGGTTGTCCAGACATTGAGCCGGAGGCAGTCTTCGCTGATTCCGGTCCTGGGAATCGTGGCGGCAACTTCGGGGATTTCGGTGTGGGGTCCCTGGGGCGCTTCGGGGCCCCATTCGGTAGTGTCCATAACTGTCGCCCAGGCCCTGGGTTTCGTTGCCGGCATGAATCGATTGCTGCCGGAGGTCGGGCCGCCGTAAGGGATGCCCTGGAAGGCATGGACCTTGTTGATGACGCGCCCGCGGACCTTTCCATGTGTGGTTTCCACGACAGGCGTGTTGCTCTGCGCGAATGTCGTGTTGGCAATCCCTGCCGCTACTCCTGCGGCGATGGCGGTCTGACCTAGAAACTTCCGACGATTCATCGATTCCTCCATTAGGGCTGATGCACTGAAAGTGCCGATAGCCTATCACTGGCGGGAAGGTGACAAAAGCGGAGGATTACGTAGAGCCTCCACACTGGTAAATCGCACGAACCGATCCGTCCTCGCACCCTTTCAGGGTGCCCTGGAGTTTAGACATTCTTGAGTCCGAGTTGGAGCGGAAACACAAGGTTACGGCTCCGGTTTGCAGGTTCGTCCGCAAGGTGATGGCGACGTCGAAACGTGAGTCTGAGCACGCCGGAGGCGTGCTGAGAATTTAGCCCCGGGTTAAGCGAGCGAAGCGAGCGCAACCCGGGGTTACCGTAACGGGAACGTTGCACCCCGGCAGGGGTGCAGGGATTCCTCGCACCCCGGCCGGGGTGCAAACGCCGCTCGTGAGATGAACCCCGGGTGTCGCTGCGCTCCACCCGGGGCTAAATTCCTTTCACGCCTCCAGCGTGCAAAATGTCTAAACTCCAGGCACCCTTTCAGGGTGCGAGGGCAAAGACGGACCAAACCGGGGGTTGCGCTCGTTGCACTCGCTTAACCCCCGGCTAGATTCCAATCACGCCTTCGGCGTGGATCTTCGGAGTTCGAGGTGCACGTCCACGAATTCGGCGCTGGAATGGTCGCAGGCGAATTAGATCATCACCGAGATGGTCCCAAGCGCGCCGAAGGCGCACATAGCACGCCGGAGGCGTGCTGAGAATTTAGCCCCGGGTTAAGCGAGCGATGCGAGCGCAACCCGGGGTTACCGTAACGACAACGTTGCACCCCGGCAGGGGTGCAGGGATTCCTCGCACCCCTGCCGGGCCCTGCCGGGGTGCAAATGCCGCTCGTGAGATGAACCCCGGGTGTCGCTGCGTTCCACCCGGGGCTACCTTCCTTTCACGCCTCCGGCGTGCTATGGCCTCCCCTACCGGGAGGCCTCGATAACGCCCCCGGGCGAGTCGAGCAGGGCCGTCAGTGCCTGAGTCCCGTACCCGGGAGCCAGGCCGCGCGCGAAAACGCGATTTCAGACGGCAGGCTTGATACTATTACGCAGACATCCGTTCGAGAGAAAGCGGTCCAAAGGAGAAGACGATGAAAAGGCTTTTGATCTCACTGCTTGTCCTTGCCCTATCGGGAGGCGTTCTCTGCGCTCAGGACATTGCAGGGACATGGCAGGGTACCCTTCAGCCTCCTCAGGGTAATTCATCTCTGCGGATCGTTATGAAGATCACGCGTGGGGCCGACCAGGTTTTGCGCGCGGCGATGTACAGCATCGATCAGGGCGGGCAGCCCATGAATGCCGCCGCTGTGACCTTTGAGCGTTCGAATTTGAAGATTACCGTGCCTGCCATCGGTGGCAACTACGATGGGCGGCTCAGCACGGACGGAAACTCGATTGCCGGAACCTGGACGCAGGGGGCGCCGCTTCCGCTGAACCTGGATCGCGCCACGCCGCAGACGGCCTGGGCCATTCCCGAGCCTCCTCCTCCGCCCAAGGCGATGGCGGCCGATGCCACGCTGGAGTTCGAGGTTGCAACGATCAAGCCAAGTAACCCGGCTACGCCGGGACTTTCCATCCTTGTCGGACGAGGGGGCAGCAACCTCTTCACAACCACCAATACGACGCTCAATGACCTCATTACCTTTGCCTACGGCATTCATGAGCAGCAAATCGTCAACGGGCCAGGCTGGCTTGGAAGCGACAAGTACGACGTGACGGGAAAGCCCGAAGATGCCGGCGTCCCTGACGCGACACAATTGAGGACGATGGTCCAGAAACTCCTGGCCGACCGCTTTGGACTCAAGTTTCACACCGAGAACAAAGAACTGTCCGCATACACCATCACGGTCGGGAAGAACGGGGCCAAAATGACGAAGAACGAAACCGGGGGAGTTCTCCCGGGGTTTGGCGGGCGGGGGCCTGGAGCGGTTGGCGTGCGGAACTCCACGATGGCCGAATTCGCGAGCTTCCTGCAGGCAAGGGTCCTGGATCGCCCGGTGGTGGATCAGACAGACTTGACCGGCAAGTTCGATTTCACGCTGGAATGGCGGCCCGATGTCAGCCAGGTCGCGGCTGGTCCCAACGCGCCCAAGCTGCCGCCCGAAGTCGAGGCGCGACCGGACCTCTTCACGGCGATTCAGGAACAGATTGGGTTGAAGCTCGAGGCTAAGAAGACGCCGGTTCAGGTCTACGTCATCGACCAGGTGCAAAAGCCCAGTGAAAACTAGTGTAGTGTCCAGGAATTAGCTGGGCAGTTATTCCGAGCGCAACGGCGTCGGATTCTAGGAGCGACGAAGGAGCAATGCTCATTCATTGTGACTGAGGAGCGACAACGAAGCCGGCGCTGTTCCGCCGGGAGAACTGCCCAGCTAATTCCTGGACACTACACTAGTTGCACCTAACTTAACCAGACGGTGCTCTGCCCCGGACCCCGGCTCGGGCGCTTGCGCGGCGCGACAGCCGCGCACCGCTGCCCTCGCGGCGGCGCCTTCGGCGCCTTGCTCGTTATGCCTTGCGGGAACAAAATTCTCGTTACGCCTGGCATAACGAGCTAACGCCTGAAGGCTGGTCCTCTTGCGGAAAGGAAACATCATGTTGTCTACGAAGGAACGGCGCTTCCCCGGACTTTGTTGCACAGATCTTCGCCGATTCAGCCTGAGACGTGCGCCTACCCACTCTTCGTTCTGCAGAACTCGACGTGCTACCTCAGGGTTATGAGCTGGTGGAGGACGGTAGGTGTAGTATCAACCGGCGCCTTGATGCTGGCAGGAGTCGTGGCGACGAGCCCCTTGCCGCTGCAACGAACGGATCTGCTATCCATTCGAGGACACCAGCAAACGCTGCGGATTTACGGGACGAGAGGGGGACAAGCTGCGGTCGTCTCGAGTGGGGATGGAGGATGGACGCATCTGGCCCCTCATGTCGCGGAGATGTTGTCCTCGAAGGGTTTCTTTATTGTCGGCGTCGATTCCAAGGCTTACCTGGAGAGTTTCACATCTGGAAAGTCGGTATTACGCGTGGAAGACGAGCCCGCAGATTACCGCCTGCTTGCGGAATATGCGGCGCGGGGCTCCACGAAAAAACCGATTCTGATCGGCGTGTCGGAGGGCGCAGGTTTGTCTCTCCTGGCAGCAACGGATCCGGGAACGAAGCTGGTGGTCGCCGGCGTCATCGGCTTGGGCCTTCCCGATATGAACGAACTCGGCTGGCGGTGGAAGGATGCGTTGATCTATGTCACACACGGTGCACCCGACGAGCCGATGTTCAGCACGGCGGCAATTGCCGGAAAGGTATCTCCGCTTCCGCTGGCGGCTATCCATTCGACCCACGACGAATTCGTTTCTCTCGACGAACTGAATGCGGTGTTCAGTGCGGCCAGGGAGCCCAAGAAGCTTTGGATCGTAAACGCATCCAACCACCGTTTCAGCGACAACCTCGCGGACTTCGACGCCCGACTGCTGGAAGCGATCGAATGGTTGCGGCAAAATCAGCCGCAATAACTCTATGCGCGAACGTCTGCAACGTGCCTTGCCCGCCCTGGTCGGACTCGCGCTTTTCATTGCAGCTTTGGAGGTTCTGCGCCATCAGCTGAGAGCGGTTTCCTGGCACATGCTGAGTGCGGATATCGTCAGCATTCCCTCGACTCGTCTTGGCGCTGCAATTGCCCTCACTGTCCTGAATTACTTCGCGTTGACGGGCTATGACTTCATCGCTCTGGCCTCCGTGGGCAAGAAGCTTGCGGTCCGCCAGGTCTTCTCCACATCGTTTATCGCCTACGCTTTCGCGAACAACGTGGGTTTCGCGGCGCTGTCGGGCGCCTCGGTGCGCTATCGCTTCTACAGCCGCTTCGGGATCACGCTGCAGGATCTGTCCCGCATTGTTTTCGCTTACTCCGTAAGCTTTTGGTTGGGTCTTTTGACACTGGGGGGACTCAGCCTCGCAATCAGCCCGCTGCCGGCCATCAAGGCGCTTCCTGCCGCGGGGCTTGTTGTGCCTGTCGGTTGGCTGCTGGCGGCAGTGGCACCTTCATATCTCGCTCTGACCGTGATCCGGCGCAGTCCAGTCAGAGTACGAAGCTTTGATTTCATGCTGCCGTCAACGAAGCTGGCGGTTTCACAACTGCTGATCTCCTCTGCCGACTGGGCTTTGGCGGCGGGCGTCCTTTTCGTGTTGCTGCCGGCGGGAAGCGTTCCGTTCACAAAGCTGCTGGGAGCATTTCTTGCTGCCCAACTCCTGGGTCTTGCCAGTCATGTTCCCGGAGGCCTCGGGGTGTTCGAGGGCACGATGGTTCTGATGCTTCGGCCGTTCGTGGATTCCGGGCAGCTTCTGCCCCCGCTCGTGGTGTTTCGCGTCATCTATTACCTGTTGCCTTTTTGCGTCGCCATTGTCGGACTGGTCAGCGACGAACTACATCAGCGGCGGCATCAGGCCGCTCAAGTCGGAGCAGCGATCTCCCGCCTGTCCCTCCAGTTCACGCCGCAGGTGCTGGCCGTGATGACGTTCATAGGAGGTCTGGTCCTGCTGTTTTCCGGAGCGACGCCGGCGGCTGCAGGACGGCTGGCGTTTCTCGGTCGTTTCCTGCCGCTCGGCGTGTTGGAAACCTCGCATTTCCTTGGCAGTCTTGCCGGTGCGGCGTTGATCCTCCTGTCTCAGGGACTGGGACGGCGCCTGGATTCCGCGTATTGGATGACAGTGACAGGTGTATCCGCAGGAATCGTGACATCCCTGCTCAAAGGGGCCGACTACGAGGAGGCCGCGTTCCTTTTGGCGCTGCTGTTCCTGCTCTCAAAAGCCAGACAAGCTTTCGATCGAAAGAGCGCATTTTTTGAAACGCGATTTTCGCCGTCGTGGATCGCTGCCGTCATCGCGGCTATCACGGCGTCGATATGGATCGGCCTGTTCGCTTTCAAACACGTGGAATTCTCGACGGATCTATGGTGGCAGTTTGAGCTTCACAGCGAAGCCTCGCGATTCCTCCGCGCGTCCGTCGGAATCTCCGTTGCAGCCCTGATATTTGCGACAGCACGGCTGCTTGGCTACATGCCCCACGAAGCCCCGGAACCCACCGCAGATGAACTGGAGTCGGCGAAAGCAATCGTCGAACAATACAGGGATCCGTCCGTCAACCTTGTATATCTGCGCGATAAGACCCTGCTGTTTGATGAAAAACGCACCGGATTCGTGATGTACGGCGTGCACGGCCGCACCTGGGTTGCTCTTGGAGATCCAGTCTGTCCGCCCGAGCGAGTCCCGGAATTCATACGCATCTTTCTCGATCGCTGTGAGGACTTCGGCGGAACTCCCGTATTCTACGAAGTGCGTAAGGAACAGCTGCATTGCTACGCGGATTTCGGGCTCACCTTCATCAAGCTCGGTGAGGAAGCCAGAGTGGACCTGCAGGGATTCTCCCTGGAAGGCAGCCAGGGCTCCCGATTCAGACAAGCGGTGCGAAAACTTGAAAAAGAGAAGGTCCGCTTTCGCGTGCTGAGCCGCGAAGAGGCGGCTCCACGAATGGCGGAACTCAAGACGGTTTCGGACGACTGGCTGGAGGGAAAGACTGCCGAGAAAGGCTTTTCACTTGGTTTCTTCAGTCCGGATTATCTTTCGAGGTTTCCCATTGCCGTCATCGAAAGCGACGGCCGCATCCTGGCCTTCGCCAATATCTGGGAAGGTTCCGGCAAACAGGAACTGTCGCTCGATCTTATGAGATACCACCGAGACGCACCGAAAGGAGTCATGGAATCGCTGTTTGTAAGTCTCATGGTGTGGGGCAAGGAGCAAGGGTATAAGTACTTCTCGCTTGGCATGGCCCCGATGTCCGGTTTTGAGAAGTCTCCGATTGCGCCGCTCTGGATCAAACTGGGACTGTTCATCTACGAGCACGGCGATTCCTTCTACAACTTTCAGGGCCTGCGAGCCTTCAAGGAGAAGTTCAATCCGGTTTGGGAGCCGCGCTACCTGGCGTCTCCCGGAGGATTGAAGCGCCCCCGAATCCTTGCCGACATTGCCGCGCTGATCGCTGGAGGCTATCGTCGTGTGCTGCTCAAATAGCGTGGTCGAGGCGCCTGCAATGGCGGCTGCGTGAACGAAGCTTCCAGCCATGGAAACCAGCAGCATGCCGGGTCTGCCGCCCCGAAAGAAAACCGGCCTTCCTCTAAGAGGAGGAAGGCCGCCGGAGTCTAGACATTTTGCACGCGGAGGCGTGAAAGGAAGGTAGCCCCGGGTGGAACCGAGCGACACCCGGGGTTCATCTCACGAGCGGCGTTTGCACCCCGGCAGGGCCCGGCAGGGGTGCGAGGAATCCCTGCACCCCTGCCGGGCCCCTGCCGGGGTGCAACATTCCCGTTACGGTAACCCCGGGTTGCGCTCGCTTCGCTCGCTTAACCCGGGGCTAAATTCTTAGCACGCCTCCGGCGTGCTAAGAATCACGTTTCAACGTCGCCATCGCCTTGCGGACGAACCTGAAAACCGGAGACGTAACCTCGTGTTTCCGCTCCCGCTCAGACTCAAGAATGTCTAAACTCCAGAGCACGCCGCCGGCGTGAAAGGAAGGTAGCCCTGGGTGGAACCGAGCGACACCCGGGGTTCATCTCACGAGCGGCGTTTGCACCCCGGCAGGGCCCGGCAGGGGTGCGAGGAATCCCTGCACCCCTGCCAGGGTGCAACGTTGTCGTTACGGTAACCCCGGGTTGCGCTCGCTTCGCTCGCTTAACCCGGGGCTAAATTCTCAGCACGCCTCCGGCGTGCTAAGAATCACGTTTCAACGTCGCCATCGCCTTGCGGACGAACCTGAAAACCGGAGACGTAACCTCGTGTTTCCGCTCCCGCTCAGACTCAAGAATGTCTAAACTCCAGAGCACGCCGCCGGCGTGAAAGGAAGGTAGCCCTGGGTGGAACCGAGCGACACCCGGGGTTCATCTCACGAGCGGCGTTTGCACCCCGGCAGGGCCCGGCAGGGGTGCGAGGAATCCCTGCATGCCTGCGGGGTGCAAACATCTCCGTTACGGCAACCCCGGGTTGCGCTCGCTTAACCCGGGGCTAATCCAAACACTCAGAAAATCTTCAAGTTAAATTCAACGAAATTGTTCCGCGCCCATAAGAGGGCCGGGAAATTTTCCTGCTTGCGCGCGGAGCGCTCTTTCGGCACACTGGATAGGTTGATAATGATAGTCGTTTTCAATAAGGATGGTTCTCGTTGAAGCGTTTTTTGGGGATTTCGCTGGTCCTGATCTGCGGCATTGCCGCCGTCCTGTTCTGGCCGAAGCATCCGCTTCCGGCTCCGGTCTCTCAGGAAGCGCCTGCAAAATCACCACGGCTTCTTGTTCATCTGCTCGACTATCTCGCAGTCGATTATGGTGGCGCCGTCGACAGCGGCAAGGTCATCAGCGACTCGGAATATAAGGAGCAGTTGGAGTTTATCGGCACTGCCTTGCAGTTGAGCCATGAACTGCCGGAACTGCAGTCCGCCACCGAAATCCAGCAGGGAATCTCCGGGCTGAGCGATCTGATTCAATCGAAGGCCGACGAGGGGGTAGTGGCGGCCACGGCGCGCCAATTACAGAGCAGGATCATCAGCCGGGTGGGTTTACCCGTCTCGCCGTCGACCTGGCCCAGCGTGGCTGCGGCAGAACCGCTCTTCAGGGACAATTGCAGCAAGTGTCACGGCGCGGAGGGACGGGGCGACGGCCCTTCGGCCGCAACGCTTCCGACCAAGCCCTTGAACTTCCAGGACCCCGAGAAGATGAGGGAGATGACTCCCTTTCAGGCGTTCAACACCATTCGTCTGGGGGTGCCCGATACGCCGATGGCCGCGTTTACATCGTTCTCCGATCGTGACGCCTGGAACCTCGCCTTCTACGTCGTGTCGTTTCGCTACCGCACCCAGGGCCTTGCCGGAATGGACGAGAAAGCGCTCACGACGCTGGGTACGAAGCTCAATGTGGCCTCCGATGACTTGTTGCGCGTTGTCGCCACCGGTTCCGATGCAGATATCGAGAAGCGCTTCGAGGGAAATCCCGCTCTTACGCCGTCGGCCATTGCGGGCCTCCGCTTGTACTCGCCGGCATCGTCTCCACTGGCTTCGTTGGATCTGGCACGCGCCCGTCTGGAAGAAACCCGAACCCATTACGACAACAGCCGCTTCGATGAGGCCTCGCGCACCGCGCTTTCCGCCTACATCGATGGCGTCGAACCGGTGGAACCACGCATCCGGGCCAGCGACCCCGAGGCCGTTCTCAATCTCGAACAGTCGATGGGATTGGTTCGTACGGCCATTCACGACCGCAAATCCGGCCTCGCCGTTTCCCAGGCCATTACCCGCGCCGAAGGTTTCCTGGCTCGCGCGACAGATCTGCTGAGCGAACGCAAGTCTTCGCCCGCGCTGACCTTTACGCTGGCGCTGGGCATACTTCTGCGCGAAGGCTTTGAGGCGGCGCTGATTATCGTTGCGCTGCTCGGAGTCATTCGCGTCTCGGGCGTGAAAAACGCCAAACGATGGGTTCATGCCGGGTGGCTGGTGGCCGTGGTTCTGGGCATTGCTGCCTGGATCTTCTCGGGATGGCTTACCGATTGGAGCGGGTTGCAGCGCGAGCTGGTCGAAGCCATTACCGGAGTGGTCACCGTCGGCATTCTCCTTTACCTCGGATTCTGGCTGCACAGCAAGACCGAGATCGGGAAGTGGAAACACTTCATCGAAGACCAGGTCCGCGCCGCTCTCAATCAGAAGAACCTGTTCCGGCTGGCAACCATCGCTTTCCTTGCCGCCTTCCGCGAAGCCATCGAAACCGTACTCTTTCTCCGCGCCATCTGGCTCGAAGGCGGCGCCAGCAGCAAGCCCGCGATGGCGGGCGGCGTGGCGACCGCGTTCGTTTTGATTCTCGTTCTCGGCTGGTTGTTGCTCGCCTTCAGCGCGCGCATTCCGATACGGATGCTGTTCAACATTTCCTCGCTCATCATGGTCGCCCTGGCCGTTATTCTCACCGGGAAGGCCGTCCATGCATTCCAGGAAGTGGATGTTCTTTCGGTGACCCTGTCGCCTTTCGCGTTTCATTCCGATTGGCTCGGCATCTATCCGACGCGTGAAACGCTCGTCGCTCAGATCGTCATTCTGGGCTTGAGCGTGTTTCTCTGGATGTATGGAAAGAGACCGGCGTCCGCCGCGGCCAGGCCTGCCACTCTTGCATCATAAAGATCGAAGTTGCAGTCGCGCTGCCCCGCGTATGTCGTGTCGTCCGTTTCAGGTTCCGCTCTTGTGACCCAGAAAAATCACATGACGCGGCCCGCCTTTCTTCAGGCGGCCGCGGACGTGTTCCACCTCGACCCGGAATCCGTTGTACCTCAGGCGTTGTTCGAATTTTCGTCGTCCCGGGCCGACCACACCGCCATGATGCCGTCCGGCTTGAGGGCCGCGCGCGCAGCGGCCAGGCCGCGATCGTCATACACCCCGGCATTGGTCTCCGCGGTAAACGCGGCAGGCCCGTTGTCCACATCGAGCAACACGGCATCGAACCTGCCATGCGCCGAACGAAGCGTAGCTCGCACGTCACGCACATCGACCTGAACGCGGCTGTCCTTCAATGGATGTTCCGCGAGCGGGCCAACGGCCCCCGGTTCCACTCCACTACTGCGGGTACCAGTTCCGCCACGACGACTGTCGCGTCCTTCGGGAGTAGATCGAGCGTGGCGCGGAGCGTGAAGCCCATTCCGAGGCCGCCGACCAGCACGCAGGGCTGCTCCAGCGTCCGCGCCCGACGGCAACCAAACGTGGCCAGCGCCTCCTCGGAGCCATGCATGCGGCTGGACATCAGGCTCTTGCCGTTGGCGAGAATGATGTACTCGTTGCCGCGGCGGGCAAGCTTCAGGTCGGTGCCGTCGTTGTGTTTGCGCCTCGCCGAGCAGCTCCAGGGGATTCACGCGGCGAGCTTAAACCAGCTGGGCGGCCTGAGCGAGGTATTGCTCGTAGGTTCCCTTGAAATCCTGGATCTGTCCGTCATGGAAGGCCCAGATCCGCGTCGCGACTTCGTCGACGACATCGTGATCGTGAGTCACCAGCAGCAGTGTGCCGGGAATTGCTGAAGCGCAATATTCAGAGCGTTGATCGATTCCAGATCGAGATGGTTGGTGGGTTCGTCCAGGACCAGGAAGTTGGGCTTCTGAAGCATCAGCCGGCAGAAGATGATGCGTGCTGCTTCGCCTCCGGAAAGGACCTCGGTTCGCTTGAGGGCATCGTCGCCGCTGAACAGCATCTGGCCGAGCAGGCCGCGCAATTCCTGCTGGGAGGCGCCCGGGTCGAAACTGTGCAGCCATTCGATGACGGTGACGCCATGCGGGATGGATTCCCGGTGATCCTGCGCAAAATATCCGACCGCGACTTCGTGGCCCCAGATCACCGATCCGGAATCGATCGGGAATCGCCTTGTCGGGAGCGTCGATGAAACCCGGGGCTTGCGAATCAGCGATTTCAGCAGCGTGGTCTTTCCTGCGCCGTTTCGACCGATCAGCGCGATCTTCTCCCCGCGGCTCATGGTTGCGGCAAAGTTTTCAAAGACGCGGACCATTCCCGTTGCGCCTTCGTAGGACTTTTCGAGAGGTCTTTGACTTCGAAGGGATGCCTCCCGGACGGCTTTGTGACATCGAAGCGAATGTAGGGTCTCTGGATATTGGACTTCGCGAGTTCCGCAGTCTGCAGGCGTTCCACTTCTTTCTTGCGCGACTGCACCTGTGAAGATCGTGTGCCGGCGGCAAAACGCGCGATGAAGTCCTGCAGCTGGGCGATCTTTTTTTCGCGTTGGGCGTTGCCGGCTTCGATGCGGGCTCGAACCTGCGTTTTCGCCAGCACCATGTCGTCGTAGCCGCCCGTGTAGGTGATGACCGTTTGATAGTCGATGTCCGCGATGTGCGTGCAGATCTCGTTCAGGAAATGGCGGTCGTGCGAAATGACGATCAGGCAACCTTCGTAAGCGCGGAGATGACCTCTGCAGCCAGTGAACGGAATCGAGGTCGAGGTTGTTCGTCGGTTCGTCCAGCAGCAGCACATCCGGATTGCCGAACAGCGCCTGGGCGAGCAGAACCCGAACCTTCTGCCCGCCCTGCAGTTCGCTCATCTTCCGGTCGTGAAGTTCCTCGGGGATATCCAGCCCGTCCAACAGAATCGCTGCATCGACTTCCGCGGTGTAGCCTCCCTCGTCGCCGACGATGCCTTCGAGTTCGCCAAGGCGCATACCGTCCGCGTCGGTCAGAGCGCCGGGATCTTTGGCGTAAAGAGTTTCGCGCTCCTGCAGCGCTTCCCATAACGGACGATTGCCCATGATGACCGTA
Organism: uncultured Acidobacteriota bacterium; assembly: GCA_963836435.1. GTDB lineage: Bacteria > Acidobacteriota > Terriglobia > 20CM-2-55-15 > 20CM-2-55-15 > DASTBJ01. The sequence continues at coordinate 282,696 of CAWIJI010000002.1, read as the reverse complement.
TCCATCACCCGATGGGCGTCGAAGGCGAATTGATCCTGGCTGAGGACTCCCATTCTCTTCGGGCGGCTGACAGAACCTTTCTCGGGTTCGATTTCTCCGGTCAGGACCTTCATCAGCGTGGATTTGCCGGCGCCGTTGGGCCCGGTAATCGCGTAGCGCCGGCCGGAAATGAAGGTGGCATTGACGTCTTCGAACAGGATAAGGGCGCCGAAGCGCATGGATACGTTGTTTATGGACAGCTGCATTGGAAGATATAACCTCTACGGATGATCTAACGGCGATCGCGCGAACTCTTGATTGTACCCTGAGAAGCCGCTTTCAGTCGCTGTTCGCCAGGAAACGGATGCGTTTGTTCACGTCGGTATTGATCGAGTGGTAGGGTTGGGCCAGATGTCCGGGGTCGAAGCAGGTTTGACGCATGTATTCGGCATCGTCGTGGCCGATCGCTTCGGTAAAAATCGGCAGAAGGTACTCGGCTCCGAGGCTCGAAGCCTTCATGAAGCTGGCATCGTAGAATGCCGGATGCATGTAGCGGGCATGAATCAATCCCCAGCGGTCGCGAAAGCGATTTGCGTCATAGCCTTCGACGTGAAAGCCCTTCTGAGCCTGGTATTGAAGAACTGCAACCGCATTGTTGCGCCCCTCGACAAGCAGATCGACGGCCTTGGAGCCCAGCTGGGCGGCATAAAAGCGATCGAAAAGGATAGGACGGCCTCCCCGTTGGGTGTGCCCGACTTTTCTGGTGAAGATCGCTTCCTTTGCTGAATTGCCGCGCCGGTAGAGCTGGAAATATCGGTCTCCCAGTTGTTCGATCAGCCTTGAACGCAGGGCTTCCGCCGCTCCGCTGAGCGCGACATTGCCCGCAGGATCTGTGGATTTCGAAACCGCGCCGAGTTCATTCCCGTTCTCATCCACGATGCCTTCGCCGCAGACAATCACGACGTTTTTCTGAAGGTCGTAAAGGTGTCTGACTCGATCCACCAGCAGTTCCATGTTCAGGGGGCTCTCGGGGACCAGGATGATATCGGGCTGGCCGTAAGCGGTGCCCAGCGCGATGTACCCGGATTGACGGCCCATTACCTCGATAATCGAGATACGCCGGTGGCTTTCCGCTGTCGTGCGGACGCGTTCGATACCCTGTGCAGTGACCATGACCGCAGTCGCGTAGCCGGGAGTGGCGTAGTTGACCATCTGGTCGAGACTGAAGGTGACGTCGGGCGCCGCGCGCTTGTAGCGGTACCCGTGGTGCGCGCTGGGATCCTTCTCCCGCATCCATTCGTCAGGCTCGCTTGAATAATTCAAACCGAGGTCGTTATCGATCGTTTTCGGTGCCAGAACCGAGGGTAACCGCTCGGCGAGAGGCTGGAGTCCATTGAGCGTGCCGTCACCACCGATACAGATAAGCCCGTCAATGCCGAGCCTTTCCAGGCGGCTCATAATCAGGTCCAGCTCGTCCTTATTATCCGGATCGACATAGTCCCGGGAAGAGCCGATAAGGGTGCCCCCCTTTGTCGGATCGAGCTCGGGAATACTTTGAAACAAGGGGTTCAAGTGGACGTGCGGAACCCGAGGGTTGAAAAAGGCATTGAAGCCTTTGATGAACCCGTAGAGCTGGATCTTCAATTGATTCGCGCGCACGGCAGCGCCATGTATGGTCGCGTTCAGAGCCGGCGTATCGCCCCCGGCAGTCAGGATTCCGATTCGTTTCATCGCCATCGCTACTCATCCTAAGGCAGAAGCGGCGTAGCTTGCGAGGAATTCAGCAGAATGGTGTCGTGGTGATATCGACCCGAATTCAGGGAGCAATGCCGTTGACGATTCTCTCGGCTTGAGCCTTCGTGTAACGGCCGTTGATGACCGCGGCTGAGCCGATGGGCGACTTCACAACGGGTGCGACCACGACTTCATCATCGACGATGACCGCAATCTATTGTTTCAATTCCGCCATCATGGCGTCGGATTGCTGGAACTGGAGACAGCCTGGTGTTGGCGGCGTGAGCGGGCACCCGGTGGACCGCCAGCCGTAGTCGGTCTCCAGGACTTTCAGAACTTCCGTCTTGCTCCTGCCGTTACGCACCATGTCGGCCAGTCGCGTCCTCATGGTTTCAAGGTCGGCGCGGAATCGAACAACGTCCTGTTTTGTGGAGACAGGGCCATGGCCGGGGATGACGGTGTCGAAATCCAGCGTCAGAACGCCGTCCAGAGTTTTCGTCCAATCCATAAAGCTTCCGCCTTGCGCGTAATCCACGTAGATATTCACGCCGGGAGGCCGGGTCTGAGTAGTGCCGCCACGCGGAGCGTTGCGGCCGAGAAAGAGATCTCCCGTGTGGACGGCCCTGAGTTCCGGAAAATAAACCACAATGTCGCCGCTGGTATGACCGCGCCCGAAATACTTCGCGCGCACTTCCTTGCCTCCCAGGTGGAGTGAAAATTCGTCGCTGAAGGTAAGCCGTGGCAGGCCGATGGGTGTTCCCGGCGTGTCCTCGTAATACGGTTGCTTGATGTGTGCGAGGTTCGCCCGCGCGTTCCTGTGGGCGATCACTTCGGTGATCGGAAGCATCTTGAAGTCGCCGCCGGCGTGGTCATCGTGCTGGTGGGTGTTGACGACGTAGCGAATGGGTTGATTCGTCACGGACTTCACCTGCGCGAGGATGTCGGCATGATTGCGGTCGAACATGTCATCGACGAGGACGACGCCTTCGCCGGTGACGTAGACCGCCACATTGCCACCCTCGCCCGTGATTTCGTAAAGATCGCCCTTGATCTTCGCGATCGTCAGCTTTCCGGGGGCCTTCGCGTTTTGCGTGTGCGCAGTCCATGCGTAGAAGAGCGCGAAGCCAGTGAAGAATAGCGTCACGAGCGTTGTACGTTTCATATCTCCCAATGCGAAATTCGGGGCCGTGCACCTCGAACCCCGAATTCTCAAGAGCGAAAAACGAATTCGGGGTTCGAGGTGCACGGCCCCGAATTTCCCCCCCAGTTTCTCGCTCTCCCCTACCTCCTGGGCAATGCGAACGCGATATAAGTGCCGGGAGCCAGTGGCGTTCGGGGGGTGCGGGGCGGGCTTTGTCCGTCGCCGCCGGCGGGAATCACGATGTATTCGCGGTTGCCAACCTGATAGACGGCAGGGACGCCTTCGGTGCCTGCCGGCAGTTTCGCTTCCCACAGGATTTTGCCGTTGTCCTGGTCATAGGCACGGAACGTTCTGTCGGACGCCGTTCCGGCGAATATCAAGCCGCCGGCGGTGACGACAACACCGCCCCGCGGGAATTGCGCACCGGTGTTCGGTTTGCCTTGTTCTGCCAGCGCGGTGACCCCTCCATCGGGGACCTGCCAGAGGATTTCTCCTTTATTAAGGTCGTAGGCGGTGAGTTGTCCCCACGGTGGGCCGATCATGGAGAGTCCGCAACTGGTGTTCAGCATGAAGTCGTAAGGGGCCGTGTATTGGACGAAATCCGCCGGGAGCGACGATACTTGCGCGGGACCGTTACCACCGCGCCCGCCGCCCCCGGCCCCGCGGCCTCCACCACGACTGCCGGCTGCTGGAACCGCGGGAACTCCACCGCGCGCTTCGGGCGCCGCTGCCCCGGCTGCGGGTGCTGCCGCGCCGCGTGCTCCGCCGCCACGACCGCCGCCGCCCCCGGCCGCTGGTGGATTGACGCCAAGCGGACACGGCTCCTGGTCGGTTGCCGCACCACGACCCGCGCCGCCGCCACCCCCGCCTCGACCACCGCCGGCGGCGGGTGGATTGAGCTTGATCACCATGGGTAATTCTTTCGAAACGATATACATCGTTCCCTTTGTCGGATCCACCGCAGAACTGCCCCAGTTCGCGCCGCCATTGTTTCCAGGCATTTCCAGCGTGCCGCGCAGGCTGGGTGGCGTAAACAGCCCTTCATTTCGCAGCTCGCGAAGTCGTTGCTTGATGGCTTCCTGCTCGGATGGCGGCAGGAACGGATTGACATCCTTCTCCGTGAAGGATTGCCGTGCGAATGCCGGCGGTTTCGACGGGAACGGCTGCGTCGGCGATGTCCACTCGCCGGGAACATCGGTTTGGGGGACGGGCCTTTCGATAATCGGCCAGATCGGTTCGCCCGTGACGCGATTGAGAACGAACAGGAAGCCCTGCTTCGTCGGCTGAGCCACGACATCGACATTCCGGCCATTCTGTTTGATGGTCAACAGCTTTGGCGCGGTCGGCAAATCGTAATCCCAGAGATCGTGATGAACTGCCTGGAAGTGCCAGAGCTTCTTCCCGGTCTTCGCATCGAGTGCTACCAGGCTGTTGCCAAAGAGGTTGTTCCCGGGGCGATTGCCACCGTAAAAGTCGAACCGGGCAGTTCCGAAGGGAATGTAGACAATGCCTCTGGTCACATCGGCGGTCAACTCGCTCCAGTTGTGAACGCCTCCGAGTGTCTGCCAGGCATCTTTCGGCCACGTGTCGTAACCGTCTTCGCCGGGATGGGGTACGGAATGGAACTGCCAGAGCAGCTTCCCGGTGGGAATGTCGTAGGCATGCACGTCTCCGGGCGCCGCTTCATAAGGCGTGGGCCCGGCTGCCGGCATCAGAGGGACCACGTAGGTGTCGCCAATGACGCGGCCGGGATTGTTGGCAGTTGCGTTGTTGACGTTCCGCTCCAGGCCGACTTTCAATTCCACCACACCATTGTCGCCGAACGACGTGATGTCCTTGCCGGTACGCGCATCGAGTTCCACCAGTCGTCCACCCGTGGTGTAGACGATGCGGCGGTCCTTCTTGTCTTTGCTCTCCCAGTAGTCGATGCCGCGGCTCGGTGTCCCGCCCTGGTGTCTCCATAGCTCTTTGCCCGTGGCCGCGTCGAGCGCGATCAACGCACCGCCACCCGCGACATACATCGTCCCATCCACGACCATAGGCCCGAAAACCATGTTTCCTGTGCCGCCGACTTCGAAGGTCCAGGCAATCTCAAGCTGCTTCACATTGGACTTGTTGATCTGCTTCAGTGAAGAGTACTGCGACGAGTCAGTACCACCCAGGTACTGGTCCCAGGTTTCGAAAGAAGGTGTTTCGGCGGCCAATACCAGCCCCGTCGTCACGGCCAGAATCACGACCAACACAAGGAGCAAGCCTTGACGCATTGCCAGTCCTCCTATTGAGTGCACTTATGGTGGTCGGCAGTATACACTGTTCGCCCATCAGGGATGAGCGGAGCGAATGCAAGCCCGCCAGGGCGCTGCCATCAGGGATGAGCGGAGCGAATGCAAGCCCGGTTTTTTGGGGCGGGACAGACTCGGAATTTCGGATTCGAGGGTGATATTCTCATCCTCGGTATTGGCGCCGCGGGCGATAGCGATGACGCTCGATTCCGGCGCGTCAGGTGAAGGAGAGATGCAGATGAAGGTGAAACTTTCACTATTGCTCTTTGTTTTGTTGATTGCTGCGGCGCCCGCAGGGTTTGCTCAGGCCGGCGTGGCGGGCAAATGGATGGGTGAGCTTTCCGCAGCGGACGGTCATGGTATTGCACAGCCGATTACCGTCGAGCTCAAAATGAATGGCACCGATCTGGCCGGTACGGTAACCGAAGGCGCGCTCGAAGCGAGCCCGATTCAAGCCGCCACCGTTGAAGGAAATAACGTTGCCTTCCGTACCTCGCGGAACCTGGGCGGATCCGACATCAACGTGAACTGGAAAGGCGAACTTAAAGGCGACGACCTGGCCTTGAGCCGTGAGATCGGTCCCGCACCTGCTGAAGCGGGAGGCGGGGGTCGCGGTGGCGGCGGACGAGGCGGTGGCCGTGGTGGTGGCGCTGGCGGCCGTGGTGGCGCAGGTGGCGGTGGCGCAGGTGGCCGTGGCGGCCGCGGCGGTGCCCCCGCTGCAGATGCAGCGATTCCTCCCGTTCCGGCAGCGGATGGTGCTGCTCCGGCGGCCGGCGGACGAGGCGGTGGCCGTGGCGCAGCAGGCGGCGGTGGTCGCGGTGGTGGCGGCGCAGCAGGCGGTGGTCGTGGTGGCGGAGGCGCAGCCCCTCCTCCGGGTGTCACCGTTCAACTTACGTTGCATCGCGTAAAGTAAAAGGGAGATTGTCGATGATGTTGAAGCGAACCTGGGTCTTTACGCTACTCGTCTCTTTGCTCGCACTCCCATTGTTCGCGCAAAGCGAACAGTATGGCTCGCCCGTTACGGCGGACGTCGCGAAAAAGGTTGCCGCGGCCGCGCTTGCCGAAGCGAAGAAAAACAACTTCGCCATGGCTGTGGCGGTTGTCGATCCCAACGGCTTCCTGGTCTACTTTGAAAAGATGGACAACACTCAGACCGGCAGCGTGAATGTTGCACAGGATAAGGCTCGCTCCGCCGCGCTATTCAAGCGTCCGACGAAGGCCTTTCAGGACGCTCTTGCTGCCGGCGGCGAGGGGCTGCGCATTCTGGCCCTGGAGGGCGCAGTCCCCGTCGAGGGCGGTCTTCCGCTGATCGTAGGTGGAAAGATTATCGGCGCAGTGGGCATATCCGGCGGCACCAGCGCTCAAGACAGTCAGGTTGCGAAGGTCGGCGTGGACGCTTTGAAGTAAAGATGCCCGGGAAAGGGGCCGCCCCCCGGCCCGGAATTCTGGTCGCCTTGCTTTGCGGACTCTGGCTCGTATCTCTTGATGCGAGCCAGACGCCGCCGTTCCGTTCCCCGTTTCCCCAGCCTCCTCCTCCGCCCGGCGACTTCGACCTCGTCCTCTCCTACGTGACCGTCACGGCAGCTAGAAATGCCACACCGCCGAGGCTCTCGGTCGGCGACTTTCACATCTCCGAAGACAACAAAGAGCAGAAGATCGACTACTTCGCGGTTCAGAATCAGCCCGTCAGTATCGGAATCGTGTGGGGCGGCGGCAGGGGGTTCGACGATCCGGCCCCGGATCCCGATGTTCGCGAATGCCCGAGGTCGTTTGTGAGGAACAGTGTGCCGGGTTCCGAGTTCTTTCTATTGTCGGGTGACAAGGTGACCACGCCCTATACAACCGAGCCAACGCGCCTTCCACTCAACTTTGCCTGGAGCGGCGCATCTTCGGACACCATCTATATTGGTCTGGACGTCCTGAAGGAGTCGGCTAATCCGCGCAAGATACTGCTGGTAATCGCTCCTCCCGGAGAGGGTGGCGGCGGCCAGCTGCAGTCCGAATATGTGGAGCATGTCGCCAGCAGACTCAGCACACAAGGCGCGCAGGCGACTCAGGTTCACGTCATGAGTTTTGTGAGCGACGCGAGGGAGGCAAACCACCCGGCTGCGATTTTTCTGAGTGAACTCGTAGACCTGACAGGTGGGTCCTACTACTTCGGGCCCGTCTCAAATACCGCTTGCGCAAACCTCGCACGAGAGTTGCGTGTGCAGTACCTGATCGGCTACCACCCCACCAACGCCGCGAAAGACGGGAAGTGGCGCAAACTGAACATCAAGGTCGACTCCCCTGGAAACAGCCCCAAACTCTCCGCCCGCATCAAACGTGGCTACTACGCCGCGAAAGCCTCCCGCTGAATTCGGGGCCGTGCACCTCGAACCCCGATCTCTACATTCGAAATTGCGATCGTTCGGGCCGCGAATTACACTGTCGACGCCCTTTCAATTTCCCAGGCTATTTTGTGCCTGGACTTCGGAGGGTTCATGGCTCGACGACTTCGCAATTTCCTCCCTGGCTACGGGTATCACGTCACTCACCGCGGAAACCGTAAGACGGACATCTTTATTGACGACACGGACCGCGGGGTTTATCTCAAACTGCTCAGAACCCAATGCGTTAAACATGATGTTCGGATCTGGGCCTATGCGTTGATGGACAACCATGTTCATCACGTCGTGGTTCCGGACCGTGGTCCTGGGCTAAGTGCAGCCCTTCATTGCGTTTTCGGTGAGTATGCGAGGTACTTCAACACGCGATACCTCAAAGTCGGGCACTTGTTTCAAGGCCGGTTCAAGGCGACAGTGCTCGATGAAGCGCATCTGTGGAATGCTGTCGCATACGTTGAACGCAACCCGGTTCGTGCGGGCATGGTGAAGCAAGCCGAAGACTATCGGTGGTCGAGCGCAGCTGCCCATTGTGGCTTGCGAAAGGATCCCCTCCTTTCTTTCGATCTGCCGCTTCTCGAATCCATTCCAGATTGGCATGTCTGGCTGGCAGGGGAGGAAAGGATCGAGGACCTGGAGTTTATTCGGGACCGCACCCGCACCGGTCAGCCCTGTGCCAGCGAGGAGTTTACGCGGATGCTTGAAGCGAAGCTTGGCCGTTCACTGCTGCGTCGCAAGCCCGGTCCGAAAAAGAAGGCACCTCAAGCTGACGATCCCGCGAAGCTGCTGTTTCCGAATAATTCGGGGTTCGAGTAGCACGGCCCCGAATTCCGGTATGCTGTTGACTTGAAGAGTTTCTACGATCAATCGAGGGAAGAACTTATCCGCCTGGTCGAGCGGCCAGCCCGGGCGGCGCGTGTCTTCGGGAGTGTTTATCGGGGCGGCGCGCGAGGTTTCAGCGAGATGCGCGAGATTCCCGGGGAGTCTCGCGCATTCTTGTCGGCGTCGTTGAGTCTGGACCTTCCTTCCATACACCAGAGATTCGATTCGAGCGACGGCACGCGGCGCTATCTGTTGAAGCTCGCAGACGGTGAGACAGTGGAGTCGGTTCTGATTCCGAGTACCGATCGTGTGACGTTCTGCATCTCGTCGCAGATCGGTTGCGCGCTGGGGTGCGCGTTCTGTCTGACCGGGCAACTGGGCTTGATCAGGGACCTCTCGGCGGGAGAAATCGTGTCACAGGTGCTGGCGCTGCGCCGTGAGACGGCAAGAGACTATCCCGGACTGCGGTTTAGCATAGTTTTCATGGGAATGGGTGAGCCGCTGCAGAACTACGACAACGTCCTTAAGGCGATTCACATTCTTCACGATGACCACGGGTTGGCGGTGCCACCTGCGCGGATCACGTTGTCTACGGCGGGCCTGGTTCCTGCGATGGAGCGCCTTGCGGCCGAGCGCGTGTTCCCGAATCTATCGATTTCGCTGACCGGCGTTGGCAACGCCAGGCGCGATGTACTCATGCCGATCAATCGCAAGTACCCGGTTGAGGCAATCATGGGCGTAGTCGGAAAGCTTCCGGCGTCGCGGCAGAATCGAGTGATGTTCGAATGTGTGATGATCAAAGGGGTGACGGATTCGCCGAGTGATGCTCACGAACTTGCGCGTCTGTTGAAGGGGACGCGCGCGAAGGTGAATTTGATTCCATTGAACTCCGCGGCCGAGATTCCCTACGAACGGCCTGATGACGAGGCGGTCCTGCGCTTTCACCGGATTCTGTTGGAGAATGGCATCACCACATTCGTGCGGAAGAACCGCGGCAATGACGTTTCCGGGGCATGCGGGCAGTTGAAGAAGAGCGAATCTGTACCCGCCTCCTGAGGAGGGGTGGCGGGCAGAGCGAGCCGGAGTCAAAGTCGATGCGAGGTTTCGGGAATGCCTGACGATTTTTAGATGTTTCGCCCTGCCGGGTTCGCGCCCCGCAACTGCCCGCTCCCTACCCTCTCCCCACAAACGGCATTTTCGTCGCCATGATCGTCATGAAGAGAATGTTCGTTTCGAGCGGAAGTCGTGCCATCGCCAGAACAGCCTGAGCGGCGTGTTCAACGTCCATGCGAGCCTCGGGCACGACGTCTCCATTCGCCTGAATAATCCCGGCCTGCATTTTGTTCGTCAGTTCTGTTGCCGCATTCCCGATATCGATTTGGCCGCAGGCAATGTCGTCTTTGCGCCCGTCGAGGGCGATGGACTTTGTCAGACCGGTGATGGCGTGCTTGGTGGCGGTGTAGGGGGCGGAGTTCGGGCGCGGAGCGTGGGCCGAGATCGATCCATTATTAATGATGCGTCCGCCGCGCGGTGTCTGCGATTTCATCAGCTTGATCGCTTCCTGAGCGCAGAGAAAAGCGCCGTTGAGGTTCACATCGACGACGGCTTTCCACTGATCGTAGTCGACATCCTCGAGCGGGACTGGGGGACCGCCGCGGCCGGCGTTGTTAAAGAGCACGTCCAGGCGGCCGAAGGTTTCCTTTGTCTGCGCGAACAGAGCACGAACGGCGACGGGATCGGCAACGTCGGTGGGGATCACCAGAGTTTCTGAGCCGGGGGGAGCTTCCCGCACGGTCTGTTCCAGTGCGCTCTTTCGCCGACCCGCGAGGACGACAGCATAACCAGTCTTGAGAAACGCCAGAGCAGTGGCTCTGCCGATGCCGGATCCTGCTCCGGTAATGATTGCGATTTTTCGAAATTGTTCCATTGCTGATCACTCTAAATGCTTGGCCCTACCGGTCTCGCGGATCTGCGACTTTTCCCGCAAGCGCCGAGGCCGCTACGGTATCGGCAGACCCCAGATAGACTCGCGCCTTTGGATGCCCATTTCGGCCGGGGAAATTCCGCGCCTGATTCGAGATCATCGCTTCGGGTTCGGCCATCGCTCCCATGTTGACGGCCTGATTGGATCCCGCGCTCGGCGGGAAGATTGTAGCGCCGGCATCGACCAACGTTTCAATCAAGCCTTCGCGCAATGCCGAGCGATAAATGCCGCGCGTTGCCGGCACGATCTGGAAGCGAAGACCGGGGGCGATGTGTTTCCCGCGCAACCGCGCCGCCGCCACGCGAATGTCTTCAAGCCGTCCCCCCGTGCTGCCGCCGATTTCTGCAATCTGGACCGGAATACCCGCTACTTCTCCCACCGGCTTCACGTTGCCGACTGTCGGAGGACACGCCACCTGCGGTTCGAGCCTGCTCACATCGATATCGATGACCCTTTCATATTGAACGCCGGCGTCGTTCGAGAACATCTCGAAGTTCTTCACCGGGGAGTGGGCGCGGGCGTAGGCGAGCGTTTTCCCATCGGGATTGACGTACGAGGCTTTGGCTCCAAGGTCGATCGACATCAGAGGAAACAGCATACGGTCCTCTATCGCCAGCTCCTGGACGTAGGGCCCACCGTATTCGATCGCCTTATAGATGGCGCTGTCTTCGCCCATGTGCCCGACAACATACTGTGCGACATCGCGCGGCGTGACCCCCTGGCGCGGCTTTCCGTGAAGGAATACCTGGATCGTCTCGGGCACGCGGAACCAGGCCTTCCCGTGCTGAAAGCCAAGCGCCGCCATGGAGTTGTTGCCTACACCGGTCGAGAAGACTCCCAGCGCGCCATAGACAGGTGTGTGCGAATCGCATCCGATGATGACCTGTCCCGGCGCCCACAACCCATTCTCGATAATCACGTGATGCAGGCTGCCGCTGCCGCAGTCGAAGAGATTTCTGATGCCGTGCTCCGTCGCAAACCTGCGAATGGCATCCAGGATGGTGGCCGCCTCACGCGTGGCGGGCGAGAAATTGTGATCGAAGACGAAAGCGATACGCGAAGGATCGAGAATCGTGCCGCCGCCGAGTTCTTCGCGAAAAACGCGGATCACGAAATTGGCGCTCAGATCGTGCATGACCATCAGGTCTACGCCGGCAACGACAACCTCGCCCGCCCGCGTTTCTTTCCTGCCTGACGCCTTGGCCAGGATTTTCTCGACCATGTTCATAGGACTTCCCAGCCCTCAGGCCCGTGCCATGAGGTCTCGCCTGCGGAGTACCGGATCGCGCCCCCTTTGACGCACTCATAGGGATAAGAGCCGTCCATCTTTTCCTCTAGAGGAGGGCCGGGCACGGAGCGCGAGCCCGAAAAGGCGAAGCCGTCAAGGTGGTCCGGCAAGCGTGATTTCGACATTCTCACCCAGTGTCCTCGATACTCGAGCGCGATACTTACCGCATAGCCCTCTGTCAGCTTTCTCCCACATGCAGGCGCCGGCGGACGTTCCCCATTTGTCAACAGAACCACAAGATCTTCCGCTCCTGCCAGGCGCAGCCGTTTCTCCAGCGCTCCCACGAATTCGTGATCGATTTTCCCAACCCCGGACGGGAGCTCTTCCTCCAAAGCCGTTCGCGCCATTGCGGCAGCCTTTCGACGCAGGGCGATCTCGTGTTCGTCTTTCGCCGGTTGGAAGACCGCCTCTGATTCCACGTTTTCCAGTTCGATCGTACCTCCCCGCAGCGCCTTTGAGAGGTCATATGGCAGCTGCCTCGCGTCGAGTACTCCGACCTTCTTCCATCCGCGTTCCGCCGCGATTTCGCCCAGCGGCTTTACGAAGTTTCCGGCAGACCTTACCTCTTCGATGGGCGTTACAGACTGAATCCAGCGGTAGGTCCGCGGTGACAGTCCGCACAACAAGGTCGGTTTACCTTCAGCGGGCAGGACGAGCAGCGCGCGATTAAAGTACGGCATGAAGTTCGTGAAATACCGCGCCTGGTTCGATCGCCACAAGTCGGAGTAAACCACCAAGGCCGGGAGTTCGCGCTCCACCAGTGCCTTGCGTGCGAGAGCCATGTCGCCGCTCGAAAACTTCCGGTGGAAGTTCGGTCCGGTCCCAGGTGATGAATCCTCGTTTCACGTTACGCCTCTTTCCAGAACAGCTTCTTTTCGGCCTTGCCTCATGCGCTCGCAGCCCGTGTCGGTGACAAGCGAGCGTATCGCCGAAGACCATGTAGCCGGCGAGCGGCAGGTAGGTGTTGGGATGCGCGATCAGGACCATCTCTTTGCTCGACGACGTAATCCACGTCTTCGAGGATGTGGGGATTCTCGTCCGGATAGCAGGCCCAGATTATGGCCGCGGACGCGCGTGTATTTCGACGTCCGGTGTACTCGCCGTAGCCTTCTTGCGGAAGACGTCGTTTTGCGCGCGAGCGACATCCGCCGCTGTGACGCCGGGCTTGATCAAGTCTTCAGCGGCCTGTTGGCTTCGGGGAACATGTCGAAGGATCGTCGCTGGTTCTCGCGATGGTTCGCCGAGCACCAGCGTGCGGCAGATCTGCGCGTAGTAGCCGTCGACTTGCGGGTGAGTTCGGTGGTGACCGCGTCGCCCTTCTGGAAACGCGCTCGGTGGGCGGCTTCATGCCGACGACTTCCGTGCCACCGGATCGCGATCAGCATGAAGTTGTGCTCGACGCCGTTGGTCTTGAGAAAACCTTCGACTTCCGCGACGAGTTCGTACTCGGCCATGCCGACCCGTGCCGTGTCGACGAAGTGCTGATAGCCGACGTCGGCAAGGTGTGCGGCGCGGCGGGTGCTTGCGATTTCTTCGGGAGTCTTGACGCGGCGCAGCTCCTCTACCGCAAGCAGTTGCGGAAGCGGGCGGAAGGGACAGTGCTCGACGAAGCGGGCTTCCATGAACTCGATGCCGGCTACGGCCGTGCCGGGGCGCGCAAAGCGGCTTGAGCGCGGAGTCGAAGTCCCCGCCCCAGGTGATCTGCGCGTCGATGACGCCGGCCATGTTTTCCGCGTCCCAGGGGTGCGACGCGAGGATGCGAGATTCGCCGGCTTTGGAAAGCACCGCGGCGCATGCGGGCCGAAGAAGTTGAAATTCACCAGGCAGCGGAAAAAGTCCTTGCGCCACGCGTGACCGTAGAGGAGGAGATGGTCCCAGCCGCGCTCGCCCATCAGATGCAAATACTGGTCGCGTCGTTTGGTGTTCAGCATTTCCGTCACGGCGACACATCCTCCAGGAACCACTCCGTTGGGAGCTCGCGTCCCAACCCCATCTCCCGTGCACGCTTCAGCACCGCCGCTCCCACCGCCGCGAACTGCGTTCCCGCACCGGTGTTGTTGTTGAACAGGGTGATCTGATCGGGGCCGGTGCGGCCGGCCACCTTTCCGGCAACCAGATCCTGAATCTCATGAATCGCATCCCACGGCCTGATGCCCTTTCTGCGCCGCTTCCCACACGTCCGGCGATTGTCCGTTGTGCGACTTCCTTCGAATGCACGATGTACACATCGGCGCGCCGGATCGTCTCATCGTCGATCTCGCGGCGCTTGTTGCTCGCCATCGGAGCCGCCGATCGAGGCGACGTACATGCCGCGTTCGACCCAGTGCCCGTCGAAGACCGGATCCCATGTTGCCGTGGCCGCCTGGATAAAATCGCTGTCCTTCACGGCCTCACGCGGTGAGACGGCCACGTCGACAGCCCGATTCAGCTTCGTGCTCATCGAGTTCGCGAACGCGTTACAATGTTCCGCGTTCGGGCTGAACACTCTGATCTGGTCGAAGGGAAAGAGGCTGCCAGGTACTCCAGATGCGCACCCGCCTGCCACCCGCTTCCAAACAACGCCAGAGTCCGCGGTTTTTCCGGCGCCAGATACTTCGCTCCGACCGCGCTCATCGCGGCGACCCGGATTTTCTGGATAACCCCATCCGGCATGATGGCCACCGGTTCGATCCGTTCGATGTCGAACAGGATCACCATGCCGCAGTAATTGTTGCCCGTCGCTACCGGCAAAATGCGCCGCCGCTTCACGCCATTGGTAAACGAGAGCCCCGCCATATCCGAGGTCACGCGCAGCGCCCAAACGCCGCATCCCGGCTCCCACCCTCCTGCGTTTTCATTCGATACTGAAAACCTGGATGCTCGCTCGACTCCACAGGCAAATAGACCTGGCTGCGCGCACGATTGAACGCGGCGCCTTCGGCGAGTTCGCGATAGATCTGCTCGGTAGCCGCGATCGTTCCCTCCGGAGTCAGCGCCTTCTCCACGTCTTCGTTATCCAGAAGCAGCGTCATGACTGGAGAACGCCGCCGGACTTGAGGATGGAATCAATCCGCCGGCGCGCAGCATCTCCAGAAGGAAGCGCGGAGGCGGCGGCGCGGTGAGCGACTTACCGGTAGTGAGGTTCGTCGACGATGCCTTTTTCGATTTCCACTCGCAGCCGATGACCGGTCTCGACCAGATCGTGGATGCCCGGCGCTTCGAAGCATCGGCAGGCCGATCTCCGGTCCGTTGCGGTAAAACGTCCGCGAAAATTATTCGGCGATCGATGCCGCCTACTCCCGTGGCCTTGATCGCTTTGGGCGCGATGGCGCGTCCGGAAGAGCAGCCGAAATTGCGCCCGGCCACGATGATGTCGCCTCTCTGAACCTTGATCGGGAATTCCGGATTAGCGATTCGAAAACGTGTTTCACCATTTCCGGAAAGCTCTTCCAGACGACATGAGTTGGGGCGATCTTGTCGGTGGGGATGTTATGACCGAACTTCCAGCAGTTGCCTTCGAATACAAGCAAATCGGACATCGTCGGAGTCTAGCAAATCGCGATGGATTTGCGCGCGATTCCCATGTCAGGAAATGTCCAGACAGAGACAGGGGACAGGACAGGTGTATTTCGGTGACGTTGATTAAATTCGCGCAGCGAATTTAATCAACGTCACCGAAATACGTCACCGAAAGAACCGAAATACAATTTCCCCTGCCTTCTACCGCTTGACGGTTACATCTTCGGCGAGAGTGAACGTGATCTTTGACTCTGCGGGGAAATCGACTTCCTTGCCCTTTGTTGCCAGAACCGTGCCGCCTCCGGCAGCACCGCCGATAACGGCTCCTGTTGCAGCCCCTTTCTTACCGCCTGCGATGGCGCCGATTGCGGCGCCGAGTCCGGCTCCTCCACCGACAACGGCAGCGTCGCGGCCCTTGGTGGTTTCGGCCTCGCTGACGAAAGGCTGAGTTGTGATCGGGGTTTCCTTGCCGTCGTACATGATGCTGGTAATCGCGAGGCGCATGCTGGCGACACCTTTAACTCGCCCTGAGCCTTGCGCGTCTACAACCTTCCCCATCACCTTCGTGCCGCGATCGAAGATCGTGCGGCCATTCACCTGGATGGGTTCGTCAAGGCTGCCTTCGAATTGATCTCCGGTCTGGTTCTTTCCGGAGTTGAGCGAGCTTGAAAGGATAACCCTGACTTCACTGCCGGCCGGAATCGTTATCGCTACGGGTTTTGGTTCTGCCGGCTTCGGTGTTGCCGTTGCCTTAGCCGGGGCGGCGCTGGAGGTCGGCGTTGTCGCAGCCGTGTTTGAGTCATCAGCGGATGCCGTTGGCTCATCGACGCTCGAGCTGCCGGAGCACGAACTGATCGTGAATAGAATGACGGCCAACGGGATCATTTTCCAAGCTTTCATGCAAGTAATCTCCTTTCGCCAAGACTTCCTTTTAGCATGGCGGCCTCCACATCGGAAGAGTGTTCACATCCATTCGTCATCAACCACTTAGAGTTGTGCAGACCACCGGCGGCGACTTTGGGAGTCTTTTGGCATCCTCCAAATTTTCCCTGATGGCCATTCCCGGTTCCGTGGGGTATCGTTCAGGCCTTCCGGCCTATGCGGTTTTCGCTGCTCCCGTTTCCCTCGCATCCTCGACTTCAAACAACCTGACGCGGCGGAGCAGAATATCCCCCACGTAGAGCAACAGGACGAGGGCCGACAGCCACGGCCAAAGAGACACCGGATATTCCGTAGATTCGCCACGCGCATCGAAGATTTCGTTTCCCTGCGGCTGGAACGTTCCGCCGGTCGCCGCGCTGATGGATCGCAGCTTCTCGATATCCGGGGGATAGAAGTGATACTCCGCCGGGTAGGAGTACTCGATGGATCTTGTCGGTCCTGCGGAGCCATCTCCGGTTGCGCGGAACACATATGTGCCGTCCTGCGGCACCGGTACGCGGGCTTCGTATTCGCCGGGGCCGACCTGCGGCACATCGATCGTGGCGATTTTCTGATTCGGTCCGATGACGCTTACCTGGGTCTGCAGCGCGTTTCGAAAGCGTCCGTCCTTTTCCACCGCATTGATGGAAAGAATTGCCGCGTCACCCTTGCGCGTGACCTTGAAATCGAATTGTTCGTCGTTCTGACGGCGCATGGTTTCGCGCACGACCTGAGCCCAGAACTTCGCGTAGCCCTGCCAGGCGATCCATTCCGAGGCCCACCGCGTCTTGACGTCGGAAGTGAAGATGGCCGCTTTGCCGAGTCCATACTGCCAGCGCGCTAGCAGCGGTTCATCGGTCCAGGATTCGGTGAGCAGCACTTCCGCGGTGGGCTTGGGTTTGGTCACGACGTAGCCGAGCAGCCGGGGCGCCTTCGCGAAATCGATCCCTTTGAAGGCTTCGACATTCTTCTTCACGATGGGCAGAAAAGGCTGTTCCATGAGCGTTTTCCCCAGCGCGAGTTCCGTTTCCTTGATGAAGATCTGGGGGACGCGATCGTAGGTCTGAATGAAGTAGGCGCGGCCTTTGCCCCACATGGCGATGTCGGCCATCAACTCACGGTTCGAGTTCGTCCCCACGGCAATCGTGCTGACGTTGATCCCGGCCTTGATCATGCTTGTCGACAGACTCTGAAAATCGGCGGTCTGTGTGATGCCATCGCTGAGAACCACGACCGTCTTCACCTCGTCGGGTGCATCCTTGAGCGCGGCATATGCGGCATTGAGTCCCACATAGATGTTCGTGCCGCCTCCGGCGTAAAGGGATTCAATCCCGGCGTTGAGTTCAGCGCGATTGCTGACGTACTGGATCGGCGCGACCCAGTTGAAGCCCGTATTGAACGAAAGCACGCCGAATCGATCCGAATTCCGCAGCGATTTCAGCGGTGCTTTCGCGGCCTCTTTCGCGATGGTCAATTGCCCCTGGCTCATACTTCCGGAAACGTCGATGACGACGACCATCGCAATCGTCGGCGGGCGCTTCTTGGTATCGAATGTTACAGGGAGGGCTTTTTCGATCGGTGTGTTGGAGTAACCATCCTTGCCGTAGGTGTTCTCGCCGCCGGCGAGGATGAAGCCGCCCCCCAACTCGCGAACGTAACTTTCCACAGCCTGTTTCTGATCCGCTGAAATGGTCTTGGGATCGACGTCGCTCAGGATCAGGGCATCGTACGCATCCAGTCTCGCGGCGGAAGAGGGAAGCTGCTCGGGGCTCGCCACGTCCACAACGAGTCCTTCGGCCTGCAGGGCGTTCTTCAGATATTGGGCGCTCGGTTCGTGGCTTTCGACATAGAGGATATGAGGGCGTCCGTTGACGACGACAGGCTGGCGGAAGGAGTTGTTTTCCGTAAAGGTATCTTCCCCGGACTTGACGCTTGCCGTCAAAACGACCGTATTGCTTTCGTCTTTAACGCGCGTTTCAAACGCGATCCGATTCAGGCCCGGCTCGAGTTGCACGTTCTTCGTGCCCAGCACGTCGTCGCCCTTCTTCAGTTGTACTGTTCCCGAGGCTGCGGACTGGCTATAGACGTGGACCTCGATCGGGAATTGTTCCTCGGCTGTCACCGAGGGTGGCGCCATGATGTTTTCAACCCACACGTCTTTGTGAACCCGCGTTTCAAGCGGAGACGTGTAGACATGAACGTTCTCCCGCCGGAGGCGCGCCAGGGCCGCGGCCAGGTCGCCCGAGTTGTCGTTGCCGTCGGAGACGAGAACGGCGCGCTTGAGGTGATTGGGCTCGAAGGTGCGGAGAGCGCGGTCGAGCGCGCCGGCAAGATCCGTCTTGCTCTGGTTGAGAGTTCCATTGCGTCCGTCAGCGGACACCTGGACTTTCTTGAGTTCTTCAAGGCTGTCGAACGGCACGGAATTCGAACCGAAGGCGACAAAGCTGGAATGATCGGGATTGCCGGCCTGGTTCGTCTTCTGTATCCAGTCCATCGCCTGCTTCACGGCGCCGGGTTGAACGCTCTGCGAAACATCGAGGAGATAAACCACCGAGACCGCGGAACTGGCCTTGTACAGAATCGGCTGCATCAGGGCCAGCACCAGCCCGCCGACAATGACGGAGCGCAGAATCGTCGAAAGTCGCAGATGCCTGGGCGACAGATCCATTGCCGTGTTGCGCCGCACCCACCAGAGATACGGGACGATCAGCAGAAAGATCAGCGGCCAGTAGGTTTCGAACGTCAATCGCATGACTCTACAGAGTAATCCTCCGGTGGTAGGTGAACCATTCAGCGCCGATAAGCAGCAGCGCGGCGCACAGCATGTAGAACCAGAGTTCTCGGCGGAGGAACGGCACTCCGGCGGCCGTTCCCGATGCATTTTCTTTGACGTTCGAACTGTTGATATCGGAGAAGTCCCGGTTGGCAAAATTTACGGCGACGTATTGCCGGATATCTCCGTTGCTGACCACATAGAGCCCTGGATCCGGGGCGTCAAACAAGGTTGCCCCGGAGCCCTCCTGGGTTGGCAGGGACTTGCCGTCGATCGTTCGAACCTCGGCTCTGGCGAGGGGAACTTCCACGATTCCCGGACTGCGCCGGAGGGCGAGCCGTTCGCGGCCAAACCAGGCGATGGCGTTGTCGAGAAAGATGGGGAAGCCGGCGTGATAGGGAAAGTCTGACGCTTCCAGACTGAAGGCGAGTTGGATCCAGCGTGGCCGTTCCGATGCCAGAATCAAGGGAGTCCCGGTGCCCGAGGAAGCCAGTGAGAGGAGACCCGAGGGATCGAGCTTGCCTGCGCTCTCAATGCTGACGTCGTAGAGCGAGACATGCCGCATCACCGGATGGGAGTCGTCCCACGATTCGAATCGGGGATGGCCCACATAACCACTGGCTTTGTGAAGCCACGGCACGTCCTGGGCACCGACGATCAGGGCCGGCCGTATCGGAGCCTGTGCGGGCGCGAACCGATCAAACACGAGCGCGTCGAAATCTTTGCCGTCCGTGAAATCTTTCGGGTCGACGACGGAAAGCTCCACCAGTCGGTCCAGCTTCAGGGCGTTCTCCAGAAACCTGCTGCCGCGCGTCACCAGCAGAGTCTTCGTGCGGCGTTTGACCGGTAGATAAGTGTAGGCGACGTCGTCGGGCGAAAACGCGTCGACGTCGGTTCGCACCGCAGCCCGAATAGGGCCGCCATCGAACTTCGAAAGGTCGAGATCTTCCCGATAACTCCTGCCTGCGCCCACCGAAACATTCTTCGTGATGCGCTGCTGGCCGGCGCCACTGACGGTCATTTCAACCTTCCGGGTTTCTGTGCCGGAGTTGTAAATTTCGAGGAACGCCTCATACGCCAGCGGCGCCGTAGGCATCGATCGGATTTCGAAAGCCGTGATGCCGACGTTCGGCGCTGCTTCAAAGACGGAAATCACGTTCGTGTCTTTGGGTGTCTTCAGGGCAGACACACCATCGGTAATGAAGTAGACGTTCTTTTTGCTTCCCGCCGGAGCTTTGTCCACTTCCGGAAATCTTGTGGACGTCATCACGGGATGCATACGTTCGATCAGACGCCGCAGTTCTGCTTTGTTATCGGTATACGGCGAATCGAACTGTCCGCTGGTGTCGGCAATTCGGAACGGCGTGCTGCCCGAGCCGGCGTCCACCAGGGATTGGGCGGCATCAACGGCATGCTGCCATCGTGTTTTCCCGTCGCCCATGCGTGCCTGCATGGTTGGCGAAGTATCGAGAATGATGACGGTGCTTTGCAATCGACCTGTCAGCCATTCGATTTCGGGCCGCGCGATCGCGAGAGCGACGAGCAATCCCGTGACAACGGCCAGCAGAATCGAAAGATACCGCCGGAGTTTTTCGAACAGAGAGTTTTCCAGATGATTGTCCAGAACTCGTTTCCAAAGCTGCGTCGAGGAAACGACATAACGCCGCCGCCGGTGCTTCAGGAAGTACAAGGTGATGATTGCCGAGGCCGTGACCAGGGCAAGCAGCGCAGCCTGTAAACCGGTGAACTGGAGAAATCTCATCGGAGTTTATGGGCGAAGAGATTCGATGTATTCCTTGACGAACTGACGTTGTTCGAAGGGAATCGGATCCTGATTGAGACTGTCCTTTTGCGCCGGTGTGAGGTTGGACTTCACATTGCGATAGTCGAGCTTGGAACGCTCACGCTGGCTGGCTTCTTCGATGGTCTCCGGCCGCGAGCCGCGCGTGGGTCGTACCGGCAGCGGCTCCTTGTCCAGTTGGGTTTCGAGCGATGTCGGATCTCCGGTCATCGGAAGCGGACCACCGCGTCCGGCCTGCTTGCCTCCGCGCCCCGTTCCTTCGCCTTGCCCCTCCCCTTGACCTTCTCCTTCACCTTCGCCCTGACCTTCACCTTGCCCCTCGCCCTGACCCTCGCCTTGGCCTTCCCCTTGACCTTCTCCTTCACCTTCACCCTGACCTTCACCCTGGCCCTCACCCTGACCTTCACCTTGTCCCTCGCCTTGACCTTCACCTTCGCCCTGGCTTTCTCCTTCACCTTGCTGGCCTTCCCCCGGTGAAACTTCTCCGGGAGTTCCACCGGCGGATTCCTGGACCTCGCTGAGTTGATCGCTGGCTTCACTGCGAAGCCGCTGACTTTCGAGCACGCGCTGCAGGCGTTCGAGTTCTTTTGCCGTACTTTCGAGCCCCTGCTTACCCGTGGCCGGGTCCCCGCGGCGCATGGCGTCGGCAGTCTCGCGCATGTTCTGGGCGATTTGTTCGAGTCCCTGGCCGGCAGCGTCGGCAGCTTCCTGAAAACGTTCCGCCATTTCACGGAGCGCGGAGTCCGGGGCGGTGTCGAGGTTCTTCTCCAGGTTGCGGACTTCGCTGGCGGCATCGTTCAGGTTCAGTTTGAAGATTTCGCCGGCGATCGGTTTCGTCAGTGCGGAGGGATCGAGCGCTTTGGCTATCCGTTCCAACCCGTCGGTGATACGGCCTGCATCCAGCTTTCGTTCCGCCAGGGCCTGCTGGAGTTCCGACAGGTTCTTGCTGAGCTGATCCTTGGACAGGGTACCGTCCTGAAGATCGCGCACAATCTGAGCGAGCCGCTCGGCCAGCTCGGTCTGCTGGAGTTCTTCCGCCTTCTGGAGGAGCTTGAGCGCTTCTTTAAGGGCATCCTTATCGGCAGCCGTTAAGTTGAAGGCTGGCGCGCCCTGCAGATAGAACCAGTTGTAGTTCCACGGCAGAGGCAGGAAGTTGAGAATCCCCAGCAGCAGGATCAAGCCCATCGCGACAAAGGAGGCTCGCGGTAGACGGCGGGGGTAGAGCGACCTCACCTCCAGCTTCCTCGCATGGTCTGCGGCGCGCTGAATCTGCGTCTTCACCCACAGTGAATCCTGCGGATGACGGATGAACCAATAAGCGGTCTTGAGCTGATCGTGGCCCCCGGCAGTCGTGTCGATGCTGGCGGCGATGCCTTGCAGGGTCTGCCGCAGTCCTCGCGCACGCCAGATGAGCCAGAAGGCGGTGCCGAAACCCCATACGGCAAAGAAAATCATCACGGTTGTCGTGCGGAAAGACACCAGCAGGTCGAGCAGTTTGAAGGCTACAGGCGGGACCATCGCCACGGCCAATCCCATGGCCGTTTCCTGCAGTATCCGGTTTCCGCGGATTCGCCGTTCGACTTCTTTCAACAGACGGATAATGAGTTCGCTGTCCGACATGAGCGACGCTGGTCTTCCCTTTGAAAAAATCGAATCGAGCCTACCATAGATAGGACCGCTAAAAAACTATCCTCGGCGGAGCCGGCAGAGTTTGTGGCTTCCAGCCGCGACGTGTTAAAAGTTCCCTTGAATTCGTTGTCCGACGAGTCCCCGGGACGGGAGATTCCCGAGCAAAGCCACGTAGAAATAGAAAGCCACGTAGAAATAGAAAGCCACGTAGAAATAGAAAGCGAGGTTCTCATGAATGAAGACGACGTTCGATCCATACTGGCCCGGCGATCGTTCCTGGCCCAGGTCGGCGCAGGAGCGACGATGCTCGGCGCGGCAGCTGCAGTCACCGGCGTATCTGAGGCGGCAGCTCAATCTTCAGCGGAAGCGAGATGGCAACCCGCTCGCCACGCCGCGGATGACTGGTTGGAACTGCCCGGACAACACCGCCTCGTCTTTGACACGACGACCCCGGATGGCGCGAACTGGGCGGCGGCTTTCGCAGGAAACTTCTACACGGCGAACAATACCGGTTATGGTCTGCAGAACGCGGATCTTGCCGTAGTCATCGTGATGCGCCACAACTCCACGTCCTTTGCGTACAGCGATGCCATTTGGGCGAAATACGGCGAACCGATCTCAAAGCTCACCAACTTCGTCGACCCCAATACGAAGGCGGTCCCGAAAGTGAACGTGTATAGCCGTCAACTGGATGGGTTGGTGAAACGCGGAATGCACCTCGCGGTTTGCCAGATGGCCACGCGGCGCTACGCGGGCTCGATTGCCCAGGCGGTCGGCAGTACTGCCGACGACATCTACAACGAAATTATCTCAAACCTGATGCCGAACGCCCATATGGTTCCCGCCGGAATCGTTGCGGTGAGCCGTGCTCAGGAGCGCGGATACACGTTTGTGCACGCCGTGTAGCCGCCTCAGGTGGACCTGCACACCGTGAAGCAGTACAGTCAGCCTGAACCCCGGAGGATGCCATGTTGGTCAAGCTTCGAACGCTTGTTCTGTTTCTTCCCGTGCTGCTTCTCGCGCAGCAAGCGCGTCTGAGATATCCCGCGACGCGCAAGACCAACACGGTCGACGACTACGGCGGCGTGAAGGTGCCCGACCCCTATCGCTGGCTCGAGGATATCGACAGCAAGGAGACCGCCGATTGGGTCAAGGCCGAAAACGCCGTGACCGGGCCCTACCTGGCCGCGCTTCCCGGACGCGCCGCCTTCAACACGCGTATCACGACTCTCTACAACTATGCGCGCACGAGCGTGCCGAAGTGGGAAGGCGGGCGCTGGTGGTACACCAGGAACTCCGGGTTGCAAAAGCAGAACGTGTGGTACAGCCGCCCGGCGCTCAACGGGCCCGAACAAATAGTCCTCGATCCGAATCAGTTGTCACCCGACGGCTCTACGGCGCTCTCTGACTTTTCGCCCTCGCCGGACGGAAAGCATTTCGTCTTTGGCCAGAGCGAAGGAGGTTCCGACTGGGTCACACTCTACGTTCGCGATCTCGCAACCAACAAGAACACGATGGATGTGGTGAAGTGGGTCAAGTTCAGCGAAACCCAGTGGACGAAGGACGGCCTGGGCTTCTTCTATTCGCGCTTTCCCGAGCCCGCGAAAGGCAAGCAACTCGAAGAGAAACTCGAGCACCAGATGCTGTACTACCACAGACTGGGAACCAGCCAGACGGCGGACTTGAAGATCTACGAACGTCCGGATAATCCCTCGTGGTTCGTGTGGGGATCGCTCGACGAGACCGGGCGCTGGCTTTTTGTGGCGACATCGAAAGGAACCGACAAGAACGAACTCTATGTTGCAGACCTCGGCGATGCGAAGCATCCGAACGTGCGGGCCGCGATCGCGCCTGTCGTAACCGGCCAGGATGCGAACTACAATCCGCTGGGCGTCGCGAACGGGCTGATCTTCATACAAGCCGACAAGGGCGCTCCAAATCGAAAGATCGTGGCGGCACCGGTGGCGAAGCCGGCGCCCACAAACTGGACGACCGTCATTCCTGAAGGCGCTATGCCGATTGAAAGCGCGTCGCTCGTTGCCGGGCAGATCGGCATTCTTCGCCTTCAGGATGTCGCTTCGGTGCTGTATCTGTATTCGCTCGACGGCAGGCAGTCGAAGGAAGTGAAGCTTCCCGGACTCGGAAGCGCCAGCGGCCTGATGGGACGGTTCGACCGCCCCGAGGTTCTCTACTCGTTTGCGTCCCCGCTTCAGCCGTCAACCGCCTACGTCTATGATTCGAAGACCGGGTTGAGCCAGGCATTCAATCCGCCAAAGCTGACGTTCGATCCGGCGCTGTTCGTCACCGAGCGCGTGTTCTACAACAGCAGGGACGGTACGCGCGTTCCAATGTTCATCACCCATCGCAGAGACATGGTGAAGAACGGGCGGAATCCCGCAATGCTCTATGGCTACGGCGGATTCGACATCACGGAGACCCCGACGTTCAGTCCTTCGGTGATCGCCTGGATCGAACAAGGTGGAGTCTATGCCCTGGCCAACATTCGCGGCGGCGGCGAATACGGTGAGAAGTGGCACCAGGCCGGGCAGTTCGAAAAGAAGCAGAACGTGTTCGACGATTTCATCGCTGCGGCCGAGTACCTCTCTCGTGAAAAGTACACCTCGTCGTCGCATCTGGCGATCAACGGCGGATCGAACGGCGGACTGCTTATCGGCGCGGTGATGACGCAGCGGCCCGAACTATTTGCCGCGGCAATCCCGCAGGTCGGCGTGATGGATATGCTGCGCTACGACCGCTTCACCGGTGGCGCCGCGTGGGCGGTCGAGTATGGCGCGTCAAGAGATCCGAAGGCGTTCCCCTATCTGCGCGCGTACTCGCCGCTGCAGAACATCAAGCAGAACGTGTGTTATCCCGCGACGCTAGTGACTACGGCGGATCACGACGATCGTGTCGTGCCCAGTCATTCGTTCAAGTTCACCGCCACGCTGCAGGCTGCTCAAGGCGCAGTCGCCAACTGCAATAATCCTGTGCTGATTCGGGTGGAAGTCCAGGGCAGCCACGGCTATCGCCCTCTCGATCGCCAGATCGCCGAACGTGCGGACATCTGGGCCTTCGCGGCGAAATACACCGGCATGACAGTGAAGCCAATTGCCCCAAAGTAAGAACGGATGCCTGCTTCCTGACGAAGCCCTGGCTCGGCAGCCTATCGCGGGCAGGCCAGAGCCTGGTTGTTGGTCGCGACTCGACCGGCGCGGACAGCCGCAATGAACCGGACCATCGGGCACAGGGGATCGGCCGATGTGGGTTGCCGCAGCGAGTATGGCCGGATGAAGACGCTCGCGACTGTAAGCGGCAGCGTGGCAACGTTCTCGTAAAACTCGGTCTGCTTGCCATCCTGAAACAGGTACTGCTCGACGTTTGAAACGTAGAAAGCGCTGACCGTTGCGCCATGATCCGTCAGGTACGCACCAATCGCGCGGATCGCCTTTGGTCCGCCGAAATCGCCGCTCACAGGTATCAGCAGGTTCCTGTCTTCGAGTGCCTTGACCGTCTGAAAATTCTCATCGGTCGAGAGAAAACTCCGGGGCTCGCCCGCCTCGTCAAACGACCAGCCGGTGAGATCCTGGAAGGTGACGGCGCGGCCGCCGCGGCCGCCGCGACCCCCGCCGCCGCCTCCGCCTCCACTGTTGGTCGTGATGTCCGGCCCGTAGCTCACGAACGCGTTCAGGACCGAATCGAGCTGCGCTGTTTCGTCCTCCGTGAATCTGAACGGATGCGTCTTCGTCAGCCGATCGACGATGAGCTTGTGGTTCTTTGCGGCCAGCGCTGTATCCGTCTTGTTTGCAGAAAATTTTTCCCAGATCTGCTGAATCGGCGCGCTCGCCTCGAGTCCTGCCGGCTTCGGTTTCGAGAACAGCAGCGAGATGAAGTCTGCCCGATCCGTGGACATTTCAAAGACGGCCTTGAACATCAGGTGCTGCATCACGGCCTGACGACGAATATCGACGACGAAAGCCATCACCGGACGGATCGCGGCGATGTAGGTCAGGTTTTGCTCCGGACCAACGCCGAGGTAGACGCCGCCCTGCACGCCCGTTGTTCTCAGTCGGGTGAAGATCCCACCGATCTCGTTCTCATTCGAAGTAAAGTTGTCGACGATGCGGAAGTAGCCTCCGGGCTCGGAGATGTCCGTCACGAGCCTCCAGAAATCGGCGTCGTTGAGACGGTCGGGCAGCGCTGCGGTTGGCTTGGACTGCGCCGGGGTGGACTGCGGCATGGATCGCGCCGCCGTTCCGGACGCAAGCAGCCCCGCGGCAATCAGCAGGACTGCAGAGGCGAGACGGGCTATCGACATCTTCATGCGCATACGATCGCCTGCGCAGGGGTTCGGCGTCAATGAAAAGGACGAGACGCACCGCGTTTCATAGTTAAGGTCGTATTGTGCGATTTGATAGGTGACTGTATTGACGAAACACTAAGGCGAATTTGGGGGGACAACGTAGGAGTCAAAACCCTGCTCGCTAAGCTTCGACTGAAGACGTCTGGCCGCTGCCAAGGTGGGCCATTTTCCAACCCGAACGCGATAGGGCGTGCGGCCCGATGAAGCCTTGTCGAGGAAGACTCCTTCGAATTTCTTTTTCAATTCGACAACCAATGCCTCCGCATTGGCGCTGCTTCGAAAGGCACCCACTTGGACTGTGTAGAACCTGGAATCCGCCTGAAGGTCCTGGCTGGGAGCCGCGGCTGGGGAAACCGCCACCGAAGGGCTCGGAGGAACGGAGACCGCTGGAGGAGTTTTTACGACGGAGCGAGCCACTTCCGCTGTGGAAAGACCGTTGCCTCCGACTCCCCGTGCCCCAGACTCGCCCGTCGGTTTCGGGAGTGCGGCATTGGGAGCCGCAGGGGTTGAAACCACATCCGGAGGGCCGGGAGGAGCTGGTGCAGTCTTGACGACGGAGCGAGCCACTTCCGCTGTGGAACGACCGTTGCTTGCCGAAACCGGCGCTGGCGACTCGCTAACGGGCTTTGGTTGGACGGTCGGCGTCGCGGGCTCCTCTGAGATAGGTTCGATCACTCCGGAAACCAGCGGCGTGAGCAAGATAACGATCTCTGGATCCGTCCCCTTCCTGGGACGTTGCGCGTGAACATAATCAAGGATCGGGTTACCCTCCAGCACCGGGACGACCGGGAAGCCTGATGAATTCGATTCCGTCAGAAATCCTCCCAGAAGGATTGTTTTGCCTTCGGGGATTCCGATGTCGTGCCTGATCGGCTGTGTTTCGAACTTCAACTGAGCAGGCCCCCCGGCCGGTCCCGGCCCCCTGCGAACCTGCACCGTGGATGCGACAGACAGGGAAACATTGTGGTTAGGGAACACGCGGGGCGTCAGTTCAAATGCGATGCCCACTTCAAAGTAATCGGAGTTCTCGTCCGCACTGTTCGGATTTGCCGGGGCGCGGGAATCGACTCTGAACTTCAGGGTATTCCCCGGAACTCCCTCGAGCTTCAGATGATGCACAACCCTGGTACGGAGATCTTCGGTAAGCGTTCGTGTTTCATCTTCAGGCAGAACCACCGCGAATCCCATTGGACTGCTGGGCACACCCGGGGCCGAATCCGAATCCACGAATCCGAGTTCGGTCAGCTCCGAGGCGGGAATCTCAAGCACCGTCGCTTCAACTGAAACCTCCGGCCCCGGTGAAACATCTGTCTTATTTGCGGCCGAGACCTGCGCCCGCAAATCCCTCGCAGCAAGGAGGAGGAACAGCAGCGGAAGGTGCCGCAAGAGCTTCTGACTCATGACGGAGAGCATAGGGAAACTGGCACATCGTAGCAAGGCAAGGAAGGGAATTATTCTTGGCGACCTGAAATACCGATACGGCCCGGTTTTTGAAACATGAGTATTCCGCCGCTTGCAAGTGCGGCAAGAACCCTCCTGCCGGCATCAGTTTTTGCGTTCGTCCTCAGCCGCTTCTGAAGTTGGGTGGAAGGACCGTAAGGGAGAGTACCGGCTTTCCCCGTCGCCCCTCGCGAGATGAACCCCGGGTGTCGCTCGGCTTCACCGGGGCTACTGTCCAGTCACCCCTCCGGCGTGCAAAATGTTTAAGCTCCAGAGCACGCCGGAGGCGTGCTGAGAATTTAGCCCCGGGTTGCGCTCGCTTCGCTCGGCTCCACCGGGGCTACTGTCCAGTCACGCCTCCGGCGTGCAAATGTTTAAGCTCCAGAGCACGCCGGAGGCGTGCTGAGAATTTAGCCCCGGGTTAAGCGAGCGAAGCGAGCGCAACCCGGGGTTGCCGTAACGGAGATGTTCGCACCCCGGCCGGGGTGCGAGGAATACCTGCAGCCCTGCCGGGGTGCAAGCGCCCCTCGTGAGATGAACCCCGGGTGTCGCTCGGCTCCACCGGGGCTACTGTCCAGTCACGCCTCCGGCGTGCAAAATGTTTAATCTCCAGAGCACGCCGGAGGCGTGCTGAGAATTTAGCCCCGGGTTAAGCGAGCGAAGCGAGCGCAACCCGGGGTTACCGTAACGGGAATGTTGCACCCCGGCAGGGGTGCGAGGAATCCCTGCACCCCTGCCGGGGTGCAAGCGCCCCTCGTGAGATGAACCCCGGGTGTCGCTCGGCTCCACCCGGGGCTCCCTCGAAAAATGGGGAGGGAACATTGTTGATTCACGTCGAAGCACGCCTCACGATTGGCAGCGCAAGCACGAACTCGTGCGGCGGGTTCAGATACGCCGTCAGTCTCGCCCTGCGGACTCCTATTGCCTGAATCTTGCCTGAAGACAGACGCCTCTCCGCGCCAACTTCAGAACGGCTGCGTTCGTCCTTGACGGTCTTGACGGTCAGTGCGAGAATTCCGCACCATCAAGGAGTCGATTTCCTGTATCACTGGAAGTGGCGGTGCAATCCGTGGCCGCAACAGAAAGGACTGTCACATGGCGAGATCACGTGAGATGAAGTGGGGAAGTCCGAAGAGGCGACGAGGTTTGGGAGTCGTCGCAATGTTGCTTGTCCTGGGGGCAGGTTTTGGCGTATCGCCGGCGGCGGCCCAATTCGGCGGTCTCGGAGGCGCGGCTCGCCGTGCGGCCGACGCAGCCAAGAAAAAAGCCGAAGAAGATGCCAAACGTCAGGAGGAAGCGAAGCGCAAGCAGGAGGAGGCACAGCCCGCAGCTCCTGCACCTGAAGCGCCTGCGCCGGCAGCCACGTCGTCGCAGCCTGCCGCCGCCGCACAGCCAGCCGGTACCAATGATGCCGGAGCAGGAACCGCACCTACTTTTCAGTCCTACAGCAAGTTCGATTTCATTCCAGGTGAGAAGGTGGTTGCCGTTGATGACTTTTCGCAGGATGAGGTCGGCGACTTTCCAGCCAAATGGAACACCGACGCATCCGCCGAGATTGTTACGATCGCAGGCCAGCCTGGACGGTGGCTCAAACTCACGAGAGCTGGATTCTTCACTCCCGAGTTCGTCACGGAATTGCCGGACAACTTCACGCTCGAGTTCGATCTGGTTGTTCCACCCACCTTCAACGCGGGACTTCCTCTGGAAGTCGCCGCCGTTGAGCTCTCGGACCTGAAAAAACCGATCAACTGGCAGACGGATCCTAACAACTTCAAATTCACTGCCCTGCCGACGGCGACCGACGGCACCTCTCAAATAACGACGCGACAGGACGGTTCGAGTTCGCCTGGCAATCAGACAAGAACGCCACAGTTAGCGGCCCAGCGGGGAACTCCCGTGCACATATCCGTGTGGAGGCAGGTTCAGCGCGTCCGCGTTTACATGAACGAGGAGAAGATTTGGGATCTGCCAAGAGCCCTGACCGCGAACGCGAAGCTCAACACACTGATCTTCGCCGTATCTGGCGGCTGCACCGACTGCGAATATCATCTCACCAATCTCCGGGTCGCCACGGGCGCGCCCGACACCCGCAACAAGGTCCTCACTGAAGGCAAGTGGGTCACCCACGGTATCCTTTTCGACGTCAACAGCGACAAGATCAAGGCGCAATCCTACGGATCGCTAAAGGCAATCGCCAGCGTTCTCACGGAGAACCCTGACCTGAAGGTGGCGATCGTCGGACACACGGACTCCGACGGTGATGATGCCGCCAACCTGGACCTGTCCAAGCGCCGGGCCGCATCGGTAAAAGCGGTGCTGACGAGCGAGTTCAAGATCGATGCGGGCCGCATGGAAACCGACGGCAAGGGCGAGAGTGAACCCTTGGACAAGAACGATAGTCCGGCGGGCAAGGCCAATAACCGGCGGGTGGAGTTCATCAAGAAATAGCAGTAAGGACGCTTCTCTCCGGAGGTGCGCCGACTCGTCCTGCACAGCGCGAAAACGGCGCCGAGGCGGTGCTCCCCTGCCACCTGGCAGGGGAACACCCCAGGGTGTGAGCGGTTTGCGATTGACCTAAAGCCAAGGGCTCCCTACACTCTCCGAATCCGCTTGTATGACTGGGCAGACTGTATCTCACTACCGCGTTCTTGAACAGCTCGGCTCGGGCGGGATGGGTGTGATCTACGAGGCAGAGGATCAGAAACTCGGCCGCAGGGTCGCCCTTAAATTCCTCACGGTTAACGACGCCGCAGCGGCTGCACGTTTTGTGAGAGAGGCTCGTGCCGCGTCCGCGTTGAACCACCCCAACATCTGCACCATTTACGAGATCGGGGAGCATGAAGGCATGCCGTTCCTCGCCATGGAGTTGATGGAGGGGCGAACGCTGGATAACGAGATCGGTGGAAGGCCTCTCGCGATGAATGTCCTGCTGGAGCTGGCCGTCCAGCTTGCGGATGCTCTCGAGACCGCGCATGCCCAGGGCATCCTGCATCGGGATATCAAGCCCTCCAATATATTCGTCACCACACGGGGCCAGGCGAAGATCCTCGACTTCGGGCTTGCCAAGCTGCTGATTCCAGAGCGGACTGCCGGGGAGCCCACGAGCGACGCGACGCGGACCGAGAGTGGCGCCCTGACGACGCGGCCCGGAACTGCGCTGGGTACGGTAGCCTACATGTCTCCGGAGCAGGCCCGCGGAGAAGAACTCGACGTACGGTCCGACGTGTTTTCCTTCGGCCTGGTGCTTTATGAAATGGCGACGGGCGAGCGGACGTTTCCAGGGAACACCACCGCGGTGATCTTCGACGCGATCCTGAATCGGGAGCCCCGAGCTCCCATAGAACTGAATGCCAACGTCTCCGTCGAGCTCCAGCGGATTATCGGGACGGCCATCGAAAAAGACCGCAGCATTCGATATCAAACGGCATCAGCGCTCAAGGTCGATCTTCAACGCATCAAAACTGACTTGAATTCGCGCGAGATCGTGTCGCACCTGGCGTCGCAGTCCACGCCGTTTGCCACGTCGACGACGTCCCGCTGGGCTGCGCAGTCTGGATCTGCGGCTGCCCAGGGCAGGCGACCGTCGACGCTTTGGCGGGGAAGTCGCGTCGGCCTCGGCGTTGGCCTGGCGTGCCTGTTGTTGGGCTCGATCTTCGTTTATCACCGGTATGCAGGGAGCCATCGGCCCAGCCCAGACTCGGTTGGAGATGCTGTGGCGGCGGCCAGGCCGCCCATTGAACCGGTTGCCGAAGCGGACAACGCCGGCGTTTCTGCGTCAAATCCAACGTCTCCAGCCGTTGCCGATGCGGCGAAGGCGCCGCACACAACTCAGCCCGCAACACCTGTCGCGAATGACAGCTCGGCCGGACCAGGAGTCGCCTCCCGAAGCGTCGATCCGATGGTGGAAGAGTTGCGTGTGGCACGGGCCAAATTTGACACCCGCTTATACGATCAGGCGCTGGCCGACATCACGGCGGCCCTGAGTCGGAACGCTTCAAGTCGGAGCGCCCCTGCTGCCTACTTGTTGATCGGGGCCATTTACCAGCAGCAGGGACGAGCCGAAGACGCCATGGCGAACTATGTGGAGCTGCGGAGCAAGTTTCCGTCTGCCTCGGAGGCAGCGGAAGCCACCGTCAGTCTTGCAGACCTGCTTCTCCGATCGAAGCGCAATGACCGTGATTCCGCCGCGCTCACCCTGCTGAGCGAAGTTCCTCTAAAGTTCCCCGGGAGTAAGTGGGCGCCCCGGGCCCTGGCGCGCAAGGCCGCAATCGAGGAACGGTTGCACGAGCGTGTCCTCGACGCGCAGATCGGATCCCTTGTACCCTCTGCCCTGATTTCCTATCGGACAATCGCGGACAAGTATCCCGGTGCTGAGGACGAAACGGCGGCGTTCATCAAGGTTGCCGGCATGTACGACGACCTCAAGCGTTATGATCTCGGCGCGCAGGCCTGGGAATCTCTGGCGAAACGCCGGCCGGATAACATGGATGCGGCCTGGAAAGCTGGAGAGATGTATGAGAAGCGCGTGAAAGACGTGACCAAAGCGCTCGAGTTGTATGCCCGGGTCCCTCCGGCCTCTTCTCATTACCGTGACGCCCAGCGCAAACTTCAGCGCTGAAAAGACAGCACCCCGTGGCCACTACTACGTTTGTCCGTTTTATCTTCTACTTCGCTGCGTTTCCGGCAGTGCCGGTCAGACCTTCGGGTGAGCACTTAAACGGTTCGATCTTCAGATCGGAAAGCGCGTACTCCATTGTTGCGCGCGGGAACGGCTGCCTGAAGAACTCCGGGTCCGTGAGATCAATGTCGACGATGAGCCTCTGGCGCGCGCTGTCGAGGTGTAGCCGCTCTACCGACGTCAGCGCTGCCGAGTGCAGTAGTCCCTTCGTGGGCTGACCCGGCTGCTCGACGTACTGGTTCAGCACCCCGGCCGCATAGTTCGCCGTCTCGATGACGAGCGTGTCGCCATCCCAATGGCCGATCGAATAGCCGAGAGATGTGCGCCGAACATCTTTCGGAGGGGTCTTCATGTTCATGTGCACCACGCGTCGTACGTCCATCCATTCGTGATGCAGCACCACGTCCGAGCCGTTCCGCACGATCTCGAGCGGTGTGCCGGGGGCACCCCAGACCCGGCGGATCGCGACCGGATCGCACCGGAACGTGGGATCGTCGCGAAACGGATCGTAGGCGGCAACAGCTTTCTCACCGGCCGGCGTCAGCAGCTGCATCATCGGCTGCGGGCCGCTGGTGCTCCGGTTCGGAATCGGGGCAAGCAGCCAGGTGCCAAAGATGTCCTTGCGCGGCGGCAGCGTCGGCGCTGCGGGCGCCTGTGCACCCGTCGGACCGTTGACACTCAGCTTCCTTCCGTCTGCCAGCTCGATGCTGTCGAAAAAGCACATGTACGGGCTGTGACGCGAGAGCGATCCGTTGACGCGAATCTGAGATCCGGGCTTGAAAAGCTGCGGCGAGATCCCATTGCGCGTCAGCTGCGTCACGCCATGGGATTCACAGACATACTCCCGCGTCCGTCCGTTCTCATCAGCGGCGGAGATGTGGATGTAGCTGTGCGGATTCTTCGCTTCGTAGGAAATCACCTTTCCGGAGATGCTCACCGGTTTGCTCGCATCGAAGTGCGGCGCAAAGCTGTGATGACCCTGTGCCTCCATAGCACCCAAACTCATGATAACGACGTAAACCGCGATTCTGGACTGCATTCTGTCCTCCCTTCGATAACGCCAAACCGGACCTTGGACGAACGTGGACTAAGTATATTTAATGGCGTGAATATTGGCGATTTCGATTTCACCAGACATTTTGCACGCCGGAGGGTTGAAAGGAAGGTAGCCCCGGGGTGGAGCCGAGCGACACCCGGGGTTCATCTCAGGAGGGGGGGGCGCACCCCGGCAGGGCTGCAGGGATTCCTCGCACCCCTGCCGGGGTGCGAACATCTCCGTTACGGCAACCCCGGGTTGCGCTCGCTTCGCTCGCTTAACCCGGGGCTAAATTTTCAGCATGCCTCCGGCGTGCTTCTGGAGTTTAGACATTTTGCACGCCGGAGGCGTGAAAGGAAGGTAGCCCCGGGTGGAGCCGAGCGACACCCGGGGTTCATCTCAGGAGGGGGGCGCACCCCGGCAGGGCTGCAGGGATTCCTCGCACCCCTGCCGGGGTGCGAACAACTCCGTTACGGCAACCCCGGGTTGCGCTCGCTTCGCTCGTTTAACCCGGGGCTAAATTTTCAGCATGCCTCCGGCGTGCTTCTGGAGTTTAGACATTTTGCACGCCGGAGGCGTGAAAGGAAGGTAGCCCCGGGTGGAGCCGAGCGACACCCGGGGTTCATCTCAGGAGGGGTGTTCGCACCCGGCAGGGGTGCAGGGATTCCTCGCACCCCTGCCGGGGTGCGAACAACTCCGTTACGGCAACCCCGGGTTGCGCTCGCTTCGCTCGCTTAACCCGGGGCTAAATTCTCAGCACGCCTCCGGCGTGCTTGAGACTCACGTTTCAACGTCGCCATCGCCTTGCGGACGAACCTGCAAACCGGAGACGTAACCTCGTGTCTCCGCGCCCGCTCAGACTCAAGAATGTCTAAACTCCAGAGCACGCCGGAGGCGTGCCGAGAATTTAGCCCCGGGTTAAGCGAGCGAAGCGAGCGCAACCCGGGGTTGCCGTCACTGGAATGTCGCACCCCGGCAGGGGTGCAGGGATTCCTCGCAATATCCAAACTCCAGGGGCGCCGTTCCGGTGCCCTGGAGGTACTAAGACACTGCCGGGGATTTGGCCTTGTGTGAACCCGCCAGAGTTCCGTATATAATCCCGGCACAGCCGATCGAGACTGGAAGGAGGAAGTCACATGCCGTTTCAGAGCACGCGTCGAGAGATTCTTAAGAACGGTTTGGCATTGGCCGGACTGACGGCGTTCAGTATACCGGAGTGGGTGCTGCCGGCTCTGGCGCAGGGAGAGACCCTTGTCCCGTTCACAGACATACCGGCGAACGCGAACTTCACGCCAGCAGTCGATCGGCGAAGTCTCGATATCCGCAAGATCGACGGTCCTTTTACGCCCAAAGATCAATTCTTTACGACCCAGCACTACGGCCACCCGGAAGTCGATCCGGTCACGTTTCGATTGAAGCTTTCCGGTTTGTGGACCGGCCGAAGGCGTTGTCGCTGGAAGACCTCCGGAAGATGGGCGGCACGGAACTCGTTGCCGGGTTCGAGTGCTCGGGCAATCGGCGTCCGCTGCAGGGACTCTCCGGAAACGGGCGCTGGACCGGCGTTCCGTTGCAGCGGGTTCTGGAGTCCAGCCGGGTCTGAAAGCATCGGCGCGCGAGTTTGTTTTCTTCGGCGCCGATCATGGCAAGGAAGAAGTCGAGTTCCGGACACAGAAATTCGACCGTGGAACATCAGTTTGGCCGGAGCCTTCCGCGCGAGAAGGCATTGTCGGCCGATCCGTTTCTGGCCTACGCCCTCAACGGCGAACCTCTGACGAAACACCAGGGCGCGCCTCTCCGCCTGATCGTTCCGGGCTGGTACGGCGTCGCCAACGTGAAGTGGCTGTCGCAGATCCACGCTCAGGAAGAACAATACCTGGGCAAGTATCAGGCTCGCTGGTACCGCACCGCTGCGTGGCGAGATGATCGACGGCGAGATGCGGTGGAACGAAACCGCCGTCACCCATATGCAATTGAAGTCGTTCATCGCGCGCGTCACCCGCGAAGGCGACCATTACAAAGTGCTCGGGCGTCGTGCTCAACGACGGCACGCCGCTGAAGTCCGTCGAAGTCAAAGTGGACGATGGGCCATGGCAGCCCGCCACGATGGATCGCCACCACGGCGAAGTATTCATGGAAACTGTTCAACTACACGTGGAATGGCGCTACGCCCGGGGAGCACACGCTGGTTTCGCGAGTCACCGACGCAACTGGGGTTGTTCAACCCACGGCAGAAGATCTGGAGACCAAGAAGTCGTTTCTCGAAGACAACTCGCAGCAGCCACGGAAGGTGATGATTTCGTAGAACTGCTGCTGCCTGGGGTTCGCCGCCCAGTGTCGCGGCGTTCCCCAGTCATTGCCCTCCTTGCCCTCCCTGCTGCCGCGCTCCTGTGGTCAGAGAATACTGGTTTGGAATCTCGCCAAGGCCATAGTATCGATGCTCGATCCGGTCTTCGCGGACGGTCACGATCCGGATGCCCGAAGGATCGCTTCCAAGCGGGCGTCCCACGGGACCGTTTGTAATCATTTCCAGATCGCCGTCTTTCCCGTAAGCGTTGCGATGGTAGTGTCCCGCGAATACGTAACGCACGCCGGCACCTTTCAGCAGCGCCAGATAACGCATTCGCTGCTCGATGGGGATGTTGAAGTACTGCGATGCTTCCGCCGGTTGTTCGAGAAACCACGAATGGTGCTGAAAGACGACGATGTGCCGCGCTCCGGACGCCTGAGCCTTCTTCAGTTCCTCCTTGAGCCAGGCCTCCTGCTTGTCGGCTTCCGTTTGCGCTTTTCCCGGCGCCGAGATCAAACTGGAATCGAGAACAATGCCGTAAAGACCGCCCTGCCGGAAGCTGTAGTAATCCATACCGAAGCGCGCACGATAGGAGGCCAGCGAATCCGGTGTGGGTTCGTTCCCTACATCATGATTCCCGGGTACTGCATAGACCGTGATCGAAGGATCGATTTTTGCAGTGATGCGAAAATATTCGGCGGCCTGGGCGGGATCTGACGCCTTGTTGATGAGATCCCCACAGATCACGACGAATCTCGGGTGCAGGCGGTTGATATTCGCTACCGCGAATTCATAATTGGCCGTCTCCTGAACGAAGTCGCGATCGGCTGTGAACGCGCCGAACTGCGGATCCGCCAATTGGATGAAGAAATAGTCCGGGTTGTTCTGCCGGGCCGATCCGGCAGCGCCTGCAAGCAGGGCCAGCAACGCCAGGGCAAGAATTGAGCGTTTCGGTCTCATTTGGTCCTCCGGTTAAAAGGCCGGCCGCGCACGGAGTTCGACAGTGGAGTCTTCTTCGCCAATAACGACGGTTTCATTGACCGTGTAGTAATCGAAAATCGAAGCTGTCAAATTGTAGCTGCCGGGCAGCAGCTTTGGAACCTCGAAGCGGCCCTCCTGATCGACGGGATAGGCGACCATAGTCGTCGATCCGACGATGTTGACCGTGCCGCGTACCGGCTGCTGTGTCACGGCGGAAACGAGTCTGCCTTTCAGAGTGGCGAGGGGAATCCTGGTTCCCGGCGCATGGCTGGCCGGCGGAGCGGGCGAAACTTCCTTAGGCAGTAAAGGAATAGGATCAAGTTGGATGCCCTCCATATCCTGGTCTCCAACCATAACCGACGCGCCGGACGGTTGCATGGCAGTGCCATTCTCGTTGGATGCCAGGATGACATGCGGGCCTGGCGGAACGCCTCGCAGTTCGAAGCTTCCGTCGGCAAACAGGAACCCCGGTGTGTCCCCCAGCCAGATAGACCGAGCGCCGGGCGCGGTCTGTCCGGCGATGCGCACTCCCGCAGTGGGTGTCGTGGGCAAACGAGTCAGAAGGATGAACACCGTCGATGATGATGCCGTCGATGGTCCTCCCGCGGATTGCGGCGTGTTACTCGCGGGTACCGGTCCGCTGTTTAACGGAATCGCTGCCGCGGAAAGTTGCAGGGGCCCGGCCAGCAGGTTCGTTGTCCCGTACGTCAGCGATTTCAGTCGATAGCCTTCGGGCACATTGCGGACGCGCACCTCGTAGTCTGCCGGCGTGACCGGAAACGGCAGTGTGATGAACCCGCTGCCCAGCCACACCGCGGTTCCCGAGGTTGCTCCGGGGGGCGTTGCGTCGAGCAGTGCAGCTCCAGCCGGCGAAAAGACAGGAACCTTTCCTCCGCCTTCAACCTGGGTCTGTATCGGGATCGTGTACCCAGGGCGCAGTCCGCTGGTTCCGGCAAGAGAGAAACTCAGGTCGGCCAGCGTGAAGTCGATTCCTGCCCGCTGAGTCCCGGGCGTGATCTGCACGACTGTGCCACTGGCGACATCCAGCGTTCCGGGATAGTAAGTCGGCAGGTCGATGTTCCCCGCTGCGACGTAATAGCGGCCCGGCGGCACATTCTCCAAACGATAGCGGCCGTCCTGGTCTGTCTGGGCGATGCTCGACATCGCCACCCCTTCCTGCAACTCATCCAGTGAATCGGGCTTCGGCCGGGCGGTTACACGCACGCCAACCGCCGGCCTGCCGTCCGTGGCTTTCACGATGCCTGTAATGGTGCCGTCCTCCGAAGGGCGAACCGGCGCCTGAAGCAGCGCTACAGCCGCCAGCAATGAGAGCAGGAAATGGTTCAGCATCGCACCGCAAGAATATCAAGCTTCCCGTCCCGGAGTTCCTCAATATGCAGCTGCTTCACAGCGACGCCGAACGACGCCGTCCGCGACTTCCCGCGTAAAGAACTGAACCCCTGCCACCACGGTCTTCTCCACTTCTGCGGACCGCCCGCCTCAATCGGCTTGCGGCTTACCGGGAGCGTGGCGCAAGGCGAGGAAAATCCGATCGCGTTCCGCCTGAGGGATGAAGGTCTCGGAAAGCCCCCTCGCGATCATCGCCTTTCGCAGCGGCGTCGCTTCGAAGGTAAAAAAACGCGAGAGCGCATCAAAGTATTCCTGTGTCTGGTTGGCGTGGCGCCGTGCCTTTGGTTTCTCGACCAGCGCCAGTACGGCCTGGGAGAGAAAGAGATTCGAGTCGCCCCACAAAAATCGCTGCAAGGGTTCAAGCCACTGCTCCCCCACCTGCCGAAAGCCGGCGACGACCGAGAAGCGAATACGCGGATACGCCGTCAGTTTTCGCGACGCCTCCCGATGACCGATGAACGAAAAGACTTTGAGGAGGGCGTCGAAGGCCTCCTTCGTGATCTCACGCGAGCGGTAGGCGCCGAAGAAGTCAAACGCCGGGAACTCGTGCGGCGACGTCGAGTAACAAAGATGCAGGTCGCGCCTCGAGCGCACGATCCCGATACACGGATAGAGAAATGAAAATGCACCCGCCACGTTAAACCTGGGGCGTAACGATTGGATAAGGCTGTTCTCGAGCAGTAGCGCCTCGAGGTCCGTTGCGCAGGCGATGATTTGCAGCGCGTGCGCAGAGGCGAGAATCGAGCGCATCTTCGCGTGGCGCTTCAGCCCCCGCGCATTGCGGTATTGCTGGAGTCGCCGCCGCAGGATCTTTGCCTTCCCGACATAGATCACGGCGCCGTCCGCGTCGAGGAGTTGATACACCCCAGGACACAAGGGAACACCCGTGATAAATCCCTCGCCGAACTTCCGGTCAAACAGGTTCTTTCGCGCCACCACTGTCGTTTGGTCAATGAACCATAACATATCCGTTGCACGCTCAAGAGCCGGAAGCAGCCGGAAGCAGCCGGAAGCAGGTGGATGCCTGGATGCCGGGTAGCCTGCGTTGACTATCCCGAGGGCGCTATAATGCGAGCGCCATGGACCCCACCCCTTCAGCGACCGAACTTCAGGACTGGACAACCATCGAGCAACTCTGTGATCGATATCTTGGCGGTCGTCCGGCACCCGCGGTTCTTCAGATTTTGAAGCCTCTCGCGCGTGACAGGACCGAGGTGAGAAATTTCACCCGGCGGGTCTTTCAACTCCTGGGGGTTGCCGACCTGGGGGCTCGCAACTTTTCGCCACTCGCTGCATTCGCGCTCAGCATGGCGAGAAATTTCCTGCCCGGAGCGTGGGGAGACAAAATCCCGCCCATCACCGCACCGGGCCGACACAAAACCCTCAACGATTACGTTGCTTCAAACCCCTGGCGCACCTTCCAGGCCGGAACCCTGATGATGGACCTGGGCTGCGGTTTTCCTCCGACCACTGCTGTCGATGCATCACAGCGCTTTCCGGATTGGCAGATCGTCGGCGCCGATCCTTTCTTCGATCCGTACCTTTTGTATGACCGCGACCAAAGTTACACGTGCCTCGACCACAACGGCCAGACGCGATATTTCCAGCCGCTGCCGGGCGCGAGCATCAAGACCATGGAGGATTTTCAACGTCTGCGCGAACGGGTTCCGAGCTTATTTGCCCACTTGCTCCCAAAGCTTCCGCCAGACAACGGAGAAATGTCCGCTGCCGAAGTGGACGGGGCACGTCTTGTCCGATGGCCCCTGAAACAATGGGAGTCTGACAATCTCAAGTTGATTCAGGCGGGGGTCGGCTCCGGTAATTTGCCCAAAGCGGACTTGATCCGCTGCTTCAACGTTCTCATGTATTACGACACGAATTTCCTTCGCGAGTTTGAGACCTGGGCCGCCGTGCAATTGGTAGAGGGAGGTCTGCTCATCGCTGGCGGGAACTCCCCGAATGGTTCGGAAGTCTATTACGGCGTTTACCGGAAGGAAGACGGTCGATTGGTCGAGAAGGAATTTGCCGTCAGCGCCGAGAATATTCGACCGATCGGACTGCTGCCATGGTTCTCGCTGCATGACGAAAGCGCCACAAACCTGCGACTGGCGCGGTTGATTCGACGCATTCGATCCGACTCCGGGTTTTGCGCGTCGTTCGATCAGAAAATGGATGAACTCCTGAAGCAAAGCGGCCTGCTCATAAGAGACGCCGACGGTTGCCTCACGTCGCCTCCCGAGCCCGTTCCCTTTGAAGAAATGTCGCAGATCATGGGGACCCTGGGCGGGCAACTGGACCGCGAGGGTCTGAGCGCCGCGGCGGCGGAAGTTCTGGGCCGGCAAGGTATCCGGGCGTGGAGGAATGCCGTGGGCCACCTTTCTGTAGACCCCGCCACCCTGTGATTGCGTTTCAGCTTTTCGTGTTGAGACTTCCGGCGAACGGACGCTGTCGGCGCGTTCCTCCCCTACGGCACCGGCGACCCGGCAGGATAAACCCCCTTGGGCAAGGGCTTGCGCGGCAACATCTCGGCGCGATTCGCCGCCAGGTACACCCAGGAAGCGACGATCGCGGCATTCTTCTCGAGGTCGTCCTTCATGAGCTTGTCCGCGGTGTCTTTTGTCGAGTGATGGGTCAGGGCATCGAACTCGATCGGGTCCTGAATGAACTGGAAGCCTGGCAGGCCGATGTTGTCGAAGCTGATGTGGTCTGTGCCGCCTATGCTGCGATCGGACAGGGTCGTCATTCCCATGCTCTTGAAGGGCGCCATCCACGCTTCAAAGATCGGCTTGACTTGCGAGTTGCCCTGCAGGAACACTCCGCGGATCGCTCCTGTTCCGCTGTCGACATTGAAGTAGGTCGAAAGTTTCGCATGACCCGGCCGAAGCTGCCGGATGGGCCGCTGAAAGAAATACTTGTCCACGAACGCCATCGATCCCAGTGCCCCCTGTTCCGATGCGGTCCATAACCCAATGCGCACGGTTCGCCGCATCGGAAGATTGACGGCCTTCAGGAGGCGAACGGCCTCCATCACGACCGCCACACCAGCGGCATTGTCCGTTGCACCCTTCCCGAGATTGACCGTGTCGAGGTGCGCGCCCAGCACGACGAGTTCATCGGCCTTGTCGGTGCCTTTGATATCGGCGACAACGTTGAAGGCCATGGTATCGAGCGACTGGTAGGTGTTCTTGATATCGGCCGTCAACGAAACCGGCCCGGCCTTCACCCTCTCGGTGAGCTTGATGTAGTCATCGACACCCATGACGATCTGCGGAGGAGTTTTCGTGAGCTTCAGGTCCTTCTTCCACGGAACAGTCTCTCCCGTATCCGAGATGGAAAACATGGCGCCGAATCGCACTTGCGTGGGTTCGATCATTGCAGCGACACCTTCGTCGAAATAAAATCGCGTCACCGCGGCGCGCGAAGGCATACCTGCGGAGGGTGCCGGCGCCGGCCGCGCCGCATTCGTTGGTGTCGCAGGGGCGGCAGACAGGGCATTTTCGAGGAACGAAAAGGCGCCAGCCTCTTCAGCCGGTGGGGCGGCTGCCGGTGGCGCGGGAGCTTGGGGCGCCCCGGTTTGCGCTCCGGGAGCTACCGGTGGACTTGCCGGGGCGCCAGACATGGATGCCAGTTCCGCCTCAGACAACCGTTTGACCGGTGGCGCGGCTCCCGCTGGTGGCGGTGGCGGTGGTGGAAGCACGAGCACGAATTTGCCGCGCAGTTTCCCCTTCAGGCCTGCAAGGTCGGCCTGACTTCGAACTCCTTCGACAACTTCTCCGGTGACTGGCCCGTTCGTCCCCTGCGTCCACGGTTTCGAATAGGCCTGCAGCGTGAGGGTAGGATCGGCGGCGATCTTGATGCTGAATCGGTCGTTTGTCCATCCGTTGCCGAAATTGAATGTCAGGACCTGCACGTCGGTGAGCTTCCACTCGACCAGCTTCTTTCGCGCATATTCACCTGCGGCTTTCACACTGGCGGAGTTCGTCAGGCGCGCGCCATAGGTGTTGGTGATCGTTGTCGCCATCTCCATCACCTGCGAAGTCTTTTCCGCGGCCTTGATTTTCTCGATGGCGGCGTTGTCCACAGGTTCGGGACCCTGCGCAACAACCGTGAGCAGCAGCAACAGGCCGAGCACGACGATTGGGATTCTGGCCGGTCTCATGGTGTGCCCCTCCGGGATATTCCCGGCATTATACCTATACTGACGAACGACGCACTATTTGCCGGTCTTCAGTTGCGAGTAGACCATGCGCACGAATCGGTCGGCGCTCGTGATGCCTGAGCCGGCCGTGGCCGGCAGCAAACCGCCCGGAACTTTCGCGTCATAAGGAGCTGTCACTTTCGCAGCCACCACTTCATCTTCGGTCTTGCCCTGCGCGATCAATTGCTGAACCTTTGCCTGCACGGCAAGGATCATGTCGCGGTAGGGCATGATGTC
Source organism: uncultured Acidobacteriota bacterium (assembly GCA_963836435.1). Taxonomy (GTDB): domain Bacteria; phylum Acidobacteriota; class Terriglobia; order 20CM-2-55-15; family 20CM-2-55-15; genus DASTBJ01. Next base: position 239,833 of record CAWIJI010000002.1, on the reverse strand, counting down.
GGTTCGGTTGATGAAAGTGCCATGACCTGGAATCAGCTTTGTGTTGGGCCCCGCGATCTTCATCGTCAGTTCGAGCGCCTCCAGGGCGCCTTTCAGTGAACCGCCGTTGTTGACGTCGATAAAGGGATAGCCGAAGTTCCGGTAGAAATCGCCGACCATGATTGCGTCCGCGTTCACAAACCGGATCATCGTGTCGCCGCCGGTATGAGCCGCCTTCACGGGAATCAATTCGACGGTTTCGCCGTTCATTCGGAGCCGGATCGGGTCTCCCATCCCATAGGTGATGACCGGCAGCCTTGCTGGATCCGGCGAGGTCGCACCTCGGCCCGGACGGTCCATTCCTGCGCGCAACTCTTCTCGCGCCAGGATCACGGCTCCGAGTTTGGCAAATGTCGCGTTGCCCGCGGTGTGATCCGGATGGATGTGGGTGTTGACGAGAAAGCGGATGGGCCCGGGGTCGATGCGCCGGATCGCCGCAAGCACCTTGTCGCCGATTTGTGCGTACTGCGAATCAACCATGAAGATGCCATCCGGGCCGGCCAGCACGCCGATCCGGCCGCCGGCGCCGTCGGGGTGCCCCGGATCCACGTTCTCAGAACCCGACAACATATACAGGTTCGAGGCGACTCTTTCGGTCTTGATTTCAATCTTGTCGTATTGAATTCCCTGCGCCAGCAGGGCCGCAGACAGAGTCGCTCCCCCCGCCGCAATCATCAGACACTGTTTTATGAATTTCATAGCGCGTGCTCCTGTGGGGGACAGCCCCCGAATTCGCACTTCAGAATTCGGCCTCTGTCCCCCCATTTCCATTCCCATTTCCTCGCAGTGTAATCACGAGTTCTTCCTCAGGTTTGGAGGCATTGATCGTCATGTCGAATCGGGGATCCTTTGAACGAGGGTTTACCGATTGGAGTGTGTACCGCTCCGGAAGGGAAGTGAAGGTGATTCGATAGTCTCCTTCCAGCAAGTTCACACTGAACGTCCCCTCTTTCGCCGTGGCAATAAAGAATTGCCCGGTAGATCGTGAAAACCGCATGGAGAATGTCGGCAGCGCAGTGGGGTTGCTTCCGTTCTCCAGGAGGACCCGGCCTTTCAAGGAGACCTGGCCGGGGACGGATAGTTCCAGATTGTCGATGTTGGTCGTGCCGACGATGACCGGCACCGACATCGTGAATCCACCGCTGACCAGCGCGGCGGAATAATTCCCCTCGGGAACATCGTGAAACGAGAAGGATCCGTCGCCCTCCACACGAACTCCCGAATGATAGAAGGGGGGTGTCATTGTCAGCGCTACCTGCAGCCCTGCGGGAAGGGCCGGGTTGCTGGATGAAACGCGTCCGCGAACCGCGACTCCCGGCGGTTCGGCGGCCGGCCGTTGCTTTGTGAGAACCACGTCGAGTTGGTGCGGCCTGGTGCCGTCGCTGAGCCTGATGCTTTTTGCGGCGAGTCCGCCGGATCGAATCGACTTTACGTAATAGCCGAAAGGGAGGTCGTAGACCTCGACACCATAGGTCGCGTCGGCAGGCAGCGTGAACCCGAAGGTCCCGTTGCCGGCCACGGGATGGTAGTTGTTTCCGGAGCCGTCGGGAGGAATCGTCGCGATTCTGAGGAAGGTCGAGGCGGCATTCACTTGCGAGGGCGAGGTCAGCAGCGGGCCGCCGTCTTCCACCAGGACACGGCCAGTAACGACAGAGGGAGCTTTCACTTTTATATTGTCGATGTTGGCGCTGCCGACGGTGAGAGCGATCTGCTGTCCGGTGGGAAGGAACTCGATGGTGTAGTTTCCGGGCATGATGCCACGGAATTCGAATGAACCGTCTTCCTGGACAGCGGAGTCGACGGGGTCGATAGCTTCGCTTGGGCTGAGAGTGCGACCGTTGAGAGTTGCCAACCTGGCCCTTGGAAAGTTGCCTGCCGGTATTCCGGCAACGCCGCGAAGCCGGACGCCGGCAGCCACAGCCAGTTCGAAGTCGAGATTCGCGGTCGTCGAACCGGCCACGACGGAAACCGTCGTTGCCTTGGTTTCGTCCGCAGTCCCTGGAAGATAGGTGAATGAACCGATCAGGCCTGCCGCAATCAGGTATCGCCCTGGGGGAATATCGTCGATGCGATAGCGTCCTGCATTGTCGGTCAACGTGAACGCCATCAGATCGCCCGAGGCGATGGCGGCCACGCGGATGCCGGCGGCAGGTGACCCGTCGCGGGTTTGAACGCGCCCGGTGACGACGCCACCGGAGGAACCTCCACGGGTCTGGGCGCCAACCGATGCGAGGAGTGCAAGGGTGAGCGCCAAAGTCATCCGGATTCTGAAGATCATTGTCTGGTAGCTTATCCGAGAGCGCCCTTTTTGTTGACCTCTTTAGGTAGCTTTGAGATCGTATCGTCGGCATCCTCTGAACAACCGAAAAATAAAGGAGACTCGCTTATGAGAAGACTATTCGCCGGCCTCGCCGCATTTGCCCTGTCCGTGGCCGGAGCCCACCTTACGCTGGCGCAGCAAGCCCCGCAACGCGGGGCTCCGGCGGCACCGCAACCCATGGGTTTCTTTGTCACCAGCGTGGGACTTGGAAAGGGTGCCAACCTTGGTGGCCTGGCCGGCGCCGACGCGCATTTGCCAGGCACTGGCTTCCGCCGCCGGGGCGGGGAACCGCACGTGGCGGGCTTACCTCAGCACCACCGCTTCAGGAAACCAGCCTGCCGTGAACGCCCGCGATCGCATCGGCAGCGGTCCCTGGTATAACCAGAAAGGCGTGTTAATCGCTCAGAACGTCGCCGACCTTCACGGAGACGTGCAGCGGGATCGTAACCAGATCATCAAGGACAATGCGATCGACGAAAAAGGCAACGGAGTGAAGGGCCGCGGCGATACGCCGAACCAGCACGACATGCTCACAGGCTCGGACTCCATGGGCCGGTCCCTCCCGGGTGATGCCAATACGACGACCTGCAACAACTGGACCAGTGAAGCGGCCGCTCCTGCCGGCGCAATGCTCGGGCATCACGATCGCAACGGCGGAGGCAACAGTTCCTGGAACATGTCGCATTCGTCAAGGGGCTGCAGCCAGGAAAACCTTGTCGCCACCGGCGGCGCGGGCCTCTTCTACTGCTTCGCCGCAAATTAGCTCTGGGGGAGATAAGGGGTAATTCGGGGACGCGCACCAAATCCGCGCCACACATTCCTCACGAATGAAGACTGTTCGCGCGGATTTGGTGCGCGTCCCCGAATTACCCCTGTCTGGAAAGGGGCGAAATAGCTCTCTGTCCCAGGGTTCTCGTGAGAGTATTGGAGCAATTACCCCGGAGGCGTTCATGCGTAGAATCGCGATAGCGTCTACTTTCCTGCTCAGTCTGACACTGACGGCGCAGCAACTGCCCGATGCCGCAACACTCACCAGGCAAGTTCGGGAAGCCGCAAGGCAGCGGAAGAGTATTCAATATGTCCGCGAACTGACCGGCGAATTCACGCTGAATGGCAAACCCGTTACCGAAGTGATTTCATCCGGCAGGCATATTCCTGTGGCCAGTGCGATCGGGAAACAGTGGGTGGCGCTGGAGAACCCCGGCAAAGCGCGAATCGAGCTGCAACTCGGTTCCGGCAACCTGATGGTGACGGACGGGGAGGCCACCTGGACTTACCGGCCGGCGAGCAAGCTCTACACAAAGATTGCCGCCGCGCAGACTCCCAACGGACAGGCGGCGGATCTTGCGGTGCTCGACGTCATTGGTTTTTTCGCCGATGCCGGGAGTGCCAGGACTTCCGGTGAGGAAGCGATCACTGTCGATGGACAGGATTACGACTGCTGGGTTGTCACCAACACAAGCCTGAAAATGCCGGCGCAGGCCGCTCTGGGTGGCCAGCTGTCGAATGGCACGCTGACGTCCTGGATCGACAAGAAACAGAGGATCGAGATCAAAGAAGAGATCACGTACTCGGTCAAGGTTTCCCCGGCGGCAGGAGCTCCGCCCGTCGAATACAAATCGAAGATCACGCAACTGACACGCGCGTTGAAAATCGACCAGCCGATCGCGGCAGATCTATTCGCCTTTGTGCCGCCCGCGGATGCGAAGGAGCAGCCGCCGACTGCCGGCGGGAATCGCGTGGATCTTACGGGCAAGGAAGCCCCGTCTTTCCGCGGGGTGAGCCTCGACGGGAAGGTGTACAGCTCCCAGGACCTCAAGGGCAAGCCTGTCCTTCTGGATTTCTGGGCCACCTGGTGCGGCCCGTGCAAGCGCAGCATGCCGATTACCGAAAGGCTGCACGAAGACTACAAGGGCAAGGGACTCGTGATCCTTGGAATCGATGTGGGTGAGAATCGCGACGTCGTGGAGAAGTTCATGGCAACGTCTCCTTTTGGATATCCCGTGATCATGGGCGACGAAGCCGGAATGACCTCCGCCTACAGTGTGAATCTCTTTCCGACATTTGTCCTGGTCGGCGCGGACGGCAAAGTAGCGTCGCATCAATTCGGCTTGAACGAATCGGCGCTCAACGGCATTCCCGCGATGGCAGGTTTGGACAAATGATCGCGCTGCTTTTGACAGCGACGCTCCTCCTGCAGCGCCCGGGCGCGCTTCAACCCGGGACAGGCATCGTAACGGGCACGCTCAAGGTGGAAGGCGGCGCTTCGGCTGGGGGGATTCGAGTGGGCGCCGTCGCCACGGATGATCCGACTGCATCCAGCTTTCTCAGCGTTGCCGAGACCGACGCCGCCGGCCGCTTTCGCCTGACGAATGTTCCCGCCGGCCGCTACTACATCGTCGCTGGACGCTTGAACAACCTGCAGTACTTTCCAACCGGCAACAACCCGTCCCAGGCCATTGAAGTAGAAGTCGAAGCGGCGAGGATTCGAGCCGACGTGAATTTTACCGTGGCGGCGGGAAGCTCGCGCCCTCCACAGCCCGGGCCTCGCGGGGCGAGTAGCTTGAGTGCCCTGACGGCCCCGGAGTTCAAGGCATACTACGATATCTCTGCAGAGCCCAATAGCGATCGCAAGCTCCGTCTGTTGCTTGCTTTTGAGAAGGCCTATCCGAAGTCGTCAGCGCTTCCTCAGGTGTTGACCTCCCTCATGAATATCTATGTCACCCGGGGAGATTCACGCGCAGCCATGGCTTATGGCGAGAAAGTCATTCGACTCGATCCCGACAACGTGACGGCACTGGTCCAGGTCAGCCGAAATTACACGATATTACAGGCCAACTCGGCCAAGGCGCTCGAGTACGCGGAGAAGGCCGTCGCGATTGCGGCCAGGAACAAGACGCTGGCGCCACAGACTGGCCTGGACGCGGAGACGTGGCGTAAATGGGTGACGTCGATGGACTCCAGCGCGCAGGCCAACCTCGTCTGGATCAGGAAAACAGCGGACTGGCAGCAGAAGCAGTTTTTCTCGCTGATTGCGCCGAGGCGCCCGCGGTAGGCGTGATCGGCGGAACAGACAGGGGGACACTTCTCTCGGGGCGCCTGTCTCAGATCGTGATCACGACCTTTCCCATGAACTTGCCCGAAGCCTGAAGCTGATAGGCGGCCGGCGTCTCGCTGAATGGGAACACGGTGTCGACGACGGGTTTGATACCGTTGACCTCGATTGCGCGATTCATGAGTTCGAACATGCGTTTGTCTCCGACAAAGATGCCGTGGAGGCTGCCGTACTTCGGCATGAGGGTGTACGGGTTGACCTCGCCCTCACGTCCCGTGAGCAAACCAATAAGCACCACTTTGCCGCCGACAGCCAGCGATTGAAACGATCTGTTCATCGTGCCGACGCCGCCGACTTCGATCACGCAATTCACCCCTGCGCCGCCCGTGAGTTTGAGCACGGCCTGGTCCCAGTCGGGCGTTCGCGTGTAGTTGATGCCGTCTGAGGCGCCGAGCGCTTTGGCTTTTGTGAGTTTGTCGTCCGACGATGAGGTGGCAATGACGCGCGCGCCGGCGGCGTGCGCAAACAGCAGGGCGAAGGTCGACACGCCACCGGTACCGAGCACAAGCACGGTATCGCCGGCCTTGATGGGCTGGCCCGCGTGCATCAACCCGTTCCACGCCGTGACGCCTGCGCATGGAAGACACGCGGCTTCTTCAAAGGAGAGTCCGGCTGGAACGGGAAGCAGGCCGTCCTCGTAGAGGACGATCTGCTCGGCGAGCATGCCGTCGAGCGGCGAACCGAGCGCCAGCCGCGCGCCGAATGGCGATCCCCCCGGCGGAACCTGCGTGAACATCGCGACGACGCGATCGCCGGGGTTGAAGCGCGTGACGCCTGGCCCGACGGATACGACTTCGCCGGCGCCGTCCGAAAGCGGAATCGTGTCGCGGGTGACCGGGCCGCCGATGTACATCCCGAGGGCCACGGCCTGATCGCGGTAGTTGAGCGACACTGCACGGATGCGAATCAGCACCTGGTTCGGACCCGGCCTGGGATCCGGTTGCTCCGCCAGCCGTATTTCTCCGCTGTTCTTACAACCCGCCGGGACAATCCAACTGCGCATGCCAAACCTCGATAGGGAGAGAAACTCTAAACACCGCCACGCTGCCGAGTCTAACCCCGCCCTGCTTCAATCGACGAAATCTATTTGGAGACGCCACACTAGACATACCGCGTGGCGACCTCGTCGCCGAGGGCCATCGCGCCCAGTTCCTCGAGCACGCCATCGTTGAACAGGAGATGTTGTTTTATCGTGATTGCGTCGCGCAGCAGCCGATCGAGCGGCGAGCTTGTGTAGACGGCGGCCGGGCCGGCCGCGTCGTACATCAGTTCCGCGACTTCGGCGGCCATACGATGCGCGTGGATCCTTGAGAGTCCGACATCGCGTCGAGCCTTCATGGACGCCGCGCCCCCGAGTTCCACCTCCTCCCATAGCCGCTCGACAGTCTGGTACGCATAGGCGCGGGCCGCGCCGAGCAGACTCTCCGCACGCGCTACCGCAAGTCGAACGCGGGGCACATTCTTGATCAGGACGGGCGGCGGCGGAATCGCGACAATCCTCTTTCCGGCGAGAGCAATGGTCTCATCGATCGCGCGCCGCGCCAGACCGAGCGGGGTGCCGGCCATCGGGATCGACACTGCCGCCGTGATCGGCAGCCGATATAGCGGCTCGGCGCGGCCCGACAGTGAGAAAAGATCCAGTACGTGGCCCGCGGGCACGAACAGATCCTTCGCGGAATAGTGATGGCTGCCGCTGCCGGCGAGCCCTGTGGCGAACCACGTGTCCTCGATCTGAAACCCGCTGGCGGGTGCCAGCGCGTGAATGACCGGGGGGACGCCGCCAGGTCCTGGCGGTGCGTTTTCGACGATGCATCCGCCGATCATCACGTCCGCGTGCGTGCAACCTGAGCCGAATCCCCAACGACCCGTTACGCGATAGCCACCATCGACCTTCAGTGCCCGGCCGTTCGGAGGCGCCTGCCCGGCAGTCACGAAGTCGAGGTCGGTGTAGAGTTCGCGGGCGGCACGCTCCTTCAGCCACGCGGCAAACAGACCGCTGTCGCTCCCGATCTTCACGCACCACGCGACGGCAGTATCGGCGTAGGCGAGCGCCTCGATCATCGCAAGCTGCATCGGCAACGGCATCTCCGGTCCGCCCCAGCTTTTCGGAAACATCACACGGAAGCAGCCGGCGGCCTTCAGCTTGTCGACGATGTCGCGCGGCAGTCGCCGAAGTTCTGCGGTTTCCACAGAGCGCGCTGCGATTTCGGGCGCGAGCCCCCGCGCATTCGCGAGTATTTGCTCCGCAGTCATTTCTCCATCGATCTTCGTCGTTCCCACCACCGCCCTCGAATCTCCAAATGATCAGCGGCGCCCTTCCGCCTTCGACTCGACGTGATCGTCGATCCAGTTCAGCAGGAGATCGGCGAGATCCAGGTTGTTTCGATCCTGCATCAGCATATGGCTGTTGCCTTTGATCCCCATTTTCGGCAGGTACATCATCTCGGCATCACCGCCCGCGGCTTTCAGTTGCTGGACAAACTTCTCACAGCTCTCGAACGACTGGCTCCAGTTTGCAGGTCCGCCCTGGACGTCCTTGAGGTGATCGCCAAACATCACCACCGTCGGAATCTTCGCCAGTGTCGAAATCTGAGCCGCGCTGACGGTTGCACAAGGCATTTCGATGGAGATCATTCCTCGGATACCCGACGGATCGATGAGGGCTGCCTGTTCGGGAAAGAACCCCGACTCCGAGTGCCCCATCAGTTCGTTTCCCCGCCCACAAAAAAGCTTCCCTGGCTGGCGATCACGAGCGGCTTATCAAGATCGTCACGGCGTTTCGCGTTGTCACTTTTGTTTTGACCAGGAACAGCGAGCGGAACGGCGACGGCCAGAACCAACAGAAACCTGGGGAGCATTTTCATGGAGACCTCCGTTGCGCCAATACTATCGCAGCATGCTGCCACGAGGAGAACCGTTTGACGGCGGATAACAAACAATCAAAGACACGAGAACGGAAGTGAATTCCGAAGGGATCAAAGACTTCTTCGCAGGGATGCGGTCGTTCGGTTTGGTTCGTTTGTCGGCCGCTGCGTCAGCTCCAAATTGGCCGTTGGGTCTCCTGGTTCGCAGCACTGGTCCTTGTCGCGTCATGGCGAAGAGGTTCCTTGGCGGACGTGTTCGTGTTGTCGCTTTCGCGGGCCTCTCAGTGGGAAAATTATTCCGCGGGCCGGTAACTGAACAGCTTCCGGCATTCGTTTCGGAGAAAACCTCCGGTGACGGGGATGGCGTGATTGCCTTTTTCGAAAACAAACCGGCAGGGGATAAGACAGGCTCGCCACTTATAGTATTCGTTGCCGTGTTTGCGGCCGTACGCGGCAATATCTTCCTGTGAAACGCCATAGACGACCGCTCCGATCCTGGACCACACGCAGGCGCCGGCGCACATGGCGCAGGGTTCATGCGTAGAGTAGAGGACGAAATCGGGCAGGTAACGGCCATAGCCGCTGGAGACGTACTTGAGCGTTTCCAGCTCGACATGTTTGATGCTGGATCCTGATGTTTTGACGCGGTTGCCGGCGCTGGCAATCACGACTTCACTCTTGCCCGAGAAGCGTGTGATGACCGCTCCAATCGGATAGTCCCCTCTGTCGCCGGCGCGTTTCGCTTCCGCAACGGCCAACTCCATGAACTTTTTTCTGGGTTTGTAGGAAGCGGAGATCATGTGTGCATTATATCGATTAAGGAATCCCGGGGGACGGCAGTCTAGTTTCTGTCGCGAAACTCGGCTTTTGGGGTCGGGCTGTTGCATCGCGGAGCGGTGCACTGGGGTTTGGACGTTTTTGAAACGTGAGTCTCAGCACGCCGGAGGCGTGAATGGAAGGTAGCCCCGGGTGGAGCCGAGCGACACCCGGAGGGCATCTCGCGAGGTGCACCATCAACGCCGTTACGGCAACCCCGGGTTGCGCTCGCTTCGCTCGCTTAACCCGGGGCTAAATTCTCGGCACGCCTCCGGCGTGCTATCGCAGGCTTTCAGTGGCGGGAAGAAAGTTGAGATCGACGCGCAGGGGGAGTCTTCGGTACTCTGGGAAAACCAATGGGTATCAGAGTCGAGCAGAAGCCAGCAATGGAGATCTTCTCGACATCGGTGCTGCAGCAGTCGGCATTCTGGTCGGAGGTGAAGAGGCGTCACGGCGTCGCGTCGCAGGCATTCGATATCGAGACAAGCAAATCGGACCTCTACGTATCTTCGGTAGAGCAGAAAAAGATCGTCGACGATCTTCTTTTGCTCTTTCTTCCTGATCGGGAGCGGGCGCACCATCGCCTATGCTCCCTTCGGGCCGACGCTCAAACCCGACGTTGAGAATCGGGGCCCGTTTCTCGAAGCGCTCGCGGAATCTCTGCGTCCCTATCTTCCTGACGACTGTGTACTCCTTCGCTTCGATCTGGTCTGGGAGTCCCCCTGGGCAGACGACGATTCCCGTTTCGATGCGGGGGGAAACTGGCAGGGACCGCCGTCGAAGAAGTGCCGGGAGATTCGGCTGAATATCGATACGGTCCACTGGAACCTGTACAAGGCCGACACCGATCTTCTGCCGCCGGACACGATCCACATCGATCTCAGCAAAGACGATGACCGTCTTCTCGCGGAGATGAAGCCAAAGACGCGGTACAACGTCGGACTCTCGCGGAAAAGGGGAGTCCGGGTGAGGTCCGCGGGACCGGACGACCTGGACATCTGGTACTCCCTCTATTCGGACACCTGCGCGAGAAACTCGATCTATTGTGAAGATAAGAGCTACTTCGCCGCCGTGCTGGAAGCCGGTATCGGGAGGAGGGTACCGAATGCCTCGACGGAGCTTCTCATCGCCGAGAACGACCTGGCGCCGCTTGCGGCGATGTTCCTGGTGGTTTCGGACCGCAGAGCCACCTATCTCTACGGAGCGTCAGCTTCCGACAGCCGGAATCAAATGGCCACCTACGCCATTCAATGGGATGCGATGCTGCGCGCCAAACGCAGGGGATGCATGGAGTACGACCTGTTCGGAGTCGCCCCAAACCCTAACCCTGCCCATCCGCTGCACGGCCTCCATCGTTTCAAGTCGGGCTTCGGCGGCCGGATGCTGCACCGGATGGGATGCTGGGATTATCCCTTGAAGCAGGACGAATACGGCGCCTACCGCGCGGCAGAGATGGCCGGAAGCGGCTATCATCTGCGCTAGACAGGGGTTCACGGCGTGCATCCTGACTTGGGTCCCGACTGCGGGATCGTACGGCCGCGCCAGTCAGTTCTCTGTGGGACTCTTCTCCGCGCTGTCAACGATCAGGACTGGCTGGGGAGTCTTGCGCGACTCCAGCTTGAGGCCGAGTGTTTTAACGGCATCCATTATCGAGGACGAACCCGGGTCTGGTGCGACGATGCCTTGTTGAGCTGCCTGGGGAATGGCGGCGCCCAGCGCCTGAGCCATCCTCAGGAGATCGGCCAAGGAGAAATCGACCGCGACAACATAGTTTCCGGTCAGCCCGGTCATGTCGACGATGGGCGTGCTACCGCCGCCCATCGTTGCTGTCAACTGCGTCAACATCTCGCCAAAAGCGGACAACGTCACCCCCTTGCCTTCGAGGTGAAGCGAGGGCGGCGGTCCGGGTTGCACTGTCTGTATCCAGAGTCCACGCTTTCCCATATTGACGGTAGCGCCGCCGCTAGGACTTACCGTCATGCGAACCGGGCCTTGGGGCGAGTCCATCTGACGTTCTCCGGGTTTCAACGGCGAGTTCGGATCGATGTCCTGAAGTTCGTCCGCCGTGGCTTCTTTCAGCTTCGGCCCGCCCTTGTCGACGATGATCGCCATCACCGATTGGTCCCTGGTCTCGCGGTGTACACCCAGCTTGAAGCGCTCGGCGAGCAACGCCTGAAGCATCTGGGGCGCTTGATCGACGGTGGCGTCGTCTGGCAACTTCGCAGCGATGTCGAAACGAGGCGCGCCGCTGTCGGAAAGCCACGCCGGACCGGAGATCAGGCCCGGATTCCTGATGTCGTACGCCGTCATGATCAGTTCCCGCAAGGTCATGTAACTGTAGGACGCTTGCGAGCGGCTCACGCGCATGCCGATGTTAGGCGCCTCGCCGGCTTGCACGGATGCGGCCAGCTTCTGTAAATCGATCGCGGTTGGCCGAATCGAAGCGACTTCGAATGCCGGGCCGGCCGGCGTCTGCGCAAAATCTGCCCCCGCACTCAGTAAGAGCACCAAGGTGAACAGCGAAGCAATTCGGACAAGAGCGATCCGATCAACCGTGTACTTCATAGAATTCGATTCCTTCAAGATGTATCCAGAGTCCCGCATCGAGTCTGGCGGGTACATGCGAAAACCCGTCGTTAGTGTCGGGATGGTTCATCCGCGCCATGCATTGCGCTTATAGCCTCTTGCGCTGGATCACCCGCTCGCCGCCCTTCTTTCTCGCGGCTTAGACTGTACACCAACGGACTCAAGTCTCACACGCGCCCAGTCGTCGGGTGGTGCCCCGGTTTGAGAGGAAACTCCGTCGTCGGCACTACCAGTCTATAGGACTGGGTCCGCGCTGCTTCCTCGTATCCCGCAGATCCCACAAACTTCGAATAAATTCCCACGCGACGCCGGCGCTCAGTTTGCTGATGCCCTCGTGCCGATCATGGAAGACGTAGGGCAGTTCGGCTATGTTCAGCTTGCCCGCCCGGCAGACGATTTCCAGCAGGATCTTGTAGCCGCGTTTGTAGAGTGTAGCGGAGAAACGGGGACAGACCCGAATCGAGCGGCAAATCATTACGAGATCAGGGTTGGTTCCCGTTTCTCCGAAAACGCTTCATGCACACGGTTTCTCGCGAATTGTTCTTCATGGTGACGTTTCGGGTGTCCGACCAAAGTGACAGCGGGGTGCTTGACATCATAAGCAAGCGCAATCCATCACCATCGCAAAAGAATCTCGATACATGCCTCCGGGGTAAATCAGCGGGTCATTCGGCGGGCGGGGTCTGTTGCAAGGGATCACCAGACGGAATCCGGCACGGCCTGAAGGCCGCTGCCGGTGCGATGAACTACGCGGCGGCGTCAATCGCGATCTTTTTCGATCGGGACTCTTCCGCCTTTGGCAGTACAACGCTGAGAACTCCGTCCTTGAATTCAGCATGGATCTTGTCGGCGTCGACGGTCATGGGCAGCGCGAGAACTCTGGAGAACGTACCATAGTACCGCTCGAGTCGATGGGGGTCTGCCTTTTGCAACGTTTCCTCCATACGGCGCTCACCGCGAATCGTCAGAACATTGTTTTCGATTCGTACATCGACGTCTTTCGGATCGACTCCCGGCAATTCCGCTCTCACGATGAGATCGTTCTCGTTTTCATGGATGTCCGTCAAAGGCATCCATCCGTTCGTTATTGCGGACCCGGCAGTGCCGCCGTTTTGCGGGGTTTGGAAGAATCGGTCAACCTGATCCTCGAGACCAGGCAAATCCCGAAATGGATTCCAGCGAAGTATACGCATTTGAAACTACCTCCTTTCATAAACTTCTACCTATCCATGATGACTATCCCGCATCTGCAATCGGAGTTACTTACGGTTATCGCTGGTCGAACAGGCGGGCAGTTTTGGCTGACGGGAAAAGGCTCGCGGTCTGGGGCGAAGCCTCGTTAGAATGAACAACGAGCGCCAGGTTCGCTCGAGTGCCAGACGGAGACCGCGAGCGTGTCGCTGGACTAAGAAACTGCGGAGCGCACCATGAAATCCAAAACACAGAAAACACTTGCCCTGCTGCTGTCCGGCGTCGCGGTTTTGCTCGCAGGCGTCTGCCCGGCGCCAGCGCAGCAATTATCGGGCGCTAGGCTGGTGGCGGCCTTGCGGCAGGGCGGCTACGTCATTGTCCTCCGGCATGCGAGTTCGCCGCGTGAAGCACCCGGCAAACAGACCGCTAACCCCGATAATATTGCCCTGGAGCGCCAACTGGATCAGGCCGGTCGCGACAGTGCTATAGCCATGGGCAAGGCGCTGCGCGATCTCCAGATTCCGATCGGCGCCGTTCTTTCCAGCCCAACCTATCGGGCGCTGGAGACCGTGAAGTATGCCCAATTGGGAACTGCCGAAACCCACGCCGAACTCGGCGATCGCGGCAAAAGCATGCAGGGCGTATCGGAGTCCGACGGCATGTGGCTGCGCGAACAAACCGTGCAGGTCCCCAAAATGGGCAACACCATTCTGGTGACTCACATGCCCAATATCTCGCGGGCATTTCCGCAAGTTGCCGGCGTCGCAGATGGCGAAGCACTCATCTTTCACCGGGAAAGTAACGGCACCGCCACCCTGGCCGGCCGCGTCAAGATCGAGGAGTGGTCCAAGCTGAAGCCGTGAGTGGTTGCGGCGACGAACGGATCGTGGAATTACGGGCCGGACCTCACCTCGAGTTCCAGGTCCTGCTCGTCGAGTGAGAATTCCTGCCGAAATGTGGGATAGCCTACGGCTTTAACCTCGATCTGGTAGGTGCCGGGCAGCAGCTTCCCAAATTCGAAATTGCCTGTGCTGTTCAACGGATGTCCGGTCCAGTAGTCCCCCACCAGGAAGACATCTCCCCGGGTGAGGAGCTCTCCGGTTTCGGAGTCGACGATTTTCCCGCGAACCGCTGCGAGAGGCAGCCGGCCCGGGGCGCGGTTTCCCGTGGGGCCCGGCGGCGTGGGTGTTCGGGCATTCAGCGGCAGAGCGCTCGTCTCTTCCAGTTCAATTCCGTTGACGTCCTTGTCGCCTACAATTAAGGACGCCGCCAATGGCGTCAGGGAATTGCTGAAGGCCGTCAAGGCGTGGCGCCCGGGTTGCACGCCAGAGAACTCAAACGAATGATCGGCGTAGATCGTGCCAGGATTGCCGGAAAGAAACGCTCCACGAATCGTTGGCGCGAACTGTCCGGTCACGTTTACCCCGGTGGTTTTGGGTGCCGGCGCACGGATGAGAACGATCGAAAGCGTTTGCGGTATTGGACCCGGCGAGATGGCGCCCCCGAACGTGTTCAGTAGTGTGGTCCCTCCTCCGCCAAAGGTAAAGACCACGGTGCCCTGGGTGGTTTGTGTGACGGAGACCGCCGGGGTTGAAATCCTGAGAATCCCGTCCTGGATGTCCGTACTCCCGTACTTCATCGATTGGACAGAATAGCCGTCGGGCAGTCCCTCCATGGTCACGCGATAGTCGGCCGCTGTGGGCTGGAGCGGAATGGCGCCGGAGGTCACCGTTGCGCTGATCGTGGGCCCTCCGGCAACGGGAACAAGTTGAACGCCCGTGGTTTTCCCTGCGCCGAAGATGGGAACCTTCCCGCCATTTTCGACGCGGATGTCCAGAGGGACGGCGAACCCGCCGCCACCGAGGCCGCCTCCTGTGCCGATGACCCGCCCCCCGCTGGTGTCCTTCATGGTGAAGTCGATTCTGGAGACTGTCTCGCCGGGCGCTACGGCAATGATCTTTCCTTCCGCCATGGCCTGCGTTCCCGGATAGTAGGTCGGAAGGCTCAGGATTCCTGCGGCAACCAGATAGCGCCCAGGGGGGACGCCTTCCAGCGTGTATCGGCCAAGTTCGTCCGTTTCGCCCTGGCTCGCCATTGCCGCGGTATTCCCGGCCAATTCGTCAACTGAGTTGGGCCGGGGCACGGCTGCGACACGAATGCCTCCGGCCGGCTTGCCGGAGGAGTCCTTCAGCACGCCGGTGATCGTTCCGCTCTGTGCAGGCTGAACGGGAATACCCTGAATCCCGAGGAGAAGGAAGAGAACGAGTGCGTTCATGTCAGTAGAGCTTGCGCGTGACGAGTTCGACGTTCAGGTCTTTGTCGTCGATATCGACCGACTGCCTGGTATTCGAGTGGCCGAAAACCTGGACTTCGAGCTCATAGGTGCCGGGAAGCAGCGGGGGTAGCTCGAAGTGGCCGTCTCCGTCAATGGGGAAGGATGCGCTGTAATTGCCGTTCGCTTTGACAATGACCGCCCCCTCCGTTATCGGTTTTCCTGAGAGTTCTTCAACGAGCGTCCCCTTGATCTGCGCCAGGGGAATGTTACCCGCGCGCCGTCCTCCAGCCGGTCTCGCGGGAGCGGGGGCCGACGCGTTGATGGGGAGAACAGCGGTTTCTTCGAGAACGATGTTGTCGAGACCGTTGTCGTCAACCACGACCGACGCCACCAGCGGGCGCGAACCGGCAGGATTGGCGCCGGTGACGATCGAATGGCGTCCGGGTGGTATTCCATAAACATCGAATGTCCCGTCCGAATAAACGTTGCCGGGAATGCCCGACACGTAGACTGTGCGTGCCCCCCCGGCATTCATCCGGCCTGAGATGCGCGCACCGCCTGTCGTTTTCGGCGCCACCGGTGACAGCGTGATGAACAGCGGCGATGGGGGTGTTCCCGAAAACTGGACTATCGATAGGGGTACCAGGGACGTGGACGTATTTTGTGGGCTGGTGGCGCCGCCGTTCGCGCTTCTCGATTGTGCGAGCGCGGTTGGCAGTTGCCCGGCCGTTGAGGCTGCCAGCCCCGCCAGATAGGCCTGCAGACCGGCAGGGTCTTGAGGAAGAACCCCGAACTGGAATCCCGCTAGTGGAGAGGCGCCAGGCAACTGCGACGCCGGCGGCGGCCCGGCGGCCGGATTCGCCGGAGGCGACACTTGCGATGTTCCGTTCCCGTTTTGAAGCAGTGGGGTAACAATCGAGCGCCCGAAATTCGCCGGAGTCAGTCGTAGAGTGTTTGTCAAAAGGTCCGTTGTTCCATACATGATGGATTTGACCGCGTAGGTCTCCGGCAGATTTTCAACCGTCACGTGGTACGCCGTCGTTTGGGGGCCGGGGACGCTCACACTGGTGTTGCCGATCGGAGTTGTAATGCTGCTGCCGCCCATATCGAGCTTGACGCTCGTGAGTTTGCCGCCTGCCGATACCGGCATTTTGCCGCCGCCCTCGATGGTCACTTGCAAGGGGATGGCGACAGTGTTGATCAGTACTCCGCCAGCGTTCGCCCTCCCAAAGCTGGAATCGTCCAGCGTGAAATCGATTCCGGAAATCGTGGATCCCGGCGTGATGATGACTTCTTTCGCCATGGCGATGTCGGATGTTCCGGGATAATACGTCTGCGCGTCCAGGCGGCCGGCGGCAATGAAGTAGCGGCCGGGAGGAATGCTTTCCAGCGTGTATCGGCCCTGCTCATCGGTTTCCGCAAGACTCGACATGGCCGGGCTTGTTACCACCTCGTCCAGAGACTCGGCCCGCGCGATGGCCGTCATGCGAGTCCCGGCCACAGGTGTGCCCTGGTTGTCTTTCAACACACCGGTGACCGTGCCCCCCTGCTGCGTTTGCACAGGAATTCCCTGGAATGCCAGCACGAGAGAAACAAGGAATGCGATCACACGACCCCCACGATCATTTCGGCTCAGTATAAGCGGCGGCTGGTGAGATTCAGAATCATGTTTTCCGGCTCCCGATGGGGGTCTCCCCATCAGGTAAGAAATATACTTCACTCCGAAAAGGAGGCTTTGCCCGATAATTCGGCGATGCAGCGCAGCAGCGGAGAGGTTCTAAATCAAGCCTTGGCGGGATGCGGTTCTGAAGCCACCCCTGGGACGGCCCTGACTTCGTCCCGATCATGCTTCCCTCCTGACCTAGACAGGCGGCATTGCACTTCAGAAGATCCTGCTGGCAAAGAACGAACCCACTCTGGTGTGGTGTGTTTGTGAAATGGCATCCTAAATTCGAGGGCCCCCTACTCGCGATTGTCGGGTTTGGCGCGATTGCAGGATCGATGTTCTCGGACCTGGCGCGAAATCGCCCGCTGGTTCTGGGGTGGTCCCAGTTTTCGCTCCTGTGCTTCGGGGTCATCGCCTTGATTGTCAGTTTGCCTCCCGTAAGGCGAGGTCTGCGCGCCTTGCTCGCCCGCTCGCTCGCGCTGTCTCCCGCGACGAGGCTCCAGCTGGAGAGCCGTCCGTTGCTGTACGTGCTCTACAGCCTCTGGTTCGCGTTGGTTTTTGGTTTCGGAGAAGCTTCTTTCTGGACTTACAAGAAACTCTTCGTCGACAAAGTCCTTCCGTCGGCACGGATTCTGTTTCCGGGCTATAACTACCTGTGGGGTATTCCGCTGGGATACGCTCTAATTTTCGTTTGCCTCGGAATGGCTTCTTTCGTTCTGGCAAGGCAGTGGGCCCGCCAGGTCACCCTTTCCCGCGTGCTCGTTGTTTTTCTTTTCTGCGGACTATTGGGTTGGCTGAACCTTTTCACATCGCTCCATATCGTGACGGTTGTCATTCTTGCGGGTGGCCTGACTCTTCAACTCGCCCGTGCCACAACCAGGCACCACTACATTTTTCATCGGCTCGTCCAACGAACCTTTCTAGTTCTGGTCCTGCTGGGCGCCGTCGTGGCGACCGGTCTTTGGGCATCGCTGCGCATCACCGAAGCGCGTCGGATCGCCGGCCTGCCCGAACCAGCCGCGCAAGCGCCAAATGTGCTGTTGATCGTGCTCGACACCGTGCGCGCCAGGAGTCTGAGCCTTTATGGCTACCAGCGTGCCACGACACCGCATCTGGATGAACTTGCCACCCGGGGAGTTGTTTTCGATCGCGCGTTGTCGACTTCGCCGTGGACGCTGCCGTCTCACGGAACGATGTTCACCGGCCAGTTTCCCCATGATTTGACGGCGGATTGGACAACCCCCATTGACGCGACGCACCCGACGCTGGCTGAGGTTTTGGGCCGTCATGGGTATCTGACCGCAGGGTTTGCCGCAAACACGGCCTACCTGACAGGTCAGTATGGATTGAACCGGGGTTTCATCCACTATGAAAGCCTGACGATATCGATCCCGCGCGCTTTTCAAAGCACCAGCCTGGGGACTTTGCTGCTTAACAAACTGGGCCTGAACAAGGATTCCTATCATCGTCCAAGTGCGGAACAGATCAACCAGGAGTTTCTGCGCTGGCTGGAGGGGAGAAGCAAGGAACACCCTTACTTCGCTTTTCTCAACTTCTTCGATACCCACGATCCCTACTTGCCCCCAGCGGATTTCGCCCAAAAATTCTCGTCGAAAGAAGATCGCCGCCAGATCAAGGCAAAACCCCTCGACGAATGGACGGAACCGGAGATTCGCGAATTCAACAACTCCTATGATGCGACTCTTGCTTATCTCGATCACGAAATCGGTGTGCTTTTCGAAGCACTGGAGCAGCGCGGGGAACTGGAACATACGCTGGTGATTATCACGTCGGATCACGGAGAGCAGTTTGGCGAGCACGGTTTGCTTGTGCACGCCGACAGCCTCTATATGCCTCTGCTGCACGTTCCGCTGATCGTGATTTTCCCGGGCCAGATCCCCGCAGGTCGGCGCATTGATGCGTTCGTCAGCCTGCGCGATCTGGCGGCGACCGTCACTCAAGTCGCAGGCGTAGCAGACAACATTCGTTTCCCCGGCGAATCGCTTGCGCGATTCTGGACCCCGGGGGCCGATTTGAACCCACCTCCCGACGGCGTGCTTCTTGCTGAGATCAAACGAGCGCAACCCGCGGTTCCCGACAATTATCCGGCGAGGAAAGGGGCAATGGGATCGGTGATTTATAAGGGAATGCACTATATCAAGAACTATGGTGACGGGAGGGAAGAGTTGTATAACCTGATCCCGAATCTGCGCGACGACGTCGACCTCTCTACTACCGAGGGTCAGCAATTGGAGATTTTTCGATCGCAGCTTGAGCATATGACGAAAGAAGCCGGGAACTGACAGTGTGAGCTCGAACGCCGAAACAGTGAATCGCCGGAATACCGGACTACACGGACGGAGCGAATGAAATCTCTGCAGGTCGCGATCGACTGATGACAGCCCTTCTATCCGTGAGCGTCCTGGTCGCTCTGGGCGTGTCGTCCATCGTGTTTTTCGTCGGATCTCTGATCGCCATTCCCATCGTCCTGGTTCGCCTTCCCGCAGACTATTTCCACGATCACCACCCCCGCGTCTGGCTTCGCAACCGGCACCCTGCATTGCGAATGATGGCGATGGTGCTCAAGAATTTCGTCGGCGTCGTTTTCCTGCTGGCTGGAATCGCGATGCTCGTTTTGCCCGGCCAGGGTCTCCTGACCATGTTGATAGGCCTATCCCTGTTGGATTTCCCGGGAAAACGCAAGCTCCAGCGCAAATTGATCGGCCAACCCGCTGTCCTTGGAACGATCAACAAGATCCGACAGAAATTCGGTCGCCCGCCCCTGATCTTTGGCTGACCGGGATGACCGGCTGTGATTGAACCGCTCTGATAGAATTGGCCGTCATGAAACGCGCGAATTGGAAATGGCTCGTTGCGGGGCTTTGTCTGGGCCTCGTGCTGGCGCTGACCGGTATCGGGGCATGGTCTTCGCGCGGGGTCGAAGCGGAGACTCGTCCAGGGATCTCCGCCGAGCCCCCTGTGGCCGCGGCGCCGGTCACGCTCGACGCCGCATCAAAGGCTGCGGACGAAGTGCCGCGTCTTCACAGTCTGCTCGTCAGCCGCCGCGGTGAACTGTTGCTCGAACGCTATTCCAGGGGAATTACGCCGGCGCGGCTCGCCAACATCAAGTCTGCCTCCAAGAGCGTGATATCCGCCCTGGTCGGGATCGCTATCGATCGCGGCCTGATTCGAAGCGTGCGCCAATCGATCGACCTGTATTTCCCGGATCTGTTGAAAGCCGACAAGGACAGCCGAAAAAAAGACATCACGATCGAAGACCTGCTGACCATGCAGTCGGGTCTTGAAACCACGAGCAACCGGAACTATGGAGCCTGGGTACTGAACTCGAACTGGGTGCGATATGCCCTCGGCCGGCCGCTCATCGATCCTCCCGGTACGCGGATGGTATACAGCACGGGGAATACCCACCTGCTTTCGGCGATTCTGACTCAGGCTACAGGGGAGAGTACGTGGCAGTTCGCCCAGGAGGCGCTGGCGAAGCCTCTCGGTTTCACCCTGGCGCGGTGGCCCCAGGATCCTCAAGGCATCTATTTCGGCGGGAACGACATGCTGATGACGCCGCGTCAGATGCTCAAATTTGGCGAGTTGTACCTGCACCAGGGAGAGTTCGAAGGGGTACAGGTTGTGCCGGCGGCCTGGGTGGATGAGTCGTCTGCCGTGCATGCCCAGTCCACGCGGGAACGCGAACGATACTACGGGTACGGCTGGTGGATTCGCGAACTGGCGGGCTATCCCGCGTTTCACGCATGGGGATACGGCGGGCAGTTTATCTTTGTCGTGCCGCGACTCGATCTGGTTGTCGTGATCACTTCATCCAGTGACGTCAGCAGCGAGGGCAACGCCCGCGGCAAGAACCTGCATACGGCGTATGAACTGGTCGAAAATTTCATCATCCCGCCGATCGTGGCGATGGGGAATTGAAGTATAGTCCGTAGACTGATCGCCGCCGGTGCGATAAGAACGTTCAGGAGTGCCCGGTCCGGCATTCATTGGAGGTCCCCATGCCCGATTCCCGTCGCGAGTTCCTCAGAACCCTTGGCCTTGGCGCAGCCTGTATGGCTGCAGGCGAATTCTCTATCGCCGAGGCAGCCGTCCCGACTCTCGGCCTGATCTTTCCTCCGGAGAATTACCCGATTCCGCCGGATGCGAAGCTGCTGTACCCGATGGGCGTCAACTTCATCGGGAATGGGGTGGGCCTCCCCGGCGGCATGACGCCCGAAGGCTATGACGAAGCCATCCCGAGGGTGCTGCCGCGTGCCGCGGATCTCGCCAGGGAGGGAGCAGACGTTGTTTCTGTCTTTGGTTCGTCGATAACGTTTTACAAAGGCGCCAAGTTCCACGAAGACCTCATCCGCCAGGTGGCCCAGGCGACCGGCAAAAAAGCGACCACCCAAAGCAACGGCCTGCTCGATGGCCTGCGCACCGCCAACGCCCGCCGTGTCGCGGTTGCCGCGGCCTATACGGATATCGTGACGGAAAGGTTGAAGATCTTCCTTCAGGAGTATGGTTTCGACGTGACCTCGGCAAAGGGATTGGGTTTCGAAAGAATTCCGGAAGGCGGGGCCACTCCCGAAATCCTGCACAAGCTGGGGACGGATGCTTATGCGAACTCCGGAAAGGCGGATGCGCTGGTGCTTTCCTGCGGCGCACTGAGGACGCTCGATCTGATCGTACCCCTCGAAGACGCGATCCGGGTCCCTGTGGTCTCTTCCACCCCGCATGGGCTGTGGCACGGTGCAAGGATGCTGGGAGTGAAAGACCGCATTCAGGGATACGGCATGGTGATGGCAAAGGGGTAGCGCTCCAGGAAATCCATCGTGGTTTTACGTTTAGCGGCGCCCCTGGGTTAGGATCGTCTCGATGCAATTCCTGACCTGTGAGCAGGCGCAACGCCAGCCCTACATGGCCCAGTACCGGCATTCCCCGGCCATGTCCCTGCTGGGGCTTCTGACTGTCCTCGCGGTCCTGTCCGGCTGCGGTGTCCTTGCCTACATGGCCTGGCAGCAGAACAAGCTCCTGGGCCTGGTGCTTGGCGGCTGGTTCGGGTTATGGGGCGCTCTGTTTGCGATTCTCGTCGCAGGAACTCTGCGCAAACGGCTGCTCCCCACGAACTGGCTGCTGCGATCGCACACGAACGGAATTTCAATCAAGTTCCGTTCCTATCTCAATGCGCATTTCGATGCTCACGACGCCATCGTGGCCTACATCGGATATTCCGATATCGAATACGCGCGCGCCCGCCGGATTCTCCAGGAGGTTCCCGGACGCCGCAGGGGCGAAATCGAGACGCGCTTTCTTCGCTTCGTGGAGTTCAAACTTCGCGACACGGCGGAACTCGAATCGCTGGACCAGCATGTCGCTGCAGAACGGCAGCTCAAAGCGCCCCTGACCGGCCGGTACATCCGGCAAAGCCGAAAGGATGGCGACTATCCTGTTCAGGTTGCGGACGGATACCTGAGAATCCAATGGACGGTATGGCCACGACTGCCCCGCTTCATGAAGGAGCTGTCCGGCCACGTCGAGATCAGGGACGACGTCCGATCCAAAGAAGACTTCGGCCAGCTGAAGAAAGCGACTCGCCGCGAGCAGGAGGACGCGCTGCTAAAGCTGATCGCCTCCGGCGACCGCTTCGGTGCGATTCGCGTCATCAAGGAGGTCTTCGGCTACAACACGACCCACGCAGTCCAGTTCCTGGAGGAATTGTCTGCTCGCCCCGGGGCAGCGCGTAGTGAAGGTACGCCAGGCGCCAGCCGACTCCCGTCTTCGTAGTTGGTGTAATCTCGATCTCGTGAAGTTTCGGGCTGGATGTGGAGCGTGAAATTCTGTACCCGCCAAAACCGCTATGTCTCCGAAGGGATTCGCCATAAAATTCGCAAAACTTTTGAAAACCTGCTGGGGTTGAAAACTTGAAAGAGGCTAACAATGATAGACATTAGACTCGCGTTCGGCGTCCTTGGATTTCTCCTTCTGGCGACATCTTTCGTGAGCGGGCAAGCCACTCCCCCGGCCCCGAAACTGGAACTCTCGTTCGAGATTCACGCCGAGGTCGGCAAGCCGGACGAAGTGGGCGTCGTGGCTGGAGGGACGCGCCGCGTCATTCCCATTTTGAGCGGCACCTTTAGCGGACCGGGCTTGAAGGGAACAGTTTTGCCTGGAGGCGCAGACCACCAATTGCTGCAACCCGACGGATTCACTCAGCTGGAGGCGCGCTATGTCCTTCAGACCGAACAGGGTGAGCTCATCTACGTCATCAATCGGGGGATGCGCTACGGATCTGCCGAAGTTCTGCAAAAACTCAATGCCGGGGAACGCGTGGATCCCAGTTTGATCTACTTCCGGACTGCGGCAACGCTCGAAACCGCATCGCCGCGTTTGCAGTGGATGGCGCACTCGATATTTGTATGCGTCGGTGAGCGGTTTCCCACGGAGGTTGTTATCCGTTTCTACCGCGTATTGTGAAGACCGGTCGGGATCCTGTTCTTCACTGCGAGGGTCCGAAGTGGAAAACGCCGCCGGCATGGAGGCGAAACCCGTCCAGCGTCCGTCCAGCTCGCAGCAGACTGTAGTCGGCCTGAATGACCCGCAGAGAGAACCAGGGTTTGAATTTCACGTCCAGTCCAAATCCGGCGGCAAATGAGAAACCGTTGTGGCCCGGCAGGGTCTTCGAGGTGGTTCCGGTCGTCACGGTTTTTCCGCTGACGTAGCCACCCCCGAGAAGCACTTCCCCAAATGGCGTCCAGTTCCCCCGCGAAGGCGCGTAGAAACGAGGCCCAAATCGGTAGTTGGCGGTGGTGAGGGGGTTGGCCGTGCGCGTTTGGTGGATAGATAAATCCAGCGCATACCCTATTCGCTCGGTCTTTTTCATCGCGACAGACACGCTTGCTCCCCGCGTGTTATCGCTCCCCAGACGCAAATAGGAAACAGGATTCCACCCCATTTCAAACCGAGGTGTTGG
This sequence comes from uncultured Acidobacteriota bacterium, assembly GCA_963836435.1. Lineage (GTDB taxonomy): Bacteria > Acidobacteriota > Terriglobia > 20CM-2-55-15 > 20CM-2-55-15 > DASTBJ01. The sequence continues at coordinate 215,985 of CAWIJI010000002.1, read as the reverse complement.
TTCCGATCCCGCGTCCTGGGCGTTCAGAGTGCCAATGGACGACAGCGCAATCAAGACGGGCAGGAATAAATTCTTCATCTCTACGAAATCTCCTCCATGCAGGCAAAAAATGACATTACACGAGTTCGAGGCCTATCGACCGCGCAAAATTCATCCTAGGAGACCTGGAACACCGTTGGGCGCATTCCAGTATCCGGTCGCGTCCGGCCCGGTCATGCAACGGTACAGTCTCGCGTCAGATACTCGGCAGCAAATACTTGAGAATTGACGTTTTCTGCAAACCAATCGGCGAGACGATCATATTGAGCGTCCTTGGATCCTGGCAGTGCTTCGGGAAGCCGATGTCCAAGCAATTCTTCCAGAACCTCCCTGTTTTCCAGGGCGCCGTGCAAGTAAGTACCTGCGACACCGGGTGTACGAATACCGTCGGAGACGCCGTCCTCCAGCAGCGCAAACGGTTTCGGCGAACCCGCCAGGGCGGTGATCCCCATGTGAATCTCGTAAGCTGTGAACGCAATGCCCGAAGGCGTGTGTGCGGTCACCCGCCGGGTGATTTTTTGCGGCATCAACTGCGTGCGAGCCGGAACCAGGGCAAGACCTCGGACAGACCGGAGGGGCGATTCGATGCCGTCCGGATCGGTAATCTCTTCACCGAGCATTTGATAGCCGCCGCAGATGCCGATGATCCGGGCGCCGTGCCTGGCCTGGTCGCGGAGCCACTGCTCCAAGCCGCTTTCACGAAGCCAAACCATGTCGGCTATGGTGTTTTTCGTTCCCGGGAGGAAAATCACGTCGAAACGCCCCGCGGTGGGAGTCGTGACATAAGTCGCCTGGGGCAGGAGCCGAAAGTCCGTGAAGTTCGACAGGTGAGGAAGTCGCACGATCGCAATGAGGCCGTGCCCTTGCGGGCGGTCGTCCAGGTTCAGCGAGTCCTCCGGATCGAGGTCCAGATTTGAAACGTGGGGGAAAACTCCCAGGCAAGGTCTACCGGTTTTTTGTTCGAGAATTCTCACGCCATGCTGAAACAAACTCGTGTCGCCCCGAAAGCGATTCACAAGGAAAGATCGAACCAGCAGCGCCTCTTCCTCATCCAGCAATTGGAATGTGCCGGTGACCGAAGCGAAAACTCCGCCCCGATCGATGTCGGCTACAAGAATAACCGGTGCCTGAATCCGTCGCGCCAGACCGAGGTTCACCAGATCGTGGTGCTTGAGGTTGAGTTCCGTGATGCTGCCCGCGCCTTCGACGACGATAAAGTCGTAGTTCGCGGCCAGGCGTCGGTAGCTGGCAAGAACTTCACGGAGCAGGGAATCGAAGTGACGGTAGTATTCGCGCGCTGTCAGGCTTTTCCACACGCGACCATTCAGCACAACCTGGCTGCCCAGGGATCCGGTGGGCTTGAGCAGAATGGGGTTCATGTCCGTGTGGGGTTCCACGGCGCAAGCCTCAGCCTGCGCCGCCTGCGCGCGGCCGATTTCGCCGCCATCCGGGCAAACGGCGGAATTGTTGGACATGTTTTGAGCCTTGAAGGGAGCGACGCGATACCCAAGGCGGTGGAGATAACGGCAAATCGCCGTGGTCACCCAACTCTTGCCCACGCTCGAACCTGTCCCGCCGATGAAGATGGGAACAGCTGTCATTTTCTGGCCAAACTCAGCATGGTTTTTCGGGCGCCCGCAATCGACCGTAGTGGCGTTAATCCACTCGTCGGGCAGACAATCCCGCATATTATGGTCGAACCGCCGAAATACTCGGGAGTAAACAATGCATCGCGGAGTAAGACATGGAATCCAGGATCACTGAAGCCGTCCGGCCGATCGTTGGCCGTTCGATCGTTTCCACGAAATTGGGTATCGTCGCGGCGACCCATCCACTGGCGGCGCGGGCTGGAACGGAGATGCTGGAACGCGGCGGCAATGCCATGGATGCCGTGATCGCGGCGAACGCCATGATCGGCCTCATGGAGCCCGGCAGCAACGGGATCGGAGGCGATCTGTTCCTGATCTACCACGAAGCCGCCGGCAGGAAGATTCATGCGCTCAACTCCAGCGGTTGGGCGCCGTCGGGTCTGACGCCCCAGTTGTTGCAGTCCAGGGGCATCACGGAAATGCCGGCAACCGGTATTCACACCGTCACCGTTCCTGGTGTGGTGGCGGGCTGGGATACGCTGAACCGCCGCTTCGGTACCAGGCCTCTGTCGGAACTGCTCGCGCCTGCCATCTACTACGCCGAAGAAGGCTTTCCGGTCAGCGAAGTCATCGCCGCAGGTTGGGCCACTGCCGTTGAAAGACTCGGGCAATATCCCAACAGCGCCAAGACCTATCTGCTGGACGGCCGCGCGCCCGCCTGCGGCGAGCTCTTCCGCAATCCCGATCTGGCCCGCTCGCTGCGCCGCATCGGCAAACTGGGGCGTGATGGGTTCTACAAAGGGCCGACCGCCGAGGCGATTGTGCGCGTCTCCAGGGAACTCGGCGGCGCTATGGTTTCAGACGACCTTGAGACCTTTCAGCCCGAGTGGGTGACGCCGGTTCAAACGACCTATCGCGGATGGACCATCCACGAATTGCCGCCAAATACCACCGGCATCGCCGCCCTGATGATGCTGAACATCATGGAACAGTTTCCGCTGGGCGACTGGGGATTCCACACGGCGAAATCCCTGCACGTCATGATCGAAGCGAAGAAACTCGCCTTCGCGGACATGCTTCGCTACATCGGCGATCCTGCATTCTCGAAGCTGCCGGTGGAGACGCTGCTCTCGAAGTCTCACGCCAAGGAGCGCGCTCGCGCCATCGACATGAAGCGCGCCTCGCCGCGAGTGAAGCCTGCGAACCTTCCGGGCTATACGAATTCCGCCGGGAACGATACCGTTTACCTGTGCGCGATCGACGCCCGGGGAAATATTGCGTCGTTGATCCAGAGCATCTATTCGGGATTTGGTTCTGCGATCGTGCCTCCCGGTACAGGTTTTGCGCTTCACAACCGTGGCGCGCTCTTCACCCTGGAGCCCGGCCATCCGAACACCCTGGCGCCTCGAAAGCGTCCCCTGCACACCATTATCCCGGCGTTTATGGAGAAAGACGGGGTTCGTATCGGCTTTGGCATCATGGGCGGATTCAACCAGCCGCAGGCTCACGCGCAGTTTGTCGCCGGTATCGCGGACTACGGATTCACGATTCAGGAGGCTCTGGAAGGCGGGCGTTTTACCAAACTCACGTTTGAAGGCCTTGATGTCGATATCGAGCCGTCTATTCCAAAAAACGTCTGCGCCGAGCTTCAGGCGCTTGGCCATGAACTTCATGTGGCCCCGCCCCGCAGCGGCATGTTCGGGTGGGGCCAGGCCGTGATGAGCGACGAGCGGGGCGTTCATTACGGGGCATCGGAGCCGCGACATGATGGCGCCGCAATTCCTCAATTGGCGCCCATCTTCAAAACCTAACCAAAGTCCCTTTCCGTCCGTCTACACACGGCAAGGAGTTCGTATGAAAAAGCTAGGCGGAGTGATTTGGGTATTTCTTCTCCTGGTTGCAGTTACCCCCGGTAGCGCTCTTGCTCAGTCACGAAGGAATGACAACCGGCCGGCGGACCGCGTCTGTGTCTATCAACACAGTTACTTCCAGGGATGGGAGGAATGTTATCGGCCGGGTGATGAAGTCGCCGATTTGCATACTCACAACGACAATATCTCGTCGATTCGTGTTTATGGGAACGCGATTGTAACGATTTATGACGATAAGAACTTCCGGGGAGATGCCACCCAGATCACCTCCGAAGTGCGAGATCTTGCACAGCTTTCTGCCGGCGGCTTCGGTGGGCTGGGGAATTGGAACGATCGCATCGGATCGTTCCGTGTCACGTCGCCGAATTACAGAACTCCTGGGCCTCCTGTTTTCGGGCGCAATGACCGCAATGACCAGCGCAGCAATCGGCAGGATAATCAGCGTAATGACCAGCGCAACGACCGCGACCGTCGCGATGGCCGAAGCTATCCCGACAGCGTGTGTGTCTACGAAGACACCGGCTACCGCGGCCGCGTCGAATGCTTCGATTCCGGCCGCGATATCGCCGATCTGGGCAGATCCGGCGATTGGAGCGACCGCATCTCTTCGATTCGGATCATCGGCGACGGACGCGCCGCGGCCTACGTTGATATCGGTTACCGAGGCGAACGTCTGATCATCGACCACGATGTCCCGGATTTGAAAAACCTTCGCCTTCGTGACAACAGGACCTGGGACAACCAGATTTCATCTCTTCAAGTCGGCGGGGGCCGGCGCGACGTGGGCCGCAGGTAGGTTCGGGGACTGGAACTGGGGAAAGAGAATAATTAGCCGGGCGACCAGTCTTCCCTGGGGAGTCCATTCGGGCGAGTTTGATATCAACGTAACTGAAATGGCACCGAACCGTCGCTACGTCTTCTCCGCGGGAGCCAATTCGGGGACGCGCACCAAATACTCGCCATCGTTCCTCACGAAAGAAGATTCCTGAAACGTGATTCTTAGCACGCCGGAGGCGTGCTGAGAATTTAGCCCCGGGTTAAGCGAGCGAAGCGAGCGCAACCCGGGGTTGCCGTAACGGAGATCTTCGCACCCCGGCAGGGCAATGTCATTCGCTTTGATTCGGGCGAAATCATTTCCTAGTGTCGCGCGAGCGTGAGGCACTGATCTGGGGTGATTATCGGCGGTGCAGGGGGGGGTTGGAACTTTTCGGCTTGACCTTTCGGTGTGTCTTTGGCAATGTACACTCGGCTAAGATCCGTCGAGACCTTGCAGAGGACGACTTTTAGCGGGCGCAGTTTCATCAAGACGCTCATTCATGCGTCGAAATGCGATCCGAGATGCACTGGCGTCCCTGAAAGGAAGAAGAAAAGGGCTCAAAAACACAAAATAGGGCCAAAAAGATGCTCGACCGTTCGTGCGAATACGCCAGCCAAATCCTTAAACGAACGCGGCCATTTCCTTAAGCGAATGACATTGCCCGGCAGGGGTGCAGGGATTCCTCGCACCCCTGCCGGGTGCGAACACCCCTCGTGAGATGAACCCCGGGTGTCGCTGCGCTCCACCCGGGGCTACCTTCCTTTCACGCCTCCGGCGTGCAAAATGTCTATGGAGCCAATTCGGGGACGCGCACCAAAATACTCGCGACAGTTCCTCACGAAAGAAGACTGTTCGCGCGTATTTGGTGCGCGTCCCCGAATTCCCCTGTAAGGTTACGTCTCCGCTTTGCAGGTTCGTCCGCAAGGCGATGGCGACGTTGAAACGGAGATGTTCGCACCCCGTGAGATGAACCCCGGGTGTCGCTGCGCTCCACCCGGGGCTACCTTCCTTTCACGCCTCCGGCGTGCAAAATGTCTAAACTCCAGGATTCGTCGCAGACGAATTTGATCAACGTCACCGATACCCGAACCTCTGTAGATTGACACTACTTCCTCCCGGCCTCTCAGACCGGACATTTCATTTGCTACAGCCACCGGACAGATCATTTGCTACCGCCACTCCCGAATTCGCTCCTTTCCCTTACGGCGTGTTCTGAGCTATAAGCAAACGGCTTATGAAAATCCGTGCTTTGCCGTTCCTTCTCTGTCTTCTGTGTGCCGCCTGCTCCGGTGGACAGACCCCGGCAGACAAGTCCTCATCCCGCTCTTTTACGCTCGGCCTCATCTCCGGTGCTCAGGAATTCCTGGACTTCGTCATGGACAAACACGGCATGCTGGATGCTGTCGGGCTCAAGCCGGAGCGTGTGAAATCGCTTAGCCCCGCTACGCTGCACCTGATGGTCGCGGAGCGCAAGGTTGACATCGGATTCGGCGGTTTCGCGACGATGGCCACAGCCCGCGCCGAGGGCAAAGACGTGATTGTGATTCATGGCGTGTTCTCGCCCGTCAACATGGTCTTCGTGCGAAAGGACTCGAATATCCGGGATCTTGCGGACCTGAGAGGCAAGAAACTCGGCGTCTTCGGCAGCACGAGTTCGACGACGTTCGGCTTCCTCGCCCTGCTCGCGCGGAAGTGGCACGGGATCGACCTGTTCGACGAGAAGGATGTCCACATCGTTCCTCAACCGGCGCCGCTGCTTGTCGAATTGCTGGGTCGCGGCGACGTGGATGCCGCACTGCTGGGAACGACCGAGTCCATCAAAATGTTCGCGGAAGATCGATTCCGCGTTCTCGTGGACCTCAGCGAGGAGTATCGCGCGCGAACCAATGGCCGCGCTCCGGCTCATGTGACGATTGCCACAAACGAGCAGTTTGCCAAAGAACATCCGGATATTCTGCGGGACTATCTCAAAGCCTACGAGGCTGCGGTCGCCTACACCCGTGAGCACCACGAAGTCTGGGCTGAATACCTGAAGACGATCGAAGTGACCGATCCCAGAGAAGTCGCTCTGTTCGAGGCGAAAATGGGCCCGAACATTGTCTCCGTCTGGGATCAGGAGCAGATTGCCGTCCAGAAGGACTATTTGAAGCTCGTGCACGACATCATCGGCGACACCGTTGTGAAGACCGTACCGGAAGATCTCATCCGCGATGAATTCAATCCTTAGAATTCTTTCGATCCTCGCACTTCTGGTCCTGTGGTTCGTGCTGTCGCTGAACTTTCCGCCGACCCTTGTTCCGGGCCCTGTGGCCGTTGCCGAAAAGGTCTGGGAGAACATTCGTTCCGGGCAGGCGGCGTTTCATCTCTATAAGACGCTGATGCGCGTCTTCCTGGGCCTGATCCTGACGATGGTTCTCGGCGTTACGGCCGGCATGGTGATGGGGCTTTTCAGGAAAGGCGAGGCCTTTCTCGACGCGTGGATTACGGTGGGCCTGACGATCCCTGCCATCGTCTACAGCATCCTTTGTCTTCTTTGGTTCGGCCTTACGGAGCGTGCGGCCATTCTGGCTATTGGTTTGTCGGCGTTTCCAACCGTGTCGATCAGCGTGTGGCAGGGAATCAAGGGACTCGATTCGCATCTCGTCCACATGGGAGTGGCCTTTCACATGAACCGTGCTGCGATCGTCCGGAAGATCATCTTCCCTCAATTGTTGCCGCACCTGCTGGGGGCGATGCGATACGCGCTGGGAATCTGCTGGAAGATCTGCACGACGGTGGAATTGATCGGCCTGTCTAGCGGGGTCGGTTACATGCTCAACTATTGGTTCGGTCTCTTCTCGATGACGCAGGTATTCGCCTGGACCCTGTCCTTCCTTCTGGTCATGTTCGCCATCGAGTACCTCCTGTTCAAACCACTGGAGATGCGTCTCACGCGCTGGCGCACCAGTGGGGTTCACCTGCGCGCCTGATGTTGACCTGCCGGACGAAGAGGCGGTGCAAGGCACCACGGGGCCTGTCGAATCCTCTGCCGCCGCGCTACGGCAGCACTTCAATTGTCAGGTGCCCGCCGACGACATTCACCCACCGCTCCACCGGGACGGACTCCATGGATTTCTCTCCCGGAAAGAAACACTGAAGTGCGCCAATACGCGAGCCGTTGTGGGTCTTCATTTCGAAACTGATGGAAGTGTCGGCGATGGCAAGCGAATACGCCACATCCGCATCCGGTTCGCTGCCCAGAACCCGGGGCGCCAAGCTTGCCGAGGCCGGACGCCAGGCACAATAATCGACCCCGGCCGGCAACTTCCCCGGATCCAGATTCGACATCTTCTGATCCGAGAGGACCTGGGCGGACCCGATCTTGTTCGCCCAGGTTTGCGGACTGAAGCGAACCCGAAACTCTCCGTCATCCACTTCAAACAATTTCAGCGAAGATGCCGGAATCTGCCAGCTTGCGAGCGGCTGGTCGTCGGGCGCTTCCCTGGTCGTCCTATCCGCGGTCGTTCTATCCGCCGTGTCCACATCGGCCGGTTCAGGGGCCTTCTCTTCGGTCCCATCGCCGAAGGACAACTTCATGCTCGTTGTGGCTTCCTTCCCGTCCGACAGAATGAAATACGCAGCGGACCCAAAAGACTGCCTGCCCCGATTCCGGGGATCCACATCGCGGGGTACGGTCCATGTATCGCAAATCAGGAACTGGAACGTGACGTCGTTGGCGTGCACGAACTTGCACTCCCATTGATTCGTGACGTTCGTCACATAGCGGTCCGAGGCGCGGTCTGCGAAAAGGCTGTAGACGATCTCTCCTGGCTTGCCCTTGACGGAGTAAAGATAAGGCAGCTCGAATCTGTAGGCCTGAGACCGGGAGTCGAAGGCCGCCCGGACTGCCGGGTTGACGTTGATCTTGATCTCATTGAAGTGGATTCTGCCATCGTAGTACCGGTCGAGGCTGTCTTTGACAGGGAACTTCGTGACGAGTTGAACGGGGCCCTCTTCCGACGCGCAGGGCCCCTGAAAAATGTAGGTCGACAGGTCTCCCTTCACCTCTTCAAGGCTGCTGTGGTACCAATCGCCTAGTTTGCGATCTTCATTGAAGAACGCCACAGACCGCCACTCGCCGCTGCCGCTGACAAGGTCAGAGCAGCGAATCGGTCCGGCCATCTCGAACGCGCGCTGCAGGTCTCCGTCGCGGAAGCGGCCGAACAGGTTGCGCAATTGTTCGAAGAACTTCTGCTCAGACTGGCTCTGGTCGGCGATCCGCTCGCGCTGCGCCGACACAGGGAGCGCCATAACCAGAAGCAATAACCACGGGATCGCTGCTGCCGGAGTTTTGCGCATACGACATTGCACCACAGGGCGTGCCTCTCTACAACATAATGCAGTACAATCCCGCGCATGTGGACACCACTTTTTGCTCTTTTGATTTCGCTGCTGCCGCTGCAGGCGGCCCAGAATCGGCCTCCTGCGTTCCCGCGGGAGGGCGCGAAGCAGATCATCGATAACGAGCGCGTCACCGTTTGGGACGTGACGCTGGAAAAGGGCAAGCCGACGCCCATGCACGAGCATCCGTTCGATATCGTCACCGTGGATCTCGCCGACGCTGCAGTAAAAACCACAAAAGCCACGGGAGCGGTCTCCAGCAGCGTTGTGAAAAAGGGCACAGCCGGGTTTTCACGCAAGGGCCTCACGCACTCCGACGAGGGGACCAGTGACGTACCGCGCCACGTGATCGTGATCGAATTGAAGGATGTTGTTGTTCCGCCGATCCCCAACAACAGTGGTTATCCGGAGGCCTTCCCGCGCGAAGGTTCAAAGAAGCTCATCGACAACGAGCGCGTCACCGTTTGGGACTATTCGTGGGCGCCGGGTAAAGCGACCGCGACGCATTTCCACAGCAGGGATGTCGTTGTGGTCTACCTCGACAACGGAGATTTGACGTCCACCACGCCGGACGGCAAAGCCACGCTCAGTTCCCACACTTTCGGTGAAACGAGATTCAATGCGCGAAACCGGGTCCACAGCGAACTGCTCGTCAAGGGCAAACAGCGCGTCATTGCCGTGGAACTGAAGTAGCGCGTTTCAGTGGAAAGGATCACCCTTCGCGACGTCGTCAAGGAATACCGGCTGCCGAACGGTGACCGGCTGACGGTCCTCGACCGGATCAGTTTTGAGATTGCCGGGGGAACTTTCAACTCCGTCGTCGGCCCTTCGGGTTGCGGCAAGTCCACCCTGCTTGGCCTGATCGCCGGTCTCGACCGACCCACATCCGGAGACATTTCTGTCGGCCTGAAGCGCCCACACGTCGGGTTTGTTTTTCAGCAGCCACGTTTGTTGAACTGGCGGACGATCGCCAACAACGTCGCGCTTCCCCTCGAGCATACACCGCTGTCCAAAGCCGACCGCCGCGCCCGGGCTCATCACTATCTGAAGCTTGTCGGTCTTGCCGGCTACGAAAACTATTACCCTCTTCAGCTCTCCGGCGGCATGCAGCAGCGGGCCGCCATTGCCCGAGCGCTCGCAATCGATCCCGACGTTCTTCTCATGGATGAGCCCTTCAGCGGCCTGGATGAATGGACGGCCCGCAACCTGCGCGAGGAATTGACACGCATCTGGCAGGAAACTCAGAAAACCGTGGTCTTCGTCACTCACAGCATCGGCGAAGCGATTTTCCTTTCACAGAAGGTCCTTATCGTAACCCCCAAGCCCGCAACAATTCTGCGCAGCGTCCCCATCGATCTGCCCTTCCCGCGCCACTATGACGACCTCCGATTGTTCGAGCTTCAGACCCGTCTCACCCAGGAGTGCCTGGGAAACTGGGGAAACTGAAACCTCAGTGGACACTCTGCTCCACCTTCAGCAGGTTCTCCTGCCCGTTCGGGAAGGCCGGATCCAGACGAACAACCTCCTTCAGGTGCGCGATAGCTTCCGCAACGCGGCCCCGCGTCAGGAGGAGGGACGCGTAGTTGTTGTGTGCCGCGACATAGTCTGGATTGAGCTTTAATACCTGGAGGTAGCGCTGTTCCGCTTCGTCGAGAAGGCCAAGACGATGCAGCGCCAACGCCAGATTGTGCTGAGCGTTCATGTGCTCGGGTTGCAGACTCACGGCCTTGCGATAGTACGAGACGGCGTCCTCGAGGCGCCCCTTCTTCTCGAACATTGCGCCCATGTTGCTGAGGGCGTCGGTAAAACCCGGATCGAGAGTGAGGGCCTTCGTGAAAAGCGCCATCGCCTCGTCGACCCTGCCTTCGTTCCCAAGATCAAGGCCCACGTTGTTTAGCGCGCGGGGATTATTCGGGCGCTTCTCGAGTACGTCGCTCCAAATGGACATGTCGCTGCGAAAGTCTTCATTTCGCTGATAGGTCATCAGGGCGAAAACGGCGGCGAGCCCCAACGCGGGAGCCAGCGCCGACGACGGCGGCTTGTTCCAGATCCGACGCAGCAAGGTATAGACCCCCATCACGGCGATGGAGACAACCGCTGCAAGCGCCAGATACATGCGCCGCTCTGCGGCGAACTCGGTCACGATGGGCACGAAGCTCGAGGTGGGAGCCAGGATGATGAAAAACAAGGCAGCCGGGAATCCCAGCCATGGTTTCCGGAAAAGCGCCCAAATCGTCAGTGCTCCGAGCACCACCATGACGGCAAAGGCCGGGGTGGCCAGTAATGGAGTTCTGGTGACCGGCCAGTCGGCGTAATCGATCGAAAGGGGTGACGGCCAAACAGACAATCGCAGATAGTAGAGGAGAACGCCGCACTGGGTTTTTAGGTATTCCAGGGGGCCGGCTCCACGGAAACCGAATCCGATGGTTTCGCTGTGTGCTCCGCCTGAAGCAAGCTCCGCGAGCAGGATGACCCAGGTCGTGGCCAGCCCGGCGTGGAAATACCGCCGCCGCCGCCAAACGTCACGCCAGGACGGCGAGAGAAATACGCCGTCGTAGAGCACCGCGATCACCGGCGCACCCACCATGATTTCCTTGCTGCCCATCCCCAGACCGCATGCCGCGATGCCTGCGCCATACCACCTCCACGGATGCCTTGATGACGCACCCCGCGCAACGCAATAGAGCACCAGCAGCAAAAACAGGCTGGCCAGCAGTTCCGTGCGCTGGACGACGTAATCTACAGCGTCCGTCGCGAGAGGGTGCAGCTCCCAGATCAACGCCACGGCCCCGGACAGCCACGCGGCAGCCGTCGGGTCTGCGCAACCCGGCCTGGCGGCAAGCGTGCGACGCAAGACGCCGAACAACGTCAGTGCGGCCAGCAGATGAAACGCGAGGTTGAACGCGTGGTAGCCCCACACATTCAAGCCTCCGCCTGCAAAGTTCAAGGCGAGAGACAGCGAAACTACGGGGCGGCCGGTTACCGTGGTGCGCGGCGGAGAGGACATGGCGGCGCTCAATGGCCAGAGGTGACGAATATGAGAATTGTCACGGATAGACGACAGATCATCGAAAATAAACGGCCCCGAGAAGCTGTTCGAATAGGCGATCGTTCCCGCCAGAAGCAGCACGACGGGAATCAGCCACTCCAGCCTGTGCAGCGATGACGCTGTTGCAGCGCTCGAGGTTGTGGGCGTCAGCGGTTTATCTGTGTTCTTTTTCCTGCGACTCAAGACTCCCCCCGCGGAGAGCGCCCGCCCGGCCAGGCGCGTGTTAAACTCATGATATGCGAAACCAAACTTATGGTGACAAGCAGCGCGAGGCGCAGCAGCGAAAAAAACGGGAAGAACTCTGGGCAAAAGCCCACCCGAAGGATTCACCCGCAACGGACTCTCCGAAAGCGGAAGCAGAGAATACCCGGGAACCCGCGAAGAAAGCAGGAAAGATCGGCAAGCCGGACCGGCGTTCCGCCTAGTGACGGTCAGGCGTCCGACAATCGCCGAAAAGGCAGAAGGCGGGCGCCGCCTGCCCGACGACGATCAGTCCGAAAAGGCGATCAGGAACTGGATGAAATTGCATGTCGCAGTCGGTGTCCTGGTCGCGATAAGACGGACCGAGGGCGCGCAGGTTCAATTCGAACGCGCCAGAGTGGTGAGCATTCGTCCAAAGAATTTCAACGTGGGAGTTCAGCAGCCGGACGGGACGTTCGCCGATTCCGGCATGACTTTCGACTATGCCGGCAGAAGCTGGCGGGAGCCATCCGGTCCGCTCCGTCTGGTCATGCCCACCGAAGCGGTCCTCGCCGCCTGCGATGCGTGCGATTTCGGCTCCGCCTTTCTACCTTAGCAGCCCGCTGACTTCTAGCGTGGCGTCGGGAAATCCCGCCTCCGAAGGATTCCAATCCACCGCTCGCCGTATCTTTTCGGTACTCTTCGGGTAATCCACTATGGGGTGATGATCATCGATTTCGAAGCAATCTTTCAGGAGCACAAGGACACGGTCTATCGCTTCGCATGGCGAATCACCGGAGAGCCATCCGCCGCGGAGGACATTGCCCAGGACGTGTTCGTTTCCCTGATCCACCATCCGGATCGTTTTGATCCGGCGCGTGGCTCGCAGCGTGCATTTCTCCTGGGTATTGCGCGCAACCTGGCGCTGAAGCGGTGGCGGAGCGAGAGCCGGCTCCAGGAACTGGACCAGCCGGACGAACTCGTCCAACAGCCCGCGCTGGAAACCATTGAAGTTGGAGAGGCCGTTGCAGCGGCCGTGCAGGCTCTTCCGCAACTGCAACGCGAGGTTTTGATTCTCGCAGAGTACGAAGAGCTCAGTCTGGAAGAGATCGCGAACGTTGTCGGCGCAGAAGTCGGGACCGTTAAATCCCGGCTGCACCGCGGAAGAGACAATCTGCGCCGCATGCTCGCTCCGTTGAAATCACGCTACGTCAGAGGATGAAGTCATGGAACCACTGGACGATCAAGAACTGAACGGCCTGCTCAAGGAATGGAAAGCGCCGCAGGCGCCGGCCCGGTTGGGTCGCCGTGTGTTTGCCCGGCCCGTTTCCCGATCGAGATGGCTCGTCAGGGGAACCATTCGAGTTCCCGTACCTGTGGGCATCGCCGCGGTGGTGATACTGGCGCTGTGGCTTTTCCTCAGGCAATCGCCGCCGGCGCCCGTCGTGCAGGCGCCGCCAACGGGGTCCACACTGGCGGACTTCCGCCCGGTGGATCAGCTCGAACCGACGCTGGTGGAGAAAGCCGATGAAACTCGTCAGAAATCTAGATAGCGGTCCCGCGCTGCTGGCGCTGGCTTTTTTGCTTTTCATCACCGGGGCCGCAGAGGCTCAGGCAGGACGCGTCGCGGGTGGCACCATCTCGCAGGCGGACTTTGGATTTTACTGGGAGACGCGTCTTGATCCGGCCTCCCCGCCGCTCGCCGGGAGTTTCTCCACGGGAGCCACGAGTGAGGCCGGCGTGGTGCACCGCTACATGTTTGACCGAACACAAAACATCTTTCTGGGCTACGATGCCATCATCAAGGTGTTGCCGGAGCGCAACACCTACCAGGTGACTTTTCGTGCTCTGACGATGACGCCCGACCTCCAAAGACAGTTTTCCAGAGACGAGTGGTCGCGGATGCCAACCCCGGGATGGACACTACCCGCACCTCAGATTCTCCACGGAGGCGATGTCCTGTCGCTGGACCTTCTGACCAATCCATCGACGAATCAACGCGTGGTGGACTACATCACCGTCCAGGAACCGGCGGTGCGCTTCAACGGGTTCACCCCGATTCCGGAACGTGCGTTTTCATATGCCACGGGCCCGGCTCGAGACTTCAAGACCGATGATGTCGAACTGTTGATCCAGTCGCCGCGGCTCAGCATCAACGGAAAACTCGACGAGACAAGCACCACCCGCTATGACTCCGTCGTTGGAGGAATTGTCTGGATCTATGCAAACAGGCACGGCCGTTTTTTGTTGTCGCTCATCCCCCACCCGGAACTCGGCTTCCGCAGGGCGGGCGAAGTGCGCGGCAGTTCCCTGAAGTTTATCGTCGGCAACGACACGTTCGATCTCAACGCCGGTGGACGCATTGCGCCGGGCCAGGCTGCATACACTCTTTACGTGCTGCACCAGCCGGACTGGAAGCCCTCCTATGCCTTCGCGGATACCACGGTTTTCATCATGGGCGCTCTCGATCGCTCGGAACTGCCCAAAAAGTAGAGGAGTACGATGAAACGCAGGATCCTTCTTGTTCTTTCAACGGTGGCCCTGGCTGCACCGGCCCTTGCCCATCACTCTGCCCGTGGGACATACGATGCGGACCATCCCGTCACCATCAGAGGTAAGGTGACGCGAGTCGAGTGGAGAAATCCTCACTCCTGGGTGGAACTGACGGCGACGGACGCAAACGGCCAGGCCATAACCGCACGCGTCGAGATGGCCCCGCCCAACCGTCTGAAACTGACGGGGATCGATTCCGGTTTATTTCAGATCGGAGAAGTGATCAGCGTCGAAGCGTGGCCGGCGCGAGACCCGCAAGCGTCGGCCCCTGCCATGTTCAGCGGGCGCACCGTGATCCTTCCCGACGGCCGTCGTCTGGACACTCACGACGCCTGGGGAGAGCAACCCTGAGAACCAGACCGTGGCGGACCGCAACCCTTCAGGCCGGCCGCCTGGCCATTTCGACGAGGGCTTTTCGCGCGTCTTCCATGTTGGTTACGGGGACAGCGAAGGGAATGCGGACCTTCCTGCCTGCCTTCAAAATGTCGAATCCTTCGGCGTCGATTCCGGCCATCTCCGCGGGCCCACCTCCGGCACATCGGTCGAGCGCATCGGTGTGGTCTTTGTTCATGTGCTGAACGATCCGGGCTTCTTCCACCGGTGAAAACGGATTCGGCGTCATGAATTCTTCGGGTTCCACCCAGAAAATCCGGCCAAAGCCGCCAATGAATCGAATCCTCACAGGATCGAGGCGGAAAAACGTGAAGCCGTGAGTACGCTCGTACTGCCGCGCAGCCGGGAAATATCGAAAGTAGCGTTCGCGAACGTCCTCATTCCCGGTCTCTATCTGTTTCGCGTCGGCAATACAGGTTACACGCCCCTGCGCCTGTACGTCGTCTGAAGTGCTTTTTTCGATCACAGTCAGGGAAACTCGTGAATCGGCAACGATGTTCTTCGTGTGTTGTGCAATATGGCTGATGTAAATAATCGGGCGGCACATACGGTCCGTGCAGTACGGAGTCACCGAGCCAAAGGGATATCCGGGAAGGTCAAGCGAGACCGTGGATAGCACACCGAAGCTTGATTCCAACAGCAGACGCCGCGCAGGATTCCAGTTTTCCATTTTTTAATTGTACCGGATTGCTTGATTCGGAGGATGAAAGGGGGCCGTCAGGCCCCCTGGAGTTTAGACATTTGCACGCCGGAGGCGTGAAAGGAAGGTAGCCCCGGGTGGCGCCGAGCGACACCCGGAATTCACCTCACGGGGTGCGAACAGCTTCGTTACGGCAACCCCGGGTTGCGCTCGCTTCGCTCGCTTAACCCGGGGCTAAAGTCTCAGCACGCCTCCGGCGTGCTTTCCAGAGGGGGCCGGCTAGTTACCCGATCTGGCTCTGTCGCCCAGACTCTTCGAAGCGACCGCCGGGGTTTGCAGGGCTTTTTCGATCTGAACATTGTTTTTCGTCAACGTCAAACCCATCGCCTTATCGAGATCGACAAGGTTCTTGTTGAAGGTGACGAGAGACTGCAGTTCGGTGGACTCGGCCTGTGCAACGTTGCGTTGTTCTTCGAGGACGAAGCGAAGCGTCGATGTCCCCAGGTTGAACTTCGTCTGTTCGGCTTCCATTTGGTCCCTGGCGAGTTCGCTGGCGATAGTCGAGGTTTCGATGATGGCTCGAGCCTGTTCGAGTTGCGTCAGCGCAGTCCGCACTTCCAAAGCGATCTGCTGACGCGTGACGTCGAGCCGGCTCTGCGCCAGTTGACGCTCGTTGATAGCGCGGTCGTAGTCTGCCTGCGCGGCCTTGTTGTTGAGCGGTATGGTGAAGGTGAATCCGGTGGACCAGCCGCGATAGTTGTAGCTGAACAACTGACCGAACGACGTCCAGATCCCGCCGGGGATGACGTCCACGATCTGGCCACCAAACTGGCTGTCGCGAATTGTTCGAGTTCCACCGGTGCCGTTTTGCGTAAACGACGCGGTGACATCGAGGATGGGCTTCTTCTGGTTCCTGAGGTAGTCGACGTCGATGTCTTTGTTCTCCATGTCGATCGCGGCCTGGCGGAGCTCCGGCCGATTCTCCATGGCAATCTTCACTGCTTCTTCAAGAGTAGGGATGGTCAGCCCCGCGGGCTTCCGGGGCATGTCCTGTGTCTGCAGCTTCACCAGAAAGAGGCTCGGGTCGGTCTCGCTGGAAATCAGTTTCTTGATCTGATCTTCGTTCTGTACCAGCGATCCCGTGGACTGAATCAATTGTTGCCGTCGATTGGCAACTTCAGACTGAGTCTGCTTCACTTCGATCGGGGCAAGGGTTCCGATTTCCACTTTCTGCTGATTTTCGGTCAGGGTCTGCTGTGCGACGTCCAGGGACCTCTGCTTTACCTTCAAGTCTTCCGCGGCGAACACCAGGTCCCAGTAGGATTTCTGCGCCTGCACAATGAGGGTGGTGATTTGCGTCTCAAATTGAATTTGCGAGATCTTTTCGTTGTTCTGTCCCACGATGATCTGGCGCGTATTGACGAAGGTTCCGCGGTCGCGCAGCAGGTGCTGGCCGACCGTATAGCGGACAGAGCTTTGGTACGACGGATTGAAGGTGCTGGTAAAGGAGTTGCTGAAGCGGCGGTTTATCGTCCCGTCGACCGTCAGACTTGTTCCCCAGGGAAGTTGCTGGGAAAAGTTGACTCCGAACTGATGAGTCTGCGTACTGAGTACGGTAGCGCCGTTCGTCTGGTTGGTACTGGCGGAGGTATCCCGGCTCACCGTGCCCGTAAATCGGAGCGACGGTTGCAGCGCTCGATAGAAAACCAGGGTTTGCAGCGCCGACGACCTCGGGCTGAACCGGTTGGTCCGAACGTCGAGGTTGTGGTCCAGTAGCATGCCGATGACGTCCTGCATGGATATCGGCACGGTGCCCGTCTGAAAAACCTGCGCGATGACCTGCCCCGGAGGCGGTGCGGCCGCCTTCTCCCGTTCGGAGGGTGGCATATAGTGGAGCAGAAAATCCTTGGTCCAGCCGGTCTGCGCCGAAAGAGGCGAAGCCAGCAGGAGAACCAGGAAAACGGACGAAACGATTTTTGTGATTTTCATGGGAGACTCCAGGAAGAAAGATGCATACAACGGATTACGGGGAATCGGAATGGAAGTTCCCGACCATTCCGAAACTAATCGCCTGCGGCTTCCGAGCCTGCGTGTTTGTCACCAGACCGTCCGAAGAGGCGCGAGAAACGAAACTCCGCCAGATCGTCAAAGTACGAATAGACGACCGGGGTTATCAGTAGAGTCAACAACAGGCAAAGCATCTGGCCGCCGATAATGGTAACCGCCATCGATGCTCGTGAACCCGCGCCTGCGCCGCGCCCGAGTGCGATGGGGGCCATTCCTGCCACGATGGAGATCGTGGTCATCAGAATCGGCCGGAGCCGGACGCGATTTGCCGTGATCATCGCTGCATGGCGTTCCATGCCTTCCGCGCGTAACGTATTGGTGTAGTCCACCTGCAAAATGGAGTTCTTCTTGACGATGCCGAACAGCATGAGCATTCCGATGGCGCTGTAAACGTTCAGCGTCATATGGAAGACCAGCAGCGCGAGCAAGCCTGCCGGCAGGCTCAATGGGAGTGCAGTCATGATCGTGAGGGGATGAAGCAGGCTGTTGAACTGCGAGGCGAGCACCATATAAATGAAGGCGACTGCCAGGAAAATCGCCACGGTAAAGTCATTGGAAGCCGTTGTGAGAGTCCGGGCATTACCCGTGAACACGATGCCATAGCCGGGCTTCATGTTCAATTCCGCCACTTTTGCCCGTGCGGCCGTCACCGCGTCGCCGAGAGGAATCCCATCCATGCTCGCGTACACGGAGATTTGGCGCTGCCGGTTGTACCTCTGAATATTCGAAGGCCCATTGCCCATGGTGAGTTGTGCCACATCACTCACCTTGACGGTTCCCTGGGACGCGGAGGGAACCAGCAGGTTGGCCAGTTTCGCGGGATCATCGCGGAACTGTTCGTCCAGCCGGAGCTGAACGTCGTATTGGATATCGCCCTGCTTGATTGTTGTGGCGTCCTCGCCGCCAACCAGGGTTCTGAGATTTTGGGCCAGTGAATCGATCGACACTCCCAGATCCGCTGCACGGACACGGTCGACGTTCACCCGGAGTTCGGGCTGTGAGAGCTCGAAATTCGTGCCGATATCCACGATTCCCGGAATCCCTTTCAGCTTCTCCATAAAGGCCTGCATGTAAATCTGCAGCTGATCGATCTCGGGCCCCTGAACAAGCATTTGCAACCGGTTGCCGCGGTTGTAGTTTCCGCCGCTGGCCGAAGAGGCTCCGGAAAGGTCCGTGCCTCCGGAGACGTTGATTCTGGTGTCGGGATACTTTTTCTGGAGCTGGTTTCGCACGTCACGGATGATGTCCTGCTGCGACACATTGCGTTCTTCAATCGGAACCAGTCCGACCAGGTAGCCCGCCTGATTGGGTTGCAGATTCGTGAATACGGTTTGAACATGGTCCAGCTTGAGCAGCATCGGCTCGACGTCCTTGACGTACTCTGCGGTGCGCTGCAGGGTCGTGCCGCGGGGCAGGTTGATGTTGACGGTGAATTCGCTCTGGTCGTCTTCGGGAACCAGTTCGGTCCCGATCCGCGGTAGCAGTGCTACGGCCGAAAGGCTGACGGCCGCCGCCACAATCAACATGACGAAACGATGCCGGAGACTCCATTCGAGCATGTGGGTATAAATCTTGTCCACCCGCGCGTAGACGCCCCTCGACTTCGAGCTGTGTTTGCCGCCCCGAATATCCTTGGGCCGCAACCACAGGGCGCACAGGGCAGGAGTCAGTGTAAACGACACGAACATCGAAAGGAGGATGGCGGTGGCCGAAGCGATGCCAAACGCCAGCAGATACTGTCCGATCTGGCCGGTGATGAAGACAACGGGCAGGAAGATCACCACCAGAGACAACGTGGTCGCGACGACCGCGAGCCCGATTTCAGCAGTCGCCTCGGATGCGGCCTGGCGCGGGCTGACGCCTTTTTCTTCGACATACCGGAATATGTTTTCGAGCACGACAATCGCATCATCGATCACGATGCCTGTCGCCAGCGACAGGGCCAGAAGCGTCATATTGTTGAGCGTCTGGTTGAAGACTTTCATCATGATGAAAGTCCCGATCAGCGAAACGGGGATTGCCAGGGCGGAAATAACAGTGCTTCGGAAATTGCGCAGGAAGAAGAAAACCACCAGACTCGCCAGCAGGCTGCCGTAGATCAAATGATGCTGAATGTCGTTGATGGAACGTTCGATGAACGTGGCCTGGTTCTGGCGGATAACAGTGTGGATATCCGACGGTAACGTTTGTTTGATCGTGTCGAGGCGTGCAAGGACGGCGTCAACAACGGCGACAGTATTCGTTCCCGACTGCTTGCGAATCGACAAAGCGACGGAGTTCTGCCCGTCAACTCGGGCGATGGACCGCGGCTCTTCGACGGTATCGACCACTCGCGCGACATCGCTGAGCAGCACGACAGAACCGTTTTTCTGGGAAATGATAATCCGGTTGAAGTCTGGAACATTCACCAGCCGGCCGAGCGTCCTGAGAGCAATTTCAGAGGACCCGGAGATGAACGTTCCGCCGGGGATTTCCACGTTCTGCCGCTGAATGGCGTTTCGAACCTGATCGACCGTGAGGCCATATGCGAAGAGACGGTCGGCATTCAACAGGATCTGAATCTGCCGCTTTCGTTCGCCTGAGAACTGGATTTCGGCCACGCCACTCGTAGTTTCCAGAACCTGCTTGATCTGCTTGTCGACGATCTCGCTCAGCTCCTTGGGGTCACGGGTGCCATAGACGGCAATCGTCAGAACGGCGCCCGAATCGGGGTCGGATTTCTGAATCGTCGGCGCAGAGGCATCGCGGCCAAAACGATTGACGATCGGTCCGATCTTGTCGCGAACGTCCTGAACCGCGACGTCCATGTTCTTTTCAAGATTGAACGTGATATTGGTGTTGGCATTCCCCTGATTGGAGTTCGACCGCAATTCATCAATTCCCTCGATGGAGTTGACGGCAGTCTCGATGGGCAGGGAAATGGAGGACTCGACTTCTTCGGCGCTGGCCCCGGGAAGGTTCACGCGCACCTGGACATTAGGCTGCTCGGTTTTGGGCATCAAGTCCACGCCGAGGCTTCCGTACGAAAAAACGCCAAGCGTGACAAGTGCCAGCGACATCATGAGCGCGAAAACCGGACGGCGGATGCTGACGTCGGCCAGTTTCATTCGTTCCCTCCGTCGCCGCGCCGGACGCCGGCATTGCTGCCACCGGTGGCGCCGCCGCGCCGTTGCGCGGGCACCGCCTGCGCTTCCCCGGGGGCTTCTCCATCAGGGAGTGAGGGGCTCAACGCAGTGGTGCTGACCTTCATTCCCGTCGTGATTTCGTTCAGACTGCTCGCCGCCAGGGATTCCGTGCCTTGAAGCCCATCGAGAACTTCGTAGAAGTTGCCTTCCTGGACCCCAAGCTTGACGTTCTGCTGACGGACTTCGCCATTCTCGATCACATAAACCGAAGACACCCCGGCAAGCGTCGATAACGCCTCCTGCGGGATAGCCAGAACGTTCTGGTCTTTCTCGGTCAGAATCGCCCCTTTTGCAAAGAAGCCGGGTTTCAGCTTGCCAGTGGGATTCGAGACGGTGATCTCCACCGGGAACGTCCGCGTCTGCTGATTAACCGCCGGACTGATATTGGTAACCCGGCCCTCAAAGACTTCGTCCGGGAAAGACTCCACCTGGAACTTCACCACCAGATTGGGGCGGATGATGTTGGCGTATTTCTCCTGCACGGCCGTTTGCAGCTTCAAGGGGCTCAACTGGACGATCGTGACGACCTGGGTGTTCTCCCGGATGAATTCGCCTTTTTGCACCAGTCGTTCCGCTATCGCGCCGCTGACGGGCGCGCGAATCGACGCGTCCGCCAGCTTCTTCTTTGCGAGTTCGTAAGATGCACGCCGGTCCTGAAGGCTCGCCTTCAGGGAACGCACATTTTCCAACGCGGACTGGACAGCAGCCTCGGCGACTTTGAGCCGGGTTTCGACGGTATCCTGATCGGATCTCGGAAGGAGCCCTTTGGCCACCTGCTCCTGAGTCTGCGCCAGCTTGATACGGGCATCGTCGCGATTGGCGTTGGCTGTCCGAACCGAAGCAATCTGGTCATCCGGTGGAATGACTGAAGGCTGCGCACTGTCCATGCCCAATTGTGCTTCGGTCTGACGCAGAGCGCTCTCTGCTCGTTCGACGGCCAGTTGGAGTTCCCGGGTATCCAGCTGAATCAGGACTTGTCCCTCCTTGACCTCCTGCCCAAGCTCGGCATTGACGTTCGAGACCACGCCACCGACCTCGCTGCTGACGCGCACTTGATCGGGGGAAATCAGACTACCCGACAGGTCGACCGTACGCTGAATCGCGATTCGTTGCGGCGTTGTGGATTTAACGGCAACGGCGTCACCCCGGCCTCTGCCTCCACGTCCGGCCGCACCACCCCGTCGTTCACCACTATTCTGGTCCTGGCTTTGTTTCGGTTGCCCGTTGCCGGTGCATGAGGAAACCAACAGAAGGAGAGCACACAACGGTATAAGTCGGTTGAAGGGCCGAAGGTTCAAGTTCATAGAGGATTTATGCGTCCTACCCCTTTGCTAGTACGCGCCACGATCCCCATATGTTACCGGAAGTGTCCGCTATTCGTCTTGTTTCTAATAATTTCAAGGACTTCCCCGTAGCTGGAGGGCCCCTCAGCGCCGAAATTCGAGCGCAGGTCCATTTCGGCGCTCCAGTTCTGGCGCCGTGCCGTCGCTTCAGCCATGATCGGGTCGACCCCGCAGGTACGGAGTGTTTCGGCGACTTCCTCCATCTCACGGGCCCGCCGCTCGCCGTGCAGCACCACGCGTCCCACCATATAATCGGCGAGCTTTTTCCAGTCGATGCCGGGAAGGCTCTCCTGGAGCGAGGCGAAGACGCGATTCTCCGCATTATAACGGCTGGCGCCCAGGACGCACTCGAACAGCAATGCTTCCAGCCCCTTCACCACGATGCTCCGGCACATCTTCACGGCTGCCGCGGCGCCGATCGTCTCGGAAACAACTTCGAATCTCATCCCGAAGGGTGAAAGAGTCTCCCTGAGCGCCGCCGCTCCCGCTCCACCGAGCAACATGGGAACGCGATGCTTATACGGTGGAACCGGTGCCATGACGGCAGCCTCGACGAAGGTGGCTCCGGCTGCCCGAATGAGTTCGTCGATCTCCTGCTTCAGGTCCGGGGAGACAGAGTTGATGTCCAGATAGACATGTCGCGCTTCGATATGCGGCAGGGTCTGCCGCGCGGCGTCGAGTGCCGAGCTTGAGGTTACGGCGGAAATCAGGATATCCGCCGAGGCGGCGAGCCCGGCTGGAGAACCGACGAGCTGGGTTCCACTATTTTCCGCGCGCTGCCGGATCAGGGGCGCGGTGCTGATGTCGAAGGCCCGGATCGAGGCGATGCCCGCGTCCGTCAACCCGGACGCCATGTGAAAAGCGGCTTCACCGAACCCGATAAAGCCAATCGCTGGTGTGGTCATCATTCCCGTCCCTCCCCCTCGGGGGTCTGGAGTTTAGACATTTTGCACGCCGGAGGCGTGAAAGGAAGGTACCCCGGGTGGAGCGCAGCGACACCCGGGTTCATCTCAAGGGGGTTCGCACCTCTGCCGGGGTGCGAGGAATCCCTGCACCCCTGCCGGGGTGCGAACATCTCCGTTACGGCAACCCCGGGTTGCGCTCGCTTCGCTCGCTTAACCCGGGGCTAAATTCTCAGCACGCCTCCGGCGTGCTTGAGACTCACGTTTCAACGTCGCCATCGCCTTGCGGACGAACCTGCAAAGCGGAGACGTAACCTCGTGTCTCCGCTCCCGCTCAGACTGAAGAATGTCTAAGCTCCAGTCCCCCACGAGGGTATTGCCCTCTCGGGCGGACCGACACCTCTAAATCAGCTTGTTGATCCGCGGGTACACCTTTCGCACATTGCCCTCGAAGATCTTCTGCCTGTCTTCCGGGCTGAGCGCAAGGGCGTCCAGGTAGCGCTTCGTATCGTCGTAGTAATGGCCCGTACGGGGATCGATTCCGCGCACTGCGCCGACCATTTCCGACCCGAACATGATGTTGTCGAGCGGGACGATCTTCATCAGCAGTTCGATTCCCGGGAAGTGATAAACGCAGGTGTCGAAGAACACGTTATTGCGCATCATGTCTTCCAGCAAAGGGCGCTTGGCATCCTGAGCCAGGCCGCGGTACCGCCCCCAGTGATAGGGAATGGCTCCGCCTCCATGGGGAATGATAAACCGCAGGTTCGGGAAGTCCTTGAACAGGTCAGCCCGGATGAACTGCATGAAGGCCGTCGTGTCGGCATTGATATAGTGCGAGCCGGTAGTGTGGAAGTTGGGATTGCACGTCGCACTGACGTGGATCATCGCCGGAACCTCCAGTTCCACCATCTTTTCGTAGAACGGATACCAGTATTTATCGGTGAGCGGTGGTGCCGTCCAATTGCCGCCGGAGGGATCGGGATTGAGATTGCACCCGATGAACCCGTATTCGTTGACGCAGCGCTCGAGTTCCGCAATGCAGTTCGCCGGCCCTACGCCCTGGGTTTGCGGGAGCTGGCACACGCCGACGAAGTTTTTCGGATAGAGCGTGCAGACGCGATGGATCAGGTCATTGCAGTGCTGGGTCCAGTGTTCGCTGGTCGTCGCGTCGCCGATGTGATGCCCCATCGCCGACGCTCGCGGCGAGAAAATCGTGACGTCGGTGCCGCGCTCACGCTGAAGCTTGAGCTGGGCGCCTTCGAGACTTTGCCGGATTTCATCGTCGGTAATGCTGATCGTCCCCTTGGTTCGTGGTTTCGACAGATCTTTCAGTCCTGCAGTCTGGGCCTCGCGGTATTCCTGCAGTTGCTTGGGCGCGGTCGTGTAGTGTCCGTGGCAATCGATGATCATTGGCTTAGTTATTCACCTCCGCTTGCTGTCGCGCGAGCCTGCGCGGCTTGTGGGTCGTCGAGAAAATCACGTGCAGCGACATCAAGGCCTGCAGCGGATGCGCCCCCGCGTCGACCAGGGGTTTTGCGTAATCGCTCACAATTGTTGCTTCGCCCACGTCAATCAGCGCCTGCGCGCCTTTCCTGCCTGTTGCGTCGAGATCGTATTCGCTGGCGACGTCGTCGAGATCCTCGATCAGCCGGTTGCGGAGCACCGCATCGTGTCGAACATCGAACAGAAGACGGTTGAGCGCATACGATGAGGCCTGCGGATGAACATAGAACTCGTAGCCGCCGTTCTTGAACTGGAAACCTCCGAATTTTTCTTTGACCTGCATCGGCGGATTCCTGCGTTCCCGTTTCGGGAGAAATCGCATGAACCCGTGACCGTGATGCCAGGTCGGCGTGTATTGAACCAGTTCACCGGGAACGTTGCCGATCGCACCCAGCATGTTGATCCAGATCAGCAGCTCGGTGTTGCCGGCCTCATCCAGCTGACCGCTTGTCATGTCGAGGAGCGACTCGGTTCGTCCCGCTTCGAGTTCGGAAACCATCCAATAGTCGAAGTTGAATTCGGGAGTGGGATATTTCCATGTTCCCGGATAGTGCGACATGCCGCCGCTGGCCAGGAGAGCGACCTTCTCCGGCCTTCCCTTGATGATGTCGGCGATCGCCGCCCCCAGTTCCGCGCACCGTTTCGGGGTCGGCAGGGGCGGCAGATAGACATTGGTGAAAATCGGGATGATCGGAATCTTCCGATCCTGGATGATGTACTGCAGCGGCGTCGCGAACGTGTGGCCCAGTTCGGCATCCTCGGAGTACGCCATGTCGAACCCTCGATCGACCAGGCCGGTCAGGATGGCTTCGGCCATCTCACGGTGAATCGGATGATCGAATGCCTTTCCCCCGAACCTGGCCCTGGCCCGGCTGCCGGCCACGATCGCGAAGGTCGGGTAACAGGTCAGGGAGAACGACTCCATGTGGTCGCTTCCGAAAAACACAATCACGTCCGGTTTCGTCTCATCCAATATCTTGCCCAGTTCGGCCATCGCTGCGATGCTGGCGTCCAGTTGCTCCGGCTTTTCGTCTGGGGGGCGCGTGAGCAACTGAGGCGCGTGGGCGGTCGCGAAAGCCGCAACAATCTCACCCATTCTCAAGACTCCTTGTGGTCATCCAAAGAATCGACATAACGGACCCCGAGGTCGAGCAGCCTGGCTTTGAGCCCATACATGTTCAGACCCAGTTCCCTGTTGCGGAGGCGATCGCGGGATTTCTGTTCCTTGGCGATGCGCTCGGTGCTGGCCTTCGCGACCTCTACCGCATCCAGGCGGGAAACCACAACCACGCCGTCCATGTCTGCCACGATCACGTCGCCGGGATTCACAATCGCCCCCGCGCAACTTATCGGTACGTTCACGTGTCCGGGGGTTGCCTTTACCGTACCGGCCGCGGAGATCGCCCGGGACCAGACGGGGAAGTTCATGGCCGTCAGATCCGTCACATCGCGCACGCCGGCTTCGATGACGAGGCCGACCACGCCGTGCGCCTGGCAGGATACACCGAGCAGGTCGCCGAACATCCCGTCCGTGGACGCGGATGTCGTCGTAACCACCAGAATGTCGCCCGGCTGGACAAGCTCGAGCGCGGCGTGAATCATGATGTTGTCGCCGGGATGACAAGACACGGTGACGGCGCTGCCCGCGGCCCTGGCCGTAGGATAGATCGGTCTCATATAGGGAAGCATCAGGCCCGTGCGTCCCTGCGCTTCGTGAACCGTAGCTACCCCGTGTTCGCCCAGTGTGGCGATTGTCTGGACGTCCGCTCTCTTGATGTTTCGTACAACCGTCGGTTTCATTTCATTTCCGCCTTACTTCATGCACTTTTCAAGTCGATCGAGCACGCGCATCGCAGGCAAAACCTGGGCGATGCTGGAATTGGGTTCGCGCTTCTCCTGGATTGCCGCGATGAATTCCCGATCCTGGAGTTCGATGCCATCCATCGAGACATCGACCTTTGAGACATCCACAGGTTTGTCGCCGTTGGCATCGATCAGGTCGTCGTAACGCGCGATGTAGGTGCCGTTGTCGCAGATGTACCTGAAGAAGGTGCCCAACGGCCCATGGTTGTTGAAAGAAAGCGCGAGCGTGCAGATGGCGCCGCCGGGAACTTTCATTCCGATACTCATGTCCATGGCGATGCCCAATTCCGGGTGGATCGGTCCCTGGAAAGCAGCCAGATCCGACACCGTTTCCTGAGTCTGGTACTGAAACTGATCGACGGTGTGGCAGGCGTGGTGCCACAGCAGGTGGTCCGTCCAGCTGCGCGGTTTGCCTTCCGCATTCATGTTCGTCCGCCGGAAGAAAAATGTCTGAACCACGAAATGCTGAAGCTTCAGTTCGCCCGCAACAACCCGCTTGTGGATCCATTGATGGCTCGGGTTGAATCGACGGGTATGGCCGGCCATCGCCGTAACCCCCGTTTCCTTCTGGACGGAGAGGATCTGCTCGGAGTCCGCCAGGGAATCGGCTATCGGGATTTCCACCTGCACGTGTTTACCCGCGCGCATGATCTCCACCGCCTGGGCCGCATGAATCTGGGTCGGCGAGGTGATGATAGCGGCATCCACGCCTGGCTGGGCCAGGGCTTCGCCGAGTTTCGTCGTGGTGTGAGGAATTTTGTACTTTTCAGCCACGGCTTTAGTGGTTTCCGGCACCCGCCCGACAATGGATACAACTTCCGCACCCTTGATACGCGCAAGGCCGTCGAGGTGTTTCTTTGCAAACGCGCCAGTCCCGACCATAATGAGTTTCATTGTCTGTGCTCCCGGCAAGAATAAATGGGGCATCCAATTTAAGTGATTTCGGCGACATTCGCCAGACTCTTTCTCGCCTGGACAATCGGCCTTACACTCTAACCTCTATGAGTACCGAACCCTACGTCAGACAGGACCCCAACCCGCACCCCCTCATTTTCCGGATGCCGGAGGGTGCGATCGATTCCCACATGCATGTGATCGGACCCTTCGACCGGTTTCCCCTGTCGCCGAAAACGAAATACCACCCTTTCGCGGCATCGTGGCAGGAACAGAAGGAAATCCTTATGGATAAACTCGGGTTCTCCGGCTACGTCGTGGTGCAGGCGACATGCCATGGGACCGACAACCGTGTGGTTGTCGATGCTCTCGAAAACATGAAGGGGAAAGCAGCCGGGGTCGCCAGCGTGGATGAAGACGTCACCGTCGAGGAACTGCGCCACCTCCATGCGGCCGGGGTACGAGGCGTGAGATTCGCGTTCCTGCCGCATATCGCCAGCGAAACAACGCCCCCCGACGTCATTCTGCGGATCGCCGAAAGGATCCAGCCATTCGGGTGGCACACGGATCTCTATTTCCTGCCCGAAACCTTTGAGGTGATGAATCCGCTGATTCGGTCCTTACCCACGCCTGTGATTATCGATCACATGGGCCGACCGGACGTGAAGGTGGCCGCGGAGAAGAATGACTACTTCCAGCGTTTGCTTGAACTGGGCGCCAGCCGCAACAACATCTTCTGGAAGATCACCTCGCCGGACCGCTACACCCGCTCTGCACGTCCGGAGGATTGGGATATCGCGCTGCCGTTTGCACATGAGTTGCTGAAGCATTTTCCAGGCAATGTGATCAGCGGTACCGACCGTCCCCGCCCCAACATGAACACGGTGATTGTGACCGGTCGCGGTAATCCTCCCAACAAGATGCCGAATGACGGCGATATCGCCAACTTCTGGATCTGGCCTTCAGTGCACAAGGACCCCGAAATTCTGAAACAGGTCTTGACGGTGAATCCTCGCAAGCTCTATCCGTTCGCCTGATTCGGTTCACTCGACATCCGGCGCCGGACTACGGAGAGATTCCGGCGAGCCAGAGGCGCCCGGCGATAGCGCGGAAACCGCACCGCGTTCCGCGAAATGGGGTGTCCGCGCTATCGCCGAGCCGGGCTATCTGTTCGTTGCAGGTTCATGCCCGGCGAACGAGCTCTTCATGGAGTGTTCGGGGACAAGCAGGCCATCGCTGACCCCGATGTATCCGGACACTCCCATCTCGGGAACGTCCAGCCCCTCGATCTCTGCACGGGCATCGGCGCGAAGCCCGATAACCATGTCGATCGCCTTGAACACGATGAATCCGAGGACCCCGATGGCGACGAAGTTGGCAAGAACTCCGACGCATTCCGCCCCGAACTGGGAGGCGTCGCCGTAGAAAAGGCCGCGGACCGTGCCGGAAACACCGTTCCATCCGTCACCGTAGGTTCCATCCGCAAACAGGCCCAGGGCAAGGCAGCCCCACGCGCCATTGACACCGTGTACCGCTATGGCGCCGACCGGGTCGTCGATTTTGAGCACGCCCTCCACGAAGAAAGCCGCCTCGACAACCAGCACTCCGGCGATCAGACCGATAAGGCAGGAGAACGGAGCATTGACGAATGCACACGGCGCGGTGATGGCGACCAGTCCGGCCAGCATTCCATTGCACATCATGCTGGGGTCCGGCTTCCCGGTGCGAACCCACCACATCCACAGCATCGCGCCGAGAGCGCCGGTGGCGCTTGCGAGCATGGTGTTGGTGGCAACGACCGCGATACGGAGGTCGCCGCCTGCCAGAGTTGATCCGGGGTTGAACCCGAACCAGCCAAACGCGAGAATGAAGGTGCCGACCATTGCCATAGGGATGCTATGACCGGGAATCGGAACCGGCGTGCCATCCTTTTTGTACTTGCCGATCCGCGGGCCGATGATCCATGCACCAACCAGGGCGAGAACGCCCCCGGTCATATGAACCACCGACGAACCCGCGAAGTCCACGTGCCCGTGACCCAGACCGAAGTTCGAGCCGAGTGTGGCCAGCCAGCCGCCGCCCCAGACCCAGTTGCCGAAAATGGGATAGATCACCGACCCGACCAGTAGTCCATAGATCACAAACGAGGAGTACTTCCACCGCTCTGCCATCGAACCCGTGGGAATGGTGGCCGTGGTGTCCATAAACACCATCTGGAACAGAAACAACGCGAATACACCGACGTCATAGCCAGACCCTGTCAGGAAGAACCCCTTGGCGCCGAAAAGCCCAAACGTCTTTCCGAAGAGACTGATCGAGACTTCATGATTAAGCCCGGCATACCCTCCCAGGGTGCCGAGCGCACCCAATCCTCCAAACATCAACCCGAAACCGAGAACGTAGAATCCCAGCATTCCCAACGGGTAGACCATGAAATTCATGGCAAAGGTGTGGGCGACGTTCTTGGCCTGGGTCAGCCCGGTCTCTACCATCGCGAAACCCGCTTGCATGAACATGACCAGAAACCCGGTAATCAACGTCCACATCATGTTGATCGCTACCTTGTTGTGGCCAATAGCGCCAAGGATTTCGTCGTTCGTAGGGTGCGCGGCATCCTTGACTGTAATATCCGACGCTTTGCCCGTGCTTCCGCCGCTTGGATCCGGACCCGGATCCGGCGCTTGCGCAAACGCCAGAGAACATGCGATCCCCAACAAAAATAAAATTGCAACCAATCGTTTCATTTTCTTATCCCAAGAATGAAATTTGCCCGCTTCAGGCATGGCCGTTAAAGTTGTTTAAGGTAGCGTTCGGCGCTCGAGGACTTCGATGTCGGGAAAAGTGGTACTGCGTTGTACCGGGGAACAAAATTGTTACTTGCCAGGCCATGATAGGCAAACCCACATCAAGCAGGTATCAAGAGAGCCCCTCCTGGTATAAATAAAAGATAAAAATTAGATCCCGGAGCGATCAGGCCGGGCGTCGTGTTGCTGAACTGTCTATCATCACAGGGTGTTGCGTATGAAGGCATGGATTTCGCGCGCCGCGATTCGGGACTACCTGCTCAGTGTGGGAATTGTCGCTGCCTGCACGGCGCTTTCGGTTCCGGTGAAGTCCGATCTCGGATTGACCAACGCGGCGATGACCTACCTGCTGGGCGTAACGGTGGTTTCCACCTTCTGCCGGCGCGGACCCGCCATCCTGAACAGCCTTCTGAGCGGTGTTGCGTTTTACTATTTTTGCGTCCCTCTTTACGGTAGTTTCGTCCTGGTCGAATACAGTTTTGCCGAAACACTTTTCGTCATGATGGTGGTTTCACTGATCATCACGACATTGACGATCCGTGCGCGCCGCCAGTCGGAGGCGGCGCGGCAGGCGGAACTTGCCGTAGAAACGGAGCGGATCCGCAGCGCCTTGCTGAGTACCGTGTCCCATGATCTGAAGACGCCATTGGTCTCCATTTACGGCGCTGCAACCAGCCTGCGGGACCAGGAGGAGCGGATGGCGGTCTCCGAACGCCGGGCGCTGATCGAGGGAATCGCCGACGAGGCGGGGAAACTGAACCGTCTGCTGACCAACTTGATCGAGATGACGCGTCTGGATGCGGGAATGGAACTCACGAAGGACTGGCAGTCCGTCGAGGAAATTACCGGGGCCGCGCTCGTCCGCCTGGAAGGCGTTTTGGCCGGCAGAACAGTAACGGTGAACGTGCCGCACGACCTGGCCCTGATCCGCGTCGATGGTGTTCTGATTGAACATCTGATGATCAACGTTCTCGAAAATGCCGCCAAGCACACTCCCGACGGCAGCCCTATACGGATCGTCGCCGGCGGTGACGACGTTTGTGTGAAGATTTCCGTCTATGACGAGGGACCCGGCTTTCCCGCCGGCAAGGAAGAACAGGTGTTTGAACGATTTTATCGCGGCGCCTCCGGTGTTCATGGAATGGGCCTGGGCCTCGCGATTTGTCGCGCCGTCGTCGTGGCCCACGGCGGTAGTATCCGTGCCGAGAATACCCAAACCGGGGGCGCCGTCGTGCATGTCGTGCTGCCCACCGGAGGCCCCGCTCCCGAAATTCATTCTGTTTCTGAAGGATCAACGCGATGACCGATCCCAAGGCCGCCACGCTCTCTCCACGGATTCTCATTATTGAGGATGACCCCCAGATTCGGCGCTTCCTGAAAACCGCGCTGCTGGCTGAAAGATACCGGGTTCACGAAGCGGGAACCGCATCCCAGGGCTGGATGGAAGCGACCGCGCGGCAGCCGGACCTGATCCTGCTGGACCTCGGTCTGCCCGATGTGGATGGGCAGGACCTCATTCGTCAGATTCGGGAATGGCGGCAGGACTTGCCGATCATCGTCATCTCCGTTCGGGCCTACGAACGGGATAAGATCATCGCCCTCGACGCCGGCGCCGTGGATTTTGTCACCAAACCGTTTTCCTCCGGTGAGCTTCTCGCTCGCGTTCGCGTCGCCCTCCGGCGTGCGCTGCCCGGTGTTGCCGGCAGCGCGGAAGAAGTGGTGCGAATCGGCGACATCGAAATGGATCTGGAAAGACGGATCGTGCTGGTGGCCGGTCATGAGGTGCACCTCACCCGCATCGAATACAAACTGCTGCAAATCATGATCCGTCACGCCGACAAGGTTCTCACTCACCGGGAGCTGTTGAACCTGGTCTGGGGCCCCCATCATACCGAGCAGACTCACTACCTTCGCGTATACATGGCCCAGCTCAGGAGGAAGGTCGAGGCTGACCCTGCACGGCCCAGGCACATTCGCACCGAGCCCGGCGTCGGCTACCGTCTCGTCTCGTGATTCCAGGCCGGAGGCGAAGGCGGATCCGACCGGCCCGGACGGAGAGAGCACATTCCAGTTTCCGTCCTGCAGCATTTCGCGGGCTATAATGACGCATCACAACAGGAGGAGCGCAGCCATGCGACGTCTTTCGACCCTCGTGCTTCTGGTATTATTCGCAGCCCTTGCGGCCGCACAAACGCTGCCGCGCGGAGTCCAGCAGGGGCCTTCGATGGCAGGCATCACCGAATACACCTATCCGAACGGGTTGCGGGTTCTGCTCCTGCCTGATGCGGGCAGCAGCACCATCACGGTGAACATGGTGTATCTGGTCGGGTCGCGGCATGAAGGCTATGGCGAGTCCGGCATGGCGCACCTGCTCGAGCATTTGAACTTCATCAGAAGCACGCACGATCGCAACATCAAGAAGGAACTCCAGGATCACGGCGCACGCTGGAACGGCACCACCTGGTACGATCGCACCAACTACTACGAGACGGTGAATGCTTCAGACGACAACCTGCGCTGGGCCCTCGGCCTGGAAGCGGAGCGCATGGTCAACATGCGGATCGAGAAGGCGCTTCTCGACACCGAAATGACGGTCGTCCGCAACGAATTCGAGCGTGGCGAGAACAGCGTCACGCGGTGCTCGAAGAGCGCGTTCTCTCGACGGCGTTCCTCTGGCACAACTACGGAAAGTCCACGATCGGGTCGCGTGCCGACCTCGAGCGCGTGCCGATCGACCGGCTTGCGGCCTTTTACCGGAAGTACTACCAGCCCGACAACGCCGTCGCGGTGATCGCCGGCCAGATCGATCCGGCGAAGACGCTGGCAATGGTGGCGCTCGACTCTCGGAGCCATTCCCCGCCCGCCCGCAAGCCTGGATCAAACCTACACGGTCGAGCCGCCGCAGGACGGCGAGCGCTCGGTGGAACTTCGTCGCGTCGGCAAGGGCAAGAATCTGATCATCGCCTACCACTCGCCCGCGATGGCGCATCCTGATGCCGCGTCGCTCGAAGTATTCTCCGGAATCCTGGCGGGCGCGGCGGAACCGGCCGGCTCGACAAGGCGCTTGTCGATACGAAGAAGGCGCTTGTCGGTGGGGATTGATCCGTCTACGAACTGCACGATCCCGGCGTCGTCCTGATATCGGCGACGCTGAGCGACGACCAGTCGATCGACGACGTGAAGAAAATCATCCTCGACACAGTCGCCGATCTCGCGCGCAAGGCTCCCACGGAAGAAGAAGTTGAGCGCGCGAAGACGCGCATCGTCCAGGGGATGGACCGCAGCTTCGCCAACTCCCAGCAACTGGCCATGCAGCTTACCGATGTCATCGCCGACGGAGATTGGCGGCTGCTGTTTACGAACTACGAAGAGCTCAAGCGCGTAACCGCCGAGGACGTCACTCAGGTCGCGAAGACGTACTTCAAGGATTCGAATCGCACCGTCGGCACCTTCATTCCCGAAACCGCGCCCGACCGCACGACCGTGCCCGACGCGCCGGCGATCGAGACGCTGCTGAGCCTGTATACGCCGGATATCAAGGTGGAAACCGGCGAGGCGCTCGACCCTTCACCCGCGGCAATCGAGAAAAGAATCAAACGATCGACGTTGCCGGGAGGACTCCGCCTTGCGCTGCTCGCCAAGGAGACGCGCGGCAATCGCGTTCAGGCTTCGCTGACTCTTCGATTCGGCGACGAGAATTCGCTCGCCGGGCAACAAGCCGTGGCGCAAATGACCGACGCCCTTCTGATTGCGCGGCACCAAAAACAAATCGCGGCAGCAGATTCAAGACGAGATGCAGAAGCTCAACGCGACCATCAATATCGGCGGCGGCGGGCTCGCCACCGTCAGCGCGTCAACATTTCCACGACGGCAGAGAATCTGATTCCCGCTCTGCGCCTCGCAGTGGAGATCCTGCGCGAACCCGCTTTCCCCGAGTCCGACTTCGACCAGATCCGCAAGCAGCGGATCGCCGCGATCGATCGCGGCCGCACCGAACCGGGCACGCTGGTGTCGCAGACGCTTCAGAGCCACGTCAGTCCGTATCCCCGCACGCGATGTACGCCACGTCCGCACCATCGATGAAGAGATCGAGGACCTCAACAAAGTCACGCTCGACGACGTCAGCAATTCCACCAGAACTTCTACGGCGCGTCGCAAGGCGAACTCGTCGTCGTCGGCAAGTTCGACCACCGCGGTCGTGCGAGAGCGAAGCGGCTGCCTTGCTGGGATCATGGAAGAGCGGCGGCCCCTACGCAGCGCATCGTCAACAACTACAAAGGACGTCCAGCACATCAACATCAAGATCGAGACGCCCGACAAGGAGAACGCCCAGTTTTCGGCCGGGCTGCGACTCCGGATGCGCGACACGGATCCCGACTATCCGGCGCATGGTCATGGCAAACTACATGTTCGGCGGAGGAATCACGGCGCGCCTGCCCGATCGCGTCCGCAATCGCGAAGGCTACAGCTACAGCGTTTCTTCAAACTTCAGCGCTCCCGTCGAAGGCGATGCCGCGGCATTTTCCGCTTCGGCTATCGCCAATCCCGCCAACACTCCGAAAGTCGAAGCCAGCTTCCTCGACGAACTCACCAAGACGCTGAGAGATCGGCTTCACGGCCGCCGAACTGGCCGCCGCGAAGAAGGCGCATCGCGACGATCCGCATCGGCGGACGGTCCAGCGATGGCGGGCTGCTCAACCTGATCGCCGCTCGCGAACAATACGGCCGAACGCTCGGCATGGGACGAGCAAACTCGATGCAAAGCTCCAGGCCTTGACGCTGGATCAGGTCAACGCCGCTTTCCGGCGTCATGTCAACGCCGGCCGAGGTTTCCATCGTCAAAGGCGGAGACTTCAAAAGGGCCGGCGTCTATCCAGACTGAATTCGTAGCAAGCTGGTCGATCCTCGGTTCCCCGACCACACAACTCCCGACTGTATCCCGTTGACTAAACGCAAATAGATACACCGGGGTATCCGGAAGGATACGCGATCTCGCCATGAGGCCTTATTTCCCAATCATTTAGGCAGCGAAAACGGCGGAGCCCCGATTGCCATCAAGGAGTTGGCGGTTGAGACGCCAAATCAAACTACAGGAGAAACCCATGAAAACGAATTCTGTTCGATTCAGCGCCTTTCGCACGGGTTGTCTGGTTCTCGGTCTGACCCTGACCATTCTCGCATCCGGGGCATTCGCTCAATCCCCCGCGTTAAAGGCCACGATTCCATTCGACTTCTATGCCGGCGCCAAACTGATGCCTGCCGGCACCTACTTCGTCAACACCGTGGCCAATCAGGCGGGGATCCACATCAGCAGCATTGGGGAGCCGGGAATTACCCTGCTGACACTTCCCAAGCTGAATCGAGATCCCGTGCGCAACTTACTGGTGTTTCACCGCTACGGTGAAACCTATTTCCTCTCTGAAATCCGATGGGAGGGATATGAAAACGGTCATGCTCTGTTCGAGTCCAAACGCGAGCTGCGCCTGGCCCAGAACGGAAGCGTGCCGGAAAGCACGGTTTTACGAGCCAATCGCTGATGGTCGTCGGAGAAAAGGGGGACAGAGATTTCGGTGACGACGTTGCCGAAACTCTGTCCTTTTCCTCTTATTCTTTTTGAGTCATGTGTTCATAGGTGCGGGACATGACTTTACTGAGCCGGGACGCCGGCCTCAATTTCTTTCAAAAGCGTAGCTTCCCGGGCGACGAGTTTCTCGGCCTGATCAAGGACGGCACCGATGTTTTCGATGCTGACGAACACCACACCGCTGCCATCCGCAATGACCCAGTCTCCGGGACGAACCGTAATGTCGCCCACGGTGACGGCGCAGTTGAAATCGGTTTCGATGATGCGTCCGCGGGCGGTGGAGGGAATGACGCCCCGGGCAAAAACGGGGAAACCTAATTCGCGGCCTTCATCGATGTCGCGGCACAGTCCCTCGACGATCACCCCCTGCACCTGTTGCAACAGCCGCTCTCGATAATAGACCGCCCCAGCCTGCACAATCAAGGCTCTCGAACGATGTTCCACCACGATGATGTCTCCCGGGGTCGCGGCTTCGATGGCAGCCGTGCAGAGATGTGGTTCGGCCATGCGGCCATTGGCGGCCTCCAGTTTCACGGTGAGTACACGGCCGGCGAGTTTCTTGTCGGTGGAGAAACGCGTGAGACCCGGCACAACTCCGAAGAATCCGAGCTTGTCCAGAGCGTCGGAAACCACACAGGCGTCAAGTTGTGAGAGGCGTTTTGAAACATTGTTGATCATGCCGAAATTAAAACACGACTGAAGGCTGCGCCGCCGGACAAGTTTGTAGCGACAACGGTGAAGTTGAGACGGAATTGTGGCGGACGCCTCACTTTTTCGCCACCCGCAGGAGGCGAATGGTCCGGAGTTCAGGCGGATCGGGCAAGACGCAAGACTGAAGCGGACTGTTGATCCTCGCACCCCCGGGCTAAATTTATCGCACGCCTCCGGCGTGCACTGGACGTTCTGACCAATTTGTCGGGAGGGGAGGAGTTTGCGACGGAGGGGCGGGACAAAACACTTGTCGGGGCGGAGCAGCAGGGCGAACGGGGCTTCGCTTGATTTCTAAGTGTCGATAGCGCTCATATCGCGGACGATCTCTTCGATGTCCGGTCTCGGAAGTGTGAAAGCTTGTAATGCAGGCCCGCAGCACGGGAGCGCTATCGCCCAGGCGAACTTCCGACATCCACGCGATCTGGCGATCGTAGAGCACCTTCAGGAACCGTTGAGTATCCAGCCCGTCCCGCGTAAAACACACCAGAGGCAGGGGCGTCGAGTTCACAACACGCCAGCCCGCGCGATTCAGTTCCTCGCGCAGGAGTTCGCCCATGCGTGTCTGCCGCTCGATCATCGCCACGTATCCGGTTTCGCCATGGTGCGCCAGCGAAAGAAAGAACTTCAATCCAATGAAACGCCGCGACCATTGAGTTGACGTGGTATAGGGATCGTCGGTTGCTCCGGGAGTTTTTGCGGGCATGTACGATGTTTCCGCCCCAGGAAAGTGTGCCGGACCGCTTCAGCATGACGACAGAAGACATGCCGGCCCCCGTTGGAATCGAGAACCATTTGTGGGCATCGCAGGTGATCGAGTCGGCGTGCTCGATCCGGAAAGATAGGGTCGGAGTCGCGGCGAAAGGATCGCCGCGCCACCCCACGCTGCGTCGACATGGAACCACAACCCTTCGTTCCTGCACAGGTGCGAGATTTTCGGCAGAGGGTCGATTGCGCCTGCGGCCGTCGTTCCGGCCGTACCGACTGCCAGAAAGGGCGCGAGCCCGCTTTGCCGGTCTCGCGTAATCTGCCGCGCGAGGTCCATCACATCCATCTTAAGCTCGCCATCCGTTGAGACGGTGCGGACGGCGTTCCGTCCCAGGCCGGTCATATGAGCAATCTTGTTGAACGAATGGTGGGATTCCCTTGTCACGTAAAAAACGGGCGAGCCTGCGAGTTTCGATCCCCAACTCTCCATGTTCAGGCCAGGCTGCCGTCAATGCGGTAATGACAGCAGACGCATTCGCCTCCGCTCGCCGCTGGTAAAAGTCGCGATCGCGTCGCCCGGAAAGCCAAACTTACCCGCGAGCCATCCCAGAGTATGCTTCTCGATTTCATTGGCTGCCGGCGAGGTGCGCCACGTTGCCAGTTGCGGGTTATACATCGCAGTCAGCGCATCCCCGAGAATGGCCGCTCTCGTCACGCTGGGGTTCAACCGGCCAAGGTAGCGGGGATGGGTGACCTGAACCTGCCAGTCCCGCAACATGCGCTCAACATCCGGAACAATGTCGTTCAGAGCCAGGGGTTTCGTAAAATCATAGCGGGCAGCGAGATGCGAACGAATTTCTGCGGAGCCACATTCGGAGTTATAGGTCCGCTGGCGATTGTAGCTTCCAGTTCTGCGACGGCCCGCAGCAGGCTCTCAAACTCCATGACTCGCCCCAGGACGGATCTCGTGACTCGGCATGTCTGTGCGGTTCGGTCTGGATGTTTTCTCCAGCGCCAGGCCCGTCAGCCAGTTCCCGATAGATCCTTACTGCCTGCGAACGCCACGCGGCGATTGCGGCGCCGGAATCCCCGGAGTCAGGAAAGTCCGCTACGATATCGACGGTACGCCCCTGGATCGCGCGCTCCCTTATGCGCTCCCACCTGGCGAGAGTCTCGGGAGCCCAATAGCCTTGAGGCATATCCGGATAGTCTTCGCTCTCTCGCCTGAGATAACGCTTGATGTCGCGCCGGTATTCCTGCAACAGCGTATCGCCCGTATTCCGGGTGTCCCTGAAAACAAACGAAGAGACTCTTCCTCTGTTTGATGAAGACATCCGCGCCAAAGGACTCGGATCGCGACAGGACAGCGTAGCCGTGCGCCCGGAGTGCGTCTTCGGCCACATCGTTCCATCGGGAATGCGGCATGGACAGATGCGCCGGCACACCCGCCATAAGGGGATGGTCCGCGGTACGCACGTAATCAAAAACGCCGAATCTTTTTCGTCCGAGCCTCTGCCGCTGGATACCGTCGATCTGGAGCACGGCGGCGTGAGCGGCCAGGCAGGACCACACGGTTGCAAAGGTGTGGTGCTCGGCCCACTCGACGAGCCGCGCAAGGCTTGCCCAGTAGGGTTCGTCCTCGAGGTTTGCAGTCTTCGGCTCCGCGCCGGTGACGATGAGGCCGTCGAGGGACCGGCTCCACAGATTCTCGATGCCGGCGTACCGCGGGTTGGGGACGACTCCATTTCGCGGTAGCCCGGGAAGGACGTAACGGCTGACTCGGACATTCCTGTTCTCGGCGGCCTCGTCGAGGACCGACAGGAACTGCTGCTCCGTCGAATCCATTGCCACATCCGGCATATTGTTGACGAAGCCGACTTCGAGAATCGTTGGGTCCGAAGGCCCATTGTCTTCAGGGTTGCCCGCACAGATCGGCATCAGAGCCCTTTCACCGCGTCGAGCGCCTGATCGAGGTCGGCGGCAAGGTCGTCGAAGTGTTCGATGCCGACGCTTATCCGGATGAGCTCGGGAGTGACTCCGGCGTTGACGCTGCTCTTCGGGAGACATCTGCCGGTGCGTTGTTGATGCGGGATGACATGCAAGAGACTTGGCGTCTCCCAGATTGACCAGGCGCTTGAACAAACGAAGGGCATCGTAAAACCTCTTTCCCGCCTCGAGGCCGCCCTTGATTCCAAACGTCATCAGCGAACATGCCCTGCCCCCCAGATACTTCTGGGCCAGTTTGTAGTAGGGAGAGTCCGGGAAGCCGGCGTAATTGACCCACTCGACGTTTCGGTGGCTCCGTAGAAACTCGGCAACACGACGTCCATTCTCCACATGCCGCTCGATGCGCAACGCT
Organism: uncultured Acidobacteriota bacterium; assembly: GCA_963836435.1. Taxonomy (GTDB): domain Bacteria; phylum Acidobacteriota; class Terriglobia; order 20CM-2-55-15; family 20CM-2-55-15; genus DASTBJ01. The sequence continues at coordinate 176,551 of CAWIJI010000002.1, read as the reverse complement.
ACCGTCTCGATTCCCTGAAGGAGAAGAAACGCGCTCAACGGCGACAGGACCGCGCCCGTAGCGCGCTGATACACGCTGCGGCAACGGGCGATGTACGCCGCTTCCTTGAAGCGGTCCACGTAGACAAGCCCGTGATAAGAAGCATCCGGATAGTTGAACATGGGAAAGCGGTCGGCATGTTCTTTCCAGGGGAACCGTCCGCTGTCTACGACCGCGCCACCGAGCGTGGTGCCGTGCCCGCCCATGAACTTCGTCAGAGAATGCACGACGATGTCGGCCCCATGGTCGATCGGGCGCAGGAGAATCGGCGTCGGTACGGTGTTGTCCACGATCAGGGGAACGCCATGCTCATGAGCGATGTGAGCAAGTTCCTCGATGTCGCAGATGTTACCGGCCGGATTGCCCACGCTCTCGCAGTAGACGGCGCGTGTTTGTGCATCGATCAGCTCCGCGATGTCGCCGGCATGATCCGACTTTGCGAAGCGAACATGTATGCCCTGGCTTGGAAGAACATGAGCAAACAGCGTGTGCGTCGTTCCATAGAGTTGTGGCACCGAAACGATGTTGCTTCCCGGTGTCGTGACGTTCAGAGACGCATAGTTCAGCGCCGCCTGTCCCGACGCGGCACACAGCGCTTCGACCCCTCCCTCCAGCGCGGCAACGCGCTTCTCCAGAATCGCGGTCGTCGGATTGTTGATCCGCGTATACCGGAAGCCCTCGACCTCCAGGTTGAACAGCGCCGCTCCGTGGTCCGCGCTGTCGAAAGCGTAGGCGACGGTCTGGTAGATGGGCACGGCCACGGCCTTCGTCGCAGGGTCGTTGTCGAAGCCGCCATGAAGGGCAATTGTTTCTGGTTTCATCTGAACCTTTCATCTAAAGACGGACATGCCCGCCTTGCATGCGGTCATACAGAATCCGGTCGAGTCGTACAAAGGCGGCTCGCTGCGGGTCGTTGAAGTAGATCTCGTCGGTTGTACTGTCCGGATCGTAACCCTGCGCTACGAGGTCGCTTTTTGTGTATTTGAAAGTCGATGTGGCTTCCATCTCCTTTCGAAGGCGAAGAAAAACCGGGCGTGCGTACGCGGGAAGGCGCTCCCGGAGGTGCTCGTGAAGGGCCTTCAGGTCCGGTTCGTTCCTCCAGACCAGAGCCGCCATCCCGGCCCTCCCATCTGCGCCGGGGACGCTGACGCCATAGACGTTCACGTCCTCGATGCCGGGAAACCCACCCAGTGCCTCCGACACCTCGAGTGTGGACACATTTTCTCCTTTCCATCGGAAGGTATCGCCGATGCGATCGACAAAGTAGAAGAAGCCCTTCCGGTCAACACGCATCAAGTCGCCCGTGCGGAACCACGAATCACCCGGCTCGAACACGTTGCGGAAAATCTTCCGTTCCGAGTCCTCGCTGCCGATGTAGCCTTCGAATCTGCCGGCGCGGTCTGACGTTATCCTGCCCAGGGCTTCGCCGACCTCGCCAGCAGCGCATCGAATGCAGAATCCGCGCTCGTCCCGGACGGGTTCCAGCGTTGCGCTGTCGAGCTTGATCAGCGCCGCCGGAAATCGATGTTTCAGGAATGACGGGATGCGGCCGATCGATCCGGTCTGGCCCTCGACGTTGAACAGCGAAAAGGTGCCTTCGGTGGCGGCGTAAAACTCGATAACCCGGGGTATGCGAAATCGATTAATGAAGTTCTGCCAGATCTCCGGCCGCAGGCCGTTGCCGCAGCACATGCGAATGCGGTGGTTGTGCTCCCGCGGCGTCGCGTCAGCGTTGAGCAGATAGCGGCAAAGCTCGCCGATGTATTGAAACACGCTGCAGTCCCAGCGTTGGATGTCGTCCCAGAACTCCCTGGCAGAAAACTTTTCACGCACGACCACGGAGCCTCCCGAAACCAGCATTGCCCCCGCGGCCACGACGCCTCCAATGCTGTGGTACATCGGAAGGCAATTGTACATTCGGTCGCAGGGACCGGAATCCATGAGGCCGGCAAACCAGTAGCTCCACTGCATCAGGCGGAAGTGGCTGACGCGGGCCGCCTTGGGCAGTCCGGTTGTTCCCGAGGTGTAGATGTAGAGTGCGGTGTCGTCGACACTCACCACCGGACGGTCGGAGGGAGGAAGCAGTTCTCCGGGATAGGCCTGGACGTCCAGATTGCCGCCATGAACCCAAACCGCCGGGGCGTCACCGCCGGTTGGCAGGACGTCCTTCAGCCTGTCCACCAGTGCCGGGTCCACTACCAGGTGCCTGGGCCGCACAATCCCGATGCAATGCGCCAGCGACGGTCCGACGAGATTGGTATTGAGAAGGGCAACCACGCCGCCCGCCAGAGTGATGCCCAGCCAGACAGCCAGATATTCGGGCCGATTAGGCATCAGCAGGCAGACGGTGTCTCCCTTTGCGAGACCATGATCGATGGCCCAGCGGCTGTATCGGTTCGCCTGTTCCGCGAGTTCCCGGTAATTCAAAGACTCACCCGCAGAAAGGATTGCCGGTGCCTCACCAGACCTCTCTGCCATTTCCTGCACGACGACCGGCAGGACTCGATGAGGACTTTTCGGAATGGGCGCTGTCAGTTCCAGGGCGCGAAGCCACGTCTGTACCACAGTCCGTTCCCTGGTCCCCGGAGAAGCCATTACGCCGTGTTTCCCGCGTCCACTGTGAGTACGGTGCCGGTGATGCTTCGAGCCTTGTCCCCGAGCAGGAACTCCACGGCGTCCGCCACGTCCTCAACGGCGGCAAGCCGATGCAGCGCGCTCCGGCGCGCGATCCGCTGTCTCTGCTCGTCGCCGAGATCCTGAGTCATCTCGGTTTCCAGAAAACCGGGGGCAACCGAATTTACATTCACTCCTTTGCTCCCTACTTCGCGCGCCAGAGATCGCGTGAAACCGATCATCGCGGCTTTTGTCGCCGCATATACGGAGAGACCGCTATACCCCGTAAACCCGACAATCGACGCGACGTTGACGATCCGTCCTCCGCCATCGGCCATCATGGAGCGCACAACATACTTCGTGAGAAGGATGGGCGAGAGCGTGTTGAGGCGGATAAGGTCTTCGATCTGCGAGTTGTGCATGATCGCGAGAACGCCGTCGGAACCCGAGGCAGCATTGTTCACAAGACCGTAAATCGGTCCGAACTCCTTTCTCAGGGCGCGGGCCAGCCGCGAAATATCTTTGGTGGCGGAGAGATCGAAAGGGACAAACTGGAACGATCCGGACTCTCTGGACTCGGATTCCGCCATCGCGGAGGCCAGGGATTCGGACTTCTTTCTTGCAACAACTATGACGCGATACCCGGCTTCCGCAAGCCGGCGCGCTATAGCCAGGCCCAGGCCGCGGCTGCCGCCAGTGACGATGACGTTACGCATCCTGCCGCCGCATCTTACCCGTGTCGGCCACATCCAGCGTGGAAACAAACCGGAGCAATGCCGGGACTTTGTGCCGCGGCAGAACGTCGCGGCAGAAACTGAGAATGTCCCGACGAAGCCGGGAGAGGCTCCCGGTTCCGGCTTCGCCCGATTCGAGAACGACATCCGCGACGACCAGAGATCCGGTGATCGGATTGGCGCGAGACCTGACGCACGACATCCGAATGGCGGGATGCCGGTTGAGCATCGCTTCCACTTCCTCAGGATGGACCTTCTGCCCGCCGACGTTGATAACGCCGCTCCGACGCCCCAAAAAGTAATAGCGATCGCCGCGGAGTTCGACGATGTCTCCGGTATCCACGAAGCCTTCCTCGTCCTTCAGCACACTATCCGAACTTCCAACATACCCGGAACTCGTTCTGGCGGAACGAACCCTGAGGGATTGGTTGACGATCGTTACCTCCACGTCTCCCTCAGCATTCACAACGCTTGCCGGAAATCCCTCCAGGCAGTCCGCAACCTCAAATACAACCCCCGCCTCCGTTGACGCGAAAGCGTGTCCGATGGCCGCCTGCGGAAAGACCGACCGCAGAGTGTTCAGAACCGCCTGGTCGGCGATCTCTCCAGACAGTCTGATGTAGCGCGGACCGATCGCTTCGAGGTTCGGACTCATCAACGCCCGTCGCCAATGGGAAGGGGTGCCGGTGAGATGCGTTACCGATCTTGCGCCCAGTCGCAGGAGGTGCTCCCCAACGGATTCCCCGGCGCCGGACAGGACGAGGGAACGGCCACCGATAAGAGCTCGCAGCAATACCTGGAGACCTCCAAATCTGCGAATGTCGTAAAACGTTCCCCAGACGACGTCGCGCGCCTGCTGCGCCTTCCTGATTGCTCCTGTCAACCCGTCCATGCTGTGAGCAAGCATTTTCGGAACGCCCGTCGTTCCGGACGTGAGCAGCACCCACTCCGTGCGGTGCACGCTCTCCACTCGACCCGCTGCAGTCAACCGCAGGCCGGCTTGAATCCGTAATGGAAGGTCCACATACTCTGCCTGGGGTTGGCCATCGAAGAGGATCGAGTCGACCTCCGCCTCGCGAATCAGACCAGGAAGATATTCACGGCTCAGGTCCGGCGGGCAAACGACGACGCGCCGGGCGACGCCATCCAATTCGAAAATTGCCAGGGCCGCGGAGAGCTGATCCTCCAAAGCAAGAAGAACACTCCGTCCCAGGAGCTCCGGCAGGCGTCCGCCCAGACTCGTCGACTCGAGCAAGTCGGTCAGACGTAGACTTGCGGCGGCTCCAAAAAGAGACGCGACCGCGAAATCGGAACCCTCTTCCAGTCGGTCGCGAATGGACTTCATATTCAGCAATGAAGGACGAAAGTCCTGAAGTTCGGTGGGCTCTCAGGACGACTCTCTTCCGGCCTCCTCGTAAGCCCGGACAAAGTCGCCCAGCGTCACCGGGTAAAAGATGTCATCCGAGTCGGTGAAGGGATCCAGACCCAGGCTCTCCTCAAGGCGTGCAACGAGGATTGCGATCGAGAGCGAGTCGAGACCCGACTCCAGCATCACGAGGTCGTCGCTCAAAGGAGGCACGCTCTTGTGCTCCGCTTCAGCCAGCTCTCGTATTTCGCGGAAGATGGCCTCTTTTACGGACATGTCGATGAACCCTCGGGGCGTGCTGCGGGGTGGAACTCCGCCCGGGCAACGGCGCGGATACCATAATGCGTTGTCTTCACGTTGGTCTCCACGACTCTTGCGGGATTACCCGTAACGAGGCAACCGGATGGAATGTCGCGCATAACAACACTTGCCGCGGAAACGATACACTGATCGCCGATCCGGACTCCCGGCAAGACGATGGCATGGGCGCCAATGAAGCAGTTGTCGCCGATGTAAGTGTCGTAGTGACGATCGTTGACCGAGTCGTGCGAGAGAACCGCGGATCGAAAACTCAACACCGAGTACTTCCCGATATGGATTCCACGCGGGTTCGTCTTGTCGAGCTTGGCGCTGAATGAGATCACCGCGCCCTCCCCGAGCTGCATCTTCCAGACTCGAATAAAATATTGGCGGCGAAGCCGGAGTGCTACATCGCGAACCGCGTCTCGTATGACTGTCGCGAGTGGAGCAGGCATCACTGCCGGTAACGGACGATCGTCTCGAGCAGAGACTTCAGCACACCAACGCCTTCAAGCAGAGTCGCGGCCGGTGGAGGGCTGGGCATCAGCGCCAGTTCCGCGCCAAAAGCCTCAAAGAGACCCTGCGTGTGCGCAATGTCGACGACCCCATGCACGTCTGTATATTCCAATTCGTCGGAACCCTGCAGGACTGCCAGCGCCGCAAGATAAGTCATGAAGCGGGCAATAAACCCTTCCAGAAACGCCATCATCAGGATGATCGGCAAACCGTTCAGACGAGCCACGAAAGCCCGAACCTCCTGAAGTTCACGATCTATTGCGTTGCGGTCGGAGTCCGTGGATGTGCCGCGAGCCGCAACCGCAAACCGCCGAAGCATTCCCGGATGGTTGTCTCGCACCTCTTCGCGCAGGTTGTCTTCGATGAAAGAGTGCGCCTGGCGGGAGCGAACGGAAAGATAAGTCGAAGTCATCCAATAGATAAAGTTGCCCTCCAAAACCGCAGTGTAGCGGGCGATGATTCCGCGCCTTTCGCTGGGAGGCAGGCAGTGCGGCGGTGGAAGCGAGACTATCAGGTCGTCGATTTCCCGGCCAATGCGCTCCTTTACGCCGGCCAGACAGGAATCCGGTGATGCGACAAGGTCCAAATAGCCGAGAGGTTCAGAGGTCATCCTGCCCCTTTCATAATCCAAAACTATGGATAGGTTAGAAAAATGACAATTCGCTTTCGGTTGGGTATGGCCCGAAGCGGGCTACCGCCGGTTCCGTCCCGTTTCCAGAACGGCTACCGAACATTTTCATGTCGTAGGTTTTTTGTCAAATCCTTACGCTTGGGCACACCGGACGCAATTCGGGGACGCGCACCAAATCCGCGCGAAAGTCTTCGTTCGTGAGGAATGGTGGCGCGGATTTGGTGTGCGTCCCCGAATTACCTGGACGTAGTCAGGGAACGCCACACGAGCCGGCAGAAAAACCTCAGTCGCCGACAATCTGAACGCTGATCCCATCCGGGTCTTTTACATGGAACCCCGCGTCGAGATTTTCTTCAGGACTCATTCCGCGCTGCTTCAGGTTCTCGGTGACCGCTTCCCGGCTGAATTGCTCGATGCCGATCGCGAAGTGATCGACGAGCCCGGTGGGACTCTTATGATGAAGAGAGACCAGCGCCTTTGTCGTACCAAGGCGCACGATCTCGTTCGGCTTATCCTCACTCACCACCCTCAGACCGAAGATGTTCTGGTAGAAGGCCAGGGAGCGTGGCATATCGTTCACCTGAATGCTGATGTGATCAATTCTTGTGGATTTCAGACTGCCGCCCTGCAACGGAGTTGCTGAAGTTTCAGCGCCGGCGGCCGCCAGCATCGTCAAGCCGTAAACCAACTCCCGGCGCGTGAGCATGCCGGTTTCGAAACGCTTCACCAGGCTGGAAATGAGGGCTTCCATGCGAACCTCCTTGTTGGATTTCTTTCGTTGGCGATTATAGGGGAAATGTGTCAGGCGGCAGACTCGAATCTGGGACGCAGCGTTGCGATCCACCGCCCCCTGCAATGAAAAAACAGTAAAGGGAAGTCTCTGCATTTCGTCTTGAGTTTCGTTCCGAGTTTGGACCCGCAATAGGCGGCGTCAGGCTTCACGCCTGTGAGGACGTCGGCGAGGACGTTGGCCTGCTCCCAGATCGGATCGACCAGTCCATACAATCAACCCCGCGACCGCTGCGGCGGCTGCGACGCCAATTTTGAAGGCCCAGGGGTCAAACGTGTTCATGGAGTTTCGTCGGTCTGTCATTCGAGGGTCACAATGAGCTGTTCTTTGGAGTCCAGCGATATGGGGAAGACTTTCAGGCCGCCATAGGCGTGTCCTGCCGGTCTTCCAGAAGCGACATCGAATCCACACCCATGCAGCGGACAGATCAGCGTTCGCTGTCCAAGAATGCCGTCTGCGAGCGGTCCGCCCCGGTGTGTGCAAGCCGCCTGCGTTGCGAAAACCGTTCCGTCACGGCTGCGAAAAACGGCAATCGCCACACCTCCAACTTCAAATACCCTGCCTTGCCCGAGAGGAATGCGGTCGACGTTTCCCAGATTTGCTGTTGTTTCCGGCACCATCGCATTTCATTTATGCAATACCGGTGCCAGTGAAGCGCGGGGCGGACTGTTTTTGGTTTGAAGGAGTTAGGGGGAAATCCGTGAAGGCCGGAATTCTCTTTCAGACAACGATGTAGGGGATTTGCAGTCTCCCCTACATCGTTGTTACCCCCGAAATCGATCGACGTCCACTTCGTACTTCTTCACCTTGTAATTGAAGATGCGCTCGGTCGTGCTGAGCAGACGCGCGGCTCGGGCACGGTTTCCGCGCGCGGTCTTGAGGGCGTCCTGGACGAGATCCTTTTCATAGGCCGAAACGGCTTCGTCAAGGGAAAGACGGGTTACGGTTCCGGAAGCCTGCGCGGTTTGCAGCGTCGGGGGCAGATGGTGTCCATGAATGACGGCGCCGTCGCATATCAGGACTGCCCGTTCGATGACATTCTCGAGTTCGCGGACGTTCCCGGGCCAATGATACGAGGTCAGCATGTCGATAGCGGGCGTGGAGATTCTTCGTATATCGCGCCCGTGTTCCTTCGCATACTTCTGCAGGAAATGATCCGCGAGCAACAGGAGATCCGACTTCCGTTCCCGGAGCGGCGGAACAAAAATGGCGAAAACGTTAAGACGATAGTAAAGATCTTCACGGAACTGTCCATCGGCGATGGCGCGCTCCAGATCCTTGTTGGTGGCGGTGATCAGACGGACGTTGGCCCGGATGGTTTCGGTCCCACCGACGCGCTCGAACTCCTTCTCCTGAAGCACTCGCAGGAGCTTTACCTGCGTGGTGAGGTTGATGTCGCCGATCTCGTCGAGAAACAGGGTCCCGCCGTCGGCCAGCTCGAATCGCCCTTTCTTCCGGGCATGGGCGCCCGTGAACGCGCCTTTTTCGTAGCCGAACAGTTCGGATTCCATAAGGGAATCGGGCAGCGCGGCACAGCTGACTTTGACAAAGGGTTTCTTGGCCCGCGGCGAATTGTAGTGGAGCGCATGAGCGATAAGCTCCTTGCCGGTGCCGGACTCCCCGCGCACCAATACTGTGGTGTTGGTATTCGAGACCTGGACGATCTGTTCGTAGACCTGCTTCATCGGACCGGCGGTCCCGATGATGTTCGAAAACTCGTATCGCTCCTTCAATTCGCCGCGAAGGGAGTTGTTTTCGTCAAGCAGGCGCTGCCTTTCGTCATCCAGGAGGTGATCCGCCTTAACAGCCTGAGCCATCATGGAGGCAACGATGCGGAGGCAGTTCAGATCCGCTTCATAGTCTCGATCAACCTCGAATTCGAGATCGACCCCCAGCGCCCCGACCGGTCTGTTGTTGACGAAGAAGGGCACGCAGACAAAAGTGACATCCTTCTTGTCGAGGTCTTTTCGCTGGCCGACGCGGTTCAGGAACATCGGTTCGCGGCTCACCTGGGGGACGACGATGGGCTTGCCGCTTTCGACAACGCGCCCTGTAATGCCTTCACCCAGCCTGTAGTGTGCGCCCCTGCCGGCGTCTCCCAGGCCAATGGAGGCTTCGACCCGAATCTCGCCGGTGTCGCGGTCCAGCACTGTAACCGTACCTCGCAGAACTTCATGATGACGTTCGAGGACTTCCAGGACACGCTGGAATGCGGCCCTTGCCGAAAGGGCGGCGCTCAGGGTTCCGCCGATTTCAAGCAGTGTGCCGAGATGTCGTCCCGCCGCAGACTTTATGTATGACAAATTTGTCGCCACGTTGTTATCCCACCTGCAAAACTGCGCCAAAATAAAAAACGTCCAAAGCACCCCTCAAGGTGCTTTGGACGTCGATGTCCAAGTTCAAAAATGTCGGCGCCGCTACGTGACTTCACACCCGTCGTGAAATCAGAGGCGTTCAACTGCGGAGACCGCAGGTTGAACAGATACGGCCAAAGGTATTATCAGGATGAGAAGCGGATGTGTCAACTGGCTGCTTGTGGCGCGCTTGTGGTGTGGGTGCAGGTTTGGAGAGGTTAACCGGGGCGATTTACGTCTTTCTTGCAGCTACCAGAAAGAACCAGAAAGCCCGTCGACGCACTGATGGTCAGCACTTTCATAGAGTAGCTTGACGGCATCCGCGTGCCACAGGAGTCCGCTCTGGCCCGCAGTAAAACAATTCGGCCCCAAAACAAAACCGGCCTTCCTCGAACTTCGAGGAAGGCCGGAAAGAATCAGCAACCCGGGACGGGCTGCTCCATTTTAGAAGGTGAGCCGCAACTGGCCCTGCAACGTGCGGCCCTGGCTCTTTGAGGTGATCTGCCCGAACGGGGACGTCACTCCGAACGCGTTGGGATCGATGTTCAGGTTCGGATTGCCCGGCTGCGGGTGGTTCAGGACGTTCTGGGCATCGAAACGGACCTGGAGACTCTTGGCTTCAGTAACCTTGAAAGTCTTTCCCAGGTTCGCATCGAAACGGAAGGTCCCCAAACCCTTCACCACGTTGTTCCCCAGGTTCCCCCGCATTCCGGGCTGCGGATGCTGAAGAACGATCTGGACGTTGCGAGTATCGCTCGCGGCGCCGCCGAAGCTCGCCACGGTTCCCGAGTCCGCAGTGCCTGCAGGAACGACCATCGCCAACGCATTCAACGTGCAGCGAGGTGTTCCCGTGGGGCCGGTGGCGCTGTACAGGTTCTGCTGCGTGGTCACGGTGAAGCACTGCGGATCCGGCACGGTCACGAAGACATCGTTATTATCGAAATAACGGCCTTCGACAAACGCCCCGTTCTGCGTGTCCCAGCGAACTCCCCTGAGCTTGTTGAAGTCGACGGGGTGAACAACATCCGGAAGTCCGTTGCCGTAGAGCATGCTGTTCATGGTGATGCTGGTGGGGGCGCCGGCGCTCAGGTTATAGATCACACCCAGCTGCCAGCGTTCGACCGCGCGTGCGAGCCAACCCGAGCTGTTGCCCATGAACAACTTGTTCGGCCCGATCGGCAGCTCGAACGTTCCGTTCGTACGGAACTCCTGGCCGGGATTGTTGCCGATATCCGTGTAGTCCTGAGCCCTGTTTGTCGGATCGGTCAGGGATCCCAACCCCAGGTTCTTGCTCCAGCTGTAAGTGGCCGTTCCGCTCATCCCGTGGATGGGCCGGATGGTCACCTGAGCCTGCAGGGAGTGATAGTTGTTGTAGCCCCAGTTGGTGTAATACGTCAGCGTGCTGAACTGGGGGTTGGTCACCACGAAGTTGTCCGGGAACCCATTCAAGCGTAACGCCGCTCCGGCCGAGGCGTTATTGGGGTTGGGATCCGGCAGCGTGCAGTTCACCGCGCAGGTGTGCGCATTTCCGGCGGCTCCCCAGTTGTAGTTGAAGTTCGAGATCGTTCCGGCAATCGCGTTGTAGTTGCCGACGGCCAGGTTCGTCAGCGTCCCTGTTCCCAGTCCGCCGGCTCGAATCTGGACGGCGGCCTTCTGGGTTGTTCCATTGATCGGACCCCAGCTGCCGGCGCCGCAGCTTCCGGCTCCCGGATTGGTGTTGCTCGAACACAGGTTGATACCGGCGAAGATCTGATCGAGCAGACCCGAATTGGCGTCGTTGCCCGTTCTGACCGCGTCGAGCGCGGCGAGCAGACCGTTGGTGCGGAAGTTGTTGAGGTTCAGGTTCTGCGTCGCATAGCTCTTCCTCGCCAACGCGCCGATGTAGCGCACGTCGACCGTGACGTTCCGGTTAACGGTGCGGGTCACCGACAACGTCAGATTCTGAACATAAGGATTTTCATAATGCGGATCGAAGACTGTCAGCGATTGATTGCGCGGTCCGGTCGTGGACTGGGTCTTCGAGAGGCGCCACGGTCGGGACAATCGGGAGGATCACGCTCAGATTGTTCGGATTCAGCGTGTTGCCTGCCGTCGACAAGTCGAGGTAGATCCCCGATTGCTGGTTGGCCTGGGCCAGGAACGTACGCCCGGGAGCGCCGCCCAGCGCCGTGGCGTAGGAGGAGAAGCGGCCGCCGCCGGGATTCGGCGAACCGGTCGAATAGGTGATCTGGTAACCGCCGCGAACCGTGGTCTTGCCTTCACCAAGCCACTTCGGCGTCCACGCAAAAGCGAAGGACGGTCCGAAGTTGTGATAGATGTTCGGATAGGCGCTCTCGCCCGGGTTCGGGGAGTTCGGTCCTACAAATTGAAAATCGGTCGCAGCAGCGCGCGCGCCCGGATTCATCCAGCCCGTAAAATCCCGGCCGGATATGCCGAACACTGCCGCGCCCCCGCCAATCAACCCGACCGTGGTTCCGTTATCAAGATAGGGAACACCGGAATAGTCCCATCGCAGCCCCGGAGTGAGGGTCAGGTTCCGCTTGACCTTCCATTCATCCTTGGCCCAGGCGCTGAATTCCGTTTGGACAACTTTGACCGTGATGTACTCGTTGTCCCGGAAATCCTTCCAATCGCTGAGTTGCGGAGTTGCTCCGGTGGGGCTGTCAATGTAGTATTGCATCGCGACATTCGACAGCGACCCCGCCAGCATGTTCATCAGCGTCTGCGCCGTTCCGCGCGTGGCGTTCTGCAATCCCTTCAAATTGTTGGGATCGGTTGTCGGACGGCTGTTGCTGTTCGAGAAGTCGTTCACACCGGCCGTGCCCGGCGCCGTGCTGCCGAATGCGCCCAGCGTCGCCGAAGCGTACGTGCTGGTGCCCGTAAAATCTGAAGTGCCGGGCGTCTCGGTCTTGCTGCTGTTGAGACGCAACTCTCCGCTGAAGCGGACCGCGTGAGTCCCGTGAGTCCAGCTGACCGTATCCGAGAACGTCCACGTCGGCGTCTTGCCTTTCGATGTCGGGGCGACGTTGCAGCCCGAAGCGACACCCGGAAGAGGCGCGTTCGTCGGAGGTCTGGATCCGTAGTGGAGCGGACAGGGCGCACCCGAAAGGCTCGTATTGGTAAAGCCGTAGAACGGCACCACCCGGATCCCGTTTACCGGCGCGGGAAACAGTTCGGCCAGCGCCGCCTGATCTTCCGGCAACGCCATCGGCGCGATGACATTGAGGTCCTGCAGACGGTAACCAAAGCGGGCTTCATTGAGCAACGTCGAGGACAACGTCGACGTGAAACCCGACGTGATGACGATCGGATGCCGGAAGTTCGAATTGCTGAACGACGTCGGGAAGGGGGCAAAGACGTCATCGGAAACCGTTCGTTCATAGGTCCAGTTGACATTCGCCTTGTTGTTCGAATTGAAGTTGTGATCGATCTTCACATTGAACTGCTTGCGGATGCCGGTGGCTTCGCCGGAACCGAACAGGTTATCCACGCCGCGCGAATGACGAAGAACGCGGTAGCCGGCGGTATTCAATCCATCGCCGACCTCGTAATTGTTGGGCAGCGGGGTGCCGGCCAGTTGCCGGCCGGTATATCCCGACAGGTCCAGCTGACGGCGGTATTGATCCCAGCTTCCGGTGGCCGTGCCCGGCGCGCCCGTCAGGCTGATGCCGTTAGGGATGAGCGTGGACGTATTGACCGGCGCATCCGAGCAATCGTTGGTGGTCGGCATGCTCGCCAGCGGGCCAAAAACGCTGCGGGCCTGCAGCGAGTTGTCATAACCGGTGGCCGATCCGCTCGACGGTCCGCTCGGGGGCAAGGGATTTCCCGACAGATCCACGGCACGCCGCGTCGGATTTGCGCCTGTCAGAGTTTCCGTTCCGATGGCGTTGGTCGCGTTCCACGTGTTGAAGTAACGGACAATCCCCATCCGCGCGCACGGCGTGTAGACGATGAAATTGTCCAGGGATCGCAGATGGTTCGTGTAGAGGTCAAACAAGCCGAAGAAAAACGTCTTGTTCTTGATGATCGGACCGCCGAAGCTGACGGTGCCCTGCTCGGTGTTGGTCCAGTTGGGCTGCAGCGCCAGATTCGCTTTTCCCTGTTCGGCCAGCGACCGGGTCGCGGCCGACACGGTTGACGGAAGCGTCTGGCTTCGGTTGTTGGCCCACGTGTTCGGATCGAGCGCCGTGTTCCGGAATGTCCACACCGCGCTTCCCGTGAACTTGTTGGTGCCGGAACGGGTCGTGTATTGGATCGAGCCGTTGCCGCGTCCCATTTCCACGTCGACCGGAGCCAGGATCAGCCGGATTTCACCAACCAGGTCCGGATTGATCGTCGTGATCGAATAGATCCCGTTTGGACTGCGGTTGTCGTTCATGTCGATGCCGTCGCGAACGATCGTGACGTTGTCCGCACGGACGCCGGCAAAGGTCGTGTTCTCACGGCCGAAAGCGTTTGCTGCGCTCGGGGGATTCGACGGCACTACGTTTTCGACACCGGCCATGACCGTAATCAGATCCAGCACGTTGTTGCCGACAATCGGCAGATCCTGAACCTTCTGGCGGTCCAGGGCCTGACCCACGGTGCCGCCCTGGGTTGCCAGAATCGTGTCGGCAGAGATGCTGACCTCCACCTGCGTGTTCACGCCGGACACACTCAATTCGAAGTTGTAACGAGACGATACGCCCTGGCTCAACTGCGCGTCGGTGATTGTCTTGGTCTGAAATCCGGGCAGCGACGCGGCGATCGAATATTTGCCGGGCGCCAGGTTTCCTAATGTATAAGTGCCGGCTTCATTGGTGATCGTCGTGGTGACAATACCCGTGTCCACCGCTGTCGCCTTGATGGTGACGCCGGGAACGAGGGCTTTGGAACTGTCGGTGACAATGCCGGTCACCGTCGCGTAGAGACCCTGGCTGAAACTTGAAACAGGAGAGCATAGGAACAGTAGCAGAATTGCTACGAACGAAAGTAGCCTCTTCATTTAATTCCCCCCGAAAAAATGCGGCAATCTGTGATGCCGCTTTCATGATGGCCCTTACTGCCGGGCGTCGTTGCCCGGCAGTAACGATGCCAAGTCGTTAGCAGCATAAATTCGCTAATCTGCAGTGGTCAACTGAAATGTAAGATTTTTCGGGGAGGGATCAGGGGGAGAAAATAAGAACGGCATTTCGGTGACGTTGATCAAATTCGCCTGCGACAATTCGATCTCCGAGAGTCATTCTGGGCGAATTTGATCAACGTCACCGAAATGCCTCCAGGGCGAGAACGAGCAGATGTGCCGGCCTCGAGACGGTCGTGGGAGCCGGAACGTAGTTGGGATCGGCGCGATAGCTATAGCTTCCACCCGCAGTTCCCGGAAATAAACCAGACCCGGGCTGTAAGACGAGGTCGTTAGCGTCATCGTAGGCCATGCCGTTCCAGACTCCGGCGCCGCCTCCCTGTTTCCACCAGTCGTTGGTCCACGTTTTCGCCGCGGCTGCGAGGTCGGGATGTTCGAAGGGTTTCGAAGGATCGCCGGGCACCTTGTAGAAGCGCCACGAAAGCTTGCCCGTGTTCGCGTTCATAAGCGGAGAAAAATCCGCGCACGACGTATTCGCCGCTGACACCGATGATGATGCGCCCTCCCTTGATAACCCGCGGCGCCATCGTGATGGGGCATTCGCTTGATCCTTCCCAAACGGCTATCCAAAATAGACGGTCTTTACTTCGAAATAGTTTTCGAGACCCTCGATGCCGCCTTCTCTTCCAACGCCGGATTGTTTGAATCCGCCGAACGGCATCTTGTAATCGACGATCAATCCGTTCACCGTGATGCTGCCCGAGCGCACGCGGCGGGCCACCTGGTAACCGCGCTCGGCATCCTCGGTATAGACCGCGCCGTGCAATCCGTAAATGGTGTCATTAGCCTTGGCGACGGCGTCATCGACGTCGTCATAACTGATAAACGACACGACGGGACCGAAAATTTCTTCCTGGGCGATGGTCATGCGCGTATCCACGTCGGCAAAAACCGTCGGCTCGATGAAGTAGCCCGTGGACAGGTGCTGGGGACGGCCGCCGCCGAGCACAAGGCGCGCGCCCTCGGCGCGGCCTTTCTCGATGTAGCCCTGCACGCGCGTGAGTTGACGCTTCATGGTCAGCGGGCCCATGTGCGTGGCGGGATCGAACGGATCGCCGACCTTGACGTTGCGGATGGCGGCGACATAGGCATCGCGGATCTCGGTCGTGCGGGAGCGCGGCACGAGCACACGGGTCAGCGAGAAGCAGACCTGGCCGGTGATCGGCATCGAGAACGGAACCAGACTTTGGAGGGCTTTACCGGTATCGGCGTCGTCCAGAAAAATGGCGGCGGACTTGCCACCGAGCTCGAAGCTGCAGCGCGCCATCCGTCCCGCGCACGCCGCCATGATGTGGCGACCCGCCGCAGTGCTGCCCGTAAAACTGATCTTGTCCACTCCGGGATGACGGACCAGGTAGTCTCCCGTTTCGCGCCCGGCCGGCACGACATTGAAGACGCCGCGCGGTAATCCGGCCTCTTCAATACACTCCGCGAGCAGATAGGCATCCATCGGCGTTTCGGGCGCCGGCTTGGAAACAACGGTGCAGCCGGCGGCGAGCGCCGCCGCAACCTTGTAGCACAGCAGCACCATGGGGGCATTCCAGGGCGTGATGGCGGCGACAACTCCGACAGGCTCGTTGACAACGCGGGCGATTTTTCCATCGTCGCGCTTCCGCTCGTCAACGAGGGGATAGGTCTGAATCATCTTGCCGTAGAACTCGAAAAGTCCCGGCGCCTGTGTGGACGCATACTTCGTCAGCGAGATGGGCGCGCCAACCTGGGCGGTCCACGCATCTGCCAGCTCGGGCAGCCTGCGCTGCAGCACCTCCGCAACTTTCAGCAGCATCGCCCCGCGTTCCTGAGCAGACAGACGTGGCCAGGGCCCCCTGTCGAAGGCGTCTCGCGCAGCGGCAACTGCGTGATCCATGTCTTCCGTCGTGCCGTCCGGGAATGTCATGATCTCTTCTTCCGTAACCGGAGAAATGACGGAAAGCTTTCCCTTGCCTCGCGGCGCGGCCCAGGCGCCGTTTACGAAAACAGAATCTGAAGCGTGGATCGAAATCGTCGGATTGCTCACGATGGTTTCCTCGATATTTAGATTGATGAGAAGAAAGCTAACACAAATTGCCCCGAAAGGGTCTGGCTCAAAGAATCCGGACTGGCAAGCAGCCTCCTGAAGTCAGAAAGGGATTGCCCCAGACCGGTAGCGCACTTTGAAAAACCTTCGTGCGGGGCTGCAAAGAACGGAGGCGACGCATCCTTGGACTAAGGCGCGCAAGCCCCATCAGAGCGAAAAAGACGGCGAAAATTTGCGCTGTCTACCGGGGAACGGGTTTGCCGTAGACCTCGATCCTGCCGACGTCAGACCATCCGCCCATGCCGTGGCCGCTGGCATTCATGAGATCCGTCCAGCCAAATTCGTCGACCTTGCTCAGATCGGGTTTATCGACGAATGTGCCGGTGGTCACGACGCGGTCCGGATCGAGCTTGATCCAGCGTATCTCCGAGAAGTACGCCTCGGTTTCCCGCCAGTCGATTGTCGTGCCATCGGCCCAGTCTCCGACCAGGAGAGTCCCGTCGGCCAGCTTGATCACCGGATGAATTTTCTGAAAGCCCGAGACCTTGGTGAGCCAGCGGAACTTGGCCTGGCCGGTGAGGTCGACGAAATTGGACTTGTCGCGAAGGGTCAGCGCGCAGTTGGCCGCACACATGCCGTTCCAGACGTGCGTCGGATTCTGCGGATTGTCCGCTGTGCCGGTAATCAGGAGTTCCTTTGCGCCGGGACCGTAGACTCTCAACTCGAGGTTGGGGTTGCCCACGGATTGCGCCGAGAGAGGATGTTCGTCATTGGCGGGCGTTTGCTTCCATTCTTCCCTGAAGAAAAGCGGCGGTCGGGCCGCAGGCGGCGCCGCTGCGGCCGCCGCGACAACGGGACCGCCCGGCGGGTCTGCCATCTTCACATTCTTGAGTGGCGCCGCGTCGATGGCGAGGCGCACGGTTCCGGCCGCATATCCATTGGCACTGAGAAGGAACGAGAGAATATCGGCGGTCGCATCGGGTGAAAGAGTGCCCGGACTGTTCGCCGGCATTGTCGTCCTGATCTTCTCGAACAGATCGCCAACCGTCTTGTCTTTCCAGTGAGAGATAAACTGCGCCCCAGCCAACTGAGGACCCTGGGCGCCTCCTCCAAGCGCGGGGCCGTGACAGGGGGCGCACGTATTCGGATACATCTCCTGTCCGGACGCCGCCTGGGCCGGCACGAAAACGCGGTCGAGCACGGACCGCTGCTGCGCTTTGAGGGTGATGGGGGAGAGCGTTACCGCCCCGACTAGGGCCAGCGCGAAGAAAGCGTGATGTTTCATAAACGAGATTCTAGCCCCCGCTCGGCAGACACTGTCAAGGAGAAGGAAAGGTTCCAGGCTCGCAGTTGACCCGCCTCGGCTTGTGGGTTTCGGCTGGACAACGAAGGCGGGGTTGTCCCGCTGAGGGAATAATCCAGGTAATTATGAGACACCACACTCGTGTGGCCGTCGGTGGTAAAATAATCGGCTGTACGCCCACAAACGTTTCGAATTTTGGCGTGGGTCACCCGGCGTGGGTCACCCAGGGACCGGAGGTGGAGTTTCGAGTCGTCGCGGGCGCATTCAGCGTCGCTTTCCCCGAAAGAGGCCCATGAGGATACTGAATTCCTTGCCCGGAGCTGCCGTCCGAGCGCTGTTCCTGACGGCCGTTTTTGGGGTTGCAGGTTGTCATCCTGCGGACCCTGTCCGGCAGAACCCGACCTTCAGCGAAGACATCGCTCCAGTCATCTTTGCGAAGTGCGCGCCCTGCCATCATCCCGGCGGGGCCGGCCCGTTTGCACTGCTGACCTACCGGGACGCGGTCCGCAAAGCGCAAACGATCGCTTCTGTTACCCAATCGAAATACATGCCGCCGTGGCCGGCGGATCCCGAGTACTCCCACTTCTCCGGCGAACGCTTTCTCAGCGCCGAAGAAATCGAACTCCTCCAGCGCTGGGTCAAGGGCGGGACTCCGGAGGGCGATCCTGCCCGGCTTCCGCCTCAACCCCAGTTCAAAGAAGCGGGATCTGCCGACAAGCCGGACCTGGTGGTTCGCCTGGACCATCCGATTCACGTGCCAGGCGACAACAAAGACCACTTCATGGTCGTGAAGATTCCTTACCAGATGGATCGCGACCACTACATTCGCGCTATTGAGTTCGTTCCCGGCGCGAAACAGCTGATTCACCACATGAACGGGCACGTTGTCCAGTACAACGACGGCGCCAAGAAGAATGTTTTCGAAGGCCCCGATAGTGTCGATCGCGAGGTTGTGGGCGGGCTCGAGGAAAGCTACGGTGCCATCCACCTGCTCAACGACGACGGCAGTTATCCCTGGCTGACCCGTTCGGTGGCGAATTATCTTCCCGGCGGAGTATCACCCCCCGGCTATCCCAACGGGATCGGCGGCTATATTCTCAAGAAGCAAGGCGCCTTTCTGATGCGCGACATCCATTTCGGTCCCACCCCCGTCGCCGTGGACGACAACTCCTACTTCAACGTCTTTTTCTCGGACAAACCGCCGGAACGCCCGACGATGGAAATGCAGTTGGGAACCCTCGGCATTTCTGAAATCGTGCCGCCGCTGATAATCCCCCCGAACACGATCAAGACCTTCACTACAAAGGCGGTCATCGACAGCGATATTTCGCTGATTACAATCACGCCCCACATGCACCTGTTGGGCAAATCCTATCTGGCCTATGCGGAAACTCCGGACGGCCGGACCATTCCCCTCATCAGGATTCCGCAGTGGTACTTTCACTGGCAGTATTTCTACACGTTCCCAAAACTGCTGAAGATTCCCCGCGGTTCGACAATTACTGTTGTGGGCGAGTTCGACAACACGGCAGCCAACCCGAACAACCCGTTTTCACCGCCTCGCGAAATTATCGGAACCAACGGCAGCATGAAGGTGACCGATGAAATGTTTCAGTTGATCGTGACCTACGTGCCCTATCAGGAAGGAGACGAGAACGTCAGCCTGGAAGGAAAGTGACCCGCAGCATCAGCCCGCGGTATCGGAAAGACTCGTCCGTTCGATGAAACAACCCACCGGGCGTGTTGTCGTCACGCGCGGCGCCCGTCCCTGGCGCAGGTCCTCCAGCGCGTCATGAAGATACGTCTGAGTGGCTTCCACGCGGTGCTGTCCCAGCGCCTCGGCCCAGTTGTCGATGGCACCGGTGTAAGCGACCTTCGAGTCCGATCCGGTGGCAAATACCTGAGGAGTCACCTCGGCGCCGAAGTAGTCCGCCAGCGCGAAGTCGCGATCCAGGAGCAGCGGAAATTCGATGTTGTATTTCCGCACAAATTCGTGAACTTCGGTGTCGGTGTAAAGATTTCCGGCAATCACCCCGTAGACTCCGAAGGCATTGCCTGCGAATTCTTTCCGCAGTGCGTTCAGCGTCAGCGTGTAGTTCTGGGAGAGAGGGCAATCCGGGGCAAGAAACACGAAAACCGAGGTCTTGTTAGTGTGCAGCGAGGAGAAATCCAGAGACTCTCCGCTGGCCTCCGGAAGATTGAAGGAGAACAGGCCGCGGGACTGCTGCGGATGACAGCCTGAGAGCAGAAGCATCAACAGCGCTGTCGGGAGCAGTTTTTTCATGGCGTTCCTCTTGTGTCTCTGCGAGCAAGGGTGAAGGCCTCCCCTCCGGGGGGACAGAGAGGAGACCTCGTTCGGCGCCGAGCCAAGCTGCGGCGCCGAGCCCAGGGGTCCGGGGCAGAGCCCCGTCTGGTTAGAAGTCGATCCGCGCGTTGATCGTCACACTTCGTGAACCGGTAGCAGTGGTGATTCTTCCGAAGTTGGCCGAGTTGATGTCGGTGTTCGGATCGCCCCATTGCGGTGTGTTCAGGAAGTTGATCAAGTCCGCCCGAATTGTAAACGACTTCGTTTCATCGATCTGGACCTGCTTGCTCACTGCCATATCCAGACCGAGACTGCCTGGACCTGATAACCAGGGCAAGTTGACCGCGGTGGCCCCCGTCTTTCCCGGTTCGGGATTCTGGAGAACGATGTTGCCCGAGGCATCCTTGACCACCTGGTTCGTGAAGCGTCCAGGGAGCGTGGTGCTTCCACCAAACGCCGGAACAGGCGCCAGTGCAGTCGTCAATCCGCTGAGGTATTCGATATACCCGTCGCGCACCTCAACCTTACCCATTCCCGTAGGCAGGGCACCAACCAGATCCGCGGTGTTGGAGTTGGCCCGGATACCCAGCGTATTGCGATTGGACGAGAAGGTCTGGGGATTACCCGAAGTCCAGGAGAAGATCGAGGAAATATCCCAGTTCTCCACCATCCGGTGCACCCAGGACGGCGCGCTCGCAAGGAACGTCCGGTTGGGACCGAATGGCAGCTACCAAGTCCCGTGCGCTTTCAAGCCGTGCGTGCGGTGGAACGTGACCAGACCGCGCTGCAACTCCGGTTGCGCGGATCGCGTTTGGTGGCCGTGGTGTCGCTGGCATTGGCGTTGCCGGCCGCGGAGTTGCCGAGGTTTCTCGACCAGGTGTAGCTGAACTCGCCGCTGAAGCCCTTGGACATGCGCTTGCTCAATGTGGTCTGCAGGGAGTGATAAATCGAGTTGTCGTCGTTCCCATGCAGCTGGAGGCTGCCGAACTGCGGATTGACGACGATGAAGTTCTCGGGCAATCCCGTCTTGCGCAGCAATCCGCCGGTTTCGCCCGTGAACCGGTGCCGAGCTGTTGAACCAGTTCGCCAGATTCGCAACTTCGCCGTTGGCGATCCACGCATTGGTCGTCGTATATCGTCGCAAGCGCTTCCGACCCGGTCTGCCGTACCTTGACAACGGTGATAGATCCGATCCGGATGTTCTTTCCGAGCATAATCGCGTCGAACAGGGGGGCGTCGCCGCCGGCACGGGTGATATTGAAGGCATCCAGGATGCCGTTTTCGAAGATATTGATCGTCATTGAGTCTGTTTGGCGGACCAGAGCTTGGTGCCCTTGCTGCCGACGTAGCGGACTTCGAGTGTCAGGTTCCGGACCAGTTCGCGCTGGACCGACAGGTTGAAGTTCTGGACGTAAGGGACCACGCGGTCGTCGGCGAATGCCTTGCAATCCCGTGGTCGCGGTTCGTCAACGGCACCGGGTCGAGAGGCTCGGCGCCGCCGGTCGGCAGCGGAAAAGACGCTGCGCGTTCACGACCGACCAGATATTCATGTAGGTCGACGGGGTATGAAGCATCGGCAGCGACGATCCCGGCGCGCCGCCGATATTGCTGGAGTACTGCAGGAACGTGGGCGCCCCCGTGTAGTTGATGCCGTAGCCGCCGCGCAGCACCGTAGAGCGCCCGAACCACGGGACATTCCAGCTGAAGCCGACCGACGGCGCGAAGTTGTTCCAGTCGTTGTTGTAGATCAGCGTGTCGGGGTTCGGAGAATCCTTTCCGGCAAATTCCGACAATCGTCGGCGACCCGCCGCTGGCTCCGGGATGCCACAGGGCGCTGAAATCGGTGCCGGAAATGCCGAACAGGCCGGCCTGTCCGCCGTTTGGGCTGCACACCCAGGCCCGTGTCGTCGTACGGCACGCCGTAATTGTCGTATCGCAGCCCCAGGTTCAAGGTGAGGTTGGGCGTCGACCTTCCAGTTGTCCTTGAAGAACGCGGCCCAGTCGTTCTGATGGTAGTCCTCGTCTTCAGAACGACAGCCGTTCGTGGAAATCCCACGAAGTCTGCTGGTCCGGCGGAATTGATGAAGTACTGCTGATTGAGCTGGCCGATCGAGCCGGCCAGGTTGGCCAGCAGATTCTGCGACCGTCGTGATATCGCTGGAGTTCAGGCCGCGGAAGTTTGTGGTCGTGATGCCAGGATGGGCACGGTGCCGATGCCCAGAGTGGCGCGGGGCAGCGGCGTGTTCATGCCGCCGGTGTTGGACTGATCGGATTGGCGCAGCGTCACCTCGAAGCCGCCCTGGAAGGAATGGTGCCCCGAGTCCAGCTGAGCGTGTCGGCAAATTGCATCAGCGGGCTCTTGAATAGCGCGGCGAGGCGACGCCGAACGCGGCGCGTAGTGCCCAGACCGAGAGCCGGAGTCGATGATGAAACATGATCGCCGTCGATCTTGGGGAAACGTGGCGAGGGCCTCCTGCGACAGGTGGGGCTGATTCACTGTGTCGCCGGCGCCGTCGTAACAGCAACAGATCATGGAACGGCGACTCGCCGAACCAGCTGTCCGCTTTCAGGCCCCAGCGGAATTCGTTGAGGATCGTGGGTGAAACGTCGACGTCCACGATGCGCTGTACAGAGTCGGGTTCCCGGCGGACTTCGCCGAAATATCCGCCCGGGCAAGTCCGGCAGGCCGGTCTGTCCCGTGACGCCCCAGTTGTCCTCTTTCGTCAGCTGAATAGAACACCTTGTTGTTGTTGTTGATCTGATAGTCGAAACGCATGTTGTACTGGTTGCGGTTGGTGGTCTGGGTGTCTGCCGGTGGCGCTGTCGGTCCCGCTCTGAGGCGCGAAGCCAGCGGTATCCGGCCGTGTTCAGGCCATCGCCGACGGTCCAGTCGTTCGGCAGGGCATCCGGCGGCAGATACTGCGGACCCACCCAAACGCGGATCGATCTTCGTGCGGTACGGATCCTTGACGTCCTGAAGACATTGAACGAATTCAAAAACAGAGGAGCGCCCGTTCGCGGATCGCGTGAGGACGTTCCCCTGCAGATCCACCGACGGCGTCGTCGAAAACGCATTGCCGTTGCGCCGGCTGGTTCCGCCCTGACTGCCGGGCGCGCCCGCGGTCAGGTAGCGGAAGATGCCCTGCCGGGCTGCTCGGCGTCAGCACGTTCGCGATGACGTCTCTGCTTTTCCAGGAAGCGCTGCCCGTCATACAGGAAAAAGAAGAATGCCTTGTTGTTCATGATCGGGCCGCCCAGCCGGCCGCCGAACTGATTGCGGTTCGGCGTAGTTTTTTTCCGTCCCGACCAGATTCTGAAACCAGTTGTCTGCGACGCTGAGCGCCGAGTTGTTATTCGTGTAGAAGAGCGCGCCGTGGAACTGCGTTGGTGCCCGAACGCGTCTGCATGCGCACCTGGCCGGAGCCTCGACCCACGAGCCGCGTCGACAGTGTTGACGTTCACTTGAACCTCTTCCACCAGGTCCGGACTGGTGAAAGTTGCCGAATAGGCTCCGTTCCAGTCCAGATAGCGGCCGTCGCCGGTGGGCAGACCGTCACGCGTGGTGTTGATCTGGCTCATGCGGGCGCCGCCGAAATTATTCCCAACAACACGCCGGCGAAACCGCGACAAGTCGAGCACGTTGCGGCTGGCCAGCGGCAAACTGCGGACTTCCTGGTCCCCCAGCACGTTCCCCACCGACGAGGCCGTCTGCGCCAGAATCGTATCGGCCGCCACGGAGACTTCCACAGACTGGGCCACACCTTCCAGCTCGAGCTTGAAATTCAGACGGACCTGCTGGCCCTGACTCAATCTCACGTCGCTATAAGTCGATGCACGGAATCCCGGCAGCATTGCCGACACCGAGTAGACCCCGGGCTGCAGGCTCGGAAAATCGTAGCTTCCGGTTTCATTGGTGATGCGCGTGGCGGTAACGCCCGTATTGACGTTCTTCGCCGTTACCGAAACTCCCGGAATGACCGCGCCCGACGGATCGGTCACGCTTCCGCCTACCGTCGCATTGACTTGCGCGAATGCGGCATCCGTCACCATCAGACATAGACAGAGAAAGACCAGCGAACAGAATTTTTTCCTGGAACTCATTACAGCCTCCCCCACGAAAGATGCAGCAGGGACCGAACTTAAATCCACTTGACCAAAGGTACCTGTGCCCCGCTGCTGTTTGAGGGAAACTGATATCTCAGTCAAACGGAAGTGTCATGGGAGTGAAGTCCTATCTTGCTAAGGACTTTTTGTTCGGGTTCATCGGTCTTCAGGAGGAGAGACGGATAAAGAAGCTGCTAGGCCGCGCGCTGAATAAGCTCCCACACGAAGCCATTGACGTCGCGGACGAACACGTTGCCTGCACCATTGGCGCGTTTGATCGCCCGCCCGCCCGTCGAAAGCACCGTGCCCCCGGCTTTTTTCCATTGATCCACGGCGGCCTCGATATCGCGCACGACCATGGTGAATGCAGGCGAGCCGGGATCTTCAGCCCCAAGCGCAAACTTCACGCGCGGCACGCCGGCATATTCAATGAGGCCGAAGTCGAGCGTCGTGCCGGGAATACTGCCGTGTGTGATCCGCCATTGTGCGCCTTGAAGGTTGATGAGATTGACCACGACGGGATTGGTTCCCAGTTGGCCGGTCGGCCGGGCGTTGAACCCGATGGCATCGCGCAGGAACGCCACCGTTTCCCCTGAATCTTCAATCGACAGATTCACCGAGCCGCCCAGAATATCGCCCGAGGTTTGCGCGGCACTGGCAGGAAGCGGGTCCGGCTGCATCAACTCCACGAAGAAGCCGTCGGGATCGCGGACGACAACTTCGCGCATTTTGCTGTTGGCATTGCCGGACGGATTGACGGCAACTCCGCCCGCCGACACGATGACCGCACTCGCCGCCTTGAGCTTCGCCAGGATCTTATCCATGTCGCGCACCTGCAACACCAGCGTCGCGGCGCCGATGTCCTGAATGCGCGGCTGACCGCCCTTGCGCGGCACGCCGGTGAATTCCGTCAGTTCGAATCCAAAGGCAGCGTTGGGAATTCGGAATGTGGCGGCGCGAAACTTCGCGCCTCTGGTCGCGGTAAACCGCGACATATCCTCATCGAGTGGCGCCGGTTGCTGCGCCAGCGGATTCTGCGCGCCATTCAGCGGAAGTCCAATCACGTCGCGATAAAACGGGACGGTTTTGTCGAGACTCTCGACGGCATGCGCCAAATTCTGCAACTGGACCACCGGCGTGGTTTGCCCCGACAGGAACAGAGGCAGCGCCAATACGGCAAGCAGGAGCCTGGCAACGGATTTGAGATTCATGCCGCGCAGTATAACCGTTTACGACAGGATTCTACTTCCCGACGTTGTGCTCCAGGTCCTTGTTGTTTTCCTCACAGATGCTCTCGATCAGATCCGTATCCGGAATGAGCCTCCAGCCCAACTTGACGGACCAGGGCTTCGTGTAAGCCTGCGGGTCGTCGATGGTCACTTCGATGTCCATCCGGCCGATGTTGGGCCGCGTATACCGCTCGGTCACCTTGAGCGATTCGGTACCCGGAAGACCCTTCATGTCGAGCCAGGTTTTGCCGTTCTGGCCGATCGTTTCCACCACAAGCGTGTCGCCCTCCCAATGGCCCACCGAGTATCCCATCCACGTGGGCTGAGCGTTTTTCGGCAGCGGCCGTCCATCGAGAAACACCTGGCGGTAAATCGTTCTGGATTCGTAGAGGAACACCAGCAGATCCGGCGTCTGCACCACCTTGAGGCCGTCTGGAATGTTCAGCTTTTCGGGTATGCCCGACGGCAGGCAGCGTACGCCGGGGTGGTCCTTGCCGTTGGTGTCGATCCGTTCCTGATAGAGCTTCGCGGCCCAGGGTTGAAGGGGAATCTCTTCGGGCTTCATATCGGTGGCCAGATTCAGGAGGTGGCGTACGTTATCCGACGGCATCCAGAATCCGGAAAGATCCGGTTTGCCGTCGATGGCTTTCCGGGTCGGCGCCGTGAGATCGACTTTGCCGTCGGGAGTTCTCGGCATGTTTTTCCACGGATAAGGGTCCCATTGCGCATGGGCGATGCCGCTCCCTACCCAGGCGATCATCATTCCTGTCAGCAAGACGCGGGTTGCGGTCTTTGCGGTCGTTGTCATAGTAGTTCCTCTCTGTGCTCTGGAATTCTAAACGGCAACGTTTGACACCGCTAATAGAAACAACGTAGTGTGCGGCTTGGACCTAGTGCTATCGGAGGAATTTACATGAAATATCTGGGAACTTTGTGTTGCGCTGCGGCGCTGTTACTGGCAGCGGCCTCGATACCGGCGGCGGCTCATCATTCCTTCAACGCGGAATACGACAGGGCCAAGCCGGCGAAGCTCACCGGAAAGGTCACGAAAGTCGAGTGGACCAATCCACATGTCTTTTTCTATATTGATGTGAAAGACGAGGCGACGAACGTCGTCACGAACTGGGCCGCCGAGATGAATAGCCCGAACAGCCTCATGCGTCTGGGTTGGACCCGGGACTCCATGAAAATCGATGATGTTGTCACTGTGGAGGGCAGCCTTGCGAAGGACGGAAGCAAGCTTGTGAACGCGGGATCGGTTGTCCTGGCCAAGACCGGCCAGCGGCTGTTTGCCGGTTCCAGCGACGGATCCTCGGGCAGATGAAGGGGCTCACGCCTTGATGCGGTGGAGCCCGCCGATTTGATCGTGTTCTGGGGTATATTCCCTCAGGTTTTCTGAATTATCAGGAGGACTCATGAAACAAACCGTGGCGGCTCGAATCGTACTGGGTGTTCTGGTTCTGGGGACCTGCGGGTGGAGTGTTCTGGCCCAACAGGCGCCACAGGCTGCAGGGGCGCGCGGCGCCCGGGGTGGAAGGCAGGCGGAACCGATTCCGTTGTTCTTCAGGGAAACGTGGAAGAACACGGCGATGACACCCATGAGTCAGGAGGGCGTGGCGAATCCCGATCTGCAGGTTGCGCTGTATGGACCGGGAAACAAGGATGATTTTGGCGTCACCAACGAAGGCAATGTCCCGCACATCTGGACCGGTCTGTGCAACTCCGCCTGCGCGGTGACCTTGAAACACAAAGACAGCTTTGTGGACCTGACCGGAAAGGCTCGTATCAAGTGGTACGTCAAGACTTCAGGATTCCATGAGGTTCGTCCCGTGGTCAAACTCGCCGACGGCACTTATCTTATCGGCGATCACGTCGATTCAGCCCCGTTTGACTGGCGCGAGAGCGAGTTCTATCTCTCCGAAGTGCACTGGCTGAAGGCGCAAATGCCGAAAGTGCTCACGACCGGAAGGCTGCTTGAAAAAGTCGACTTGAGCAAAGTCGAAGAAGTTGGTTTTGCCGATCTGACTCCCGGCAGCGGTCACGGCGATGGCGGATACTCCGATGTCGGATGGATCGAGGTTTACGGCAAGCCGGTTCCGCGCTGACGCCGCAAAACTCCTTCTCTCGGCGACGTGAATGCCTGGGCGGATCGCCCGATATCGCGGGCGATCTTCGTCCGTCCGGCCGGTTCCGGCTGTTACTTCATGTTGCGGACGCCCCCGTTGAGTTCCATGGAGACACCCCACGGGTCCTGGCGCAGTTCGACGTGAATCTTCTCCGGCCAGACCAATGTCGCCGTCGTGGCAGTCGAGGCCGTGGGACGAACCTGGATCGACTCCAGCTTCGCTAAGGTCTCGCGCAGATCCTTCACCCGAAATCCCAGCGACTCCACCGCAGAACCTGCGCTGCCTTCCCGAGGCGTCGCGACTGCCGCCACGCGCGCTGCCGTGGTTTGGGCTTTGGGCAGGGAGACGATCCCACATAAACTCTAGCTATGAAGACCATACAAATTACGATGGATGAAAGGCTACTGTCGCAACTTGATCGTGACCGGGAGACCAAACGGGACGGGCGATCCGCAGTTCTTCGTCGAGCCGTAGCGGAATATCTAAAGAAGCGGAGGCGTCTGGATATTGCGGAGAGCTACAAGCGCGCCTATGGGGGAAAGACGGGCCTCGGGCGTGAATTTGAAGGTTGGGAACACGAGGGCATATGGCCGAGCGAGTAAACCGTGGTGAAATCTGGCTATTCCAGTTCTCGAAGCCCGACAAACGCCGCCCAGTTCTCATTCTCACCCGGCCAGAGGTTATCGATCTCCTTCGCACGGTTATGGTCGCGCCGATTACGTCGACAATTTACGGAGCGCCCAGTGAAGTGATCGTTGGAATTGAGGAGGGACTGAAGAAGGATTCCGCGATCAACCTCGATCACGTCCAGACCGTCGAGAAATCGAAATTGAGGCGGTTCGTCGGCTCCGTCGGACCGCAAAAGATGAATGCCGTATGCCGCGCCCTGGCGGTCGCCACGGGATGCAACGTGATCTGAGGTTATTACGCAATACCCTGCGCGAATTGCGAGGAATCCCTGCACCCCTGCCGGGGTGCGAACATCTCTGCTACGGCAACCCCGGGTTGCGCTCGCTTCGCTCGCTTAACCCGGGGCTAAATTCTCAGCACGCCTCCGGCGTGCCCTGGAGTTTAGACATTTTGCACGCGGGAGACGTGAAAGGAAGGTAGCTCCGGGGTGGAGCGCAGCAATACCCGGGGTTCCTCTCACGAATTGCGAGGAATCCCTGCACCCCTGCCGGGCCCTGCCGGGGTGCGAACATCTCTGCTACGGCAACCCCGGGTTGCGCTCGCTTCGCTCGCTTAACCCGGGGGCTAAATTCTCAGCACGCCTCCGGCGTGCTTGTGGCCGGCGTCTTGACGACGCCGGCCGCAACTCGGCTATTCCACAGAAAAGGCCAGCAGGACGTTTCCGCCGGAGGCGCCGCTGGTGATGGCGTATCCGGAGCTGACAAAGACCATTCCTCCCGAGATCACCGGCCCCGACACGGCGATGGCGCCGCCGTGGGCCGACACCTTGTTGACCGTACTGAATTCCTGAGCCGTATCGAACTCCCAGATCTGCTTGCCGTCTGCGGCGGAGACGGCATAGAGGCGGCCGTTGGAGGATCCTTCGAAGATCACTCCCGGGATGGCGGTCGGTGCGGCGCCCAGCGTGCCTCCGCCGGCCGGAGGCGTAAACGCCCAGACCTTTTCTCCAGTTGCGAGACGAAAGGCTGCGAGTCCGCTTTGGCCGGCGCCGTAGTACACGTTCTGATCGTCGGCTGCGCCGCCCCAGACGATGTTGCCGCCCCGGCCTCCGCCTTCGGCGACGGGTTGCCCGGTCGACGCGAGAACGCGATACAGCAGCGCGCCGTTATTGTCGGGATCGATGGCAATCACGTGCCCTTGCTTGGTGCCGACGATCAGGGCCCGTTTCCCTCCGGGCAGGGATTTCAGAATAGGCGAATTGCCGATATCCAGATCGGGCCCCATCGGACTCGGGCAGGCTTCACTGCGCGCGGGCCCATTGCATCCGCCCATGAAGACGTCTTTCTGATCGGCCTGATAAGCCCACAGGAGCTTGCCGCTGGTGATGTCGATGGCGATCACCCCGTCGGTGGTATTGGGAGCGGGGAAGGTGGTGGCGTCACCCGTGCTGATATACACGGCATTGCGAACCGGGTCGATCGTCGGCGAGTTCCATACCCCTCCGCCTCCCGGACCGTACAACACAACGCCGTTGGACTGGATCTTCGTGGGTTTGAGCTCGCCCGGAACAACCCAGGTTTTCCATACGATCCTGCCGGAATTGGCGTCGAGCGCGACCAGGCTGCCTCGGGACGTGCAGCATGGATAGTCCGCCGTACCGCTGCTGAATTCTTCGGACGAAGACACGGGCACGAACACTTTGCCGTTGTAGTAGCGCAGACCTGCGGTGATGCGCGCGACGACATGAGAATCCACCTTGGTTTTCCACAACAGCTGCCCATTCTGCGCATTCACGGCAAAGATGTTGGCGTGGCCATCGCCGTAGAAAACGGCATAGCGCGCATCGCCCGGTCCGCTGACATTGCCGACCGTGAGCGACCCGCGAACGATGGATCCGCCTTCAAAGGACCAGTAGACGCATCCGGTTGCCGCATCCAGGGAATAGATGAATCCATTGTCGCTGCCGGCAAAGACGCGTCCGGCAACGACCGTTGGCTGCGAGTTGGAAGACTCGCCGGTCGGAAACCCAAAAGCCCATTTTAGTTTCAGCCTGGGAACCTCGGACGCGGTGAGGCGGGCCGACGCGCCGGTTTGAAAGCGGCTGTTGCTGTTGTCGTTGCCCCAGCCATTCCATCCGGCGCCAGCCGCCGGATCGGTCATCGCGGGATTGCGCGCGCACTTGTTCGGCATGTCTTTGGCATTGCCGGCTTTTGAACTACCCATCGGCCGGCCCGCAAGGAACTCCGCGATTCTGCGTTTCTGAACATCGGAAAATCCCTGGGATTGTTCCTGCATGGAGCCGGTGGTGAGCGTTTCGTAGATCTTTTCCGGCGTCATCTCCCGGATCACCGCAGCCGGAGTGGCGCGATCTACCGTGGGGTTGAGGTGACAGACCGCACAGCGTGTCTGAAACGCAGACCAGCCGGATTCGGTGCCGGGCAGCCCCTGACCGCGCTGGCCGCCGCCACGCTGTGCCGCGGCCCCCTGTTGTCCGCCGCGCTGCCCGGGCGCAACCGGTGCGGGTCCCCGCTGAGAATAGGCGGTAAGCACAAAAGCGAGAATCGCGATCCATCCGGCCGTCATCGTCAAGAAAGTGCGCGTGGTTCGGTTCATCCAGTTCATTCCGGCTCCTTCAGATTTTTAACTATTGTCGAAAGCCCGGGGCGCCAGCAAGCGCCCGATGGCTATTGCCGTTGTCCCCGTCCTCTTTGTCCCCTTTGCGGGTTGGCCAGCGCAGCCTCGAACGTCTTTTCGAACTGATCGACATGCGCCAGGTAGCCCTCGGGATCGACAAAGGGATTCGGATCCCCTGGGCCCCGCTTTTCCAACTTGGCATACTTCTCGGCCAGGTTGTAGAACGACGCGTGTGAGCTTACCCATAGCTCGGCCGGCAACGTGCGAGCCTTCTTGTAGGTGGCCCGAAAGTCGTCGACGATTCCCGGATAATTGTCCAGCGACTGCAGGAACTGCCCGTTCAGGCTGCACTCGACCAGCCCCTTATAGGTCTTGTTGCCTTCCTTCAAATCCAGAGTCCAAGCCAGACATCCCCTCGTGTGTCCGGGCATCACATGCGCGGTGAGCGTGACTCCACCAAGTGTGACCGTGTCGCCGTCGTCCACTAGCCGGTCGATCGGATGCTCCTTGCCGCCAGGTTTGAATGCCCGGGTTGCGGCTTCCTCCAGGCGACCGACCACGACTTGCGCTCCGGTTAAGGATTTGACCAGCGCATCGCCCTCAACATGGTCGGGATGGGCGTGACCGGCAATCAGGATCTTGATGTCGGTGAACTTGAAGCCCAGCTTTTCCACACTCGCCTTGATCAACGGCACCGAGCTCTCATAGTTGCTGTTCATGAGGATGTGACCCTGCGGCGTTGTGATCAGGAAGCTTGCGAGTTCCTTGGTCCCGACGTAATAGAAGTTATCTGCCACTTTATGCGCCGGGAACGGATCGTTCCAGCCGTTAGGGGCAGTCGCCTGCGAAAATGCAGCAATTGGACAGAGGGCGAGGATGAGGGCAAAGACAAAAACGCTCACAATCGGTTTAGTCATGATGTAGGTGCTCCTGCTAACAGTCGAGAATAGCGCAAAGGAGGGATTTCGTCAGTACGTTCGCTCGGGAAGTTTGATCGCCTCAGTGCTGTGGCCGGCTCTGCAGTGCGGGCTCGAGCACCTTCAGGATGTTCTCGACAACCACGGCGTATCCGTCGCCGTTCGGGTGGACTCCGTCGTCCAGCAGCAGTCCGCGCTGCCCGGCAACGCCGTCGAGGAATGCAATCACAGGGATGTGGAGTTCCTTCGCCAGATCGTCCAGGTAAGCGAATCGGCCGCCGGCGAAAAAGACACGCGCGCCGCCGGGCTTCAAGCGGTTGACGATGGTGCGGATGTTTTCACGCGAGCCATTCTGGGGAATACCCTGGGAAGCATCGTTGCCGCCCAACTGGAGGATCACGATGTCCGGGTTCGCCCCCAGCGCGCGACCGAGTCGGCCCAGGGCCTGCGTGCTGGTGCTGGCGGTCACTCCCTGATTCACAACGTGGTACGGATATCCCAGCATTTTCAGCCGCTTCTCCAGCTGGGCGGGATAACTCAACTCCGGAGCTACGCCGTAGCCCGCGGTCATACTGTCGCCGATGGCGACGAGGGTCGGTTGCCGCGCGTCAGCCTGCAGCGCAAGTGCGATTGCCAGGAGTAGAAGAGCCATGCGCTTCGAAGACTAGGACGAAAAACCCGTCTCCGCCAGTGATTTTCAAGTGGGAACTGTCCCTTCGAATCGGAGTTCGCCTCCTCACGCGTGCACCGCAGAGCGGTGCCTGGAGTTTAGACATTTTGCACGCCGGAGGCGTGAAAGGAAGGGAGCCCCGGGTGGAGCCGAGCGACACCCGGGGTTCATCTCACGAGGGGCGTTCGCACCCCGGCAGGGGTGCGAGGAATCCCTGCACCCCTGCCGGGGTGCAACATTCCCGTTACGGTAACCCCGGGTTGCGCTCGCTTCGCTCGCTTAACCCGGGGCTAAATTCTCAGCACGCCTCCGGCGTGCTCAGACTCACGTTTCAACGTCGCCATCACCTTGCGGACGAACCTGCAAACCGGAGACGTAACCAAGTGTTTCCGCTCCCGCTCGGACTCAAGAATGTCTAAACTCCAGGCACCGCAGAGCGGTGCATTCCTGCCTCCGGCGTGCGAAACGTTCAAACTCCAGGCACCGCAGAGCGGTGCCTGGACATTAGCCAGGCGTGGAGCGCAATCTCGCGACACGCTGGTCCGAAGTCCTGGCCTTCATCGTTCCCGAACGATTATTTGGGAGTCACATGGATCAGGGCGCCGACGCCGGCGTCCTCCAGCATCCACAGCGAGCCGTCAGGAGCTTCTTCCACATCGCGGATGCGTTTGCCCACCGCCCACCGCTCGGCTGTTTTGGCGCCGCCCTTACCGTCAAAGATGACGCGTGTGAGCGACTGGGTCCCCATTCCGCCGATGAAGCCGCTGCCGTCCCATTGCGGGAAAGTCTGGGTGCCGCGGTAGAACATCAGACTGCCCGGTGCGATGACCGGGGTCCAATAGATGACGGGCTTGGTAAGATCGGGCCGCGTATCGGGGCTGGGAATCGGAATGCCGCTGTAGTTCGGGGCATAGGAGACCAGGGGCCATCCATAGTTCTTGCCCTTTTCGATCAGGTTCAGTTCATCGCCTCCGCGCGGGCCGTGCTCGAGTTCCCACAATTCGCCGGCGGGTGAAAACGCCATGCCGTAGGGTGTGCGATGGCCGATGCTCCAGGTTTCGGCGGGCGTCAGGTTGGGCCCCGGGAAGGTATAGGTGCTCACCACCTTCGCAGTCTTGGCGGCTTCGGTGTCGCTCGGCGGATCGATCAGAGGAATCGTGGCTGCGCCGGTTTTGCCGAAGTTGGGATTACCGGGAGCAGGTTTGCCGTCCAGCGTCAGGCGCAGGATCTTGCCGACCGGCTGGTCCGGATCCTGGGCAGGCGTGAATCTCTGGCGATCGCCAACCGTGAGGAACAGCGATTGTCCGTCTGGCGAGAACGCGACCTGTCCACCTTCCTGCCCGCCTTTGCCCTTGGGCATCTGGCGCCACAGCACCTCGAAATTCTGGAGTCTCGCCGAGGTTGCCGTGAGGTTCAGCCGGGCGCGCGCCAGTGCCAGGCCGCCGCCGTAGTCCCCCGGCTCGGAATACGTGAGATAGATGCTCTGGTCGGTGGCGAAACGGGGCGAGACGAAAACGCCGAGCATGCCGCTCTGACCCTGCCAGTAGACCGCGGGCGTACCCGAAACCATGATCTTCTGTCCCTGCTGTGTCACCAGCCAGACCGGCCCGACTTTTTCGGTCACCAGCATCCGGCCGTCCGGCAAAAACGCGATCCTCCACGGCAGGGTGAACGTGGTCACGGTGGTCATGTTGAAGGGAAGGTTCGGGTCGGACTTCTGGTCGCCGGCATTCACCTGGGCCCAGACTGCTGCCGACGCCAGACTCAGTAGCAACGCGGCTGTTGCCAATTTCATTTTCATTGTCGTTTTTCCTGCCTCCGAAAAGTGCCCGGCCTATCCGAGCCGGGAGCATAAAGATCATCCTACACTACTGCGCGGCGATCGCTGCCGCTGCCAAAAAGGCAACGATAGACGGCTGGATCATCCAGTCCGGGATTGCAAGCTCACGCATTTCCGGGCCGGGCGTCCAAGAACATGGCGTCTATGGACGCCGTCATCGCCGGAGCTTGTTTCGGACTGACACCGAAGGGCTCGCTGCTACAGCAAACCGCATTCTCAATCTCAGCTTTCTGTCAGCAGTTCCCCTGCGGTCATTTCTCCACCAGTCCGTAACCCGGGCCCGACCTGTGATGACGCTGCGCCGGTCGCAATCGGCCGGCTCGTTTCCTTTCAGGAAATGGTCAAGGATAAATAACAATCCTGGAGGCATTTTCGATGAAACATAGAAGAGTTCCGGGCGGAAGCACGCTGGCGTTAGCTTCCGCCGCCTTGTGCATTCTGGCTGCCGCGCCCGTCGCCTGGACGCAATCCCGGCCGCAGCCTCAACCGGTTCCTCAGTGGGTTTCCGGCTCGACATACAAGTGGAGCGGCGAACTGATGTCGGTGGACCCCAATGCCCATACGATTACCGTCAAGAGCATGGTTGTGGGCGACGCCGTCCCAAAACAATTGGAAGCGCTGAAGCCCGGCGATCGCATCGTTCTTTCCTGGTCCGGATTCTATGACTATGCCAGCGGCGTGAATGGCGCCGTGCCGTATGCTTCTGCGAAACAGAAATCGAAGGACTATGCGTTTCCCGCGGAGTTCCTGTCCTTCGACGCCGATCACGACGACGTGACCTTCACCGTAACCGTTCCAGCCGACGCGATGGCCGGGATTGCGCAGCTGAAGCCCGGTCATTGGATCACCGCAAGGTCACCCCACGGCAAGAAAAGCGAGATGACCCCGATCGTCAGCTTGCGCCCCTACCAGGGCGGTTGACGGGAGCCCGACGGACAGTAGTTCAAGGGGCGGTGACCCGACGTTCTGCTTGTTGGACAAGGACAGTCGCGGGTCATCGCGCCTGGCTTTGAAATAGGCCTAAAACGGGAACGACTTCAGTAGAGTCCTCATCGATACCGCAGGTCCATCGACCAACAGCCTTGCATCCATCTTCAAGCCCCGACAGGGACGCAATTGCTTTATAGTCGCTCCATGATCAACTCGCGACTCTCAATCGCTTTGGTAGTGTCGGCCGTTACCGTTTTCGTTGCTCAACAACCCGCCGGGCCTCCGACGCCGCTTGTTAAGGAAAACGCGACAATCAAAGTGTCGGAGCACGTGTATGTGATTCCGGACGGCAGCGTCGGCGGCGTCCCCAATGTCGGTATCGTTGTCGGCAGCAAAGCCGTTCTTGTGGTCGACACAGGCCTCGGACCGAAAAATGGAGAAACCGTTCTTCGCGAGGTGCAGAAACTGAGCAAGGCCGAGATCTACATCGTGGGAACGCATTTTCACTCCGAGCACATCCTGGGCGAGTCGGCGTTTCCATCGTCGGCCAGGGTCATTCGCTCCCGGGCCCAGCAACGGGATATCGAGGAGTTCGGAGTACAGCCCAACTTCGCCACGCGATCGGAGGCGAATGCGGAGTTGATGCGAGACGCAAAGTTCCGCCCGGCTGATGAACTTTTCGATTCCGAAAAGGTTCTCGACCTGGGCGATATTCGCGCCCGGCTCCTGTGGTATGGCCGCACGCATACAAACGGGGACACTCTTGTTTTCGTCGAAGGGGATCGGGTGCTTTTTGCCGGCGACGTTTTGATGAACCGCCGCTTCCTTGCTTTCAACAGCAGTTCGAGCGTCCAGGCATGGATCGACTCGATCGACAAGGTCGAGGCCCTTGGGCCGACACGTATTGTTCCCAGTCATGGCGAAATGGGAGACGGGTCGCTCATTGAAGTGAATCGGTCCTATCTGAAGGCGTTGCAAAGCCGTGTTGCGGAACTGAAGCGCGAAGGGAAGACGCTGGACCAGACCGCAGAGATCGTCGTCACGGAGTTTCGTGCCAAGTATCCCAGCTGGACCGGCAGCGCCGCCGCCGCTGCCCGGGTGGCGTTTTCTGAGGCAAAGTAAGAACCACCGTCAAATCCGCGGCGGATGGTCATTCGACGCGGATAAGCGATCCTGACCGACGGAAAGGCGCAGCTCGCGGACCTGGCAAGGCGCCGAAAACGACGACCGACTCTCTCGAAGTTCCTGCTTTCCCGTCCGGCTCCGTAACCTGGCGCTATCCTGCCGCGTAACCGAATTTAAAAGGTAGTGGAGATTCAAAAGACCGTCCTGCAGGGCGGTCCGGGAATCCAAATCTGCCGTGTCTGCAACGACGGACAGAGTTAATCGCTCGAATTCGATTTCAGGGGCGGCAATCCTGCCGGAACTTCGGGAATGCCGCGGTAAGGATTGGTTATGAATCGTAGCCGTAGAACACTTGCTTCACCTTATCTCTTCATTTTCGTCTTTGCGTCCCTCTCCTTTTCCTCGAGTACAGCTTTTGCCGAAGATCCCGATGCGAGTTCCAATGAGGAGGCCTCCCAGCATCTGACTCTGGCAGAAGCTGAATCCCGAGCGGCGGATCAGGCGGAAATGCGTGATACTTTTCTAGCCGATGTGATGCAGATGGGATTCGAGAATGAGCACGCGGTTCTCTTGAAGCGTCAAATCAAAGCGCGTTTTATCGCCACCCCGCCCCTCTTCACCAGGACCCTCGAAGAACTACGCGTGGCGGTCCGCTCGGGGGCGCCTGTCGGGCGGCCGCTCAAGGAGCTTGACAAGCTGACATCGGACGTCCTTGGTTACTTCAAGTCGATCAACATGAAAGCCCCGCAGATCGGTAAGCCGCGGCTCAACGATCTTCCCAGGACGGAACTGCTCGGTGAAGTTCTCTCGATCGCGCAGCGCGTGGAGGTCTTCCTTAAACAGGCTGTTTCGATCGTCAACACCGCCGACCAGACGAGCGCCGTCTCCGTGGAGTCTCTTCAGTTCATGCCGGCGTTCCAAAACGACATCCTCCAATTGCGAGCCGTTGCGTCGAGGGTTAAGGACCCGCGGACGGCTGTCCGGTAGCCTGCGGGTTTATCGGAGTTCGAAAAACCTCCCCGCCTCCCAGCACTCCACATCGATCCAGTGCCTGCCCGGCTGCCGGCTGCGGCCAGTGCACGGGACGCCGGCAAAACAGCCAGGCCTTTGCCGGTCACCTTGAGGAATTGCCGCCGTGCGATTCGGTCTGAAGCCATACTTCCGGCCTTTGAACGAAGAATCAGGGGTGTAGTTTGCACCGTCACCGCCGGACCTGTCCACGTTGGGCGTCCGGCTTTGTCTGCCGAGACGCCGACGGAAGCTTTGACGACTTCCCTTCAGAGGATAGAATCCTCAGTGGCGAGGAGCACAGCGTGAAGCCATTTCTCTTAAACCCGATTTCTCGGCGAGCCTTCATGGCGGCCGCCACCGGCATGGCGGCCGGCACCGGTGTGTTTGCGGTTTCCCGTGCAACTTTTCCCGGGCCCGTGTTCGCAACACGAGCGCTGACAGCCCAGGAGATCGTGGACCGCATCCGGCAAAGATCGGCGTGCCGTGGAAGGCCGACACTGTCGATACGTTCAAAGCGGGCGACCCTTCGACTATGGTGAAGGGCATTGCCACGACGGCGATGGCGACTATCGGCGTGCTGAAGCAGGCGGTCGAAGTCCGGAGCGAACTTCGTTATTACCTGTGAGCCGACGTTCTATTCGAGATCCGATCTCGCTGCGCCGCCACAACGGCCTCGCGGGACTCAACCGCCCTCTCCGACCCGGTTTTCAAGGCGAAGAACGAGTTCATCAGCAGCAACGGCCTGGTGATCTGGCGCTTCAGCGACCACTGGCGTCAACATCAACCCGATCCGCTTGCTACGGGCCTGACGACGCGCTCGGCTGGACCGAAATTACAGGACCGCCGACGACCCGGCGCAGGGTCACGATTCCTGCCATCACACTCGATGTCCTTGGGTCGGAATCTCAAGAAGAGGCTAAACCCCGGCGGCATCCGGATTGTGGGGATTCGCGACTCGAGGTGCGGAGGATCGGCCTGCTTCCAGGCACCACGCCGATTCAGGCGGCGCTCGAGTTGCTGCCCGAAGTCGATGCCATCATTGCCGGCGAGGTCCGGGAGTGGGAAACGGTGGAGTACGCGCGCGACAAGGTCACAGCGGGCGAAAAGAAGAGTCTGATTCTGCTGGGGCGGGTAGTTTCAGAGGATCCGGGCATGAATGTATGCGCGCGCTGGCTCACCACCGTTGTTCCCGAGTTGCCGACCGGATGGATTCGCGTCGGCGATCCGTACTGGAGGCCGATCTGATGCCGCCGCTCACGGCGGGCGAAGTCGTCGCCCGTATCAAGGCCAATCTCGGCATACCTTGGCGGGATACCACATACCGCGACACGTTCAAGTTCGGAGGACCCGATACCGAGGTCCAGGGAATTGCGACGACGGTATTCTGCAGTTTCGATCTAATCCAGCGCGCCGCAAGAGCCGGCCTCAACATGATCATTCCGCATGAAGATACCTACTGGAACGATCGCGACGACGTGACGCTGGTTCGCGCCGATCCCCTGTACCGGACGAAGGTCGACTTCATGGACGGGCACAACATCGTCGTCTTCCGGATTCACGATCACATGCATCCCAGCGGCCCGATTTCACCTACGTCGGCGCGGCGCGCGCCCTTGGCCTCGAAACAGATACGAAACGGCGCCGCAGTCGCACCGCTTCACGATTCCCGAAACGACCCTGGGGGCTCTGGCCGCTGATTTTCAAAAGCGGCTGGGGGCGAAAGCGCTTCGGGTCGTTGGCGACGCGAACGCCAAAGTTCGCCGGATTCAGCTTGGCGTCGGCTATGCCACTCCGGCAGTCAACGTCCGGATGTCGATGTTGTCGTAAGCGGAGAACTGCAGGAAACGGATGGTGCATTTGACAGTCCCGCCTACGTGCTCGATGCGGTCTCGCTGGGTATTCCAAAAGGATGGATCATGCTTGGCCATGCGGTTTCCGAGGAACAGGGAATGCTCGAAATGGCTCAGTGGGTCCGAGTCCTTCACTCCGGAAATTCCGGTTCAACTTATTCCGCGGCGGGAACCCTTCTGGGCTCCGAAGTGAATCCGGGGAACGTTCCTGAATTTGAAGATTTGGCCTGCACGCGGTGTAACCGCGTTCGGCCCTCGGCGTTATTTTTGCAGTCCGGCTTATTGCTGGCCCTGGCTGGAGGCGGCAAACAGTCTCTTGCCGGATTCGGCCAGCGTCACCGCTCTCGCGTTGGCGACGTTGCTGCCGTCTTTCGCGCGACTGCCTTCGACGGTGACAATGTCGCCGACCTTCATGGAGTTCCGGCTCCATCCGGATCGCATCAACCCGTTCGGGCTGCCCATCTCCACGCTCCAGTTGGCGACCTTCCCGGAGGGGTCCTTCACATCGATGTAGAAAAACACGTGAGGGTTCAACCACTCCACCTTGGTCACTGCCCCGGTCAGATTCACCGGTTTATTCGCATCGAACTCCGCGGCGAAGGAGTGGTGCGCCGCAAGAGGCGCCGCCACGGCAAGCATAGTGAACAGGCAAACGAACACCCAAATATTCTTCATAATGACACCGTCCTTCAATACACTGCGGTCACGCGTAATTCACCCTATCGTACCCGATCTATAGGACAGGCGAAAGCGGGGAATGATGGCGGCTCGCCCGGGTCCTGAGACCTGGAACGGCATTACGTGTATGGAGGATATATGACTCGTGTGCGCCCCCCTCGGCGGCCGTTACGGACGGCCAGTGTTCCTGTAGCCCTGTTGCTTGCCCTCGTCGTGATCGGCGTGCCGCCGGAAGGCTTCGCCCAATGGTTGCATTATCCGACAGCCGGGGTGCCGAGAAAAGCCGACGGCAGTCCCGATCTGACGGCCCCGGCACCGAGATTGGCCGACGGGAAGCCCGACTTCTCGGGCATTTGGCACACCGCCCGGCGCATTCCCTGCACGGCGGACTTCGGCAAGTTCATCGATTGCGGATCCGAGATCGGCGGATCGCCGCTCGCCCTCGATGTGGGCCAGGATATTCCCGGCGGCTTGCCCTATCAGCCGTGGGCCGCCGAGCTCGTCAAGCAGCGGAAGGAGAATCATGGCGTCGATGATCCGCACGTGCGGTGCCTGCCCGATAATCCACCTCGAACGTGGGTCATGCCGCACCTGGTCAAGGCCGTGCACTCGCCGAAACTGCTCGTGCTTCTTTACGAAGTGAACGCGATGTACCGGCAGATCTTTACCGATGGCCGGCCGCTGCCGCAGGACCCGAACCCCAGTTGGAACGGGTACTCCACCGCCACATGGGAGGGCGACACACTTGTCGTGCAAACCAACGGCTTCCGCGACGACTTGTGGATCGATATGGCCGGCAGCCCCATGAGCGAGGCCGCCAGAATGACCGAACGCATCGGTCGACCCAACTTCGGGACGCTCGAACTCGAAATCACGATCGATGATCCGAAGGTGTACACCCACCCGTGGACCGTCAAAATGGTGCAGGGCATTGAGCTGGACACCGAATTGATCGACGAGGTCTGCCTGGAAAACGAAAAGTCTTACGATCGAATGAAGTCGATCGAAGCAAAGAAATGACAAAGTCCAGGGTGTTGCTGCTTCTCTCGATCGTGGCCCTGATCACACTCTCCGGCTTGCCGGCCAGTGCTGCGGTGACGGGCGCGTGTCATGTCAGCCCCGTCGTCGCAGATCTGGATCGCTCGCTGCACTTTTATGGTGATCTGCTCGGTCTGGAAGTCACTCCCGCCCCCGGTCCGGGCGCTCTTCCATGGGATACAAACCCCGAGCTGGTGGATTTGCACGGACTTTCCGGCGCCCGGCTTCGCTATTTCGGAGCACGCATACCGGGGATGCGCTGCGGCATTGAACCGGTCCAGTTCGACAGGATCGACCGCAAGCCGCTCCGGCCTCAACTGCAGGACGCGGGGACCGTTACACTCGTTCTCCTGGTCCGGAACATCGATTCCATTTTCTCGAAATTGACGGCCGCCGGAGTGCCCGTGGTTACAATCGGCGGCCAGCCCGTGACCCCGGTACCGTCGAGCAAAACACGCGGCGTCATTGTCCGTGATCCGGACGGGCACCTGGTGGAACTGGCACAACTGGAGCCGCAACCTGCAACGACGGTTCCGGAATCGAGCAACATTTTCGACATTCGATTCCGCGTCACCGTGCGAAACCTGGATGACGCGCTCGCCTACTACCGCGACGTCCTGGGGCTTCCGGGAAAACCTGGAGCTTTCGAATCGGACAAGGGAGTCCTGGCCATGATGGGCCTGCCGGAAAATGTCGCATACCGCTACAGCGCAACTCTGATTCCGGGGTCGCCCCTGACTCTCGAGTTTATTGAGTTCCGCGGACTGAATGGGGGTGCCCCAGGTCCCCGCGTGCAGGATCCCGGCGCTTACCGGCTGCAACTGAACGTGGACGATGTCGGCGCGACGCTGGATGCGTTGAAAAAATCCGGAAGCCCTGTGATTTCAACCGGGGGCATCCCCGTTCGGATGATGTTCGGACGCCCCTGGTTACTGGCGGCTGTGAAGGATCCGAACAATATCTTCCTTGTCCTCGAACAGGGACTTTGACGATGGGACAATTGAGCGTTACCCGGCTTCCCCCGGAAGACATGAGACTCTTCACCCGGCGGCTTGTGGCCGATGTGCACGCCCTGGAAAGCATGATCGCGCAGGGGAAGCTCGAGTCCGGCCGCCGCAGAATCGGCTGCGAGCAGGAGATGTTTCTTGTGGACCGCGCCTGGACCGCATCGCCTTCGGGAGAGCAGATTCTGCAGGAGCTTGGGGACGGAAGCTTCACCACCGAACTGGGCAAGTTCAACCTGGAACTCAATCTCGAGCCACTATCCTTCGACAACGACTGCCTCTTTCAAATGGAAGCCGAACTCCGTGATCAACTGAACAAGGTTCGCCGGGTGGCGGGCGGACTGGGAGTCGAGATTGTCCTGACCGGAATCCTCCCGACATTGAGAAAGTCCGATCTCGGCCTGGAGAACATGACGGCGAAGCCGCGGTACTCTGCCCTGAACGAAGCGATTGGGCGCCTGCGAGGCGGCTACTGCGAATTTCATCTCGACGGCGCCGACGAACTCATAGTGCGCCACGACTCGATCATGCTCGAAGCCTGTTGTACAAGCTTTCAGGCCCACTATCAGGGAGACGCCGAAACATTCGTCAAGTTGTACAACACGGCACAGGCCGTGACCGGACCGCTGCTGGCGTGCGCGGTAAACTCGCCGCTTCTTTTCGGGCGGAGGCTGTGGGCGGAGACACGCATCCCGCTGTTTCAGCAGGCGGTGGACACGCGCCAGGCAAGCGCGTCGCTGCGCGCGCTGCAGCCCCGAGTGAGTTTCGGCAACCGCTGGTTGAAGCGTTCGGCGACCGAGTTGTTTCAGGAAGACATTGCGCGGTTTCCTGCTCTGATCGCCGCCACCGCGATTGAGGACTCGCGCGCGAAACTCCGCAATGGAGAGATTCCCCGGCTGGATGCGCTGCAGGTTTATAACAGTACGGTCTATCGCTGGAATCGCGCTTGTTATGGCATCACCGGCGGCAAACCGCATCTCCGCATCGAAAATCGGGCGCTCCCCGCCGGTCCGACGGTATTGGATGAAGTGGCCAACGCCGCTTTCTTCTTCGGAATGCTTCGCGGCATGCCTTCCGTTCATGACGATATCGCCGCCGTGATGAACTTCGAAGACGCAAGAGCCAACTTTCTGGCCGCCGCCCGGGAAGGGATGCTTGCCGGCTTCCGCTGGATCGGCGGCGCCGCAGTCGGCGCGCGCGACCTTCTGCTGAAGGAATTGCTGCCCATCGCGACGGCAGGACTCCGGGCCGCAAAGATCCGGGACGCCGACATCCGCCGGTATCTGGGTGTCATTGAGGCCCGGGTCAGCTCCATGCAAACGGGTTCAAAATGGATCCTGCAGTCGCTCGAGAATCTGAACCAGTTGCGTGGCGACTCTGCCGTGGTGGCGATCACCGCCGGAATCGCACAGCGGCAGTGGGATGGAGACGAGTCCGTCCATCAGTGGCTTCCAGTAATCGCTGCGGAGGGAAAAACAATGAAACGCGAAGCGCTCCGAATCGAAGAGGCGATGACCACCGATCTGTTCACCATCCACCCGGACGAAACCATCGACATGGTGGCCAACATCATGGCCTGGAAGAATGTCCGGCATGTGCCGGTGGAAGACGAGACCGGCAATCTCCTGGGCCTTGTCTCCTGCTTCGAAGTGCTTCGGTACTTCAACCGGGGCGACCACGAGATGGAAGACAAGACGACGGTGAAAGCGGTCATGAACCCCAGTCCCTTGACGGCCCCGCCTGAACTTCCCGCGCGAGAGGCGATAGCCCTGATGGTGAGCCGCAAGGCGGACTGCCTGCTGGTGGTGAAGGACAACCGCTTGACCGGCATCGTCACCGAGCACGACATCCTCAATCTTGCCTCCGATCTGATGGGATGACGTGAGTACTCAGGAGCTGGAGCGGGTCCTGGGCCGGTTCGGGGGCACAGAAGACGGCCCGCTGGTCATTACCATCGCCGGGCTCCACGGCAACGAACCGGCCGGGGTCGCCGCCAGCCGCCGGGTGCTTGCCGCGTTGCAAAGGCAGGCCCCGCGATTCAGGGGACAGTACCTGGCCCTGTCGGGCAATATTCCAGCTCTTTGCGCCGGCAAGCGTTACGTGGACGAGGATCTGAACCGCATCTGGCTGCCGGAACGCATCGATCGACACGCGAAAACAATGAGGCCGCGCACGCACGAAGAACGGCAGCAGCAGGAG
This sequence comes from uncultured Acidobacteriota bacterium, assembly GCA_963836435.1. Taxonomy (GTDB): domain Bacteria; phylum Acidobacteriota; class Terriglobia; order 20CM-2-55-15; family 20CM-2-55-15; genus DASTBJ01. Next base: position 132,476 of record CAWIJI010000002.1, on the reverse strand, counting down.
TTGCTGGCGGAAATCCGGAAAGCACTGCACCCCGCAAACGCGGACGTCTATTTTCTCGATCTGCACTCGACATCGGCCGCCGGTTCCGCATTCTCGGTTTTTGCCGACACGCTGCACAACCGGCGGCTTGCGTCCCTGTTGCCCTGTCCGATGGTTCTGGGACTGGAGGAGCATCTTCGAGGAACGCTTCTCAATTACATCAACGAATTGGGCTATGCGGCTGTCGGATTCGAAGGCGGACAGAACGATGCCCCCGCCACGATCGACATGCATGAAGCCGGAATCTGGCAAACTCTTGCGGCGGTCGGATGCATCGATGCGCGCAATATCCCGGGAAGAGAAACGCCGCGGCTTGCGGACCCGCGGTCCCGCCCTCTTCCCCGCATTGTCGAGATACGCTACCGCCACGAGATCCGTGCCGGCGAAGCCTTCAGAATGGAACCGGGCTTCAGGAATCTCGATACGGTGCGGCGAGGCGACCTGCTCGCCAGAGACGTTCACGGCGAAATCCGCGCTGTCGCGACCGGCTTCATCCTGATGCCCCTCTACCAGACGCAGGGGGACGACGGCTTCTTTCTGGTCGGCCGGATCCGCCCCTTCTGGCTGGCCGTCTCTGCCTGGTTGAGGGCCCTCCGCGCCGATGAACTGGTGCGGTTCCTGCCCGGCGTGACGCGCCGCGGCAAGGAGACGCTGATCGTCGATCCACGGATTGCCCGCTGGGCCATCGTTCAAGTCTTTCACCTGCTGGGCTTCCGCAGGCAACGGCCCGAGGGACGAATGCTGGTCTTCACGCGCCGCCACGAAACACCCGTGTCTGATGACGGCCGTCGTCCGGCGTGAATGGATTTCAAACCCGTCTCCGGTTTCGTTTTCGCCTGATCCCTGCCTTTCCCATTCACCGCCGTGCACCCGCCATCGTAGAATGCCGCCATGAGCTCCTCTGCAAATACCGGGCCTAAGGTCGTCTATTGGCACCAGGAACTGCCTCCTCTCGACGGTGAAGTGATGCAGGAGCACGTCGTGGAGGCTTCCAGCCACCGCATCCCCGGACAAATCGTGCGTTATGGGGAACTCTGGCAGGATTGCTACGACGCGCTCATGGCGCATACGCGAGACCGTCTGGAACAGGAAGTGGTGCGACTTGGCGGAAACTACGCGCACGTGCTCGATGAACACATCGAGAGTCATCGCGACGACGCGAAGGGCGAAAGCTGGCTGAGCGGCCGCTTCAACTATGTGCTGTATCGACGGGGCGGCGGCGCTGTGAAGCCCTGAAAATGAAGCGCAGGAAACCGACTTGGACCGCCAGCAAGCTCCCGAAGGGGCGCCGCGGTGTGCGCCATACTGCGTGTTCAGGTCTGTCCAAACAAGGAGAATGAAAATGCGGCTTGGATTCTATGGCGTTGCTTTCATGGCCATGCTGTCGACGGCGTCATTCGCACAAACTCCAGGCAGGAAGCCGGCCTGCGACCGTGCGTGCCTTCAGGGCTACATGGACCGGTATCTTCAAGCGATGCTGGACCGGAACGTCAGCGACGACCTGTTCGCGCGCAACGTCCGCTTCACCGAGAACGGGATCCGGCTTCCGCTCGGCGACGAGGGGCTGTGGTACGGCATGTCGGGTCTCGGCGGGTATCGCTTCTACGTCCCCGATATCGAAACGCAGCAGGTCGCAATGATCGGCAGCGTCAAAGAGAACATGGGGAACCACGGCGTCAATAACGACCAGGGGAACAACGTCGCTGTTGCCATCCGGCTGAAGATCGTGGATGGAAAGATCACCGAGGTCGAGCAGCTCGCGATTCGTCCTGCGGTTCAACTGGGCGGAGGTGGTGGCGCTCGTGGCGCCGGAGCTGGCGGCGTTGCTGCTCTCAGCACGGGCGATCGCGTCGCCGCGATGAAGGAACCGAACCCCATCTTCTCCCAGGTTATTCCGGAAAACGAGCGTGCCTCGCGCGAAGAACTCGTCACGCAGGCGAACTACTACTTCACCGCGCTCGCGCGACATGATGGCAACGGCTACTACCCCTTCACCGAAGGGTGCGTTCGCTTTGAAAACGGGACGACAACGACCAACGACTGTCTCGGGCAGTTCACGGGCCATTCCCTGGATAACATCGTGGACCGCATTCGCGACCGGCGATTTGTCGCTGTCGACCGCGAGCGCGGCGTCGTCTTTTCGTTTGCGTTCTTTGATCATTATCGGATCAACTGGACCTGGCAACTCGCCGAGCTGTTCAAGATCGAGAAGGGGAAAATCCGGCGCATAGAGGCCGTGTTCCACCAGGCGCCTTTTGGCATTCCGTCGGGTTGGAGCACCTATGAACAGTCGATTTCCGAGGAGATCCAGAGCGTCCGCTGAGTCGTTCAGAAAGCGGCGGTCCGCGGTGTCCAATAGTTGGAATGCGAATTCTGAATTCGGGTCCGACATCACAACAGGGTAAGAACCAATGCTGACAACCCAGCTCCCATCGCCATTCAACAGCCACACCCAACGGAGAGCGCTGTGGCCGCCGCCGATGTTGTGGCTGTTGTTGCTGCTCGTGTTGGTCACGCCGAGTACAGGACTGTGCCAGTGGCTGAACTACCCCACTCCGGGGATTCCGCGCCTGGCCAGCGGCGCTCCGGACCTGAAAGCGGCGGCCCCACGCACACCCGACGGCAAGCCGGATTTTTCGGGCATGTGGTTCGCCAATGTGCCCTCCAGAGACCTTTGCCGGACGGGGGATTGCATCCAGGAAGAGCGTATGGCGCGCGAACAGATCAATCTGGGAATCAAATTGCCGGGCGGCCTGCCTTATACCGAGTGGTCCAGGGAGCAGATGAAGATCCGGCGCGCCAACGGCGGCAGGGAAGATCCGCACACGTACTGCATGCCACCGAACTTCCCGCGCGCCTGGACGCTGCCGCAGTACATGAGGATCCTGCAGACGCCAGGCGAGATGGTGGTTCTGCATGAATTCAACGAGGCATACCGCGAAATCTATCTCGACGGGAGGCCGCTGCCTGAGAATCCGAATCCGACATGGAACGGCTACTCCACCGGACACTGGGAAGGCGATACCCTGGTCATCGAAACCAACGGCATCCGTGACGACATGTGGCTCGATATTCAGGGCAGTCCGGTGACGGAGTCGGCCCGCATCACCGAGCGGTTGAAGCGCATCAATTTCGGTCTCATGGAGATCGAAATCGCCGTGAATGATCCCAAGGCCTACACCATGCCCTGGTCGGTCACCATCGAAATGGCCGTGCAGGTGGACACCCAGATGCTCGGAGAAATTTGCATGGATAACGAACAGGACGTCAAACTCTACAAGAAATGAAAACGACCAACCGGACAACCCGCACAATGAAGAATTCGATGTCTCCTCTGCCGGCCCTTTCAGCTATTGCCGCCCTTTGCCTTGCGCTGGCTCCTGTGGCCTGGGCTCATCATTCGCAATCGGAGTACGATTCGCGGAAAAAAGTGGAAGTTGAAGGCACGGTCAGCAAAGTGGAATGGAAGAGCCCGCACGCGTGGGTCTATGTGGATGTCACCAGCGATAAAGGCGAAAAGGTGAACTGGCACTTCGAACTGCCGAGTCCCAATACCCTGATGCGCCGGGGATGGACCCGAGACTCGCTGAAACCCGGCGACCATGTCAAAGTCACCGGCTCTCCAGCCCGCAACTATCCGGATATCGCCATTGCCACCAATATCAAGGACGGCAGCGGTAAGGCTTTGTTTACCGGCATCACGGAGATTTACGAGCCGGAATCGGAGTCCAAGGCGGCCAGATAATCTGAAGCAGCGAACGGCATCGAAGGATGGCCAGTTTTCGGCAATCTTCACCTGCAACCTCCGGCGTCCAGGTACGGATCGGGAAGCCTTCCAATGACCTGAAAGATACCTGCGGGATGGATGTATGATTCGGTGATGCCAACAACCCTTGATGACCCCCGCGTCCGCAACGTCCTGGCCGACATGCACGCCACAGCCGACCGCAACGATCCGCCTCTGCTCGCCAGGGCCAGAGGCAAGCACGGCGCGGAGCGGGCGGCGCTTCTCGGAGATGCGTTCATTCCCGTATCCGCCGACGCCGGCCGGTTGCTCTATACCCTGGCCCGCGGCGCCGCTTCCGGCACGTTCGTGGAATTCGGCACCTCGTTCGGCATCTCGACGATCTACCTCGCTGCTGCCGCGCGCGACCGTGGTGAGAGTCGCGTGATTACGACGGAAATGCACACTGGGAAAGCAGCGCGGGCGCGCGAGTACATCTCCGCGGCAGGCCTTGCCGATGGGGTTGAACTCCGGGTGGGAGACGCCCTGGAAACACTGAAGGATCTCCATGGCGGCGTTTCGGTCGCATTCCTCGATGGCTGGAAAGAGATCTACCTGCCGTTTCTCCGGATGATCGAGCCCTCCCTGCTCCCAGGCTCGTTCGTCGTGGCCGACGATCTCGATCTTTTCCCCGATGTGCTCCGCGACTATCTCGCGTACGTGCGGGATCCTGCCAACGGCTACGTCTCCGTGATGCTGCCCATCGGCGACGCCATGGAATTGTCCGTTCGCACGAAGTAGGGCGTTGCCGGACGAGGATTTATGGCCGCGGTATACGCGGCTTCCGCTGCCCTTGCCCCGGCGGTCGAGAAGCTGTTGCTGATCCGGAGTCAAAATGCTGCGAAGATCTTTTCGAACTTTTGCCCGATGGCGACGTTGAAACGTGAGTCTGAGCACGCCGGAGGCGTGCTCAGAATTTAGCCCCGGGTTAAGCGAGCGAAGCGAGCGCAACCCGGGGTTACCGTAACGGGAATGTTGCACCCCGGCCGGGGTGCAAGCCGCTCGTGAGATGAACCCCGGGTGTCGCTGCGCTCCACCCGGGGCTCCCTTCCTTTCACGCCTCCGGCGTGCCTGGAGTTTAGACATTCTTGAGTCTGAGCGGGCGCGGAGACACGAGGTTACGTCTCCGGTTTTCAGGTTCGTCCGCAAGGCGATGGCGATGTTGAAATGTGAGTCTGAGCACGCCGGAGGCGTGCTGAGAATTTAGCCCCGGGTTAAGCGAGCGAAGCGAGCGCAACCCGGGGTTACCGTACCGGGAATGTTGCACCCCGGCAGGGGTGCAGGGATTCCTCGCACCCCGGCAGGGCAATGTCATTCGCTTAAGGAAATGGCCGCGTTCGTTTAAGGATTTGGCTGGCGTATTCGCACGAACGGTCGAGCATCTTTTTGGCCCTATTTTGTGTTTTTGAGCCCTTTTCTTCTTCCTTTCAGGGACGCCAGTGCATCTCGGATCGCATTTCGACGCATGAATGAGCGTCTTGATGAAACTGCGCCCGCTAAAAGTCGTCCTCTGCAAGGTCTCGACGGATCTTAGCCGAGTGTACATTGCCAAAGACACACCGAAAGGTCAAGCCGAAAAGTTCCAACCCCCCCTGCACCGCCGATAATCACCCCAGATCAGTGCCTCACGCTCGCGCGACACTAGGAAATGATTTCGCCCGAATCAAAGCGAATGACATTGCCCCGCCGGGGTGCAAGCCGCTCGTGAGATGAACCCCGGGTGTCGCTGCGCTCCATCCGGGGCTACCTTCCTTTCACGCCTCCGGCGTGCCTGGAGTTTAGACATTCTTGAGTCTGAGCGGGCGCGGAGACACGAGGTTACGTCTCCGGTTTGCAGGTTCGTCCGCAAGGCGATGGCGACGTTGAAACGTGAGTCTGAGCACGCCGGAGGCGTGCTGAGAATTTAGCCCCGGGTTAAGCGAGCGAAGCGAGCGCAACCCGGGGTTACCGTAACGGGAATGTTGCACCCCGGCAGGGGTGCAGGGATTCCTCGCACCCCTGCCGGGGTGCAAGCCGCTCGTGAGATGAACCCCGGGTGTCGCTGCGCTCCACCCGGGGCAATCTTCCTTTCACGCCTCCGGCGTGCAAAATGTCTAAACTCCAGGGCGCCTCTTTGGGCGCCTGGCCCGTTATGCCTTGCGAGAACAAGATTCTCGTTACGCCCGGCATAACGAGGTAAATCGAGCTCTACCGGGCGGTCAATCCGTTGGCCTTTAGAAACGCTTCCACTTCTTTGTACGCACGTTCGTTTTCCTCACGAGGGAAGCCGCCGTGTTTCCCTCCAGGTATGGTCACCAGCTTTTCGGGAACGCCGGCTTTTCGCAGGGCCTCATGAAGTCGGACCGACTGGGAGTAGGGAACTGTCGGATCGGCATCTCCATGGATAGAGATCACGGGCGGCACGCCAGGACGAAGCGGAAGCGGAGACAGTAAGCGGGCCACTTCGAGGGGATCCGGTAAACCACGCACCCAATCCGCAGCGTAATCCTTGGTGTTTGGGCCTTGCAGGATATCGGCAAGGTCCCAGTTCCCATACCAGTTCACGACGGCGGAGACTTTCGGCTCCTCATTGCCCGGACACGCGTCGCTCCAGCCGCTCGGCCGCACTCCCAAACCTGCCGCAACCGCAAACCATGAGCCTGACGAGGCCCCGGAAAGCACCATCTTGTTGACATCGATGTTGTAGCGGCCGGCGTTCTTCATAGCCCAGCGCACGGCGCAGAGGGTGTTCTGCAGGGTAGCGGGAGCCATGGTTACGCCCAACTGCCTGGGCTCGATGTTGATCACATTCCAGCCGAGTTCCAGGTACGGCAGGAAGCTGGTGAGCTGGCTGTCCTTCGACCCGACTGCCGGACTGCCCCCGTGGATCCAGAACACAGTGGGTTCCGGGCCAGGTGGATTAATCCTCGAGTAGACATCGAGCTTTCCTTCCCACGAACCGTTCTTCACGTACGTCGCATTCGAAGTGATCCGGTAGGGCGGCAAGCTTCGAGAGTAATCCTGTGCATCCGTCCGGGGCGCTGATGCAAGGGTGCACGTTAGGAGGCAGAGGAGGATTCCCAGGCGTCTATTCATAGTGGACGTATCCTATATCCCAATGCGATGAAAGGTCTTCTGAATTCATTTCCCTGCTGAGAGCCCGCGCCGCGCAGGCAGGACTTCAATTCTCGCATAACAAAATCTTCTGCCTCATTCCTTGCCAGGAGTTCTGGCACGGACAGGAAATACGCCCGAACCCCCGGATTGATAATTAATTGCGCCGATACACAATTCCAACCGAAGCGCTGGTTTGATGCGCCCCAATGTAATAGGTCACCGCTGGACGAATCGCGATCGAGGGTGTCAGCTCCACACGAAAGCCACCGCCCACCGGTACCGCGGTTTCATTGAATCGAGCACGCGCCTGCACCACTTTCAGGACCCCAGCAGTATCCGCGTAAGCAAAAGGTTCGACGCGTTGTAGAAGGGAGAATCCAACGCTGACAAAAGGCTGGAAGCGCACCGAGCTCAGGGAATAGACCACTCTCCCGGTTCCAGCCAGCTGGGATTCCAGGCCTTCCAGGCCGGTTCCGATGCAGTTGCCAATCAGCGAACCGAATGATGCCTTGATGCAGGGGTTTTGCCGGACTGCGCTTTGGATTGTGCGTTGAACCTCTCCCTCGATTCCAAAACCGGAAGACCAGTGCCTGCCGACGCCCGCCGAAAGGCTGACCTGCGACGGAGCCCGGAAGGTTGAAGCGGGAAACACAAGATTCGAAATACGCGAGTAGTTCACGCTCGCGAAAAACACCGTCGCTTGTTCACGTTCGATAGGAACGGTGGATCTGTCGTATACCGTGCGGCTTCCGTGTGCGCTGTCCAGGCCCCAACCCGCCGCGGCACCACCTACGAGCCCGGCAGCGGTCAGCGCAACGACTGCGCCGGGACACGCTCCAGTCTCATTGGAACAAAGAGTGTTCAGCAGAAGTCCGCCCACCAGGCCCGCTCCAGCTCCAATGCCGGCGCCAATCTTGATACCGTTGCGGACCGGATCGGGAACCGAAATCCGAGCAATATCGAGCGACGGTATCGTTCGGGGCTGTTGAGACTTTCCGGTAGAGATGACAACAGACGCTGCAGTGACCTCGACGGTGCGTCCCTTGAGGCGTTCACCGCTGGTCAGGACCACGGTGATGCGATCGTCCGGCATAAGAATACCGGCCAGTTCCTCAAATCGGTTTGTGCTCTTCTGAGCCAGTACGTTCGAAATCTGCAGCAAGGAGACAAGGCCGACGGCGATAATCCTGGAGAGTTGAATGGACTTCATGAACCGGGCTCTTCTCCGGATTGCAATGTTGCGGCCCTCTTGACGTTGCCCCAGAAGTTGTGGGCTTCTTGCGCGAAACGGATCTTCCGACGATTCCAACGAGGCCGTTTATACTCCCAACCCTTCGACGATGAAAAGGACAATTCACCGATGACCCAGCAAAACTCGCCGAACGGGCTTGCACGGAAGATTCTTGCGACCCGCCCGCCTTAATGGCCTGTCGGTTGCGCAAGGCGTGCATCGGGCGCGCGTTTCAACTACAATACCGGGACTTCGCAGCGATAGGGCGCGTTGATTCTGGAATTTCAAATATCGAGGAGCATCAATATCAATGAAGAGAAGAATGGCTTTATTGGTAGCACTGTCCGGTTTAAGTGCGGTTCTCGCCGTCGCACAAAAGTCCGCGCTTGAAGGCACATGGGTGACGGATGGCGTGCCCGCAGTAGAAGCTGCCATCAAGGCGAAACAATCGGTGAACGGTCTTGCGGAAGGAACCAGGATCAAGTTCAAAGTGGACACCAAGAAGAACAAGGTCAGCGGCACCATTAGTCAGCTCAACACGGATAAGGAGTACGACATCGTGGAAGGCGTGTTGAAGGACAATACGTTCACCTTCCAGTCGGTCGAGGTTGTAGCCTCCTTTGGAGGAGGCAACAGAGGCGGCGGTGGCTTCGGGAATAATTCCGCGCCTCCTCCGATTCCATGGAAAGGTGAGCTGACGGACGCGAACACCGTGACGTTGACGCGACTTACCGCGACGGGCGAACCCGCAGGTACCTCTCTCGTACTTCATCGCGGCAAATAAGAGGCAGAGTTCGATTAAAGGCCTGGCTACTGGCGGCAGCCCCGCATCAAGGGGACAGCGCATCACCAGCCCGGGGGCGGGCTGGAATGCCTTGCGCGGCGACAATATCAGCAGGACATGAGGAAATCCGCAGAGCGGTATTCCTCACTGTTCCTAAACGGAATTCGGCGCCCTCGCCGCTTCACCCTTGTCCGGTCCAAGTCCGGCGCTGTCCTGGCGCAGGACTTTCATCGCCAGCAGGTGAACGGACTCTTCCAATAAATCCGTTTCCGTACGACCCGTCGCCGCAACCAATGCCGCTAGCCGCCGCCGCCAAGTCTCCGATTGCGAACCAGTGGAGGAGGGAACTCCCTCTTCGGGCGCCTCCAGCATCGGAAAATTGTGGATCTTCCGCCGCTTCCCGGCCTTCCCCACAGAGTGCCTGCGAATTCGTTTTGAATCCGCCAACTGATTGCAGAGTTGTTGCACCTGCTGCCGCGGTTGAATCCCGGTCATCTCCGCGATGTCATCGTCATCCAAACCCTCCGGGTGAGTCCTTATCAAATCGAAAATCTCTTCCTTGTTCGTCATAGTCGTAAAGATACCATCAAAAGACATGATTAAAGATTTTTATCAAACTTCTTTATCATTTTAGAGTCTATAAAAATGCTTGACATAGTCTTTAGAGAGTTTTAAATAGTGGTTATAGGTAGTCTAAAAATTATTTAATATAAGGAGGAAAGACCATGAATCTCGTTCGTTGGAATCCCTTTGGTGAAGTGAGCTTGCTGCAGAATCAAATGAACCGTTTGTTTGATACCGCGCTGCAGGGTTGGCCAGGCGAATCCAATGGCACCACGAGCTGGATACCCGCAGCGGACATTTACGAATCCGAAAACGAACTTGTCGTCCATGTTGACCTTCCAGGGGTGGATCCGAAGGCGGTCGATGTTCGCGTGGAAAACAATGTCCTGTCGATTCGGGGTGAGCGGCAGTTCGATGAGAAACAGAATAGGGAGAACTTCCATCGCGTGGAACGCTCCTATGGACCCTTCGCGCGAACGTTCACTCTTTCCACTTCCGTCGATCCGGATAAGATCAACGCCACTTTCAAAGCGGGAGTTCTGAGCATTACGTTGCCGAAAGCCGAGGCGGCGAGACCCAAGAGGATTCAGATTGCGGCGACTGCCGCATAACAGCCGGCGCGCCGGGGTTCGTTCTGGAACCTCGGCGCGTACGTTCGGCTTTTTGCTTTCAATAATGAGCGAGGCCCTTGATGAAGCCGAAGTTCTTGCCTGCCGCCTCTCCCGCTGTTTCGTCCTATCCTGCCATAATGGCCGTAGGTCATCACGGTACTCCCGTCCAGTCGGGCTCTGCCTGCGCCGCCGCCGAAGCCTTCCTTGACTTGGTCCACTTCATAGGCCACTCTATGGGCATGATCAAGCTCAACATTCATGAGATCAAAACCCAGTTCTCGAAGTACATCGACAGGGTGGAAGCTGGAGAAACGGTCGTCGTTTGCAAGCGGAACATCCCTGTGGCGGAGATCCGCCGGATCGAATCCAGGACCAGGCGAACGCCGGTACTGGGTTCGGCGGCGGGCCAGGGCAAGATTCTGACGTCGTTTTATGAACCCATGTCGGAAGGGGAACTGCGATTGTGGGAGGATGGACACGGGAAGGATCCCCTTCGAGCGTTCGCTCCAGTGCGAAAGAAGGCGCGCTAAATGCGCCTGCTGCTGGACACGGCTACATTCCTTCAGGCGGTCCTTGAGCCGAAAAGACTCTCGGCTCGGGCGGCGAATCTGCTTCTCGATCCGGAAAACGAACGGTACCTCAGCATCGTTTCTTCATGGGAGATCGCGATCAAGTACTCTCTGGGCAAGCTGAAACTGTCAAACGAACCTGTTCATTTCATCCCGACCCATCGAGGACACCTGGGAGCAGACACTCTCCCACTGAGTGAAGAATCTGTCCTTCATGTGGTCCGTCTTCCCCATCTTCATCGCGATCCCTTCGATCGAGTGCTGATCGCCCAGGCTATTGTGCACGGGATGACACTGCTGACTTCTGATCCCGCAATCTCCCGCTACCCTGTCCGAACAGAGTGGTAAGAGTGCGGCTCTCCCCGTGCCGAATTGTGAACTGAACCAAGGGAGACAACTCCATGGCCGACTTTAACGTGAAACCTCTGGAGCCCACGCTGGATTTTGCAAACCTGCCTTACTGGGACGTCGTCATCATCGGCGCCGGTCCGGCCGGGCTGGCGGCGAGCCTGACCACGGCGCATCGCGGATTGACCACGCTGATCATCGAAGCCAAAGACCAGCCCGGCGGCCAGCCGCAGTTCCTCTACGCCGACAAACAGATCGTCGACATTCCCGGTTTCCCCGACGGCATCACCGGCGACGAACTCTCCGAGCGCACGTACCGCCAGGCGGTCAATGCCCTGCGTGCAGTTCCGCTTCAACGAGGAACTGGTGACGATCGAGGACACGCGCGGAAATCGAGGAAGAGGACCCGCTCAAGCGCGTCGTCACCAGCCAGCGACGCTTATCTCTGCCGCAAGGTGATCGTCGCCTGCGGGCTGCTTGCACTACCCGCGAAGCTGCCGGTGCTGGATCGACTCGCACTCGCAAGAATGTTTACTACAAGATTCCCAGGATCGGCGACTACGAAGGGCGAGCGGTCGCGGTGGTCGGCGGCGGAGATTCCGCCCTGGACGCCGCGCGTCATGGTCCTGGAGCGCACGGCGCAGTCGATCTGATCGTTCGTGAAGCCGAGCCCGATCGGCAAGGCCGACACGCTGGCGCGCATTCGCGAAGCGGGCGGCGTGATTCGCACGTCGCACCGAGATCGCGCCAGGCCGGGTTCGCCGGCGAACGGATCCTCCTGACGCTGTCATCACGGCGAGCAGGTCGCAGTGCCGATCACGTCATCGTGCAGATCGGCTTCCTCTCGGCGAAAGAAACGTTCGAACGCCTTGGCGTGCGGCTCAACGAAGACGGCAGCATCGCGATCGACCCCTATTTCGAAACGAGCCGGCGAGGGCATCTTCGCCGTCGGCGACGTGCACGGCGACATCAAGCTGATCGCCGTGGCCTGGGCCGAGGGCATTCAGGCGGCCATCCACGCCTTCAAGGAAATCACCAGCCCCTACTGGCTCAACGAAAAGCGGCTGCGGGACCACAAGATCGCCTTGATCGGCGAAAAGATCTCGCGGGCTGCGCGGTCCCGCAGAAAACCCGCATGACTCGCGTTCTGATTGTCGGGGGCGGGTTCGCGGGACTTAATGCCGCAAAGGTCTTTGGCGGTGCCCCGGACGTGGACGTGACCCTGATCGACCGCCGCAATCATCATCTCTTCCAACCGCTCCTGTATCAGGTGGCAATGGCGGGGCTGAGCCCCGCGGACATCGCCGCGCCTATTCGAAGCCTCCTGTCGACGTATTCGAACATTCGAGTTTTGCTGGGGACGGTCGAGTCGGTGGATCTCGGCCGAAACACGGCGATCACGGATATCGGCGAGTTTCCGTTCGATTACATTGTGATGTCGTGCGGCTCGTCGCACTCCTATTTCGGACACGAGGAGTGGGAGAAATACGCGCCCGGTCTGAAGACACTCGAAGATGCGACGGAGATTCGCCGCCGGGTGCTTACGGCCTTCGAACAAGCCGAACGCGTTGCAAACGTGGACGAGCGCAACAGACTTCTCACCTTCGTTGTTGTCGGCGGCGGCCCTACCGGAGTGGAACTCGCCGGCGCGATCGGCGAGATGAGCCGCTTCACGCTGGCGAAGGATTTCCGCTCTATCAATGCGAAGTCGGCACGGGTGATCCTGATCGAGGCAGGGGCGCGAATCTTGCCGTCGTTCAGCGACTCACAGGGGGCTCGTGCCACTCTCGATCTTGAGAGACTGGGAGTTCAAGTGTGGCCGAACCGGCGAGTGACGTCGATCGATGAGAGTGGAGTGCAAATCGGCGCCGAGCTCATTCAAGCTGCCACCGTGCTGTGGGCCGCCGGCGTGAAAGCTTCTCCTCTGGGGAAGATGGCTGGACTGGAGACAGACCCGCAAGGCCGCGTGGTTGTCGAACCGGACCTCAGCGTGAACGGGCATCCGAATGTGTTCGTGGTCGGCGATCAGTGCCGCTACACGCACCAGACCGGCAAACCGCTGCCCGGCACGGCGCCTGTTGCGATGCAACAGGGAAGGTATGTTGCTCATCTGATTCTCGATGAACTGAAAGGCCGTCCCCGGCGGCCATTTCATTTTGTCGATAAAGGCCAAATGGCAACGATCGGCAGGAGCCGCGCCGTTCTCGAGATGGGTGCCACGCGGCTGTCGGGCTGGGTGGCATGGGTCGCCTGGCTTACAGTTCACATTTACTATTTGAGCGGATTCAGGAATCGCCTTCTGGTGCTGCTTCAGTGGGCGTGGTCTTACGTCACTTTTGGACGTGGCGCACGTCTAATCGTCGGCCGGCGGGAGTCGAACCTGGAGCAATCGGAGCGTGATGCCGAGACTGCCGATTCATCGCCGGACAGGAATATGAAGGAAACCCGCACCGCGCGGCGTCGCCGAGGCGTGTGACGTCGCGCGCGAGTAACGTTGAAACCCGTATCGAGCAGAGCCTGAGTCGGCTGGTAAGGGAAGACGCGTGCCCGGGAATTCAATACGCAGCCGTGGATCATCAAGGGATTCGGCTCCATCTGGAGGCGGGTTTATCCGATATCCGAAATGGTACCGCCGTGGCTCCGGACACGACATTCATGGCCAGTTCGACAACCAAGGTCGTTACGGCCGCGGCCATCCTTCAGCTTTGGGAAGCCCGCAGATTGAACCTGGACGATTCTGCAAGCCGCTATCTCAACCATCCTTATGGAGAGCGTGTTTCCATTCGAAATCTGCTCAGCCAGACGTCGGGAATCCCGAATCCCATGCCGCTGAAATGGATTCATAAAGCTGCAGATCACCACAGTTTCAATGAAACGCTCGCGTTCAACGAAGTATTGAAGCGCCATGGACGGCTGGCATTCGTGCCGGGCGAAAGATACGGGTATTCAAACATCAGCTACTGGATTTTGGGCAGGATCGTCGAATCCGTGTCGTCCCGGAAATTTGAAGATCACGTTCGCCTGAATATTTTCGATCCCCTGGAGATTCCTCCCCACGGGGCCGGCTTTCGACTGGATCCGGGCCGCCATGCCACGGGTTACCAGAAGAGGTTTTCGCTCGAGGGTTTGATCCTGCGCCTCATGGTGGACCGCCGAATGCTCGGTCCGGCGGATGGCAATCGCGTAAGCCTGGTTCCGGTGTATATGAACGGGCCGGCTTATGGAGGTTTGATCTGCACAGCCAGGGGGCTTGGCGGGTTTCTTCAGGATTGTCTGCGCCCTGAGCCGCGGCTTTTTTCCCAAAACGTCCGCGAAGCCTTCCTGACGATGCAGCAGACCAATAACGGAAAGCCGGCAGGCATGACGCTCGGTTGGAAAGTCGGGACCCTTGGTGCGCACACGTTGCTCGAAAAAGCCGGTGGAGGACCAGGATTCCGCAGCAACGCCAGACTGTATCCAGGGCTCGGGCTCGCTACCGCATGGCTCGCCAACGAAACCGGAGTGAACGAACGGCAGATGAACTCCATTTCCAATACGCTCGACCGCCACTGGCTGGGCATCGAAGAATGAGGCCGCACCCTTCAGAACTGGAAACAACGGCAGAACTAATCTGGAATCCGCCGGCGCAGGATCGTGACGACTTCCCTGCCTCCGAACGCCGTTTTCGAGACGGTGACACCCACGAACTGAAAACCCGTCGAAGCGGCTTCCTGGAGTTCCTTCTCCATCGTCGAGGTTTTGTTGGTGGCCAGGAGCTTGTACTCATAGTGCACCCTGCTGTCCCGCTTTCTTTCCAGGATGACCACGATTTCGTCTCCGCCAAATGCCGTATTGAAGACGGTCTGGTCGCGATACTCGAATCCCTCGTCGCCTGCGGCCTGGAGTTCCTTCTGCATGGTCGAGGTTTTGTTCGTCGCCAGGAGCTTGTACGCAAATCCCGCCCGGCCGTCGCCGTCCTTATCCCTCGACATGATGGCAACGACTTCCGAACCGCCAAACGCGCTGGATCCGCCCATCGCCTTCTCAAACCGATATCCGGCGTCCGCGGCCTCGTTCAACTCCTTTTCCATGGTTGACGTCTTGTTCGTAGCCAGCAGCCGATACAGTTTTACGGACTCTGGCGCTTGTCCATAGAGCGATGGAATCAGGGCGAACAGTACCCCGACGATTGCGACTTGCTGTTTTGACCGCACGGTTTCTTCTCCTTGATAGAGCCTGAATCAGGCCGCATGGTACGCATGGGCCCTTTCTGCTGTCAATCGCCACCCCGCCGCACCGGCAACTCTGCGAATAGCCGATGGCGAAAAACCGCCTGACTTGTCTACCTGCCCTGCAACGCTCAAAAGCTGCGCGGCTCAGCGGTAGCCATTCTCAAGCCGGCGATCAACGCCAACAGTACAATGTACCGCTCGACGGACAGTCTCAGGCCGTAAACTGGGGCTGGCGACTATTTACAGGCCTTGTCGGATCGGCACACTGAACTAATCTTTAAATCTTTAACCCTGGGCCCAAGAGCAAACGTCTCATGAGAATCCGTAAAAGCGGTATCGTCACCATCCTCCTGGCCGTCATCTGCACGGCAGCCGTTGCACTGTCGACTCCCGGTCCCTGGAAAGTTTTCGAACGGTTTGTCGTGACCCTGGTGTTTGGAGGGCTGGGCCTGTTCATGGCCGAGTCCAGCCGGATTCGCGGATCGCATATCGTTTCCTCCGAATCGCCCCTCCCTGTCATTCGCGACGTGATCCTGTTCGGTCTGGTTCCGGGAATAATCCTTGGCGCGATCAACTACTACTTCTTCTTCGGATACCGCTACAGCCCGTATGTGCTGCCGCGCATCCGGGAGTTGCACAGCGTCTACGATTCGCTCCTGCTCTCCCTGGAGATCGGATTTACCGAAGAGGTGATTTACCGGCTGTTTTTTCTCTCGTGCATCCTCTACACGGTCAAGTACCTCAACCTCCGCAGGCTCGGCGGCGGGAGCGCCCCCGTCTCCTCGGTTCCGTTCTCCGTGGCGCTGACCGCGTCATCGCTGATCTTTGCCTTCGCTCACCGGAGTCCCTTAAGTTTTCAGGCGGCCTTCCTGGGCGGGCTCGTTCTCGGAGGAATCTACATCACTAAAGGTGTGGAAGCCGCCATCGCCGCCCATGTCACCGCCGACTTTCTATTCTTCACGGCATCGTACATTTACAAGTCCTGAGCCGGAGGCGGATCGAAGTCCCATGGTATCGCCGAGATTCCGCGCCGGTTCTCGCGCTGTTAGAATGCATGGCGAGATCAAGGCGATACGGGCGGCGGTTGTGCAGAGAGGGGATGAGAATGAGCAAAACAAGAGTACGTTCTGTCCTGGTTGTGCTGGTTCTGGGCGTGAGTCCAGGCCTTCTGGCCCAGACGGCGCCGGGCCAGTCCTTCACAGAGTGTCGAAACTGTCCACAAATGATCGTCCTGCCGGCCGGCGAATTCATGATGGGCTCGCCGGCTGATGAGCCGGAGCGCCGTGAAAACGAACCGCAGCACCATGTCACCATTGCCAGGCCTTTCGCGTTGAGCACCACGCCGGTCACCTGGAATCAATGGGAAGCTTGCGTCAGGGATCGCTGGTGCGACGGCGCGGCCATCGACGAGGCCCTGAAGCTCAACAACGACGGCACTCCAAATAAAGACTATCGCGACTATGGCCGCGGCACACGGCCGGTGGTCGGCGTGAGCTGGTATGACGCCCAGCACTATGTCGGCTGGCTCAACTGGAAGACGCATGACGATGACGCTTACCGGCTGCCCAGCGAGGCCGAATGGGAATACGCTGCTCGCGCCGGCACAACCACCGCCTATCCGTGGGGCAAGGAACTCGATTACAACTATGGCAACTTCGGAAAACGCGGACACGATCTCGGCGGCTTTGCTGAAGGGCGGGACGTGTGGGTCGATGAGACCTCGCCGGTCGCCTCGTTCCCGCCCAATACGTTCGGACTCTACGACATGAACGGCAACGTCTTCGAGTGGACCCAGGATTGTTATGAGGCGGACTACAAGCATGCACCCACCGATGGCAGCGCCGGCACCGAAGGCAATTGTGCGAACCGGGTGTTCAGAAGCGGGACTTTCCTCAGCAATCCCTACATGCAGCGTTCCGCGCGCCGCGGCGCTCCTTATCCGGCCACGCAGCGGGGAAGAAACTACCTGGGCTTCCGGGTGGCAAAGACCATGAACTGATGTCCGCGCGCCGGAACATCCCAACAGGAGCGTCCAACATGACCAACACGAGCCTCGAACAGAACAAATCTCTCATTCGCCGCTTTTGCGAGGAGGTGTGGAATAAGGGCAACCTCAACGTGATGCAGGAAATCTTCGCGCCGGATTACGTGCGACACGATTTGCGCCCTGGCAATCCACCTCCGGGTCCGGAAGGGCAGCAGCGGATCGCGGCGGACTTCCGCGCCGCTTTTCCCGACCTGCGAATGTCGATCGACTTGATGGTGGCCGAAGAGGACATGGTGGTTGTGCGCTGGACGACTGAAGGAACGCACTCCGGTCCGTGGGGCGGCGTCCTGCCCACCGGCAAGCACGCCAGATTCTCCGGCGTGAACATCTTCCGCATCCAGGATGGGAAAGTGGTTGAACTCTGGAATCACCGCGATGACCTGGGCCTGATGCAGCAAGTCGGCGCCCCCATCTATGCCGGGAGTAAAGACTGATCGTGAAAAAAATCGCATCCAGGGATGGCGTGCTTCTCGCATGCCGGCGGAGCGGCGCCGGGCCGCCCCTCGTCCTGGTGCATGGTACCGGCGGCTCGTCCACCCGGTGGACGCCGGTTCTCCCGTCGCTCGAGATGCACTTCCGCGTTTATGGTCTTGATCGGCGCGGGCGCGGCGACAGCGGCGATGCGCCCGGCTATGCGATCGAGCGGGAGTTCGAAGACGTCGCTGCCGTCGTCAACTCGATCGGCGAACCCGCCTATCTCGTGGGGCACTCCTATGGAGCCATTTGCTGTCTGGAGGCGGCCTTGCTTACCCCACGGGTGCGCAAGCTGGTCTTATACGAGCCGCCGATACCGGTTCAGGGCGCGCCGACTTACGCTGCCGGAATGATCGAGCAGCTCGAATCCCTGTCGGCTGCCGGGGAGTACGAGAAGTTGTTGGCCACGTTCATGCGGGAAGTCGTGCGGATGCCGCCCCATGAGCTGGACATCGCTCGCGCATCTCCCTCCTGGCCTGGGCGCCTGGCCGCAGCCCCCACGCTGCCACGCGAGTTGCGGGCTCACGAGCGGTACCGGTTCAACCCGGAACGCTTCCACAGCTTCAATGTCCGTACCCTGCTGGTCCTCGGCGGCAATAGCCCGAACTTTTTCAAGGCCGCTATCGAAGTCTTGCAGGTCACGCTACCCCACTGCCGGACCGTCGTCCTTCCCGGCCAGCAACACCTGGCAGTCGAAACCGCGCCGGACCTTTTCGTGCACGAAGTCGTTGGCTTCCTGCAGGAACCGGACTGAGAAGGGGACGGCTGTACAGCCAGGCGCTGAGCAGGGCACAAAGAGGGGCCTTGTCCTGGGTTGCTTCCAACCCAGGACCCTGGAGTTTAGACATTGTGCACGCCGGAGGCGGAAGGGAGCCCCGCGTGGAGCCGAGCGACACCCGGGGTTCAACTCACGAGGGGCGTTCGCACCCCGGCAGGGGCGCAGGGATTCCCCGCACCCCTGCCGGGGTGCGAACATCTCCGTTACGGTAACCCCGGGTTGCGCTCGCTTCGCTCGCTCAACCCGGGGCTAAATTCTCAGCACGCCTCCGGCGTGCTTTCTCCTGTCACGCCTTCGGCGTGGGATTGTGGGCGCGCCGAAGGCGCGCAGGGAATTTAGCCGGTGGTTAGCGAGCGCAGCGAGCGTAACCACCGGTATGGGTAAAGTGTCCAATCGCACCCTGAAAGGGTGCGAGGAGTTTGGACGCTTCGCACGCCGGAGGCGTAGGAGGGACAGTAGCCAGGGTGGAGCTCGCGAGGAATCCCTGCACCCCTGCCGGGGTGCAACATTCCCGTTACGGTAGCCCCGGGTTGCGCTCGCTTCGCTCGCTCAACCCGGGGCTAAATTCTCAGCACGCCTCCGGCGTGCTTGTCCAACCCAGGACCGGCGTCCAGTGGAGATGACATTCGAAACGGCGCCGCTAAGCGAGCGCTTTACCAAACAAAGCGAGGAGACGCGCGTGCGCTCTTTCAGCCTCGTCTTTGTTGTATTGATCGGAGTCGAGCGCGCACCAGCCGTGATCGGCTTTGTACACTTCGATTTCCGCCTGCAACCGGGCATCGTCGTACGCCTTCTTCAACAGCACCTTGTTGTTTGCATCGCGCGCATCGTCATTCTGCGCCACGCAATGAAGGAACTGAGCTTTCATTTGAGGAACGAGCAGGTGCGGGCTGTTGTCGGCGGCGCTGGCCAGCGTGCCGCCGTGGAAGGTGGCGCCGGCGCCGACCCGATCCGGAATCGCTGCGGCAGTGCGCATCACGATCGGACCACCCATGCAATAACCGGTAGTCCCGATCTTGCGCGTCTTCGAGACCGCAGGCTGCGTATCGAGCCACGCGAGGAATGCTTTCGCGTCGCTGACGTGCGTTGTGGGGTTCAATAAGGCCGCCATCGGGCGTGCTATAGGCATGCCTGTTGTGAAATTTGTACCGTCGGGAATAACGGGCGCTTTCCTGCTTCTATAGAACGGATTCACGACGAGCACGGAATACCCTTCCTGAGCAAGCCGCTTGCCCATCGTGCGGAACGCTGGGCGCAAACCGAGAATATCCGGCCACACGAGAACGCCGGCGCCTGTGCCGGTGGCCGGGTGAACGAAGTAGGCGTCTGCCGTGCCATCGGGGGTCTTGATGTTGACTTCCTCTTCCCTGACGTCGACAGCAGCTTCCGCCGCGTGGGGCAACAAGATCGACATGCCGGCGGCCGCGGTCATCGCCGCGAACTCTCGACGGCTCATGCCCAGGCGAAGACGGTTTTTTTCCGCATCCTTCTCGTAGTGTTCATCGCACATAGGGGTTTCTCCTTACGTTATGGCGCCGTACTATACCTCAGAACCCCGACGTTGGTGTGATGAAGGGACATCCAAAATCTGACCCGGCACACAGAGGATAAAAAGCCAGGTGGAGCGGCTATTTTCGCTGGAGTACCTGCGGCCAGTGGAGGATGACGTTGATCGCTCCGGGGTTCGAAACATTGCCGCCGCCGGACACCTGCTGGTCGACAAAAGTCGCCAGGGTTCCCGAAAGGCCGCTGCCGCCACCCGTAGCAGTACCGGCAGGTTGGGGGATCAGGAATCGCTGGCCGTTCGCCGTGACGTCGTAGCGATGGTATTGGGTGGAGTGGGGAACATTCGGGTTGCCGCGAAGCGGGAACAGAGGGTGCGGGACTCCGGGTTCGACCGACAAGCCCATCACGTGGATGTCCACCGCCATCATGTTGGGAGCCTGCGCAAAATACAACTCCTGCGTGTCGCCGCGCCATCGGGGCCAGATGCCGCCGGTGACCGAAACCTGAGACCTGTTGCCGGCGCCGTCCGGATAGGGTTCCACGTAGATTTGCGCGGGCGTGGTGGCGTCGGACTGGTAGGCGATCCATTTCCCGTCCGGCGACACCACGGGGAACAATTCGTCGGCGGGGGACTGCAGAAGCGCCCGCGGTTCGTGATCGTCACCCTCCAAAGGAACCATCCACACGTCGCCCCGCGTTTTCGGATCATTCACCCAATACACGAGTTCCTTGTCGCCGGCGGACCAGCTCATCGGCATCTTGGGAAGTTCCGACTCGACAACCAGGGTTTCCGAGCCGGTTCCATTGGAAGACTTGATGTAGATTCCCCACTTGCCGTTGCGCAGCGAACCGAACGCGATCCGCTTGCCGTCCCGAGACCACACGGGCATTGAGTTGTCCTGTGCCACATCGAAGGTCAAACGCTGCAGCCTGCCGCCGCTGAAGAACCAGCTGTCGCCGCCGTTCCCTTCGTGCTTGTGAACGGCGAAGCGTTCGCCATCCGGCGCCAGATCGACACCGGCATAGGCTCCCGGCGACTCGACCTGCGTCACGTTTCCGGAGCGATCGTACCAGGTCAACGTCATGCTCGGGCCGCTGTTGGCCGCACCAGTGGATGCGGTCTCCGAGCCGCTGCGATAGACGAGAACTCCCGTCTGAGACACATCGAAGTTCGCCGACAGGGGTTGGCTTGCAGGCAGAATTCCGGATGCCGCCACCTTGAGATTCGCGTCGGTCACGCGGCGAGCCTCGCCGGTCAACTGGAGCGTTTTCGCGTCGAAGGGCTGCGCGAAAATGGCGCTGGCGCGGTTGAACAGCAGGTAGCCCGGTGCGGCATAAAGCGCACGGCTTTCCGAGGAGAACAGGCGCGTGTTTTTCGTAGAGTCCAGTTCGCCGACATAGATCGCGCTCTTTGAAGGGTCGGAAGTTGTCGACAGATACAGATAGTGATGCCCATCCGGCAGGAAGTAAGGCGCCGTATGTTCGGTTTCCTGAAGGTCCGGATCCAGTTTGCTGATCTGCTGCGGCATCCCGCCGCCGGCAAGAACACGATGCAGGACTCCCCCGCTGGAAAACACGATCACGCCGTCACGGTTCCATGTTCCCCCACCGTAGGGCATGGGCGCGTCACATAAGATCTTGGGAGGCGAGCCGGAGATGTCGCTCGCCAAAAGCTTCCCGGCATCGAAAAACGCGAAAGACTGGGAGTCCGGTGACCAAAACGGATAATACACCGCGTGACCTTCGACCAGAATTTTGGGAGTCACCGCATCAATGCCGAGAAGGTACATGCCCCCGACCTGAGCGGGACGGGCTGCTGTGATCCAGCGGCCGTCCGGCGAAATGTAAATGGTCGTCCCGCCGATGGCCTGAAGCGTGCCCGGCATACTATAGATGCCGAAATGCACGTCGCCGGGTTCCGGAGGCTTTTCAAAAAAGCGGTAGGCTGAAGGCGCGATGCCGGCGGCAAGCAACAGCACGGCGGCGGCCGCAATCCACAGGAGCCGTTCACGCTTGCGCCGGCGCGCCGCCATGGGGGCCGGGATACCGGCCCGGGAACTGCCGTCAGCGATCCACCGCAGGTGGCTTAGCAGGTCCCGCGCCGTCTGCAGGCGCTGGTTCGGATCCTTCGCCAAACACCGCTTCACCACGTATTCGAGGGCTGGCGGCGTCATGGGCTGGAGCTTGGACATCGGTTCGGGCTCGACCGTCTGGATAGCAGCCAGCAACAACGGGTGCGTTTTTCCCTCAAAAGCCGGCCGGCCCGTCACCATCTCATAGAGGACCGCACCGAAGGCAAAGATATCGGTGCGGGCATCGCCATCCGCACCGTCGTATTGTTCAGGTGCCAGATAGGGAGCGGCGGAGGCCGGGGGCGCGGCTGCGGGCGCAGCGGACGTGCGCGTGGCCAGCAGGGACGCGGAAACGATTCCGCTGGAGGGCTCGTTCAACCTGGCGAATCCGAAGTCGGCCAGCTTGGCGCCATTCTCCGTCAGCAGCACGTTCGAGGGGTTCAAACCTCGATGCGTCACGCCCTGGCCGTGCGCTTTGTCCAGGGCGTCGGCAATGGAAATCGCCACCTTCAGGGCTTCTTCCAATTCCATGGGACCGCGGGCCAGACGTTGGGCCAGCGTTTCGCCTTCCACATACTCGGAGACCAGATAATTCGTGTTTTCTTCGTGCCCCACATCGTAGAGAGCGCAGATATGTGGATGATTGAGCGCCGCTACCGTCTTGATCTCACGTTCCAGCCGCAGCCGGGCTTCGGGGTCTTCCGTGGCATGCGGCGGAAACAACTTGATGGTAACGGTCCGGTTCAGCCGCGTGTCGGCGGCCTTATAGGACTCCGAAGCGCTGCCCGCGAGAGGTTCGAGAATCTCGTAGGGACCGAGTTTTGTGCCGGATTCAAAGGCCATGGCTTTATTTCTCACTCAATGCCGCAGCCCAGTTCAGGACAACGTTGATGGGGGCATACGGGCTTAGACTCTGCGACGTTGCGGAGTGGCGGTCTGCAGCCACATCCGTGACCACCGTCCCGGGATCGATACCATTGTTTGGCCCGGCACCCGTGAAGACAGAGACGGGACTATCGATCTCAGGAACCAGAAAACGCTGTCCGTCGGCCGAGACCGCATAGGCGGAGTACGGCCCCCCCGCGTGGCCACTACTGACGAAGAATCCCGATGGAAACAAAACCTTCGGATCGCGCCGCTGAATCGACGCCCCGGAGATGTTGAGTTCAGAGACCATGACGTCGCCCACGGAGATGAGATTCATGAAGTACAACTCCCGTGAGCCGGGCCCCCAGCGGGGGAATACGCCCCCGTTCACCGAAATCTGGATCTTTGTGCCTTCCGGGTAGGGCCGGACGTAGACTTCACTTCGGCCCGTTTCGTTGGAACTGTAGGCGATCCAGCGTCCGTCGGGCGAGATCTGCGGGTGACGTTCGTCGGCGGAAGTGTTCAGGACCGGAACCGGTTTCTTGTCGCCCATCGGCAAGCGCCAGATATCGCCCGACGTTTTCGGGTTCCCGACCCAATACACCAACGTGTCTCCGTTCGGGGTCCACGACATCGGAACAGCCGGAACATCCGATTCCATCAGCAAACTTTCGTCACTGGTGTTGTCGGCGCGTTTGATGTAGATGCCCCATTTTCCGTTCCTTCGGGAGGCGAACGCGATTTGGGTCCCGTCGGGCGTCCAAACCGGCGCCGAATTATCCTGCGTGGCGTCGAAGGTGAGCTTTGCCGGGGCGCTTTCACCGGGCTCGAAGATCCACACGTCTCCGCCATTGTCGTCGTGTCGGTGCGCGGCGACTCGCTTCGCGTTCGTCGGGGAGATATTCACTCCCGCCCAGCCGGCGGCAGGAGCGAGTTGGTCGACCTTCCGGCCGGCCCGGTCGACCCAAACCAGCGGCAAGCTGAAAACGGAGCCCGCCGCCGCCCCCGGCGCTACCGTTTCGGGGGTGCTTCTGTAGATCAGGACGCCGGTTCGAGACGCCGAAAAGGCGGCGGCGCCCGACGGACCGTAAGGGATTTTGTCGGCGATGCGAATGGCGTTCCCGCTCAGCGACAGCTTTCCCGGATTGAAGGCATGAGCGTACAGCGTGCCTTCCCGGTGGTAGAGCAAATAGCCCGGTTCGGCATAGACTGCGTTGGATTGCGCGGCAACCAGACGTGTCGAGTCTTTAGAATCGAGCGAACCGGCGTAGATGGCCGCGTCGGCAACGTTTTCGGGCGCCAGAAAATAGAGATAGTGTTTCCCGTCGGGGAGGAAATAAGGACTGCGGGGAACACCGCCTTTCGGAGTTTCAACCGGCGCAGGGTCGCCGCCGACCGCCGAAACCCGCATCAGTCCCTTGCTCGAACTAAAGAGGATGACGTCCCCGGCGTTCCATGTTCCACCCTGCATGTCCGGCGTATCGCCGATATTCGCCGGGGGGCCTCCCGTGGCTTCCACTTTCCGCAATTTTCCGTTGGCGAAGAACGCAATGTATCGGCTGTCGGGAGACCAGAACAGCGCCCCTGCGCCTTCTGTCCCCATGAGCTTCAGCGGCGTTTCCGAATTTATCGTGCGCACGAACAAGACAGGCCTTCCTCCATCGCTGGCAGAATAGGCAACGGACTGCCCATCAGGGGAAATCGCCATGGCCTCCGGGACAGGCATGTCGTTCACAGGCATGAGGAATCGCGTTTGCGGCAAGACCTCGTTGCGTCGCATCTGCAGGAATGCCGGTACCGCCAGGGCGAGAGCGAGCACGATTGCGCCGGCAAGTGCAAGCCGCGCCATGAGCGCTTGCCGCCGGCGGAGCGCTGCCAGGGGGGCCGGAATTCCCGTCTCGGTTCCGCCTTCGGCGATCCACTGCAGTTCACACACCAGATCCCACGCGGTCTGCAGTCGATCTGCGGGATCCTTCGCCAGACAACGCTGGACTACAAACTCGAGTGCCGGTGGCGCCATCGGTTGAACGTTTGAAAGCGGTTCCGGATCGGCGGAGACGATGGCGGCGATCAGATGCGCCTGGCTCTTTCCCTCGAAGGCGCGCTTGCCGGCGACCATCTCATAAAGGATGGCGCCGAACGCAAAGATGTCGGTCCGCGCGTCGGCCTCCTTGCCTTCCAGTTGTTCCGGCGCCATGTACTGCATCGTGCCCAGGATGGTACCTGGCGTTGTCGCCGTCCCGCTCACCGGAGCCGGCGAGGGAGTATTGCCGGACTGGGGCAGCTGATTGAGCTTCGCCAGGCCGAAGTCCAGAAGCTTTGCCCCACTCGGGGTCAGCATCACGTTGCCGGGTTTCAGGTCCCGATGAGTGACGCCCTTCCGGTGCGCTTTGTCCAGCGCGTCCGCAATCGCCGTGGCAACCTTCAACGCCTCGTCCAATGGCAGCGGCCCACGTTCGATGCGCTGAGCGAGCGTTTCCCCTTCCAGATGCTCCATGACCAGGAAGTCCGTGCCATCCTGCCGGCCCACGTCGAACAGGGTGCAGATATTCGGATGATTCAGGGCCGCAATCGTTTTGGCCTCGCGCTCGAACCGCTGCTTCATTTCCTCATTCTCGGAGAAGCGAGGCGGCAGCACTTTGATCGCAACCGTGCGGTTCAGCCGCGTGTCAGCCGCCTTGTAAACTTCACCCATTCCGCCTGCGCCAATCTGCGCGAGGATCTCGTAGGGGCCGAGCCTGGTTCCGCTTTGAAGTGGCATATCGGCAAGGATTATACGTAACAAGGAGGGAAAGCGCCGAGCCTTCTGATCCCGCACGCCGAGGATGCGAACCTAAGTACACCGTTTCATCATGACGGTCACCTGTTGTGCGGTGGGCACCGCGGAGCGGTGCTCTGGAGTTTAGACATTTGCACGCCGGAGGCGTGAAAGGAAGGTAGCCCCGGGTGGAGCGCAGCGACACCCGGGGTTCATCTCACGAGCGGCGTTTGCACCCCGGCAGGGGTGCGAGGAATCCCTGCACCCCTGCCGGGGTGCGAACATCTCCGATACGGCAACCCCGGGTTGCGCTCGCTTCGCTCGCTTAACCCGGGGCTAAATTCTCAGCACGCCTCCGGCGTGCTTGAGACTCACGTTTCAACGTCGCCATCGCCTTGCGGACGAACCTGCAAACCGGAGACGTAACCTCGTGTCTCCGCGCCCGCTCAGCCTCAAAAATGTCTAAACTCCAGGGCACCGCGGAGCGGTGCTCGCCGATTTGATAGGTGACACTATTTACGAAACGACGTACTAACGTGAGTTCAGGAGAAACAGGAAACCGACATTACCCGTAACCCGCCCGCGGGACAATTGCATACCTCCGATCGTGAAGGCCCCGCCAACACCGCCGCGGACCCAGAAATGACTGCCGACGCGAAACATGACCGGCGTGGTTTCGACGCCAAGCCATGTTCTGTCGGCAGCCCGCGTTATCGCACCCCGAATGTCGATATGGAACAGATCCTCCTCCTCGGAGTCTACGCCTATCCCCGCAGTGAACTGATAGCCTCCGAAACCACGGGCGAAGCTCATGATTATGTCCTTTCGGGATCGCTGGCCGGGGAACCACACTTCGATCGTTGCTGCCGGCTTCAGCAGGGAGGCGTGTTTGGCGCCAACGAAGAACACTGGGTGTCCCCACGCCGCAGGTTTTGGGGTCGTGGCCTGCACCTGCGACGAAGGGTCCGAACTGGATTGTGCGGAGCAGATGGGCGCGAGAAGAACCAGCAGCAAGCAGCCCACAAGAAGACGGCCAGCTGGCGAACAAATCGTCCTGCGTTGAGTCACAATTTTATCTCCTCTAATGAATGCGGGGAATGTAGTCAAAAACTGCACGGCTGTGAAAACTTTTTTGCCGCCTTCGGAGTTGGCTACTCTCACCGAATACTGGTATCCCCCCGCCAGTTGCGGATTGGCCCCTACTTTTCGTGCGGCAATCCCCTTAATCGGCGCGGATTTCTTCCAAACCCCCGCTGCCGTTCTGCGATAGGCTACGTTCATGGTTTTTCAGCGCGAACTTTCCGTCCAGACATCGGGGCATGACGACATACACGACCTCACGCCTTCGGTCGCGCAGGTTGTCCGCGATTCCGGTGTGCAGCGCGGCATCGTTCATATCTTCAATGTCGGCAGCACCGGCGCGATCGGTTCCATCGAATATGAACCGGGTTTGAAGGAAGATCTTCCACAGATGCTCGACCGGCTCATTCCTCCCAGCCGCAATTACGGGCACGAACGCGCCTGGCACGATGGTAATGGGCATTCCCATTTGCAGGCCACGCTGCTGGGACCTTCGCTGACGGTTCCCATTAAAGAAGGCAGGCTGCTCCTGGGCACATGGCAGCAGGTATTCCACCTGGAATGCGATATCAAGCCGCGGCTTCGAACGGTTGCCATCACCGTTATCGGTGAGGGATAGTGTCCACGGCCGTGTCCAATGTGGGGCGTTGGATGGCGGAGTGCGGGTTCACGAGCTATGAGGAATTGCACGCTTACAGCCTTCACCAGCGCGAAGACTTCCTTCGGGAGACCGTGGCCAGGCTGGATCTTCGGTTTCGGACGCCATTTGATCTCGCCCTGGATCTGTCCGGCGGCGTGGAGAATCCGGTTTGGTTTGCCGGCGCAACGCTGAATATTCTCGATAGCGTCTTCGATGGCGAGCCGGATCGCAGCGCCATCGTCTTCGGCCGTGAAGGCGTTGACCGTCTGACGAATGTGTCGCTTGGAGAGCTGGATCGGTTATCCGCGCGCGTTGCTCATAGCCTGGTGGACCTCGGATTCAAGCCCGGGGATGCAATCGCGATCGCCATGCCGATGACTCCGGCGTGTGTGGCGATTTACCTGGGTATCGTGCGCTCCGGCATGACCGTGGTTTCGATTGCCGAAAGCTTCGCGCCCGCGGAAATTTCCGCGCGCTTGCAGATCGCGGAAGCCCGCGCCATCTTTACGCAGGACGTGATCCGGCGCGGCGGCAAGACTCTGCCGTTGTACGAAAAAATCCTGCAGGCCGGCGCTCCCCGCGCCATTGTCGTCCCGGACGGCGAGTCCCTCTCCCTGCCTTTGCGGGCGATAGACCTGCCGTTCGATCGCTGCCTCGGTTTGCAGGATTCGTTCAAGAACGTCGCCGCCGATCCTTCGGCGTCGATCAACATTCTGTTTTCTTCCGGGACCACGGGAACCCCAAAAGCCATTCCCTGGACGCAGACCACTCCGGTTCGCTGTGCGCTGGACGGCTATGTGCACCAGGACATTCAGCGCGGTGACGTTGTCGCGTGGCCAACCAGCGTCGGCTGGATGATGGGGCCATGGCTGATCTTCGCGGCATTGCTGAATCGAGCAGCCATTGCGCTCTATGACGGCGCGCCTCAGACCGCCGAATTCTGCCGGTTCGTGCAGGATGCGGGCGTCACCGTTCTCGGCGTCGTCCCCAGTCTGGTGCGCGCATGGCGGTCGGGCGATGGCGTGGCGGGCCTGGATTGGAGCCGTATCAAACTTTTTAGTTCCACCGGCGAGGCCTCGAGCCCCGATGATATGCAGTGGCTGATGGAACGGGCCGGTAACAAACCTGTGATCGAGTACTGCGGGGGGACCGAGATCGGTGGCGCCTATGTCACGTCCACCGTCGTCCAGGAGAATAAGCCCGCGTGTTTTTCCGCCAAGGCCATCGGAACGGATTTCGTTGTTCTTGATGAGTCCGGCAGGGAATCGGAAGAAGGCGAAGTCTTCATCATCCCGCCTTCCCTGGGTTTGTCGACGCGTTTGCTGAATGGAGACCACCAGGCCGCCTACTTCTCGGGGTGCCCGAAAGGCCCCCACGGAGAAGTCCTGCGAAGGCATGGGGATGAGATGCAGGTCCTGGCAGACGGCTACTACCGCGCTCTCGGACGCGCCGACGACACCATGAACCTCGGCGGCATAAAAGTCAGTTCCGTTGAACTGGAGCGGGTGATGAACCGCGTCACCGGAGTCGTGGAGACAGCCGCCGTGGCGGCCTCTCCCAAACGCGGAGGTCCAGCGGAACTTGAAGTGCATGCGGTCGTTGACCCTGGCGTCTGGACCGATGGCGCGGCGCTACAAGCCGAGCTGCAGTCCAGGCTTCGCACAGAGCTGAACCCCTTGTTCAAAATAACGCGCGTCCGCATCCGCGAGTCGCTGCCGCGAACCGCATCCAACAAGGTGATGCGACGGCTGTTGCGAACCGGCTGATGCCTGGTGCCCTGTAAGCGAGATAACGGTAGTAGCGACGTAACGCGAGCCCCGCTCCGGAGCGCCCTGGAGTTTGGACGTTTCGCACGCCGGAGGCGTCTGGAGTTTAGACATTCTTGAGTCTGAGCGGGAGCGGAGACACGAGGTTACGTCTCCGGTTTGCAGGTTCGTCCGCAAGGCAATCGCGACGTTGAAACGTGAGTCTCAAGCACGCCGGAGGCGTGGTGAGAATTTAGCCCCGGGTTAAGCGAGCGAAGCGAGCGCAACCCGGGGTTACCGTAACGCCAACGTTGCACCCCGGCAGGGGTGCAGGGATTCTTCGCACCCCGGCAGTGGGTACGAGGAATCCCTCCCCCCTTCCGGGTTCTTTCATCATCTCACCCGTTCGCCAAGGCCTGGCGGAAGTCTTCAATCAGATCTTCTGTCGCTTCAATGCCGACGGACAACCGGATGAGATTTTCGCGGATGCCCGACTGAAGCCGCTCCTCGGCCGACAGGCCTTTGTGCGACGTTGTGGCCGGCCGGGTGACCAGCGACTCCACGCTGCCCAGACTCGGTGCCACCAGCGGCAAACGCAAACGGGACATGAAGGTTTCCGCAGCCTCGACGGACCCTTTCAGCTCAAAGCTCATCATGCCGCTGAAACCTCGAAACAACGCGGCGGCGCGGGCATGTTGGGGGTGACTCTCGAGCCCCGGGTAATTCACCCTGGCGACAGCCGGATGCGCAGCCAGAAATCGCGCCAGCGCCGCAGCGCTCCCGTTCTGCTGCCGGACACGCAACGCCAGGGTTTTGATGCCGCGATGCAGCAGGAAGCACGTGTGCGGATCGAGGCACCCGCCGAGGTGATTGAGCTTGTGCGTGATTTTGCCGATCCAGTTCCTGCTCCCGATCACGCATCCCGCGACCAGGTCGGAATGACCGTTGAGATACTTCGTGCAGCTATGCAGCACGAGATCAAAGCCGAGCGCCAGCGGGTTGAAATTGACTGGCGTCGCAAACGTATTGTCAATCATGGAAACCAGCCCATGGCTGCGCGCGAACTCCACCACCGCTTCGAGGTCCGCGACCTGCAACGTGGGGTTCGTCATGGCCTCCACGTAGATCGCCCTGGTGTCGGGTCGCAGGGCACGCTCCCAGGCGCCGGCATCCGTGGCGTCGATCAACGTGCAGGACAATCCGAGGCCCTCAAAGTCCTTCGTAATGAAACTATGCGTGCCACCGTAAGTACGGTCCTGCGCCAACAAATGTCCGCGCGGTTCGAGAACGGTCAGCAAGGCTGTCGTTATCGCGGCCATGCCGCTGGCGGTCGCCAGCGCAGCCTCACCGCCCTCCAGTGACGCGAGCTTCTGCTGCAAGGCCACCTGAGTCGGGGTGTTGCCCAGGCGCAGATACTTCAGGTCGTCGTAGCTCTCCTCGCCAGAGTACAGGAACATCGCCGTTTGATAGATCGGCATCACCACCGCGCCACCCAGGCGCGGTTTTGGTTCGCCCGCGTGCACGGCTTTCGTTTCGAGGCTCAGTTCGGATGAGGACATGGGTTCACCTTCTTTCATGTGAAGCATTGTAGGAGGTTCGGGGTTCGAGTAGAACGGCCCCGAATTAAGCCTTGTACGCGACAGCCATGCATCTGTTGTTTACCGGAGCGTTGCCGGACTACCATGGGGGAATGTTGAAGACACTCAGCGCTCTACTCGTTCTTACTCTCCTTCTTCCAGGTCAGGCACCGAAAGAGTTCGACGTGGCGTCGATTCGCCAGGCGTCCGCCCAGCAGGACTCCGCATCGATCGGTTTGCGGATTGACGGCTCGCAGGTTCATATTTCATATCTTTCGTTGAAGGACTACATCGGCATGGCCTACCGAGTGCAGATCGACCAGATCGTCAGCCCGGACTGGCTTTCCTCGGAACGATTCGACATCTCGGCAAAACTTCCCGCAGACGCGAAACAGACCGATGTGCCCGAGATGCTCCAAAACCTGCTGACCGACAGGTTCAAATTGAAACAGCATCGAGAAATGCGGGACTTCCCGGTCTACGTGCTCGAAGTGGCCAAAGGCGGCCTGAAAGTGAAGGAATCCGCCCCTGCCGAGGAGTTTGCCAAGTTTGCGTCTCAACCCATAGATCTGGCGGCAGGCGGTGACCGCGCAGGCGTGTCGATCGACTATGGCAATGGATCCGTGTTTACACTTGGCGCCACGACGATCGAAACCAGAAAGCTCACGATGCTCATGTTCTCCAATCTGCTCACGCGGTTCATGGATAAGCCGGTGGTGGATCAGACGGAGCTCAAGGGCGGCTACGACCTCAAGCTCGAGCTGACCTCGCGGGATCGTACGACAATGCTGGTTCGCTCCGCGGTCTCCGCAGGTGTCACACTGCCGGCCCAGGCCCTGGCCCTGCTGAATCTCCCTTCCGATGGCTCGCTGGAGAACGCTTTGAACAATGCAGGTTTTTCGCTGGCAAGCCGGAAGGTTCCCAGGGAAGTCGTGGTCGTCGACGACATGCTGAAGACACCGACGGACAATTAGCCGAGCGCTTAACTGGAAACTCGCTAAAGCTGTTGGCTAATTGCTCTCTGTCCCCAATTCCCCATGCAGGGGGTGGCGAGCAAAGAAAGCCGCCAGACCTTCCGCCATATCCCGCGGATTCTCCACCTGCAGCAAGTGTGTGGCCTTCGGAAGCACGAACAGTTCGGCGTTGGGCAGCCCCGAGAGCAGCAGATCCTGGCGCTCTTTCCAGATGGGAGACAGCTGTTTGCTCCTCTCTCCAACGACAACCAGAACCGGGTGCTTGATGAGACTCGCCTCATCAGGGCCGAAGGACCACTGCTGCGTCGCGGGCAGTTGTTGGCCGAAAAACGTATCCGCATCCGCTGCGTAGCGCGCGATCCCCCCAGGGAGCGCCGCATCAAGAATCGCACGGTAGTCCGATCCGCACGTGCCCTTCAGGAAGGTGTCGATGGCGCCGGTTTTGTCGCCCGCTCGGTATTGCTGTAGCGCTGTTCCAAGGAACGCCCTTGCCGTCTGGGCGCTTGGCACAGCCATGAGCGCAGGTTCCGCGACCACTAGCGACTGCACCGCCTGCGGAAAATCCAGGGCCAGCTGTAACACCAGGTTCCCACTGTTGGAATGACCGACGATGTGCGCTCTCTCTATTTCAAGGTGGCGCATCAGGGATCGGCAATGGAGCGCCTCGTGTGCGACGCTGACCGGACCCTGCACGCGGCTGCTTCCCGCACATCCGACACGATGGTAGGTCACTATCCGATAGCGTGCGGCGAGGGCTGGTTGCTGAATAAGCGATGCGAAGAAGTCTGAAAAGATGCCGGCATGAACAAGGACGACCGGCTCACCCGTTCCAAATTGCTGATACTCGAGTTCGAAGCCATCGATCACGGCCCGAGACGTGTTTGCTGTCATAAGGACATAAACGCCGAACGAGACCGGGAAGTCACGCTTTTTTCGCGCCCCGTTTGCAGTCATCTACCGGAACGGGCTCTCACACTGGCCGTAGACCGCGCCCGTCGAGGGGATCAGGGAGAGTTGGACCGAATCGACGGCGCCTTCCCGAAGCGTGACGGATTTGCCGCGCGTTTCGACAGGTTGGAGAAAGTCGTGCGATTCCCAGGCTCCACGCTCGACATCTTCCCAGGCAAACAGTTTGTAATCTCCGGGGGAAATCGTCCCGATGCGGAAATGCCCGGAGGCATCCGTGGTGGCCGTCTTGTAAAGCGTTGAACGCTGGCGGAGCGCCGGCGCCGGCACCAGCACCACGGTGGCGCCGGCGGCGGGTTCCTGTTTGTCGGTGGTTACCACACCTTCAACGCTGGCCCCGTCGATTCCCAGTTCCATTTCCAGCTGCACCTCGGGCTGGCCGTCGAGACGGAAGCCGTTTCGCGCGTCCTGCGACCCCAGACGCATGGACTTCATGTAGATATTGCCCGGGGGCGTGAACGTCACTGTGGCGATGTAGTCCCCCGGCGGAACCGCGGAAATCCTGAAAGTTCCGTTCTGTACCGGGGAACTCAAATTCAGACCCAGCAGGGCGTTTACCGGTCCTTCGTTCAGAGGACGCAGGAAAACGCTCTGGATGCGGCTCGCAGCCTGGCTGTCGTTCATGGAGATGCGGCCTGCCACCGAGGTTCCACTCGACAACGCAATAACGACGTTATCGATATCCCTGTCCACGACGAGAACGGAAACGCGGCCGAACAGACGGCCCGAGCTGTCGCTGCCTGAAGCAGTCACAAAGTAGGACCCGGGAAGGACGGAGGGAATTTCGAACTTGCCGTCCGGCGTGACGATTGCCGCTCGCGAAAGACCGTTGCCTGCAGGACCTGCGATCTGGGGAATCACGCTGATCGCTGTCGAGCGCGGTACCGTACCAGACGGACTTGTCACCACGCCGCGAATGCGCCGGGATCGCGCCGCCGTCATCACGAAGTCGGCCCGGGGAAACGTGTCGCCGGGCCGAATCTCGATCGCGGTGGCCGTCTCGGGATCGGATGTGCCCGGGAAATAGATGGGGAGATATCGCTCCGGCGAAGAGGAATTGGAAAGGCCCGTCCCCGTCGGCAGGAAACGGATTGCGGAGTCGGCAGCACCACGCGGGCCCGGGGGCGGTGCCGGCGGTGGCGCCGGCGGGGGTGCCGCGGGCCCCGCACCCGGAGGAGTGCCGGTTGCCGGGACAAACACGGGAGCAGAACTGAGCAGGCCAAACGGAATCGCTTGATTCTCGAACGCCGCTCCCACGTAATAGCGGCCCGGGGGCAGCCAGAACAACCGATATTCGCCCAAATCGTTGGTCTCGGCCGACTGTGCTGCTTCGAGCACCCGCTGGCCATTCTGGTAGACGTAGCGCAGCGCCTGAACCGGAACATTCGAAGCCGGCTCGCCGTCACGGTCCAACAATCTTCCGGCAATGACGCCGGCGGCAATCATCCCGATGCGGGCGTTTTCCAAGTGCTGCCCCGGCGCCAGCGTGACCTCGATGCCGCAACCGTTCGCGCCCCGGTCTCCAAACTCCGCCCTTGCGTAGCCGTTGCGCGTCGCTGTAATCCGGTAGGTGCCGGGAGGAATGTCCGCAATTCCAAAGGTCCCATCGGCTTCGGTGACCGCGGATAGGTTAGCCGGGGAAAGGTCCGCGCCGGAAAGGTTAGGCAATGGGCCCCGGAGGTCGCCCGTCAGCGTAATCATCGCCTTCGAAAGAGGCTCTCCCGATTGCGCATTCACCACTACGCCGCGGATCTCCGCAGTGCGAGGTGTGTCACGGGCAACCGCCTGGAAAAACAACAGCAGCAAGAGAGTTCGAACAATCACGGTCTTCGCTCCTCCTCCTCCACGGGGTCAAAGGGGTTCAAAAGGAAGTTCAAAAAGGGTCTTAGACCTGACATTGGTCTAAAGCGTTTTACGGCTTCGGAGCCTTTTGGGAACCCGGGGTCGTCTGGACGATTTTATAATCGGCCGAGTCGTGGAGTGGGGGAGTCCTCATCAGTTGTCCGTCCGGCCAAACTGCAGAGCTTATCGTCCGGCAGGTTCGAACAATTCAATTGGATTACCGTCAGGATCCTCCACCTGAACCTGCTTTCCACCCGGCCCGGATTCCATTTCATTGCGAAAGCTCACGCCCTGGCTTTTGAGTTCACTAATGCGTGCAGACAAATCCTTCACGACAAGCACCACCCGGTTCCACCCGCCAGGCTCTTGCTGACGGCCATCAGGCATAGGCCGAGAGCCGGAGGCCCCTGGACCACTGAGGATCAGTTTGAGATTGGCGATTGAAACCTGTCCGAAAGCGGGCAGGTTCTGCATGTCCAAATTGAAGCCCAGCGTTTGCGTATAGAAGGAAATCGAGCGCCCTACATCTTTCACCTGATATCGAACGCCCCACAGCCCCAGCACAAGGGGTTGTTTCTTTGTCGAATCCATCGCGGTTTCCGTATCTCTCATAGAGACGATTCTCCTTTAGCGCTTGAACGCTCGTTTGCCGGTGCCCACTACGGTTTCAGGCAGCCATCGCGACAGCCCGTCCCAGGCGCCGCTTTGCGACTCCAGCACACGGCCCAACCAGATTGCCCACGCCATCAGGACCCAGTTGACCCCGAATGCAAATCCCACCGACCGGCCGTAGGCCCGTGCGCTCCACACGACCACGATCGCAAAACTGATCGTAAGGAGTGTTCCACTCACAAACGGCGTCCATCGGCCACCGTGTCGCGGTTCATCGGTCATATCGGGCTAATGGCTCTTCTACGGTCATCTATTAGATCGGGGGCACTGGGAGTAATTCGGGGACGCGCACCAAATCCGCGCCACGCCGTCCTCATGAACGAAGATTGTTCGCGCGGATTTGGTGCGCGTCCCCGAATTACCCCCCAACCCCGTATTAAGAACTTTAAAAGGAAACTTGCCGGCAAGGGGCAAGTTTTCGGGATGCGAACCGGCGCCTCCCTGGCCAGGAGGGTCGTTCACCCCATACGACCATGAAAAACGATACGGGTGCCGGCCTTACGCTGCAGCCCAACCCCCATCTCAGCCAGAGCGTGAACTGGAATCGAGTGCGTTTCGACCGCGCTTCGACCGGCGAGCGCGTGTACACCGTAAACATCATCAACACACGCACGACTTACCAGTTCAACAAGCACTTCCTGGTTCGCGCGCTCGAACAATTCGACAGCTCGCAACGCCGGCTGCTCACCGACGTCCTGGCCTCCTACGAATTCGTGCCAGGCACCGTTTTCCACGCCGGCTACGGGTCGCTGCTCGAGAAGGACACTCCCGACGGATACCGGACTACGAGCCGCGGCCTGTTTTTTAAGGCGTCTTATCTTTACCGCTTCCAGTAACCTTTTCCGCCAAACGCAGTTTCTATACAGGGATGAGCGAAACCGACGAAAACCTCATGCTGGCCGTCCGCGACGGCGACGTTGCGAAACTCGGCGTGCTTTTTAACCGTCATCACCGGGCGCTTTTCGATTTCTTCTTCCGGTTGACCGGCAGTCCGGCGGTTGCCGACGACCTCGTTCAGGATGTGTTCTTCCGGATCTTGAAGTACCGCAAGACCTTTCGCCACGAGAGTTGGTTCAAGGCCTGGATGTTCCACATTGCTCGCAATGCCCGTGTCGACTATTACCGCAGTCATCGGGGCGAAGCGATTCTGGAAGACGGCCATGCGGGTGGGCTCGAAAGTTCATTGCCGCCGCCAGGTCAGCAACTCGAGCATCGGCAGCAGGCCATGCTACTGGAGTGCGCACTGTTCCAGTTGTCTCCGGAGAAGAGGGAAGTCCTGGTCCTGAGCCGGTACCAGGACATGAAGTACGAGGAGATCGCCGAACTGATGAGCTGCCAGGTGGGGACGGTGAAGACGCGCGTGCACCGGGCCTTGAAAGAACTGCGCGAACTATTTTTGAAACTATCGAGCGAGAAACCACCATGCAATGTGAAGAAGTCCGAGAGCAATTTACAGGTGATATGACCCAGGCGCCTGACGATGTCGACGAGGCCCTGCGGTCTCAGATTGCAGAACACCTGGCAACCTGCGAGGCGTGTCGTGCTGAGACCGAAGAGCTCCGGCGTGTATGGACGGTGATGGGTTCCCTCCCTGCGCCCCAGCCCGGCGCCCAGGCGCGTGCCCGCTTCGACCTCATGGTTGCTGCGTACCGGCAGGGCCTCGATCACGCCGCCGCTCCCGGTTTGTGGACTGGTATGAACTCGTGGCTCGCGGGATGGTGGCCGCGCCAGCCGGCGCTGCAATTCGGTCTTGGGCTGGCCCTGCTGGCGTTGGGAGTGCTGGCAGGCCGGGAGCTGCTTCCCGCTCCGGCCTCTTCTGCTCTGAGAACCGACGAAATCGCTGCGCTCCGCGGCCAGGTGGCGGCCATGAACCAGATGATCATGCTTTCCCTGATACAGCAGCAGTCCGCGAGCGATCGGCTGCGGGGGGTCAATTGGAGTTACGAACTTACGCAGCCCGGGCAGGAAGTGGTTGCCGCACTCCTCGACACGTTGATGCATGACTCCAATATCAATGTCCGGCTGGCAACCGTGGACGCTCTTCGCCAGTTCGGCGATCAGCCCAGGGTGAGAAAGGGCGTCATCGAAGCGATGCGGAAACAGGACTCCCCGATGATCCAGGTGGCCTTGATCGATCTGGCCGTGGATCTGAAGGAGAAGGAATCCGCTTCCACGCTGCGGGAGTTTGCCCAGGACCAGAACCTCGACGCCGCGGTCAGGGCGCGCGCCCAAAAAGGCTTGTCGGAGTTGGAGTAGAGAAATGGTCCGACGAAATTGCAGCGTTCCGAAGTTCTGGTGGAGGTCGTATGAACAAACTAGTGCCCTGTAACAGAGATAACGGTAGCAGGGTTGCGAACGCCGCGGGTTCGGATCTGCGGAGATGCGACGAAGGCGATGCTCTTTCATCGGCGAGGAGCAGCGAGCATAGAGACGAGCCTGCGCCGGCGCAACCCTGCTACCGTTATCTCTGTTACAGGGCACTGGTCTCATTGAGCGCAATCCTGTTCGCTGCCATATTCGCGGTAACGGCTCAGGCCCAAACCGGCAACGATCGAGTGCAGGTGACCTGGAGCGATCCGTCCCGGCCTGGGCTTGTCACGGTGAGCCTTCTCAGCGGATCCATTTCCGTCAAGACCCATGGCGGTCCGGACGTCACTGTTCAGGGCAGCTCCGTCGGCAGAAGGGGCCGGAACCCGGATAGAACTCCGGATGGCCTCACGCGGATCGATACCAACGGAGGTCTCATCATCAATGAGGCCAACAATGTCCTCACGATTTCGAGCCCGAGTTTCATGGAGGGTGCGAACATCGAGATTGAAGTCCCGGTCAAGACGAACCTCAAGCTAAACACGATCAATGGCAATACCATCGTTGTGGACGGAGTTGACGGGCAGATAGAAGTTACGAATACAAACGGCAATGTAAGACTTGTCGATGTTTCCGGATCCGTGGTGGCCCACGCGATGAATGGGAACCTTTTCGCTACGGTGAAGGAAGTTGCTCCAGACAAAACAATGTCTTTTTCTTCGTTCAACTCCAACGTCGACGTGACGCTTCCACCGGCTACCAAAGGCAATCTGAAGCTTCGTTCGGACAACGGCGCCGTTTACAGCGACTTCGACATCAAGCTGAATCCCAATGCTCCGCCCGTTACGGAAAATACCCGTGATGGACGTGGCAACGGGAGACTCCGCATCGAAATGGATCGGACCACCAGCGGCACCATCAACGGGGGCGGTCCCGATATCGAAATCCGGACCTTCAACGGAAACATCTATCTCCGCAAAGCGAAGTAGTTCGGGGTTCGAGGTGCGCGGCCCCGAATTGAGGAACACTCAGAACAGCAACGGCAGGAGTATCCGGAGTCCGCGCGCCCTCCCGGAATAATAACGGCTTCCGCTCCCGCCGTAGACCACCGCGAGGATGGCCCAGGCGACAAAGAAAGTGATCCAGCAGATACCGATGATTAAGGCGTAGATGATCAATGAAGACCTCGTCCACCCTGGGGCAGGCGTTGTCTATACCAGAGTCTTGCGATCCGGAAACGCCTTAACCCAGCGGTTGATGCGAACGCTGGCCCGCAGGTCGTTCACCCAGAACGGGTCGTCCTTGAAGATATCGCGCACTTCCGCTTCGTTCTCCGCTTCCACAATCCACAGCCCACCCAGCGGCAAGTCTGAGGGGATCTCCCGAACCGAACCGGCAACCAGTACCTTGTCTTTGCGGCTATCCAGAAAAGCGAAGTGCTCTGTCAGCAGTTTCTTGCGTAACTCGCCCACTCCGGCCTTGTCTTCAAATTGCACAATAAACAACATGTCGTTCCTTTCGCACAGGTCTTTTCGTGAGCATAAGCTTACGCGAAATCCAGGATCCAGCCGTTTCGATTCATCCCGGAATTGCTCAAACGGAAAACCGGGAATGACTCTCTATTTGATGAATTCCGGCACGGTTGCAGAAAGGATTTCCGATATCGCGGTTCGGTCTTCAGTAGAGAGATGGCGAAAATCCCCGCTTTCATCCTTTCCATTGAGCACGTCGCGAAGGCGGCGATACACATACTGTCTTGCCGCGTCCGGCAGCTGTCGAAAGGACTCCGAATAGATCATGTAACTCAGCGGGTATCGGAACAGCCTTCGCTCCAGATCGAAGTCTCGCAGCGACCGGCCTCGCGGATCGCGGGGCCCGCGAGCGGCGAATTCCTCAGCGAACCCCGAGGTGCCGCGGATGGGCGCAGGCAACGGCGCCGCGCCGGAAAACAGCAGCGCCCGCACCAGGGGTTCGACAGCGCTTTCCAGTTCCTGGGTTCCCCTGAGCCGGATCTGCTGAGACGCTTCACTGATACGGTTGTGAACATCCAGCTGGTGCGCAAGTACAGACAGGGCCACGATATCGCTGTGCGGTGTCGGGTACGGTGAGGTGTTGAAGGTGATCGCCCGACCCATGTGGGGCGCTTCGCCATGCGTGCCGCTCACATACCAGCCGCCCCAGCGTTCGCTGAGCGGGCTCCGATCTGTCGTCACACGGAAGTTCCCGATGGCGTTACCCGTATCGTCGGTTCGCGCCGACATCATCAGCAGAAGAGGTGCGGGAATGTCTTCGTGAGTGGGCGCATGA
This sequence comes from uncultured Acidobacteriota bacterium, assembly GCA_963836435.1. Classification (GTDB taxonomy): domain Bacteria; phylum Acidobacteriota; class Terriglobia; order 20CM-2-55-15; family 20CM-2-55-15; genus DASTBJ01. Next base: position 92,627 of record CAWIJI010000002.1, on the reverse strand, counting down.
CAGGAAGCGCACGGCAATCCGAATCGCTGGAACGCCGGCGGCTTCTGCTCGTTTTGATCCAGCGTATAGAACACAATTCCATACCGGGGGTCGGTGGATACGATCTCGAGCGCCGGCGAGTTCTGTATCCATCCGACGTACACGTCGTCGTTGAAATAGAGGGCCCGAGGCGTGGCCGGCGAAATCTGGGTCAGTTGAACGCTTGTTCTCGAGAACACGAGCACCTGCGAAGACAAGGGGATGTTGAGGGTCTCCAGTGTGGATATCAGAAACCCTTGTTCCGGCCTGAATCGCAGCGCAACCTCTCCGCGGTCCAACCGCTTTTGAAGCAGGGCGATTGCATCCGCAGGCTGCGCGCCCGGAGGAAACTGTACGGCCGCGATCTGCCCCGCCTCGGCCCCAACAGCGCGGCTCATGAAGAGGGCTGTCACCAGGCAAGTAACGGCGGTACACACCGTCAGGATCCCTCGGCGCTTCCAGGGAGAGAAGAAGCGCATCATGCCTGGATCCTAGCCAGGGGACGGCGCAAAAATAATTCACCAGTCATTACTGTTGTTAGTTCCATCCTCGGATGTCTGCATTTACCGGTGCAACGACTCGGTACGGGCCAATCTGGATTCTACCAGCCAGAAGACCAGGACTCCGAGCGCCGTCCCTATCACGTTCGCAAGGACATCCGTCAGGTTGGAGATCCGGGTGGGGAGGAACGATTGGAGAATTTCGGCAAGCAGACTCAGGCCAAGACCTGCAGCAAGCGTCCGAGTGGTCACCTGGCTCTTGCTCGTAAAGCCGCTCGCAACCAGAAAAGCCGAAAGGAAGAAACCGAGTGGAGCGAAGCCGGCGATGTTGGCAGTGACGTCCCGCCAGTTTACGAACCTCATTCGGAGTTCTGTCCATCTCGGCCATCCGAGTAGCGGTTGTATGGGAATCTGGAAGAACCGCGGTATGACCAGATTGCGTTGCCCGCGTCCATGGTCTCGAACCGTATTCCCAGAGCCCTCGTCGAACAGGTACAGCGACACCGGATTCGATTCCGGGTCGTCACCTTTCCCGTTGGCGAGATCTCCACTCCTCCAGGCTTCGTAGTGACGTCTGACGGTATCGGGTTCCAACGCCCGGTCGTAGATCGCCAGACCCAGCAGATCTCCATACCAGGTCGCTGCCGACGTCGCACCGCTTCCCAGCACGAAGTTGCTCCCGCAATCGGCCATGGTGGCCCGAGGTCGCAACGGAGTTTCCCCGCCGTGGGGAGCTTGCGGCGCGGACACACCGTCGAAATACACCCTGGTCCCCTGGCCATCCGACGTGATCGTGATCAGAGTTAGCGCGTCGGTGCTCGCCCGGTGGGCAGTCCTCATCCGATACACCTCGGATGTGTCCCAGCGCTGAACCCATATAATCCACCGGCCGTGCTCTTCGACTCCGAATCCGTGCGCCAGACCCGCGTCGAAAAAGGACACGATGACGTTTTGAAAGCCCCCGTTCCCCCGGGGCCGCGCCCACAGTTCAAGGGTGCACGGGCTCTCAGGATCGAAAGCGCCTGTTAAAGGAGGGCCGACGACAATCCCTCTGCGGAACTGCAGCCCCCTCCCCCCTCGAGCCAGCGAACGTCATTTTCCGGAGACACCCCGAAGGGCCTCAACAAAGCCCACAACATTCCGATCAGGATGAGCACGCAGACCCCACCCGTCCATTTCTTGATCACGGCATTCTGATACAAAGAACCGCTCCTGTGGCGTTTAACCATGCTCTAAAAGAAACGTTATTTCTGTGCCGAACCCCTCGGCAACACCTGGATTTCGGTCAGCGGTGAAGCGTTCCGCTTGACATCCCCTTTCATAGAATGTCTTATCCTCAACATTGTGAGAGCGTAGACCTTCGATGGGTAACGGAATATCGCAATTCGGTGACGATGCGCGACCGGCGCCGCCAGACTCGAGCGACGAACCGATCCGTCACTCCGCGACTGTCCGGATCACCCACTGGATCAACGCCGCGGCGTTTCTCGGACTGGTCATCAGCGGTATCGCGATCCTTCTGGCTCATCCGCGTCTGTATTGGGGAGAAACCGGCGGCGTCGGGTCTGCTTCCCTTATCGATTTACCGCTTCCCTTCATGCTTACCGGGCAATCCGGATGGGGACGGTCTCTGCATTTCCTCGCAGCGTGGGTGTGCGTGTTGAATGGCCTCTATTACGTCGTTTACGGATTCGTGACCAGGCATTTTGCCGAAAAACTTGTACCCGCGGGAGACGAGCTGCGGTTGAGGGCGATAAGATCGGCTATCCGGAACTCCCTGCGCCGCAATAAGTCCCCACAGGAATCCCACAATTACAACGCGCTCCAGCGTACCGCGTATCTCACCGTCGTGTTTTTTTTGTTCCCCCTCATGATCTGGACCGGCCTGGCGATGTCGCCGGCGGTCACTTCAGTTGTTCCGGTGCTCGTGACCGCGCTGGGCGGCCAACAGTCCGCGCGGACGCTGCATTTCTTTGCCGCGATGGCGCTCGTCATTTTTCTCGGAGTTCATGTGGCGATGGTGTCCCGGAGCGGGTTCGCAACGCTGATGATCCCGATGCTGAAACGTCGAAGCGCAGGAGAGTTTCATGCTGACTCGCCGTAGACTCATTAAGGGCGGCCTTGCCGCAGCAGCCGGGGCGTCGGGTCTGGCCGCTGCCGTGCGTCTTGCGGATCAATATGGCCTTGTTCCTCCGGACCACGGCGGGATTTATGGTGTCGGCGAAACGCTCACGTATGCCGCCCAGAGGCTCCTGACGTCGCGTTATTCGCTCGCACGGGAATTCAGCAAAGATGACATCTCGAAAGTCATTCCCGTCAACGGCGAACCTCCTCAAAATGACGAGTACCAGAATTTGCTGAAGCGCAATTTTGCCGAGTGGCGACTCACGATCGACGGCATGGTCGCGCGGCCGTTATCCTGGTCCCTGGAGGAGCTGAAACGTCTTCCCGCCAGCAGTCAGATTACCCATCAAGCCTGCGAAGAAGGCTGGTCGTTTATCGCGGCCTGGACCGGCGTTCGTCTTTCGCATGTGTTGAGTCTTGCCGGTGTGGGCAGCCGCGCGCGGTTCGTTGTGTTCTATCCGTTCGATTTCGACAACGATTTCTGGGATAGCCTGGATATGGCGGATGCATTCCACCCTCAGACCTTGCTCGCCTACGGGATGAATGGAGAGGAACTGCCGACGCGACATGGAGCGCCTCTTCGGCTGCGGGTTCCCCGGCAGCTGGGCTACAAGAGCGTGAAGTATCTTCAACGCATCAGTGTCGTCGATTCGATGAAGGATATCGGCACCGGCCTGGGCTCCGCGTCGCCGGATTACGGATACTCGTGGTACGCGGGCATTTGAGATAAGGGGACAGACCCGTCGGGGTCTGTCCCCTTATCTCACAGGTGGAACTCTCCGCGGGCGGTGCGAAAGACTGCGACTAACGCGGGCGCCGGACCTGGACGAACTTCGAGATCCAGACCAAGGGCCGCGAGAGACCGTTTCACGCGCTCGGGTTCGGGATGTTCCCCTGAGAATGAGATCAGCGCCGCGCCGGCCGCCGCACTCGCCGCCGGGTGACTGCTGGATTGCCAATCGATGAAGAATGGAAGGATCCCGTCATCGTGCACGACAGTGGGCTCGGTGAACTGCCACGTCAGCGTGACGCCGTCCGCTCGCCGCCGGCTTCCGGATGTGACCGGCCCCAGTTTCACGCCCCCGCGCTGTGCCATCGCAGCAACGCGGCTCAAGTCGGACGACTTCGCGGCCCAGGTCACGAGTTTCGGTTCCTTCAGGTGATCTATGCCGAACCAGATGGAACCGGCGGGCAGATGCTGGCCGGGATCCGGTCCCACGATCTCGAGGTAAGAGCGGGGGCCGATCGCCAGCAACGCGTTGCGCGTGCCGCGGCCCGGGTGTCGCCCGCCTTCGGATGCGCGCACCCCGAGAAGCTGATCCAGCGCCGTTACCGTAGCGTCGAGATCCGGAGTGGCGTAAACGAGGTGATCTATCTGATCAAGCACGGACCCGCCCCCATGCTGGAAGTTCGCGGTCATGAACCGGGATGTTTTTCAGACGTCGTGGTGCGAGCGCTCGCAGGCTGGGCAATCCACTCGACGGAGTCTCCGACTGCGATGCTGCCGCCTTGCACGACCTGGGCGAACGCGCCACCGTTCCAGTCGGGATGCATCAACTCGCGGAGGCCTGGAGCCACTTCGTCCATTCTTTCGCAAGGCTTGGTCTCGCCGGCAATTTGAAGCACGGCGGAGCCGATTCGAAGAGTTCGCCCACGCGAATGAGCCAGGGAGATCCCGCTCAGCAGGAGGTTTGCCCTGCGATTTGCAGGCGGCGCCTGCACGCCGAGTTGCCGGGTGAGCCGTTCCCAAATCTCGCGTTCGATCAGCGTGATCTGACGTGTGCGGCTGTTGTCGGCGGAGCCGACGAGTCCCTTGCCCTCCAAAACTTCCGCAGTCAGGCGCCCGTCCATCGCTCCGCGATGCGCACGCTTGACCCAGATCGCTTCCAGCCGTCCAGTCATAGATCGCATTATGTTCGAGAATCCGGCGGGACTGTAGCCGAAAGCTGAATTCGACCCCTGGCACACGCACGCGTGCACTCTGCCGAAATGGAGTTCATGGAGAGGCGAACTCTTGACCCTCGCACCCCTGCCGGGGTGCGAACATCTCCGTTACGGCAACCCCGGGTTGCGCTCGCTTCGCTCGCTTAACCCGGGGCTAAATTCTCAGCACGCCTCCGGCGTGCAAAGCCCGCGCACTGCGGAGGCGTGCGAGGAATTTGGACGTTTTTGAACAGCCTCAACCCGGAGTGGCTCGCTGTCGCTTGCACACCCCGGGCTGATATTCCTCAACCCGCCTCCGGCGTGCAAAGCCCGGCGCACTGCGGAGGCGTGCCCCGGGCTTACACGCCGGAGGCGTGCGAGGAATTTGGACGTTTTTGAACAGCCTCAACCCGGAGTGGCTCGCTGTCGCTTGCACACCCCGGGCTGATATTCCTCAACAACCCGCCTCCGGCGTGCAAAGCCCGGCGCACTGCGGAGGCGTGCCCCGGGCTTACACGCCGGAGGCGTGCGAGGAGTTTGGACGTTTTTGAACAGTCTCAACGCGGAGTGGCTCGCTGTCGCTTGCACACCCCGGGCTGATATTCCTCAACAACCCGCCTCCGGCGTGCAAAGCCCGGCGCACTGCGGAGGCGTGCCCCGGACTTACACGCCGGAGGCGTGCGAGGAATTTGGACGTTTTTGAACAGCCTCAACCCGGAGTGGCTCGCTGTCGCTTGCACACCCCGGGCTGATATTCCTCAACAACCCGCCTCCGGCGTGCAAAGCCCGGCGCACTGCGGAGGCGTGTCCCGGGCTTACACGCCGGAGGCGTGCGAGGAATTTGGACGTTTTTGAACAGCCTCAACCCGGAGTGGCTCGCTGTCGCTTGCACACCCCGGGTTATATTCCTCAACCCGCCTCCGGCGTGCAAAGCCCGGCGCACTGCGGAGGCGTGCCCCGGACTTACACGCCGGAGGCGTGTGAGGAATTTAGCCGGTGGTTAAGCGCGCTCTTTGCGCGCGAACCACCGGAACACGATCCGTAACGACAAACGCACGCCGGAGGTGTGCGAGGAAAGGCGTGTGGCCGCACGAGGGCTAACGGTGGAGGAGTGGAGCCAGGAAGGCGCTTCAACGCATGCTGTTTGCGCAGGGACGCCATCCCAGAGGTGGCACCAAACCTACGTTCTGCCGGTCTCAGCCCGCCTCCGCCGGCGTGCAAAGCCCGGCGCACTGCGGAGGCGTGCCCCGGACTTACACGCCGGAGGCGTGCGAGGAATTTAGCCGGTGGTTAAGCGCGCTCTTTGCGCGCGAACCACCGGAACACGATCCGTAACGACAAACGCACGCCGGAGGTGTGCGAGGAAAGGCGTGTGGCCGCACGAGGGCTAACGGTGGAGGAGTGGAGCCAGGAAGGCGCTTCAACGCATGCTGTTTGCGCAGGGACGCCATCCCAGAGGTGGCACCAAACCTACGTTCTGCCGGTCTCAGCCCGCCTCCGCTGGCGTGCAAAGCCCGGCGCACTGCGGAGGCGTGCCCCGGACTTACACGCCGGAGGCGTGCGAGGAATTTAGCCGGTGGTTAAGCGCGCTCTTTGCGCGCGAACCACCGGAACACGATCCGTAACGACAAACGCACGCCGGAGGTGTGCGAGGAAAGGCGTGTGGCCGCACGAGGGCTAACGATGGAGGAGTGGAGCCAGGAAGGCGCTTCAACGCATGCTGTTTGCGCAGGGACGCCATCCCAGAGGTGGCACCAAACCTACGCTCTGCCCGTCTCAGCCCGCCTCCGGCGTGCAAAGCCCGGCGCACGCCGGAGGCGTGCGAGGAATTTAGCCGGTGGTTAAGCGCGCTCTTTGCGCGCGAACCACCGGAACACGACCCGTAACGACAAACGCACGCCGGAGGTGTGCGAGGAACAGGCCGTGTGGCTGCACGAGGGCCAGCGACGGGGGAGCGGAGCAAGCAAGGCGCTTCAACGCATGCTGCTTGCGCAGGGACGCGACCCCGGGGGCGGCACCAAACGCAATCCCGTTGCAGGGCCGCTAACCCGAACGCCCGGCAAACAAAGAGCGACGGGGTTCGAAGAAACGATTACTCTATGAAGCGGAAAAGAGATGCCGGAACATGGAGACGCCCTGCTGTGACGCAATGCAGGGTGTTCCCGTCAAACGGCAGCACGAACATGAAAACTTATCGTTACGTCGTCATTCTTCTCTCGCTTGCACTTTTCGGTTCCGTCCGGCAGTCGTCCGCGCAGGAAATTCCGGGCGTTATCCGAATCGATGTGAATCTCGTTCAACTCGACGCGGTGGTCACCGATGGCAAGGGTAAGCCCGTCACGAATCTCAAAGCGGACGACTTCGAGATACTTCAGGACAACAAGGTTCAGAAGATCCGCAATTTCGAATTCGTGAGAGTCAGCAACCCCCTCACGATCGAGAGGTTGCCGGTGGTATCGGGGCGATCAGACTCCGTGTCGCCGCCATCGACTTCAGCGCCGCGGCGTGAGGACGTGTTGCGAACGATCGCCCTGGTTGTCGACGACATCGGGCTCTCCTACGACAGCACGATTCGTGTCCGCAGCGCACTGCGGAAGTGGGTTGATACGGAAATGCAGCCCGGTGATCTGGTCTCTGTCGTCCGGACCGATGCGGCAATGGGCGCCTTGCAACAGTTCACCAACGACAAGCGGTTGCTTTATAGCGCAATCGATCACCTGAGGTATCAACCCGGACGGATTGGCGTGGGAAGTTTCACGGCCTTTGAACCCGCGTTGGAACAGATTTCGGATCCGAGCACGGGCCAGACTGTCCCCTGGCCCGATACCACGGGGTTTGACACCGAACTCGAGAATGCCTATCTCATGAGCAGTTTTAACGCGATCCGGTATGTGATGCAGGGATTGCGGGACCTGCCAGGACGAAAGAGCCTCGTTCTTTTCAGCGAGGACATGTCGCTTCCGAACCTGGACTCCTCGGGACAACAGCGCCAAACCATCGAAGACCGGCTGCGGGCACTGGCCGACGACGCGAATCGCGCATCGGTGGTGATTTACGGTGTCGATCCGCGAGGGCCCGTGTACACCGGGCCGACGGCCGAAGACAACCTGTCGGGGCATTCGACCGACGAAATCGTCAGCATGATTTCAAGCCGCAACAAGAAGTTCATCGATTCGGAGGACACCCTGATCCTCCTGAGTCAGAGGACAGGAGGCCTGTTTCTTGGCAACAGCAACGACCTTTCAGGGCTCCTGACCAGGGCGGTGGACGATGGCGCAGGGTATTACCTGATGGGCTATCAACCCGAGCAGACCACCTTTGATCCAAAAGAAGACACCGTCAAATACCACGCCATCCGCGTTCGTGTGAAGAAACCCGGTTTAAAAGTCCGGTCTCGGACGGGTTTCTACGGCATCAAAGATGCAAATCCGGAAACGCAGACGCCGGCAACGCCGGAGGCCCAGCTTGCAAAGGCGCTCGTGTCCCCGTTTGCAACCGCAGACCTGCGCGTGCGCCTGACGACGCTATTCTTCAACACGGACACGGAAGGCTCCTACATCAAAACCCTGATGCACTTCGATGCCCACGATCTGACCTTTGCAGAACAGGCGGACGGCACACAATCGGCGTCCGTCGACATCGCTGTCATGATGTTCGATGGAAACGGGGATCCTTCGCAGGCGCTGAACAAGACCTGGTCCCTGCGCGTGCCGAAAAGCGCCTTTGAGGACGTACTGAGGAAAGGACTGGATTACTCTGTCCCCGTTCCCGTGAAAAAGGCCGGCCCCTATCAGTTGCGCATCGCTCTTCGAGACAACGCAAGCCGGAAGCTGGGGAGCGCGATGCAGTTCGTCGATGTGCCCGACGTCAACAGCGGACGTTTGACGTTATCGGGAATTGTGATGTCTGCCGATCCTCCCGTTGCGGGCACCTCGGAGGGGAACCCCTCGATACGCATCTTCAAGGCAGGTACGGCCGTCTCCTATGCCTACGAGGTCTTCAACGTGCCGGCCGGTACGAAAGAACGAGCCCTGCTGCAGACCGTAGTCCGCCTGTATCACGACGGGCAGGTTGTCTTTGAAAGTACGCCGTCGCCCCTGAAGTCGGATAGCGCGGATGCAAAGCGCGTGGCAGTCGGCAATCGCATCCAGCTGACGAAGCTGCCCCCCGGGGATTACGCGATGCAGGTTGCCGTCTTCGACAGCGCGCATCGAGACCCGTCTCACATCGCGGTGCAATCCACGGATTTTGAGGTGCGGGAGTAGCACGAGTCGGAGTAAATATAGAGACCCAAATGAACTTCACCCTGCAATTTTCCGTAATGTCTAAGGCGAAAGAATGGATTTCGGCATTGGATTAACAGAGCTCTTCGTTATTTTGGCAGTTGTGATCCTGGCAGGGATTATTTATGGCCGGTCCCGCAAACGAAAAATCAAGTCGCCGTTATTGGCGGAGGCTTCGGTCATCGAATCCCGTCGATCCGGGAAAAGAGAGTCTGCAAAAGTTCCAATGGGCGCCGGAAAACCGCAAGCGCCTTCGGGTTCTCTCGCGTCGCCAGAAGCCGGCTCCACGCAGAACGTTCCGCATACGACTCCATCGGGCTCGCAGGAAGCTCCAGGGCACATCTTCTTGAGCTATGCGTCTGCCGATCGGTCCATGGCCAAGGCCATTGCCGATGCTCTGTCGGAACATGGCTGGCCGATCTGGTGGGATCGAACGATTCCGCCTGGCAAAACGTTCGACCAGATAATCGAATCGGCGCTCAATCGCGCTGCATGTATTATCGTCCTCTGGTCGCGAGAGTCTGTTTTGTCAGACTGGGTTAAGACGGAGGCTTCAGAAGGGGCCCGCCGGGGAATCTTGATACCCGTCTTGCTCCAGGACGTCGTCATCCCGCTGGAGTTCAGACGCATTCAGGCCGCCAGCCTCGCGGATTGGCAGCCATCGAAATCACATGAAGGATTTGAGAGTCTCCTTCGCTCAGTATCCGAAATGAGGGGTTTGCGAAAACGCGGGGCGACGCCGGATAGGGCTTTTTAGATCGATCCGATTGGCGCCTGAGGGCCCAACAGAGGTGTAGAGATGATGAATCATGGCGGCGGATGGTTTATGGCCATGCGCTCGACGGACGAGAAGCCACAATTCAGCTGGTCGTTGCTGAAGAGAGTCCTGTCGTACGGCAGGCCCTACCGGTGGCAGATCGCGGCCATGCTGATACTGATTCTGATCACGACGGGACTGGGCCTGCTGACGCCGCTGGTCATGCGCGACCTGATCGACCGCACCTTGCCGCAGCGCAACATGACCCGGTTGATCTGGCTGGCTCTGGCGCTGCTGGCCATCCCGACGGTCAGCGGCGTCATCAACGTCTGGCAGCGGAGAGTGAATGCCCGGGTCGCCGAGGGCGTGACCTACGACCTGCGAGTGGCGCTGTTCGAACACCTGCAGAACATGTCGCTGCGATTCTTTACCAACACGAAGACGGGCGAGTTGATGAGCCGGCTGAACAACGATGTCATGGGCGCGCAGAATGCCATCAGCACCACCATCGTCAGCATGATCACGAATATCGTTCAGGCCGCGGCCCTGCTGGTGGTGATGCTGAGCATGGAATGGCGCCTGACGCTGATCAGCATCATTATTCTTCCTCTGTTCATCCTGGCGGCGCGCCGCATGGGCCGGATGCTGCGCGATATCTCCCGCGAGCAGATGGAAGCCAATGCCCAGATGAACGCCATGATGAACGAGACCCTCAACGTTGGCGGCGCGCTGCTGGTGAAGTTATTCGGGCGCGCGCCCGTAGAGGTCGGTCGATTCCAGTCGCGAGCAGGAGGAGTGCGCGAGCTCGGCATCAAACGCGCCGTGATGGGCGCCATGTTTTTCGTTCTGATCGGGTTGGTGAGCGCCGTGGGAATGGCGCTGGTATTCGGCTACGGCGGCTATCTGGTGATCGGTGGGGCTTTTACCGTCGGCACGATCGTCGCGTTCAGTTCCTACCTGGGCAGCCTTTACGGCGCGCTGCAAGGGCTTGCGAACGCGCCAGTCAACTACGCCACCTCGCTGGTAAGCTTCGAGCGCGTGTTCGAGGTGATTGATCTGCCGCGCGAGATTGCCGACAAACCGGACGCCATCTCCCTGCAGGACGCCCGCGGCAAACTGACCTTCGAGGATGTGACCTTCCGCTATGAGGTGCGGATCCGAAAATCTGCTTCGCAATGTCAAACGCTTTGGCCAGATGCAAAACGTGGAAGCCGTGCTTTCAGGCTGCCCGGCGGCCCGCCTTCCGGCGGACCAGACCACGGAAGGGGTCGTAACGCGAGAATGGCCGGCGGTCGCCCGCACCAGTAACCGCCGATGCCGAAGTATTCGCCCGACCCGAGAGATGGCCGCGGCGATCCCGCCGAGACAGGCCGGATGGCCGCGATGTCCAACTTCGCGGGCGCGGGTCCGAGCCAGGCGCGGAAGAACGCACTCGAGCACGTTTCCTTCGACGTGGAACCGGGCCAACTGGTCGCGCTGGTGGGGCCGAGCGGAGCCGGCAAAGACGACGCTGACCTACCTGATACCGCGGCTGTATGATCCGACCGAAGGCCGCATCCTGATTGACGGCCACGACTTCGTGATGTGAAGCTCGATTCCGTCACGGAACTGATCGGCATGGTGACTCAGGAGACCCACCTGTTCCACGACACCATCCGCATGAATCTGCTCTATGCCCGGCTGGACGCCACTCCGGCCGAACTGGAAGCCGCGGCACGCGCCGCCAACATCCATGACTTCATCATGGGCCTGCCGGCCGGATATGACACCGTCGTCGGTGAACGTGGCTACCGGCTCAGCGGCGGCGAGCGGCAGCGGCTGGCGCTGGCAAGGGTCATCCTCAAGAATCCGCGGTTGCTCGTGCTTGACGAAGCGACCAGCAACCTGGACTCGGAGTCGGAGGCCCTGATTCAGGATGCGCTGAAACACGTCATGGCCGGACGTACCAGCATCGTCATCGCCCACCGGCTGAGCACCATCCTCGCCGCAGACACGATTCTGGTATTTGACAGGGGACAGATCGTCGAACGCGGAACCCATGCCGCGTTGTTGGCCATGGGCGGGCTTTATGCCAGGCTCTACGAAACCCAGTTCCGTCGTGAACAGGCCCCAGCTCTGGTGGACGGCGCAGGGTAATTCGGGGACGCGCACCAAATCCGCGCCCCACATTCCTCACGAACGAAGACTGTTCGCGCGGATTTGATGCGCGTCCCCGAATTACCCCTACATCTCGACTTCGGCCGCCAAACGGCGAAGTTCGATCAAGCCCTCTTGAGTTCCTTCGGATTCCGGCGCGCCTTCCGGGGCCGCCCATTCGAGCGGTGAGCCTGCCGCAATCAGCAATCGCGCGACGCCGACATGATCGGCTCCAGGCCGCGGATGACCGCGCCCTTCAACCGCCCAAACGAGCGGTGTCGCCTGGAACATGTTGTCCAGCGCCCTGACGTCGGCGCCGAATTTCAGCAACGCGCGCACGGCCTCCACATGTCCCCCCATTGCCGCGCGATGAAGTGCGGTCACGTTGTCCTTGTCTTTCACGCGGGGATCGAAGCCACATGCCAGCATCGTTTCAAGCACGGCCCCATCGCCGCGTTCGGCAGGGCCGTGGAGCAAGAGATGATGCTCCGGGCGAAGATCCGCTGCCAGACGTGGATTCGCCGCGAGCATCGCGTCCGCCCCGGCCCGGTCCGCGCGTGCGCAGCACGCCACGAACCGTTCGATCGCCGACAGCTCATCCTTTGCGCCCTGCGCCAGCAGCCAGCGCGCAATATCGTGATGGCCATGAAGCTCCGCGAGCGTATGCGGTGTGCAGCCGTCGGCGCGGCGTTGCAGGGGATCGGCGCCGTGCCCTACAAGCAGCTCGACCATCGCCACATCCCACCGCCGGGCGGCGACGTGGAGCGGCGATTCGCCATCGCTGCCCCAGGCGAGATTCGGATCCGCGCCATGTTCGATCAGCCAGCGCGGGCCGGCCGCATTCGTGGACCAGAACATGATGTAGACCAGCGGCGGCACGCCGCCGGGAATCCCGTCCACGTTGAGGCCGAAGCGGAGGAGCAGATCGAGCGCGGCGATGTTGCCGATACTGCCTGCGATGTGAACGGACACGCCATCCGTGGGACTGGCGCCGGCTTCGAGCAACACTTCAGCAAGCGGCAGGTGCCCGACCACACAAATCGATGCCCATAACGCGGTACGTGGCAGCTCCGGATGCCAGTTCCAATGATATTCGGCATTCGGATTCGCCCCGAGCGCGCAGAGACGGCGGGCGATTTCGGCGAGCCCGTCTTTCCCCGCCGGAGTTTCACCGAGCATACAGGTGTGGCACACGTAGAGCAGCGGCTCCCAGCCTTGCGGTCCACCCGGCAGCACGGCGAGTTCGGGATGCTCACCCAGAAACACCGCCGCCGTCGCGCTGTCCCCGAGAACCAGCGCTGTTTGAAAATTGGCGGATGCAATGCCGGGGTGAAGTGAAAGCAGGCGCCTGGCCCGGCCAGACGCGCCGGCGGTCGCGCAACGGAGGAATTCCTCCACCGCCCCGTCAAACGACAGCGTGCGCGCCTCGACCTCTTCGCGCAAGGCGTTCCAGGAATCGAATCCGTGCTCGCGCGCAATGACGGACTGCGCATCATGCAGCGCGAGTTCGGGAGCGCCGGGCCGGTCTGCCGGCTTCTTTGAAAACGCCGGCAACAGGGTGAATCGCCGCAACGCGACCGGTTCGTTCGACCGGGCGGCTTGCAACAGCGACTTGGCCTGCTTCTTTAATTGTTCAAGATTCGGACGATCAGGTAATGGCGACATACAACCTCCATGCTTCAGCCTGTGGCTCGCAAACAGGCAGCACGGCGTGTACGTGCCGTTCGTTACTCGACATGAAAGTGGGCTTGGCCCTTCGCGCGAACCCGCAGGCGCCTTTTGGGGCGCGCGCGAACAAGTTAGACTGCGTCCCCGCTGCGTGTCAATGCTGACGTGGCGCCGGTGGCGCCGACGTGCGGCCGGGCCGGCAGGTGCGACTCCTTTGTTGAGCCGCTTCCGGCGCGAGGTCCCCTGTGAGGATCGCTATCGCTCGTTAACCGGATCGACTCCGCGACACCAGTTGGTTGATTACGTCCACTTTCTCGGACCCAATGCCCACCAGTTCGTCCGCCTTGAGCCAACCTTCCGATACCAGCCGAGGAAACACCCACATCAGTACCGAATAACGATAGTCATACTTCTCATCGATCTCGAGCCGTTTCTCAGACAAATAGTCGTTGACGCTCCAGATCACACGATCGTCTGGCGAGTTTCGCAGCATCGATTCAGCCTCTTGTCGCGTGGCCTTAAGTTCACGAGTGAGTGCCAGATCGAACGCTGCGCGTGCTGCCTTCTTCTCCGTTGCTGACCATGTAAATTCCCGCATAGTGCCCAAGAAGATACCTCTTCAACAATCGGCATGCCAATCCAGGAAAAGCGGCCAGCGGCCGGGGCGTCAGCCTCGCCGCGCGAGCCGCGCCGACATCCGGACCTGTCCCGCCCCAACGCTTGCGGCGAGGCTTCGAGCGTGTAGGTGACGCTCTGCCTGGAAATGGTTCCCTCGTTGATCTGAGGTGTTTGCAGGTTCGTCCGCAAGGCGATGGCGACGTTGAAACTTGAGTCTGAGCACGCCGGAGGCGTGCTCAGGATTTAGCCCCGGGTTAAGCGAGCAAAGCGGGCGCAACCCGGGGTTACCGTAACGGGAATGTTGCACCCCGGCAGGGGTGCAGGGATTCCTCGCACTCCTGCCGGGGTGCGAACGCCCTCGTGAGATACCCCCTGGTGTCGCTGCGCTCCACCCGGGGCTACCTTCCTTTCACGCCTCCGGCGTGCAAAATGTCTAAACTCCAGGGCTTCGACAACGTCGAAGCACAAATCCAGCGCGGATTCATCAGCAGGGCTTGGCCGCATGAAACTTGACTCCTTTACATCAACCCTTCTTCCTCAAGGGTCCCAGCACCCGGAGAGGGTTATGCGCTCGGTCTCATTCGTGCAGGCGTGACGCCGGTTTCTGAAACCTTCGATACTCGAGAGTGCCTCGGAGTGGCCGGACTTACAGCCAGCGTGCCAGAATCAGGGGACTCCCGCTCGGGTTTTTCTCAGACGCCCTGGAGGAGAATCATCGTTGGAGGATCCATCACCTCCGCTAGTTTCTGCACGAGGGCCCAGTAACCCTCGTCCGCCATGATCTTCGCCTGCACAGCTTGAAGGCTCGCCAGATCCTTCTGTTCGCCGATCATATACAGGGTTCCAGCCGGACCGAATTGCTGGAGGAAAACTTCAACCTTCAAATCGTGCTTTCTTTGGAGGTGTTCGGCGAGGGCTTTCGCGCCACCGATGGCTTCACGCACCTTGCCGCCCTTTGCTCTACCGACATTGACCAGTTTGTACACTTTTGTTTCTCCCTTCCGAAAAGTCGCAGCACAAGCCCTGGGAATCGACGCGGGGTACGGAAAACGTAGTCCACCAGGAAGGGGGCCCGCAAGAAAACTTTTCGTAAAACTTTTTGAAAGGCATGGAGACCGGCAACGTCTGAACTCCGGAGCAACTTGAATTCGGGGTTCACTCCAGGTTGCCGTCCTCGAATTCGGGATAGGTTAGAATTCAGGGGTTCTGCCGGGAGGAAATCATGTCCACTGCCAAGACCGACGACATCGCAGAGAAAGCGGCCGCAATGTTGGAGTTTCGGAAGTACCGCGACGCGGGACTGCCGGTTCCACCCGAAGTACGCGCGCGCCACGTGCAGGCCACCAACGACCGTTACGCTACAGGTCCGGAGCCGGGCGAGAAGATTCCCGAATTTGCGCTACCGGACCAGCAGGGCGCGTTGCGGACCTTGGAAAACCTCGCCGGACCGAACGGCCTGTTTCTGGTTTTTCATCGCAGCGCGGAATGGTGCCAGTATTGCCGCTCCAGTCTTGTGGAACTGGAGCTTTCAAGAAAACTGTTCGAAGACAACGGCGTGCGGCTGGCCGCGATCAGTTACGACGCGCAGGACAAGCTCGCGCTGTTCTCGCAACAGCAGTCGATCGGTTATCCGCTGCTGTCTGATCGCGACAGCGCCGTCATCCGCCGGTTCGGCATCGCGAATCTCAACATGGCGCCGGGACTCAAGGCGCACGGAGTGCCGCATCCGGTGGAGTATCTGGTCAGCGCGGACGGCACGGTTATACGGAAGTATTTCGTTCCGAACTACATGCATCGCGTGACGGGCTCCTCCGTCGCCCTGCGCGAGTTCTCGGCAGTGTCGAAGGACGCTTCCACGGCGACCCTGAAGAGCGGCGCGTTCCGCGTCATCGTGGGGTTTGCATCGGGAAGGGCATTTTCCGGGCAGGAAGTCGGATTCTTTGCGAAGTTTGCCGTGCAGCCGGGCTGGCATGTTTATGGCTCGCCGTTGCCTCCGGCGTATACGGCGACCACGCTGACATTCGACCAGGCGCACGTCCTTCGACAGGACCTCCAGATGCCGGAGGCGGCGAAACTGCACATCCCGGTTCTTGGGGAAACGCTGCCGGTATACAGCAGCACGTTCGAGGCGAGAGGAACGTTGCTGTTGAAACACCCGCTGCCGCAAGGCAGCGTCGTTTTCAAAGGCCGGCTCGACTTCCAATTGTGCAGCGACACCATCTGTGAGCCGCCACAGACACTCCCGTTCGAATTGCTCCTGGATCTCCAGACTTTCGTGATATCGGAGCGCGAACGAAAACTGAACGAGCAGCAAAAGAAGAGCTGAAGCGACGGCGACATCCGTGAATACCACGACAAGAATCGCAGGCCGGGACATTCCCATAGCAGACGGCGGCTTGTCCGTCGTGCATTTCTCCATGGGGAAGTCCGGCGCAGACGAAGCCGGAGACTGGGAGTTCTGGTCCGCGTTCGACGGCTCTCGCAGTGTGACAGGCCGTTGCCGGCAGGGCGTCGATCCGGGAGAACGCTTCCGCCGGATGGAAGGACTCGAAGACTACGAGGACGCCTGGGAGATCGCCAGGTCCGCTCTCTGTGTCCGTCCTGCGGTGGAGAAGTCCATTGTCGGCTGGCTGAACAGCCACCGGGAGGACGCGCAGTTCGCCGAGTTCTGTCAAATCGGTTCCCGAAAGCTTCGCGTGGTGACGGCAGAAGACGGCTTCGCTCTCTCGGAAGACGGCCCCGCCCCATAGCTCCAGGCCAATTCGCAGCGGCCTCGACGCCCATTTGACAGGCCGGGCCCGAGCGCTTATCTTCTCGTTACCTTCACTCTAAGGAGCAGCACATGAACAGGGTTCGGATCGGTGTGGCACTGGGTCTGCTGTGTGCACTGACGTTCGCAACGGTTTCCGTTTTTGCCCAGGACAACTCGGCACGGGAAAAGGACCGTGCTGAAATCGAAGAATTGATGTGGCGCTATACGCGTGCCCTCGACAGCGGCGATGGTTCCACTTATGCGGCGACCTACACGGTCGACGGGCAGTTCGGTGCCGGCGCAAATGCGACCAGGGGGACGGAGGCATTGAAGAAGATGGTGGACGCCCTCAAGCCGAAGCCCGGTGCGCCTGCGCGCGCCCCGCTGTACCACATGGAAACCAACACCTGGATCGAGTTCATCGATAAGGATCACGCCCGCCACCACGCGTACTACATCACCCTGAGTGGCGCCGGTCCCGGCAACGCGGCCCCGGGAATCGTCGCTGCCGGGCGCAGCGTGGATCATCTTGAGCGCGTCAACGGCAAGTGGTTGATCAAACTCCGCGACGTCGCGCCAAAGGACTGAGACGTTCGTTCGCCGGAAGCCGATGGAAGCTCTTCCATGTCTTAGCCCAAGACTATCAGCTTCAAACCAGCCGCCTTGGCGAGATTCCGTTGCCGCAGATCGAACGTGAGAAAGCGTGAGAATCCCAGTTCCAGAGCGCTCGCAACGTGCA
This sequence comes from uncultured Acidobacteriota bacterium, assembly GCA_963836435.1. Taxonomy (GTDB): domain Bacteria; phylum Acidobacteriota; class Terriglobia; order 20CM-2-55-15; family 20CM-2-55-15; genus DASTBJ01. The sequence continues at coordinate 75,109 of CAWIJI010000002.1, read as the reverse complement.
TCACATCCAAGGACCGGCAGCCCAGCCTGGCCGTATGCTCCCGGCTGAGTTCGGCAGCTCTCTTCAAAGTTGCACGCCACAGCAGGTCGGCTTGCACGTAGCGCTGTTCGGCAAAATCGTCGTCGAATGAGGCCAAGCTGTCGCTCATGGCTGCTGCCGTGATATCCCCGCGAAAGAAGGCCAGGCAAATGCCGTTGATGACTTCAACTCGGCCATGATGTGTAACCGCCAATGCCCCTTTAGTGCGTGCACGCCATGAGTTCATAGCAGCCGACTCTGGCTCATGAATGTAAAGCTTCAATAGTGCGCTCGGGTCGGCGTAAGTGGTCTCAGCGGTCGCCACGATTGTCCGAGCCCAGGGATTTCGCCGCGTTCCTGCTCAGCGGGCGAGGCTGATGCTGATTCAGCCGGGCCATGTAGTCTTTCGAGCGGACCGCTTTTCCGGCCCCCGCTGGAGAATAGAGTGTGAGTTTGTACCTGGGCTTGCCCTTATCGGTGACGATCACTTCACCCTCGGATTCCACGAGATCTCTTACTTTCGGGAAATGGTTACGCAGGTCGCGAATGGTGGCTACTGCCATAGTGAGACAAGTATGTCTCACTGGTGTTGAGGGAGTCAACACGGTGCCGTCCACTTTCCTTTCTGATGCGCCGGATCACTTCGCCCCCAGGCGTTGCTTCAATTCCTCGAACCAACTCAGGAAGAGACCTCCCGCACCTTCCTTGAATTCACCCCGGCCCGAGAACAATGCACCCTATGCGACATTGAATTGAAATTCTTTCGCCAGCGCGTGCTCCCGGATTCAATTTTCTTGCGCAGCAGGGTGCCGCGACATACGTTAGCGCGATGACCAGACCGCCCAACACTCAAGACACCGGAGCAGGCGTGCACGACGGCAAGCCGCATAACCCGACCGATCCCAAAGCTCCAGGAGTGCCCTGGGTTAATTCTGAGATTCAGCGGCAAGTCAAATGGCGCGACGGAGACATTGTCGTCTCTGTGCCGCTGAAGAGCGGCACCACCTGGACAATGAACATCGTTCATCAACTCCGGTCGGGAGGGGACCCGGGCTTCAAGGACGTCTACCAGGAGGTCCCCTGGCTCGAACTCGTACCTGGGCCAACCGTCACGCCTGGTGAAATCCTGAAAACGATCGATTCGATGACGCGAGACCGTCGACGCGCGTTCAAGACGCATTCGGCGCCGGGGATACTGCCGTATCAAGCGCCGGGCTCCGGCGTCCACGTGCAGTACATCGTCGTGATGCGAAACCCCGACGAGGTGCTGGCCTCCATGTACCCGTTTATCAAGGCGCATAGAGCCGAGTGGTTCTCGTTCTGGGGTATGGACAAGAAGACATTTCTTCCACCGGACTTGCAGGCGTGCTTCGACGCCATTGGCAAAACGATGTTGCCGCCGGCGCTGTTCGGTTTTCTCGCCGCCTGGTGGCCCTTGCGTCACGAGTCGAATGTGCTGCTGTTGCACTTCGCCGACATGAAGCGCAATCACGAAGGCTCCGTACGCAGGATCGCCGAATTCCTCGGCTTCACGCCGGCCGCCGGGCAATGGCCTGCGATTCTCGACTACACGTCCTTCCCGTGGATGAAGGAACATGAAGATAAGTTCGAGGTACGCCTGGCGGCACACATGCCCATCCTCGACTCCGGAGCAATGGTCCGAAAGGGCAAGATCGGAAGCGCACCAGAAGACGGTGTCACCCCTGTCATGTCCTCCGAGCTCCGAACCGCGGGGCAGGGATTACTCCACGACCAGGAAGCGGTTGCATGGCTGTATTCCGGCGGCCCTCTGCCTTGAGACAATCCTGCGCCAGCACTCCTGAAGTGACGGTTCCGGAAATTCGGCCTGGTCCTTCTGGGAAGTCTCCGCTACACGGGAGATCCGCTGCAGCTGATGACACGTGCCACGCTGGGAGTGTGTCTGATCGCCGTTGGCCGCGAGGCGGAGGGCGAGGAACACTTGCGGCAAGTCCTGACGCTGGATCCCACCTTTTCTACTTCACTGTTTTTTCTGGCCCAACTCTACGCTGCCCGCGGCAGGTTCCAGGAAGCGCTGCAAGCGGCTGAACAGTCGTTCGCGGCCAGTCCGTGGTTTGCCTTAAGCGTGGGGATCTACGCGGGGCTGCTGGCTCGCACGGGGCAAACTGCCCGGGCCGGCGAACTGTTGAAGAACCTCGGCAATACTGAAGCCTTCCTCGTACCCCAGGCCTGGGGTCTCTATCATGTCTGCCTCAACGAAATCGGTAAGGCTGCGGACTGGTTCGAGAAGGCGATCGAACAGCGCGATACCTGGCTGCCGTTGAATTTGGCGGTCCAGTCGAAACAGGAACGGACTTCACTCTAACTAGACGGGGCTCTGCCCCGGACCCCGGCTCGGGCGCTTGCGCGGCGCCAAGCACGCCGGAGGCGTGCTGAGAATTTAGCCCCGGGTTAAGCGAGCGAAGCGAGCGCAACCCGGGGTTGCTCTATCGGAGATGTTCGCACCCCGGCAGGGGTGCAGGGATTCCTCGCACCCCTGCCGGGGTGCAAGCCGCTGTGAGATGAACCCCGGGTGTCGCTGCGCTCCCCGTACGCAAAAGATAACCTGACATTCGACCGAGTTTTGAAATATCGCTAGAGGCTGTATGAAGTGCTTGCATATTGTCACATGCGGTTGTATTCTTGCGACACATGGCGCGGGCCAGCAGTGCAGAAAAGTCAGAACGTCTCAATCATGCACGAACATTGCTCCAGCGATTCGATCATCTGCCGGATGCTGTAGACAGTATGGTTCGCGACCGCCGTATATCTCACCGCCAAGCCTATCGATATCTCCGACAAGCAGGGCGATTGAAACAGGATGTTCCCGTCGCCGAGGGCAAGATCGCGTTCACGGTGAAGCTTTCCGAAAGGCTCGTCCAACGTTTGCGTTCCCACGCCAGCAGGCGAGGTTTATCGCTGAGCGATATGGTGAGCCGGGCGTTGGAGGCTTTCCTTCCGCGGAGGGCGGGGCGTGGGTGAACGGCCACGAGGTCGGCGCCACAGGATGGAGTTGGAATATCAGTTTGATCGTTTGTTAGCAGCAAAGCTGGAGCAGGTCTATGAACTGTTGGTACCGGATAAACGATGGCCGGTTGCAACGACAGCGCACCAGGAGACGTTAAATGAACAAGCCCGCGGCCATCTATGCTCGAGTGTCTTCGGATCGGCAGAAGGAGAATCAGACCATTACCAGTCAGACAGCAGCCTTGAAGGAGTACGCGAATGCTCACGGTTATCTGGCGCCGGCGGAGTGGGTGTTTGAAGACGACGGTTACAGTGGCGCGAGTTTAATCCGCCCCGGTCTGGAAGCGTTGCGTGATCTTGCAGCCCGGGGACAGATTGAGGCCGCGCTGGTGTATGCGCCAGATCGTTTGAGCCGCAAATATGCCTACCAGGTCTTGCTGGTCGAGGAGTTCGCCCGATGCGGCGTGTCGTTAGTGTTCCTGAAGTCGCCGTCCGGAGACACACCGGAGGATCAGTTGCTGATCCAATTTCAAGGCATGATTGCAGAGTACGAACGTGCCCAGATTGCAGAGCGGACTCGTCGTGGCAGACGACACAAGGCACAACAGGGACGGGTCAATGTTCTGAGCGGGGCGCCGTACGGCTACCGTTACATCAAGAAGACGGATACCGCCGATGCCTATTATGAAGTCCACGAGGCCGAAGCCCAGATCGTCCGTCTGATCTTCGATGGATATACCCAGCGACAATGGAGCATCAGCGCCATTGCAAGACTCTTAAGTGAACGGCAAATTCCCACGCGCAAAGCAACAGGCCGTTGGGAGCCCTCGACGGTATGGGGCATGTTGCGAAATCCGGCCTACCAGGGCAAAGCATGTTTTGGCAAAACAGAAGTGCGTCCCCGCCAACGTATCACGCGTCCCCTTCGTCAAAGCGATCGATTGCCGCCTCGCAGCGGTGCCAATCGTGAACGGCCTCGCCAGGACTGGATCGAAATTCCTGTTCCGGCAATAGTCAGCGAAGACACCTTTGCGCTCGCGCAAGAACGGTTGGGAAAGAATAAGCAGTATTCAATGCGTCGGACACTGGAACCGAGTCTGCTTCAGAGCATGCTTGTCTGCCAGCACTGCGGCTATGCGCTTTATCGCGCGTCCACCAAGACCTCGAAGAGAAAGCTGGTCTACTACCGCTGCTCGGGTTCGGACGCCTATCGGCGTTTCCAGGGTTCTGTATGTTCCAATCCGCCGATCCGTCAAGATTACCTGGATGAATTTGTTTGGAACGAAATTATCCAGCTTCTGGACGATCCGGCGCTGATTCAGGCCGAGATTGACCGAAGGATGGAAGCCGCACGCAATACCGATCCGTTTCAGAAACGCGAAGAGGCCTTACGTCAGCAACAGACGCGGCTTCAGAATCACATGGAGCGCATGCTCACCGCATATCAGGAAGAAATCATCACGCTGGCCGAGCTGCGGCAACGGATACCGAACCTACGCAAACAGGAACAGGCTATCGTTTCAGAACTCCAGTCTCTGTCTCTCGCCTCGCAAGATCAGTCCAGATACCTGCGGCTAGCCGAAACATTATCGGCGTTTCGAGGTCAACTGCGCGTCCGAGCCGAAACTCTCGACATCATCGAGCGGCAGAAAATCCTACGTCTGGTTGTCCAGGAGATCCTGGTCGGCAGTGATACGATTCGCATCCGGCATTCGATCCCGGTCACCGATCCCGGCCGGGGAGGACCCAGTGGGTTACCATCCCCCAGGCCCCCCGACGGCGGAACCCGATCAGGAAGTTATCTTTTGCATACGGGGAGTCTGCGCTCCACCCGGGGCTACCTTCCTTTCACGCCTCCGGCGTGCAAAATGTCTAAACTCCAGGGGGCTCCGCCCCGGACCCCGGCTCGGGCGCTTGTGCGGCGCGCCAGCCGCGCGCCGCTGCCCTCTGCGACTTACTTCGCAATTTCCGGCGGCGCGCTGCATACCGTCTCGGAAGGGGTGCCGAAGTCTTCGGCAAGCCAGAGGGGGCGCGGCGTGTTCGGGGGAATCAGGTTGGAATGGTCGTCGACAGCCTGAATGATGTAGCAGTAGCGGACTTCTTCCCTGAGGCCGGAATCGCGGAAGACGCACGGGTTGGAACCGCAGACGGCGGCATAGTTCACGCGGATCGGCTTGACCCACTCTTCTGCTGCCTGTTTGGAGATGAGAAAGCCGGTCTTGTATCCGGGACCGGTATTGGGCCACGTCAGACTGATCTCCGACGAGGACGTGCGGTTCACCTCCAGCAACGTGGGAGGTTTCAAATTCAACGCTTCGCCGCCGCCCGCAGTCGGTCCGGACAGTTCAATGGAACCCGGGAATGAATCGGGCATGGTGACGTTTGCGGTCTGCAGCACATCGGCATAGTTGTGAATTCCGCCCGTCTCAAACCGCGAGACCAGCGCCGGGATGGAATAGAGCATGGTTTCAAGGAAGTAGCCCGGTCTCATCATGGGCACCACGGTGTAAGCGCCGGCGTCGGTACGGACCAACGCCCGGATGAACACGCTCCCGGATTCCACTGGAAGCGAGGCCACGTTTCGATAGAAGACCCGCCAGGCCTCGGCATCGCCGAACAGATATTGCTCCACGTTGGAGGTGTAAAAGACGCTGAGCGAGGCGTTGTTTTTCCTCAGGTAGTCGCCGACACCGCGGAGGGCTGTGCCTCCGGCGAAGTCCCCAACCAGCGGAACGATCCTGTTGGCCTTTTCAAGCTCCTGAACGATCCGAAACTTCTCATCGCTGGAAAGGAAGCTTTCTCGCGCCCCATAGGCGCCGATCTGGAGAATGAGTTCTTCGTAGGTCGGGAATACGTTCCCCGGATTCCTGGCGGCCGGCCCGTTATAGTTGATGCCCGGCCCTTCCGAATAGAACGCGCGAAGGACGTGTTCCAGACTGGATTTGTCCCCTTCTGACAGCCGAAACCCGTGGGTTTCCGTCAACTGCTGCCAGATCGCGGTCAGGTTTTCGCCATATGCGGATGCCGAGGGAGGAGTGCTTCGAAGTGAAGCCAGAAGAGCTTCAAATCCGCCAGGGTCCTCCGGCCCGGCGGTCACCGTCCTGGAGAACAGGCGCGACACGAACTCGCGACGGTCGGCGGACAGCTCGAACAGCGCCTTGTACATCAGCTGCTCGATGAGATTCTGACGCCGGATATCGACGATGAACGCGATGCGCGGCTGGATGGCGGCAATGTAAGTGAAGTTCTGTTCCGGACCGACGCCGACGTAAACGCCTCCGGTGGGGATGCGCTGCTTCAGGTCCGGAATGACATCCTGATAAGACCGCTCGTTGGAAACGAAATTGTCCGAGGGAAAGGGCCCTCCGGCTTCGGACAGGTCCGTAACGAGACCCCAGAAGGCCGCGTCGCTGATACCCTGAGGCGAATCCTGGCCTGCCAGCGAAGACGCAAGCAGCAGAGACATGGCCACCAGGAATATCGAGAACCGGGTCTTCGCCGAAAAAGCCTCTTTGATCGTCATGAAAGAAGTCTATTCCTGATTTCAGGAGCGTAGGCGATTTAAGCGAGGGTGGCAAGGCATCCCGGTGATCACGCTGGATTCCTCCGCCCTGTTCGCCTTGCTTGTAGAGGCCTTCCGATCTACCCGGGCGCAGCAAAGGAATATCGTGCGCTTACTTATTATTCCGCGATCTTCAAGGCGTTGATCACTTGACCGAATTCACGGGACGAATCTTCCGCCCCAAGAACATCGCCGCGCGTGAATTCGGTCAACGTCACCGCAATCGTCACCGCAATTGAACCGCGACCGTGCTGCAATCCGCGTCCTTGCCGAGTACTTACTTCTTGAAGTTATCGCGGTAATGCGCCGCGACTGCGTCGTCGCAAGCCTCTGAAGGCGGCGAGAATTTGAGGTCGGGGCGATGGTCCCACTGCTGAGTCAATGTGGCGGGCTGGGTGAGATACATCGGGTCTTCGATTGTGATCTCGTAGCGCAGCCGAGTGCGTTCCTTGGTGAGAGTCAGCCGCTCGACCGTGTGCTTGTCCGCGCTCGACGGCACGTTCAAGCCGATGCCGGAGGGGTTCGCCTCGTAGCCGATCGTATCAATCACGAGCGTATCGCCTTCCCAGCGCCCGATGGAGTCCCCGTGCCGCGAAGCTTGGACGCTGGCCGGATGCTTCGAGTTCATGTGGACCGTCCGCATGACATGGTCGCCCGAGTTTTCGAAGTGCAGCACAACCTCATTTTTGCCGATCTTGATTGAGCGCATCTCGTCGAGTACCGCGAGGAATGGTACGGGTTCGACATAGCAGAGCCCGTCGGCGACCAGCTTCGTTGGGCCGCACGGCCTTTCGGCTGTCACCGGAAAGCGCGCCATGGCCCCGAAAGCGGCGGCCAGCGCAGCACGGTAGGGAGCCCACTGACCGTCGAGACTCTTGGCCGTTGTCAGGGTGCGCTCGCGCGTATTGGACGCATAGAACGGATGGATCTCGCCGTCCTGGGTCGTGACATCGAGAATGCGGACCTGCTTGCCGCCGGGCGCGCTTGGGGTTTGCGCGCATAACGACCGGCGTGCCGGGCATGAGCGCCTCCCGGCGGAGGCCATCCACGAGCGCCTGCGTGATCGCGAGGCCTTCGCCTTCGACCAGCATCGGTTTGCCATCGGGACCTTTGGTCTCCACGACCAGATACATATGCGGGTTTTTCCAGTCGAACCTCGACACCTTCCCTTCGATCAGTATCTCCTTCGTCGTGTCGAACAGGCTCTGACTGTGATGTGCGAACGCAGACACGCCAAAAGACCCAGCGACTGCGAGAGCAAGGGTAGCCATAGATCGGAATCTCATCTCGAAACCTCCCAGCGGGGTAGTGCCACAGATTATAAGGGAAGGCAGGGAACAACATAAGAGGAGAGAGAGGGCCCCCGGGCCCCTTCCCCTATCTCAGCACCGCCCCCGTTCTTCCCCACCGTAACGGGACTGTCGTACCCGATGGCACGTTTCGGCGTTGACGGGTAATTGTCTCATGTGTGACCATGTCACACATGAAGGAAATTTCAATACGGGAACTGCATCGCAAAACCGGCGTGTGGGTCAGAAGTGCAGCGAAATATGGAGGTGTCGTCGTTCGGGACCGCAATAAGGCGGTCGCGAAGCTCGTCCCGATTACGGAAGAGCCTGTCGTCAACCTGTTTGAACAGTGGAAGCCGCTTCGGAAGTTTTCGGCCGCGCTCGATCGGCCGGTGGGCGGAACGCCGGTCGAGAAGATGATCAGCGAAGACCGGGACCGGTGAAGCAGCGTGCCGCCGGATAAGGTTTTTCCCGTCTATTGGGACTCCGCCCTCGTGGCGAAGTTTTACCTCAACGAGCCTGGCAGAAACGAGGTTCGAGCACTTGCTCGGTCGGCGGGTGTCGTCGTGACTTCCGCGCTGGCGATCGCGGAAGTCTCCGCGGCATTCCATCGCAAACTGCGCGAGGTCGCGATTTCGCGGGACGTATTCAGGGCTTTGCAGGGCCAGTTTCATCACGATGCCGAGCGCGGGTTGTGGCGCATGGTTGGCGTTACGGAAGCTCTGCTGCAAGAGGTCCAAGTGTTGTTCGCCCACCTCCATGCCGACATCTACCTTCGATCTCTTGACGCCGTGCATCTGGTGACGGCCCGAGGGGAGGGATTTACCAAGCTCTACACCAACGATAGACATCTCCTCAAGGCTTGCTCCCGTCTGGGTGTTGAAGGAATCAATCCTGTACGATGACTCCTCCGGATGGGCGGGAAACCGTCCGGCAGTGGCGCCTCTGTTGTCCGCGGCATCAACGAGTCCTGGGCAGGGTATCCTCCTCGCGCCGCAGGTCTTGGATCGTCGGCGAAAGCGACAATCCCCGGGCCGGTTCCTATCCCGGACCCTCCGCTGAAACCGGAGTATCTGACAACGACCATTTTTAAACAGCCGTCGTGCAGGCGTTGATCGACGAGTAAACCCTGGTTTGAGTTCTGCGTGAAGCGCTCTCAACGCTTCTCATTCGAGCGGATTCCGCCAGCGCAAACCGTGAAACCGGGCAAAGTCGCTGTCACAGGAACAGAGTTCTGCGCCGTGCTCCATAGCGAGCGCAGCCAGATGTGCATCCGAGGTGATATTCCCTGCAGTGCCGAGTGGAACGATCAAATCTCGAAGTATTCTCGAGTGAGCATCCCCGGGATGAACAACTGCAGCGCAAGGCTGTTCCAGCCATGAATCGATAATGTCGAGCGATTCCTCAGGAGAAAGAGGCCGGTTGAAGATACCTGGCCGAGTGCTCAACCGCAGGAATGCAATCAGGACGATCCAGGCAAACCCCAGAGTTTCAGTTCCGGATAAGGTTGTTTCCAGCCATTCACGCGCCGCCGCATGCCTTGGAAAGTCGACGTTGACGGCGTAAATGAGGAGGTTCGCGTCGACAACTTTCACTTACGCGCCTGAAGCTTGCGAGTCAGTTCTTCGTCTTCTATAGCCGACGCCATCTGCAACGCCTTGTCCCATCGAAATTCCGGGTGAGCACCCATTCGAAAAGTCTTCTGTCGGAAAGGCCGTTTAGGGCCCCCTCGCAGAGCCAGTCCCGACCCAAGACGAACCGCCTGATTGAGAGCTTCCTTGAACGACAGGCCGCGTTCCCGCATCAGCCTGCGCAGCGATGCTTCCGTATCGGGATCGAGTGTCACTGTTGTGCGCATTGAGCTCATCTTAGCATCATACGAGTTGCTGTCAAGATGCTCGCAGAACGCCATCGCAAGAATCAACGGCTGCAGGGTCAGATGTCGTCATATCTTCTCGTGCGCCCAACGGCTTGCGGTTGAGCGGCCGCGCTTTTCAGCGGCCCGCTCCAACCGCTTGCTAACCTCTTGATTGGGCAACAACCATCATTTCGCCAGTGCCGTCGTAGGCGCTGCCATCGTAGCCTCGATACATCTGGACGGCACCGAAGCCCGCCTCACGCAGGCGACTCTCAAGTTCTTCTCGAAAACTGTAGCGCAATGATAGGGGTACCACCCGTTCGCGAATGACTTCTCCTAATCGATTCTGTTCCTCAAACTTGAAATCAAATCGGCGCACCTGGGTCATCCGGTCATGCTCGACCAGGCGTTGGGTTCGACGGACATGATGACCGTTTGGAAGATCGAACTCCCTTCGCAGTGTGAACTCATCACTGGGGAGTTCATTGAGACGGACCGGGTCTGGCGCAATCAGACTGATGACGAATTGACCACCCGGTACGAGATGGGCGTGAACGTGCCGCAAACACGCGAGTTGCTCTGTTGGCGTTAGCAGATGCATGAATGAACGCAGTGCCGCGAAGGCGAGCCGGAAATCGCGCCGGGGCAGAGCGAAGTCTGTCATGTTCGCCTGAGTCAGGTGGATACTCGCATGGAAGGCACTGCGCTCAACGACGCGGCGACATACGTTCAACATGTTCGCCGAAATGTCGATGCCATGCAGTTCAAAGCCAGCCCGAGCCAGTGGGATCAGGACTCGGCCCGCGCCGCAGGCCAACTCCAAAACGGGGTTTTGCCCCGTCGGCTCCATTGGCTTTCCTTAATTCGTTAGACACTCAGCCTTGACGTACAGGTCCTTGAAGAAAGCGGTATTCTCACCAATTGGCGCAATCTCTTTCCCGTCGGGAGACAACAGCCAGTACCAATCGTATGACCCTCCACCAAGGAAGTATTTATGTTTCTGGACGATCAAATGATCTCTGTATTCACCACACCGAATCAATTCCAGGGAGTTGCCGGGGCCAACGAAACGTTTAGAAAGATCTGCCAGATCAACCATTGCGATTGCGCCGGTAACTACGGCTAAAGCACTCTGAAAGAATACCCTCTTGCTGTCAGTTGAAAAGACTGGTCGTTTCAAATCGCCCGCCATCTCTGGAATGTCACCTCCAGCCGCTATAATCGAATTAAGCTGAATCGTCATCACTTTCAAATGTCCAAATTTCGTTGGCCGGAACTAGCCCGGTCCCAGCCTCCACCTGACGATTCGGGGTTTTGCGAACGAAGTGCGACGTAACGGCCATCGGGACTTAGCGTTGCTTCAGTGTCCTCACCTGAGTTCGTCAACTGTCTTTCGGCCCCGGAGTCATCACGGAAATACACATTTCCGGCTCGTACCCCGACACCTTGAGCTGCAAGCGGTGACGCACCCAAGCGGAAAACTGCGATTACGAGAATGTGCGATACGAGGTTCTTCATTGTGTGTCTAACGGCTCAGCGTTAACCCGCGTCGGGTTCACGATCGACATGCGACACGATGACGAGGCGCTGACCATTAGTATAACCGGTCGTCAGAAACCGCTGTTCTTCCCGAGAATGATCCGGATCCTTGATGGTTAACGCGAATGGATCACCGAATACAGTCGAAGCCTCGTCGAACGAAACTCCATGCCTGCCCTGGTTCTGTTGATCCTTCTCCGCGTCCCATTCGAACTCCATCGTCACGAAGTATACGCTCGGATACCGTGTCAATGCCTCGGCGGGCTAACGGCTCTGCGCTTCAAGTATCCCGCGCGCGTAATTTATGCGACGCGTATTCTTAATCTCGGCTGAAGCGCGCCGTATAAACTTCACTTCTGAATCGGAAATGATCGGAGAAAAGAAAATGACCAGACATCGTCGTGGATTCAACTCCAATACCGTAGCTATCTCAGTGCTTCTGTCGCTGCTCGGCCTTTCGTCCCCGGCCTTTGCACAGGATTGCGACCGCGCCTGTCTGAGCGGGCTGATGACTCAGTTCATCGATGCGCTCGTGGCGCACGATGCGTCGAAGCTTCCCCTGGCCGACAACTTCCGTTACACGGAAGATTCGCGCAACGCGCAGCTCGGTCAGGGGATCTGGAAGAGTGTTACCGCGAACGGAGGATTCCGTCAGGACTATATCGATACGCGACAGCAGGTCGCCGGCGCGCATATCCTGCTGCGCGAGGGCGAGACGCAGGTCCTCTATTCCGCCCTGCTCCACGTCGCGAACAGAAAGATCATGGGAATCGAAACGCTCGTGCAGCGCGTTCAGGCCGGTGGACGATTTCAGCCGACCGAACTCGGTGCGCCGATCCGCGGCATGAACGCCCCCATTCCGGCCGGCAGGAAGAATACGCGCGAAGAGATGGTCCGGATTGCTCTCACCTACCCCGAGGGCCTTCGCATTGGAAACTTCACCGACGGCGGCACGCCATTCGCCGACGAGGCCTACCGCGTCGAAAACGGTGTCATCACGGCGGACCAGACGGACGCGCGGCGGCGCATGTATGAACAGAACATCATCGTGCACCCCGGCATCATCCCGAGCGTCGCCGTCGTCGATGAAGACAACGGCACAGTCGTCCTGTGGATGAATTTCGGTCACACCGGAGACTCTTACGGCGTGGGTAATGCCCTCGTGACCTTCGAGGCCTTCAAGGTATGGGGCAATCAGATTCATTCGGTCAACGCCTTTTTCAAGGGTCTGCCAATATCGACCTCGAGATTCTGGCCGAGTTCGGATCCCGTGCGGCGGTAGGGAGACGACGCAGGGCCGAGCACGGAAACCCTGGAATGCGGCTCAGTAGCGAAATGCCGCCCGGTCCAACTGTGCGCCGCGCAGATAAACCGACGGAAATCTTTCTCGTGTTTGTGATGTTGTCGAGCGGATTCGCATCAAGGACGATGAAATCGGCGCTCTTGTTGGCCTCGATTGTTCCGGCATCGTTGATTCGCAGGAATTCCGCACCGTTGCGCGTCGCCGCGACAATCACCTGCATCGGCGTCATGCCGGCCGCAACCATGTCCTCCATCTCGATGTGCGGCGCGTATGGCGTGTTGCCGTCCGTGCCCAGAACGATCCGGACTCCGGCCGCGCTCATCTTCGCCAGATTTCGCCCCTGAATAGACCAGAACGCGTGCGCTTCGGCGTTGTCCTTGTTTGCAGCTTCAAGCCTCTGAAAATCCGCGGCAGGAAGGCCCTGGCGCAGCCAGGAGAGATCGGTCGGCACACCGCGGTCCGGCATGTTCGGACAAAGCACGAGATTCGGATGCTGTTTCACGATGCCCATGAACTCGTCGTCGAGATCCTTGTCGCGCACGCCATGCGCGAACGCGTCGAGGCCGGCGCGCAGCGTTCCCTTTGCGTCCTCGAGCGTGTAGACGTGCGAAATCGTCCGCAGGCCTTTTTTGTGCGCTTCGTCGATGACGGCCGTATAGATCTCCGGCGTCAGCTTCTTTACCGTACCCATCCGGTCGTCGACCCAGAACTTGATAATGTCCACCTTCTTCGCCGCCTCTTCATCGACCGCGGCGCGCGCTTCGGCAACGGTCGTCACCCAGTGCGGCGCCATCGTGCGGCCCGGCTCAGGACCGGTAATGCCGCGACCCGCGGTGAAGAAACGGCCGGCACCTGGAATCTTGCCTGCCGCGGTTTCTGCCCGGATCTGGAAAGACACGTCTGTGGTGTCCTGCCCCAGGCTCAGGGCCGCACTGACGCCGTAATACGCGCGCCGCCTCAGGTCCGTGATGAGCATTTCGCGAGTCTGGCTGAGATGGGTGTGCGTGTCGATGATCATCGGCATGACCGTTTTGCCGGCGAGGTTGATGCGCCGCGCACCTGCCGGAACTTTCACCGCGGCGGCAGAGCCGACTTGAGTGATGCGATTTCCGCTGACGATGAACGTCGCGTTCTCGATCGGAGCGCGTCCATCCCCAATGATGACGCGTGCACCTTCAAAGACGGTTAACGCCGGCGCTTGCCCGAGGCTTGCTGCAGACGTCGCCACGACCGCCGCCAGGACGAAAAGTTTCATTCGACACATGGGTTCCTCCGCCTTGTCCGATTATTCCGACAAGTGTACATGAACGCGCAAACGGCCAGGGATGAGCTGGAATTTGGTGATGAACTCGAATTGTCCGACGGACGCCCTGGACTTCGCGTAGAGTTTTCCCTCGAAAGGGGAATCGATCCTGAACTCAGATGGATTTGGAGAACGTCCCCGAATTAGCCACTGCTCTCCGAAACGCCGGTACCGGCTACACCCAGCGCTCTTTAGCCGTCTTCTTTGGACGAAAAATGCTCTCCCGAAGGAATAGCTTTTAATAGAAACAGCCTGTCAATCCAGGAGGAAAACATGACCCGCATCGATGAAATCGCTCCCGACATCTTCAGAATCAGCACCTTCACACCCGAGTTCAATCTCCAGTTCAATCAGTTTCTGGTGAAAGACGAGGAGCCCCTGCTGTTTGAGACCGGCATGAAACAGATGTTCCCTGTGGTGCGGGAAGCCGTGTCGAAGCTCATCGATCCATCGAAATTACGCCATATCAGCTTTAGTCACTACGAACCGGACGAATGCGGATCATTAAACGAGTGGCTCACGATCGCGCCCAATGCCGGCACGCTTTGCAGTGCTGTCGGTGCGCTGGTCTTTGTAAACGACGGCGCGATCCGGCCGGCAAGGGGATTGAATCACCTGGAAACCATAACCACCGGGAGACGCAGGTTTCAGTTTCACGCGACGCCTCATTTGCCGCACGGATGGGACGCCGGGGTCCTGTTCGAGGAAACGACAGGCACACTGCTGTGTTCCGACCTTCTGGGCCATGCCGGCGACGAGACGCCGACTACCGAGTCGGATATCGTGGGCCGTTTCCGCGATACGACCAGCGCGTTCCAGAACGGTCCGCTGGCGAACTACATGCCTTATACACCCCACACGGAAGGTCAGATCAAACATCTCGCTGCGCTGAAGCCGAAAGTGTGCGCACCCATGCACGGCTCCGCCTTCATCGGCAATGGAGAACAAGCCCTTATCGACATGGGCAAGGTTATGAAGGAACTTCTCGGATAGGTCCTCTGAGAAATGGGGACAGACCCCGAATTCGACCCGATGCGTCAGGTCATTGATTTCGCGCCTCCATTCGGGGGCTGTCCCTGTTTCTCCGTCACTCGCGGGCACGTCATCCTTCGCTCCCGCTTCCGGATTCGATATCTTCCCCGCGGTGCGGCAATGCCGGGACTCTGCTACCGCCGGGTATCCGCGAAGCCAGTCCTGCCTGTTACAATATCCGCAATTGTCCATCGTTCCAGGGAGGTGACTTGCTGCGCTTTCTTTCCCTTATCGTGACCTTGACGCTTGCCGCGCCGTTCGCAGCGGCCCAGATAACCGGGCGGGTCGTGGTTGGGGGCAAGGAGCGCAGCGGTGTTGTCGTTTCCCTCGAACGCGAAAACGGCCAGGTCCTTCATCAGAGCTTCACGAGCAGCCGCGGAACCTTCAGCCTTGACGCCGGCAACGCCCAGCGTCAGGCCGACGTGAGCTACCTCTATATCGTCATCCGCGAGGAAGGATTCAAGCTCTACCGGCAGCGCGTCGATCCCATGGATTTTCGTGGCGGCGGAACCTTTGCGATCTTCCTGGAACCGGAGGACTCTCCCTTGAAAGGAGCCGTACCGGGCGCGCCTTCCACGGTGGACGTCCGCCAATTGCAGGCCCCTGTTCCCGAACGGGCGGTCCGGGAGTACAAAGAATCCCTCGCGTCGTCGGAAGCGGGCAATCCTGCTGAGGCGCTCGAACACCTGGAGCGCGCCGTCGCAATGGCGCCCGAATACTACGACGCCTGGATTGATCTGGGGGGATACTACGACCGGGCCGGCCGTCACGACGATGCGATGAATGCGTTCCTCAAAGCGAATGCGGTCAACAGCAGGGGCGCGCTGGCGATGTTGAACATCGGCACGCTGTACTATCGGCAGGGCGACCGTGAACGAACCCAGGGAAACGCCGGTTCTTCGCAGTCGTATGCGGAGGGCCGGCAGTGGCTGGAGAAATCCCTCGACCTCGATTCCTCGTCGGCGACAGCCCGTTTCTACCTCGGGGCAACCTACTTCCGCCTGAACCTCCTCGCGGAATCCGAGCAAATGCTCCAGAGCGCCCTGCGGTCGGAAAAGACTCACGCCCAGACTCGCGTGATGCTGATGAACGTGTATTCCAGACAGGGGCGCTATCAGGATGCGCTCCGCGAAGCCGACGCGTTTCTGTCGGAAAACGCGGACGCGCCCGAACGGGAAAACATCCTGCGCGTGAAGGCACAGTTGGAAGCCGCACTGAAACGCTGAAGGGAATTCGGGGTTCGAGGTGCGCGGCACCGAATTCGTGCCAAGACCACGGAGACAATTCCGGTGAGAAGTCCGTCCGCGCAAGGGTTTCCTGTAGCGTGTATCTGCGACCGATCATAACCGCCGCAAGGGGCAAGCCAAGCAGAAATACAGGAAGAACCCCTTCAACGCTACCATTGGAAGGGTTCAGCCAAGTATTTGGCTTCCGATTCATGGGGGAGTACCGTGATGAACGGATCGATTCATCCACTTTCTTCACCGGAAGGCCGGCCGGCCGCAGGACGTCCCGGCCAGCCGCTGTTTCACGCGTATGTCGAACTTCTTCAGTTGTTCCTGGCCCATCGCGATGAAATCGTCGAGAGAATACAAGGGCTGCTGAACGCCCAGCGAAAGCCGATCCAATACCTGCAAGACGGTCCCCTTCTGTCTCGTCAATTCGAGGATTGCTTCTTCACCCTCGCCGGCGTCACCCGCGATCAATCGCGTCTCCGAGGTCGCTTGGAAGAAGCGCATTGGGCAAGCGGATTCAGGCCTCGCGAGAGTCCCGGACTGCATAACGATCTGGTCGATCCGGCGGAGATGATGGTTCGCGCTTTTCATTTGTGGGGGCAGACTTTCTGGCCGGGTCGCAATGGCCGCGCTCGATACGCGCACACTCTGTTCAACCTGTACGTCATACGGCAGCTTGCGCTGTTGAGCATGCGCCTGTGGGATGCCGGAGACTCCGCAGCGCCGGAAGACCGCCTCTCACAAGTTCAAGACCTGCTCGACGAACTATGGAAAATCACACCGTCGGATCAGCCGGTGCTCGTGCGGGATGCGCGATGGCTGTTCCCCCTGGCACAGAGCCCCACGACTGATGAACTGGCGGGGTACTTTGAAGTCGCGGAGCAAATCGCAGCGACCCTTTCGGAACAAGACCGGATTGAAATCCAAAAAGCCGGCGTTCGAATGGCTGGCGGACACCTGCGCTCACAGCTTCGCCATGTCGCCATGCAGAAAGGTGTGTCTTTAAATGAGCACAGCCTCGTTCTGAGTACCCGCAGGTCCAACGCCCTGGATCTCGCCCTGCTGATTCAAGGTCTCGCGTCGCTTCTCGAGGCTTATGAACACGCCTGGCAGAGCGGCGACGGCCAGAGGCGGCTCGAATTGGCAGACTCCATTTGTCAGGGCATCTCGCCGGATCCGGAGTTGTTTGTGAATCGTCTCGACTTGCTGGGTCCTTACAGCATGATCGAGTATCTCTTCATCACGACCGATCCCGATGGGCACGTGGCCTATACGCCGACCGGACGGCGGCACGTTCATCTGCTCCGCGAATATGAAGCACGGATCCGTCGGCTGTCGAAGCCGTTGTACGACGATTGTCAACAGTTCAGGCCGGTTGCCGGGACCTATTCTCCTTATGGGGTCCTCTTATGGCTTTTCATCCAATCTCCTCGAGCACATGGCGCTGAAGACCTTACAACCTGACGCCCTCACCCGCTTCAGTCTGGAAGATGTCTTTGACGGTGGGGATGCCGGCAAACTCGCCTGGGTGAGCGGCTGGCGAAAGTTGCCGCACATCAAAAGGGAAGTGGCAAAGCTGTTCGAGTACCCGCAACAGTTTGCCGAAGACATTTTCGCTCGCATGGAACTGCGCTGCGCAGACGCATTTCCGAGGATGAGGCGAACGCTGCGGTTCCAACCGGCCGTCTGTTCATCCTGCCCGGAGACGGGAGCCCGATGGATTCGAAGCTGTCGCAGATTCGCGGATCTTCCCGTGCACTATATCCAATCGTCAGACGTGCAGATCGTGGCTGCGCACAAGGCCGATGCCCAGGACCAGACCCATCTCGTGCATAGCCGGCTGGAGGGAGAGTTCGTTCTCAGTTATCAGACCTCCGGCGGTTGGGTTGGCATTACAAAGGACATCCTCACGGAAGTCCTGGGCGCGGGGCACGATGCGAAGATTGCCGGGTTGCCCGCTGTGGCCGCCGGAGTGTTGAGGCTGATGTGCCCCAATCTGGTTGGTTTTCCGGACTCCTGACTCGATCCCAGGGTCTGCCCAGCAAAGGCCCCCACGAATCCTGGCCCTTCCTTCGATTTAATCCCCGCTTCATTGCGTCATCATCCAGGTCCGGTCGAAGTAGATGTGGAGGGACAAAGAAGTGGATTGTTCTTCCATTGAGGAGGCCCTATGAAAGCGTTCAGGAAGATCTTGTTCCCGACGGATTTTTCCCCTAAAGCAAACCTGGCGTTCTCGCATGCGATTCAAATCGCGGATTTGAGCGATGCGGAGATCGTCGTCCAACATGTAGTCCGAGATTACTTCCAGGAGCACTCGCACTGGGCGACCTTGTTCGATGTCCACGAGCTTCAAACCTGCATGGACGGATATATCGAAGACGACCTTGGCGGCCTGTTGCCGAAAGACTCGGGCAAGCTTCGAATTCGCAGTCTGATCTCGAAAGGGGATCCCGCGGAAGAAATCGTGGCTGCATCCAACGTGGAGAAGGCCGACCTGATCGTTATGGGCTCGGCCGCCGGAACCGTCACCGGTAACGTTATCCGGATGAGTCGCAGACCAGTGGTTGCCGTGTCGGCGCCGATGGCAAACATCTCCGAAAAAGGACTTCACAAACCGAAGAAGATTCTGGTGGCGACGGACTTCTCCAATCATTCGAGACGTGTCATCGATTATGCCTTTGACCTCAAACGCATTTTCAACGCTGCCATCTGTTTGCTTTACGTTATCGAACCGCGCGACGCTTTCAGATGGTCGATTCAACAGGGCCACTGGACTCACGGCGCCGACAAGATGAAAGAATGGGCCGGCAATCAACTGCTCAACCTCACGCCGGATGAATTCCTGTACGATCCGACCGTTATGCGACGTGTGGTCGCTGGTTCAGCGGATCAGACGATTCCTGCGATTGCCCGGCAGATGGGCGCGGATCTGACGATTCTCGGGATACATGAGCAGGGATTGGTGCAAGGTTTGTTCGGCACCAAAGCCAGTAGATTACTGCCGAAAGTCGAGACGCCCATTCTTACCGTCCGGATCTGAGCATTTTGCACACCAGAGGTGTGAAGGGAAGGTAGCCCCGAGAGGAGCCGAGCGACACCCGGGGTTCATCTCAGGAGGGTGCGAGGAATCCCTGCACCCCTGCCGGGGTGCAAACGTTTCCGTTACGGCAACCCCGGGTTGCGCTCGCTTCGCTCGCTTAACCCGGGGCTAAATTCTCAGCACGCCTCCGGCGTGCCCCGGAGTTTAGACATTTTGCACGCCGGAGCGTGAAAGGAAGGTAGCCCCAGGTGGAGCCGAGCGCGACACCCGGGGTGCAAACGTTTCCGTTACGGCAACCCCGAGTTGCGCTCGCTTCGCTCGCTTAACCCGGGGCTAAATTCTCAGCACGCCTCCGGCGTGCCCCGGAGTTTAGACATTTTGCACGCCGGAGCGTGAAAGGAAGGTACCCCAGGTG
The DNA here is from genome assembly GCA_963836435.1 of uncultured Acidobacteriota bacterium. Lineage (GTDB taxonomy): Bacteria > Acidobacteriota > Terriglobia > 20CM-2-55-15 > 20CM-2-55-15 > DASTBJ01. The sequence continues at coordinate 55,530 of CAWIJI010000002.1, read as the reverse complement.
GAGCCGAGCGACACCCGGGGTGCAAACATCTCCGTTACGGCAACCCGGGTTGCGCTCGCTTCGCTCGCTTAACCCGGGGCTAAATTCTCAGCACGCCTCCGGCGTGCCCCGGAGTTTAGACATTTTGCACGCCGGAGCGTGAAAGGAAGGTACCCCAGGTGGAGCCGAGCGACACCCGGGGTGCAAACATCTCCGTTACGGCAACCCCGGGTTGCGCTCGCTTCGCTCGCTTAACCCGGGGGCTAAATTCTCAGCACGCCTCCGGCGTGCCCTGGAGTTTAGACATTTTGCACGCCGGAGCGTGAAAGGAAGGTAGCCCCAGGTGGAGCCGAGCGCGACACCCGGGGTGCAAACATCTCCGTTACGGCAACCCCGGGTTGCGCTCGCTTCGCTCGCTTAACCCGGGGCTAAATTCTCAGCACGCCTCCGGCGTGCCCTGGAGTTTAGACATTTTGAACGCCGGAGCGTGAAAGGAAGGTAGCCCCAGGTGGAGCCGAGCGCGACACCCGGGGTGCAAACATCTCCGTTACGGCAACCCGGGTTGCGCTCGCTTCGCTCGCTTAACCCGGGGCTAAATTCTCAGCACGCCTCCGGCGTGCCCTGGAGTTTAGACATTTTGCACGCCGGAGCGTGAAAGGAAGGTAGCCCCAGGTGGAGCCGAGCGACACCCGGGGTGCAAACATCTCCGTTACGGCAACCCGGGTTGCGCTCGCTAACCAGCGGCTACCTTCCTTCACCCCTTCGGGGTTACGTCTCCGGTTTGCAGGTTCGCCCGCAAATTGATGGCGACGTTGAAACGTGGGTCTGAGCACGCCGGAGGCGTGCTGAGAATTTAGCCCCGGGTTAAGCGAGCGAAGCGAGCGCAACCCGGGGTTACCGTAACGAGAATGTTGCACCCCGGCAGGGGTGCAGGGATTCCTCGCATCCTGCCGGGCCCTGCCGGGGTGCAAACGCCGCTCGTGAGATGAACCCCGGGTGTCGCTGCGCTCCTCTCGGGGCTACCTTCCTTTCACGCCTCCGGCGTGCCCGGCATAATCTACACCGCCACGGACACGGTGGAGCCGGTGCTCGCCTGATTGGAGCCGGCGTCCGTGTTCTGGTAGCTCTGGAGGAGGGCGGCCACGAACGCCTGCATCGCCGAGTCTGCGGGCGCACTGGCGCCGCCGGCTGGTGGCCCGTCTTGTGCCGGATGATGCAAGGCGTCCATGCCTGCCAGGTATTCATCCCTGGAAATTGAGCCGTCTCCGTTGCTATCGAACTGCTTGAACAGAGCATCGGCGTTAGCGAACATATTATCGGGTCGGTGTCGATGGTGTCTCCCACCGCCCTTTTGGAGATGTCCGTACTCCTGGATTAGCAATTTCACACCGTCGCTGTTTTCGCCTGCGGTTATCTTCCCGTCGCCGTTCGCGTCGAGCCTGGAGAACAGAGTGTCCGCGTCGGGCATGGCGGTCCCGGCGGCGGACATGCTTTTGAGGGTGTCAGACAACTCCAGTTTGTCGACGATGCCGTCGCTGTTGGCATCCATCTTCGAAAACAGGTCGTCCGCTATCCGGTTCGTACTTCCGGAATTCCCAGTCCTGCCCGCCAGCATCATAGAACCGCAGCCGCAATCGCCGCTGCTGATACTGTTTAACATCGTATTACTCCTTATGACGTAATGAGGGTCTTCGAATCCCCGGCAAATATTAGCCGCCGGAATTCGCTCCTTTTCGCCTGCGAACGTGCAAGGCATTGTCCAAACCATCGTCGGAGTTCAGTTGCGGCCACTTGGGGACTCCGCAGGGGTGGAAGCTGGAATGCCGGACCGGCAAGTATTGTCATCCCGGTAGATTTTGCCGGCTCGGATTCGGGCCCTGTGGTCACTTACCGGAGGTAACGCCCGTTCTCACTCCCTGTACGCATGTTGAACGTTGAGCCCCCTTCTAAACATGGTTTACTTTCGATAGACTTCCTTATCTTCGATACGAGGTGACCGGAATGCAACACCGAACGAAGGCTCTTGTCCTGGCGTTGTCTGTCGCCGTCCTGATATCGGCCGCGGCGACCGCGGCGCGCGCGCAGGCTTTTGCCGACGTGGGGACGGCACTCGTCAATTACTCGAAGGCGGACATGCAACCTCGCAAGGCCTGTGAGGCACTGGCCAACTTCAAGGCGAAGGAGATCGTGCAGATCTCTGCGGTGTCTGTTCCGGCCGCCGCGGCGGCTCCGGCCCATTGCCGCGTAACCGGTCTGCTTGCTCCGGAGATCGCGTTCGAAGTGAGCCTGCCGGCACAGTGGAACGGCCGCTTCTACATGATCGGCAACGGCGGCCACGCCGGCGAAGCGATGGAAGACGCCGGCCGGGTCGCGCAGCGCAACGGTGCGCTTGAAACTCGGGTTCGCCTTCGCGCAGACCAACACCGGGCACGATGCGCGCAAAGAACCCGGCGCGACTTTCGTGCTGAGTAATCCGCAGAAGGCCATCGACTATGCCTATCGCGCGGTGCACCTCACCGCCACGACAGCCAAAGACATCACGAAGGACTACTACGGCAAAGGACGTCTCCTGCGCGTATTGGAACTCCTGCTCCAACGGCGGGCGTCAGGGTCTGCTCGAAGCGCAGCGCTTTCCCGAGGACTTCGACGGCATCGTCGCCAACGCTCCATGGGTCGATCAGACCGGCTTTACGATTGGCGCGATGTGGAATCAGAAGGCCCTGAGCGAAGCGCCGGTCACCGCCGACAAAATGGCCCTCGTGGCCGACAAGGTCATGGCGAAGTGCGACGCGATCGATGGGCTCAAAGACGGTCTGATCGACGATCCGCGCAAATGCAACTTCAATCCGGCACGCGACGTCCCGCTCTGTCCCGCCGGCGCCGACCGCGCCGACTGCCTGACCGCCGCGCCAGGCAGCGGCCATCGCCAAGGTTTACGCGGGCCGTCGAGCAATGGCAAGCCTTTCTTTCCCGGCTACATGCCCGGAAGCGAAGCGGTGCAGTTCCGGCCTGTTCGGCGGCGGCACCGGCAGCGGCTGGATGAACGTGATCGTCGCGGCGCAACCCGGCGCGAAACCCGCGGACTTCAACCTTGCGGAAGGCACGATGCGGTATCTCGTCCCCAAGCCGCCGAAACCGGACTACGACTACTAGACGTTCAACTACGACCGCGATATCCATCTGCTGGACAACTGGAGCAAGCAGGCCGACGCCAAGAATCCGGACCTGTCGAAGTTCAGGAAAGCAGGGCGGCAAGCTGATCATGACCTACGGCTGGGCCGACCCGATTCTGCAGCCCATGGCGGGCGTGAATTACTACGAACAGGCCGTTGCGCAAGAACGGTCCCGGCACGAGAGATTTCTTCCGCCTGTTCATGGTGCCCGGCATGTCGCATTGCAGCGGCGGCATCGGCCCGGATCGCCACGACCCCATGACCGCGATCATCAACTGGGTGGAAAAGGACCAGCCGCCGGCCTCGATGACGGCCAGCCGCGTGGTCAACAACCAGGTGGTGCGCACCCGCCCCCTTTGCCCGTACCCGCAGGTTGCGCGATACTCGGGGCAAGGCAGTATCGACGACGCAGCCAATTTTCGTTGCGTCGCACCCTGAATAGTGCGGACACTATAAAGTAAAGGTATAGAGGAGCGCGAATATGAGAACGAATCCCTTAGCGGCAGTTGCAGTCTTATGCGGCATGATCTGGTCGGCGGCCCCGGTCCTCGGCCATCACTCCTTCGCGGCACAGTACGATCGAAGCAAGCCCGCGACGTTGACCGGCCCTGTTACCAAACTGGACTGGATCAATCCGCACGCCCGATTCTTCATGACGGTCACAGACGCCGCAGGGAAAGTCGCAACCTGGGAAGTCGAACTGGGCCCCCCGGCCATCCTGATGAGAAGCGGGTGGACAAGGAATTCTCTGCCAGTCGGACAACCGGTGACGGTAAACGGTTCTCTCGCCAAAGACGGTTCCAATCTGCTTAACGCTTCGTCGGTGGTCTTGAGCAACGGCAAGCGCGTGTTTGCCGGTTCCTCCGGCGACAGCGAAACGCCCGCCGCACCGGCGAAATAGGCGTCATGCGATCCAGGCCTGTCGTTCTGCTCAGCACTCTTGCCGCACTCGCGGTCGTTGCCGGAAGTATCGGCGCTCCTCGTCAGAATAATGCGCGCCGCAATCCCGATGCAGACTGGCCGACCTACAATCGTGATCTTGCAGGCACTCGCTACTCGCCCCTGACCCAGATCAACACCTCGAATGTCGCAAGGCTGACACAGGTGTGGTCCTATAAGTTGCGTCCAGCCCCCGGAGTCGTGGTTCCTGCCGTGAACCAGCCTGCGAGTGGAAGCGAGATCTTTCAGGAAATTACACCGATCGTCGTCAACGGCGTGATGTACATGCCTTCGGGAAATCGCGTTGTCGCCCTGGAACCCGAAACCGGCAAAGAAATCTGGCGCTATGAATTGCCGGAAGGACTGGCCTCGTTCCGCGGCGTGTCCTACTGGCCGGGCGATGGCGGTGTTCCGCCACGAATCCTTTTCACCAGTCTGAAGAAACTTATCGCGCTGGATGCGAAGACCGGAAAGCTCGACATCGAATTCGGAGACAACGGCCATGTCGATCTGGAGATTGCCTACGCCGGCGTCCCTGCGGTCTATAAAAATATCATTCTGATGGGGTCGAACTTTTACGGCCCGGGCCAACGCCACATCGGCCCGCAGCTGACCACGAGCAAAGGCGAAAGCGGAGATACTCACGCTTACGACGCGCGTACCGGAAAGAAGCTTTGGGATTTTCACACGATCCCGCGACCCGGTGAAGTCGGCAATGACACCTGGGGCAATGACAGCTGGAAGGATCGCACGGGGAACAATGTCTGGTCGTTCACGCTGACCGTCGACGAACAGCGCGGCATCGTCTATATGCCGGTCAGCGGACCGGGTATGAACTACTACGGCGGCGATCGCCCGGGCAACAACCTGTTTGGCAACTCCACGGTTGCCGTCGATGCCCAAACCGGCAAATTGAAATGGTACTTCCAGAATATTCATCACGAACTCTGGGACTACAACCTGCCGCCGGCTCCCGGCCTGATCGACATAAAGAAGGACGGCAAGACCATTCCGGCGCTCGCTCAAGTCGGGAAATCCGGCTTCATGTTCATCCTTAATCGCGAAACCGGCGCACCCGTATTTGGTGTCGAAGAGCGCCCCGTGGCGAAGGGAGACGTGCCGGGTGAATGGTATCCCCCGACGCAGCCAATTCCCGTGAAGCCCGGGCCCCTGGCCAGAGTGAGCATGACGGAGAAAGACCTCGTGACTGCCGAAGACACCACACCCGAACATGCGCAGGCGTGTAAGGAACTGTGGGAACGTTCGAAGTTCCGCAACGAGGGCCCCTACACGCCGTGGTTGTACAAGCCCAACGGCGGACCTTCAACGCTGCTTTTCCCCGGCATGACGGGGGGAGTGAATTGGGGCGGCACCGCCACGGATCCCAAGCTCGGGTATATCTTTGTCAATTCCAAGGACGAGCCTTCCACGGGCTGGATCCAGCCGAACCCCCGGTACAACGAAAACACAAAAGACACGGAGTTTCCCTACGCTCAGGTGGGCGGAGGAAGCATCAGTGCCCAGGCACGCGACAAAGACGGAAAATCGCTGGGAACCTTTCCGTGCTTCAAGCCCCCATGGGCCAGCTTGATGGCCGTGAATGCGGCGACCGGAGAGTTCGTGTGGCGCGTGCCCCTGGGAATCAATGAGAACATGCCCGCAGGAAAACAGAATGTCGGCTCACCCGGCTTTGGCGGTCCCATGGTTACGGCGGGCGGTCTGGTCTTCATCGGTGCGACCCGGGATCGGCGTTTTCGCGCCTTCGATTCGAAAACCGGCAAGGAACTCTGGTCCGTTCATCTCGACTACAATGCGACGGCTGTTCCGATGACCTATCAGGGTAACAACGGCAAGCAGTATGTCGCCGTGGTCGCCGCGACCAACGGCTCCGGCAACAACGAATCGCTGCTCGTCTTCGCTTTGCCCTGAGGCCGGGCCGCGAGCCCGTTCTTTACCTGAAAGTCTTACCGAAGAGTGGCGTGTGGGACTTTACTCCCATGATGAATGGGCTATCCCTCCCTTATATTGCCCTCAGTACCCCTATAAGCTCCCCCAGACTAATCGAAGAGATGTCCTACGGACATAAGGATAGCAGTCCTGCCTTTTCGACATCGAAACTTGACCTTGCGGCAACCGCCGCAATTTCTTCAACGGGGGAGAACCAATGAAAGAGATTCTAGGTACGAAAGCGGGGGGCAACATGCAAAGGATGTTGACCCCCGCTGCAATTCTGCTACTGCTGCTTTCTTTTGCTGCACCGGGTTTCAGCCAGGGGCTTTACGCGACGGTGACCGGCGTCGTCACCGACACTTCCAAAGCCCTCATTCCCGGCGTCACCATCAAGGCGACAGCCGTGGACACGGGCGTCGTCACCACGACGATCACCAATGAAGCCGGCACTTATACATTAGGAAACCTGGCTCCCGGCAGATATTCGATCGCCGCGTCGCTGCCCGGATTTCAGACCAAGACGATAACTGACGCGCAACTGAGCCAGAGCGTGTCGTCTCGTTACAACTTCGAACTGAGTGTGTCCGGCGTGAACACGCAGGTGGAGGTCAGCATCTCTGCCGACACGATTCTGGCAACCCAGGGCGGCACCGTGGGTCAGGCCCTGGACCGCCAGAAGGTTCAGGATCTGCCGATTGTCGGCAACAACGTGCTGGATCTGATTACGGTCATGGCCGGCGTCGAAAACGTAGTGCCGTCGAATCCCCCGAGCGCGGCAAACGCTTTCGGCCGTGAGAACACGACCTTTGCCGGCGTCCGTGCGGACAACGTCACGATCGTTCGCGACGGCATCGACATGAACGACAACCGCAGTCCAAACGGGATCTATTCGATTACGACGATCAATCCGGACCTGGTTGGTGAAATCCGGCTGATCCTGGCTCCGGTCGACGTGGAAATGGGACGCGGCAACGGCTCGATCCAATACACGACCCGTTCCGGCACCAACAAGTTCACGGGAAGCGCGGTGTGGACATTCCGGAACACGGCGCTCGATCCGAACACGTGGGCCAACAACCGAAGCCAGACGCTTCCGTCAACCGTGTCGGCCGCGACCCGGTCGCTGGCCGAACAGGGAAAAGCGAATCTGGCGCTGCAGCCCAACTGGACCAACACCGAGCAGGGCACCGTCAGCTTCGGCGGTCCGATCATCAAGAACAAGACGTTTTTCTTCGGCTTGTTTGACCTCTACACGAACCATCTGCGATCCCTGGACAATTTCATCGTCTACACGCCGTGCGCGCGGATGGGGGTTGTCCGTTACTTCAACACGTGGAACGCGACCAATGCCATCGGAACGGAAACTCTGACAGGCGCAAATCCGACGCGGCGTGCCGTGGATCTGTCGGGAAATCCCTTGCCCCCGAGCGGACCGTCGAGCGGATCGGCCACCGGTTATGACAACTCGCTGCAGGCCCGCAGCGTTTTTGGCCCGCTGGCGAGCATGCCGACCACCAACGATTGCTCGGATGCGCCGGTCAATACGTCCACGCTCATCCCTAACGGCATCAGCCTGACGGGCGCGCCGGGCACGGCCACCGGAAGCTGGGATCAATACCGCCGTCAGCTGGACCTGTCGGGATATACCGGCCGGCAACTGGCCGGCACCCCGCTGCCCAACAATTACGAGGTCGGCGATGGATTGAATACCGCCGGCTACCGCGTTCTTCGTCATTCGCGCGGCGTGGATAACCTGTTCGGTTCCGGCGAAGCCACCGGCATCCGCAAGCAGTTCAATGTGAAGATCGATCACAACTTCAATTCGAACAACAAGGCGAATGTCAACTGGACCTATGAACGAACGGTTTCCGATGACGTCTTTGCCCCCTTCCCGACGTCGTTCAGCAATTCGAACTTCCGGCATCCGATCGTCATCACGTCGGGTTTCACGTCGACGTTGTCCTCGACGTTGCTCAATGAAGCCCGCTTTGGTTACCGTCTGCAGGACCTCAATGTCATCGCGCCGATGGCGTTGGCTGAGGATCAGGCGGCGCTGGCCGAACTGTTTCCCGCGCCGGTAAACGGGATCCGGGTGGTGCCGTTTTACGGCTTTACCAATACCAGCCTTTCAGGTGCGCCCTGTCCGCTCCACTACGGATCCAGACCTCCGACGAACGCGCCTCTTCCGGGTGTCGCTTCGGGCTGCAACGTCGCCCCGACATCGAAAGGCAAGACGCCGACGTGGACGTTCTCGGATACGGTCAGCTGGACTCACGGGACTCACGCGGTCCGCTTCAGCGGAGAGTTGCGTCTCAACAGCAGCAAGACCGAGACGCCCGGTACGGGGGACTTTGTCGGCACCAGCACGTATGCTTCGGCCACGCTGGGCGCATTCGGCAGCACGGCGCCGGGCACGGCCGGTGTGAACGACTTCTCGAACAGCAACAGCCGTCCGACAACCGATCCCAACAATTTGAAGGGATTGCAGAACGCCACACGCGGAACGGCGCAGACGCTGATGAATATGCTGGCGGGGTCGCTGTCGAATGTCGCGATGCAGTACTACATTGACAGCCCCGTGTCCTCGACTCCGCAACTCAGTGATTGGAAGGATTTCCGGGACAACGAGTACATCACGGTCAAGGTGATCCAAAACGAATTCAGCGCCTGGGTCAAGGATGAATGGAAGGTCAAGCGGAACCTGACCCTCACTCCGGGGCTGCGATGGGACTATTCCGGTGTTCCCTATCTCGACAACGGAACCACGGTCGGGTTGATTGGCGGGGGCGCGGCAGTGTTCGGCATATCCGGCCGGGATTTTACGGGCTGGATGAATCCGGGAGCACGCGCCGCTGCGACCGATTTTCAATTTGTAGGACCGAACTCCCCGAACTCGGGCGAGAGCGCCTATCCCAACATCTATCACAACTTCGGACCGTCCTTCGCCTTTGCGTGGACGCCGAAGTGGCTTGGTGAAGGCAAGACCACGGTTCGCGGTGGTTACCAGATCACCTATTCGACCGGTTCGCCGAATCCCGGCGGCGGCCGCTTCTCCTCCTACGCCACGGCGCTGGGCGGTGCTCCCGGCCGTACGTTCGTGGCCCAGGCCAACCAGCAATCGGGAATCTACCTCGACTTGTCGACGGCAGGCAACACGCTGAATCCGAACAATCTGAGCGTGATCCTCCCGATCGCCCCGAGCGTGGTACCTCTGCAAACTCAGTCCACAACCGGACCGCGCAATCAATCGCTGACGGTCTTCGATCCGCATTATGAAAATCCTTACGTTCAGAATCTGACGTTGTCGGTGACCCGCACCGTTAACCGGAACGTCACTCTGGATGTACGCTACATCGGCACGTTGGCGAGGAAGAGCTATGCGACGCAGAACCTGAACCTCAACAACTTCCGCACCAACGGTCTGCTCGCCGCCCTCGACGCGGTCAGAACGGGCAACGACGCCAATGCCGGTCTGCTCGATCAGATCTTCGCCGGTATCAACCTGTGTTCGAGCAACACCAATCCGGGGGCCGGAAGCTGCGGCGCCGGCAGCTGGGGTCCGATCAACGGAACAACCCAGAAGGCCGCCGTCCAGATTCGAGCCGGCGGGCTTGGAACAGGGACGCTGACGAACCTGGCAGTCGGCAACTACAACGCGATTGCCGGAACGATCTCGAACTTCAACTACAACTGGGGAGCCGCCGGAAACGCACACACCTGCGCGGTGAACTGCACGCTGCCGGATCCCAACCCCAATAACGCCTCGGCCGGAGCGGCGTTACGCTTGAACGGGTTCCCGGACAACTTCGTGGTGACCAACCCCCAGTTCAGCACGCTGACGTATTACACCAACTGGGGCTACAACAACTATCACTCCCTGCAGGCTCAGGTCACCGTCCGGCCCATCCACGGGATGAGCGGAACGGCCACCTACAGCTGGAGCAAAAATCTGGGGTTGGGATCCCTGACTGATCCGACAAACAGGGCTCAGGACTACACGAACATCGGCAACAATCCCGGCCAGGAGTTCCGTACGAACGGAACGTTCGAGCTGCCGATCGGGCCGAACAAGTTGTTCCTGGGCAACAGCTCGGGTTGGCTCGCACGCGCGGTCGAACGCTGGCAGTTGGGTGTGATCTATAACCTGAGCGCCGGCGCCCCCACCAGCATCACCATGAACAGCATGCTCTACGGCAACGGACTTCCGGATGTTGTTCACCCCGTCGACTTCGACAAACTCGCGGGAGTTCGCTGGGGCACGCAGAACGGAGCTTTCATCGAAGGCCGTTATTTCGATAATAACGATGTCTTCGTGACCGTGCCGGATCCGCAGTGCTTCACCGTGACCACGATGCAGAACCTGTACAGCGCCACCGGTCCCACGGGAACACCTCGCTGCACGTTGCATGCGTTGGCGATGGTCGTTCCTGCAGGCACTGCGGACTCGGGAACCGTGGCGAGCTTCGGCGGCGCCGCGAGCGATACTCGCAACGTCCAGATCGTTCTTCAGCATCCACAGCCCGGAACGCGGGGGAACCTGGGAAACAACGTGGTGAAGGGTTTAGGGACCTTCCGTTTTGATGCGAACCTGGGAAAGACTTTCAAGGTTACCGAATCCAAGAGTCTCCAGGTCCGTTTCGACGCCCAGAACGTCCTGAACCACCCGCAGCCCGGCAATCCGAACCTGAACATCGACAGCAATAACCCGTTCGGACAGATCACCTCAAAGAGCCAGGGCCGCACGTTGCAGGGCCAGTTGCGGCTCACCTTCTAAAATGGAGCAGCCCGTCCAGGGTTGCTGATTCTTTTCCGGCCTTCCTCGAACCTCGAGGAAGGCCGGTTTTGTTTGGACCTGCGTGTGGCGTGGCTCGCGCGCTGGAGTTTAGACATTCTTGAGTCTGAGCACGCCGGAGGCGTGCCAGGAATTTAGCCCCGGGTTAAGCGAGCGCAACCCGGGGTTACCGTAAGGGGAATGTTGCACCCCGGCCGGGGTGCAGGGATTCCTCGCACCCCTGCCGGGGTGCGAACATCTCTGTTACGGCAACCCCGGGTTGCGCTCGCTTAACCCGGGGCTAAATTCCTGGCACGCCTTCGGCGTGCTTCCTGAACACGCCCCTTAAATGAAAAACGCAGCCCGAAGGGGTCCCGAAGGGGGGTGCAAGGCGGTTGGTTCGCACAGCGCGTGGAGGCGTGGTTCGCCCGGCGCGTGGAGGCGTGGTTCGCCCGGCGCGTGGAGGCGTGGTTCGCCCGGCGCGTGGAGACGTGGATCGCCCGGCGCGTGGAGGCGTGGTTCGCCCGGTGCGTGGAGGCGTGGTTCGCCCGGTGCGCGTGTGGCGTGGTTCGCCCGGTGCGCGTGTGGCGTGGTTCGCCCGGTGCGTGGAGGCGTGGTTCGCCCGGCGCGTGGAGCGTGGTTCGCATGGCGCGTGGAGGCGTGGTTCGCATGGCGCGTGGAGGCGTGGTTCGCCCGGTGCGCGTGTGGCGTGGTTCGCCCGGTGCGCGTGGAGGCGTGGTTCGCCCGGCGCGTGGAGACGTGGTTCGCCCGGCGCGTGGAGCGTGGTTCGCACGGCGCGTGGAGGCGTGGTTCGCCCGGTGCGTGGAGACGTGGCTCGCCCGGCGCGTGGAGACGTGGCTCGCCCGGCGCGTGTGGCGTGGTTCGCCCGGTGCGCGTGTGGCGTGGTTCGCCCGGTGCGCGTGTGGCGTGGTTCGCCCGGTGCGCGTGTGGCGTGGTCCGCACGGCGCGTGGAGGCGTGGTTCGCCCGGCGCGTGGAGACGTGGTTCGCCCGTCGCGTGGAGGCGTGGTTCGCCCGTCGCGTGGAGGCGTGGTTCGCCCGGTGCGCGTGTGGCGTGGTTCGGCCACTCGATGCTAAATTTCTGGCACGCCTTCGGCGTGCTTCCTGAACACGCCGAAGGCGTGAGAGGAGGGTAGCCGGTGGTTAAGCGCGCTATGCGCGCGAACCACCGGAACACGCCCCGAAAAGAGAAACGCACCCCGGCAGGGGTGCGAGGCCCGAATTTGGACCGCGGGCACGCTGGACTGGGGGATTTTGTGGTATAACAGCTATCGAATTTCTGCTCCAGATGAACGGTTTAGAGCTTCGCGGATTGTCCTGGGAAAGGCGGTGTCGATGAATCGTATCCTGCGGTTGATTGTGGTGATCATGGCGCTCGCGGTTCTACTCGTCAGCGTTGCCCGGGCGGGCGGGGATGGTCCGGTCGTCAAGGCAGTCAAGGCCGGAGACCTCACGGCAGTACGCAAGCTTGTGGCCGCGCGCTCGGACGTTAACGAGGCGGCGGGCGACGGATCTACGCCGCTCCTCTGGGCTGTTCACAGCGGAGACGCAGAGATGGTGCGCGTGCTCCTCGCGGGCGGGGCCAAAGTCGACGTTGCGAACAACTACGGTGTCACGCCTCTGCTGGATGCCAGCCGCACCGGCGACGCCGAAATGATGGAGGCTCTGATCAAGGCGGGCGCCGACGTGAAGCGCGCTCATCCGGAAGGTGAGACTCCGCTGATGGCCGCGTCGCGGTCCGGCAGTGTCCCTGCCGTGCGTCTGTTGCTCGACCATGGTGCGGATGCGAACGCGGCGGATGCTTTCCAGCAGGAGACTGCTCTGATGTGGGCTTCTGCGGAAGGTCACACCGATGTCGTGGACGTGCTGCTCCAGGCGGGCGCAGACCCGAATCGGCAAGCCCACGTCACCTCCCTCACCAAACGTCAGAATGCCGATTTCCCGACCGGCGGTTTCACGGCTTTGATGTGGGCCGCGCGCAATGGCCACGAAGAAACGGTGCGACACCTGGCCAAAGGCGGAGCGGACCTGAATCTCAAGAACGGCGATGGCGCTTCTGCAGCAATGACCGCGATCTACAACGACCGTTTCGACCTCGCGGCCGTGCTGCTGGATCTCGGCTCGGATCCCAACGATGGATCCCTGTACACCGCGACGGAAATGCGCGATGCCACAACAGACCAATTCGCTTTCGATGGGTCGCGCCTGCGCCCGGATCATCCGAACAAATTGACCGCGCTCGACCTGATTGGTCTTCTGCTCGACCGCGGCGCAGATCCGTATAAGCCGTTCGTCGGCCAGTTCCATTCTGCCTCGATGCCGAATAGCGACCGGTTTGACAACTCTGCGTTTTTCCGCTCGGCCGTGTCTTCCGACGTCGAAGCGTTGAAGGTCTTTATCGCTCACGGCGTCGATCTCGATAAGCTCCCCATCATTCCGCCCCCCGCTGCTGAAGCGGCGGCAGAACCGGGAGCCGCTCCGGCCGGCCGGGGCCGCGGTGGTAATCCCAATGCGGGCAAGACCGCAGCGATGGTGACGATGACCGGCGGCCGCGCACCGGCGATGACAGGAGGACCGGGATACATTCGTTCCGGGGATGCGCCTTACCGCGAGCCGGGCAGCCGCAAACCGGTCGATGCTTTCACCCTGTTGCTGAAGTCCGGCGCCAATCCCAATGCAAAAGCTCCCGATGGCAGCACTCTGCTGCATCAGGCCGCTCAGGCCGCCAATCTCGACATGATCCGGGCGCTCGCCGACGCCCACGTGAAATTCGACGAACCGAATAAAGACGGTCTGACCGCGCTCGATGTCGCAGAAGGAAAACAAGCTGCCGGCGCTCCCGCACGTGGCGGCCGTGGCGGACGCGGCGGACCCGCCGGCGGTGGAGCACGCGGTCGGGGCGGACGCGGCGGCGGAACGTCTCAACAGGACGTTGCGAAGCTGCTGCGCGAACTGATGGGTTTGCCGCCCGTACCGCCCGCACCGCCCGCACCGCCGGCACCTGCCGCGGCGCCTGAAGCGGCTGCCGAATCCAACCCTGCTGGAGATGTCCAATGAGAAAGGTCTTCCGAGCGGCCGTTGTGTTGACGCTGGCTTCCCTCGGCTTGTCGACGGGAATTTCGGCGGGAGGGAGATCTCCTCAAACGCCGGCCGCTCAAGATACTCCTGCAGCGTATCAGGAGATGCTGAACAAGTACTGCATCACCTGTCACAACCAGAAGGCCCGAATCCCGGCCGGCGCGCCGCTGGCGCTGGATGTGGTCAATCTCAAAGATCCCGCCGCCAACCCGGATGTCTGGGAAAAGGTCGTGCGCAAACTCGGCGTGGGCGCGATGCCTCCGCAGGGCTCTCCGCGGCCCGAGACCGCAGAACTGACACGCTTCAGGTCCTCTCTGATTACCAGCCTCGATAGCGCCGCCGCCCGCAAGAACAGTCCGGGACGCTATGTCCTGCACCGTCTCAACCGGACGGAATACGCCAACGCGGTTCGCGATGTTCTCGGCGTCACCGTCGATGTCAAAGAGCTTCTACCGAGCGACGGTGGAGACTTCGGATTCGATAACATCGCATCGGCGCTCAAGATTACGCCGATGCTGCTCGAAGGGTACCTCACCGCGGCACTGCGAATCAGCGAGCTGGCGGTCGGCGATACCGACACCGACCCCGGTACGGCTACCTACTCGGTCAGCACGGTCGTCACCCAGCGGCAGCATGTCGAAGGATTGCCCCTCGGTACGCGCGGCGGCACCGTGGTTCAACACGTTTTCCCCGCCGACGGCGAGTACGTCTTCTATGGCCGCCTCCTGGATACGGTTGCCGAAGGTTATGTCGGCGTTGAAGGGCACGAGACCCCCTTCCAATTCGTGGTTACTCTCGACGGCGAGCAGATTTTTTCCGCCCCGATCGGCGGCAAGGAAGATCACGAATCCAGTACAAAGAACATCGTCATCTCCCGCGAAGAGGTCGACAAGCGCCTGGTTTCGCCGAGAATAAAAGTCACGGCGGGACCTCACGAAGTGGGATTCACCTTCATCGACCGGCCCACCCAGGAACAGAACATGTGGCAACCCGTTCTTCGCGACAGCCTCGAGGCGCACAACCCCTCGGGCATTCCAAGACTGCGAACGGGGAACATCGAGGGCCCGTACAATGTCACCGGCATCAGCGAAACTCCGGCGCGGAAGCGGCTCTTCACCTGTGAACCGGTGTCTGCTGCAAAAGAGGCGTCATGCGCCGCCGAAATTCTGTCGGGTGTTGCGCGCCGCGCCTATCGCCGCCCCGTCACCGAATCCGACATCGAATCTCCGCTGGCCTTTTACAACAGCGCGCGAAAGGAAGGCGGCGACTTCAATGCCGGCATCCGCGCCGGCCTTTCAAGAATTCTGGCAGGCCCGGCCTTCGTGTTTCGCTCCGAGGAGGACGCGGCCAACCTTCCCGAGGGCGCGGCGCATCGCGTCACCGATCTCGAACTCGCCTCTCGCCTCTCGTTTTTCCTGTGGAGCAGCGTTCCGGACGACGAGTTGCTGAACCTCGCCGTCGCCGGCCGGTTGCGCGAACCGCGTGTTCTCGAAGCACAGGTTCGGCGCATGATCATGGATGAGCGCTCCACATCCCTGATGAACGAATTTACCGGGCAGTGGCTCCAGCTTCGCAATCTGGATAAGGTCACGCCGGATCTCCTGATGTTTCCCGACTTCGATGACAATGTCCGGCAGGCCTTCCGCCAGGAGACGGAGCTCTTCTTTACCAGCATCGTGCGTGAGAACCGCAGCGTGCTGGACCTGCTCGACGCCGATTACACGTTCGTCAACGAAAGGCTCGCACGCCATTACGGCATCCAGGGTGTCTACGGTTCGCGCTTCCGGCGTGTGACCGTGACGGATCAGAACCGCCGCGGTTTACTCGGCCAGGGCAGTTTCCTGTCGTTGACTTCCGTGGCCAATCGCACCTCGCCGATCATTCGCGGCAAGTATGTGGTTTCGAATCTGCTCAACGTTCCGCCGCTGCCGCCGCCGCCGAATGTGCCGCAACTCGAAGCCAGCGCCCCGAAGGACCGGCCGTCGACGGTTCGCCAGCAGCTCGAATTGCACCGCGCCAATCCCGTCTGCGCGTCGTGCCATCGCAGCATCGATCCCATCGGATTTGCCCTGGAGAATTTCAACGCCGTGGGGCAGTGGCAAAGTACAACCCGGGAAGGCCTGAAGATCGATTCGGCCGGCGTCCTGATGGACGGCACGCCGGTAGACGGTCCCGTTGCACTGCGTAAGGCACTGCTGGCGCGGCCGGAAGTTTTCGTGGGTACGGTAACGGAAAAGCTGATGACCTACGCTCTGGGCCGCGGGCTCGATCCGATTGACATGCCCGTTGTCCGGAGCGTCGTGAGAAGCGCGGCGAAGGACAACTACGCCATGCAATCGATCATTCTGGGAATCGTCCAGAGTTCCGCGTTCCAGATGCGAACCAAATTAAGCACGACGGCGGTCGAAGCCGCTACAAAAACAGCGACGAATGGCGTAAAGTGACGCCACGCTAAATTAAGGAGTGAGCTCGATGATCATTACGAAGAAGCACCTGCCGCGCCGTACCTTCCTTCGCGGCGCGCTGGGGACCGTGGTGGCATTGCCTTTTCTCGACGCTATGACTCCAGCCTTATCGGCTCAGTCCAAAGCTCGTCCGTTCCGATTCGGCGCTGTCTATATTCCGAACGGCATCTACCCGCAGCTCTGGCACCCCGACAAGACCGGCAGCGACTTCGAGTTCAAGCCGATCATGAAGCCCCTCGAGCCGTACCGGGACTACCTGGTCACCATCAGCAAGATGAAGGCCCCGGATGGAAATCCGGAGAATGGCGGCGTGCACATGGGCGCCAGCGCCGCGTGGTTGAACGGCACCGGACCATTGACCCAGCAGGCGAACTACACGGTGATTCGCTCGGCGAAAACCGTCGACCAGATTATTGCCGACAAGGTGGCGGAAGATACTCCGTTGCATTCGCTGCAGGTCGGGACCGAAGACATGGGCACCTCCGCCGGCGCCTGTGACGGTTATCCGTGCGTCTTCTTTAACACCCTGTCCTGGCGCGACGACTCCAGTCCGCTGCCCGTGGGCATCAATCCCCGCGTGACGTTTGAGCGCATGTTCGGAGAGGCCGGCAATGCGAAAAAGCGGCTGTCGAATCTCAAGCGAAAGCAGAGTCTGCTGGATTCGATCGCCGAGGAAACGGCAAAGATGCAGAAGAAGCTGGGCGCCGCCGACAATGCGATTCTCGATGAATACCTGACCAACGTCCGCGATGTCGAACAGCAACTCGACCGCATGGAATCCCGCTCCGGAGATATCCCCGAAGGGACGAACGCGCCGCGTGGAATTCCCGATAACTTCGACGACCACATGACCATCACCTACGACTTGATGCGCCTCGCCTTCCAGGGCGACCTGTCCCGCGTCTTTACCTTCGTGGTCGGTCATGAAGGAAGCAGCCGCAGCTACGCGCACATCGGAATTCCCGAGCCCCATCATCCGGTCACCCACCACGGCGACAAGCCCGAGGCGATCGAAAAGTACGCCAAGCTCACGACCTATCATTCATTGAAGCTCGCGGAGTTTATCGGCAAACTTCAGGCCACGCCTGACGGCGATGGATCGCTCCTGGACCATTCCGTCATCTACTACGGCAGCGGCATGGGCAACGGCAACGCCCACGACCGCAATAATCCGCCCGGTCGCCATCCTCGGCGGCGCGAACGGCAAACTGAAAGGGAATCGCCACATCGCTGTCGAAAACAAGGAACCGACAGCCAATCTCCTGCTGGCCTTCGCCGACTTTGCGGGCGCGGAAGTCGAGGCCATCGGCCACAGCACCGGACGTCTGAGCCTCTGAGGGGACAGGGGGAAATTGGGGACAGAGAGCAATTAGCTGAACGAAAGCCTGGAAACTCGCTAAAGGTGCCGGCTCATTGCTCTCTGTCCCCAATTTCCCCCTGTCTGCCATCCACCGATTTTCAATTTACAAAAAGGAGTTCGCGGGCATGAGGAAATTGCCGCTTCTTGTCGCCATGATCGCTGTCGTATTGGGGCCAGCGACCCTCGCCGCTGTCGCGCAGACGACGCCCGCAAAGAACACGCTGTGGGATGGCCTGTACACGGAGGCGCAGGCGGCGCGCGGCAATGCCGTGTTCAGCACGACGTGTGCGAACTGCCATACGTTGGACGCCGAGGGTGAACGGCCGTTGTCGGGAAAAGAGTTCTGGGACAGCTACACCCAAAAGACCGTGGGCGACCTGTTTGCGTTCATGCAAAAGAACATGCCCAACGGTAACGGTGGATCGTTGAGCGAAAATACCTATGCAGATCTGGTCGCGCTCGTTCTGCAGTCGAACGGAGTCCCGGCGGGAACGACCGATCTTGTTCCTTCGGCGGTCGCCGCCATTCCGATTATCCCGAAGGAGGGGGCTTCCGAACTGCCCTCTGGCGCGCTCGTGCGCGTCGTCGGCTGCCTGGCGAAGAACGGCACGGAATTCGTCGTGACGCGCGCAACACCGCTGCAGCGCTCCGACAACAAGACGGCGATTGCGCCGGATGACGCCACCCGCCCGCTGGGTGAGAAGTCGATCACTCTCAAGTTCCTGTTGACCAAACTGGATGCCGACGTCGGCAAACGGGTGCTGGCAACGGGCCTCCTGATGGGTGTGGGCGGAGTCGATGGGTTGAACGTGTCCACCGTCACGAAAGTTGCCGATAGCTGCCCGTAACGCCGACGGAAGGGGACCCTGGTCCTCGCGCCGCTTCGGGGTGCGTTTTTGTAATAGGCGTTAACCCGGGGTGGCTCGCTCGCGCCCGCCCACCCCGGGGCTCATCTCACGGGAGGCGTTCGCCCCCCGGCAGTGGGTGCGAGGAATCCCTGCACCCCTGCCGGGGTGCGAACATCTCCGATACGGCAACCCCGGGTTGCGCTCGCTTCGCTCGCTTAACCCGGGGCTAAATTCTCAGCACGCCTCCGGCGTGCAAAACCCAGCACACGACTGCGGCTGGGAAATCCACGCACGCCCGCCACGGCGCACCCCGAAGGGGCCCCGAAGAGGTTGCCTGGACCTTGGACGTTTTTGAACAGTGCGCACCCGTGGTTCGCTGCCCCGGGTGTCGCTCGGGACCACCCGGGGCTACTGCCCCTCCGCGGTCCCAGCGGGACGGCGCACCCCGGAGGGGTACCTGGAGTTTGGACGTTTTTGACTCAGTGCGCACCCGTGGTTCGCGGTAACGGCGAACGCCCCTGGCGAGATGCCCCCGGGTGTCCGCTCGGCTCCATCCGGAGCACTGTCCCTCCGCGGTTCCAGCGCGACGGCGCACCCCGAAGGGGTGCTGAGGAATTTAGCCGGTGGTTAAGCGCGCTATGCGCGCGAACCACCGGAACAAATCCCATAACGGAAAGGCACCCTGAAGGGGTGCCAGGAGCTTGGACGTTTTTGACCCAGTGCGCACCCGTGGTTCTTGCCCCCGGGTGTCGCTCGGCTCGCCCGGGGCTCCTGTCCCTCCGGCCTCCGACGTGCGAAACGTCCAAACGCCAGGCCCCGACGGCACCCGAGGGGGTGCCTGGACGACTCTGGAACGGTGCCGCACGACGGGGCGTTTGCCGCCTGCCGGGACCATCTCAAAAGCCAAGAAAAGAGTGGACTTAATAGTTGTAACGTTACTATTCTTTGAGGCGTAATTGAATATTGTAAGCGACTAATAACGATGGGACAAAACAGCGTCATATGAAGCGATCTATAGTTTTCTGCTCTCTTCTTGCCGCCGTGACGGTTTCTCAGGCGGTTCCACAGGCCCGAACGGCGTCGGTAGCGGCTGCAGCGCAATCGGGATTGGCCTCTTCCGAACCTTACCACGCGATGGTGACCACTTATTGTGCAGGTTGCCACAACTCCAGGGCGAAAATCGGTGGTCTGGATCTGGGTGCGCTGAACCTCGATGACGTGTCGAACGATGCGGCCACCTGGGAAAAAGCGGTTCGCAAATTGCGCGGCCGCCTGATGCCCCCGCCGGGCGCCAAACAGCCGGAACAACAAGAGGTGGACGCCTTCGTGGGGTACCTCGAGTCGAAGCTGGACAGCAACACCACCGGGCCAACGGCCGGGTACGTGCCGATTCAGCGAATGAACAGCACGGAGTATGCGGCAGCGGTAAAGGCGCTCGTCGGTGTCGACGTCAACTTGAAGGAAACTCTTCCCGTCGATGTCAAAGTCGGCAACCTCGACAATATCGCCGCCGCGCTGACCGTTTCTCCGGCGTTTGTCGATCAATACATCGCCGCCGCCCGCAAGATCGCGAGATACGCGGTTGGGGATCCCAGCCTCGAAGACGAGACCTACAAGCTGTCGCAGAACCGGGGTGGCGAGGCCATGCCGCTCGGGATTCGCGAAAACAGCGGCTTCAGGAAACAGCTCAATTTCCCGGTCGATGGCGAATACCGCTTCAGCATCCTTTTTCCCGATCAAACCGTTGGCCTCTATCTGGGGAGCCTGGAGAACGAGAGCACGATTGTCATCATGATCGACGGCAAGATCATGTTCAAAAAGCCCATTGGCGGAATGGCCGACCTGATGCTGAACAATCTCAAGGCCGGCGACGGCCGCCAGCAGATCGTGGACCGGTTCAAGAAGGTTCCCATCCAGATCAAGGCTGGTGTTCACGATGTGGTGATCGGACACATCGAGCGTTCGCGCTTTGAATCGACGGATGCCCTGGGTGGCGGCGGCGGTCGAGGCGGCGGGGGCGGGAATTATCCGAATCTTGGCGATATCGAAATTGCCGGACCGTATAAACCGACCGGTGCGGTTTCAGCGCCCGGCCGCGCGATGATTTTCATCTGCGATCCGAAGACCGCAGGGGAAGCGCCCTGCGCCAAACAAATTGCACAGAATCTGGCGAAACGGGCCTACCGTCGGCCGGTTACCGATGCGGACGTCGCCCGGCTCCTTCCTTTTTATGAAGCCGGACGCAAGGACGGCGGAAACTTCGATCAGGGTATCCAGCGGCTTGTGGCTGCAGTGCTGGTGAGCCCCGATTTCCTCTACCGCGCGATCCGCGGCCCGGAAGGTACGAAGCCCGGTGCGGAGTTTGCACTCACGGACCTGGAACTGGCCTCCCGCCTTTCCTTCTTTCTTTGGAACGCGCCGCCGGACACCGAACTACTGAATGTTGCGATCAACAAGGGCTTGACCAAGCCCGGAGGAATGGATGCGCAGGTCAAGCGGATGCTCGGCGATCCCCGCGCGTCAAGTCTCGTCAGCAGTTTTGCAATGAAATGGCTGAGCCTGGACGACCTGGATACGGTTACGCCCGATCCGGCTCTTTTTGGCCAGATGGACGCTTTGCGCGAGGACTTCAGCAGGGAAGTGGAGTCTTTCATCCGCAGCATCCTTCTGGAGGATCACAGTGTTGTGGATCTGCTGACCTCGAAGTCCACCTTCGTCAACCAACGGCTGGCGCAACACTACGGGATAACGGGAGTCACCGGGGCGCAATTCCGGAAAATCGAACTGACCGATGAGAAACGCTTTGGACTGCTCGGCAAGGCCGCGGTCCTGATGCGGACCTCGTACCCGGATCGCACGTCCCCGGTCCTTCGTGGCGCATGGATCCTGGGCAGACTCCAGGGCACGCCGCCGGCGCCGCCTCCTCCCACCGTCGAAAACCAGGACCTTGCGCAGAAAGCGGGAGAAACTCCAAAGACCGTGCGGGAACGCCTGGAAAAGCATCGCGCCAACGCGACCTGCAGGCAGTGTCATGGCGTGATCGATCCGGCGGGATTGGCGCTGGAGAACTTCGACGCTATTGGACGATTCAGGACCACCGATGAGCAGGCGAACAATGCGCCGATCGACGCCAGTTCCGTGCTGCCAAACGGAGTCGCCATCGACGGCATCAGCGATCTGCGAGCGCAGTTGGCGAGCCGCCCCGCCATGTTCGCCCAGGCATTCACCGAAAAGCTGCTGATGTACGCCATCAACCGTGATCTGGAGTATTTCGACATGCCGCAAATTCGCGCGGTGGTCCGCGGCGCCGCAAAAGATAACTACACGTTGACTTCAATTGTTCTTGGAATCGTGCACACGGATGCGTTTCGCAAGCAAGGCCCGGCTCCTGCTGCGAATGCTGTGGCTGCAAAATAATTAATAAACTGGGGGACGGTATTCATGTGGTCCCCGGGGAGGTAATCCATGTTCATTACAAAAAAACATCTATCCCGCAGAACAGTGCTGAAGGGCGCCGGAGTCGCTCTGGCCCTGCCGTTTCTGGATGCCATGGTTCCGGCCGCAACCGCACAGTCTCAAACCGCCGCCGCCGGCAAGCTGCGCGCAGGTTTCTTCTATCTTCCGCACGGCATGATCCAGGGAAACACCGCCCACGGTCCCAAGATGGACCGCTGGACCGCCAGTGGCTCGGGCGCCGGCTTCAAATTGAATGTCATCATGGAACCGCTGGAACCCTTCAAGAAATATGTCTCGAGCATCGGGAATCTGGTGAATGACTCGAGCGCGGGATCGGTACACACGAAAAATCCGGGTACCTGGTTGAGCTGCAGCAATCCGGCCATTACCCTCGATCAACTCATCGCCAAGAAGATCGGTCAGGAGACCACGCTTCCGTCCCTGCAAATCTCCTCGGAAACCACGACCCAGCAGGCTGCCGGGAATGGTACGGCCACCGCCAGCACGGTATCGTTCCGCGACGGCAACACTCCGCTGCCGATGGAGTACAACCCCAAGAAAGTTTTCAACGAGTTGTTTGGCGTGACCACGCCCAAGGAACGCGTCGAAATCGCCCGGCAGACCGACAGCCTGCTGGACATGATCCTGGATCGCACAAAAACTCTTCAGGGGCAGCTGGGCTCCGCCGATCGTGTCGCCCTGGACGGGTATCTGGAAAGCGTTCGTGAAATCGAACGCCAGACGCAGTTGATTGCCGCCCAGGATACTTCCGGAATGAATATTCCCGAGCGCCCGGTCGGCGTGCAGGACGATTTCGACAAGCAGGTGGATCTTCTTTTTAATTTGGTCGCCATCGCTTATCAGGCCGACATCACCCGCGTTATTTCCTACGTCATGGTCGCTGAAGGGACGAACCAAACTTACAACCACGTCGGGGTCCCGGATTCTTTCCATCCGGTCTCGCACCATGCCAACGATCTCGAGAGAATCGAGAAGCTGGTGAAGATCCAGACCTGGCATATGGACCGCTTTGCCGCCTTCCTGAAAAAGATGTCGGAGACGCCCGATGGCGACGGCTCGCTGCTCGATCATTCGATCTTCATGTACGGATCGAACATGGGTAACAGCGACCAGCACAACAATTATCCGATTCCGACCATCATCGTCGGCGGAGGCAACGGCAAACTGAAGCAGGGCGGACAGCACATCACGATGCCGGAACGCTCGGCGTTTGCCAATGTGCATTTGACCCTGTTGAACAAGGCCGGTATTGAAACCGAAAAGTTCGCCGACAGCACCGGCATCATTTCAGAGCTTTAGTCCCGGTACCGCCGGCAGGCCGGACGGTGGGCCCGACGCTAAATGGCGTGGGTAACCGGCAAGTAAATGGAGGCTAAGAGAGTGGATCGCAGAGAAGTATTAAAAGGTGCGATGACGGGGATGCTCACGATGTGGGCCTCCCCCTTGCTTCGTGCCGCAAGTCCACAAGCGGCCGCCGGCGCCGGCGTTCGCAAACTGACCGACAAGCTTTCAGTCGTGGACGGAGGCGGCACCAATGTTGTCGCGTTCTCTACCGGCGAGGGTCTCCTGCTTGTGGACAGCGGGGCTCCGAAGTCCGGTGACAGGATCGTTGCCGGCTTGAAAGCGATGACGGGCGCCGGTAATTCGAAGGTCCAGACCCTGTTCAATACGCACTACCATCTCGACCATACCGGCAACAATGAATTGTTCGCTGCAGCGGGCGCAAAAATCATCGCGCACGACATCACCCGGCAATGGATGTCCACGGATTACTGGGTCCCCGCAGAAGGCCGTTACGAAAAGGCGCGGCCCAAGGCGTCGTGGCCGACGGAGACTTTCTTTAACACGGGTTCAATGAAAGCCGGTGGGGAACAGGTCGATTACGGCTATTTGCTTGACGCGCACACCGGTGGCGACATCTATGTGTACTTCAAGGATTCCAATGTTCTCGCCGTTGGCGATGTGGCGTCTCCCGTGAATGACCCGGAGCTGGATTGGCCCACCGGAGGGTGGATCGGCGGGCGCGTCGACGCGATGGACCTGCTGCTCAAGATCAGCAATGAGCAGACGAAATTTGTTCCCGGCGCCGGTCCGGTGATGACGCGCGAAGAGTTCAAAGCCGAACGGGACGTGATGGAAGTCGTCCGGCAGCGGCTCTTCAAGCAGGTCATGGCCGGAGAAGGCCCACAGGATATGTTGGACGGCGGCGTGATGAAGGGACTGGCCCGAACCTGGAAAGATCCCTACAAGTTCCTGTACGCCGCCTGCAAAGGTTGCTGGGGCAACAATAACAAGCTGGACCAGAGTGTTGTGTAGACCGGTGCAAGTAAGAAGTTTTGGGCCCGACGCTAAACACTGGCGTGGGGGGACCGTCCGATGGCCTTGGAAGGAGGCCGGCGAAGCCGGTGTACCTCCAGTAGGCCGGACGGTGGGCCCGACGCTAAATGAATCTTGGAGGACTGCGTGAAACGTTTCATTGTCGCGATTGCCTGCATAGTTGCTGTGACGGCTGCCTACGTGGCCCAGGCTCAGCAAGGGAGGCTGGCCAGCCTGATTCAGGACGGAGACCGGAAAGCGGCGCTCGATATGATCAAGGCCGGCGCCGATGTGAATGAGGCGCAGCCCGACGGGACGCGGCCTGTTCACTGGGCTGTCTATCGCGTCGATTATGAAATCCTCGAAGCGCTGATCGCGAAGAAGGCCAAGGCGAACGTCACCAATGAGCTGGGTTCCACACCGTTGGCGGAAGCCGTCAAGCTGGGCGATTCCCGCATGGTCAAGATGCTCCTCGACGCCGGCTCCGGGCCGGAAGGCGCCAACCAGGACGGGCAGTCTGCTTTGATGCTGGCCATCAAAGACGGCAACCTGGAACTGGTGCAAATGCTTGTCAATGCCGGCGCCAACGTCAATGCCGTCGAGAAGGTCCAGAACCAGACGCCCTTAATGTGGGCCGCCGCAGCAAGCGAAAATGCCGCAGAGATGGTGAAGCTTCTCATTTCAAAAGGCGCAGATGTGAAGGCTCGCGCCAAGTCCGTAGACTGGCCGGCTCAGATGACGTCCGAACCCCGGGCTCAATACCACACCTACGGCGGCCTGACGCCGCTCTTGTACGCGGCTCGCAACGGCTGCTACGGGTGCGTTGAAGCTCTTGTCGGCGCAGGTGCAGACGTCAACGTGCCCAACACCGCTCGAGGGGATCACGCCGTTGATGCTGGCTCTCGACAGCAGTCACAACGACGTCGCGAAGTTCCTCCTGGATCACGGCGCCAACCCGAAAGTCTGGGATGTGTACGGACGCACGGCACTCTACATCGCCGTTGACAAGAAGGGTGGCGGCGGTGGCGGTGGCGGATTCGGCGGCGGCCGGGGTGGCGGTGGCCGAGGTGCTCCTGGCGCCGGCGCGGCACCGGGCCGTGGAGCCGGGGCCGGGCGCGGTGCAGGCGCGGCACCCGCAGGACAACAGGCCGGAGCAGGCCGTGGCGGTGGTGGAGGTGGACGTGGTCAGGGCGGAGCCGGTGGCCGCGGCGGTGGCGGTCAGGGTGGAGTAGGTGGACGGGGCGGTGGTGCTATTCCCGCATTGCCCAGCGCTGGCGGGCCTGCCGTCTCGAGCATGGAAATCATCAACGCCTTGCTGGCAGCCGGCGCCGATCCAAACACCCAGCTCAGCGCCCGCCGCCCGGAAGCCGGCAGCGGCGGACGTTTCAGCGATCCTCTTCTGAGCAACGGCGTCACGCCGTTGTTTCGCGCCACGATGAACAACGACATGGAAGTCATCCAGGCCCTGCTCGACAAGGGCGCTTCCCCGAACATTTACGCCATGGGCCTGACTCCGTTTCTGCTTGCCGCGGGACTGGAGAATGCCGGCGGCGGTGGCCGGGGCGGTGGCGGTCGAGGCGGAGCCGCAACGCCGGCAGCGCCAGACACCGCTCTTCTGGATCTGTTCCTCAAGCACGGGGCCGACGTCAATAGTCAGGTCTCCGGCAGGTTGAGCTATACGATGAGGCTTTCGCGGAATGCAGGATGGCCCAACATCGAAGGATTAACGGCCCTCCATGCGGCCGTCCTGTCGGGCCGGGCGGAAATGGTTCGCTACTTCCTCGACCACGGTGCGCGCGTTGACGTTCGCGATTTCTCGGACAGAACCGCACTCGATGTCGCCAACGGCGTCGCCGCCAAGCCGGCTCCCGCAAACTTCGGAACCGCGAACATTCCGGCTCCCGTCATCGATGGCGAAACGCTCGTGGCATCAGGATCCAATTCCGCCGGTGGCGGTCGCGGCGGAAGAGCCGGCACCGTTGCCTCCCCGGAGATTCGAGCGATGCTGGAGAGCGCAGCGCAGAAGAAGTAAGCACCCCGCAGGGGTGAAGGAAAATCGCGGGTATCGTGACCAGGGGTATCGCTCGCCGGGCTCGCTCAACCCCTGGGTAAACTCCGAGCACCGCTCCGCGGAAGGTAGCCCCGGGTGGAGCGCAGCGACACCCGGGGTTCATCTCACGAGGAATCCCTGCACCCCTGCCGGGGTGCAACGTTGTCGTTGCGGTAACCCCGGGTTGCGCTCGCTTCGCTCGCTTAACCCGGGGTTACCGTAAGGGGAATCTGGCACCCCGGCAGGGGTGCAGGGATTCCTCGCACTTCCTGCCGGGTCCCTGCCGGGGTGCGAACGCCCCTCGTGAGATGAACCCTGGGTGTCGCTCGGCTCCACCCGGGGCTACCTAAACTCCGAGCATCGCTCCGCGGTGCACTCAAGTTTAGACATTTTGCACGCCGGAGGCGTGCTGTGAATTTAGCCCCGGGTTAAGCGAGCGAAGCGAGCGCAACCCGGGGTTACCGTAAGGGGAATCTGGCACCCCGGCAGGGGTGCAGGGATTCCTCGCACTTCCTGCCGGGACCACTGCCGGGGCGCGAACGCCCCTCGTGAGATGCCCCCCGGGTGTCGCTCGGCGCGTCACCGAAACAGCCCCACGCAAAAAGGGCCCACGCGGCTGTGCGTGGGCCCTTTCTGTTCGTGCGCTTCTGTCTACGACGGGACTACAGTTCGAGCCGCCCGGTGCTGGCCCCGAACTTGTCGATCTGTGCGCCGTAAAGCTGCGCGATGGAGAGCAGCAGATTCGCGGTCGGCTCCTTCTGGGCCACGATGTGGCGGCCGCCCTTCAGCTTGCCCTGCGCGCCGCCGACCAGCACCGCCGGCGGATTGCTGCGGTCGTGAAGGTTGCCGTTGCTCATGCCGCTGCCGAAGTAGATCAACGAGTTGTCCAGCACGTTGCCGTCGCCGTCGGGCGTGGCCTTCAGCTTCTCGAGGAACTCGGAGAGCTTGACCATCTGATAGGTTGCGATCTTGGCGTACTTGGTCATCTTCTCCGCGTCGTTCCCGTGGTGCGAGACGCTGTGGTGGGTCTCCGGGATTCCAAGGTACGGGTAGCTGCGATCCGTCGGCTCGTGTCCGATCATGAATGTGAACACGCGGCTGAGGTCGCCCTGCAGCGCCAGGTGCAGCAGGTTATAGGTGATCGACATGTGGTCGTCGAACGCTTCGGGCAGTCCGACCGGCGCGTCGGGAGTATCGGTGATGGTGCCCAGCCGCTTCTCCATGCGATCGAGTTGCAGTTCGACATCGCGGATGTTGCTCAGGTACTCGTCAAAAATCGCGCGGTCCTGCGCGCCGAGCGTGCTCTTGAGCCGGTTGGTTTCGCCGGTGACCGAGTCCAGCAGGCTCTGCTTTTCCTGGAGCCGGGCCGAACGTTCATCGGCACCGCCGGCCTCGCCGAACATCCGTTCGAAGGTCACGCGCGGGTTGATCGTGACGGGCAGCGGGCTGGTGTCGGTGCGCCAGGCTATGCCGTTGAAGAACGCGCACGGGAAACCGTCGCAGGCGCCAACCGCCGTGCCCATATCCTCGGTGCCCACCTCGATCGAGCGCAGCGGGGTGTCGCCCGCCACGATGTCGGCGATGTACTGGTCGAGCGTCTTCTTCGACTGGATCTTGCCGAACGATATCCCCCGTGCCATAACGGTCGGCCACCGGACCCACGCCGTTCAGGAACGCGGTGCTGGCGCCGACGTGGACGGACTCGCCCCATGGGGCGGTCATGTTGCTGATCGTGACCAGCTGCGACCGCAACCCTTCCAGCGGCTGCATCACCGGCTTGAACTCAAAGCCTGTGCCGGCGGCGTCGGGATGCCAGGTATCCGGATAGATTCCGCACGGGAAGTACACCATCACCGAAGCGGAACGGTGCGCCGGCGGCAGTTCTTCCCTGGGCCGTCAAAGCCGGCGCCATGGCATCCAGAAACGGCAGCGCGATCGTGGTGCCAAAGGCGCCACGCAGGAACGTTCGGCGGGACAGGTGCTTTTTAGTGATGATCATAATCTACTCTCCCTTTGGTTGGGCCGCGGTGCTGCCCGTCTGAGCTGGATCCAG
The DNA here is from genome assembly GCA_963836435.1 of uncultured Acidobacteriota bacterium. Taxonomy (GTDB): domain Bacteria; phylum Acidobacteriota; class Terriglobia; order 20CM-2-55-15; family 20CM-2-55-15; genus DASTBJ01. The sequence continues at coordinate 27,052 of CAWIJI010000002.1, read as the reverse complement.
GCGCGTCCGCATCTGGAATGGTGCGCTCTGAATGATGCCGTTGACGATTGTATCCAGGTGGTAGCTGTTCTGCCCCGCCTGTTTGACGATGCTGCGCACCACCGGCATATCGGCCGGCTCGAGGCCACGCCCCAGTGCATAAATCATCATACGCTTGGTGATCAGGGTGACGAAAGCGTCGGGCCGGCTGAGAATGGCCTGCCGCAGTTGGGCCGGCCCGTTGACCGCGGATCCGTCTGCCAGCACGCCGGCGGCGTCGATCTTTGCGCCGTTGGGCATGGCGCTGCGCCACTGCCCGACCGAGTTGAAGTTTTCGAGCGCGAAACCCGCGCGGGTCAATGGCCCGGTGGCACGAGGCGCAGGCCGGGTTCTTCCGGTGCAGCTCCAGTTGATCGCGCACCGATTTCGGTGTCGAGTCGGCTCCCTTGTTGCTGTCTTCCAGGGTCGGCACGTTCGGTGGCGGCGGCGGTGGCGGGGTATCCAGGAACGTGCTCAGCACATACTTGCCGCGGAAAACCGGAGAAGTGCGTGTGGCCAGGGCCGTCAGCGACAGGATGCTGCCATGGCCGAGCAGGCCAAAACGGTTCGGATCCGTCAGTTTGACCTGGCGGAAGCGTTCGCCGTAGACGCCCGGAATGCCGTAATTTTTCGCCAGCCGTTCGTTCAGAAACGTGTAGTCGGCGCTCAACAGTTCCAGCGCGCTGCGGTCATTCCGCAGGATGTAGCCGAAAAGCATTTCGGTCTCGCGGCGGAAGCCTTTGCGGACGTTGTCGTCGAAGTCGGGGAACATCAGCAGATCGGGCGAGACTTTCGCTTCGAGGTTGCGAAGCTGCAGCCATTGGCCGGTAAAGTTGTTGATCAGGGCGTCCGCGCGCTTGTCCTTGATCATCCGCTTCACTTCGGCGGCGAGCACGCCGGGTTGGCGCAGGCGGCCCGAGGTGGCCAGGTCGAGCAGCCGCTCGTCAGGGATACTGCTCCACAGGAAGAACGACAGGCGCGACGCCAGATCCACATCGCTCATCGGGTGCGCTGCGCCGGGCTGGACGCCGGCAGGGTCGCTTTCCATTCGATAGAGGAACGACGGGCTCGACAGCACCCGGGCCAGGCCGGACGCGAATGCCTTCGTCGAAGGTCTCGCCGCTCTGCCGAGCCTGCTGGTAGAAATGCCAGCGGCGCCTTCACGTCGTCGGCGGTGACGGGCCGGCGGTACGCGCGGCGGGTCAGGTTGGTGAGAATGCGCTCCGCACACGGCGCTTCCTCTGCCGCCGAGGCGGGACGGCACACGAAAATCCGGTCGCGGCTGGGCGTGGCGCTGACGCCGGTGACGTTGTAGGGTCCTTCGATCATGGCAGTGCGGATCCTCGGCAGGCCGCCCACCATGTGGATTTCCTGGCTGTCGCGCAGTGCGGGCTGCCACACGTCCTGGCGCTGCGCCGGACGCTCGCGCCACGTGAAGCCCACATCGTGCGGCCCGGCCGTGACCTTGACTTCGGTGGTCATCCGCGCATCCACCACCGGCTTCATCTCGGTGAGCGATTTCGCCTCTTCCTCGTGATCCTTCGGTCCGCCGATTTCGGTGGAGAACACTTCGTCGCCGTCGATCGTGATGACGAAGGTATTCGGCGTGTCGTTGCCCTCGACGCCGGAGTACCCCTCTTCGACGCCGCGGAACAGACGGGCTGCCAGTTTGTACTCCCCATCGGCAGGGAAGATGTGACGCACAAGGGTTCCACCCCGAGTGCCGAGCGGCAGACCCTCGATGTAGGAGTTCTGGCTGAACTCGCGGCTGATCGAGTACTCGGTGGTGCCGGGCGCCTCCTTCGGGTTGCCCACGGCCAGCGAACTGATGCGTTGCGCGGCGGTGACATACCGCTCGAGCAGCAACGGTGACGTTTTCAGCGACGCCGCGATGTTGTCGAACCCGAAATCGCCGCCGTCACTGGGCAGCAACGAGGTGATGTCCACGTCGATGGCGAGCAGGTCGCGCACGGCGTTGCCGTACTCGGTGCGGTTCAGCCGGTGCGCCACGAAGAGGCCGGGCGAGGGGCCGCGTGAGGCCCACGCGCGATCGAGCGAATCTGCCAGCCAGGTCGTAAAGCCGGCGTAGTCGGCTTCCTGCGGGTGCGGCGCCCCCTGCGGCGGCATCGCCCGAACGCTGAGCTTGCGCAGCACGCGTTCCCACGTCGCGGCGTCTGGACAGCACGTCGTCGAGGCTGGCCTTCTCGAGATTCACCGGGTCGGAACGCCGGCTGCGGCGTCCGCGAATTGTGGCAGCCGATGCAGTACTGGTCGAGAAGGGCGCGATAGGTTTTGGCGTCTCCGGCCGGGACCGCCGTGCGTTGCACCACAGGCGCGACCCGGGTGCTGGCGGGACCCGCCTGCGCCGCGGACCTGGGGGCCGCAGGCGCCTGCAGGAGCAGCAGGGCCGTTCCGGCACAGGCAAGGGCGGCTGTGGCGACCCGTCGGCTCATTTCGTCCCCTCGGTCTTCTGGGCTGTGGTGGTGGCGTCCTTCTTTTCTTCTGTCCTTGTCGCGGCAGCGGCGGCGGCATCGGCGCCGGATCGTTCGGTCCGAGATGCATCATCTCACGCAAGGTGGCGATAACCTCTTCGCGCGAATCGCGCCGCGGGCTCCAGGCGCGGGAATCGTTGTTGTTACCCGGCGGAGGCGGCGGTTCCGGCTTTTCGGCAAGCAGCAAGGGCGTCAGGTTGTCCTTGTTGACGGCGTCGAAGTTCGCGCCGGCAGCGACGAGGGCGCGGATCATGTCGGTCCGGCGCGCCGCGACGGCCTGATGGAGCAGTGTGCACCGTCTGTTGACTGTCGCATTCGGATTGGCTCCCGCATCGAGAAGCACCTTCAACGCGTCGCCCGGATCGCGGTTCGACGCCTCGCGGTACGGCGGAGCGATCAATCGCTCGAATCCCGGTCCGGCAGCGAATGGCGGCGCCACGGCCGCCGGCGATGGCCACCATCGTCGGCGTTTTGCCGACATTGGCGTTGAGACCGCGTCACCGCCCCCTCCGGCAGCGTCGTCACCTTCCTTTTTCTTTTTGACTTCCGCCGGTGTCCAGTCCATTTGGGCGCCGTGCTGGATCATCAGCTTGAGGACTTCGACGTCCGCCGCAATCAGCCGCGCGGAAAAATGGCGAGGAGTTGTGCTCTTCATCGCAGCACAGCGAAATATTGTGGATCTGGCCGACATACGGCTTGTTGGGATCGGCTCCCCGATCGAGCAGCAGCTTGATCAGATCGAGCGCCGTGAGCTGATTGGGATGATCGGCGCGCAGGCGCGAGCCGTCGTGGGCACGCATGTCGGTTGTCGCGTCATGCATGTCGGCGGCGAAGAACAGCGCGCCGTCGTTCGGATCGGCTCCCAGGTCGAGCAGCGTGCGGGCCAGGTCGAAGCGGTCGTTGATGATCGCGATCGACGTCGCGGTGAGGCCGTCGCCGTTCGTGGCTTTCAGATCGGCGCCCCCCTTGACGAGCGCGCGCACCGCATCTTCATGTCCGTTGCGCACGGCAAACATCAATGCGGTAAATCCGCCCGTCGCGTGATCCGCGTTTTTTCGTGTCGGTCAGTTCGAAATGTGCGCCTTGACGTTCGGATCGGCCTTGGCGGCAAGCAGCGCATTGATCACATCGACGTGCCCTTCGCCCGCCGCCCGCATCAACGCCGTCTCCTTCTGGTAGGTGTCGGCAGCGTTCGGGATCCGAGCCGGCCTTGAGCAGCAACTCCACCGCGTCGAGCTTGCCGGCACGCGCCACCTCCATCAGGGGCGTCTCGCCCTCAGGATGGACGGACTTCTTCACGTCCGCGCCCGCCTTCAGCAACTCCGCGATCATCGGCGTATCGCCCGTGCGGCTGGCTTCCAGCAGCGGAGTCACGCCGTAGCTGTTCGGTGTATTCAGGTCCGCGCCGGCCGCCACGAGCGCGCGCACCATCGGCAGATCGGATTGATGCACCGCCCACAGCACCGCCGTGGAGTCGTCGCGTGCGCGCTCATTGACGTTGACACCTTTGGCGAGCAGCGAGCGAACCGTCTCGAAATCACCGTTTTTCGCCGCGACCACGACTGCGGGATCACTCGCGGCCTGCCCGAGGCCCGTGGCGATGATCGTCACAAATGACAACAGCGAGATCAGCAGCCATCGCATCGAGAGTCTTCGTGTACCCATCCTTTGCCCTGCCTTTTACCTGAAAGTGTCGCTGCGGCCGATGTGCCGGCCCAGCAGGAAACGCTGTTTTTGCGGAGTTCGCAATTGCGAACGATTTTACCTCCTGCGTCCCGAGTGCGCCAAGCCGAATCTGCCCCAATTCTGCCCCGCCAGGAGGGCGGAACGGGTCCCGTTTCAAGCGTTGTTTCAATCCCTTGCAAATACGCCTCGTCCTGGCATAAATTCAGGGGCGGTCGGCAGTTCACCAAGGCGTCGCCGTTCCCGAAAGGGAAGCTAAACCTGCCGTATCCTCTTTCTCTCGGACACTTATCCCGTGCCGAGTCAGAAGCCGGCGGCCACTGACGAATCCAGCAAATGGGTTGGCGCGTTACGAGGATAAGCCATGACCAGAACCGTCTTTCCGTTCTACGCCAGCGATGTTTCCGAGCTGGCCCGTTCCCTGCATCGTCAGCTCGCGGATTGGGACCACGCTCCAGGACATGTCGAGCTGCTGAATATGCTCGCCCGCGCCGCCGGCTCGCGGAACTTTCAGCACTTTCGCGCGAAGAGGGTTGCGGAGGAAGTGCCGGCGCCGATCGATCTTGCTGCATTGAAGCGATTGCTCAGCTATTTCGACGCCAGCGGGCAATGGAAACGCTGGCCCACCAAATTCAGTCATCAGGAGCCTTGTCTGTGGGTGCTGTGGTCGAAGGTCCCGCCGCGCAGGATCCTCTCTGAAAGCGAGATCAACGAGGTGCTGTGCGCACATCATCTGTTCGAGGATCCGGCCCTGCTTCGACGCGAAATGAAGGAGCGTGGAATGGTGACCAGGACATTGGATGGACGCGTGTATCGACGGGTGGAGCGCAAGCCCCCGCCAATCGCTCTGGAGTTGATCCGGGCGCTACACGCCGGAGGCGTGCTGAGAATTTAGCCCCGGGTTAAGCGAGCGGAGCGAGCGCAACCCGGGGTTTCACACTCCGGCAGGGGTGCGGGGATTCCTCGCACCCTTTCAGGGTGCGATTGGACCGTCTACCCCTACCGGTGGTTACGCTCGCTGCGCTCGCTAACCACCGGCTAAATTCCAATCACGCCTCCGGCGTGGATCTTCGGAGTTCGAGGTGAACGTCCGCGAATTCGGCGCGGGAATGGTCGCAGGCGAATTTGATCATCACCGAGATGGTCCCAAGCGCACGCCGGAGGCGTGCTGTGAATTTAGCCCCGGGTTAAGCGAGCGAAGCGAGCGCAACCCGGGGTTATCGTAACGGAGAGGTTCGCACCCCGGCAGGGGTGCGGGGATTCCTCGCACCCTTTCAGGGTGCGATTGGACCCTCTACCCTTACCGGTGGTTACGCTCGCTGCGCTCGCTAACCACCGGCTAAATTCCAATCACGCCTCCGGCGTGGATCTTCGGAGTTCGAGGTGAACGTCCGCGAATTCGGCGCGGGAATGGTCGCAGGCGAATTTGATCATCACCGAGATGGTCCCAAGCGCACGCCGGAGTTGTCGTAACGGAGATGTTCGCACCCCGGCAGGGGTGCGGGGATTCCTCGCACCCTTTCAGGGTGCGATTGGACCCTCTACCCCTACCGGTGGTTACGCTCGCTGCGCTCGCTAACCACCGGCTAAATTCCAATCACGCCTCCGGCGTGGATCTTCGGAGTTCGAGGTGCACGTCCCCGAATTCCCCCCATCCCTTTTCCCGCTACTGCTGGGCTGGCGGCGCTCCGCGGCCGGGTGCTCCGGCGCCCTGTCCGCCCCTTGCGCCCTGTCCGCCACGCGCGCCGCCCGCCGGTGCTCCGCCACCGCCGCCCCGGAAACTCGATTGCAGCAGGTGCGTCAGTGTGTGCACATAGCGCAGTTTGCCATTCTCCACGCGGAACAGGTGAGTATCGGGCGAACCGCTGCCGCCGTTCGCGTTTCCGGCGCCGAAAGTACAGAACGCCACCACGGAACCGATGGTCTCGTCCACGACGAAGCGGCGGTTGGAAATGTTCACACCGCTCGGGACGCCGACATCACAGCTGTCATCGGGGGCTCCTTTGCCGGTGTGGCTGCCGCCTTCGGTGCGGTTGCAGGGGTAGCCCCACGGCACCAGGTCCTTCTTCTGTTCGAGAAACGCGTCGAGGTAAGCATTGGCGGCGGCGACCAGCGTGTCGCGCGTATCGCGTTTGGCGGCGGGAATAGGGGCCCACTCCTCGCTGGACGAATACTTCAGGTAGTTGTCGGCGTTAAACAACCAATAGCCCGTTGTCGTCCAGAGGATTTCGATCTCGGCGATCTTGTCATGGTTGACGCGCAGCCGGGTGCCGAGCACGTACGGATTTTCCTTGTTCGTCACGATCACCTCGGTGAACGTCTGGCACGTGGAGGTGTCGAGCAGGCTGCGCTGGTGATCAATCTTCATCGGCTTCTTGATCAGGCCGGTGTTGATATCGGCGTTGGCGGCGTTCTCCATGTAACCCAAACCCATCGCCAGCGGCAGGCCGGAGGTATCCCCCTTGGTCTGAGCCGCGATGTAAAGATCCACCGCGCGCTGCAACCCTTCGCGCGAGCAGGAAATCTGCGCGAAGCCGGCCGTGGGGACGATCAGCGCCCCTGCGAGCACAATCGACATGAAAGTGATGCGTTTCATCGAACTCCTCCTCTGATTATTGGCGTTAGCGTACCCTAAACCCCCGCCTTTCGGCGCCACGGTTTTTTTGTAAATCGGTTGACAGGTGGACAGGCTTGGAAACATGCTCCGGAAACAACGCAGCGGAGGAAGACTATGAGACTCGCCTTTGTTGGCAGGTTCGCGATTGCGGTCACCTGTGTTCTGGCGCCCCTGTCTGCGCAGACCGCGGCGCAGAAAAATGCCATTGGGATGGAGTTCATGAAAATTCCCGCCGGCGAATTCATGATGGGGTGCTCGGCGGGCGACAGCGCCTGCGAGAACGACGAGAAGCCCCAGCACCGGGTTCGCATCACGAAGGCCTTCGAGATGGGCAAATACGAGGTGACCCAGGCGCAATGGAAGGCCGTGATGAAGGAGACCGAATACAGCAGTGTGTTCGTCGGCGACAACAACCCCGTCGAGAACGTCACCCGGGCCGAGGCGATCGATTTCGCGAACCGGCTGACCATGCGCAACGATGGCTATCGCTACCGTCTGCCCACGGAAGCGGAATGGGAATACGCGGCGCGCGCGGGTACCACGGGCGTCACCTATGGTCCGCTCGAAGAGATCGCATGGTTTGGAAAAAATTCCGACGACGAGTCGCACCCGGTGGGCGGCAAGAAGCCGAACGCCTGGGGTCTTTATGACATGTTCGGCAACGTTCGGGAATGGACTGCCGACACCTACCAGCCGGACTTCTACGCCAACTCCCCGGTAGACGATCCAACCGGACCCCCCGCGAATTACGGCGAACGCGGCCAACCCGGTTACGCCGGCGGCGCGGGCGTTGCCCTGCCGGTGATCCGCGGAGGCGGCTGGCCCAATCCCGAAAGCTTTCTTCGGGTGTCGGACCGCTATCATTACTTTGGTCCTACACTCCGCGTCAGCGACGTCGGCTTCCGCCTGCGTTCGCCAGCCGGTCGACGCCGTAATAATAAGGATGCCTGTCTCTGCCTGTCACTGGAGGTAAGTATGAAGAGGACTTTGATTCTGCTTGGCGCGGCTATGGCCATCCTGCCGGTCGCCGCCGTCGCCCACCATTCGTTCGCCGCCGAGTATGACGGCAGCAAGCCGATGACTCTGGTCGGAGCCATCAACAAAGTCGACCAGCAAAACCCGCACGGGTTCTTCTATATGAATGTTCCGTCCGACAAGCCCGGCGGCCGGGTGACGAATTGGGCGCTGGAGACTCCCGGACCGAATCAATTGGTTCGCACCGGTTTCACCCGGGAAATGTATCAGGAGATGGTCGATAACAAGGAACAGGTCACGGTCAAAGCCTATCCGGCAAGAGACGGCTCCAAACGCGCGTTCGCGGAAACCATCACCCGGGCGGATGGCCGTACCGTGATTACCATCAGCGTCGGCGGCGTGGACAGCAACGTGGGCCGCGCGCCCCGCGGCGACGCCGTCACCGTTGACGGTGTGCCGGTGCCAGACCCCACTGCCGGCGCGGCCCGTGGGCGCGGCGGCGCCGGTGGCCGCGGCCAACCGCGGCGCTCCCCAGCAGTGAGGGTGCTCTATCATTAATTGATGCTCTCAATAAAGGATCTTAATAAAAGATCAATGCGCTTCGTCGGTACATCGCAATACCGGCAAGACTTACGCAGAAAGGTATTCAAAAAGTAACTCCGTTAACATAAAAACCTTACATTCGCGGACAAGAATCCTGCTACAATCGCGCCACTTTTTCACGTCAGGTTTTGTGAACAACAACGCGAGGGACCGCGGTGAATACGCGCACAAGTCCGGAAGCAATCCTTAACAGTGCGGAGCAGGGGCCATCCGAGCCCGCAGCGATTCGCTTGCTGCTGGTTTGGAGTAACGACCTCGTGTTGGCGGGGCTGTATGCGCTTCTTCACGAGAAGTCCGGCATGACCGTGGTGGGTTTAGCCCGCAACGGCTCGGAAGCTCTCGACGGACTTCGCGAAAACCCGGACGTCGTCCTGTTGGAACTCGATCCCGATGCGGAGCACGGCATGGACGTGCTCGCAGACCTCTGCAAGATTGCACCGCGCCCGCGTGTGCTGATCGTCACCAGTTCACAGAATCACAAACACCATGTCCGGATGACGTGCCTGGGCGCCGCGGGAATTGTGCTCAAGCAGCAGGGTGCGGAGTTGTTGATGAAAGCGATCCGCAAAGTGCACCTGGGAGAAGTCTGGATCAATCGTACGACGATGGCCGAAGCGCTGGCGCAGCTTCAGGACCAGCCCCAGCTCCAGAAGGATCCCGAAGCGAACCGGATTTCAAGTCTGACCACGCGGGAGCGTTCCGTGATCGCGTTGATCGGTGAAGGACTGCGGAACCGGGAAATCGGCGACCGCCTGTTCATCTCGGAAAAGACCGTTCGCCACTATCTGACTTCCATTTTTGGAAAGCTCGGCGTCGACGACCGCCTGGAGCTGATGATCTACGCCTACCAGCAACGGCTCGCTCGCCTTCCCGCCCGGAGCAGAATCGGAAAATAAGGTGGCTCGCTTACGCTCGCTCAATCAGTGGGTGCGAGGAATCCTCTGCACCCCTGCCGGGGTGCAAACATCTCCGATACGGTAACCCCGGGTTGCGCTCGCTTCGCTCGCTTAACCCGGGGCTAAATTCCCAGCACGCCTCCGGCGTGCTTCTGGAGTTTAGACATTCTTGAGTCTGGGTGGGAACGGAAACACGAGGTTACGTCTCCGGTTTTCAGGTTCGCCCACAAGGCGATGGCGACGTTGAAACGTGAGTCTTAGCACGCCGGAGGCGTGCTGGGAATTTAGCCCCGGGTTAATTAAGCGAGCGAAGCGAGCGCAACCCGGGGTTGCCGTACCGACAACGTTGCACCCCGGCAGGGGTGCAGGGATTCCTCGCCGGGGTGCAAGCGCCCTCGTTAGATGAACCCCGGGTGTCGCTCGGCTCCACCCGGGGCTCCCTCGAAAAATGGGGAGGGAACATTGTTGATTCACGTCGAAGCACACTATCCCTCGCTCTCGGAACCGGATACCGCGAGCATATGATCAACAAGATACCGGCGCGGCTCGGCATCCAAGTGAAACTTGCTCGCCTGCGACAGCGGGGTTTGAACCCCAAGGAACACGTCTCACCCAGATGCAGAGCGTCTGCCGACAGACGAAGATGATAGCGCGGGCGGGCCCTCGTCGTAATTTTCATGATTCGTGGTGTCGGCAAGACATGGGGAACTACCTTCCTTTCACGCCTCCGGCGTGCAAAATGTCTAAAAACCCAAAATACCCACCCGACATTTGTCTGATTCCCCCGGGACAAACGTCCTCCATCCCGGTCCGACAATCTCTCCCTTTGCCCCGCCCGAAAAACGCCGACGGATGTCCCCCGCAGAATTGGCGTGTCCGCCAATTGCGCCATGGCGTTGCAACTCTCTATGATGCCGCGATCAAAAGAGTAGCCTGAAACCAGCGCGGACAAGGACCAGCGTTGGTTCCTCAGTTTCAAAGGCTCTACCGATAACCCGTTTTTGCGCAATGGCGCGCAGAGAGAGGTTGATGAGCGAGCGCCGGTCGAGCCCCAGGGTGCGTGCCGCGTATCCTGCGAGATTGAAGGGTACCGATGTGAACGGAATGGATTTCAAGGAGGAAACGTTGCTCGAGAACCTGAGTGGACGCGGATCGTTTCTGCCGCTGACGCACCAGCTCCCGGTGGGATCTGAGGTGTCGCTGGCGGTGCGTTTGTCCACTGCGCCGGCCGGAACAAAATCCGCGCTGCTGGCGGCGAAGGGGATCGTGCGGCGTGTGGACCAACAGACGGACGGGAGCTTCGGCACCGCCCTTCAGTTCAGTCGACGACGCATTTTGTAAACGGGTTCGACAACACAAGTTTCCAGAAGAAGAAGCTGGGACTTCCAGGGCGATAGCCTGTCTCGATGAGCCTTTCATCAATCACAAACAAAGCAGTTAGCGAAGATCCGGCGCCGTCTCTCTGGTACGCCGTCCAGGTGAAAACCACGCACGAAAAACGCGTGACGTCCCTGTTCGCGCAACAAGGGTACGACTGGTTCCTGCCGCTCTTCGAAGCGCGCCGCCGGTGGTCGGACCGCGTGGTGCGAGTGGGCCTTCCGCTGTTCCCAGGCTATGTCTTCTGCAAGTTTGTCGCGATTCAAAGGATGCCGATATTGACGACGCCCAGCGTCCTGGGCATTGCCGGGATCGGCAAAACGCCCGCTCCCATAGACGAAACGGAGATTGACGCCATCCGCCGCGCGGTGGAATCGGGACTGAGCCTGGCGCCGCATCCGTTTCTGGAAGTGGGCCGCAAGGTGCGGATCAACGCGGGATCCCTCGAAGGTCTCGAAGGATTGATCGAAGACGTCCGGCACCGCGACCGTTTGATTCTGTCCGTGACTCTGTTGCAGCGATCCGTCGCCGTCGATATTGACCGCGCCTGGGTCACGCTGCTCCCAACATCAGCCAGGTCGAAACCATGTCCGAAACCTTTGTGGTCGTCAGCCTCGTACTGCAGGCCCTGACCCTCGCAACACTCGCATTCTGCCTGTTTCATCTTTTCCGGTCCCAGGGCCGCCTGCTTCTGCGCCTGGACGGCCTGGAACACGCCGCGACCACACAAGCCGCCGGCGAGGTTGCAGACACCAAACCCGCCGGCGTTGGACGTCGGCACCGCGATCGAAGATTTCGAGCTTCCGGATTTAACCGGCGCCCGCGTATCGCTCTCGGACTTCCGTGGAAAGAAGGTCCTGCTGTTCTACTGGAGCCCCGCTTGCGGCTTCTGTGAGACAGTCGCCGAAGAACTCGCGCCCCTGCAGCAGCAGATGACGAAGCACAACATTCAACCGGTGCTGCTGGCCTACGGCGATGCGGAAGCGAATCGGAAGCTGGCAGACGAACAAGGCCTGAAGTGGCCCATCCTTCTTCTTGAGAAGACGCCCGCGCAGAAATTCATTGCCGACACGCTGTTCAAATACTGCGGCACCCCGTCGGCGTACCTGCTGGACGCGGAAGGTCGCGTGGAGCACGGGCTGATGCGCGGCGCCGATGAGGCCACGGATGTGGTGGCCGCTCTGGTCCGGCCCTCCTCCTCTTTGAAGAAGCGGCCGTTGACGGAGAGCCGCATCGAGCGCAACGGCTTGAAGGCCGGGACCCCGGCCCCGTCGTTCAGTCTGCCGGCTGTCGATGGCGAAACCGTCACGCTGGATCAATTCCGCGGCCGGAAGGTTCTGCTCGTGTTCTCCGATCCGCAGTGCGGGCCCTGCGACCAGCTCGCGCCGCACCTGGCCCAGCTCCACCGCGAGCACGGAAACAATGGACTGGCCCTGGTCATGGTCGGACGCGGCGATGTCGAGCGGCTGAAGCAGAAGGCGGCGGAACACGGCATCGGGTTTCCGGTCGCCGTGCAGGACCGCTGGAAACTCTCCAAACAATACGGAACGTTCGCCACGCCTTCGGCATTTCTTATCGGCCAGGATGGCGTCCTGATGAGTAACGTGGCAACCGGAATGGAAGCGATCCTGACTCTGGCCCGCCAGGGCCTCGCACCCAATTGAGGGAACCCCAATGAACAACTACTTCGATCGTCTTTGCCGCGTTCTGGCTACGCCCATGCCGCGGTCCCAGGCCCTGAAACTGATTTTCGGGGGGCTCGCCGGCGCCGTTCTCTCGCCGCTGGCGTTTGCTCGGCAACAGGCCTGCGATCCGAAGCAAGTCGTGTGCCCCGGCTATCCGGGCGGATGCTGTCCCAACGGGACCACGTGCTGCGGCGAAGTAAATGCTGTCCGTCGGGAACAAACTGCTGTGGTGCGAAGGAATGCTGTTTGCCCACGGCTTTGTGCGTGGATCGGAGTGCTGTCCGCCGCCGAAGGTTTGCCGCCAGAATGGCGGTTGCGTGGAACCGAATCCGTCGCCCACTCAGCCGAATCAGTAAATTCCTCTCTAACCCATGTCCCTGCATCTCACGCTCAACGCTCCCTGGTCGCGCGCCGCGATGCTCGTCTTCCTTTTCATTTTTTCGATTGCTCTTCTTCTTCTCATTTCTTCGGATTTCCTTGTCTACGCCCTTACCGACGAATTCGTCCGCGTCACCAGCGACGCAACCCCGCTGGCGTTCATCACGGCGCCCTTCACCGAGGACGGCGTCGGCATTCATCCCGACACCCTCGCCACGGTTTCCGGTTATCTTCCCAATTCCCCGCGCCTTCAGCGCCTGCTCGCCGAGGTTGACCGGCGTGGAGACAATCCCGATTGGACGGCTGCCGAAACCCACGCCTCGAACGCTGTCCGGCTTTCCCCCGCGGACTATCGCCCGCGTCTGTTGTTGGGTGCGATCCAGCAATACCAGGGAGACATCCCCGCAGCGGAAAGCTCCGTGCGCGCCGCTCTCCTGAGGGCTCCCTCCAGCGCCGAAGCGCACTGGCAATTGGGAAGCCTCTTGTTGTGGAACGGAAAGCCCGAGGAATCGCTCGATGAACTTCGCATCGCGGGCGAGGCGGAACAATTCTATTTCACTACCGGGATGGAAATGGTCTGGACCAGGTTCGAAGGCAACGTGGACGCCGTTCGCGCCATCGTCCCTGCCGGCGCCCGCTACCAGCTCGCGCTCGCGCGCTTTCTCCTCGATAAATCGCGTCCGGCAGAATCCGCCGCGGTCTTCCGGCAGATCGATCGCGACGCGCTTCGGGGCGATCCCGATGCCGGACACTATCTCGATGGTCTGATCGCCGCCGGCGAGACCGATCTCGCTCATGATCTCTGGAGCCGCCTTGCAGACAACAGCGCCTCGACCCTGATGCAGAACGGCGGCTTCGAGTCGGACATCCTCCTCGACCTCGCCCAGTTTGACTGGTCGATCGGCGCCAGCAGCTACGCGCAGATCTCCATTGATGGCAGCACGACGCATGGCGGCAAGCGGGCCCTGCGCATCGATTATCTGGGCCGCGAGACCACCCGGCTTGAAAACGAAATCCGCCAGCGGATCCTGGTTCGCCCTGGAGCGCGTTATCGGCTGAGCTATGCCGTGAAAGCCGAAGACCTGGTGACGCCGCAGGCGCCCCGCGTTGCCGTCAAGAGTCCCTCGGGACCCTCCGGACTTGTCGTCGGCCTCAGCGACCCTGCGCCGTCCGGCTCCACGGATTGGCAACCGCAGGCGTTCGACTTCACCGCGCCTGCCGCAACTCTCACGGTCACCATCCAGCAGCGGCCGCAATACAGTTACGAAGAGCCCACGCGCGGCACCGTCTGGTTTGATGACTTCTGCTCGAAGAGCTGAACAAAGAGTCGAAGTAAGCACCGCGGACCTGTGCGCACGCCGGAGGCGTGCTGGAGTTTGGACGTTTCGCACGCCGAGGGGTGCTCTGGAGTTTGGACGTTTCGCACGCCGAGGGGTGCTCTGGAGTTTGGACGTTTCGCACGCCGAGGGGTGCTCTGGGTTTGGACGTTTCGCACGCCGAGGGGTGCTCTGGAGTTTGGACGTTTCGCACGCCGAGGGGTGCTCTGGAGTTTGGACGTTTCGCACGCCGGAGGCGTGCTGGGAATGTAGCCCCGGGTTAAGCGAGCGAAGCGAGCGCAACCCGGGGTTACCGTAAAGGAGATGTTGCACCCCGGAGGGGTGCGAGGATTCTCGCACCCCTGCCGGGGCCGCTCCACCCGCTACTGTCCCCGGCACGCCCCCGGCGTGCTGAACACTTACGAATCGAAAAAATGAGAACGGCAGAAGGATTACGCGATCTGCCTCGGGACGTCGCCGCGGAGGCCTACCCGTTCGACCGTTCCTCCACGCAAGCGTCCGCGTACTTTTCCACGCTCTTGGACAAAACCATTGCCGCGGGCCTGCTCTCGACGCTGGTTCTCACGGCTCTGGCTTTTGGCGCGGTGGAACCCTGGTCCATCGCGCTCTTCGAACTGATTCTCGCCGGACTCCTGCTGCTGTGGGGCGTGAAGGCCATACTGGACCGGCGCCTGGAAGTATCCCTCCCGCCGCTGGCGCTTCCGATCTTCGGGCTCCTCATCCTGGGAATGGTCCAGAGCGTCGCGTTCACCGGAGCGGGCGGTGTGCGGACCAGCTTGTCGATGGACGTCGAGGCCACGCGCCATGCCACCGTTCTGGTTTTCTTTCTTGCCGCGGCGTTCCTCCTTGCCGCCAACTTCATTGTTCGGCCGGAGCGACTTCTTTTGATGGCGAATGTCCTCACCGTCTTCGGCGCCACCCTGGCGGTTTTCGCGCTGATCCAGCATTTTGTCTGGGACGGACGTTTCTACTGGCTGCGGCCAACCCTCAATTCGCCCTTCGGGCCCTTCGTGAATCGCAATCACTTTGCCGGATATATGAGCATGCTGGCGCCGGTTCCCCTGGGGCTGATGTTGACGGTGGTCCGCGGCCAGGCGCGGCTGCTTTACGGATTCGCCGCGGCATTGATGGGAACGGCGATTGCGATCTCCAACTCCCGCAGTGGCGTCATCAGTCTTGTCGTGGCGCTGGTCTCCATGGCGATCCTGAGCCGGCGCGCGCGCCGCGGGCCCGCGCGACCCCGCGAGGCCGGTCCGGCCCGGCTGACGCCTGTGCAAAGAACCGGTTCGCTGGCCGTGGTCGCCCTCGCCATTGTTGCGGGAGTTCTCTGGATTGGCGCCACGCCGATCGTGGAGCATTTCGGCGCCGCCGTCGATGCGCTGCTTCGATCGGGCACTCCGGACGTGGGACGCGCCACGATCTGGCGCGACACCCTGGGAATGATTCGAGATCACCCGCTCCTGGGCGTGGGCCTCGGTGCTTACAAAACGATCTATCCCACGTATGCCGCAACCGGGAAGTTCTACGGACTCGATTACGCGCACAACGACTATCTTCAGGCCCTCGCCGATGGAGGCGTTGTGGCCGGCCTGCTCGTGGCGGCGTTCCTGCTTTTGATCCTGCCCTCGATTTACCGTGGCGTCCGGTCGGTGAATCCCTTGTTCGCCGGATTGTCCCTGGCCGCCGGCTGCGGCCTTGTCGCGATTCTTGTCCAGAGCCTCTCGGAGACGGATCTGCAGATTCCATCCAACGCCTTGCTGTTTCTCGCTCTGTCTGCAGTGGTCTGCCGCACGAGCACGCGTGAAGTCGTCCTGCTGAAAAACGACGTGGAGAACGAAGCATGAAACCCACCCCCGCCCTTATTCAAGGATGGATTCTTACCCTCCTTCTCCTGGGTTCAGTCGTACCGCAGGGAAATGCGCAGGCACCAGCCGATCGAACGACAATAGTGGCCGATGCCGGTGCTGCTGCCGGTACGGAATACACCATCAAAGGTGGCGATCTGGTTTCTCTCTACATTATTGCGATGCCGGAACTGTCTCGGGATTACACGGTCACCGCTGAAGGAACCATTGATGTGCCATTCCTCGGTGAGATCGCGGTGCTGAAGAAGACCTCCCGTGAAGTGTCGGCTCTGGTCGCCGACAAATTGCGGGGAGATTTTCTCGTCAATCCCCAGGTATCGGCGACGGTGAAGCCGCTCGTTGTGACGCATCGTTATTTCATCCAGGGTGCTGTCCGGGCTCCGGGCGTCTACAACTTCGAAGCGCGGCCCACCCTGCTCGAATTGATTTCTGTTGCCGGCGGGCTGAATGCCACCTACGGCGCGACCGCGTTCGTTATTCATAAAGTTCCGGAGATTAAGGCCGAACCCGCAGCGGGAGAGGATGCCGAATCTCCAGCGGAATACGAGTTAAGACAAGCCAACATCAATGCGCTTCTGCGCGGAGAATTCAGTGAGAACCTCCGCATCGACGCGGACGACATCGTGCAGATTCCGGCCGCCGATGTCTTTTTTGTAGCGGGAGAGGTGAGAGCTCCCGGTTCTTTCGCGCTCAAGGAAGGGACGACTCTGCGTCAGGCGATTTCCCTGGCCCAGGGGACCAGCCCTACCGCCGCCCCGTCGCGCGGCGTCATCTTTCGAGAAGACTCCGCCGGTCAGAAGCGGGAAATCCCCGTCGATGTGGGGGACATCATGAAAGGCAAGGACCCCGACATTGCCATTCTTGCCAACGACATCATCGTCGTTCCCAACAGCAAAGCGAAATCCGTGTTTCTGCCTGTGCTCAGCGCGTTTGGCACCAGTGCCGCCTACATCCCGACGCGTGCGATCGTTCCCTGAGACGCCCTTGAGGTAGCTCCTTATGTCCCAACCGCAAGATCCCCGCAATCTGCTCCCGGATGGTCCGTTCCGGAACCTTCCGGCAACGCAGAACAATTCCAGAGCGGTCGCCTATCCGGAGGCGTCTCGCTATGGCCCGGCGGAAGAATTCCAGCTCAAGGGCGTGTGGCGGCTGTTCCGCAAGCACAAGTGGCTGATTCTGGGCATCGTGCTGATCGTGACAACGATGATCACGATCGACGTGTATCGGACCCGGCCCACCTATGAAGCCAGCTCCACGATTGAAATCGGGCGCGAAGGTGGGACGCGGGTCAGTTCCAACGAAGTGTTTATACAGGATGAAGACGACCTCTACGTCACCATGAACACGAGTGAAGTTATTTTGAAGAGCGCTCCACTTCTGGAGGACGTGGTCGTCCAGCTCCAGCTCGACCGGAACGCCGCCTTCACTGCTGGAAATGAGCGCAAATCCGTCTGGGAATCCATCAACGATATTGCCGGGAAGATCGGGGAAGACGCCGCGCCTGCTTCACCCGCCGTATTCACCTCCACACCGGTAAAGACAAAGATCTCGGGCACGCGTACCGCAGAGGAAACGGAACGTCTGGCCCCTTATGTGGGGATCATCGCCGGTGGGCTGAAGATCCGCTCCATTCCGGACACCCGCGTGATGACTATCGCCTACACCCACACCGACCCGGCGATTGCGGCGAGTGTCGCCAATGCCGTCGCCCAGCGCTTTGTGGAGACCAGCTTTGACAAGAGAATTCAGAAATTCACCAGCGCCTCGGAATGGCTGGACCGTTCCACACGCGAGCTGAAGGCCAAAGTCGAGCATTCCGAAGAGGCCCTGTCGGCTTATACAAGGGCGAACAACATTTACGCGACGGAAGGCAACGAAACGCTCGTCACAGGAAAACTGACGCGCCTGTTCGATCAGGTTTCGCGAGCGGAAACGGATCGGATTCTGAAGGAGTCGCTGTACCAGCAGGTGGTTCAGGGCCATGTGGATCAGATTCCGGAATCGTTTGCCGATCCCGCGACGCGGGACCTGCGCGGCAAGCTGGGGCAATTGTCCGTGACCGCTGCGGAATTGAGCGCCACGTATGGCCCGAAATACTGGAAGCTTGCGGAAGTCCAGCAGCAGATGACGGAGCTTCGCCAACAGCTCGCCTCAAGCCGCGACACGCTGGAAGCAAAACTCAAGGCGGACTATGAACGCGCCGTCGCCGACGAGGAGGCGCTGGCAGACGCCCTGGACATCGCCAAAAGCGAAGCGGGACGGAGAACCAGCGCGTGATCCGGTATAGCCTGCTGAAGCAGGACGTGGACACGTCGAAGGCGATGTACACGGAGTTTCTGCAGAAGACGAACCAGGCTTACCTGGAAGTGGCGCAGCAGAACAGCAATATTCGCGTGATTGCGCCGGCGGGCATTCCGAAGATTCCAGTCGGCCCCAATCGCCAGCGGACGATTCTATTGGGATTCTTTCTTAGCCTCGTCAGTGGATTCGGCCTCGCCTGGGTCCTCGAACGTATGGACGACTCCATCCGCAGCCTCGAGGATGTGCAGCGGTTCACGCCGTGGCCTGCGCTGGCCGTCATCCCGGCCATTGGCGCCGGCGGCTCCCGCTTGACTGGGCGGCGCAAAGGCAGGAATCGCTCTTCCGATGTCCTGGCGTTGTCTGAGAAGTCCGCGCAGGCGCAGCCCGAACGGCTGATGGAATTTGACGGACGTTCGCCGGCCGCCGAAGCGTACCGTGCCCTGCGTACGGGCCTGTTGCTCTCCGCTGCGGGCAACCCGCCAAAGACGATCCTGGTGACCAGCGTTCGCACCGAAGAAGGGAAAACGACCACCGCCACCAACGTGGCCATTTCGCTGGCCCAACTGGGGGCGTCGGTTCTGCTCATGGATTGCGATTTGCGGAAGCCGTCCTCCCATAAGGTCTTCGGTGTTCCGAACAAAGTCGGCATGTCCACGGTGCCTCACCGGAAACGGGCCATCGACCAGGTCACCCAGAAGATGACGGCGGAAAATTTTAGTTTGATCCCGGCGGGGCCGACGCCCCCGAACCCTGCAGAACTTCTCAGCTCCGACAAGATGAAAGAGCTGCTGAAGGAGCTTGGCGAACGCTACGACCATATCGTCATCGATACCCCGCCGCTCGGAAGCGTGACCGATCCTGTCGTCCTTTCGACCATGGTCGATGGCGTGATCCTCGTCGTGCATGGTGGAAAGAACTCCCGGCCTGCCGTACAGCGTGCCTGTCATGAACTTTCGGTGGTCGGCGCCCGCATTTTCGGCATCGTTCTGAATAATGTGAATCTCAGGAAGGAAGGCTACGACCAGTACTATTACTCGTCGTACTACACCTACGGCACTCATGGCGCACACACGAAAAGCTGACCTTTTGGACAATATTGTGTTTTCGAGTTCTGACCCCTTGAGATTTAAAAGTTCCTTATGATGCTGATCCACAGTCAGAAAGACAATCGTCGCGACAGACCAGTGTTGGCCATAAGAGGAGTATGTATAGATGCCCGCTCCCAAGAGTCGTTGTGTCTGCGCGTTGCGGGACCTCGGGAAGGGACGGTATCCAGCCCTGTGAAATCTAATCCCTGCTTGATCCAAGATCGGAAGATACAGATCGACTAATATGCAGTACGGCGCCTACCGGAAACTCTTCAGATACTCTCGCCGAGAGAACGGTGGCGAGTAGTACTGGTGATACCTGCGATCGTCGGGATGGCGTTGCTGCAAGTTGTGGGCATCGGGGTGATTGCCCCTTTTTCTCGCCGTCGCCTCCAATCCAGAATCTATCCACCAGAACCCCTGGCTCCAACGCATCTATGACATCTTGGGCTTTGACCGCACAAGTGATTTTCTACTCGGGATAGGGGTGGTGGCTTTCACGCTACTCCTCGCCGGGAATTTAGTTGGTGCAGCAGTTACTGGCCTATGGCGCGCCTCACGGGAATGACGGGTCATTCGCTTTCAATGCGACTGCTAGAACAATACCTGGCCCGGCCCTACGGCTACTTCCTTACGAACAACACGTCAGAACTCGGCAAGAACCTGCTTACCGAGGTAAGCGAGGTGGTGAATGGCGTATTGCAACCTTGCATGCAACTGGTCGCAAGGGGTGTCCTCAGCGTATTCATCGTCGTGTTTCTTGCGGTCGTATCTCCTTGGCTGGCGCTGGGAGTGCTCGTGGTTCTGTGCGGGTGTTATTTCTTAATCTACTGGGGCGTGCGTCAGCTGCTGATGCGCAGCGGGATTAAACGTATGTCGTCAAATTCAATGCGTTTCAAGATTGCTACTGAGATCTTCAGCACAATTAAGGACGTTAAGCTGATGAATCTTGAGAGGCCGTTTTCTACGCCGATTCGAGCAGCCCTCTGCTATCTTTGCGCGTGAGTACGTCACTCACAACGTTGTCTCACAGGTACCGGTCTACGCAATGGAAACATTGGCCTTCGGCACGGTCCTGGCTGTCATACTCTTCTATATCGGTTCTGGTCGGGAGGTCTCCCAGCTCCTCCCCGTTTTGGGCATTTATACCTATGGGCTCGTTCGGCTGAAACCAAACCTTCAGCTCCTCTATTCAGCCGTGGCGCAGATCCGCTTCAGTAACGCAACCCTAGAACGTGTATTTAGGGATCTGCACCATGTATCACAATTGGCTTATCTGCCACTAGGCGGAGCGGCCATGGCATTCCAAGAACAGGTGGAGCTTCGTGAAGTGCGCTTCAGCTATGCGGGGGCTCCCGGACTTTTCCGTGGCCTCTCGCTCAAGATCCGGAAAGGAACAGCTGTTGGCTTTGTCGGACCAACGGGATCGGGCAAGACAACTGCTGTGGATATCCTATCGGCCTTCTCCGACCGCAAGAGGGCGCGCTCGTGGTGGATGGCCTTCCGATAACCAATTCCAATTTGTCTGCCTGGCAGGCGAGCCTCGCGTACGTTCCTCAGCAGATCGTGCTCGTGGACGACACGATCGCCCAAAATATTGCCTTCGGGGTACCAGGAGGAGAGATTGACATGGCCGCAGTCGAAAGCGCCGGGCGCATAGCACGCATTCACGACTTCATCGTTGAGGAGCTTCCGCGGGGCTATCGAACGACGGTTGGCGAGCGTGGCGTCCGACTGTCCGGTGGTCAGCGTCAGCGAATTGCGATCGCGCGAGCCTTATATCGGAATCCACAAGTATTAGTCTTTGACGAGGCCACTTCTGCCCTTGACAACGAAACGGAGGGAGCCGTGATGGAGGCGATCGACCAGCTGCGTGGAGCCTTGACCCTTATCATTGTAGCGCATCGGCTGACCACTATTCGCTCTTGTGACTGCCTGTTCCTATTGGAACATGGAGAGCTATCGGATGGGGAACTCCCGAGGAACTGCGAAGACAGAATCAGCAGTTCGATCGGATGGCTGCTATCGGTTAACACCGGAGGATGGCGGGCTCTCCCTGTGATCTTAAGCCTCAATAGCACGTGAGTCATTGCACTCCCAGTCACTTCATGGCGCAAGCCGAGTTCCTCAGTCTTTGGGGCGATTCAAATTGGAACGTATGGCCCTCGGAGTCCAATGCGTATACCAGTGTTCTTTGAAATAGAGGCCCTGGTCGGGCGGGGTCGTCCGCTAGGTCAGATGGCGGCACTCCTGTTTCCACGCTTGCTTCGTCGATGATGCGTGTCGCTATCTATTCTTCACCGTTGCGGGCCATACGGAATCCTACGGGGGTTGGTCAGCATATTCGAAACATGATTCGTGAACTCGCTTGTACACCACACGTAGGGGCTTCGCTGCTGGCAACAAGGTCGGATTACAGTCAGGTTCAGGACTATCTTCCGGAAAGCGTGGCACGTCTTCCGGTGGATTACCTTCCAAGTGCGGAACGCCTTGTCCGCGCTGCGCTTATCTCCACGCGTCTGGCGAGCATCGAGCGATGGACCGGTGCGGTAGACTGGGTTTACAGTCCCAAAGAGCAGCCGGTGGCGACAAAGAGCGCGCGCTTGGCTGTGACAATTCATGACGTCCTGCCATTCGAAACAAATCTCAGCGGGCTGCATGAGAATGGACACCATTGAGGTCGCTACGCTGGCGACTATTGATGCGGCACATCTTTAGCCGCGCCGATCTAATCGTCACTGTTTCGGAATTTACCCGTCGCCGCGTAATCGAACTCTTCAGCATCGAGGACGAAAAGAAGCTCATCGTCATACCCAATGGAGTTTCCAATTGTTACTTTGAAGAACGCCAGTCATCCGATGCCGCCACTCTTTCGCGCTTTGGACTGCAACCTTATGCCTATGTGATGGCTGTCGGAAGCCTAACGTTTCGAAAAGGCGGCGATCTGCTTCTTAAGCTGGCCCAGCGGCTTTACCGCGACGGATCGGGCTTGCGGCTGATCGTGACCGGGAGACGTCACGATCAGCTGCTGCTGGATGAGTACGAAACATTACGCCGGGGCACGTCAGATCTTCCGATCCACTTGACGGGCTATCTTTCGGAAGAAGAGCAGGCCGTTCTGCTCCGAAACGCGACCGGATTAGTCTTCCCGAGCCGGTACGAGGGTTTCGGAATTCCCGTGCTTGAAGCGATGGCTGCGGCTACACCAGTAATTTGCAGCCGTGCCGGCGCGCTTCCGGAGGTAGCGGGTGAGGCAGCCGTCTTTGCTAATACTGTCGATTGCGTGGATGAGTGGCTCGACCTCATTCGCCTCACCCAGCAAGCCCCTTGTCGAAGCGCTCTCACCGAGAAGGGACTTCAAAAGGCTCGCCAGTTCAAATGGCGCACCAGCGCCGACCTCTTAGTCCGTGCGATGGCCGACGCACCTTAGAAAAGGATTGTTCCCCGTGTCAGAAAACTTTGCCATCTGGCTCTTGACCAACGCCCGAGTCCCTATCAGGTCGAACTGTTTTCCGAAGCATGCGCTCTTCCGGGTATCGCTCTTCACGTCCGGTACATGCGCAGCTGGGACAATGACGTAGCGTCAGAATCGACCTCACAGGCAAATAGGACCGCCATCATGTCCGGTATCGGCCCGCGATCTTGGCGCGACGAGTTCCGGTTGCACCCCGCGGCCCTGTGGGAATGCGCAACCGGAGAATTCGATTCTTTTGTCTTATCCGGGATCTGGCCGAGCATTACTTTTCTTTCGTGTGCAGCGCTGCTGTGGCTTCGCCGCCGTGTGTGGGTTGTCTGGCTCGAACGACCGCATCCAGATTCCGCAGATCGCCGTACCTTCAGCCCCATCCGCTGGTTGCGGAACCGCATTCGGAGTTCCGTGCTAGCGCAATCTCATGGCGTTCTGTGCATCGGCACGGCTGCGCGCGACGCGTATGCCGCGCTGGGAGCGCTTCCAGAAAGACTCTTTGTCATGCCTTATTGCTGCGACACTAATCGGTTCGCCAGAGTTGCCCCAGAGCGCGCGGCGGCGATTATCCGCCGGCACAACCTTAGTGGATGCGCCGTTCTCTTATTTTCCGGTCAAATGATCGAACGCAAGGGCGTGGATACACTGATTGATGTCTTCAGCAGGGTCGCTACGATGCGTCCGAACGTGGCGCTGTTATTACTCGGGGATGGACCGCAAAGGTCACGCTATGAACGCCTTGTTCCGGAAAACATACGAAACCGCGTGCATTTCGCTGGACCTGTCCCGCAAGGCCAATTACCCGAATACTTTGCCGTGGCCGACATCTTCGTGTTTCGTCCCGGCACGATGGCTGGGCCGTGGTCATCAACGAAGCGTGTGCCGCGGCTCTTCCAGTTGTTACGCATTCCAGACTGGCGCCGCTTACGATCTCGTTGAAGATGGCAGGAGCGGATTCGTACTGAAGCATGACGATGTCGACGGTTTTGTGGACCGCGTGGTCTTCCTGATCGATGATCCCGCACGGCGCAAAGAATTCGGGTGTCGCTCCCACCAGCTCGTCGTCCCGTTTTCCGCTCACAACGGTGCCAGAATATTGATCGATCATCTGCGGACGGTGTTGGAACGTCGAACCGCGAAAGTAACAAGCGTGGGCGTAGCGTCGTGAGCTATGAAATCGCGACTGAGATCAAAGTCGGTGTGGCCAACTCTCTCGCGGCGCCCGAGGGACGAATTCGGCCGTTGTTTGCTGTTGGGGGACTTTACTCCACTACAAATGGCGTCGCGTGGGCAATGCGCGATCTGGCTGCGTCTCTGGGGCGTTTGTCCGCATCGGTGACGATTTGCGCCGCTCACTGTGGACGTAGGAACCGCATTGATGGTTTTTTTGCGCCGCCCACGCGGTGGATCACGGCACCTGGGCTATGGATGGGAAAGCTGTCTTGGGCCCCGGCATTGAAATCCATTCTGGAAGCTGAAATTTCGCGGGCGGATGTAGTTCATAACCACACCCTGTGGATGCTCCCAACCTCTTACGCTTCCCGCATCGCGAAGCGCAAGGGTAAACCCGTGGTTTTCACGGCGCACGGCTCCCTGGAACCATGGGCCTTGCGGCATTCGGGCTGGAAAAAGAGACTTACTGGTTTCGCGTTTCAGAATCGCGACCTCGAGGAGTCCGCGTGCATTCACGTACTCACGGCAGGAGAGGGCCGTAGCGTTAGGGCCTATGGGATTCGAAACCCCATCGCTGTCATCCCAAACGGAGTAGATTTGCTACCGTTCGATGCGCTGCCAAGTCGAAGCGCATTTGACGTGGAACATCCGCACCTGGCAGGCAAGCGGATCTGCCTGTTTTTGTCCCGCCTCCATAGAAAGAAAGGCCTTGGACATCTCATCCCGGCGTGGGAGCGTGTGTCAAGAAAGTTCCCGGAGTGGCACCTCGTGGTTGCCGGCCCTGACGATGGATACGAAGCGATAGTGCAGCGGATGATCTCTGATCGAGGTCTTGATGGTCGCATAACTTTGGTCGGTCCCTTGAATGGTGAGCGCAAATTTGCCGCTTTGGCGGCTGCCAGCCTGTTCGTTCTTCCGTCTTTTTCGGAAGGCTTCAGCATGGCCATCCTAGAGGCAATGGCAGCACGTCTTCCTGTGCTCATTACTTCAGCGTGCAACTTTCCGGAAGTGGACGAGATCGGCTGTGGGTTGGAAGTTGCCCCGAACGTGGAGGACACAGCGTGTGGACTGATGCAAATCCTGGAGGCCACTGAATTCGAACGAAAGCAGATGGGGGAAAAGGGGCGCGCACTTGTAGAGAGTAGATACACCTGGGATCATGCCACTCGGGACATGATTCTCGTATCCAGTGGGGACCCTTTCTCGCGGGACACTGCCCACGTGCATGCAACTCGATTAAACGACGCGTCTATACGCTAACTAGGTTTCATTCAGACAACAAGCGTGTTTGAATACTTGCTCATCTTTGCTGCAGCCATAATCGGATTGGCTATGTCACTGGCATACTCGCGGACTCGCGATGCCTTCGCGCCAATGGTCGTATTCGGACCGATGTTGTTGTATATCTACGTGTACAGCCCGTTAATGCTTTTGTATAACGGGGGGCTTAGTGTTTCTTTCGGGACCCTCAACCCGTGGAACACGTTGCGTTCATCAACCTGCTCGGAATCGCCGCCTTCAGCGTCGGGTGCACTCCCCGGACCGCGGATTCCGTAATACTGCTCATTCGAGCGGGATCCTTGGGACGACAGCCGATGAAACGGTGCGAGCGCGGTTGCTCACTTTAGCGACAGTGTTTGGAGTGGCGGCGGTTCTGAGCTTCGGATACATGGTTCATACAGGTGGAGGGCTGCTCGAAGTCTTCTCTCATCCCAAAGCTTATCTGAGCGCCCCTAGCGGATACATTCAAGACCTGCCCATGATGGCCTACCCGGCCATCGTGCTTCTAGCAATCACTCTGCGCAGTCGGAAAATCCGGCTGAGTCATATCGTGTTGGCTTTTTTCTTTGCTTCACCGCACTTAATTATGGCGTCGCTTGGCGGACGGCGCGGCCCCGCATTCTTGGTCGTATGCACTCTCACGATCAGCTGGTACGTGGCTAAGAACCAGATGCCGTCCCTTCCGACTGTCGTCGGCATGATCGGGGGACTGGGTGTTCTGTGCTCTTCCTTTTCTCAAATCGCCATAATCTCTATCTTGGTACGGAAATGGACTTCAACGCCGCGGCATTCACCGACCAGCGTTGTAGAAAACGCGGGCTCCAGCCAGGAATTTATTTACAGTGGCGGAATTATGCTTACCGCAGAGCATTTCGATCGCTTCTATTGGGGCAAGAGATACCTAGCATTGTTTCTTGTGCGACCAATTCCTAAGCAGTTATGGCCTACCAAGTATGAGGACTTGGGAATGAATTGGATGGTCACAGCCCCCGGTTTGGGTGGATTCGAGAAGCTAGGAGTGGCGCCGAGCTGTCGGTTTTGTACCTGAGTTAGGCTCTGCAGGCGGGTTCATCGCAGATCTCTTTGTCGAATTCTGGTGGTTCGGCTCGATAGTCTGCTATCTGATTGGGAAGTTATACAGCTATACTTGGAAGCTTTCTGCGGTTTCCGGGCAGCTTTGGACCCTGGTGTATTTTGAACTCCTTACACTGAGTGTCTACCTACCATCCCAAAGCGTCGGTGCGTGGCTCTATCGCGCGTTATTGATGATTGTGCCGACGTATGTTTTTTCGCGACACTTATTCTACGGGCGTGCGCTCGGTAGTGTTACGACTCCGAACATGGTTACAAAGTCATCTCCTGTTCGAGCGAGATAACCCGCCTGACCCCTGCTGAGCTGTTTCGAATGCCGAGCGGCGCGCTAATGACGACCCTGCAAACATGGGGAATCGAGCGACTGGTTGCTCTTCCCTGGCTATACCGCCACTTTTGTCCCGATCGGCTACCGAATTGAAGACTCGATTGAGATTGGCGGGCCCATTCGCCTGTATTGCACCAAACAGATCACGGGATCCCAAAGGATCGCTGGCCTGCTCGGATTGATCGCCTTCCCGTTGCGGTGGCCGCTCTGTTGGCTCGACATCAAGAAGGCCAGAGTTTCTTACAGTTTGCACACTCGCACAGGTAAGCCATGAACGTGGCAGTTGCACAACTCGGAGCCCGCAGGCACTACATGGTGCCGAGGGCCTTCAGTCAGAGGGGCATGCTGTACAAGCTGTTTACCGACACCTCTAGCGCTACCGGTCCTCTGGGTTTGG
>CAWIJI010000001.1:0-144612 GCA_963836435.1 uncultured Acidobacteriota bacterium | reverse complement strand
ATTCTGGGGTGGGCAAGCATCACCCAACTCGAGTATGTGGTGGCTCTGAACCAGCGCCGCCACTTCGGCCGTGCCGCGGCGCAGTGTCATGTATCGCAGCCAACCCTGAGCGCCCAACTTCGGAAATTGGAGGAAGAACTCGGAGTTGTGCTCTTCGATCGCAACAAACAACCGATTCTTCCGACAGAAGACGGGAAAGCTTTCATCGAACAGGCGAAGGTTGTGCTCGACGGAGTTCAGCCGCTCTCCCCTCTCGGCGGCAACCGCAGCGCGGACGTAATGCCCGGCGAATTCCGGCTGGCGATCCTTCCGACCATCGCGCCCTATCTGATGCCGCTGTTTCTTGGGAAGTTTTCGGCGCGCTATCCGCGGATCGAGCTGGTTATCGAAGAAATGTCCACGGACAAAATCATAGAGGTTCTGGACAAGGATCAGATCGACGCCGGCATTCTGGCCACGCCTCTGGGCCTCTCCAGGATCGAGGAAGAGCCGCTGTTTTACGAGCCGCTCTTCCTCTATGTGGGGCCGGGCCACGGCTTCCTGAAGGCAGGCCGGGTCTCGGAGAGCATGCTCGATCCGGCAGAACTCTGGCTGCCTTCCGAGGAGCATTGTCTGCGGAGGCAGGTCGTCCAGGTTTGCGGCGGCGGGGACCGCGGAGGATGCTTTCCGTCGGTACGCCTGAAAGGCGGAAGCATTGAGACCGTCGTGGAAATGGTTTCGAAGGGGCAGGGCTATACTCTGCTGCCGCAACTCGCGGCTGAATCGGTGGCCCGCCGCAAATGCGAAGGCGCCGTCATTCCGTTGGCCAAGCCCGCGCCTGCCCGCGAAGTCGGTCTCGTTCACCGACGCGGCCATCTCAAGCGATCGATGATGAAGCTGCTCAGGTCTTCCATTGAGTCGAGTTTGCCCAAAGACCTGCCCAGGCAAAAGTCCCCTTCGTTCCGGGTGATTGAACTCGTGGGCTACTTCAAATAGTCTTACTCTATCGTTCATAAAAACAATCAATTTGCTGTATGGCTCCGGTTGCGCCATGATCCCTGAAACAAAGGAGGTTCCATGGGCTCATTGAAAGGCACAAAGACACACGGAAATCTGAAGGACGCTTTCGCCGGCGAATCCAGGCGAACCGGCGCTATCTGTACTTCGCAAAGGTGGCGGACGTCGAAGGTTACCCGGAAGTTGCCAGCAATTTCCGGGACACCGCCGAAGGCGAGACGGGTCATGCGCACGGGCATCTGGATTATCTGAAGCAGGTCGGCGATCCCGGCGACCGATCTGCCGCTTGGCGATACTGTTCTGAATCTGCAATCCGCGGTGACGGTGAAACGCACGAATACACGGACATGTATCCGGGAATGGCCAAGACGGCGCGCGAAGAAGGATTCGCCGGAGTCGCCGACTGGTTCGAGACGCTGGCGAAGGCCGAGAAGTCCCATGCGGGCGGTTCGGCAAGATGTTGAAGTCTGATTTCCTGAGTTTCGGATCTCTGGAGCCACCTGGCAGACAGCAAGAACATGCGCCGTGCCGCCACGTTCCGCTCCGCGGGTAATCATGAACAACGAACGCATTTCCTACCTTCCCACCGACGGCTTTCGCTACGATCCCGGCGCGAACGCCTACTGGGATCGCTGCGCGCATTGCAGAAGGAAATCCGCCGCATTTTCGAGATCTGTCACGGATGCCGGCTGTGTTTCAAATACTGCGACAGTTTTCCGAATCTGTTCTCGCTCCTCGACGACCGGCACGAAGGCGATGTTCGGGAGATCACCGAGGCCAGACCGCGCAGGTCATGGACGCCTGCTTTCAGTGCAAACTCTGCGAAGTTCAGTGTCCCTACACGAGCGCGACGGACACGAGTTCAAGTTGGACTTTCCGCAGCTCGTTCACCGCTACGTGGCGCAGCGGACACTGAGGACGGCTGTGGGTGCGCGATCGGTTCTCGGCGATCCCGATCGCGCGGCGCGGTTTTCCCGCCGGCCAGTTTCGGAATCGCCAATGTCGCCAATCGCGTGCCGCTGCACCGGCTCTGTCTCGGAAAAATTCTCGGAATTCATCGCGACAAGCGCTGCCGGAATTCGCCGCCGCGACATTCGAAAAGTGGGCGGACCGCTCCGGCAAGATCAAAGCAAGCAGGGCGGGGAAGTGGTTCTGTTTCAAACCTGTTTCGTTCAGAATAATGAGCCGCAAATCGGCCGCGATACCGTGGAAGTTCTGGAGAGGAACGGCAGTCGATGTGCCGTTGCGATCGAGGTCTCAGTGCTGCGGGATGCCCGCATGGGAGCATGGCGATCTCGAATCGCTGCGCCGTCAGGCGCAAGGCAATCTCGACATCCTGATGCCCTACGTGGAGCAGGGCGCCAAAGTTTCGCCGTCAACCCGACCTGCTCGATGATGATGCGCCGGGACTATCCGCAGCTCGTCGAGCGCACGGATCGTCCGCGCGGCGCGAAATGCTGGCGGAAGCGGTCATGGATCCGAGCGAGTTCCTGTGGTCGATCCGCAACGAATCGCGCTTCAACGACGAAGTTCCAAGCAGCACGCCGGAGAGCGCGTCGGCTATCACGCGCCCTGTCATCTGCGCGCCCAGGCCGTGGGCTTCAAAGGGCGGGATCTTCTGCGGAAAATTCCCGGGCGTGATGCCTTCGACGGTCATGGAATGCTGCGGGCACGACGGCACCTATGCCATGACAGTCGAAGGTTTCGAGCCGTCCGCCCGCATCGGGAAGGGCATTCGACGGCATGAAGGAATGCGGAAGCGGAAGTCTGGGCGACCGACTGCCCTCTGGCCGCTCTGCAGTTCGAACAACATGCCGGCGTCAAGCCGATGCATCCCATGACCATCCTCGCCCGCGCATACCGGGAAGATGGATTTCCGAGGAAGGTGACGCGCGATGAAAAAAGTGAGTAGGGAGGAAGTTCTCAGCCCGCAGGATTACGAAAAGATTCGCGAGAGCTTCCGAAAGTCCGTGCTCGCCCAGAAGGAGCGGCGGCGGATCCATGTGGGCGCGTGGCTGACTTTCCTGTTCGAAAATCACGACACGATGCTGTACCAGATTCAGGAGATGATCCGTGCAGAGGGCACCGCGGGCGATCCGGAAATCCGCCACGAGATTGAAACTTACAATGAACTTCTCGGCGAGAGGGGAGAACTGGGCTGCACTCTGCTGATCGAGATTGAAGACGGAACCAAACGGTCAGAGCTTCTCGGGCGTTGGATGGACCTGCCCGGCACTCTCTCCATTCAGACAATGGATGGCACGCGCGTGCCCGCCGAATATGACCCGCGGCAGTTGGGTGAGAGCCGTATCAGTTCGGTCCAATATCTCAAGTTCCGCCTCGGGGACAAGGTGCCGAAGAAGATCGTCTGCTCGCATCCCGATATCGCGGCGGAATCCACGCTGACACCGGAACAAACCGCAGCGCTCTGCCAGGACCTGCTTTAGAAGACGCGAGCGGATCCGGTCCTGCACTCCAGCCCGTGGTGCGGCGCCAACGTTCATGTCCAGAGAATCTGCGGCTTGTAAGGTGCGAATCGCTTATCGTGGGTCACGATCGTCAAACCCTCGAGCTGCGACTGGGCGATCAGCATGCGATCAAAAGGATCGTCATGATGGGGCGGAAGGCTTCCCGCTGATTCCGCGTGGCGCGCCAAAACCGGCAATTCCACAAAACCATTAGCGGCGATCTCACCGGACAGACTCGGCGTGCCCGGGCTCACCTTCCCCAAACGCGCCTTGATCGCGATCTCCCAGATAGTGGCCGCACTCACGTGGACGAGCGCCGACGGCGAAGCGATGGCGGCCCGGGCCTCGGCCTTGAGCTTGCGATCGTCCGCCATCCACCAGAGAAATACGTGGGAGTCCAACAGGATGCGGCTCACTCGGCTTGCCCCTGGAAAGCCTTCGCCAGGGATTTCGGCAATGGGGCGTCAAAGTCGGCTGCAACTCGAATTTTGCCCTTCAAACGGCCCGGTCTCCGCGCAATTGGGCGCAACGGCACTAACTTCGCCACGGGCCGGCCGTGCTTGCCGATAACGATTTCCTCGCCTGCGGCAACCCGGTCGAGAAGCCGCGACAGGTGCGTTTTTGCCTCATGAACGTTCAAAAGATCCATTCGGCCTCCATAATCGGACTAAGTCTAGTCCGACCTGATTGTAAGTTCAAGGCGCAATTCGAATCCATGCGGAAAAATGCCGCCGGAAATCTCAGTCGAGAGTATTGGAACTCTGGCGAAGCCTGCGATAGCATCCACGCGTCGATTCCACAATTCCTGCTTGGAGGTTTCCATGCGTCATTCTTTTATCGCCGTCGGTTGCGTCCTGCTGTTGTCGGCCGCCGTTTCGACCGCGCAGGCTCCGCGCGGAGGCGGCGCCCCCGCCGCCGCGCTCGCGGACGATTTCAAACCGTGCTCCACGAATGTCGTTGGCCAGCAATACCCGCAGGTGAACTCGAAGCGGCAGGTCGCTTTCCGCATCAGCGCGCCGCAGGCGGCAAGCATTCGGGTGTTGGGCACGAACCTCATCAAAGGCGAGGACGGCGTATTCACAGGCGTCACACCGCCGCAGGACCCGGGGTTCCACTATTATCAACTCACCATCGACGGCGTGAATGTGGCCGATCCCAACAGCGAGAGCTTCTTCGGCGCCGGTAATATGCGCAGCGGGATCGAGATCCCCGAAGAAGGCGTCGACTTCTACGACAACAAGGATGTGCCGCACGGGGAAATACGGGCGCACTGGTTCAAGGCCAGATCCAATGGCGAGAGTCGTCTGGCCTACGTCTATACGCCTCCGGGCTACGACCGGGATACGACAAGCCGCTATCCCGTGCTCTATCTCCAGCACGGCATGGGTGAGGATCGCCGGGCTGGCCGAATCAGGGACGGACGAACTTCATTCTCGACAACCTGATCGCCGAAGGCAGGCCGTGCCGATGATCATCGTCATGGAAGACGGCGGCATCACGCCGGGTCGAGTGGAACGGCGCGGCCGGCCGGGTGGCGCCCGCCGGTGCGGGCAGAGGCGGCCTCCCGGCGCCGGCGCGAATGCGGTGGTCCTCCGGGCGGTGGCCTCGCGGATTCGTCGGCGGACCTGCCCTCGACATGCCCTTCCCAGGAGATCATCACGGACGTGATCCCGATGGTGGATGCGAATTACCGCACCATCGCGAACCGCGACCATCGCGCCATGGCCGGCCTGTCTCTCGGCGGCACGCAGACGTATCAGGTCACGCAGGCCAACCTGGACAAGTTTGCTACATCGGCATCTTCAGCGCGCCCTTCGGTTTCCCGGGAACCGAAAACGGATACAGCGGACTGCTGGCCACGTCCGGGGATTCGACAAGCAGTTCAAAGTCTTCTACATCAGCATGGGTTCCGAGGGAAGGCGCCGGCACAGGCCGCCAGCCTCCGAGCAGATCGAAGACCGCAGGCATCAAGCACATCACCTATTTCGAAGCCCCGGGCACCGCGCACGAGTTTCAGACATGGCGCAAGAGCCTGCATGACTTTGCGCCGCTGCTGTTTAAAGAGTGAGCGGGAGGGTGAATCGACACAGGACGGTGAATCCCGGGAGGCGTGAATCCATGCTGAGAACAAGAATCCAGTCTGTACTTCTGCCCGCTTTCGCGTTCATGCTGATTGGCGCCTGTGTGGCGATCGCCACACAGGCCGGGGCCGGCCGAAATGTTGCTCCGCCCCGACCGCAAGGCCCCTGCGACATCTATGCCGCTGCCAGCGCGCCCTGCGTCGCCGCGCACAGCACGACGCGCGCGCTGTACGCTGCCTATAACGGCCCGCTCTACCAGGTTCTGCGCCAGTCGGACGGCAAGACGCTGGATATCGGCGTCGTCAAGCCCGTCGCATCGCCGTTCCCGGATGCAGGCGGATACGCCGACGCGGCCGCGCAGGACGCGTTCTGCGCCAACACCTACTGCTGGATCGCCAGGATCTACGACCAGTCCCCAAAGCACAATGACCTTATCCAAGCGCCGCGCGGCGGATTCAGCGGCCCGGCCATGGGCGGCTTTAATAACCTCCCGGTGGCCGACATGGCGCCGATCACGATCATGGGGCACAAGGCTTATGGCGTCTTCATTGCACCGGGCATGGGCCTGCGACAGAACGACGCGAAGGGCACCGCCGTCGACGACCAGGCGGAGGGCCAGTACTGGGTCATCAACGGCCATCACTACAACTCCGGCTGCTGCTTCGACTACGGCAACGCCGAAACCGACAGCCGCGACGACGGCAACGGCACGATGGAAACCACCTACTACGGCAATGCCACCGCCTGGTACCACGGAAATCCGCCCGGCCCGTGGATCATGACCGACCAGGAGAACAACCTGGTCGGCTGCGTCAATCCGGATGGCACCAACAAACTCTGCAACCTGCCGAACATCACCTGGCGATTCGTCACCGCGATCGCCAAGGGCGAACCGCACCACTGGACGTCCATGGGCGGCGATGCGCAGAAGGGCGCCCTGTCGGTGATGTTCGACGGGCCGCGCGTCAACGCCACCTACGACCCGATGCGCAAGCAGGGAGCCATCCTTCTCGGCAACGGCGGCGACAACAGCAACGGTTCGCAGGGCACCTTCTACGAAGGCGCGATGACGGCCGCAGGCACTTTCCCGACGAACGCGACCGACCAGTTGGTGCAGGCCAACGTCGTGGCCGCCCGGTACGATGTGGCGCGGCTGACCTGGCGCCGGCTACGGCCACGGCCCCGCCGCCGGGGCTCCAGACGTTCTCACCGGGATCCTCGCAGGACACCACGCTGACGTTCACGAATACGACGGGCGCACCCGTGACGGGCGTTCAACTCAGTATTGCCGTGCCCAACAGCCAGTGGACTTCCGTCGTTGCAGGCGCCACGCGGACGGCGGTGGCGATTCCGGAAGCGGTGGCGCCCGGCGCAAGCGTGAGCGCAACTTTCAAAGTCACTTCGGGACCGGCGGCGTTCAACGGCGACCTCGTTGGCAACGTCTCATGGACCAACACCGCGACGGCAGAACGCAAGCGGAGACAACCATCGAAAAGGTGCGGAATGTCGGCCCGGTCAAGATCAACGAATTCCGGATTAGCGCGGGCTCTCCCACCAACCCCACAGACTCCTTCATCGAGCTCTACAATGCCGGCGCGCGCAACATGGATATCTCCAGCTGGACGCTGACCCAGCACCAGACCCAGCAAGCCATTTTTTCGTCGGTGAAAATCCCGGCCGGAACGACGCTCGGGGCCGGCGGATTTTACCTGCTCGGTCTGTCCGACCTCCGGGCTGTCGGTCCCGGGGCGCGCAGGCGATAACACCATTTACGTCCGCAGCACGACAGGCATGTCGGTTGGCGATTCGATCGACATCGACAACGGGTCGAGCGTCGAGACCCGCAGGATCGTGAGCATCGGAACGGCGGCCGGCAACCCGACAACGCTCTGGCAACCTCTGCCCGAGGGTCCTGTGATCACCATCCCGGTAGGTTCGACCGGCGTGCCCTACACCGGCGGGGGCGGCAGAGGCGGCGGGGGATTCGCAGTCGAGGTTGGCGAAAAGCTTGGTCTTGGCTATGGCGCCTCTTATCCCGCGGTTGCGAGCGCGGTGGAAAAATACGAGGTCGTCACGGTCACCGCCGTTGGCAAGCCGGGCACGCAAGCCTGGCTGACCGCGCCTGCGAAAGCGGGAGACACCAACATCAAGGTGTCTTCGGTCGCCAACATTTCAGCGGGCGATATGATCCGATTGGACATCGACAGTGTCGGACATGGGATAGAAACCGTCACGGTGACGCGCGTAGGCACGCAGTCGGCCCGCAACGCCTTCAATGGTCCCCTGCGAGACACGGAACTGGGCACGGGCCTCGATCTGGCCGCGCCGTTGAAGTTCAACCATTCGTCCAACATCTCCTTCAGCGTTCGCGGTACGGGCATCAGTTTCAGGCCGGCGACCTCGTTCGCTCACTCGAGCAATGAGCCGATACAGCCGCTTGGCGCCGGTATCACGCTCGACAAGCCGTTGACCAAAGCGCATGCGATCGACGCCGCGGTGCGCGACGCGGCAGTCACGACGGCGGGCTATCAGGGCGTTCCGGCGCCCAACTTATGGTTCGGGGGCCCGGCTCTCTCCGGCAACGCCGGTACCATGGTGCTGCGTGATGCCGCCGGACTGGTCGTCGACAGTCTCAACTACGGCGGCCTCGTCGACCCGTGGGCTTCCGAGGGTTATCATGCCGCTTCCGGAGCGGGCGAAAGCGGGTGCCGCGTGCCGACTCCGGCCGGCGGCGGTGGCCGCGGCGGCCGGGGCTTCGGCGGGCCCGCTGCTGCAGCCCCCGATCGCAGTGCGGGCCGATTCCCGGACGGCTTCGACACCGACAGCAATTGCTCCGATTTCCAACTGCAGTCGACTAGCACGTTGTCGGCCGCTTCGGCCGCCGGAGCGACCAATATAAAGGTTGCCGGCGTTGCGGATTTTGGCGCCGGGCAAAGGATCCTGATTGATTCGGGCGTGAACCTCGAAACCGCAGTCATCGCGACCGTCGGCACGCCCGGCGCCACGACAGTGCGAACCGCCGCCAGTGTGGGTTCGACGGTGATCCCGGTCGATAGCGCCAACGGATTCAGTCCCGGCCAGGTCATCACGGTTGACCGTGGCGCGAACCAGGAAGCGGCGACGGTGGCCTCCATTGCCGGTGGCGGCAGAGGCGGTAACGCCACCATCACGACCACCGCGCCGCTCCGCTTTGCGCATGCGGCCGGCGATCAGGTCTCCGGCTCCGGCATAACTCTGGCTGGCGCATTGACGCGGGCGCATCCCGACGGGGCACGGGTCGCCGGCAGCGTCCCCACACCCGGGGCGCCCAACCAATATTCCAGGGGGCGTCCATAGGGTCTTCCCACAGGATTTCAGGTTCGCCGCAGTCGCAAGGCATAGAAATCGTGCAGTCGCTCCCGTCGCCGTCGGCGGGGGTCAGCGTCGCCGGTAATTACGCGTTGGACCTGCGGTCGGCGTTCTGTCGGCGTTCTTGTGACGCACTGCGGATTTCGACTATCCTCTCTGAATAAGGAGCAGGGTTATCCGCGTGCCTTCCACCACGAAATTTCTGATCGAACCCGAAGGTCTTCGTTACGACGGAGGCGCTCTGGCCTATGCCGTGATTGGCTATGCCGTGGGTTTCGCGGGCCTGTTTCACAACTCCTGGGCCGTCAACCTGGTTGCAACGGTTCTGCTGGCGCACGCGATGACGATCGCCGCGTACCTGATCCATGAATGCGCCCACAACCTGGTTTTCCGCAACGCCCGCCACAATGCGGCGCTGGGGCGGTTTCTGGCCTGGCTGTGCGGCGCCGCCTACGGAACCTTCGAGGACATGCGCTACAAGCACTTCCGTCATCATGTCGATGTCGCCGACGTCGCCTGGTTCGACTACGAGGGATTTTTCGGGCGGCATCCCTACATTCTCAAAGCGACACGGTTTCTGGAGTGGTTCTACATCCCGGCTCACGAGCTGATCATGCACACGATCCTGACGTTTTCCGCGTTTATCATTCCTGAACGCAGGAAGCAGCGGCGTCGCAACGCTGCGGTGATTCTGATTCGAGGCGGCATCCTTGCCGCGCTCCTCTTTTTCTTCCCGCGGGTTGCGCTCCTGTACGCCGCTGCGTACATGCTGATGTTGACGGTTTTGCGCTTCATGGACAGTATTCAGCACGACTATGGTTACAGCCTGACGCTTTTCCAGCCGGGCGCGGCCCCCAGAAAGGGCGACTACGAATGGGAGCACGAGCACACGTTCGATAATCCACACACATTCAACGATAGTGTTCTGAACTGGATCACGCTGAATTTCGGTTTTCACAACGCGCATCACTCCGACATGACGACCCCCTGGTATCGACTTCCGGAAAAGCATCGCGAATTGTTCGGCGATGATCCGGCGAAGGTGATCCCGCTGTGGCCACAGCTGAAGATCTTTCACAGTCAGCGGGTCAACCGCATCGTCGGCAATCACACCGGCAACGAACCCTACGGACACGATTATCTGGTTGCCGCCCGGAACGCCAGGGTCACCGGCGGCAACGCGGCGTCGTTCCTGACGGCGTTCTGAACATCACACCGCAACGGACGGTTCGGGAGGCCATCATTTCCACGCCATGCCGCTGATTCTCGGAAAGCAGACCGTGCCCGATCGCATGATCGGTTGCTGGATCCGGCGCTACATTCAATTCCCGGACAGCACGCAGGAAACAGCCACCCGCGTCATTTGGGTACAGACCGCGTCCGGCATGGGCGACATGCGCATCCGTGCGGACCGCCCGGCGCTGCGCCACTGTTCGGGGCTGGCGGATTGCAGTGATGCTGAGCTGCTGGCCCTGGCGGAGCAGGATTGCTCGTGCGCGCGGACAGTCCTCGATGAGTCCACGGCCCCCCATCCCACTGCAACATGGCCTCGAGGCGCCGATGGCTTTGCGAACCAGCCGGTCTCGAACTTCCCGGAACCGGGCTGGTTTGCATGGCGGGAAGCAGGCGTCTGCATGATGGAATGGGCGCCAAGCGGTGCTTATGAGGAAGAGTGGCGCTTGCAGACGGGTTCGCAGGACTTTGCAGTGCATCTGGCTCTCGCGGCCGCTGCCCCTGCCGCATGCCTGTACATCGCCGGGGATTACGCGATGATGGCCCGGGATAGTAGCGGCAAGGCGGAACTGAAAAAGCCACTGCCTGAAATCGTTGCCGCGCGCCTTCATACCCGCGCGGCGGCGGAGGCGTTGCTGGACGGCGAATTCTCCTTCGCGCGCCGCCGGAACAATCAGAGTTATGAAATACAGCTTTCGTCGTTGCCGTGGCGGGAAGGCGTGCCCGTCGATCTCGGTTGGGCCGTCACCGCGGACGCAGACGGCGCGCACAGAATCGACCCGGATGGCCGCATCTGGAATGTGGAGAGTCTCTGGCTGGCGCGGTCCATTGAAGCCACGTCCGTTTCGGGGAGATAATGATCGAACCGATCCGTTCCAGAATTTTACAAAAGCATCGTAGCGCGTGTAAGGAGGCACATGGGCTCGCATTCGCCGGGTGGTCACTCGAGAGCAACGCACCGGGGCCGGGCGAGGATTCTGTTCCTGCTCTGCATGGTTGCGGCCTGTCAAACGACGAAGCCTGCGGCAGTCGACACGACCATCTCAGGCATCATCGGCGATGTGCTTCAGGAATCGCGAATAACTGGCGTTTCGGTTGCTGTCGGCCGCGGGGGCAAGGTCGTGTTTGCCAGGGGCTTTGGCGTAGCGGATCTGGCAACAGGCAGACAACTCGATGCCGACGCAATCATGGATATCGGGTCCATCACCAAGCAGTTTACTGCCGCCGCGATCCTGAAGCTTGTTGCCGACGGTCGGCTCGATCTCGATCAGCCCCTCGCCCGCTACCTGCCCTCCTGGCAAGACGATGGACGCGGCATCACCATCCGGCAGCTGCTCAACCATACGTCGGGCCTCGGGGACCCGCCATTTTCGGAAGAGACCCCGGAGCCGCGCTTCCTGGCCCCCATCTCCTTTGAGGGCCTCCTCGCTCAAGCGCGCACGGCGCCGCTGCTTTTCACACCGCAGGAAACGTGGTTCTACTCGAATACAGGCTACGTTTTGCTGGGTCTCCTGCTGGAACGTCTGTACGAGAAGCCATACAGTCGTGTGATCGAGGACATCATTGCGCGCCCACTGGGGCTCGACACACTGGTCTACTGCGACAACGCCCGTCCGATCGCCAACCGCGTCCGCGACTACGTTGTTCGCGACGACAAGATCGAGCCGATCCCTCCGGTGGATGTTTCCTGGTTTGGCGGCGCGGGATCGCTGTGCGCCAGCGCAACCGACCTGGTTCGATGGGAAGAAGCCCTGTGGGGCGGAAAGGTCATCGGGCCGGAACTGCTTGAAGCGATGCACACTCCGGGCATTGTGCGTAGCGGCGACGTGACGATGCCGGTGGATTACGGTTTCGGCCGGGTGCTCGGCGCGCACCATGGCCATCGCATGGTGTCGCATACGGGGGGAGGTGCCGGCATTACGGCAATGCTCTCGCACTATCCCGACGACGACTTGATCGTGGCCGTACTGGTGAACACGAACGGCGGCGGGGTTCCCGATGCCCAGGCGATCGAGGCACGCCTGTCGGCCGCCCTTCTTGGTTTTACCCCGATTCAGGAAACCCCGGACGTGCCCGTAACGCCCGCCCAGGCTGCTGAATGGACAGGCACGTATCTGGGGAGCGGGCCCCTCGAAATTCGTGTCTCGAGCTGCGAGCAGAGTGCCCTGTGCTCGGCGGCAGTCGGCGCACCTGATCCGCCGTGGCGGCTCCGTCATCGTGGGAACAGCGTGTTTGCCACTCCCTCCGCGCCGGGTAGCGAAATCCGATTCGTGCCGGCATCCGGAGAGGCCCAGTGGTTCGTCCATACCGTGGATGGAACACCATCCGGCGTGTTTAGGCGAACGAAGACGACTGCTGTCAGGCAGTAAGCGCGCATCCTTCTCCTTTGGGGCGTGCACCAAACTGCCAGGGAGAATGCCAATCTTCTCGCCACCAGAATCCACCGAATTCCACTCGGACTTGGAGATCGCGACTTGCAGTTCCGCTCACTGGATTGTTCAAGGAAACTTTTCAAAACCGCGCGCGCACCGCAGGACTACGTCCGGACGTATCGACTCAGACTAGCTCCTTTCACGCCTTTTGGCGCACGATAGTCAGGATAAGGGGATGCCGGAGTAGAATCCCGCCTGCGGCCTAACGGATATCGATGGCGACCGCGGGGTCTATCGGGGTCCACAGTCTGCGGTCCATGGGCTTGAGGGCGGTGAAGCGGTAGTGCCCTTTTTTCGTCTCGGGGCCGATCCCCAGGCGCAGTTGCCCGGCGCTGTCGAGATGGGCTCTGAAGGTCTCCGGCGCTCCGCCCTCAAAACTGTATTCGATCAACACGTCGGTATTCGGGAGTTCCTGGACCGTGATCGTATAGGACCCGCTGCCTGCTTCCGCCTCGCGTTTGTCCAGGGTGAGACTGGCGGGGACCGGTTGCTCGGGCCCGGGGTGTACGGTCTGCCAGAGGGCCAGGCCGTTCCAGGCAATCAACATCAGGACGATTCCGGCGCCAAAGGCGAGGGATCGCGGCCTCTGTCCCCAGGGCGTCAGGTAGAGCAGGGCGCACAGCCCGAGGGTCAGCGCTGTCGTGAGGAGTCCACGGCCAAACACTCCGGGCTCGTAGCGGAAGATCACTTCATGGCTCCCCGCGCCGACGGCAACCGCCTGGAGAACGGCGTTGGCGCGCAGCAGGGGCCGGCTTTCGCGATCGACGTAAACGGACCAGCCTGGAGCGTCAATCACGTTGTGAACGAGGATCGCCGGTTCGGAAGCGTCCACAACAGCGCGAGTCTCCTGGTCCGCGACGGACAACCCGTGAATCTGGAAGTCCCCGCTCCCGGGCGAATCCGCGGGAAAATCCGGGGCGCGTTCAAGCAGCACAGTGGCGCCCGGATCGAAGCCGGCGTCGTGCAGCCGCGCCAGCCTCAGCGCTTCCGTCCCCAGCACTTCGATGCCGGAGGCCCTTATCGGCGCAAGTCGCGGCAGGGAGGCGCGGTTTTCGAAGATGCGGAGGGACGCGGTGGAGAACACGGGAACGAAACGTTCCGGTTGACTCTCCAGCATCGCAGCGCCCTCGTTCGATGTGGCCGCAACCAGATACCGAACCCCCATCATGTCGAGGCGCCGGTCCCGCGCATCAACAACCCGCTTGCTGCTCAGCCTGAGGCCGACCGCGTCTTCGGAGAGGTCGGCGAGCAGACTCCTGACGTTCCTCAGCGGGATGTCATATCCGGAAAGCGAGTCGAGCCCATAGATCCCCGGCAGGTTTTCCGGGATCGCGTCGTCGATCGACGCAACGCGATCTCCGGGCTGCATGTTCGCCCGGAGAAAATCGAACACCGGCGCCGGCGGATAAATGTGCGGTCCGTCGGCGAAGGTTGTTGCACCCAGACTGAAAGAGCCCATGTCGAACAGCGCCAGCGCCATCGCCGCATTTCGAAACACGGCGGGGCGCATGCGGTTCAGCGAACGCAGCATCGCCAGCAGGAACACGGACGCGGCGATGGCGGCACCCGCGGACGCGGTATGGATCAGATCCGGGGGCGCCTGTTCCGCCCGAGCGAGGCGCCACAACCCGGCGCCGGCAAGGGCGAGAGCAGCGAATCCCGCGGCAATCTGCCGTTTTACCTCAAGGCGCGAGCGCAGCAGTGCGGAGAATCCCAGTCCGGCGAGGATCGCCGCGCAGAAGTCCACAAGGAAAAAGACTCTCCAGTTCTTCAGCCCCGCCAGAACGGGCGTGTGCACCACAACCCATTGCGAGGGCCCAAGACCATAGATCACATCCAGGGACACGATTCCGACCCCCATGAAAAACCACGCGAGGACGCGGAACTCCCGGTAAAGGAACGCAAAAGCCGCCAGCATGAGCGCGGAGACGCCGAGATACCCCGCGCCTTCCGGAATGGGTATCCCGGCGCTGTTGACGGCGTGACTCATGTCGCGCGACAGGAGGGAAAGGAAAGCCGGCATCTCCGGCGAGGGCCAGGAGTCGCCTAGCGACGTGGCGGTTCCGGCAAGCCACTGAAGCGTCGGGAAAAGCTGCACTGCGGCGACGCCCATTCCGAGAATCGCCGCACTGGAATAAGCGAGGAAGACGTTCGTTCGAGTAGGAACCGGGGCCGTCTCCCGATCCTGCCCCGCTCCGGCCCGGGTAAAACACAGGAAAAGAAAAAAGGCCGTATTGAAAATGCAGAGATGAAACAGGGTTTCCGGATGGCCAGCCAGCGCAGACATGGCGAACGCCGCCGCCGCCGCGAGCGCCCACCGAACCCTGCGCTCGCGCACCAGTAGCAGCGTGCAGTAACCGGCGCAGGGGAGCCATAACGCTACGTCGCCCATGGGATAACCGCGCCACACCGTCATGAAACCGGAAAGGGCGAAGATGACACCGCCCAAGAAACCGGCGCTCGGCGCTCCTCCGAGCCCGCAGATGAGCAAAGCGGTGAACCATCCCGCCGCCGCCGTCTTCAGAATGAAAGACGTTCCCCAGGCCTGGGGCCCGGGCATCAGGGCGAACAGCCAGTTCGGCGGGTAAAAGACGGCAGATTGCGCATTGCCCACGAAGGGCGTTCCACCCAGGATTCGCGGGTTCCACAACGGCAGGACTCCGTCCCTGAGAGACGCCGCAGCCTGCAAACGCCATGGATAAATCTGAAGGAGCAGATCCCCGATGTTCGGACTCTGGCCCTGCACCCGGGCTTCGGGTCCCCAAACCGGCGAAGTGCCGAACAGATCCACCGGGAGGGGCGTCTGACCGCGCAGCACGTTGGCGTAAATTGCAGTCGCCAGCAACAGGTACGCAACCGCAAGACGGAAGGCTATGGTTCTCAACTCAAGGGCCGACCCGCACTCCTATAGTTTTGTGGACAACCTTGTAACCGGAGCAGCGCGCCCGGCACCACGGACGGCTGGCGCGCGGCTTTCGCGGACGGAGTATACCTTGCGCTCAGATCTTTCGGCACCCGAGATTCCGGTGACGTGATGCAATTCCCAATTGCCTGCCGCCCGGCAAACGGTTCGTAATCACGGGAGCGCGCGGCAAAGTCGGGAGCGGCTTCCAGGTGGAGACGCTTGCATGACCATTCGATATCGGTTGGCATAGGGCCCCAACTCTCGAGAAGCCATACTTCGACGCGGTGTATTGCCACCTTTGACCCTTGAGGGCGGCGAGGAGTTTCAGTGCCGTTGACCGCGGAACCGCTACGACGCCGACCGTCCCGTCGGGAACCGGATAGCCGTCGCGGCAGTAGCTATCGATTGTTGTCCTGAAAGTCCGATTCATCGTCGAGGTCCAATGCCCATCGTCGCCAACGCGAATTGTTGAAGACTCCGCCCTGGCCGGAACTGATGATGGCGTTCCGCATCGCCGGGTCTGATCGGTATTGCCAGAGCTGTCGTAGTTTGGCCGCGGTCATCACGAGGAGTCCAAGAACAAGTGCGACGGACAGCAGTCCCTCAGCGATCCAATATGCGCGTGTAAAAGCGAGACTGAAGAACGCGCACCAGGTGAGGAACCAGAGCCATCCCTTCATTCGTTTCGGTATGTTCATTTGGATTTAGCAACGATACCACGAAGAGCCGGGAACGGGCGGAATCATGGAAAAGACT
The DNA here is from genome assembly GCA_963836435.1 of uncultured Acidobacteriota bacterium. GTDB lineage: Bacteria > Acidobacteriota > Terriglobia > 20CM-2-55-15 > 20CM-2-55-15 > DASTBJ01. The sequence continues at coordinate 128,393 of CAWIJI010000001.1, read as the reverse complement.
CCCATTCCGAATGCTTTGTCAGAAATAATTTGAAGTCCAGAATCTGATGTGGAGCATCATGACCATCTTGCAGGCTGAGGCGCCCGCGGTTGCCGACGGATCCGGGACTTCTTCACAAACAGTCTTGATATTTTCCGGAGGTACTCCTCTATGACGGCGCAGACGCCAAATCTCGCGGGGCAGGTGGCGCTCGTGGCTGGCGCGACTCGCGGCGCCGGCCGCGGTATTGCCAGAGCCCTGGGGGCGGCGGGAGCCTTCGTTTATTGCACGGGACGGAGTCGCGCGGGAAGCCCCCGGGGCATGGATCGGCCGGAAACCATCGACGAGACCGCCGCATTCATTGCGAACGCCGGCGGACGCGCCGTCGCGCTCCGAGTGGACCACACGCGGGAGGAAGAAGTGGCGAGCCTCGCTGCCCGCGTTCGAAAGGAAGCCGGGCGCCTCGATGTGCTGGTCAACAGCATCTGGGGCGCCGACTCGATGCTCAACTGGGCTCAGCGTTTCTGGGAACTCGATCTGACGAGCGTTGGCGCGTATCTGGATCAGACCCTGATCAGTCATCTGATCACGAGCCGGCATCTTGCGCCTCTGATGATCGAAGCTAACCGCGGCCTCATCATCGAAGTGACTGACGGACATTTTGCCGGATATCGGGGCCAGATCCTCTACGACCTCGCGAAAGCCGCCCTGGCGCGGCTGGCCTATGGCATGGCCATGGAACTTGTGCAGACCCGCGTGACGGCGCTCTGTCTGGCGCCTGGCTTTCTGCGATCGGAAGCTGTACTCGATTACTTCGGCGTTCGCGAAGACAACTGGCGCGACGCCATTGCACAAGATCCTTTTTTTGCGGAGTCCGAAACCCCCTCGCTCGCCGGACGCGCCGCAGCCGCCCTGGCGGCCGACCCCGACGTCGCCCGCAAGGCGGGACGCGTACACTTTGCCTCCGACCTTGCAAGGGAATACCGCTTCACCGACGCCGACGGCCGCCTCCCGGATTTTCCGCGCTTCTTTGACGCCAGGGTCACGGAGATGGCGGCGAAAACACCGATGGCTGAAGAGGATCGGGCGCTTGTGTGGGCGCGGTATAGCCAGATTCACCAGGATCCTGCCCGTCGTGAACTCGCGATGCACCTTGCGAAGGCGCTGGCACTCGAGAACCTCGGGCCCGGTCTGGCGCCTGAAGGAGTCAAAGCGTGAGAACAACTGGCGGGGACTCCATGATCTCCATCGGTCTCGGATTTCGAGCGGTACGAGGCGGCAGCGTCGTTGTTGCCGTCGGCGGCCGCGGAAGTCACACCCGCGTCGTGGCGTCCACATTTCTCGCCACGGCTGCTGCGGGAGACAGGCTCTCGCTTGAGCCCTATCACGTTGCCGCCGAACTGGCGCAGGCTCCCGGGCGGGGCAGCCAGCAGAAGGCCGCGGCGGCTGTTGCCGAAGGGCGCAAACGCCAAAATCAGCTTGCCGTAAAGGGCCTCGACGATATCCTCCTCAAGCTGCAGTCTGAGAAGTACCAACCTGTGGCCGTGGCCCTGCTCGTCAATCGGGCCGGCTGGGTCACCGACCTTTTGCAGTACAGTCTCGGCGCACCGGAACACCCTCCGGTGGCCGAAGGACTGGCCGTGCGGGACGCTCTTCGCTTTGCCCTGGCGCAGAGCGGATTCGAGGCCATAGAAATGGACGAGAAGTCTCTCCATGACGTGGCGTCGAAGCAACTGCGATTATCCCTCGCAGACCTGGAAACACGCCTGAAGAACTTGGGCGCCACCGCAGGCAAACCCTGGCGAAAGGAACAAAAACTCGCCTGCCTGTCTGCCTGGCTGGCAGTCACAGCCCAACCGTAGCGGGACGAGTTCCGGCAAGGTCTAAGACGGAGACGAGTTGGGCGGTGGAGCAGTGTTGCCTCGTCCCTCCGGTTGGGATCTGTCCCCAACAACTCAACAACTCCCCAACTCAGGGGTCTACTGGCTCTTCAATGCCATCGTTTCATCAATGCTGAGCCGTTGGGGCGCATGCGAGTCGGGGCCGGAGTAGCTGGCGATGACAGTGAAAGTGGTCTCGCCGGCTTCCGCGGAGTAGGTATAGTTGGGCCTGCCGGGGACTTGAATGCTTCCGCTGGAGCGCAACTCTTCCAGCGACGCGTACCGGGCGTTGGTTGCCCAGTATTGGCGTTCCGCATTGGCTAAAGCGATCAGATCGTTCTCTACGCCGGTGACATCGATCGTCGTCTGCGGGGTCTGACCGTTTGGTGTTGCTGTTTGCATTTGTCTTGTATAGACGTACCCACCAATACCAAGGACAATCACAATTCCAATCAATCCGAATGTTCGGCTCATGCGCCCCAGTGTAGGTTGGGGTCTTTCAGATGCAACCAGACTTTTCCGCTCATGTTCACGGCGTGGAAAGGTGAAGTGCATTTTTCTCCGAGTCTTTCCGACTCTTGTCGATCGCGGTGAATTCCCGGTAAAGTTGACCCTCGAGATTGCACGTGAAATCCCGCAAAATCTCTCACATTCGCAGTGTCTTGGCAGGTCCCGTCCGTTGGATCGGCGTCGTTGGGATCTTCGTCCCCGTTTTGATGTACACCGCAATGGCGCAATCCGCGCGCTCCGGACCCACCGCGGCGGAGTCTTTACCTCCGCAAGGGGAGTTGCGAGTCGGGGTGGCCGGGTCGGCGCCTTTCGTGGTCGTGGACGCAACGGGATCCCATCAGGGCGTTGCCGTGGAGATTTGGCAGGCAGTGGCTGCGAATGCGGGCTGGCGGTACCGGTTCGATTCTTTCCAGAACGTTCCTGAAGCCATTGACGCTCTTGTGAAAGGCTCGGTCGATGTGGTTGTCGGCCCGGTCAGCATCACGGCCGAGCGAGCGCAAATCGCGCGATTCTCTCAGCCGTACTTTGCTTCCAGCCTGTCCATTCTGTCGCGGACCGAGTCGCCGACGCCGTGGCAGCGACTGGGCCCGTTTTTCAGCAGATCGTTCTACATTGCCGTCGTATTCTTCTTATCCGTTCTAGCCCTCGTCGGTACCCTCATTTGGCTCGCCGAACGCCGCGCGCCGGAAACGGCGTTTCCCCCTGAGCCCCTGCGTGGTGTCGCCAGCGGTATCTGGTTCGCTGTCGTCACGATGAGCACGGTCGGATACGGGGATCTCGCCCCGCGAACCTTTATGGGCAGGGCGGTGACGGGCTTGTGGATCATCATTTCCATTCTCACGGCGACTTCGCTTGTAGCCGGCATTGCGAGCACCCTCACCCTGACCGGGATGCAGCGGAATACGATCTCGACCGCCGACCAGCTCAGGGGCCGAAGGGTCGCGGTCATTATGGATTCCCCGGCGCAATCGTTCGTGGAAAGCAATGGCGCAAACCCGGTTGGCGTGGCGTCGCTTGGCGACGGATACGAGATGCTGCAGGCCAGGACCGTGGATGCCCTGGTATTTGATCGGCCGCAGCTGCTTTACTTTCTAAAGGGGCGCAACGAATCGTCGGTCGCGGTGTCCCACGCGCACTATGCGCGCCAGAACTATGGATTTGCCGTTCAGCCAACCTCCTCTCTGATTCGCGACGTCAATGTGCGCCTGCTGGAACTGCAGGAGTCTGGCCGTCTCGATCGAATCGTTCGTGCATGGCTGGGTGATGATGAAGAGTAAATCGCATCGCACACCCCGCATCGAATAAAGATCGTTGCTTGCGGCGTTCGCCTGCCGTCTTCGGATAAAGAGAGCGCGACGGTCTTGAGACCAGGAATCCTGTTGGCCTGCTCGTTTGTTTGGATGCTATGTGCTGGCGGTATTGCGGCGCGTTGTGAGTAATTCGGTGAACGTCCCCGAATTACCCCTGGTCACAGCGCTACCTGGTGTTCGGCCTGTAGCCCTTCCAAACCCACTCGAAGGCTTCAGCCATTGTCTGAAGTTGCACCCGTTGATCGACGTGGCCCGCCGCTTCGGAAAAAACGAACTGATACGGATATGCTTTGGCCTTCAAAACTTCCGACATCCGGTTGTTGGCGATCACCCAGTTGCGCATCTGCTCGGCGGGGGAATTCGCCCCAATATCGTTCTCGCTGACATGGAACCAGATCCGCAAAGGCTTACGCTCGGAGTTCGGAATGAAGGTCTGGTGAAAATCCCAGGCGCCATTCGGGGCGGTAGCGTTGCGCTGGAGCGCAACGAAGGTTCCCGAATAGCTGATCACGCGGCGGTATAAATTCGGGTGCAGCCAGGCCATCGTCAGCGCGGCAGCGGCGCCGGAGCTCATTCCGAACGTCGCACGGCCTTCGGGATCCGTTGTGAACGACACCTGGTAATCCCGGGCGATACGGGGCAGCAATTCCGTCTCGACAAAGTTCGTATAGCGATCGGAAACGGTATCGTATTCGATTGTCCGCTGCCCGCCGGGCCCCGGGGCAACCAGCACAGCGACGATCGGCGGAATGCGTTTCTCATAGATCAAATTGTCGAGCATTGGCGGCATGAACGCCTTGGTCGGCGGATTCCCGTCCTGAGCTGCATCGCTGACGTATCCCTGCCCATCCTGAACGACGATGAACGGCGTCGGTGTGTTCGGTACATACCCCGCAGGAATATAGACGGCGACCTGACGCTGAAACGTTTGATGCTGCGGCGGCTCGGTCTGTGCAGTTCCGCGTGCGCCGCCGACTGGCGCCGTCGGGAAGATCTTGCTTTCAGCGGAGTTCATCGTGAAGCGGACCACACGCCCTTTTGGCACGCCGGGCTTTTCGGTGAACGCCGGGTCGGGTGCGTAAGGTGGTGCGATCCGAAAATTACCATCGACGTCCAGACGCACCGGGACGAGCGGTGGTGCCGTCGCCGGCCGCGGCCCGGAAGGCTGCGCCGCAGGCGCCTGTCCGCCCCGCTGCGCGTGAATGCGGACCGACAGCGCGCCGCACGCAAGAAGAACAACAAGGCCTGGAGCCGCAAATCGAAATGAAAGACCTGCGGTGATCGCAGACCGTGCCAGCCGAGGAAATGTGTCGAGGATAGTTTTCATGAGCACTGATTATTCGCGCTCCACCGGCGAAAGCCAATATTTTTCGGGTATGAGAGGCTCTACATAAGGCCAAGCGGTTTTAGCGTATCCAGGCGAAGGGATTATCAACGGCGCCGACGAGCGAGTCGATTGCAGGCGTTACGCTAACAGGGCCTTGCTCACCTTCCCGGGTCGTTCTGGTCTAAGCTGCGCAACAACCCGTTTGACAACCTTAGGAGCCCCTATGAACCGAGCTATCGTTTTGATTCTGCTCACGGCGATGACGGTATTGGGAACAGAAGGAACAGAGGTTTCCCCGACTTCCGCCACACCAGATCAGACCCGAACCGTGACCTTCAATAAAGAGGTCTTACCCATACTCCAGGACAACTGCCAGGGCTGTCATCGCCCGGGCGGCATTGGTCCCATGTCTTTGCTGACTTACGAAAACGTGCGTCCGTGGTCGAAAGCCATCAAGACCGCCGTTGTGACAAAACAGATGCCGCCGTGGTTCGCGGATTCGCACTACGGGAACTATCGGAATGCTCCGAAGCTTACTGCGGAGAACGTCAGGACGCTCGTCGCCTGGGCGGATGGCGGCGCGCCCGAGGGTGATCCGGCAGACAAACCTGTGCAAACCGTACAGTTCAAGGAAGGCTGGAGGACCGAGCCCGATGTTATCGTGTCGATGCCGCAGGCCTACAAAGTCGCGGCACAAGGCGAGGGTGAGATTCGGCAATTCGTCATCCCGAATCCTTTCCATGAAGACACCTGGGTGTCGTCGATTGAGATTCGCCCGGGCGACCCTTCAGTGGTCCACCATGTGATCCTTCAGGTCCAGGATACGGCCCAGCAAGTCGTACGGTTTGGTTCTGCTGCCGGCGTTGCTGGTGTGGTAACAGCGTCGTCCAAACTGGTATTCAACGAAGCATTCGCGGCTGGAGTCGCTGCGGGGGCCGCCGCGGCCCCGAGCGGGAACATCGTCAGAATCGCGGTCAATGGTTTGAACGGCAGTTCGTATTCCGACATGCTCACCAGACTTCGCGAACGCGAAACCGGAGTGGGCGCGTTCATGACCATGGAAGCCGTGTATGCGCCGGGAACTCAGCCTCTGGATTTCGCCTACACCGATTCTGCGAAGCTGATTCCGGGGGGAAAGCCTTTCGTCCTGGAAGTCCATTACACGCCGAACGGGAAACCAACCACGGACCAGACCACCGTGGGCTTTACCTTGGCAAAAGCTCCGGCCTCAAAGCAGTTTGTGATCATGGCGCCCGAGCATCTGGTGGATATCCGCAAGCCGATCCCGGCAGGGGAGAGCAACTATGAAACCCAGGGCGAGCTGACCTTCAAGCAGGACGTGGATCTGGCCTGGTTCATGCCCCACATGCATCTGCGGGGCAAGGATATGACGTACCGGCTGGTTTATCCGGATGGCCGGGAAGAAACCGTGCTCAGCGCCGGGTTTGACTTCCACTGGCAACTGGGTTACGAGTTGGCCAATCCCATTCGAGTTCCCAAAGGGACCCGGATGATTGTCACCGCCCATCACGACAATTCGGCCAACAACCGGCAGAATCCGACGCCCGGCGACACCGTCGCCTGGGGCGAGATGACATCACAGGAAATGATGCTGCCGTGGTTTGGCGTCATTGTGGATCGTGGAGTTCAGCCGGAAATGATCGCGACCTACAAGCCGGGAGACCTGGATGGTCCGTTTCCGATGCCCGCAGAGACCGTTTTGAAGAAGGCGGTCCTCCGTTAAGGAATTCGCCGCCTTGACAAAACGCCGGGCAGCTAGTGGAATTGATGCATGAAAATGCAGCGTATTCTCCTTGTGGCTTTCCTCGCGGCCGTGAGTTCGCTTGCGGCCGCACAATCCGCGACCAAAACCCTCGCCACAGTTGAAGGGCAGGCCATCACCGAGCAGGAGGTGCTGAAGGCTGCGGCGGGCGATCTGGCAAAGCTGGACGCCAGCAAGCCGCAGCCGCAATCTGCCTATGATCGCGCACGCCTCGCCATTCTGTGGAAAGCGCTGGACTCGATTGTCGACGACAAGTTGATGACCCTTGAAGCCGCAAGAGACCAGATGACAAAGCAGCGGCTGGTCGAAGTGGAAATCGAGAGCAACGTTGAAACGCCCTCACCCCAGGAGGTCGAGGCGTTCTACGAAGCGAACAAAGCTCAAATCGCCGCGCAAATCCCGGGCCCCAAGGCTCAGGCGCTTCCCCAGGTCCGGCAGTACATGATCGATTCCAGCCGGAATCGATATCGAAAGATGCTGGTCGATTCACTGCGGCGCCGCTACAAGGTCACGACGAATCTCGATCCATTGAGAACAGACATCGCAACCGCCGGCTATCCCTCGCGCGGGCCGGCCAACGCTCCCGTCACCATCGTCGAATTTGCCGATTTCGAGTGCCCTTATTGCGGCGGGTTGTATCCCACGCTGAAGCTGGTCGAGAAGAATTACCCGGAGAAAGTCCGCCTTGTCTTCCGACAGTTCCCTTTGGTGACCATGCATCCGCACGCCCAGAAGGCCGCGGAGGCGTCACTTTGCGCCAATGAGCAGCAACGCTTCTGGGAATTCTACGATTCCATGTACACGAACCAGGCGCAGCTGGACGTCGCGGCATTGAAGCAGCGTGCGGTTGTCCTGAGGATGAATACGGGAGCCTTTAACACCTGCCTGGATTCGGGGCGACAGGCCGAAGCGATCCGGAAAGACCAGGACGACGCCCGAAAGGCGGGCGTGAGCAGCACACCGACAATGTTCATCAACGGACGACTCCTGTCCGGCAACCAGCCCTATACCGTCATTCGTGATGTCATCGAAGACGAACTGAAGCGGCAGGCGGCGAAGTAGCCCCCCATCGCCTAGTGTAGTGCCAGGAATTAGCTGGGCAGTTATTCCGAGCGCAACGGCGTCGGATTCTAGGAGCGACGAAGGAGCAATGCTCATTCATTGTGACTGAGGAGCGACAACGCAGCCGGCGCTGTTCCGCCGGGAGAACTGCCCAGCTAATTCCTGGACACTACACTAGTACAAGACACTCTCCCAGGCTCCGTCTTCGTACTGAACGTGGAGGACGGATTCGCGCCACCGGAGCTTGACTGGAAAGCCTTCCAGATCAGAAGCGAAAGCGAAATTTCCTGAAGGTTCGTAGAAGACGAGGCGGGCGTTGTTCGTATCGGCGACCACCAGGCACTTGTGGTCATCGATGTCGATCGCGGTGATGGCGCTGGGGCAGTGCAAGTGTTGAAGGCCGCCAAACGAGAAGGCGTACTTCATTTCGGGAAGCAGGAAAGCTTCGATGCGATGATTCCAGGAATCGACGACGTACAGGCGGGAAGCCAACTCGACAGCGCCGCGGGGATAGTGAAACTCCCCGGCGCCTGCACCGAGTTTGCCGACAGGCGTGATATCCCCTTCCGGGGACTCGACCACAACACGATGGTTGAATTCCTCGATGAACACCTTGAGGCCGGATTCGGTAGTGAGCCAGTCGGAAACCATGGGTTCAGGCGAAGCGGCGCACGAACGATGGCTCCGCAAAAGAGGGCCCTGAAGAGGGAACTGAGGACGCCGGGCAGTAGATCTCTTCCATCTGCTCCGTCGTTTGTGACCACGAATACTTCCTTTCGATCATTTCGGTCGCGTTACGCGCAATAGTGCCGAGCCGATCGCGATTTCGAGCCGCCCACAGCAGCGCTTGAGTCGCTTCCGCTGTTGATTGCACCGAAAGTGCATTCTGCCCGTCAACCACGTAGTCCTCCACGCCGGCGGCGGCGCGGGCGATTACGGGCACACCGAGCGTCATCGCTTCGAGAATCGCAATCCCCTGTCCTTCATCGGAAGACATCGATACAAAGACATCCCAATCCCGGATGTGCCGGTAGGCGTTCCGGACCTGCCCTGTGATGGTCACGACGCCATCCAACTGCAGAGCGCGAACCTGGCCGGAAAGCTCGCGATGGTAATCCGCATCGGCAACCGGCCCGACAAGGTCCAGCCGTGACGCCGTATGGCGCTTGTGGAAAGCGGCAAACGCGCGAAGCAGTTCGATCTGGCCCTTTCTCGGCTCGATGCGTCCGACGAAACCGGCGCGAAACTGATCCGGATGGCGTTGCGGCTTGCCGGCCATCCTCCGGATCTCGTCAACCGGCAGGCCCCAGGGCACGTAGCGGATCTGTTCCGGACGGACACCCCCTTTAAGGAGCGTGCGGTAGTATGCCCGGGCCGCACACAGGACGATGTCGGATTGCGCGAAGCCCCACAAATCCATGCGATTCATCCATTCCGGCCGGTTCACTCCCCAGCTATGGAACTGACTCACCAGATGGAAAGGCCGGCTGAGCGTTCCCCCTGCGATTGCGGCAGCGCATGCCGGCACACCCGCGTGGCAGTGCACGACCTGCGGGCGAAACTCCCTGAACAAGGCTTTCAATCTGTCGATGCTGCTCCAGAACACGGCGGGATCGCGATCGAACAGATCGACGCGAAAGTGCTCCACGCCGCCGGCCTTAAGACGACGCCGAAAGACCGCCCAGTCCTTCAGGCCTCTGGATTCCCCGCTGGTCACGATCCCGATGTGATGACGTTCCGCCTGGGAGAGGCAAAGCCGCGAAACCACGTTGCCGGCGCCGCTCCAGAGGAAGGGGATCAAATGAAGGACTCGCATATTCAAACCCTGACGGCCGCAGCCCCTGCGGATCGGGAGTACAGCCGGGTGACTTCGAACCCTGCGGGTTTGACCTCTCTCAGCGCTTCGCCCGCCTGGTACTCATAGACCCGACCGCCGCAATGGCGGGCGATGCCGACGATATTGTCGAAGCTCATTCCATTCTGGAACGTGTTCAGGTACAGCACCAGATCATAAGCCTTCTCAAGCGGCTTCTTCAGGCGGCCCAGACCGCGAACGTTCATGAGTCCGGGAGTCGGGTACTGGAAGGTCTGGGTGATGGCTGATCCCATCGCCTGCATTCCGCAGGACACCAGGACGTCGAGCCTGGCGTCCGGCGGCAGCAGAGACTTCACGTGATCGTAAGGATCCATGCGGCCGGAACGGATGAACAAGACTTTCAGGGCCTCACGATCGCGATGAAGATTCCTGAAATCCTCGCAGCTGATCCGGCCTTCGTTGTGGTCGAGTGCAAGAAGCTGGAACACTTTCTCACGATCCGCCCTGGGAAACTCCGGAGTCTCCATGAACACCTGTTCCTTCTGGCCGAAGTGGCTGGCGTCGGTGACATTCTCGACCAGAATTTTCGTGTTCTTGAAGGCCCACTCCCCGAGCTCCGTTCCGGGATAGGGAACAAGCTGGTTGAAATAGGCGTAGTCCAGGCCGACCTCATCCTTGAATCGAATGCTTTTCTTAACGGTATCCAGGGTGTCGCCCGGCAGGCCCACGATGAAGTGGCCCCCTACTGTTATGCCTGCTTCCTTCAGCAGCCGGATCCCGCGGAAAAGCTGATCGACGGTCTCGCCCTTCTTGATGGCTTTGAGCACCTCGTCGTCCGCGGACTCCACGCCGATCGCGACACCCTTGCAGCCGGCGCGCTTCATCAGGCCGGCGAGTTCCTTGTCGAGCCGGTCGGCGCGGATGCCGTTGTTTGCATACCAACCCACACCAAGGTTCGCCTGAATCAGAGCTTCGCAGACGCGTTTGGCGTGGTCGAGATCCAACGTCAGGTTGTCGTCCAGAAACTCGAAATCACGAAAGACGTACTCCTTGCGTGCGTGGCGCAATTCGTCCACGGTTCCTTCCGGCGAGCGTTTCCGGAACTTCCTGCCGTTGATTTTGGGCACGCTGCAGAACGTGCATCGGTAAGGACAACCCCGGCTGTGGACCATCAGGTATGGGAACGCGGACCGGTCGATGCGGTCCCAGGTGCGATAGGTCGGGTACGGCAGCGTGTCGAGATCCCAGATGAATTCCATCGGGTTCTCGGTCCATTGGCCGTCGTTGTAGTAAAGGAGACCGGGGATAGACTCAACATTCTTGTCATCGACCAGGTCCGGCAGCGTGTGCTCCGCTTCGCCGGTTATTCCGTACTCGTAAACGTCCTGGCCGGCCATGTAAGCCAGGCCCGAAACCCCGAGATGAGCGCCACCGACAACGGTTCTCGCGCCGGGACATGCGCGGCGAATAGCGCGGGTCGATCGTTCGGCTGAGCTGACGAGGGCCGTCTTCACTGACACGCCAACCCAGTCGGGACGATAGTTACGGGCGTACTCGACAACCTGGTCGTCCGTGTAGCTGTAGTTGTTCATATCCACGACGCGGACGTCGTGTCCTCGAGCCAGCAGCGAGGCAGAGAGAAACGCCAGGCCGGCGTTATGCGTAACGTATCTCTGCGCGCCGGCTGGGTCGATCAGCAGTATTTTTTGTCCTGACTTTCTCGTTCTCATTCAAAACCTCGGCGTAAACCGCCAGCAGTCTCTCGATATGCGCATCCGGGCTGAATCGCCTGCGCGCGTCATGTTGCGCGTGTCGCCCCATGTTTCGCCGCAAGGCTGCACTTCCCAAAAGGTCGTCCAGGCACCGGGCAAACTGGCGCGTGTCCTGGTGGGGTACGAGGAATCCCGTAACCTGATCTGTCAGCCACTCCCGGACGCCCCCGCAATCGAAGGCCACGACGGGCTTGCCTTGCGCCATCGATTCGATTCCGACCAGACCGAACGGATCGGGCCACACGGAACTGAACGCAACCACGGCAGCCCGGGCATACGCACGGCGCAGGTCCTCTCCCGAGGACCACTCCTGCAACTCGATTTCGATGTGGCGCTCGGCGGCCTCGCGGACAACACGATCGACGAACGGGCTGCCACCCGGAAGGCCGTCCTTGCCGACAGCCAGAATCTTCGGCCGCGCCTCACTCTCCGCCGCGCTCCTCACAAGCTCGAGCAGTCCCTTCTCCGGCGTGAATCGACCAACGAACAGGACTGTGTTTTCTTCCGGAATCTGGATTGGCGCATGTAACAGTCGCGTAAAGTTCGGCAACACTTCCACTTGATCGCCCGGGAAACCGTTCGCCGTCATCACTCCCTTGACCCAGCCGGAGACGGCCAGCAGTTTCTTAAACCGCCGCTTCATGAAGGTGTTTTCGGCTCGCACACGGACCGCACGAAAGTTGCGGTCGAACCCGCAGTGGGCCCGGCAGGCGTCCCCGGCGGGGTGCGGGCAGATTGAGCCGTCGGGCAGCCGTTTCAACCGGTTTTCGCACAGATTGTCGTAGCCGTGAAACGTACGAACAATCGGAGCGCTGGTCTCGATGGCTTTCAATATCTCGATCGAAGGAAAGTTGTGGACGTGAATGACGTCTGGATCTTCGATGCGGACAATGTCCTGAAGATAGGCCAGAGCCTCGAGATACGTGGACGTCCGCAGGTAGCGGTTGTACGAATACCGGTCCGCCGCGGGGGCAATCAACTGCGGTAGGTAGTAGCGATTCACCTTGCCCGGCCAGAATTCCGGATGGCCGGCGCGCCGGTCGTCGTAGGCCACGACAAGAGAAACCTCGTGATCCCGCTGAAGCAACTCGACGGATGTATCCATCAGCATCCGCTCGGTACCGCCGCGAACGGCCGAGAGTGTATTGAAAAAGAGAACCTTCATGCTTGCCGGTGCCTTCTACGTTGTGAGCGTGACCAGGCCGTTGTAGACCGGCTCCATGTGGGGAGAGTGCAGCGACATCACTTCAATCTCCTCCTTCGTACGCACAGGAATCAGCTCGAACGTATCGCCCACAAGCGCGACGATCTGCTTCGGCCGAAGCGCTCGGGCGAAGTCGATCAGATTTTGGTACCTGGACAGATTTCCCCCCGGAACATCGAATACGACAACGGCGTCCTGGCTGATGTGGAGAAGCCAGGCGTCCACATCTGCCGCCGACAGGTTTTCATGGCCGGAAATCGAAAGGGTCCCATACGCCTGGCGTACCTGCGGATCGAGCTTTGACAGGAAATCCGACGATCCCTTGTACAGGATGAAGTGCGGGTTGGTGGGGTGCAGGTCTTTGAAGAACCCGAAGAGGTTGTCGCGGCGCGACGTGCGCATCACCACGATAGAGCGGCCAGGAACCGCGCGCAGGCTGTTTCTGACAACCTTCAGGCTGCGATCCTGCACTCTCTTCTTGGAGTCGAGCACCGTGCGGAACGCCTTTTTTCGCTGCTCCGCCGGATACTCCGGCGTATCGAACACAGGTTCCAGTTTCAGCCGCTCCAGTCCGTCGCGGAACACTTCCGAGATGTGATAGCTGTTCTGCCAGGGCACAAGGAATCTGGCATTCGCCTGCGCCCAGTTCCACAGCTCTGTGCCGGGATAGGGGACGGTCAGTCCGAAGTAGTAGTTGTTGAGCTTAAGGTTCCGGACCAGAGCGAGTGTCTTGAGGTCCTTGCGGTACGTCGATCCCGGCAAGCCGATCATGAAGAATCCGGTCACGTTGATACCCGCCTTCTGCACGATCTGGATACCGTGGCGAATGTGCTGGATCTCCTCCCCCTTGTGGAGCAGCCCGAAAACCTCTGCGTCCAGACTTTCGATGCCGAAGGCCACCTCAACACATCCCGCCTGGTGCATTTTTTCGGCAAGATCCGGCCAGATGCGATCGGCTCGAATCCCGTTCCCGCAGGACCAGGTGATTTTGTTTCCCGACTCGATGATCGCATCGCAAATCGACATGGCGCGAGCCTTGTGCAGCGTGAAGTTGTCGTCGACGATGACGACCGTGTTCATCTTCAGGGACTGGGTCACGTGCTCGAGTTCCTTCATGATGCTCGGCGCCGAGCGATAGACCCAGCGGCTGCCGCTGATTGCGGGTACCGAGCAGTACGTGCATTTGTAAGGGCATCCGCGGCTGGTCAGCAGGGGATACGTTTTGAACTGCGCGAAGGTGTCGAAAGTGGTGAAGTCCGGCAGCGGCAGATCATCGATTTTCTTGTGAAACACGATGTCCTGAGTCACGACTTCGCCGTCCGTGTTCCTGTAGATAATGCCGCTGACACTCGTGAAGTCCTTCTCCCCGCTGGAATGCAGGTGAACGAAGTCACGCAGCGTGAACTCGGCATCGCCGCGAAGGAAGTACGCCGGAGGCGCTTCGTCGAGGATGTTGGCGCCGGAGAGCGTGATGTGCGGGCCACCATAGATGCACGTGATCTCGGGGTACTTCGCCGCGATCTTCCTGTGCAGTTCCACGGCATTTGCAAACGTGGCGGACTTTACCGAAAAGCCCACGTAGTCGGGCCGGTCCCTGCCGATGATTTCGACGATCTCGTCGGGCGTCCGGAACTTGTTGTTGAGGTCGATAACCTCGACCTTGTGGCCAGCCTCTTTAAGGCTGGCGCTGAGATAGGCCAAGCCGAGATTAAACAGCCCGTCTTGCCAACCCAGGGAATCGATAAGAGTGACTTTTGCCATTTTCGATCACCTTTTCATAGAGCGCCTTGAGACGCTTGAAATAGATTTCTTCCGCGTAAAGTTTCTGAACGCGCCAATAGCCGTTCAGTCCGAACCTGGCCCCGAGGGTGGGGTCGCCCAGCAGCGTGTCAATGCGCGCCGCCAGGGCTTCTTCATCGAAGAGGTCCACCAGGAATCCGGTCTCGCCGTCCACGCACCAGTCCTTGATGCCGCCCACGCGGGTGGCCACGACCGGTGTCAGATGGGAATACGCCTCGATGCCGACGAGACAGAACGTCTCGAACCAGATGGAGGGCACGACGACAACGTCGGCCATGGAGTAGAACTTCGCCGTCTCTTCGTAGCTCGTGTTGAACCGCACTTCCACCTTCGACTGAAGGTCCAGCTTCTCGACCATCGGCGCGATTTCCTGTGCGTAGTAATCGCCTGCGGTCAGGATGATGCACTTGAATTCGTTCTTGATCCTGGGTAGTGCGTGGATGAGGAAATGCAACCCCTTCTCGTAGCTGGCGCGGCCGACGAACAGAATCGTGTTCTGGCCGGAAACCTTGTATTTCCTTTTGTTCTCCAGCTCAACGTCGAGTGGATTCAGAGAGGTGCAGTTGGGAACCAACGCGAGCTGGTCGTCGCGATAGCTGTTCTGCAGGGCCATCTGCCGTGATTCTTCACTCTCGATAATCAAAGTGGACTTGAAGGACAGCAGGCGCTGCATCAGCAGAAAGAAGACACGTTTCGCGTCTTCAGACTTCGGTTTAACGCAGCCTTCGGTAATACAGGCACGCCCTAGCGCGTGCGGACAAAGCCGGTTGTCGGGCAGCAGCCGCCAGTTCGTCGGACAGTAGAGACGAGGGTCGTGAACGTTCCGGACCATCGGCACACCGCTTCGAAAACACGCCCAATAGATGAACGGGTTCTGCTGGTTGTGCAAGTGCACCACGTCCGGCTGTTCGCGGTCGATAATCAGTCGTATGGCGCCGGCCAGCTTCATGTTGTGCGAAAACGAAGAGTAGAGGCTGCTGCGCTCGAAGGGATACTCCAGAAAATCAATGAAGTACTCCTTGCGCTGGCCGGTCGGGCCGTTCGACTGCATTTTGGGCGCGACAATGACGTTTTCGATTCCATTGCGTTCAGAGATGTCGAGCACGCTGAACAGCAGCTTTTCACCGCCCCCCAGGGGACGGTAAAACGAACAGAAGTGCATCACTTTCATCTGTCGTACCCCGGTGACGGACGTTCCTGGCCGGCCGGCATGTATCGGGGGCCGGAGGTCATGAAGAGGAGACACGCTGCCATCGCCGGGCAGAGTAGTAACTCCAGTCCATTCAGGATCCAGCGAAACAGCAAGGACTGCTGCACGAACAACTTGGGATTCCACTCATACCAGCGCTGGTCGTATCCGGCCAGCAGCTTGCGCTGGGCCGGAATCTGTTCAACCACGCGACTGACATTCTCGTATCCAGCGCCATGATCGCTGTTGAGGCACACCACCACCAGGTCGAACGCTTCGCTGCACACTCGTTTGCGAACCGGTCTGAACGTGCGCGGGTTCAGCCACTGGCCTGGCAGCTCGAACTTCCGCATGCCCTCGAACAGTGAATTCTGATCGAGTTGTCTCCCCAATATGGAAAGCCGGGCGGCGGGGTATCGCTCTCGAAGGCGTTCGATGGCCCACTGAACCTGGGGCGTCGGCGCCGTCCTCAGAATCAGGATCCCGTTCACCGGCCGGGCCGGAAGGTTTTCCAACTCCTGGATAAACATCATCATTGCGCGGCCCCGGATCTGCTTCGATTCACCAGCAGAGTCTTGCCATCGAAATGCCCTCGGTCATTCCACTGTTTGAACGCCTCTTCGAGGTCCTCGAAGGCCACACGTCTCGTCACGAGCTGACCAAGGGGTGACGCCGTTGAACGCAGAATCTCAACCGCGTTCTCGAAGTACAGGTTCGGAACGGCAAAGACGCCCTGGAGTTGAGCCCTGCGAAAAATGAGTTTCTGGATGTCGATGCCGGCGGCATAGGCGTCTTCATTATCGAGACCGAGGGTCAGGATCCGGCCACCGGGAGCACAAACGTCGAGCGCCAGCGGCAGCGTTTGCGGTGGAGTGGTTGCCAAAATGCGATCCGGCCAACCGCCGAAAAACTGGCGAACCGGCTCGCGCCGGCGCAGGTCGTCGAACGTGACGTAGTCATGGATTCCCAGCTTCGACGCCAGCGCAGGGGCCGGCTGCCGTCCGGCAAGAAGTACTTTCGCGGACTTGAAGTAGTGTGAGGCGAGATACGCCGCGATCAGTCCCAGCGTGCCGCTCCCGAAAATCAGGACGCGATCGTCAGGAGCCAGTTCGGCCGAGAAAAGCAGATCCAGCACAACGTTCGTCGGCTCCACCAGGCCGAGCAAATCGTCACTGAGGTCATAAGCCGCCACCAGGGACCGGCGGTCACACTGGGCATACTGGCTGAATCCCTGCATGTTGACGACGAGCCGCTGGCAGCCTCGCAGATCGCCGGCAACGCACGACGGACATTCCAGGCAGGCGGAAGCATTGCGGACCGCAACTCGATCCCCTACCTCAAAGCGACCGCCGGAATTCTTTGCGGCCACGATCGTGCCGCCGAACTCGTGGCCGATATCCTGCCAGTCATGCGCCCAGCTCGTTGCACAGTACAAGTCGCTGCGGCAGAGGCCGCAAACATCCACGCGGACCAGATAATCCTTATCGAGTGTTTCGGGCAGCGCTTCGGTCTGGCGCCGGAACTGCAGACCCGCCTTTACCCGATATCGGTCGTAAGTTTTAGGGGGAGCAGCTAGTGTACCGAGCAACGGGACTCCTCCTGGCTTACTCGTGCAGCGGTATTTCGGGTCTGATAAGGGCTCACATCGATGCCTTCGTTCCGACGGTCGATCGGCTGAAACGCCTGCGTCCAAAGCCGGCACTCCCATGCGCGCCGACCCGCCTTCGCACCGATCTCCATCAAGTTCGCGGGCCGGCTTGCGTTGTTGCCCTTGTGGCAGACCAGGACGTTGTCGTACCGATCGGCAAGGCCTGCGCGCATGGCTTCAGGAAGCGCCGCCCAGTTCATGACTCCATGGCGTGGCAAGGTGTAGCGCTTCTGAAAGATCGAGTCGTGAATTCCGGAGGAAAACGGCACGAGGCAGTCCGCAGATTTCAGCGCCTCGATCTGAGGCCGGATTTCGTCCCAGTAGTTGTCGTGGGCTGCCCAGACAACCAGGGTTTTCCCCTTTTCGCTCGCCGTCTGCCAGGACGCTTTGTGCCTGCGGTCTATTTCAGAAACTTCGAGTGAACGCAGCGCATCGAAACTTCGCGCAGCGAGATCCTTCCGACGGGCTCCGGCAATAAGCAGTTTCTCGCGCAGTTCGTGGGCATTGGACCGCGCTTCGCGCACAGCCTGGACCAATTGGGCGGAACTGCTGTTGAAGGACAGGAAGTGCGGATGGTCGAGTTCACGGCATTCGCGATCAAGCTTTTCGCCCGGCGCTCCAATGGCAACGAAAGGAATGCCTTTCAGCGCGCACAGAGTCGCGCCATGTAATCCGGTCGTCAGAACAACATCGACGCGGTCGAGATCGGCTATGAACCGCCCAATGGAATTTCTGGTGGGCTCATAGGTTGTCCGCTCCACGTATACCTGAAACGATTTCGGCCACTCGTCCGAGCGCGGCTTGAACAAGAAAAAATGGATATCGAAGTCGTCTTTGAGAACTTCAAGGGCTGCGGCGATACCTGCTTCGAACCCGCCGCAGTCGTCGTGAGTGACGCCCTGGTCCGCCTGTGCAGCGAGGATTCCGAGAACAAGCTTGCCGTGGCGACGGCCGGCCATGTTGGGGATAACAGGCGTCAGGTATGCCAGATCGGCACACTCCAGGATCGGGGCACTGACGCCGGCCTTTCGCAGCAAACGTGCGCTTTCGCCGTCGCGAACTGTAAGAAGACTCATCCGGTTGAAGACTGGCAGGTAGGCCTGAAGACTCTCGAGGCCCGGGCGGTCGAGAAGGCCCTGGACTCCGACGGCAACAGCAAAGGTCTTCTTCCCGAAGTATTGCATGGCCGCCGGATAGCGCAGCACATGCTGCAGATTTTCCGTCCCGCAGGGATGAACATGACGGTAAAGGACTCCGCCGCCACCGACGATCGAAGCATCCTGCGCTTCGGGACTGAACGACGCGCCGGCCGCGACATCCGCTCCTGGCCAAACTCCTCGGAGTTCCGCGCACAGGAGATCAACCCTGCAATCGTCTTGAAGACTTCCGTGTCCATAAGGCCCGACCACGTGCACTTTCATCCATCGCCGGGGGTGCACTTGGTGTGCCATCAAACTGGCGCCGGGCAATTTTTGCCTTGGAAGGCCGAAACTGCCCGGTAAGTCATTTCTTTGCCGCGAGTTAAAAAATCAGAAGAGTCCTTTCCTTCGGTGCCTCCGCAGGGTCATGCGTCAACGGGCTGACCGACTTCCGAGATGGGATCCGGAAGCTTGACGTGGCCCGTGGGCTTGTAAGGATCCCGAAGCAGGGCCTGCGCCCATTCGATCCGCTTGTCGATCTCGTGGTCATCGCCCTCCAGGAGCGCACGCTTGCATACCAATTCAAGAAATCCTTTGAGGCACAAACAGTTGGAAGTTCGGCGCTCGAGGACTTGCCTCAAGTGAGACAGGCATTCGGTCGAATGCCTCGCGATCGTGTGAGACTTGCTGAGGATCGCCTGAACATCGACCGGTCCCCTCAACGACTGATACAGGGCGTCTCTCAACGAAAGCACCTCGAATCCTTCGGCGAGAATCCCCCCCTCGGTTGCGTTGATAAACCGGATTCCACGCCGGGACGCAACATGACGAACGAAGAAATCCCGGTACGCGATGAGGTCTTTTGAAGTCCAGACTTCTTTTCCCCACACGTCGCGCGCGCGAACCGCGGACTTTGCCTGCGGATCGAACACCGAGCCATGGAAAATCGTGTTGCTGGCATAATCGCGATTCCAGGGAAATGAGAAATCCTGCCCAATGAAGATCACCGGATCGCTTCCCAGCTTGCACGCCAGGTCCAATGCGGCCGTTGCCACGGAGCCCCATACCTGCAAGGACGTACGCGTGAGGCCAAATTCGGAAAAGAGGCTGTCTGGAAACACACCGACCGAAAACTGAAATCTCCGCTGAGCACTCTTCATGGCGGCATTGTCGATGGCCTGCTCGGCTATCAGGAATGTGGAAGGCGGCAGGACGCCGAGAATGTGCCGCGCGTTCAACTCCGTGGGGTCTGCGATGATGACGGCATGAGGCGTGATTCCAGCCCTGAGCAGGGGTCTCAAGGCTGTATCCACTGCAAGAATGAAACAGTGCGATCCGGCGTCCCTCAGATAGCGGATGTTCCGGTCCAGGGAAGGTCCGGCGGATACAACGACCAGCGGAACCTTCGAGAGCTTGCCGAACAGCTGACCTACATCCGGATCGCTCATGAACTCGAAGTTCCGGATCGCGTTTTCAAAATAGAGAGAGCCGTTCTGAAAATGGGTCAGCAGGTTCGCCGCCAGATCGCGCACTCGGACGTCGAGCGCGCTTCGGACGCTCTGCTTCCGGTTTTCGTACAACCGGACTGCCTGAGGCCATTCGATCCAGAGTATCCGGTCCGTGTCGCCGCAGGTCAGGTTCCACGTATCCAGAAAAGGTTGGAGGCGGTCTCCGACGACGAATTGGAAACGCTTGTCCTGGACGCGCGGCGCCAGGCCGAACACTTCGGCGTTCGGTTCGAAAACAAACACTCGCGCACCGGGTTTAAGCCGGGAGCCCATCGCGTCGGCGCCATAACCGAGCCCCCACCCGAAATGCACGACGACATCGGCTTGTTCAAGCTGGTAGCCGGCATAAAAACGCTGGGCTTCGCGGATCGGGTCGTAGGGACTGTGGTAAGCGATGCCATCGATCTCCACGTTTGGGGACCCCGAACGTGTTTGCGTCTTCCGGACCATGAGTTAGAGATGCGTGCAATTCGGCTGCCGGAGAGGCGGTGGTCATGAGCAGCGTCTTATCTCGCAGGAGTATCGGATGCCAGGCATCCCCTTTGTCAAAGTCTCGCATCGGAAGTTCCTGAGTACGGCACGTGAGTTGCTCACCCGACGTCCCGAATGGCTATGTCTCGTCATTTTTTCGACGACTGTCGGCGGGACGACTGTCAGGAAACCGCGGAGTTCCTCTGGATCGATTGGTCCTCGGGTCTCTGCAATTGAAATGAAGATCGCGCAAAGAACACCGCTCATGGAAGAGCTTGAATTTTTCCGCCAGCATGGAGGCCCGTGGACCTGAGCATCATTATTCCGACGTACAACAGAAACGAGAATGTTGCCGAGTGTCTTGAGGCCCTGGGGCACAACGATGCGGAAATCATCGTCGTTGACGACGGCTCGGCAAGGCCGGTCGAGGTTCCTTCCGGCGTCCGTCTCATCCGTCACGAGCGCAATCGCGGCCGCGCCGCCGCTCTCAACACGGGCATGCGCGCGGCAACACACGATGTCGTCCTCATCATGGATGACGACATCCACGCGGCGCCCGACATGATCGTGCGCCTGGTCGATGAATTCATTATCTGGAACAATCCGAAGCTTGCATTGGTAGGACGCGTGGTCTGGGACCCGGAAATCCGTCTCACAACGACGATGCGCTGGATGGAGGAACTCGGACCGTTTCGCGACATCGCTGCGAGTCGATCGGGTCTGCTTTCAAATCTGACAACCACCAACACGATCCTGTGGCGCCCCTTTATTCTCGAACACGGCGGTTTCGACGAGAGCTTTCCAGGCAGCGGGCTTGAAGACATCGAGCTTAGCTTGCGTCTTCGGAAGAAGGGGCTCGAAACACGACTGCTCTCATCGGCAGTGGGTTATCACCGGCAGACCATGCACGTGCAGGATCTGATACGGCGCGAACTGGCGGAAGGCCGCTCCGCCGTCCATCTCCATTCCAGGTTTCCCGAGGTCATCCCTCAGGTCAACGATGTCGAGACTCTGATGCGGAATGTTGCACGCGAAAAGGAAGCCGTCGCCGCCGCCGAAGAACTGGTTCTTCTCGAAGCGTCGGAAGCCAAGCACCTTCCGCCGAGCGCTGTGGACCTCTACATGTTGATCTACCGCCATTACTTTCTGCAGGGAGTCGCAAGTGGCATGGCGGCCCCTGAGACTGCCCGGCAGGCGCAGCACAGCAACACGACTCTGGCGCTCTACAACGAGGCGTCACGCCTGGAATCGATGGGAGAAACCTGCGAAGCCAGGCGCCTGTTCCAACTCGTCCGCGGACGAGCGGATTCCGAATATTGGGCCGGCGCCGAATATCATCTGGGAACGATTGCAGCGGTCCTTGGAAACAACCAGATTGCGCGGGCCCACCTGGAAAGTTGTTTAGCGCTGGATCCCAGTCATGGCAAGGCGCGCGAGGTTCTGGAACTGGCAGTTTCTTGACGGCTTCACCCCGCAACCGCCAAAGCCTCGACACGCAGCCTTGCTTCAGACGAGTAACGCCGGCTGACATTCCTTTGGATATGGAGAGATAGCGGATCAACGAACCCGTTTTGTCTGTGGCAAGCCATTTGCTTAGACAACGCCGTCTTTAGGAGGATCTGGATCATGCTGAGTCAATCGACAACTACTACGACAACCGCAGCGCCACAGCGCCCGAAGATGTTCATGGACATTCCGACCGCAGCAGAGATGGCAGGTTTCTCTCTGCGTCATTTCCGCAGAATCATTGAAGAAGACAACATTCCGATCGTACAGATCGGGCGAAAATTCTTCATTCTGGGGCGTGACTTTGCGAACTGGGAATCGAGCCGCAAGACCAAGGTGAACTAGTTTCTGTCGACAGAGAACTGTGGG
Organism: uncultured Acidobacteriota bacterium; assembly: GCA_963836435.1. Classification (GTDB taxonomy): domain Bacteria; phylum Acidobacteriota; class Terriglobia; order 20CM-2-55-15; family 20CM-2-55-15; genus DASTBJ01. The sequence continues at coordinate 106,120 of CAWIJI010000001.1, read as the reverse complement.
AGACAGCCGCCGGACTGTGGCAGCCCGCGCCATAATCCGTAACCTTTTTACTCTGTGGAAGGGAGAACTGGCGAGTTTTGAGGACAAAACTCGCCGTCATTCTTGCGGTGGGCTTATTACTTCTTCGCGCCGAGGACAGCGTCTTTTGCGGCTTTCGCCACTCGAAACTTCAGAACCGTTTTCGCCGGGATCTTGATTTCTTCACCGGTTGCAGGATTCCGGCCGAGTCGTGCCTTCCTCTTCTGCTTTACGAGTTTTCCGAGCCCTGCCAGAGCAAACTCGCCCTTCTTTGCCTCGCGATGCGCGAGGTCAACCAACGAGGTCAGGAAATCCTTAGTCTGCTTCTTCGACAATCCGCTCTTCGTTGACATCTCCGTGATGATCTGTGTCTGGGTCATTTTCGCCATTCGTGTATTCTCCTTTTCCAGTCTGCCAGTGATAAGAGCCGCATTCGGGACCACCAATAGATAAAGGGTGTGCGTGCATCTGTCAACGGCTAAGCTCGCTTGAACGCTTTTTCAATTTCTCGCAAATCGTACCGTAAAATGATAGGCCTCCCATGAGGACAGACCGTAGGAACGTCCGTTTTCATGAGTTCGCCAACCAACCAACTCATCCTGGTTTCGTCCAGCGGAGTGTTGATCTTGATCGCCGCGTGACAGGAAACCGTAGCCGCAATCTTTCTCTTGAGCGCTTCGATATTCAGGACCTGGGTCTCACGCTCAAGGCCATCCAGCAGTTCGCGAAGAAGCTTCTCGACGGCGCCTGCCTTCAGGATTCCCGGGGCAGTCTTGATCGCGATCGTCTTCGGTCCAAACGGCTCGACATCGAAACCGTTCTGCGCCAGCTCCGGAATGATGTGTTCCAAAATAACGAGCTGGCGAGGCGGCAATTCGACAACTATGGGCATCAATAATCGCTGCACTTCGAGCATTCCGGCAAGCTTTTGTCGCAAATAATTCTCAAAAAGTACACGTTCGTGCGCCACGTGTTGATCAATGAGGATGAGTCCTGTCAAGTCCGTTGCGACAATAAAGCTGTCGCGCAATTGTCCCAGGGGACGCACTTCGCGCTTGACACGATCGAAATCCGCGTAAGCCGGGGGCGGTGTTCCCGGTGCCGCATCCGACGGCGAACCGTAGGAAAGTTCGAGAGACCGTGCCTGTCCCTCAAGGACAACCGGTGGTGGTTCCAGCACGAGCGGCGCATTCAGGATCGGATCGTTGCCAGACCAGGAATCCGGCACTCGGGGCGGAGGCTCGGGAAGGCCGTAGGGATTACCGGGGCCGCCGCCGGTCTCCATGGCAACTATCGTCTTGTCGCTCATCAGTCCGGCGATGATGGCGTCGCGAATCGAATCGTGAATGAATCCGGAGTGTTTGAACCGGACTTCGGTCTTTGCCGGATGGACATTCACATCGACATCTTCATACGGGATCGTCACGAAAAGAATCGCCACGGGGAAAGTGCCGGAGGGGAGCATGTTCCGATACGCTTCGCTGACCGCGTGCATGATGGTCTTGTCGCGCACCAGCCTTCGGTTCACAAAAAAGAACATGGAGTTGCGGTTGTATTTCTGAATGTGCGGGCGCGAGGCGAAGAGATGGACCTTCAGTCCGGATCTGCCGAATTCCTTGCGATGTTCGACGAGTTCGTCGAGCAGATCGCCGCCGAAGACCTGGAAGATTCGATCGCGGAAGTCGGGCACCGAAGGCGCGGACAGCACCTCGAAGTTGCCGCTCTTGACGACAAACTGAATCTCGGGGAAGGCCAGGGCGTAGTGGGTGCAGTAGCTGGTCAACTGGCTCAGCTCGTAGGATTCCGATCGCAGAAACTTGCGCCGGGCCGGAACGTTATAAAAAAGGTCTTCGACGGTTATCCGGGTTCCCCGGGGGAAAGCGCCTTCGCGCCGCGTCACGATTTCTCCACCCGAAACCTCGATGAAGGTGCCGATGCCGGACTCCGCCTGGGTTTCCAGGGTCAGACGCGACACCGAAGCGATGGAGGGCAGCGCCTCGCCGCGGAATCCCAGGGTTTTGATGCTGAACAGGTCGTCCGGATTGTAGAGCTTACTCGTCGCGTGCCGAAGCAGGCAGGTTGGGGCATCTTCGGCCGCCATTCCCTCGCCATTGTCGGTGACACGAATCAGCCGGCGGCCGCCTTCCAGAACATCGACCACAATTTTCGTCGCCCCTGCATCGAGCGAATTTTCGATCAACTCCTTGACGATCGATGCCGGCCGTTCGACGACTTCGCCGGCCGCGATGCGATTGGCGATGTCGTCGGGAAGAACGCGGATGCGGGACATCCGGTAATTGTACAGGCGGGGTGGGCGGAATGGGGGACGGAGAGGAATCCCCCAAGTCGGTTACGTCGTCTTTCGGATCTGCAGGCCCAGCTCCCGCAGTTGCTGTTCGGATACAGCGGATGGCGAGCCGCTCATCACGTCGACGGCGCGTGCGGTTTTCGGGAACGCGATAACGTCGCGGATGGAGGACTGGCCCGCGAGAATCATGACGATGCGATCCATACCGAGTGCGATACCGCCGTGCGGGGGTGTACCGTACTCGAGTGCTTCGAGGAAAAATCCGAACTTGTCACGGGCTTCGGCTTCTGTGAAGCCAAGCGTCCTGAAGATGCGGGCCTGCACGTCGCTGCGGTGAATACGAATCGAGCCGCCGCCGATCTCCGTTCCGTTCAGGACCAGGTCATAGGCCTGGGCACGGACTGCGCCAGGGTTGGTTTCCAGAAGTTCCAGGTCGTGCTCTACAGGTGACGTGAACGGGTGGTGCCGGGAAACCCAGCGGTTTTCTTCCGCGGAGAACTCCAGGAGCGGGAAGTCCAGAACCCACAGCATGTTCCACTTCCCTGCCGGAATCCAGTTCTCGCGCCGCGCCAGCTCCAGGCGCAACGCCCCCATCAGGTTCAGCACGGGCTCCCGCTCACCGGCCATGAGGAATACCATGTCGCCGTTTTTCGCGCCGGCCTGCTTAAGGGCCGCTTCAATGGTGGCGGAACCCGCATTTTTCACAACGGGAGCCGAACTCAGGCCTTCATCCGTAGGCTTGATCCAGGCCAGACCGGCCGCCCCCATCTGCTTGACAAAGTTCGTGAGGTCGTCCAGGACCTTGCGCGAATACGAAACGCCGGGCGCCATGAACCCGCGGATCGTCTTGCCGGCCTCGACCATTTCGCGGAAAACACACGCATCCGCCTTCCTGAAAATTTCCGAGAAATCCTGGAGAAAGACGTCGAATCGCGTGTCCGGCTTGTCGCTGCCGTACTTGTTCATCGCTTCGTCGAAGGTGATACGCGGGAGCGGCGCGGGGATCCGAACGCCCTTCAGCGCAAAAACCTCCACCATCATTTCTTCGATAATGCCGAAGAGTTCTTCCTGAGACGGAAACGACATCTCGATATCGATTTGCGTGAATTCCGGCTGGCGGTCCGCGCGAAGGTCTTCATCGCGGAAGCATCGAACGATCTGGTAATAGCGGTCAAAGCCCGAAATCATCAGCAACTGCTTGAACAATTGCGGCGACTGAGGCAAGGCATAGAAATTGCCGTGGGCCAGCCGGCTCGGGACCAGATAGTCGCGGGCGCCCTCCGGCGTGGACTTCGTCAGGATGGGCGTCTCGACTTCCCAGAATCCGTGTTTGTCCATCGTGTTGCGGACAGTCGAATTGATCTTGTGGCGCAGACGAAAGTTTGCCTGAAGCCCGGGCCGTCGCAAATCCAGGTAGCGGTATCTGAGCCGCAGGTCCTCGGACGTGTTCGTCTCGCTCTCGATCGGGAACGGCGTGGTTTTTGCTTCGCTGAGAATCGTCAGCGAAGCGGCCACGACTTCGATTTCGCCGGTCTCCAGATTCGGATTCGCGAGTCCTTCGCCGCGCACACGCACCTTTCCGGTCACCGCGACGACAAACTCGGATCGCAGAGTCTTGGCGGCATCGTGCACGAGCCCTGTCGTGGCATCGAAAACGATCTGAGTGATTCCTTCGCGGTCACGCAAATCGACGAACACGAGTTGTCCGTGATCCCGGCGCGTATCGACCCACCCCATAAGCGTGGTGGATTGTCCGGCGTTGGCGTTGGTCAGTTCCCCGCAGGTGTGCGTCCGCTTCATTATTCTGTCTTCCTGTGCATGTCGAGATAGGTTTCCTTGTATTGATAGTAGCGCCGCGCATACTCCGCGATGTGGGCCACTTCTTCATCCGTCAGGGGTCGCTTCACCTTTGCAGGCAATCCCATCACCAGGCTGCGCTCCGGAATTACCGTTCCCTCTGTTACCAGGGCGCCGGCGCCGACAATGGAATGAGCCCCGATCTTCGCGTTATTGAGGATGGTAGCGCGCATGCCGATCAGGCAATTCGACGCGATCTCGCAGCCATGGAGCATGGCGCCATGACCGACAGTCACGTAGTCGTGAAGGATGAGCGGATACTGGTCCTTCATCACGTGAAGGACGCTTCCATCCTGAACGTTGGTGTGTTTCCCGACCCGGATGTAGTGCACGTCGCCCCGGATGACGGAGTTGAACCAGACACTGGAGTGATCTCCAATCTCGACGTCCCCTACAATCACCGCGCCTTCGGCAACAAAGACACGCTCTCCCAGCTTCGGCGTCTTCCCTTTGTATTCCAGCAGCATAAAAGTAAACGGACTACGCTAACAGAAGCCCTGCTGGAAATTCAAGAAACGGGCATTCGAAGTCGCGAAACAGGGGTTCGCGTCGTTCCGCGAACTTCGAGTTCGCTTCCCTGAAAAGCGAGGGTTACGGCGCAATGTACCGGTGCGTGTCCCGATCCCACTTCAGGACGACGCAGTGCGCGCACGACTCCCCCAGATCCACCTGATCCCATCGCCAGCCCGGCACGGTGACGGCCGCTGCCTTGGCGATGATCGCGAGGGGATAGGGAAAGGCGGAAAGGCGGACGGGGCCGGGCTCACGCGCCTTCAACTCCTGAATCAGTGCGGTCGTGGGTGCAGCCCGCTCCGCCATCTGACGGTCCTTCACGATCCACATGTAGCCGATATTGAAGATCAGAAATGACGCCACAAGGATCCTGGTGCTTACACTTAGCATCCCGGCCGCAAGAAGCGGAAGAAATGCCGCCGACGCCAGATAGACCTGGCGGCTCGGAATATTGTTCGTATACGTGACGAAGACATAGGGCGACAGGGTCACGACAATCAGCGAGCCCCATGCCGCGGCGCGCTGCCAGTGCGGAATCGCCTTCCTGACAACAAGCAGGGCGGCAACGACGACGTAAGCCCAGGGCCAGAACAAGCGGTGAAGACTCTTGAACAGGACGAGCGCTGCGTGGGGTCCCGGCAGATAGGTTCCGTTCCCAACCTGAAAATTTCCCCCCAGGGTCAGCACGAACATCGAACCGAAGATGGTGACCGGCGCGAGTAGCAGGAGATAGTGACGCCATTGGATTCCGCGATGTCTGAGAACGTCCGTCAACGGCACAAGCAACAAGACAATCACGGCAGATTCCTTGGAGAACAGCGCCGCGAAAAACGCAACCGCAGCCCAGGCATATCGCTCGCGGAACCACAGCAGCAGAGTCAGAAACACAAAAAACCCGAGCAGGGTCTCGTTCATTGCCGCGAGCCACATAACGGCCTCCTGTGGCGCCTGAAAAACTGCAAACAGCAGCGCGCTGAGTGAGGAAAGCCGTTCATCCCCTGTCACTTCCAGAACCAGCCGACGCACCAGGAGGCAGTTGACAAGGTGCAGAAGAATGTTGAACGCGTAGAAGGGAAAATAGTTGTATCCGAACAGGGACTTGAGTATTCCGAAGACAGCGTAACTCGTCAGACGAAAGTTCTCTGGAACGACATCGAGCAGATAGAGCGGATCCGCCTTCATCAGGTCGATCCGGTGAAGAATCATGTAGTCGTCGGCGATGAAACCGTTGTTAACGGCGGGCGCATACGCAAGGATCACAGCCGCGACAACAGCGAGTTTCCACTTCCACACGGCGCCAACTATAGCGAACTTTTTAGTGAAACAACGGGTTAAGATACCGGCGTGGCCGCGACACATTCCGACATTCGCCGATACAAAATCAACTACATCAAGGAACAGGATGGCATTGCGCTCTATCGCGCTCTTGCAAGGGCCGAGAAGGATACTCATCGGGCCGAGATCTTCGAAAAGCTGGCGGCGGCGGAAGTGCATCACGCTGAACGCTGGGCGAAACTTCTTGAAGACAACGGGGTCCAGGTCCCCCGCTATAAGGCGAGTTTCCGGGTGCGGTTGCTCGGCTGGCTGTCGCGAAACGTCGGAACGCAGCACGTGCTGCCCGTCATCAGCGGACTCGAGTCGCGCGATCAGGGCGAGTACATGGGACAGGCTGAAGCCAAAGGATTCCCCGCATCCGAACGTTCGCACAGCCGGACGCTGCAACTGATGCTGCAGGAGAATGCCGCAGCCGGCGCTCAATCCATCGTCAAGTCCGAGCGTTGGCACAGTCAGAGATACGGCGGGAGTCTTCGAGCCGCGGTGTTCGGGGTCAATGACGGGCTGATTTCCAACTTTGGGCTCGTCATGGGCATTGCGGGGGCAAACGTCGAACCGCAATTTGTATTGATGGCCGGAGTCGCCGGATTGCTCGCAGGAGCCTTCTCGATGGCGGCAGGCGAATACGTTTCCGTAAGATCTCAGCGCGAACTCTACGAGCAACAGCTCGCGCTCGAAGCACAGGAACTGGAAGCGTCCCCCGAAGAAGAGCATGAGGAACTCGCGCTCATTTACCAGGCAAAGGGGATCGCTGCCGATCAGGCCAACGAGCTTGCCAGACAGATCCTCTCGAACCCCGAGACGGCAATCGAAACGTTAGCGCGCGAAGAACTGGGGCTGGATCCCGCTTCCCTGGGGTCGCCGTGGGTCGCAGCGTTCAGCTCCTTTGTTGCTTTCGGAATCGGCGCTGTAATACCCGTCGTTCCCTATCTGCTGATTCGAACTTCGTCCGCGCTGCTCGCCAGCGCTATCGTCTGCGGTGTTGCCCTGTTCCTGGTGGGCGCGCTGATTTCCATCTTCACCGGCCGCAACATGGCCTATAGCGGACTCCGCATGGTAGGTATCGGCGCCCTGGCCGCGGGGGTGACTTTCCTTGTCGGGCACCTGCTCGGCGTCAGCGTCGCAGGCTAGTGTTCCCGTACCCCTTATAGTCGACGGGACAAATTGCACGCTCCTCCAGCGTACGACTGGAGTTTGGACGTTTTTGAACAGTGCGCGCCCGTGGCTACGCGCACCCCGAAGGGCCCGGTGCTTGCACGCCTCCGGCGTGCAAAATGTCGAAACTCCAGAGCACGCCGGAGGCGTGCAGAGAATTTAGCCCCGGGTTAAGCGAGCGAAGCGAGCGCAACCCGGGGTTGCCGTAACGGAGATGGTTGCACCCCGGCACGGGTGCAGGGATTCCTCGCACCCACGAGCGGCGTTCTCAACCCGGAAGGGTGGTGTCTCGGTTGGCCCGGCGCTGCCATGATTGCAGGACGAAGGACAGCGGGAACTCGGCTGAAAAAGCGCATTTCTTTTCCGGTATTTCAGCGACTTTCTCCCATGGTGTCTCGCCTTCAGGAGCATCGTGCGATGAGTATCCCGAGACCTCCCCTTGTTGGGTGTTCAATTCCTGGCACCGTTCCCGAATTCACCTCAATCCAGGGCGAGCGATACTTTCAAAGCATGATCTACTTTGGACAGTTTCGATGGAGATAAAGTTCCGACGAATGCCGTCAGTTTGGACTTCAACAAGCTCATGAGTTCATCCGCGACTTTCGAGGATCGGCTTGGCTGCCTTTGAACAAGCGATACAATTCACCGCGCTTCATCTCTTGATCTGATAAGAGAGGGAATCCCTCGCCTCTTCATTCAAAGACTCGGCGTTCTTGTTAATGATCTCAAGATCCCGGAGTTCCCTGGCATCGCGTATGTGCCGCGGGATGTATTCGCGAGTAGCAGCCTCGATGATTCGAGACCGGTTGCCCGGAGCCGCCAGTTACACGGTCAAGATCTTCAAGCAGGTCTTTTAGACAGTGTGATCGATGTCTTGCTTTTCATACCGAAGGAAATACCACGAAATATATGGATTCGAACGGTACTACTTCCCCGGGCGGCTGGGCCCTTGAGACAGCGTCCTCAGGCGATACAGGCCCTCGCGAGCCGTGATGTAGAGCGAGCGTCTGTCCGTGTCGGAGAACGCGACATTTGAAGGCTGCCGGGGAACAGGAATCGTTCCAAGGTATCGGCCACTCTTATCGAATACCTGGACACCTGTGAGTGTGGCCACATAAAGACGATCGTCCCGGTCGACCGCCATGCCGTCGGCGCCGCTGGTCTGCCCCTCGGGAATGCCCTGCAGTCTGGCAAACGGACGCTTGTTTCGCACCGTGCCGTCGGCCTGTATGTCCCAGGCAAAAACGGTATCGCCTACCGTATCGTCCACCAGCAGCGTTCGCCCGTCGGTCGTGAGCATGATGCCGTTCGGCCGCGCGATCTTGTCGTCGAGCATGATGGGCTGCTTCGCTCCTGCAGGCAGATAGTAGACATACACAATGCGGCCGGGGACAACAGGACGCGGCCCCGGATCCGTAAAGTAGATCCCGCCCCTGGAATCGAGGACCAGATCGTTGGGGGCGAGCAGCGGTCTGTCGGCAGATCCCTCGGTGAGCACGGTAACCTGTCCATTGGCGATCTTAACCACGCGCCTGGCCGTCGTCTCGACGGCAAACAATTCTCCGGTTCGAGCCAGAGCAAGCCCCCCCGAGGCGTTCGCCATCTCACGAAAAGTCGTGATCTCCCCCTTGGGATCGAGACGATGGATACGGTCTGCAGTCAGGAGATCGGAAAAGAACAGCCCGCCATCGGCCATTCCGACAGGCCCTTCGGTAAAGGCAAATCCTTCCTTCACCAATCGAACGGATTCGCCTTTGGCAACGACCCCGGGAATCCCCTCAAGAGGCGCCGGTCCCTGGGGAACGACAAATAGAAACGCGAGCGCAAGACCAAGCCTCAGGACCATGGCGGAGAGTATCGTGCACGCCTTGTGCTAAAGACAAGAAGTTGAACGCCGCCTGCGCTACAATTGCTGTTTTCTTCAGGACAAGGAATTTACCCATGAACAGCTTCGGATCCAAATCGACACTGACGGTTGGCAGCTCCAAATACGACTATTTCTCTCTGGAAGCAGCGGAAAGGGCAGGTCTGGGGGACATCTCGAAGATGCCTTTCTCACTGAAAGTCATGCTCGAAAACCTGCTCCGCTTCGAAGACGGTTTAACCGTATCGAAGGAGGACATCCTGGCTGTGGTGCGCTCTGCAGGTTCGCCTCCGGAAGACAAGGAAATCGCCTTCCGGCCCGCTCGCGTGCTCATGCAGGATTTCACCGGCGTGCCCGCCGTTGTCGATCTGGCCACCATGCGCGACGTGATCAAGCGGATGGGTGGCGATCCGAAGAGGATCAACCCGCTGCAGCAGGTGGACCTCGTGATCGATCACTCGGTTCAGGTCGATCAGTTCGGCACACCGGAATCCTTTGCCTTCAATGCCGACCGCGAATTGGAAAGAAACCGTGAGCGCTACATCTTTTTGAAGTGGGGACAGAAGGCCTTCAAGAATTTCCGTGTCGTGCCGCCGGATGTGGGCATCGTGCATCAGGTGAACATCGAGTATCTGGCCCCGGTGGTTTACGTTGGCACAAACAGTGGCGTCCCCTGCGCCTATCCGGACACGCTGGTGGGAACGGATTCCCATACCACGATGGTCAACGGCCTCGGTGTTGTCGGATGGGGTGTTGGCGGTATCGAAGCCGAGGGCGCCATGCTCGGACAGCCGCTGTCGATGCTGATCCCTCAGGTTGTCGGATTCAAGCTGCATGGGCGGCTCCCCGAAGGCGTCACCGCAACAGACGCCGTGCTCACCGTGACCCAGGCACTCCGCAGGAAAGGCGTCGTCGGAAAGTTCGTGGAGTTTTACGGGCCGGGCCTTGCCAGTCTCAGCCTGGCGGATCGCGCAACGATCGCCAACATGTCGCCGGAATACGGCGCGACGATCGGATTTTTTCCAATCGATGATGAAACCCTGAATTACATCCGCCTCACCGGCCGCAAGACGGAACAAGCCAACCTGGTCGAAGCTTATGCAAAGGCCCAGGGGCTGTTCAGAACCGCATCGAGCCCGGATCCCACTTTCAGGGATACCCTTGAATTGGATCTCGCTTCCGTTGAACCGAGCATGGCGGGGCCGAAGCGCCCTCAGGACCGCGTTCCTTTGGCGAAGTCGAAGCAGGTTTTCGTTGAGGCTCTGCCAACGCTGATGAAGTCGAAGAGCGCCGGAACGGTTGCGGTCGCCGACAACGGTCACACGTACGATCTGAACGACGGATCCGTCGTGATCGCCGCCATCACCAGCTGCACCAACACCTCGAACCCGTCGGTGATGGTCGCTGCGGGTCTGGTGGCGAAGAAGGCTGTCGAGCGCGGCTTGCAGGTCAAGCCCTGGGTGAAAACGAGCCTGGCTCCTGGATCTCGCGTCGTGACGGAGTATCTCCAGGCCACGGGCCTTCTTTCCTACCTTGAAAAGCTGCGGTTCCACGTGGTCGGTTATGGCTGCACGACGTGTATCGGCAATAGCGGCCCGCTGCCGGAAGCTGTCTCGAAAGGCGTCAAAGATGGGGCTCTGGTCGTTGCATCCGTGCTCAGCGGAAATCGAAACTTCGAAGGACGGATCAATCCCCAGGTTCGCGCGAACTATCTGATGTCTCCGCCGCTGGTTGTTGCCTTTGCGATCGCCGGTCAGATCGATATGGATATCACGTCCGAGCCCCTGGGCAGCGACAGCAATGGCAAGCCCGTATACCTGAAGGACGTCTGGCCGACGCAAAAGGAAGTGCAGGATGCCATTCGTTCCACTATTCGCGCCGAGATGTTCCAGAAAGCCTATGAAGAATCCCTGCAGGGCGACGAACGCTGGAAAGCTCTAGATGCGCCCGAAGGCGAGTTGTTCGAGTGGGATGAGACGTCGACCTACGTGAAGCGGCCGCCGTTCTTTGACGACATGCCGAAGCAGGCGCCCCCGCTGCGCGACATTCGCGGAGCGCGCGTGCTGGCCGTTCTCGGCGATTCGGTGACCACGGACCACATCTCCCCCGCCGGTTCGATTCAGGCCGACGGTCCCGCGGGAAAGTATCTCCAGGAACATGGCGTGTCGCCGAAGGACTTCAACTCCTACGGAGCCCGCCGGGGCAATCACGAAGTCATGATGCGCGGAACCTTTGCGAACGTACGGCTGCGCAATCTGATGGCGCCAGATACCGAAGGTGGATTTGCCGTTCATCTTCCGGAGAAGACGCAAACCACGATCTTCGAGGCCTCCATGCGGTATCAGCAGGAAGGCGTACCGCTGATGATTCTGGCAGGCAAGGAGTACGGATCCGGCTCGTCACGCGACTGGGCGGCGAAAGGACCGCGGCTGCTGGGCATTCAAGCCGTTCTGGCGGAGAGTTACGAGCGCATCCATCGGAGCAATCTCGTCGGCATGGGAATCCTTCCGCTTCAGTTCCTGCCGGGCCAGAACGTGGCAAGCCTGGGCCTCACGGGGTTTGAAACCTTCGACATTCCGGGGATTTCCGGGGGCCTGAAGCCCGGCCAGCAGCTTACGCTTCAGGCAACCGACGAGAGCGGCCGGAAGAAATCCGTGGGAGCTGTCTGCCGCATCGACACGCCTTATGAAATGCAGTATTACCAACATGGCGGAATCCTGCAGTTCGTACTCCGTCAATTGCTGGCATAGTGGCACGAATTTTTTTCCAACCGCGTTACTCGCTTCACGCATCCTTCATTGAGGTATAGAATGGGGGGTGCAATTACGAAAGTTTTCGCCAATCTACGCCAAGGGGGCACTATGCTGATCAAACGAGCGACAGATATCCCGTCGTCTGAAATAACATCCGAATCTCTCTATCGGAACCGGCGGGACTTCATTAAAGCGGCAACAGCCACGCTTGGCGCGGCGGCTATCGGGTCTATCATTCCCGAGACCGCGTCAGCAGCGAGCAAGTACGATACCGACGAGAAGCAATCACCGCTCTCAACGGTAACCACCTATAACAACTACTACGAGTTTGGCACCGACAAGGGCGAACCTTCTGTGAACGCCGTCGGGTTTCGGTACAAGCCGTGGACCATTGCTGTCGGTGGAATGGTTAAGAAACCGGCCACTTACGACCTCGACGACCTGCTTAAGGGCATCACGATCGAAGACCGCATTTACCGCATGCGCTGCGTGGAGCGGTGGTCGATGGTCATTCCGTGGCATGGCTTTCCGCTGGCGACACTCATCAACAAGCTGGAACCCCTGCCGTCGGCCAAATTCATCAAATTCCAGACCCTGCTGGCGCCCGACAGGATGCCCGAGCAGCGTCGCCCGATCCTGGACTGGCCGTACACCGAAGGGTTGCGGATGGACGAAGCCATGAACGAGCTCACTCTGATGGCCGTCGGCGTTTACGGTAAAGTAGGCCCCCCTCAGAACGGGGCGCCTATTCGGCTCGTGACCCCCTGGAAGTACGGATTCAAAGGGGTGAAGGCCATTGCAAAGATTGAATTCACCGACAAGATGCCGGTAAGCGCATGGATGGAAGCGGCGCCCAATGAATACGGCTTCTATGCCTCGGTCAATCCCAAGGTGGATCACCCGCGCTGGAGCCAGGCCACCGAAACGCGCTTGACCGGAGGCATCTTCGATCAGTTGAGGCCGATCAAGACGCAGATGTTCAACGGCTACACCCAGTATGTCGAAAAGATGTATACCGGCATGGATCTGCGCAGGAATTTCTGATCTTTGATCAAGGTTCTGAAGCCGTTCGTTTTCCTGCTGTGTCTTGTCCCGTTTTCTCTACTCGTCTGGGGGGCGCTGACCGGTGATCTAGGCGCCAACCCAGTCGAGACCATCACCCACACCACGGGCGACTGGATCCTTCGGTTTCTGTTGATCACCCTGGGCATCACACCCCTTCGTCAACTTACCGGTTGGAATTGGCTCATCCGCTTCCGGCGCATGACGGGCCTGTTCGCGTTCTTTTACGCCATCCTCCATTTCACAATCTACTGCCTGTCCATCCAGGCGCTCAACTTCCACGAAATTGGGATCGACATCGCAAAACGCCCCTATGTCACGGTGGGCTTTTCGAGCTTCGTTCTCATGATTCCCCTTGCCATAACGTCTACGCGGAAGTGGATCGTGCGACTGGGTGGCAAACGCTGGCAGTTGCTCCATCGGCTGATTTACCTGAGCGCGATCGGTGGAGTTCTGCACTATTTGTGGCTGGTCAAGCTGGATATCACGAATCCCGTGCGCTATGGGGTTGTTCTCGCGGTATTATTACTGTTCCGGGTGTGGACCGTCGTCCGTCCCCGTCTTCAACCCAAAGGAGGGTAAACGTTTTATGCCTTATCCAGAGATTCTGATTAAACCCATGCGTGACGAATTGACACAACTGGGAATCCAGGAGACCCGCACTCCCGAGGAAGTAGACGCGGCTGTCAACAGCCCAGGCACCACCATGCTGATCGTCAACTCGGTCTGCGGCTGCGCCGCCGGGAAAGCCCGGCCCGGCATTGCGATGGCCCTGAGAAACCAGACGCTGCCCGATAAGATCGTCACCGTGTTTGCAGGCGCCGACATTGATGCCACGGACCGTGCCCGCAGTTACTTCAAGGGCTTTCCTCCCTCCTCACCGTCGGTGGGACTGCTGAGAAATGGCGAACTGGTATACCTGCTGCAGCGCCATCAAATCGAGGGACGCGAGGCGCCGCAAATCGCCAGTGACCTGAAGGACGCCTTCGACCGTTTCTGCGCCAAAGAAAAGGTCAGCTGAGAAATCAGCGAATCTCGATTACGAGCCTGAATCTCTGACTAGAACTAGACGGGGCTCTGCCCCGGACCCCGGCTCGGGCGCTTACACGGCGGCGCCTTCGGCGCCTGGCCCGTTATGCCTTGCGGCAACAAAATTCTCGTTACGCCCGGCATAACGAGCTATGTCCCAAATCTTTCGCCGCCAAGCGGACGACGTTAGCCCGCGGGGGTGCGGCTGCACTCCTCCTGCGACGGGGGTTGTCCAATCCGAAGAAAGCATAAGAGGAGACTCTACTGAATTGCGATACTCGATCATTCTTTGTGCACTCTGCATTTGCCTGATATTGCCGTTCGCTGCGTCGGCGCAGGATTCTTCACAACCGACGTCCGTTTATTCCGGTAGTTTTGGCGGAGGACTCGCCCTGACAGGCGGGAACACGGATACAAAAAACTTCAATCTCTCTTTGGCAGTGGTTCGCGATCCTAAAACGAGAAATCTGGTCAAGTTCGATGCCCTGTACCTGAGGGGTTCCCAAAGCAACGTTTTGAGTCTGGACAAGACGTCCGTGGTCCTGCGAGACGAATATACGTTCTCCCCAAAGGCGTTTGTGTTTGCCCAAACGGACTATCTTCGCGATCAGTTCAAGGCCATCAACTATCTGATCGCGCCTGTAGCCGGCGCCGGGTTCAAGTTCGCAAACACCGACGACCGAAAGCTGACGGTGAGCGCAGGCTTGGGAGGAATCTGGGAGAAGAATCCCGGTCAGGTGGTCAGGAAATCAGGGAGTGTGAACGCAGGTCAAAATTTCTCTCAGAAGATTTCGACGTCTGCGACGTTTACCCAGTCCATTGCAACGAACTGGAAGACAAATGATTTCTCCGATTCATTGACCAACTTTTCAATGGCTCTGACCACTTCCGTGATGGGGAAACTCGAGGTGAAGACGGAGTTCATAGACAGTTACAAGAACCGGCCGGCAACCCCGGGAATCAAGAAGAACGACACCGCGTTTGTGACTTCCTTCGTCATCAAGTTCTAGATGTCGGGGACGCGGCAAACAGAGAGTTCAATTGACGTCACCATGCCTGGTGATGTTAGATTCACCCCGCAATGAATCTGGCGCACTTACATATTGTCCTGAATCACATCCCGTCTTTAGGCTCTGTGGCAGGCTTGGTTCTACTGGCAGCGGCCATTTACACAAAAAACGAAGGGCTCAAGAAGTTCAGTCTTCTGGCGCTGGTCCTGGTCGCCATGTCTGTCCTGCCGACTTACATCAGCGGCGCAGAAGCCCAGCGTCTGGTACGGCCTTTGCCCGCTGTCTCGCGTGGGATGATCCAGGTCCACCAGAATGCCGCGATGCTGACGATCATCGCCATGACGATCACGGGAATGCTGGCGTGGTTCGGGTTGTGGGAGATCCGGAGATTTTCGCGCGCGGGGGTCATAACTTCGAAAGGGACGCTGTTGGCCGCGATGGTCAGCGTGGGGTTGATTCTTTATACAGCAAGCCTGGGCGGCAAAATCAGTCACCCGGAGATTCGCGACGGGCTGGATGCCGGTATCGCGGAATCCGCGGGATGGCGCGAACCGGTCGAGCTGTTCGTGAGCGACCACGCCTGGGTGTGGCCTGCAGGTGAGACCCTGCACTTCATCGGGATGGTCGCACTTTTTGGAGTGTCGCTGGTACTGCTGCTCCGGATGCTCGGGGGAATGAAGAGCATCCCCTTCACGGGAATCCATCGTCTTTTGCCGCTCGGTGTCATCGGCTTTGTGATCAATGTACTCACCGGCATGCTCTTCTTCGTCGCCAGCCCCGGTCTCTACCTGGGCAAGACCGCTTTCCACATAAAGATGATCTGCATCGTCCTGGCCAGCGTTCCGTTGCTCTACTTTACGCTGTTCGATGAGCCATGGGAGACCCGCAGCAACCAGAGCGCATCTGCGCTGCCCAAGGTGGCTGCGATTTGCACTTTCGGCTTTCTTGTTGCCGTGATCATTTACGGCCGGTTGCTTCCCTTTCTTAATTGAGGACGGCCGACGGCATGACCTACTACAGCATTATCTACATGGTCGGGATCGTTTCGCTTGCAGTCAGCGCGATGATCGCACTCGCGGTTTATCTCATCGATCGGAATGCCGATCACAAGGACAAGCGCTGACGGCAATCTAATAGCCGTCGCCGAAAATCGTGGCGGAATAGGCGATCAGCCGGCCTGCGGTGAGAACGATCACCCACAGGAATAACTGCGACGCGGCCATCATCCGCGCACCCGGAGGCAAAGCCCCCTCAGGGACGGAAGCATCGTCGAATATCTTCTTCTGCATGCGCCACATGATGGGCGCGGCCAGGATAATCACGACCAGTTTGAACAGCAGGATCGGGTTCAGAAGGCGGGTGGTAGCGGCCGCGATCGCCAGCGCGAATCCCGACAGAATCGACAGAATCAGCCCCACCCACATGTAGGGGAACAGCCGGCGCAGAGGTTTGAACGGCAGGTTCGAAGCAATCCCCAGTAATCGCATCGAGACGATGATGTTGGCGCCCATAATGAGACACATGCCCAAGGTATGCAACGTAAGCACAAAGGGGAAAGCCCAAATAGAACTCGATTCGTGAATGAATTTACTGAGCGACAGTTGCTCGAGAGCTACAAGGAAATCCTGCATCCGGGACACCTCACCAAATACTGATCATCAAAAAAGAAGACCCATCATAAACGAATTCAATTCATCTCTTCTGGAATTCCGGCGAACCCAGAACGGTTGCCGCCAGCATCGACGGGGTCGCCTCTCTTCCCTGAATGCTCCTCTCGATTGCCACCACGGTCTCCGGCGAAGGTGCAATTCCAATCATCTCCGTTGCCACGACGGCGGGCGTCTTGAAGTTGAAGCGGCTGACTTCGGCCTTGACGCCGGGGAGCTGGCCCGACGTGAGGGCCGTCACGAAATTGATGCGGCCCAGAATCCCTGAAGCACTGCTCCACGCTTCGCTGGTATTGGGATAGCCCGTCGGCTCCTGTTTGCCGTAAAGAGGCTGGCCGATTTCGGCAATGCGCTGAGCCAGAGGCAAGGTGTCGGTGACATCCGCGTTCAGGGCACGAACCGCAGAGACGACCATCTCGAGCGGCGATTTCACCTTCGCCTGCCAGGCGCCTTCCGATGAAAATTCCACCGACATAAAAAGAGTTTCCAGAACGGCGCGAATGTCACCGTCCGTTCTGGTGAATGTTGCCGCCATACGATCGATCAACGCTTGCGGGGGATCGTCCGCGACGAAACGCTGCGCCAGCTCCTTCGAAATGAATTTCGCGGTCGAGGGGTGATGGGCCAGGATGTCGATGACGTCCAGGCCGTCTTGCTCGCCCCGGCCTGCGGGCAGCGTGTGGCCGAGCACGACTTTCTCTTTTCGGTCGTGGCCATTCGGGTTGAACTGAAACTCCGCGTACTTCTGCGGATCGTAGACTGTCCAGCCGGTGAATGCCCGGGCGACAGCAATGACGTCGTCCTGGGTGTAGCCGCCATCCACGCCGAGCGTGTGCAGTTCCATCAGCTCCCTGCCGTAATTTTCATTGATGCCGGGACGGCGCAGTGGAGTCCCGTCAGGTGGAAGCGGTTGCGGCATGTCCTCGCGAGGCACCTGGGACTGCACATTGTCCAGGTAGATGAGCATCGCCGGATGGCGCGCCGTTGCGAGCAGCAGGTCCTTGAAGCGTCCCAGAACATGCGGTCGGATGGCATCGCGTTCAAAGCTGGTAAGAAGAACGCGCGTCTGGTTCTTGCCGTTGAATACGTTGAAGTGATTCATCCAGAAATCGACAAGAACTTCTTCGAGTTGACGGTTCGAATAGATCGCGCGATAGAGCTTGTTCTCCATCAGCTCCTGATTGACGTACTGCTGTGGCTGAGCCAGCGCCATCGCTTCGCGGCGCAACTGCGGCAGGCCATTGAAGGCCTGCGGCCCGGCGGCCCGGAGAACCTGGCGGCGTTCTTCACCACTGAGCGAATCGAGGATGGCGAGTTTCTCCTCGTTTGTCCCATTCCGCAGCGTGCGCATCTGTTCGGGAGCGAGCGGTCTCATCAAATCCGTGACAGGACGCCGCACCGCCTGACGGGCCCTATCGGCCTCCTGCTGCAGGTCGGGCAGACCTTCCAGCGCCTGCGGAGGCGCAGCGGCAAGAACCTGCAGGCGCACATCGGGCGCCAGGGAGGCGAGGACTTCGCGGCGTTCCTCGGGGGAGCCGCCATTTCTCAACTTGGCCAGTTGGAGGGGAGTCAGCAGGGACTGGATCTGGCGCTGGGCCTGTTGTTGCAGCCGCTGGGGAGGGGCGTATTTTTCGTTGATCTGCCACATGGCGAGCCCCAGCGTCTCCAGGGGCTTCACCTTGGCCTCGAGGGCCGGGCTTTCCGGAATCTGCTCCGGATGCAGTTGCCGGTCGATCCATTTGTCGACGCCGATCCGCCGTACTTCAGCCACGTCTCCGGACCGCAGCCCGAAAGTCAGGCGATTGAGAACGTGGACGATCAGCTTGTCAGCCGGGAGCTTTTGATCGAAGCGGCCTGCGGCCGATGCCGTCAGAACCGTCAACAACAACGCGCCGGCGCACAACGCGAATCCGTAGCGCTTCATGCCGAGTCTCCTTCATCGTCAGCTGCCCTCTTTATACTCCGGCGTTGCCATGGCGGTTAAGAAATAACGAAACTTGTCAGCCGGACCGCGAACGCCTTATTGATCGACACCAAGGGTCCCCAGTAAACTCCGCGTGTACGCTTTTCCGCCGCAGGGAGGTTGTGGATCCAATGAGCAAGTCCGCCGCAAACGTTTTGGAAGCAGCAAACGACATTCAGCAGATGGAAGATATCGGGTTCATGACGTGCATGACCCTGGTTCTCATGTGCAACTATGCGCAGACCGGGCACTTCGGAGGGCCACTCGCCTATACGCCGTTCAATGTGACGACGCATCTGGCCGGTCCGGCCAGAGGCGGCCTGCGGTATGACTACCGCCGGCCGAAGCACCCCTATAGCGACAAGTTCATGCTGGCCGCGGGTCACTGCGCGCCCACCTGTTACGCGCTGTGGATGATTATGGGTGAAGCCTTGCGGCGCAGGTTCCAGACCACCGGCGACCGCCGTTATGAGGTGCGCGACACCGACGCCATGCTGGCGGTCGACGCGCTGGGATTCCGGCGCGGCGCTCTGGCGCTGAAACCGCTCCTTGAAAAGACCGGGCTGGCGGATCATCCCGCCTTTGCCCAGGCGAAGGGTCGCGGAATTCGCGCATTGTCCGGCCACATTGAATCCACCGATGTCACCAACGATGTCAACGGCGGACCGTCTGGCGTCGGCATTGCCTCGGCCGCCGGAAAGGCCGCATTTTGGGATATCGCGGGCGCCGCAACGGGGTCTCCGAAAATCGTCGCGCTGGAAGGCGAATTCGCCCTGTGCGCCGGGCACGCCCAGGAACTCAAAACGCAGGCCCTCGCGCTGAAAGTCGGCAAACGCCTGCGTGTCTTCTTTTCCTACAATAACGCCGGCATCGACGATGCGCTGATCGGCGGCGTCATCGATCGCAAGTTCGAGGGCTACGACCTGGTGAGCCAGTGGACTTCCTACGGATGGAACGTGTTGCCGTTAGCCGACGGCCACGACTACAACCAGATCGAACGTGTGCTCAAGGCTGCGGAAGACTGGGATCCCGCCGACCGGCGGCCCATGATCATCTTCGGCAACACGACCAAGGGATACTGGCCCGCCGCCCTGAACGGCAAGATTCCCGGCAGCGATCAGGAGGTCAGGCAGATCGTCGGATATCCGAGTCATCCCCACGCTTTCAAAATGAACGATCCTTACATCGTCGCGCTGGCGCGAACTTTCGAAAAGCGCTTCGGCGTCCAATTCGAAGGGATGGACAAAGGACCGGTCACCAATGAGCGCGATCGCCTGCTGCAATTCAAAACGAATATCGACGTGGCCATGTCGGTGCTCGAGAAGAACGGCCTCGGAACCTGGCTCGCCGACCGCCTGGTGGAGATCGGCGATACAGTAAAGGACTCCTTCCCTCTTCGCTTCGATACCGGCCGAAACCCTTTTCTCGACGATCGCCTGCGAGTCGCCAACCTTCCGCAGGAGCCGCAGAAGGTGACGGTGAAGGAGCCAACTTCCGGAAAAACAAAAGACGTCGAAATCCGGCTGTTTCGAAAGGCCGGCGAGAAGATGGGGGCCCGCCGCGCGATTTCCGAATTCATCAAGTGGATGAACTACGTGACCGGCAACCGCATGTTCACGGTTGCCGCCGATCTTTCCGAGTCGATCAACCTGGAGCATGGCAGCCTCTGGGGTCATTACGACCCCGAAACGAATCCGGCGGGCACGCGCTTGAAAGCGGCGATTCAGGAGGCCGGAAACGTTTCGACCGCAATCGGTCTCGTAAGCCAGAGCGCGTCCGTCGATCCGGAGAAATTTGCGGGTGTGTGGGCCTTCAGCGGGACCTACGGCGCGTTTACCCCGTTGATGTATCTGCCCGCGCGCGTCTGGAGCCAGCAGAACCAGGACAGCCGCTTCCAGATGGGTGTGTTGCATATTCTGGCGGGACATTCGGGCCCCGAAACCGCGGCGGACGCTCGAACCCATTTCGGCATCTTCGCACCCCAGGTGTGGAAGTTGTTCCCCCGTGGTCACGTGATCAACTTGAGTTTCTGGGACTACAATGACGTGGCACCGGGATATTTCGCTGCTGCAGAAATTGCGGCGCGGGAAAAGAAAGTGGGAATCATCACGATCGAGGTGGCACGGCCCGATTCGCCTGTGGCCGATCGCAGCACATTCGCCGATAAAGATATCGCGGCGGCAGCCAGGGGCCTCTATGTGATTCGCGATTTTGCCGCCGGGCCGCGGCATGGGTACGTGGTAGCGCAGGGGGCCAGTTCCACCTCCAACCTGGTGGCAATTCTGCCCCGGCTTGCCGAGGCCGGCATCAATGTGAAGGTGCTTTCCGCGGTGAGCGAAGAACTCTTCGATCGCCAAAGCCCCGCCTACCAAAACTCCGTGCTGCCCCCGGAAGCGCGCCAGGATCTGATGGTCGTGGGCAGTGGGACGCGCCGTGTATGGCCGCTCCGCAACCTCGGACCACTCACCGATGAGTACTCGCTCACATCGGATTGGGACAACCAGTGGTTGAGCGGCGGACTCGAAGCCGACGTGATTGCCGAAGCGCACCTCGATCCGGAGTCGATCTTCAAAGGGGTCCGACGCTTCGCCGACGAACGCGACTCGCGCATCGAGCGCCAGCGCGCCCTGCTCGCCGCCCTTTAGGTGCGAAAAATCACACCCTGCTCCACGGGCAGGTTCGAAGCCTTCAGCTTTCCTGCGGGGACTTCAGGCCATCCCCCCGCGGAGGCCCGGGGAGGGTGGCCTGGGCCGGGAACTCGGCCGGAGACAGAACTTCATCCATCTTGAAGAAAGCCGGAATCCGGTGTCGCCGCTCAGTCGGCCGCCGCGTCATCCCGGCTTTCATAAATTCCCTGAACTTTCACCAGGTATCGCTGCGCTGATTCTTCCCAGGCGGCTTCGCCGGGGATAAAGCCGTTATACCTTTTCACACCTTCCCACAGGCCAAATCGATGAATGTAGTTCTTGAGAATGCGGGCACCGAGATCGATATTGTCCTCGATTTTGAGAAGGTTGATGTCCTCACGTTCCGCAGTTTGCCCCCATGTAGGCAGGTGGATCTGCATCACACCGACCGCCGATTCCTCTGAGATCGCAAACGGGTTGCCTCGACTTTCGACGATCATGATGCTGGCCAGAAGTTTGGAATCCAGATCGTATCTTGCGGCGCTTGCCACAACCGATTGCGCCAGCCGGAGGCGATTGACTTCCGGGACCTGATGTCGCCCGAGAAAGTCGGTCATGGACACAACCTCGGGATCCATCGGGACAACAGCGGGTGGAATGCACGTATCCTGGATTGCGCAGTCGGCTTCCTGAATTGCAGGCGCGGGTTGCGGGGCTGCAACAACTGCCTTGCCGGAGCCCGAGATTCCCAGGATCAAAGCCGAAGCAATGATCGCAAATCCCCTGGATACCGAGGACGTTAGACGGGTCTGCTTACAGGTCAACCAATGCACTAGATAGCGTCTGTTCCAGCCCAAACTCATACCGCGACACCGGTTGCAAAACACGATCGTGGCCTCCATAGGTCCTCCTGTCGATCATCCTTCCCATGCTCGGACATCATGGCCCTCGCAGGCGATCGGCAGAATGGCTCCAAGGTCGTGCCAGGTAGTCCGAAGGTGCCGGTTTGGGAGCGCATGGGGGCCACAAACGCCCATAAGCTATTTTTTATCAAGGAGTTATGTCCATTTCGCCACGGCGGGAGACCTTTGTGGCCTCCGACGGGAAGCAGACCGATTTTCCTTTGTTTCGAGCCGGTTACAGTGACACAAATCCAATCCCATCAATGTGTTTGACAGCAGAATGGCCCCTCCTTACAGTCTTCTGAAGGATCTTGGAGGAGAGCTACAGGGGGTAGCCGTGACGTTGTCCATCGGCCGTGTTCCAATCTTGTTAGTCAGCGATTTTCCGATTTTTCGGGAAAGCCTGCAGGCCAATCTGGAAAAGACTCCTGATTTTGAAGTGGTTGCCTGCGCGCAAGATGCAGCCGACGTTGTCCCGCTATTGAAAACCCATCGTCCCAAATTGGTCTTGCTGGACCTGAGCATGCCCTGGGACGACCTGTGCCGCCTGCTGGATGAGATCCATGCCAATGGCAGCGTGCGTTCGCTCGTCATGTCGGATACGGTTGAAAACCAGCAATTGCTTCAGGCGATACAGCACGGCGCCAGTGGCGTCGTGTCAAGACGAACTTCACCGGAACTCTTTGCGAAAAGTATTCACACGGTGCTTGCCGGAGAATTCTGGGTCACGCGCTCTCTTGTCGCGGAACTCGTTCACCTGGTCCGCGGCGGTGCCGCCGCGGCGGAGTCCGAGCCGGTCGAAGCCACGAGAAGCGCCCGGAGTCTCTCCGGACCCAGTACCCTTCGTGTTTTCAGCAACGTAACCGAGGGAGATGCCGGTCGCTTTGGCTTGACGCGCCGCGAACTGCAGATTATCGGCGCGCTGGTGGACGGGCAGGTGAACAAGGATATCGCGAACACCTTCGGAATCAGTGAATACACCGTCAAACACCATCTGACAAACATCTATGACAAGCTCGGCGTCTACAACCGCGTCGAACTGGTGCTGTTCGCGATGAACCAGGGTCTGTTCACCACTAACGATGTTCTGGCACTCCAGGACTCCGCCTGACGACCAAAGATCGCAGTCAGTTCTCAACATTCAGTCTTCACCCCTTCAAATTCCGGGAATTTTGCTTGTGGTGCGGGTTCGAGTAGACTTGGCGCGTCCGAAAGGGAGGCTTCGCCATGGATCCGATCCGCACGGGAAAACCACTGCCACTCACCGCTCCTCAGAAACAGCTTGCTACCGAGAGCGCTGGTACACCCATCGAAGAAAAGAAGATTCAGACCGCAACCGCAAAGGAGTTCCTGAAACATCAGAACCCGTCGTACAAGGCGGATCCGAAGACGGGGCAGGTCCGTTTCGGTGACGGAGTATCCGGCAAGGTCCCCCCGGGATCGAAAACCAAGGGTCAGTTGCTGAAGGAAGCAAAGGTTGAGATTTCAGCATTTCTAAAAGGCGCGGAACCGACAGAGAGCTTGTTCGGCGCCATGCTGGATTATCTGAAGCTGGCTCAACGCGAGGCGAGAGAGGATCGGAAAATCCAGGGCACTTCGAAGGAAGTGTCTTTGCTCGGCGCTGAAGATAAGCTCAAAATCGCCAATGAAGCCATTGACCAGGGGATGCAGGAAGCTCGGGAAAAGGCGGATAAGGCGATGCAGCAAGCGATGAACTCCCTGGTTTTCGGCATCGTTGCAGCTGCAAGCACAGTCGCGGGCGCAGCGGCGAGCGGAGCCGCTGCTGCCGGTAGCGCGGCCAGTGACGCGGCCGCGGCTGGCACGGCGGCCGGCAGTGCGGCAGCTGGCGCTGCTACCTCAGGAGCTGCCGCTGCGGGTAAGGCGGCCAGTGACGCGGCCGCGGCTGGCACGGCGGCCGGCAGCGCGGCAGCCGGCGCGGCTACTTCAGGAGCTGCCGCTGCGGGTAAGGCGGCCAGTGACGCGGTCGCGGCTGGCGGGGCCGCCGGCAGCGCGGCAGCTGGCGCTGCTACTTCAGGAGCTGCCGCTGCGGGTAAGGCGGCCAGTGACGCGGCCGCGGCTGGTGCGGCGGCCGGCAGCGCGGCAGCTGGCGCGGCTACCGCAGGAGCTGCCGCTGCGGGTAAGGCGGCCAGTGACGCGGCCGCGGCTGGCACGGCGGCCGGCAGCGCGGCAGCCGGCGCGGCTACTTCAGGAGCTGCCGCTGCGGGTAAGGCGGCCAGTGACGCGGTCGCGGCTGGCGGGGCCGCCGGCAGCGCGGCAGCTGGCGCTGCTACTTCAGGAGCTGCCGCTGCGGGTAAGGCGGCCAGTGACGCGGCCGCGGCTGGTGCGGCGGCCGGCAGCGCGGCAGCTGGCGCGGCTACTTCAGGAGCTGCCGCTGCGGGTAAGGCGGCCAGTGACGCGGTCGCGGCTGGCGGGGCCGCCGGCAGCGCGGCAGCTGGCGCTGCTACTTCAGGAGCTGCCGCTGCGGGTAAGGCGGCCAGTGACGCGGCCGCGGCTGGTGCGGCGGCCGGCAGCGCGGCAGCTGGCGCGGCTACCGCAGGAGCTGCCGCTGCGGGTAAGGCGGCCAGTGACGCGGCCGCGGCTGGCGGGGCCGCCGGCAGCGCGGCAGCTGGCGCGGCTACTTCCGGAGCTGCCGCTGCGGGTGAGGCGGCCAGTGACGCGGCTGCGGCTGGAGCTGCGGCGGCCGGCAGCGCAGCCATAGGCGCTGCCACTTCAAGTGCCGTCGCCATCAGTGCCGCTGTTGTCGCGACAACCGCCAAATTGAAGGAAGTGGCATCCCAGGCGAGAATCGAACTTGGAAACAGCGTTACTCCACTGATCGAATCCCGCTATAGACACCTCCTTGCGTCGCTGGATCATCTGGCGGAACCTTCATTTGAACTCTCCAAGAAGAGCAATCTTGTGGACATGGAGACGAAAACGTTGGAAAACGAGGCAAACAAAGGCGACGAGGCCTCCAAGACATCGAGCGATCATCGAGACCTCATCAAAGCTTCCATTCTGGATTTCCTGAGGAAGTTAAAAGAAGCCAGTCCGCAAATTTAGATCTTAGACGTAGGGCCAGTCCCGTCCACTTCACCGGAACTCGTGGCTGTGGCTGCTTGTCTTCCGCAACCACGAAGGAGCATTCGAGCCCGGACGGAGCCATTCCCGCACGATGGGAATTCGGGATTCGAGATGTGCGTCCCCGAATTATTGAAGGAGGTAGTTGAGCCAGAGGCTGCTGAGTTTTTCCTGGACAGTGTTCTGCTGAAGACGAGTGTTGAGGTTTTTGAAGTCCACGTGATCCATCAGCTGATCCTGATTGAGGCAGGAGAAGACAATGGTCTCCTTGCCGGTGGCGGGATCGACATGCTTCTGAAGGCACTGGGCGCAGACTTCCTTCATCATGCACTGCATTGGGGAATTGATACTGGCAATGGCGATGTGATGGGGATTCAGCAG
Organism: uncultured Acidobacteriota bacterium; assembly: GCA_963836435.1. GTDB lineage: Bacteria > Acidobacteriota > Terriglobia > 20CM-2-55-15 > 20CM-2-55-15 > DASTBJ01. Next base: position 80,595 of record CAWIJI010000001.1, on the reverse strand, counting down.
CGGCTGAAGAACGCCATGCCGCGCATCCCGGACGGCGGCCATCATACGGTCCGATCCAATGGCGATAATGCGATGGATTTTCGAGAGCGGAATCAAGGGCTCACCCATCTGGCCCTTGCCGTACGAAAGGACCGACTGCACGATGTTGCCGCGGAAGTGACGATCCTGCGGGCGTCGGGGAGTGATCTCGGCGCCGATATCCGTGCTCCAGATCACCTGGTCGGTTCCCTCTTCCACTTCGTCCTGTTTGAAGAGATCTTCACCCTTCTTGTAGCCGGCGAAGTAGATCACGCGGTTGCCCTTGTCGCGCATTTCCTTCGCAATGGAGAACAACACGGCGTTGCCAAGGCCGCCGCCGCATCAGCAGAACATTTTCCGAGTGTCCGATTTCGCTTGGCGCACCGGTGGGTCCCATAACGACAACAGGTTCTCCAGGTTTCAACCGGTGCGCACAAACGCGAGGACACTCCGAGTTCCAGGGCGATCAGAGACAACAGCCCCTTCTCCCGGTCCACCCAGGCGCCGGTCAACGCGATTCCTTCCATCAAAAGGCGGGTGTCTTCCCGCTGTTCGGCGAAGCTCTCGTAATTCTGCAGGCGGTAAAACTGTCCGGGCTCGAATTTGCGGGCAGCCGACGGCGCGTGAACCACGACTTCGATAATCGTCGGGGTGAGGCGACGGACTTCCGAGACGCGTGCGACCAATTCGCTGTCGAGACGCTCCTTCAGTCTCTTCCACTGCGCCTCTCTTTCAGCCTGGTTTTTCGGGTTCAGCGAGGCCAGTTGATCGGCGAACAGCTCGACAACCTTCGGATAGCCATCACGGGCAGACGCCATCGCCTTCACGACGTTGCCGGCATACAAAGGATGATTGTCGCCGTAATAGCTCACGAATCGGCCATTCCTGCTGTACGAGGTGAAGAAGCCGGCCTCGCTGGCCTGCAGGCTCGACCGCGAACGCCCCCTCTGCATTCTTCACGGCGCGGTGGGCGGCGAAGAATTTCTTCCGGCTGTCCATCTGGAATGATCCGGCATGCTCCTTCTCATAGGTGATGTTCGGACGTTGTTCCCGCCGCCACCATGACGGAGCGAGCGGGCAGTTCCACCGTCCGGCCCGGCGCAGCGAAGCGCATGGCCTGCACGTGATTGTTCTCATCGACGACGGCTTCCTCGGGATTGACGTTCTCGATGAACGAAATTCCCTCTTCGAGCGCCTTGATCACTTCCTCATGGTTGAGACGATAGGCCGGCGAGTCCACCATCCGCTTTCGATAGGCCAGGGATACTCCGCCCCATGAGCGGACCAATCGCACAAAGTCCGGCTTTTCTCCTGCAGCGGCCGCACGTGCCCGCTCCGCGCGAACGGCGGCGCCGTGAGCCAGAAACTCCCGCAGGATCTCCCGTTCCAGGGGAGTGAACGGCGCAAGCACTTCGTCTTTGCCGATCCTGGGCCACCATCGCATCGTAGCGGTCGAGAGTTTTCTCAACCTGAACGGGGTAATACGCCAACAGTTCCGTGGCAGTGTCGATCGCGGTCAAACCACCGCCGATCACGATTGCCGGCAGACGCACCTGGAGGTTCGGCAACGCCGTGCGCTTGAATGCGCCGGTCAACTGCAACGCCATGAGAAAATCCGACGCTTTGCGGATGCCGCACGCCAGATTGTTCTTCATGTCGATGATCGTCGGGCGACCCGCGCCGGCGGCAATCGCGATGTGATCGAAACCCCACTCCCACGCATCGTCAATCGACAGTGTTCCGCCGAAGCGCACGCCGCCATAGATCCGCATGCTCTGGCGGCGGGCAAGAGTAAGGTGGAGCAAGGTCAGGAAGTTCTTGTCCCATCGGACGGTAATGCCATACTCGGAGACGCCGCCGAACCCTTCCAGGATTCTCTCGTCGAGCCGATTTATAGATGTCCTTCCAGGAATAGACAGGCTGCGGGGCGTGTGCCGGCGGTTCCCGTCAGCAGGGCGTCTTCGAAAGGCTCAATCTTCAATCCATCAACGCCGGCGATGCCGAAACCCTCGTTCACCAAGTAGTGCGCCAGCGTGTAGCCGGCGGGTCCCATGCCCACGACGAGAATGTTCTTGCCGTTGTAGGGCAACGTGTAGGGGCGCCCGATGTTCAGGGGATTCCATCGCGTCAGCAGGCCATATATCTCCACTCCCCAGGGAAGATTCAGCGTGTCGGTCAGAACAGCCGTCTCAATCTGCGGAATATTGACCGGTTCCTGTTTCTGATAGATGCAGGCTTTCATGCAGTCGTTGCAGATGCGATGGCCGGTGCCCGGGCACATGGGGTTGCTGATCATGACCAGCGCAAGGGCGCCGATCGCATCTCCATTCTTCCGCATGTAGTGCATTTCGGAAATCTTTTCGTCGAGCGGACAACCGGCCAGAGGAATATCGAGCGGATTGATCGCTACGGCGCCGTCCGCGCTGTGAATGCCCTTCGAGCAGGTATCCTTGTCGCGCTCGTGGCACAGGATGCAGTAATGAATTTCGCTGAGCATTTCGCGCGGTTGCATGCGGGCATCCGTCAGGACAAATCCGTCGCGGCGGCGCAGCCGTTTGTCCGGACCGATCATGGATTCCGGCAATTCGGCGGCGGGCGGCTGCACTTCGACCAGATTGAAGTGCTCCATCGGTTCGGGAAAACGGAAACTTACCCAGTGGCGGTAAGCGGGATCGTGAAGGTGCACGGCGCACCACTGCATCAGGTCTTCCATGGACGAAGCGATGCGAGCGCGATCCTGTTTCTCGACATCCATGAGTTTAGTCGCCGCAAGCGCGGTCGCCAGTTCCACATCGGCGATTCCCGGCTCCCTCAGAGCGGCCACCCTGGCGTCGAGAGCGGCTCTGGCGGGTTCATCCGCAGGAACGGCAATCTTCTTCAAGGCGGGCAGGACGCGCCGTCGCACAAAGTCGATCTTGAAGCGAAAAACGGGGTTCTGATCCGCTGTCGCGCGGGCCAAAGCCTCAGCCTCGGCCTCAACCTTGAATAAGCGCGCAACAAAGCGGCTTACGTGATCGGCAACGCCGACGAGGAGGGCGGAGACCTCGACAGGCGTTGCCGCCTGGCTCGGATTGCAGCGGTATTTGTCCGACGAAGCAAAAAGTTCGGGACTCGCCGCAGCCAGCTCCGTATCGAAAACGTCGTGGAGGTCTTTCAGGCGATCGGGGTTGAAGAGATCGGGATAGGCAAACCCCGGGATTCCCAGACGAAGTTCAGTTGGCATGCTCTCTCGGTCTACTTCCTCCTCATCGACAAAAACGCAGTATTGTAACTCAGCGCCACCCCTGGAAGTATTCTTTCCGAAAGCTGATCGAGGGCGGGGGATCGCGACTCGTAGTGAGCCTCGGCGGCGTTTCTCACGTCGACAGCACTGCCCCGGGCGATTTGGTGTCCTGATGCACTCCTTCGCCGATCTTCAGCGCGACCCGTCGAATCGTCGCAGGTCGCCTGCAACCACGATGCTTTCGAAAATTCCACTGACCAGGGCCGTGTGGTGCCGAAAATCACGAAGAAAGGCATCGGCCGCGGACTCCGTGCCGCTCCCGGCATAACCCAGGAGTCGCGCGCAGGCATTGAGTTCTTCCAATTCACGGGGCAGGGAGTGGGTCTGCGCGTCGTTCACCATTTGCAGCTTGTTTTCCACGTCGCGCAGAAAGAGATAGGCGCGATGAAGCGTCTCGAATTCCTCCTCCGTGACGAGGCCCTCATCGCGCAGCGCACGAAGAGCGCCAACAGTGTTGCGCCCAAATATGTGAGGCGAATTCCCCCCATGGACAACCTGAAGAACCTGGGCGATGAGCTCGATTTCCCGAATACCTCCAGCCCCCAACTTGACGTTCCGTCCGCTCTGCCCGCGACCGGCAACCTTTCGATCCACCCTCGCTTTCATGTCGCGCACATCCGCCAGCGCCTCAAGATCGAACGGCGGTTCGTGAATGAAGGGCCGCGCCATTTCCAGAAATCTTCGCCCCAGAGCCCGGCTTCCGGCAACCGGCCAGGCCTTTAACAGAGCCAGCCGCTCCCAGGCTCCCATGCGCGATCGGTAGTAACGCGCGAATCGCATCGAGCGAATCCGCCAGATTTCCCGCCTCGCCTTCAGGACGCAGTCGCAAATCCACGCGATACATGTAGCCTTCGCCCGTGAATTCGTTCAGCCTCCGAGGTGATCTTCCGGGCGAGCCGACGGAAATATTCCGAGGCCGGATATGGCGGGACTTTCCTGCGTCAGTGGCGCATACAGATACATCAAGTCAACATCGGAACTGAAGTTGAGTTCGCCGCCTCCGAGTTTACCCATCGCGATGATTGTAAAGTCCGTATAGACCTTGGCGGGAATCCCGTACGCTCGCCTCAGCGCAGAAGCGCAAATCCAGTACGCCGCGGAAATCAAGCCTCCGCCAGCACGGACAGGGCGATCAGTGTCTCCTCGACCGAACAGAAGCGAAGCAGGTCGCGCACTCCGATATGGAGCATCTCCCTTCGCTTTACCGATCGCAGATGATCCAGTTGCTTGTTTTCCTGCTCCAGAACTTTGAGGGTTCGCAAGAGTTCACGCTGAATCTCTCTCTTCTTTCGGGGCTTGCTCAAAATCTGAGGGTCCGTCACCCAGTAAAAGTGATGAGGATCGCGAATCAGGATTTCCGCCATGTAGACGCTGCCACCCAGGCATTTGGCGACGATATCGATCGCCTGCTTCGAATTCTTGAGGTAGGCGTAGAGGTGCGACTTGTTGGCGGTCGCGGCTGCGAATCTCTCAAAATACGTGAGCGCCTGGTCTGGATTGGCCGATCCACGGACAGAAACCAGCACGTCCTCCAGGATCTCCGCGAGCAGGAGGCGCTCGCCGGGTTCTCCCGCCATCGATTGCAGGTTGGCGTCCGCCTTTTGAAAATCTTTCAGGCCGTAAGGCGCAAGCAAGTCGGCAACCTGCGGCTTCTCGAGCCGTGCCGCAAGCAGCAAATCCCTGATATCAGACTCCGCCATACCCTCTCAGAGTAAGATAAGGCGTGGCCGTTCCGGAGCTAAAACAAGCGGTTCAGATTTTGTGTCCGGAAGTTTCCCGGCGCCTCATCGAAGATTTCTTTGCTCGCATGGGCGAAGATTACTTCTCGACTTTCTCCTCGGAAGTCATCGCAAAACACATCCGGATGGCTTCCGGCCTCGACGAAGACCATAGGGCTGAGGTCCACATCGAAGCATTTGGCGAAAACGAGTTCGACATCACGATCGTCGGTTTCGACTATCTCGCGCAGTTTTCGCTCTTCTGTGGTCTCTTGTCGGCTTTCGCTCTGGATATCCGCGCCGGCGATGTCTATCCGTTTTCCAAACAGTCGCGTTCTTCAAAAGTCGTGGATCTCTTTCGCGTAGCGCTCAAGCCGGGGGAGAGCTTTACCGAGACCCAGCAGGACGAATTCAGGCAGGAACTCCAGAAACTCGCCCGCCTGCTTGCGGAAGGGGCGACGGACGAAGCCCGCGCGCGGTTGAATCGCTTTCTGACCGAACGTATCGAAACGATGAATGAAGAGCTCAGCGGCCTGCTGGGCCCCGTCGTTCTGGACTTTGACAACCAGGTCTCTCCGGAGTGGACCGTAATGGAGGTGCAATCTCAAGACACCTTCGCCTTCCTTTATGCGATTTCGAACGCGCTGTCGATGCGAGGGGTCTACATTCACAAAGTAAAGATCAGAAGCAAAGCCGGACAGACAAAAGATCAGTTCTTCATCGCGAATCGGTGGGGCAAGAAAATCAAGGAAGGGCCGGAACAGGATCGGCTGCTCATGGCCGTAGGCATGATCAAGCAATTCACTCACTTCCTGACCGAAGCACCCGACCCTGCAAAAGCGATGCGCCATTTCGATCAATTCCTCGACAAGATCGTGGAAATTGGCGAAGACCAGTTTCCCGACCGCACGATTGCTTTTCTTGCCCGAAGCGAGGGAATGAGCAGGCTCGCCGACCTGCTGGGTTCGAGCGATTTTCTGTGGAACGATTTTCTGCGGATTCACTTCATGGAACTCCTGCCGATGATTGAGACCACGCCCGACACGCCGGGGAAAGCGGCGCTCCAGCAGGAACTTCGAGCCGCTCTCGGTGGAGCTCCGGGTGAGGCCAGGAAGGGCATTTTGAACGCATTCAAGGACCGCCAGTTGTTCCTTATCGATGTGAAGCACCTGCTCCGGCCGGATGCGACATTGCACGATTTCTCGCAAGCGCTGACAGACCTTGCCGAGGTCGTCATCGAAGAGGCCGCTGGAATCAGCATGGCCCACCTGGCGGAAAAGTTCGGCCCCCCGAAACACGCGTTCTCAATCGTCGCGCTCGGGAAGTTCGGAGGACGGGAAATGGGCTACGCGTCCGATCTCGAGCTCATGTTCGTATACGACGACGAGGGCGGCAGCGAGTTCTATGAAGCGGTGGTCCATCATCTTGTCGACCTCATCGAAACGCGTGAGAAGGGCGTTTTCCACATCGACCTTCGGCTCCGGCCTCACGGAGACGCCGGAACCTGGGCCACATCCTTCGATCAATTCCGGAAGTACTACAGAGCAAGTGGGAACGCCGCGCCGTTCGAACGGCAGGCACTGATCAAGTTGCGTTGGTGTGCCGGGGACCCGGACCTGGGCCGTCGTGTCGAGGCGCACCGCGACACCTTCACCTATAGCGGCGAACGGTGGGACTGGGAGAACGCCTTGCACATGCGCCGGCGTCAGATGGAGGAGTTGGTCAAACCCCGGCAGGTGAACGTGAAATATAGCGCAGGAGGCATCGTCGACATCGAGTACGCCGTTCAGTACCTTCAGCTGCTCAACGGCAAGGAGCATCCGGCGGTCCGTGTTCCAACCACACTCGAGGCGCTGGATCGTCTAAGGCAGCTGCAGATCGTGCGTGAATCGGATTACCGGCTCCTGCATTCGTCCTATCTGTTCCTTCGCAATCTGATCGATGCCCTGCGCATCGTCCGTGGCGACGCCAGCGATCTGGTCCTTCCCGAGGAATCCTCCGAAGAATTCAAATCTCTGGCACGCCGGTTGGGTTATCGAAGGAGGGACCGTGCAAAAGGAGCCGCTCTGCTCGCCACCGACATTCACACAACCATGAAGGATGCTCACACCTACTTCGTCGCCCGATTTGACTCCGCTGAAAAACCGTCTGTACCGCATCTGAACAGCTAAGTCATTGCAATGATTTGGAATTTGCAGGTTTGATACAGGCTGGTGTACAGTGCCCGGCAAATGAAAGCAGTCCCAAAACAGGGGCCGGGCCGACTGCGGTTCCACTCCTTTGAATTGGATCTGGACACCTGCGAACTGCAAAAGAACGGCAGAAAGATCCGGTTGCAGGATCAACCGGCCCGGCTGCTCGCCCTTCTTGCCAGCCGACCAGGTGAATTGGTCACTCGCGCCGAAATTCAAAAGGCTCTTTGGGAAGAAGACCGGATCGTGGAATTCGACACAGCCGTCAACACTGCAATCAAGAAAGTTCGAGAGGCTCTGGATGACGACCCGGACAATCCAAAACTGGTGGAAACGCTTCCCCGCAAAGGCTATCGCTTCATAGCCGTCGTCGAAGAGGCGGGCAGTATGAATGTGGTGGAGGTTCTGGAACGACACGAAGAAGGATTACCTTCAGTTCCGCTAGAACCTCCGTCCTTCGTGGTCGATGTGGCTGAATCGTCGGCGATCAAGGATCCTGCACCGGAAACCCTCCCGATGGCCCCGACGACTCGGAGCAGGCGGGTGCAGTGGATCTGGGCGGGCCTCCTGTTGGTGCTCGGGTTGGTGGCCGGAGCGGCAATACCGAATCTGCGGCAGACCGCGCCTCAAGCGGTCACGGAAATGCGGTTGGAAGTGATGACACCGCCGACAGCAGATCCTTCTTCACTGGCCATCTCCCCGGACGGACTGAAAATCGCCTATGTTGCCATCTCCGAAGGGCGATCTCAGTTACGGCTGCGTTTGCTGGACAGCGGTACAGAGCAGTCGATTGCGGGAACCGATGGGGCGCTGTTCCCTTTCTGGTCGCCCAACAGCCGCTCCATTGGATTCTTTGCCGACAGCGCTCTGAAGCGCGTGGACATCGATGGAGGTTTGCCGCGAGTGCTCACGGAAGCCCCCGCTGGACGTGGCGGCGCTTGGAACGCCAACGACGTGATTCTTTTCACTCCCAACGTCGGCGGTCCGATTTTTCGAGTTTCGGCAATGGGGGATGGGCCGGCTACGGCGCAGACGCAGGTTACCGCCGGCAGCCACCGTCATCCAAGATTCCTGCCGGACGGCCGCCATTTCATCTACTTCGCGACGGGAACAGGCGATGAACGCGGCGTCTACGTCGGCGATTTGACGGGCGCAGATGCACCCAAACGCCTGTTGCTCCAGGCGGACGCCGCAGCCGAATATGCTTCCCGCCATTTGCTGTTCGTCAGGCAGGGAGCACTCTTTGCCCAGAATTTCGATCCGGATTCGATGACCCTGTCCGGCGAACCGTTCCGCATCGACGATCAGGTCAACATCGACGCGGCCATGAACCGGGCAGCGCTTTCGGTATCCAACGTGGGTTCCATGGTTTATCGAACGGGTTCGGGAGGTGGTCAGCGGCAGTTCGTCTGGTATGACCGTCGCGGCAAGGAGATGGAGCGTATCGGCGAACCCGATGGCAACGGCGTTCTTGGACCTGCGCTTTCTCCAGACGGCAGCCACATCGCGACGTACCGCACCGTCGACGGGAATTCCGATATCTGGTTGCTGGAACTGGAGCGGGGCGTCCGCGAGCGTTTTACCCTGGACGCGGCAGGAGAGGTCAACCCCGTCTGGAGTCCCGATCGTCGCCGCATCGCCTTCAGCTCCAACCGCGATGGCGCATACGACCTTTACGTGAGAGTGATTTCCACCTCGGAGACGCAGCTTCTGCTGAAGACCGGCGACCCCAAGAGCGCGTCCAGTTGGTCGCCAGACGGCCACTATCTGCTCTACCGCAATGCGAGTCCCGATTCCAGCTATGACATCTGGGCGCTTCCCCTGGACGACAACGGCAAGCCCGGAACCCCTTTCCCGGTGGTACAGACCAAGGCTGAAGAGCGTGAAGGCGAGTTTTCTCCGGACGGAAAGTGGATTGCCTATCAATCGACGGCCTCGGGGCGTTCTGAGATTCTTATCCAGGCGTTTCCCGCGGCGACGGATTCCATGCCCCTGACGGTTTCCACCGGCGGCGGAGCCCAGCCGCGATGGGGAAGCAATTCCGAGCTTTTCTATATCGCGTTGGACGGCCAGTTGATGTCGGTTCCCCTCCGATTCAGCGCAAACGGCCGCGTCATTCACCCGGAAAAGCCGGTTTCCCTGTTTCCCACCCAGGTAGGTGGCGCCGTTCACAGCAACGACCGCCAGCAGTACGTGGTTTCCGATAATGGCACTCATTTCCTCATGAATACACTTACCGAAGCCAATTCGCCGATAACGGTGATCCTGAATTGGAAGGGCAAATCCTAGAAATTCAGCCTCAAACCGCCCCTGTACAGACGATTTCAGTACTAATCCACGAACTGTTCATCGTGTGACTATTGTGAGCCCCCCCTCCGTCTGACTACGATGCGACCCTCATGACGCAGTTGGACCGCGTCGCTCTCAAAACGCTGGAGGTCCCATGCTGAAACGAACGGCAGTGCGGCTGCTGATGTTCGGAGTCCCTTTTTGCCTGTCCTACGTCGCTACCCGGCCGGCTCCGCCTGCTGCGGCAACCCAAACGTTCGTTATCTGCGCTTATGGCGACCATGGCCGTGAGCTGATCATCGCTAACGAAAAGGTCGGATGCGAGAAGCCGGTGCCGAGAGCTTCGGAGTCTGCGAACCGGCCCGGCGTGATCGTTCCCGCTTTGGAACAAGATCAGCCGGCGCCGTATGCGGCGAAACCGAAAAACGACATTCTGTTTTAACCGTGTGATTGGATCGGAGAGCGTACCAGTTCCCCTCTCGGCCAAAGAGAGGGGCAGGGGTGGTCAGGGATTCCAACCCTACTCCATACCTGACCACCCTACTTTCAGGCCCCGTCATGATCGTTGGGCGTCGCAAAACCAGACGGGCGATCAGGCGCGTTTGAACACCAGCCTGTCGCTGACCAGATAGTTCAACAGCGAGCAGGCAATAATCGCCGCCATGTTCGAGACCATGTAGTTCAGGTGCAACCGCACGGCGAGCAACTCCATCAGGACAAGATTCCCGACCATCGAAATCAGGCCATTGGACACGTTGAAGCGCAACAGCCGGCCTGGCAGGCTGCGAATGTCCAGCTTCCGATGGGCCCAGGTCCAGCGCTCGTGCCAAACGAAGTTATGAAGAACGGCGAACTCGACAGCGACGACCGTAGAAGCTCGGACCGACCACCCCAGACCAGTCTTGAGCCCCGCCAGGATCGCCAGCTGAACTCCGACTCCAATGATGCCGACCGCATTGAACCTGAGCCAGGAGGCCAGCCCGGGTTTCACGGCAGACGTTCTTCGTTGTAAAGACGCCGGGTGTTCCTGATCGAAGACACGATAGCGATCGCCGCCAGCACGATCATGCCGACGACGCCGCTGACATCGGCCAGCAGGTAACTGTTACCCGCGATATGAACGGTCGGTCTCACAAGCAGCACGAGATTGCCGAAGCACACGACAACCCGCATTTCCGTCGGCCCCATGATCCCGTAGGACAGCTTGAAAACGCCTAACGTGTAGGTCGCCAGATAGGTTTCGATGTTGACGAGGAAGTAGGCGATCAGAAATCCCATCGCGACCGAAGGGGACATGTAACCCGACAAGCCAAATCCGGCGAGCACGAACGCGATCCCGAACGCATCCACGATGTGATCCACGTAGAAGCCGTAGCGCGGGCGCTGCCTGTTGCGATGGCGCGCCAGCGTTCCATCGAGGCTGTCGCCGAACCAGTTGATCGCAAAACAAAAAATCGCGACCACTAGAAAGTTCGGATTGTAACGGGAGAGATAGTAAGACAAGCCCACCAGGAACATGCCCACAAATCCCAGCAGCGTGAGGTGATCGGAATTCACCCAGGCGGGCATCCGCTGGGCAAACCATTTGAGGGTTTTCTTTTCGAGTGGAGTGAGAATGCTGAGCTGCTGGCGCTCCGCGTTCCTGAACTGCTGTTTTTGACTCATGGGGACAGAGGCATTGTGCCCCTGTCCCTTAACCGATGCAACTAACGATAGTTACGGTTGGAGAATCCTTCTTTCTTCACCATCGGCCGGGCCTCGTTCACGGTGAGGGCGCGGCCATTGAAGTCGGTTCCGTTGAACTGGGCGATCGCCTTGTCGGCAGCCTCGGCGTCCATCGAAACGAAACCGAAACCTTTCGAACGGCCGGTATCGCGATCCGTGATGATGCTCACGGACTCCACCTGGCCGACTTGTGAAAACAGATTATTGAGGTCATCTTCCGTTGTCTGGAAGGGGAGGTTTCCAACGTAAACTTTCTTTGTCATGTACTTTCCTGAATTGGTTAAAGGAACTTCTGATCGGGCTTGCGGAAAGGGGACCGGGTCACGGAATCGAGTCGCGGATCCAAACTCTCCAGGCAGCCTGAAGGCTCCTGAGTTCAAACAAAACGACGGTGTTTAACGACCGGCGCAAAACATGGGATGCAGAATAACACGGGCGCAACGGCCCGCAAGTTCTTTTTCAGTCGGCGAACGTTAGTGTAGTGTCCAGGAATTGCCCAGCTAATTCCTGGACACACACTAACGTTCATGGCGGGGAAGAAAGCCTTCAGTAACCGCACGTTCGATCAGGATCTGCGTCCATTCCCACAGCGTGACCGACCCCCGAGACATCTCCTCGTTCCGTGTCAGCACGCGCTCTGCGGTGATTCCGTGCTCTTTCCACGAGCGGCCCTGCGTGTGATAGTTGTGCAACTGGGGAACGAAGCGGTCGAGCGCAGCAGCAAACCGGGCCTCGGGCGTGGAGCCGGACTCGAACTCCTCCCACAAGCCCCGAAATTCGGCCTCCTGATCCGGCGGAAGAAGACCGAAAATCCGATCTGCCGCCAGACCTTCGCGCTCGGCTTTGTTTCCCTGGTCCCCGTAGATGTACGTATCCCCGGCGTCGATTTCAACGATGTCGTGGACGAGGACCATCCTGACAACTTTCGCTACATCCAGCGGTTCATTGGCGTGCTCCGCCAAAACCACGGCAAGCATCGCAAGATGCCAGCTGTGCTCGGCGGAATTCTCATGCCGCTCACCGTCAACGAGGTAGGTCCGGCGATAGATGCTTTTGAGCTTGTCGATTTCGAGAATGAATTGAAGCTGCCTGCCAAGACGGTCCATCTCTGTCCACAGTACACCGGACCGCGTGCCTAGTCGAGCCTCAGAAGACGCGGTCAGGCCGGCGTGCACCGCACGAAAACTTCCTGATCGTTTGGAAAGATAAATTCTGCCGGCTTGAACCCGCACGATCGCAGCATGGCGGCGACGCCTTCTACATTGGGTACAAACCAGCAACTCTCATCTCCGCCCAATCCGCCTTCGATGAATTGCGCAGAAGGAAATCGGCGATCGACCATCTGCGGAACGTTGAGTCGAATGTCTTTTGACACTTCCGGCAGTTCGGCTAAACGCCCTCGGCTGGGTGTGGTAATCGTCTGAAGAATCAGAGTTCCTCCACAAACCTTGCGCAGAGCTTCGAGGGCCAGCAGCGGGTGCCGAAGGTGATAGAAAACGCCCATAAAGAGAACGACATCAAACGTCCGGCCCAGTTGAGGGAGATCGTAAACGGAAATGGTTTGAAAATCGGCCTGGAGGTTCAGTGTCGTTGCGGCGAACCTGGCCTGTTCTGTTGCGCGAACCTGCTCGCCGCTATCGACGCCAAGAACGAAAGCGGCGCCAAGTTCCCTTGCTTTGAGGGAGAAAAATCCCGAACTGCACCCCACGTCCAGGCAGCTTCTCCCCGTCACTTCCTTAAACCAGGATTCCAGATGCGCCCAACGCCGCGCAGGGTAATCCGGGCCGGGGCCGGCGCCGTCCGGATTGGTCCACACTCCCTTTGCGATCTCGTAGTTGTGAAACCACGGAGCGAGTTCGGCGACGCGCTGCAGAACGCGTCGAGATTCCTCAGATTCCAGAGACCTGGCGGAGGCCATCGCGCAGTCGACCGCCGGGGTTTTCGGGAATAGCGACCGCAGAATTCTCATAACGGATCGAGGTTAGGCCCGCAGCCGTCGGGATGGACAAAGACGACGGCAACGTGGACAGAACCCGGCAAAGACGCCGGAGGGGAAAGCCGCAGAATCAGCAGAACACCCTCCGGCTTCTCCCACCTATTTCTTTTTCTTCGCGGTCTTCTTTTTAGCGCTCACTGCAGGCTTTTTCTTCGCCTTGGCCGCCTTCTTTGCCGGCTTTGCCGCTTTCTTCTTCGCGACGGTCTTCTTTGCACCGGCACGCGCGGAAGTCTTCGCAGCTTTGCGCGCAGGCTTGGCCGCCTTCTTCTTCGCGACCTTCTTCGCCTTCGCAGGCTTGGCCGCCTTCTTCTTCACGCTGGACTTTGCAGAACCTCCAGCCGCGGGCCTGCTCGGCTTGGGACGAGGCGGAGCCGGCGCCGCAGGAACAGCGGCGTCATCGGGCTCATCAAACTCGATGATCGTTTCGGAAAAGCCTACCGTTATCGGCTCGTCCTCGATGATCAGGACCTCCGAATCGTCCGCGTCTGATTCGGGGTCCGGGTCCGCATCAAAATCCAATCCCAGGTCGAGATCGTCATCGTTTCTCATCACCTTCTCCTCGGGAAGTTTAATTCCAGTGTTCGAGTCAACGGCATTCTACTCTCAAACCGCTGCAATCGAACTCCGACATTCTCTTTGAGTTGGGGAGCAGACGCAATCCCGATGCGACGCCATCATCAGAAAAGGGCAAAAGGTCAAGCTTCCGCCTGGGCGGACTTCCGGGCGTAGAAGCGTTTGCCTTCGTCGGACAGAAGCACCCAGAAGGAATAGATGGCGGTGGCCGTACCGAAAGGAAACTCCAGCAACCTCAAGAAAGACAGCACCAGCATCAGCACGCGGCCCCAGGTTCGATAGCGCAGCAAACCGATCCCCGCGGCGATGGACGGCAAGGCGATCAACATAAAGATCAGGCCAATCAGCAGGGTGATCGGGCCGATGATCGTAACGAAAACTTCGGGAGGCGGAATGGATTTCGGATCGGCGTGATCCAGAAGACTCGGGTTTTCCGCGACCAGCTTCCGAGCCAATAAACCTCCGAACATCACCGCGATTCCAATAATGCCGACCAGCGCCGCATGGGCGATGACGAGCCAGGCCAGAACATTGACGTGGAAATTCCAGTCACGCGACTCCCTGGGAGGCGCCGGCACACCGCTGAGGGAACTCCCGCAGCTGCTGCAGAAGTTCGCGGTGGGGCCGAGGTCGATACCACAGTTGGTGCAGTACACGTCTCTCCTCCTATTTTTCGATGCGGATGCTGCCGTTTCGGTTATCGATGCGAATATCGGGGCCGCCTGAACCGACCTGCCCTGTCATCGTGTTGCGGTCGCGGTCTTCGCGCTGCGTCAACTCCGGGAAATCCGAAGATACAGAAGCGAAGCGCGTTCTTGCGTCGATTGAGAAAGCCGACGAGGCGGGAAGGACCAGCGTGACATCCCCGAACTGCGAGCTTATCTGAATATCCTTGCGTGGAGGCTGGAGGTAGCGGATGTCGACATTGCCATTTCTATTCGTCACTTTGGCGCCGCCCTGGATGTCCTGGAGTTCAACCGACTCAAACTGGTTGTCCACCGTGACGTCATCCCTGACTCGCGATGCGCCGACGGAAGTGTTACGGGCGGAAACGTTCAGGGAACCCTGAATATCCTTTGCCCGGAACGAACCGAAGGATACCGTGACCCGGGTATCCCCCGCTTCCTCGATATCGATATTTCCATTGCGGTGCCGGATTTCCAGAGTGCCCCCGATTTTCCTGGCCTCGACATTTCCAAACTCGTTGACAACAGTCGTCGAACCCGAAATGTCGTCAACGGTCACATTGTCATTTCTGTTCGTAACGTTCACCGTTCCATCAATCTGGTGCAGCGTCACCTTGCCGAAGGCGCTGGTGATTCTCTGGTCGCCTGTAAGCCCGGAAACGTCGGTCGCCCCATTGCGGTTGTCCAGCACGATGGCCGAATGCTTCGGCACCTTCACGGTTAAAGATGTCTTGAAGCGCCGGCCGCGAATCCTGTTTTCGTCGCGATTAAGGTTGGAGATGACCCTGTAGCGGCTGCCCTCCTGCACAATGGAATAGGTGAAGTCCTGTGAGAAGTCGCCGGCTTCGGTTTCGTTCGAGGCGATGACGGTCTTGTCCACGTCAACGATGATGCGATCCGTCTCCGCAGGCGTCACATCCACGCTCCCGTATCGATTAATGATCTCAATGGATGACGCGCCTGGGACCTCCTTTTCATAGTGTTCGCTGAAGTGGTACGAGTTTCCCGTGATATCCCAGAGATCGATGTTTGCCATCTCGAACAGGGAAGCGAAATCCGGACTCATGTTCGCCGCGGCAGTGAGCGCCGTACCTGCCATGATCACGATAATCAGCAGGACGACTTCACCGGCCCCGAACAGGGGGCCGGGCTCCCCGGCCCGTTTCCAGCGCGCATAATCGATCAGCTTGATGAAGCCCCAGACAATAAGCAGGACAGGCCAGTAGCGAGCGATACCAGTCCAGACCGGAACCTCATATCCAAGGTTCTTCAAGAGGAAAATCGAGCCTGCGGCGATCAGTACCAGGCCCCAAAAAAAACTTCCGGCGCTGCGAGGGCGGCTCATTCCGACTCCTTTCCTGAAGGCGGCTCGTCACCACCTCGGCTGCGATGCACAAGTCCTTCCAGGAGCTTGGCAATCCCGATAACGATAAGAATCACGGGCCAGACCCGGGTAAACGGATAGACGTCCGGATAGAGGTTTCTCAGCAACAGCAGCGCCCCGAGCACGATCAATATCAGCGGGCCCGTCACTCCCTGTTCCCTTCCTTGAAGCGGCGAATCAGAAAGACGCCTCCCAGAATCAACAGGGCCGGCCACAACCTCATGATCTCGGACAGGCGAACGATATCGAAGTTGTCGAGCAGGAACAGGGCGCCGATAACCACGAGTACAACGCCGCCCCACAGTTCCTTGTCTTTTACCCGGCTCATCTCCTCGTTCACGCGATCGAATGGCGTTTCGAGATCGATGCCTTCGAGGGCCAGCTTCCGCTTCTTCGCCGTGTAGTAGGCCTCGAAGGGCATGTAGACCCAGAACCCAAATGCGAACAGGTGGAGGAAAACTCCCGCCGGATCCCTGGCGTTGTCGGCAATCGTCATCAGGGTGGCAAAGATCAGGACGTGGAACGCCGCTTTGAAGAATTCGGCGTTGTAGATTGCGCCCACACCGGGAATCAGCCCAAGAATGAATGCGGCTTCAGGGCTGTTCCCGCCCGCCTTGCGCGTCTCCCTCTTCTCGGTCCTGGCGTTTACGTTTTCGGCAAGACAGTCTTCACAATAGATGCTCCCCTGCACCTGCCGCGCGCACTGGGCGCAAAGCGGCTTGCCACACTTGATACAGAACGCTGAATTCTCTACTTCGGCGTGGTTGGCACAAGTCATCAGGAGTTCTCCCTAAACTGTTCGATCCGCGAATGAATCTGGCATTGAATGGTGTTAACGATAGGGGAGCTGTAATAGTTCCGGACGGCATCGCCATAGATGCGGTTTGCCCAGCCTTCAATACCGTAATAGATTGCAGAAGGGCTCCGGACAATCGACAGATCCGAGGCGGTAATGCCTGCGGTGCTCCCGAGCCAGCCAATCATCAGCGTGGATGTCAACAAGGCCAGCGCGAACCTCGGCTCGCTGACCGTTCTCCATGCAGACCGGACCCAGTCCTTCCATGTGATGCGCAGGGTGACCCGCACGACTTGCGGCGTGTTCGCCACGATGCGCGTGGAAAGCCATTCGGGAGGAAGCTGCGAAGGGAATTCTCTGCCCCACTGAATAATGCCCCTCACTCCCTCCAGCAATTCGGAGCAGGCGGAGCAGGACTGGAAATGGAAGTCCATCGCGCCGCGGACGTCTTCGCCGGCGCGGGTCTCGAGCGCATTCTCCAGATAGTCGGACAGATGGTCTTCGCAATACTTGCAGTTCATACAGCTCCTGCGCGCACCAGCCGCGCCAGTTCGATCCGGCCCCGATTGATGCGGGATTTTACGGTACCTATCGGTAGCTTGAGAAGGGCGGCGATCTCTTCATAGGCCATCTCTTCAAGATCTCTTAAGACTACAGCCTCGCGCTGATCTTCCGGCAACAGGGCGAGCAGGCGATGAACACGATCCGTGGCTTCCTTCCGGTCGAGGGCCTGGCCCGGCGTTTCGACGCGAACAGTCGAAGAGACGGCGCCTTCGTGGTGCTCTTCGAGGGCGCCTGTCTGTCTTCGCTCGGTCTTGTACTTGCGGTAGTGATCGATGAAGTGATTGCGCGCAACTCGGACTATCCAGGTTTCCAGCGCGCCCGATTCGGGCCGATAGGAATGGAGTGTCCGATACACTTTCAAGAAAACCTCCTGAGTCAGATCTTCAGCTTCATCAAAACGCCCTGTGAAGCGGTAAGCCAGATTGTAGATTCTCGAGTGCCGCCGCTGAACGATGACTTCCCAGGCCTCGCGGTCCCCGGCGCGGCACTTTTCTATCAGTTCGGCGTCGGTCCTATCCAACGATCAAACTCCGCTTCCACAATTGGATGAACGAGATGCAGCCCACAAATGTTTCACCAATTCGGAAACCTTTCTGAGATAATCCGTGGCTATGAGCCGGAAGTTGTTGTTTTTGTTGGCTTTGTGCGCAATCGTCGCCATTGTAGCCTATCGGGCGTCAGGTTGGGACTTCAATTGGAACCTGTTCCTCAACAGCCTTTCCGATTTGAAGACGGCATGGCTCCTTGCGTCTGTCCTCCTGACTTTCGTCGCCTACTGGATCCGTGCGATCCGCTGGCACGTCCTTCTGGCACCCCTGAAACGCATACGTATCACGCCCCTGTTCGCGGTCACGATTGTAGGCTTTGCGGCGATTTACGGTCTGGGAAGAGCGGGAGAAGTGGCAAGGCCGGTGTGGCTGGCTCGACGCGAAAACGTGCCGATGAGCGGATCCATCGCGACCATCATTGTTGAGCGCTTTCTGGACCTGATCATGTTGACATCGCTGTTCGCCGTGGCGCTGGTGGTCATCGAGGTTCCCGCCGACTCGGAAAACACCCTGAGGGTTTTGAAGAAAGCGGCTTGGATCGTCGCGGCGACTGCCGCAGGAGCCATGATCGCCCTGATTATCATCCGGACAAACGCCGGCAGAATCGTCAAACTTATCCCGTTTCGCCGCGTGGCTTCGTGGGTCAATCACTTCGCTCAGGGCCTGGCCTTCCTGCAGAACAGGAGAAGCTTTTCCTGGGTGATCCTGCAATCCGGCGTGTTATGGATCGTGATCGCGCTGCAATTCTGGGCCCTGCTGCTAGGGATGAATTTCGAGTTCTCCCTGGGCGCGGCGACCCTGGTGATGGTTGGCGCCGGCATCGGATCGATTGCCCAGGTCCCCGGGATAGGCGGCGGATTTCAGGCCGGCTATATTTTCGGAATGATGACGCTCTTTCAGATCCCCAAGGAGCAGGCCATCGCGACGTCGTTGATCGCCACCGTGGTCGAGCTATGTGCCCACCCTCGCCGTTGCGGCGATCTACATGCTCATGCAGGGAATGTCCCTGCGCGAGCTGAAAGGGACCATCCCCAAACCTGAGTCCGAAGTCGTATGAAATGTCCCTTTTGCGCGCACATTCAAGACAAAGTCGTCGATTCGAGGGAAAGCAAGGAAGGCGAAGTGATCCGCCGCCGGCGCCAGTGCCTGAAATGCAAGCGCCGCTTCACCAGCTATGAGCGCATCGACGAAATTCCGTATATGGTGGTCAAGAAAGACGGCCGGCGCGAACGTTTTGATCGCCAGAAAGTCCTGGCGGGAGTATTGAAAGCGTGCGAGAAGCGCCCGGTATCCATGTCCCAGCTCGAGAGCATTGCCGACAAAGCCGAGGTGATGGTTCAGGATTCCAGCGAACGCGAGGTCTCCACCGTCACCCTCGGCGAAATGATTATGAACGAGCTCAAGAACCTGGATAAAGTTGCCTACGTCCGGTTCGCCTCTGTCTATCTCGACTTCAAGGACGTGCAGGAATTCATGAGCGAACTGAAAGACCTTCTAAAAGGCCGGGAATAACATGTACTTGCCGCACATCGACGTCTTCGAGCGCCCCGGAGAGGTCGTCATCCTGGTCGAGATGCCGGGAGTCGACCGTCGGGACATCACTCTGTCCTGGAAAGATAACGTGCTCACCATTTCCGGCCATAAGCGCCAGCAGACCGATGCGGGCAACGGCGGATATCTTTGTGTCGAACGCAGTTACGGCCCGTTCCGAAGGGAAATCGCGATCGGAATTCCCATCGATCATAAACAGGCCAGGGCCGAGATGCGGAATGGCCTGATGAAAATCCATTTGCCTAAGCTGCCCCCGGAGAAAGCGCAAAACACGATCCCCATCGAGTAGGGGTGGCACGAGGGTAGAATTCCCATATAACAGGCACTATGAGCATGGAACTGATCAAAACCGAACCGTCTCAACCGGACAAGGACGACCAGGAACTCAAGATTCCGGACACATTGCCCGTTTTGCCGCTGCCGGACACGGTTGTGTTTCCCTACATGATCGTTCCTCTGTTCGTAAACCGGGAGCGGTCCGACGAAGGCCGTCGATCAGTCTCTCGCCGAAAACCGCATGATTATGCTGGTCGCGCAGAAAGACTCCAGCGTGGACGAGCCCGAAGCCCGCCGATCTACACGACTTCGGAACCGTCTCGGTCATCATGCGGATGTTAAAGTTGCCCGACGGCCGCGTCCGCATTCTGGTGCAGGGATTCTCGCGGGCGCAAAGTGGAGCACTTCGACGAATCGCAACCGTATCTGGTGGCGAAGGTCCATCCAAAGCCGGAGACCGAAGCCGTTCCCGACTCCATCGAGCTTGAGGCGCTCATCCGGAATGTGAAATCGGCGGTCGAGAAATCGGTAAGTCTCGGCAAGAACCTTTCGCAGGATCTGGTCGCCATCGTTTCGAGCCTCAGCGACCCGGGTCGCCTGGCGGATCTCGTGGCTTCCAACCTCGACCTGAAGGTCGCCAGAGCGCAGGAAGTCCTCGAACTCGTGGAACCGACCGAGCGGCTTCGCCAGGTGCACCAACTGCTGACCAAAGAGCTTGAAGTTCTCGAAGTCCAGAACGACATCACGTCTCAGGCGCGGGGAGAAATCGACAAGAGCCAGCGGGAATTTTATTTGCGGCAGCAGATGAAAGCCATTCAGCAGGAGTTGGGTGAAGGCAACGAACTGCAGGAGGAAATCGAAACATACCGGCAGAAAATCAAGAAAGCGAAGCTGCCCACCGAAGCCGCGGAGGAGTGCGAGCGGCAGGTTGGCCGACTCGAACGGATGCATCCGGACGCCGCTGAAACCGCCACCATCCGAAACTATCTCGACTGGATGGTCAGCCTCCCGTGGTCGAAATCCACGAAAGACAATCTCGATTTGAAAAAGGCGGAAAAGATCCTGGATGAGGACCATTACGGCCTCGGAAAAATCAAAGAACGCATCATCGAGCACCTCGCCGTGCGCAAACTGAAACACGACACGAAGGGCCCCATCCTCTGCTTTGTCGGCCCCCCGGGAGTCGGCAAGACGTCACTGGGCAAATCCATTGCACGGTCGCTCGGGCGCAAGTTCGTGCGCATGAGTCTTGGCGGCGTACACGACGAAGCCGAAATTCGGGGACACCGGCGCACCTACGTCGGCGCCATGCCCGGACGCGTCGTCCAGAGCATCCATCAGGCCGGAAGCAACAACCCGGTGTTCATGCTCGACGAAGTCGACAAGATCGGCTCGGACTTCCGGGGCGATCCTTCATCGGCGCTGCTTGAAGTGCTCGACCCGGAACAGAATCACGCGTTTCGCGACAACTACCTCAACGTCCCGTTCGATCTCTCGAATGTGATGTTCGTCACCACGGCAAATATGCTCGATCCGATCCAGCCGGCGTTCCGGGATCGCATGGAGATCATCCAGCTGACGGGCTACACCGAGCAGGAGAAGCTTGAAATCGCCAAACGCCACCTCATTCCGAAACAGATCGCGGAACACGGTCTGACCAAAAGCCAGATCCAGTTCACCGATGACGGCGTGCGCGCCATCATCAACCAGTACACCCAGGAAGCGGGACTGCGGAACCTGGAGCGCGAGATTGCCGCTGTTTGCCGGAAGGTTGCCAAACAGGTCGCTTCCGGAGAACAGAAGGTGCGAAAGATCCACACCGACAATCTGGATCATTTCCTGGGCAGGCCGAAAATCTTCCAGGATGAACTGCTGAAGCGCGATCAGGTCGGAGTCGCGACCGGACTGGCGTGGACCCCGGTCGGCGGCGACATTCTCTTTATCGAAGCGACGGCAATGCGAGGCCGCGGTACCCTGACCCTTACCGGCCAACTCGGCGACGTGATGAAGGAATCCGCCCAGGCGGCAATCAGCTTCGCCAGGACCAACGCCCGCGAGTTCGGAATCAAAGAAGACTTCTTCGCGAAAAGCGATATTCACATCCACGTCCCCGAAGGGGCAATCCCCAAGGACGGGCCCTCTGCCGGCGTGACGATGGCAACGGCGATCCTGTCCCTGCTGACAGGAAAGGCCGTTCATCGGAAAATCGCAATGACCGGAGAGATTACGCTCCGCGGAGAAGTGCTGCCCGTCGGAGGCATCAAGGAAAAGGTGCTGGCGGCGCACCGGGCGAAAATTCGCACCGTCATACTTCCCGCCTTGAACAAGCGGGACCTGGAAGACATCAATGAAGACATCCGCAAGGACATGAAGTTCATCCTGGCCGACGACGTTCGCGATGTTTTCAAGGCCGCCCTGGTCGAATACAAACCCAGGACCGCACAACCCACAACTCCATCGAAGCGCGCGCGTCCACTGCGAAGTTCGGTTCACCCCTGATGCGGCTCGGCGAATTCGGCGAAGGCGCACTGATTCGGCGGATTCGCGAGCGATTTCAAAGCCCGGAAGCCATCCTCGGAATCGGGGATGACGCCGCGCTTGTCGAGCTGCCTCCAGGCCACTCCGTCGTTTTCTGTTCCGACCTGATGGTTGAAGACACCCACTTCATCCGCAGACTGCATCCCCCCGACTCCATCGGCTACAAGTGCGTCGCCGTCAATGTCAGTGACGTCGGCGCGATGGGCGGCATTCCCATGTTTTTCGTTATCTCTCTGGCGGCGCCGGCGGACCTGGAACTGGATTGGGCGGATGGATTCTATACCGGGGTGCAACAAGCCTGCCGGGACTTCCACGTCAGCCTCGTCGGCGGAGACACCTCCTCCGCGAAATCCATTTTCGCCGACGTGGCCATGATCGGCAGAATTCGCACCGGAACGGCAATACGGCGGTCAGGGGCGCGGCCCGGCGACAAGATCTACGTGACCGGGACGCTTGGCGCTTCCACCATAGGCCTGCGTCAGCTCCAATCCGGAAACGTCTCTGACCCTTCCGTGAAACGCCATCTGTACCCCACACCCCGCCACGGTGTCGGCGCCGCCGTCTCCGATCGGGCTCACGCCATGATCGATATCAGCGATGGTCTTTCAACCGACCTGGCTCATATCCTGAGCGAATCAGGAGTGTCGGCAAGAATCCATCAGGATCGGCTGCCCAGGGCGGAGGGGGCCGGCGAAACCGAAGCGCTACATGGCGGTGAAGAATACGAGTTGATTATCGTGGCGCCAGAGCTTCCGGACGTGATCGAGGGAATCCGGGTTACACCGATTGGAGAAATAGTGCCGTCAACCGGCGAGCATCGGATCCTGCTCGTCGACAACACATCCGGGGAATCGGTTATTCAACCTCGCGGCTGGGACCACTACTCGGCATAGTCCTGGGTCACTTCCCGAAAATCCCACTTATCCGATCTCTTACTCCGCGCAACTTCAGCACCATTCTCCAGCCACGGCTGACGCGGATTTCCGCCAGTTCCTGAAGCTCCGGCTTCTGGGCTTCCAAAGTCTGCTCCAATTCGTTTACCTGCGTGGCTCTCCAGGCGAGAGCTTGATCTCTGGCGGCGATTGTCCGCTCCATGTCCTGGTTGCAGGCCCGCACCCAGTCCAGATCCCTGCTCAATTGCTCGACCTGGGTTCCGCGCCAGGCCAGCGCTTCGCTGCGTTCGTCGAGTTGTCGCTCCAACCACAGTTTGGCGCTCTCTGCGGACGCCTTTGTCTCGCGCAGATCCCGATCCTTCTCATTGACGAGGTCGGTGAGCTCATCGGAATGGTCCAGAAGCACGCTGCCGGGCTGAAGAGTGCCCGGCGCATCAGAAGCAATGCCGACGAAATACCGGGGCACGCGCTCTTCGGAGGAAATCTCAGAGAACTCTTTCTCCCCACGCCCCACGACGAACTCGCGCACGATGTTCCCGCAGGAGACGCCGAGGGGCCAAAGACTGGAGGCGGGGTGCAGTCGCTGGCCGAGGTAGCCGACGCTTGAAAAATGCCTCGTCAGAAGCGTGTTGAATTCATAGAAGGTGAGCTCTTTGACGTGAAAGGGGTTGGAAGTCTCACCGCCCGGGTCATAAACGTCCTTGTTCGGGGTGGACACGACAAACAATCCATCGTCCTTCAGCAGCCGCTTGACTTCGCCGAGCAGAGCGTCGTGTTCTTCGATGTGTTCAATGGCTTCGAAACACACGATCACGTCGAAACTCCGGGCCTCGGAAATCGGGACGGCGGTGACGGATCCCTTCAGGAACTGCAGGTTGGGTTCCCGATACTTTTCCGTGGCGTGCTGCACCGCCGCTTCATCGATATCCACGCCGCAGACGTAGGAAGCATGACGGGCGAGCAGGTTTGCGCCATAGCCCTCGCCGGAGGCAAGGTCCAGGACGCGCTTGCCCCTGACCAGCGTCGATGCCCACATGTAACGATGAAGGTGTTCGTAGGCGACAGCCGCTTCTTTGGCCCAGGGCACAAAGCGCTCGCCGGTCCAATCCAGCATCCGCAAACCTCGTCCACATCTAACCACAGGCATCGTGTTATCCTCAACACATGTCCAACTCCGACATTCTGAGCAAAGCCGACAAAGTACTGCGGCCGGTGCTTAAAGAGCTGAGCCGCTTTTCGTGGATGCGCATCGAAGGATGCTGCGCGGGCCACAAGCTGGAAGACACCCTGTGGCTTGAAATCAACGTTCTGGGGGCGACCGGGCTGGGCCGCCTGCGAGAACTTCTTCGAATCCTGGACACCAAAGTTGCGGGCACGGATATTCGCGTCGATTGTTTGCTCAGTTATTCAGGCGGACCGGACGCCGAGGCGATTCCGCACGGTTGGGTGCCGACCGCCATCGAGGTATCCTGGGCGCCGAATCCTGAATGGAAGCGCAGCCAGACGATGATTGTGGAGACGCTGCTGTCCTCCATCGAAGAGTTCAA
Organism: uncultured Acidobacteriota bacterium; assembly: GCA_963836435.1. GTDB lineage: Bacteria > Acidobacteriota > Terriglobia > 20CM-2-55-15 > 20CM-2-55-15 > DASTBJ01. The sequence goes on along the minus strand of CAWIJI010000001.1, from coordinate 56,018 downwards.
GTCGCGCACCGGAGACTCTTCCAGGCCGGATTGCGCAATCAACTACTGCCCTTATTGCTCGTCCTCCTTTATTCGCATTGACAGCATTGGATCACCCGAACACAAGTACCGGTGCGGGGATTGCGATATGACCTGGACGATGATCGATCCCAGCACCTAGTGTGGTGTCCAGGAATTAGCTGGGCAGTTATTCCGAGCGCAACGGCGTCGGATTCTAGGAGCGACGAAGGAGCGATGCTCATTCATTGTGACTGAGGAGCGACAACGAAGCCGGCGCTGTTCCGCCGGGAGAACTGCCCAGCTAATTCCTGGACACTACACTAGAGTGTGGTATCCCGCGCCTCCCCGGTGGAAGGCCTATGGACTTCATTCAATCTGACGAACTGCTCGAAATACGCCGCGTCGCCCGCGAATTCGCAGAAAAAGAAATCCGTCCCCATGTCATGGAATGGGACGAGAAACAGCTCTTCCCGCGCGAAATCCTTTCGCGTCTCGGGCGAACTTGGCTTCCTGGGAATCCTGGTTCCCCAGGAATACGGAGGCGCCGGACTCGGCTACATGGAATATGTGGCGATCGTCGAGGAGTTGTCTCGCGTTGACGGTTCCGTCGGCATTTCCGTCGCCGCCCACAATTCGCTCTGCACCGGCCACATCTCCACCTTCGGCACCGAAGACCAGAAGAAGCGATTCGTCGTGCCGCTGGCCAAAGGAGAGAAGATCGGGGCGTGGAGCCTGACCGAGCCCGAAGCCGGCAGCGACGCGGGAGGCACTCAAACGACCGCGCGCCTCGACGGCGATCACTGGGTCCTTAACGGCCAGAAGACGTTCACGACACACGGAACCTACGGCGACATCTGCGTCGCGATGGCGGTGACCGACAAACCGGCCGGCCACCACGGCATTTCCGCCTTCATCGTGGAAAAGGGAACGCCGGGGTTCTCTGCCGGAAAAAAGGAAAACAAGCTGGGCCTTAGCGCGAGCGACACGTCGACGGTGATCTTCGACGACTGCCGGATCCCCAGAGAGAACCTGCTGGGAGAGGCCGGACACGGCTTCGTCGACGCCTTAACGATCCTCGACGGCGGACGCATCAGCATCGCCGCACTCGCGCTGGGCATGGCTCAGGGAGCCTATGAAGCCGCACTGAACTACTCGCAAGCAGCGGAAACAATTCGGCAAAACCATCGCCGCATTCCAGGCAATCCAGTTCAAGCTTGCCGACATGGCGACCGAAATCGACTGCGCGCGATTGCTGACCCAGCGTGCAGCCTGGATGAAGGACCAGGGGAATGAAGACGACCGCTGGAATCCTCGATGGCGAAGCTCCATGCGAGCGAAGTCGCCGTTCGCGTCGCCAATGAATGCGTGCAGATTCACGGAGGCTACGGGTACATCAAAGATTATCCTGCCGAAAAATTCTATCGGGACGTCAAACTCTGCACGATCGGCGAAGGAACAAGCGAAATTCAGCGGCTGGTGATCGCGCGGGAACTGTTGAAAGGGGAGTGCATATCGGCGAAACCGTGGATAATGACCCGTGTGCCACAGGACTTCTTCAACGGCGATACGCGCGCCCTGGCCCGCGTCATTACCCAGGTCGAGAACCGGTCGGCCGAAAGTCTGACGCTTCTGCAGCAACTGTTCCCTCTTACCGGAAGGCCCAGATGATCGGCATTACGGGCAGCCCGGGTTCGGGCAAAAGTACGCTGGTGGATCGCCTCGCATCAGCATACCGGCAGCGAGAGCCATGCTGGTCGGAATCGTTGCTGTGGATCCGAGCAGCCCATTCACCGGCGGCGCAATTCTCGGCGACCGCATCCGGATGCAGACGCCGGGCGATGGATCCCGGCATTTACATTCGCAGTATGGCTACGCGCGGATCATCTGGGCGGTCTTGCGGCGGCCACCGCGGACGTCGTTACGGTGCTGGATGCGGCCGGACGAGAACCCGATTATTGTCGAGACCGTCGGCGTCGGACAGGACGAAATCGATATCGTCAAGCTCGCCGACGTTTCGATTGTCGTGCTCGTTCCCGGCATGGGCGACGACGTTCAGGCGCTGAAAGCCGGGCATCATGGAAATCGGCGACATCTTCGTGATCAATAAATGCGACCGGCCGGGCGTCGAGAAGATGGAGCGGGCCATTCTGGCGCTGCTGTCGCTGGCGCATCGCGCCGACGGCTGGGTTCCGCCTATCGTGAAGACCATCGCGACCGCAGGGCAGCGGCATCGAGGAACTGAAAACACAGATCGACGACTTCGTTCGTTCGGCTCTCCACCAGCGCACACCGCCTGCTGCGAAAAAAAGAAGCGGCCCGCGATCGCCTGACCTCCCTGCTCCGGGAAAGCGCCGTCCAGAACGCGATCAACCGGGCTTTCCCGAGGGAAGCGCTTGATGACATTCTCGACAGGATTGCACCGCCAGAGGCCGTATTCGCATGGCTGGATCATCCGGAATTTGTGGTTCAGCGAAAATCGATCATATCGGCATCGCCGTGAAGTCGATCGCCGAGGCAGTAAAGCTTTACGAAGGGGCCTTGGCCTCGACGGTCCCCGGCTACGATCAGGTGGACGATCAGGGCGTTCGCGTTGCCATGCTTCACATCGGCGAAAGCCGTATCGAGCTGCTGGAACCCACTTCGACCCCGAGTCGCCCGATCGAGAAATTCATGACCAAACGCGGCGAAGGCATCCACCATATCGCCGTTGCGTCGACGATATCGAACAGGCCCTGGAACGTTTGAAAGAGGCGGGCGTCCGGCTGGTCGATGCGACGCCGCGGCGCGGCGCGCCAATACCAAGATCGCATTTGTTCACCCGGCATGGACGCACGGAGTACTATTGGAGCTAGTCGAGCATGGTGAATGAACATCCGGATCGGCATTATCGGCGGCAGCGGGCTGTATCAGATGGAGGGTCTGACGGATATCGAAGAAGTCGAGGTCGATACACCGTTTGGAAAGCCATCCGACGCATACCGAGTCGGCACTCTCGAAGGCACGACGGGTCGCGTTCCTGGCCCGGCACAATCGGAATCACACGATCCTTCCGTCGGAACTCAACTTCCGCGCCAATATCTACGGGTTCAAGCAGCTTGGCGTCGAATGGATTCTGTCTGCGAGCGCCGTGGGTTCCTTGAAAGAAGAACTCCATCCCCTGGACATCGTCTTGCCCGATCAGTTCTACGACCGAACCAAGACGCGCATTTCGACTTTTTTCGGCAACGGGATCGTCGTCCATGTCAGCTTCGGCGATCCCATCTGCCATGTGCTGGCCGACGTGATCGAAGAGTCGGGAAAGGATTCCGGCGTGCCGATCAAGCGCGGAGGAACCTATGTCTGCATGGAAGGCCCGCAATTTTCCACCATCGCCGAATCCAATACTTACCGCAGCTGGGGCATGGACCTGATCGGCATGACGAACCTGCAGGAAGCCAAGCTCGCGCGAGAGGCCGAGATCTGCTACACGACGATCGCTCTGGTCACCGATTACGACTGCTGGCACCCCGAGCACGATTCCGTCACCGTTGCGGATATCGTCAGCAACCTTCACAAAAACAGCGAGAACGCCCAAAAGGTTATTCGGGCCGCCGTGAAGCGCCTTCCCGTGGAGCGAACGTGCAAGTGCGGAACGGCGCTTCAGTTTGCGATTCTCACCGACCTGAAGAACGCGCCGGCCGAGAGCAAGGCAAGATTGCAGATCCTGCTGAGGAAATATCTTTAGTGGGCCTGCTGCCGGCCTTCTCCGATTCTTCATTTGCGGTTCGGGGCCTGTGGAAGTTTCTGGCCTATTCCGTGCTGCTCATCGGCCTGTTCATTGTCACCGGAATCGCCGTGGGCGCGGCTGCGAGCTGGTTCTATCCGGAATTGTTCGAGACATCGCGAACCGACATCCGGCTGCTCGCGCTCAACGCCGTCGTCCTGTTTGTACCTTCTGCGGGCGCGCTGCTGATCATGGCGCGGCTGGTGGACCAAAGCCCCGTTGCCGCGTTCGGCGTCGCGATCCACGAACACTGGTTGAAGGACTTTGCAGTTGGACTCGCCATCGCCGGAGGCATGCTCGCCATCACTCTATCCGGTTCGTTTCTATTCGGCGCTGTCAGCCTGGAGTGGAGCGGTTCGGGGGCGGCAGGCCGCGCCATCCTCTTCACTCTCGCCGTGCTCGCGCTGTCGGCCGTGAATGAAGAGCTGGTCTTCCGCGGCTATCCCTTTCAAGTGTTGATGAAGGGTCTCGGCCCCTGGGGCTCGACGCTCCTGATATCCTCTCTGTTTGGACTGCTCCACTGGAGGAACCCGGGAGCAACCGTACTCAGCGTCCTGAATACGATCCTCGCCGGAATCATGCTGGCACTGGCTTACTTGAAGACGCGATCCCTCTGGTTTCCTTACGGCATTCACTTTGGCTGGAATGCCGGGCTGTCCGTCATTCTGGGTTACCCGGTTTCCGGCATCCAGACGGCGTCGCTGGTGACGACACACGTCTCGGGCTCGGAGACTATTCTCGGGGGCGCATACGGGCCGGAGGCCGGCATTCTGGGCACGGTGATCTTTGCGGCGGGAGTTTTCGCGATTCGGCGGATCCGGGCCCTCGGAATCAGCCCCGAAATTCGAGCCACCCTGGAGGCCAATGCCGAAAAAGTCTATGTCGAGGATCTGTGATTGATTTCGTAAAAACGACCGCGCTCGGCAACGATTTCATTCTTGTCGAACAGGCCGCAGTTCCACAGCACAAGTACTCCGGTCTGGCCCGGTCCATCTGCGATCGGCACTTTGGAGTCGGCGCGGACGGCGTGATCTACTGGGTGCGCAACGGCAGCGCTTTCGACCTCCGCATCTTCAACCAGGATGGCGGAGAGGCCGAATGCTCCGGCAATGGTCTGCGGTGCGTGGCTGCCTACCTGATGGATTCGGGCCACTGGGACCAGCCTCGGATCGAGCTCGGCACCATTTCGGGCCTCTACTCGCTGACTCGAGTCGGGGCCGAATATGAAGCGGATATGGGAGTTCCGGCATTGAAGCCCGCTGAAATCCCCTTCATTCCCGAACGGCCGATGGACCGTGTGGTCAACCATCCGTTCAGGGTTGGTGGAGAAGAGATCCGCATCAGCCTGTGCGCCACGGGAAATCCTCATTGCTCGCTGTTTGTGACAGAGTTGCACGACGAAACGGTCGGGCGGCTCGGGCCCCTGCTCGAAAACGATCCGGCCTTTCCGAATCGAACGAATGTGGAATTCATCCAGGTTCTCAACGATAAGGAACTCCGCGTCGCTTTCTGGGAGCGCGGCGTCGGAGTGAGTTACGCTTCCGGAACGGGCTCCTGCGGTGCTGCCGTGGCCGCCATCCTCAACGGTAAAACGGGGCGGCGCGTTACGGTTTATTCGAAAGCCGGAAAACTGGTGGTGGAATGGCCGGAAAACGGCCGTCTGAAACTGACTTCCACGGCTGCGGTTGTCGCCGAAGGCCGCTATCACGACACTTAGAACATGAAGGACCTCGACTAGTGTGGCGTCCCCCCATTCGGCGAGCCTTCGTGGGCCGCAACCGCGTCTTCATACTTGTCGTGCAGCTTGATTCCGAAAAATTCTTCGACCTTGTCGGCCGGCCACATTTCAATGGCATCCCACGCCATGCGCTCACACACGTTGACGCAGATCTTGCACCCGATGCATTCGTCGAAGCGGATCTGGACGTTGGGAACGATGACGTTGATTCCATTCGACATATCGCGAGGCGTAGGCTCGATACAGTCCACGGGGCAAAAGCTCACGCAGGCTTCGCAACCGGTACAGTTGTCCGGAATGACGACAGCAATCTCCTTCGGCTTCTTTTTCTTGCGAGTTATCTTCGCAGGCGCCTCCGGGATGATCGATGTGGGATTGGCTTTTTTCGCGTCGTATCCTGCCATGAATGAATGCGCTCCTGTAAAATTCGCAGCAAATTGTACTCTGAACGATTGCGGCGAGGCACCGCGATTGTATCACGTGGGGGACTATGCTAGATTTCGTCGTTTTGAACGCGACTTATAAGGATTCCTATTGAACTTACTCCGAACGAAGATTACTGCTGTCAGCCATTACCTGCCGGAACGCCGCGTTACCAACAAGGATTTTGAGAAGACCCTGGAAACCTCGGACCAGTGGATCTTCGAGCGGACCGGCATACGGGAACGCCGATGGGTGGAGAAAGGCACGGGTACCAGCGACCTCGCCACCGAAGCGACGAAGCTGCTGCTGGCCCAGCGCCGGATTGACGCCTCCGAAATCGACCTCATCATCGTCGCCACAGTCACCCCCGACATGTTCTTCCCGTCCAGCGCCTGCCTGGTGCAGAACAAGATCGGCGCAAAGAATGCCTGGGGCTTCGACCTTTCGGGGGCTTGCTCCGGCTTTATCTACGCGTTGGCGACCGGGGCACAGTTCATTTCGACGGGTGCACACCGGAAGGTGCTGGTGATCGGCGCCGATGTCATGACTTCGATCATGAACCCTGACGATCGAGCCACTTGCGTGCTGTTCGGTGACGGTGCCGGAGCCGTGCTTCTCGAGCCTGCCGAGCCCGGCGAGACAGGCATCATGGATTTCATCCTCCGGTCGGACGGCGCCGGAGGCCAGTTTCTCTACATGCCGGCCGGCGGCAGCCTGAATCCTGCAACCGCTGAAACCGTCGAGAAGAAGATGCATTACATCGTCCAGGACGGAAGGAACGTCTTCAAGTACGCGGTGCGGGGAATGGCCGATATCTCTCAAGAAATTCTTGATAAAAACTCAATAGATTCAAAAGACATCAAGCTCTACGTTCCGCACCAGGCGAACCTGCGGATCATTCAGGCCGCCGTGGATCGGATGAAACTGGACCCCTCCCGTGTCGCCCTGAACATCGACCGATGCGCCAATACGACCGCGGCGACGATCCCCATCTGCCTGTCGGAAGCAGCTGAAAGCAAAAGGATTAAACGTGGCGACAAGGTGCTTCTGGCCAGCTTCGGAGCAGGGTTTACCTGGGGGAGCCTGCTGCTTTCCTGGGAGTGCTGAATCTTTCCTGTAACTTCTTTGTATTTTCCTTCGACGATGGGCTCTCTACTCTTGCAGTTGAAGGAATTCCTTCGAGAGCCGCGTCAAGCTCGCTTTTTCCGCTACCGTCCCTGGCGAAAAACGAACTCATAAGCTGACGCGGCTCTTGCTTTTGTTGCGGCCCACCTGCTAACCATCGCCTGGTTTCACCCGAGTGGAGTGCATATGAAAGCACCAATTCCATCCCTTCTGATCCTGCTTCTGTGCGTTTCCCTGGACGCCGCGCCACAGTCGGGCATCTCGACCGGAGAAATCCGTGGAATCGTCAGAGATCCCGGTGGGGCGGCGGTCCCCTCCGCAACAATCCAACTCAGGAACCGCAGCACGGGGCAAATGACCTCGGTAACAACCAGTGATACTGGCAGCTATCGGGTTCTTTCCCTGCGTCCCGACGTTTACGACTTGAGCGCGAGTTTGCCAGGATTCAACCCGGAGTCGAAGTCGCTGGCGCTGACGGTCGGGCAGACGACGGTGATCGATTTCGATCTGACGCTAAGCGCGATCGGCACCACCGTCCTGGTTCAGGATGTCCGTTCGCTGGGTGAGCCGGAGCGTTCTCAACAGTCGAACACGATTACCGGAGAATCCATTCAGCAGCTTCCGATCGACAAGCGGAACTATCTCACCTACAGCCTGCTGATGCCAGGCGTCGCGGATTCCGACGCTCTGGCGGACGCGAATGACTACCGTCCTCCACAAGCCGGTCACAGCGGGCTTTCTTTCTATGGAAACAACGGGCGGGGAAATTCCGTCTCCGTCGACGGGGGTGAAGCCAACGACCCCGGCGGCGGGGTAAGACCCACCTTGAGTCAGGACGCGGTTCAGGAGTTTCAGATCAACCGATCCAACTACTCGGTTGAACTGGGAGGCGCCAGCGGTGGAACGATCAACATCATTTCAAGATCGGGAACAAATGCGCTCCACGGGTCTGTCTATGGCTTCTTCCGGCACGACAAGCTGGATGCCGCCGATCCCTTCGCGACCCGGTTCGAAAACGGAAAGCTGCGACGTGTGAAGCCGGCGGCGGACAGGCAGCAATTCGGAGCAACACTGGGCGGCCCGATCACAGCCGATCGGAGTTTCTTCTTTGCCGCGTTCGAAGGACTGGACCGCGACGAATCCAACGCCGTTTCCGTGCTCACGGATGACACCATCTTCACGCCGACGCCACAGCAGGAGGCGATTCTTGCCACGCTGGCGCCGGGAACTGAAGCAGGCCTCCGCGCGGCCCTGACCGCGTCGGACCGGACAAGGAGTCTGTTCAGCGCCAACAGCGGCGTATTCCCCTACCACAGCACGGACTACAAGTTCTCGGTGCGCCTGGACCATCAACGGAGCAACTCCAGCCAATTCATGTTCAGGTACAACACTGCGGTTATCCATGAATCGAATCCAAATGTCAGAGCCCTGCTCGGAGCATCGCGGGCCATCGATACGCGCAAGCTGGATCACACCGGAATTTTGGGTTGGACGAAAACGTTCAGCTCGCGCGCGGTGAACCAATTTCACTACCAATACAACTACAGCGATTACCTGGTGAATTCCGCGGACCGTTTCGGGCCGGAGATCAACATCAACGGGTTCGGCTATTTCAACGGCGATGCCCTGCTGCCCAGCCGGCTGCTCTGGCGGCGTCGGCAGTTTCGCGAAAATCTCAGCCTGAGCCGTGGCAACCACCTGATGAAAATCGGCGGCGACCTTCTGATTCATGGCAACTATGCCGAAGCCCATATTTTCTTTCCGGGCCGGTTTAATTTCGGCGCCCTGCCGGGATCAGTCCTTGACCCGGCATTGAGTTCCACGACAATCACCGCCGTTCAGGCGTTCAACCTGGGGATTGCACAAACCTTCCAGATGTCATTTGGAAATCCCACCGTGACATCCACGGAGCCCTACACCGGCGCGTATTTCGAAGACCGGTGGCACGTCCAAAGGAACCTCATGATCGATCTGGGCGTACGCTACGAACTGGACGATCTCCGGGATCCGATTCCAACAGACAGGAACAATGTGGCTCCCAGGGTGGGCTTCGCCTGGGACGTGTTCAGCGATCACCGCACGACGGTACGCGGGGGATTCGGCATCTTCTTCGCGCCCACAAACTATGCCGTCGTTCATATTGCGAACGCGCTTGGAGAAGTCGGCGGCAAGCGGCAAATCGCGCAAGTCCTCACGTCGGCCCGTACACCTGGAGCGCAAAGGGCGCCGAACATTTATCAGACGCTGCTCGCCCAGGGCGTGATCACCCTGCCGACACCGACACGGGCCATCGGCCTGTCCGATCTTGCCCAGTTCGGCATCACGGCCAGCGTCGATACGCGGCCGCCCCTTTCGGTCCTGTTCCGAAGCTCTCCGGATTTTGCCAGTGCTTATACCGAACAGGCGAGCCTCGGGATAGAACGGGCGATCCGGCAGAACTTCAGGTTCGACATCAACTACCTGTTTGTCCGCGGTCTTCGAATACTCCGGGCGCGCGACCAGAACCTGCTGCCCGTTGCGACAGATGCGGCGCTGGGGATTCGGGTGTGGAATCTGGCGGTGCGCGACCCGCAACTTTTCAAGGACGTCTCGCTGGTCCAGGACAACGTCTACGAATCCACCGGCCGTTCCTTTTACCACGGCATGACTCTCGAAATTCAGGGCGGATTGGGAAAGCGGATCCGTGTTGACGCCAACTACACCTGGAGTAAGGCGATCGATGAGGTCGTCGATTTCAACTCGGATTTTCAGCCGAATGACCAGCTCAACCTGAGGGCCGAGCGCGCGCTGTCCTCCTTCGATGAGCGGCACAAGGTGGTGGCTTACGCCACGGCCGATGACTTGCTTGGATTTGCTGTGACCCCGATCTTTCGGGCCAATAGCGGCCACCCTTTTAATCTGCTGGTGGGAACTGATCTGAACCAGGACTTCCATGCCACGACGGATCGTCCGCCCTTTGCGGGGCGCAATACGGGCAAAGGTCCGGGCTTCTGGACCATGGACTTCCGGCTCACGCGACGCCTGTCGATAGGAGACCGTGCAAGGATGGAGATGATCGGCGAGGCATTCAATGTTTTCAACCGGTTGAATTATCGCAGCGTGAACAACACCGTAGGGCTGATGGCTCCGCCGTTTGCGGTCACGGGCCGGAAAGATGCCGGCCCAAGCCAGCCTCTGGGGTTCACCTCTGCTTTTGATCCGCGCCAGGTTCAGATCGGCGTGCGGCTGAATTTCTAGAAATATCAGCCCGGGAATGGACTGGGTTTGAAAGCGCGAGGCGGCAGCACAGAGAACCCTGTTCGTTGCCGTGCACCAGCGTTTCCTGAGTCGTCCATTTCCATTCGCCCGCCGCGGGCGCCCCCTCCATCTCCGCCTCCCAGAGCTCCATTTCCAGGCGATAGCGTTCCCGATCCTGGGCGTCTCCGGCGATCCTGCGCTTTGGGGTCAAGCCGACGGCCAGCTTGTCGCGGCCGATTCTGCGAATCAGGTCTTCCAGCGTTTCCCCGGCTCGATAGCTCCCGGCAGGAAGTCCCCAGATGCCGGGCAGTTCATCATCATCGTCCTGCCGCCGAAGAGCGAGAATCCGATCTCCGTTTCGAATAAGCACGGCGACGGAGTGTTTGACTCGCCGCATCAGGAAGTCCGGTCGGGAACGCTCGGAAAATCGCGCAGCCAGGCCCCGAATTGCCACACGTCGCGGACCAGTGTCCCGAGGGGCGGACGGCCCTTTCCGTAGGCTGTCTGGAGTCTCCAACGCAGATAGTCCCGCGGCGGAACCGGCAGGAAGGGCAAACGCCGGAACCAGTCGCCAGGAATGATTCGGCCATAAAAGCGAAGTAACGCCCAGGCGGTTGCAAGATGGCGCACGAAGAAATCGTACCATGGCCGGATGTTGAACGGAGCACAAGCCGTGCTTGCTCCAGCCTGCTCGATTCCGCGACTCTACACGTGTATTTTTGCCTACTGTCCAAATAAGTCGTCTAACGCGGAAAGCCGGAAGCCGGCCCGGTAGAGATGCGGCTTCGCAGCCAGGCGACGAAGTCGGCGTTTCCGGATTCCTCGGCGCACCGGATAGGCGTTTTTCCATCCCAGCCGAGCCAGTGTGGATCGCCTTCGCGCTCTAGCAGGAGTTCGGCAGTTGCCCGCTGCCCCGCCCGGCACGCGTGCCAGAGTGCGCGCGTGATCTCATCACGCGACGGCGGCGGCAGTTCGTCCCATCGCGTGCGCATCACGTCGACCATGCCGAGTGCCGCCGCCTGCCACCATTCGACCCGCGCGCCGCGCTCCACCAGCCGGCGAGCCGCGTTCCAGTTGGCGAAGATGACGGCGTCGGAGAGAGGGCCGCCGCTGGTGAAGATGGCGCCCGGGGCGTTGACGTCCGCGCCCGCGTCCAACAGGGCGTCGATGGCGGCAACGTCGTTGCTGCTTGCCGCCTGGTGCAGCGGCGTTTCCCTGCAGTTCGGATCCCTTCGTTGAGGGGGGTAGTGCACATTCACGTCCGCACCGGCCGCTGCGAGCACGGCGATGGTTTGCGCGACATCGGGAAAGTGTCCCGGCCAGTCGACCGCAATAAGCACCGGCGTTTGCGGCCCTCCACCGGACTTGCCGATCCAGGCGTTGACCAGGGACGGATTGGCGCCGAGCAACTGCTTGAGGGCTGCGACATTGCCGGTGTGTATGGCACTCCGGAGATCAAGGGCGAGAGGGTCGTTCGCGGGAAGCTGAGCCGTAGCCGCCATCCGATCAGTGTAGAAATCTCAGCGCTCCAGGAACAGAGAATTCTGGGAGGTTCCCTCGATTGCGACCCCGGAACATCTCGATCGCATTAAACGGACAGCTTCGCGCATGGGCGTAGAGCCGAAGAGTTACGAAAAAACGACTCGATCACGAGGATGTCCCCGAAGATCCCCCTACACGTGTATTTTTAAGCTCCCCTTCGACGCCCTGCCTGAAGAGCTTGCGCTGCGGCACCCGAAGCTCAAACCCGTCAAACCGATAAACGAAACGGTCCCGTTCTTCACTAGTCCGTCTTTCTTTTGACTCTTGAGGACTCTCAATCCCGATTGGCCGGAGACGGGTCAACGTCCCTCGAATCCCAGCTTCTTCTGGAGCTCACGAAAACGCGGGTCCGGTCGCAGCGGATCGAAGACCCGGTCATTCTTAAGCCAGCCCATGGTGGTGGACGAAGCTCGCGGCACGGTGTTCGCCAGCACCGGCAACAACTACCGCGCTCCTTTCGACGCGGCTCCGTCGAGCAATCCGGCCATGACCTACGGGCAATGTCTTGCCGGGGGCGGCAGCGAAGCGAGTTGCACCTCGCCCGACAACCATGTCAATTCCGTCGTGGCGCTGAATCTGTACACGGGCAGCATCAAATGGGCCAACAAGCTCGTCACCTGGAATCAACCGTTCGTCATGGACGGCAGCGACTCCTTCAACGGCGACTGCCTTTTGCCCCTGTATGGATTTCCAATCGGCCCGCAATGCCCACCCAGCCCCGGCCCCGACTGCGATTTCGGCTCAGCTCCGAACCTCATCACCTATCAGACGCAGACAGGCCCGAAGACCATCCTCGGCGCCGGGCAGAAAAGCGGCATCTACTTTGCGCTCGATCCGGACACAGGCGTTGAGCTCTGGCATACGCAGGTAGCCCCGGGTTCCGTCATCGGTGGCATGGAGTGGGGCTCGGCCTCCGATGGCACGCGGATTTATGTTCAGAACGCCAATATTTTCGGCATACCCACCCCCAGTGGTTCCGCGGGTTCCTGGTCGGCACTGGACCCGGCAACCGGCGCGATCCTTTGGCAGGTGCCGGACCCCAACGGCGCCATTGACATCGGTCCCATGACCGTCGCCAACGGCGTCGTGTATGCGAGTTCCATGGCGAGCGATCCAAACGCCCCCACAATGCTTGCCCTGGATGCCGCCACCGGACAAACGCTCTGGAGTTTCGCCTCGGGAGTCTCGGTAAACGCCGGCGCGACAGTGGTCAACGGCGTCGTGTACTGGGGCTCAGGCTATGTGCACCTTGGCTTTCCAGGAATGACGGGAAGTTTGACGACAGGCAAGTTCTTCGCCTTCACTAAAAACGGTAACTAGTATGGCAACCCATAAGACGATCGTCCCGGCTTTCCTCCTCTTGATGTGCGCCGCCAGCTTCGGTCAACCGGCTCAGGATACGGACGAGCTTGCCGGCCATCTGATCAAGACAGGTCTCTACATGTATTCCGGAGGCGGGGCCAATTCCCTGCTGCGCCTGAGCGCGAACGGATCGATCGTAGTGGACGGCAAGCTGCCCGGCTACTACGATGCGTTGCGGAAAGAAATCGGACGAATCTCGGACCATCCGATCCGGCTCCTGGTTCTGACCAATCACCAGGAAGACCGGGCGGGAACCGATGCCGAGTTCCTCGCAGACCAAATCTTTCAAACCTGAGCGAAATGAAACTCGACCGATACTTCTACAGCATCTCCGCCGCCGTCTTTGTTCTCCTCACGTTCTGGGGATTTCACTCCTTCTACCTCTACGGCAAGGCCGCAGGCGGCAACCCGATCGCACCGGGAATGTTCGTGCTGGACTCTATTCACGGCGCGTCCATATCCGCCTGGTTTCTGCTCTTCCAGGTCTTAGATCGGCAGTTGCTTACATCCTTTGAGTTCCTTACACTGGGTATCGTGAAAGGAGTTGGATTTGCCCACAGGAACTCTGACAAGTAAAGGACAGACAACGATTCCGCGCGAAGTCCGGGAATTCCTCAAGCTGAAGCCGGGGGACAGACTGGACTTCAAACTCAACGCCGACAACGGAACGGTCACCCTCAAAGCCTCGAACATTCATGTGCTCGACCTGAAAGGAATGTTGAAGCGGAAGGGCATGAAGCCGTACAACCCGGAAGAACGGGCAATTGCACTTCGGAAGCGCGTTCAGAAAAAATGAAGGCGCTCGACACCAATATTCTGGCCCGGTATCTGAGGGACGACGATCCGCTTCAATCGAAGCGCGCAGCTCAGTTCATTCAGGCGGCAATTCGCTCCGGCGATCTCCTGTATATCAACCACGTCGTACTCTGCGAGCTCGCCTGGATCCTGAGTGCCGTTTATGACCATACGAAGGAAGACATTACGACGCTGTTCGACACGATCCTGCATACAGGCCATTTCCGGCTGGAAGACAAGCCTTCCATCGAAGCTGCGCTTGAGGACTATCGGAACAGTAAGGCGGACTTCGCGGATTGCCTGATCGGACGCCGGAACAGCGCTTTGGGATGCCATACCACCTTATCCTTTGATCGAAGCCTTAAGGCCCTCGAGACGTTCGAAGTCCGATAATCCCCATCCCGCCGAAATCAGCCCTGCTCTGATGATTGTCACGAGGTGCGCAAGCTTTGAAATTCGGGAATAGAGATATGGCTAGTGTAGTGCGACGAGTCCGAAAACACAGATCTTGAGTCTGTCCCTTCTATTCAGGCGCAATTGTGCGGAAACTTCTGGAGAAGGACCTCATGCGGCGGTACCCGTAAGCCGCAGATGTGCACGCAGATCTGGCGCGCCTTGCAGAGCCTCAGGCGGTGACGTTGATCGAATTCGGTCGAGCCAATTCGATCAACGTCACCAATACAGAGCAGGACAACGCGCCGGTGCTTAGTCTGTCCAGCCTTCCGGCGGGTTACTGCCGCTGGCGATTTGACGGGTCTTGTAGAGCCACTGGCCCTTGACTTTGACCCAGGTGGCGTATTCCTTTCCCTGCGTCGTCATCTTCATCGGATCGCCCACTTTGTCCTGCCGATACTCGGTGAAAATGACCTGTGAAGTGGCCGTGTCGCCGTGCACGATGATCAGTGGATTCTCGATCGCCACGTTGAAAGCGGTCCTCTCTCGTGGGGGCGCAGGGGCGGCGGCAGGCGCCGCACCAGCCGCGGGGGCCGCGGGAGCCCGATTGTAAGCCTGCTTGATGCCTTCCCTGCCCTTGTAGTGCCTCGTACCGAGAATCGAGCTCTCCGTCCTCGGCATAGAAACTCTCTTCGCTCTGTCGCTCCGCTTTCCCGAAGTTGTAGTAGTAACGTGTGATCTGATCGAGGATCAACTGGCGGTCGATCAACGACTGCGCCGTCATCTTGTCTTCTGCATGCGCAGCCGGCACGCCTGCCAGGGCGACAAAGCACAGCGCCAACACTTCCGCCCAGACGCCTGCCTGACGAATGGAATTCAGTTTCATGACCATCCCCTTTGTTAACTTGACTGGTGTTCTATCAATCAAAAACAGGCCTCAGCGGCCCACCGATTCGTACTTATAGACCGTTGTGCACACTGGAAGCAAATCCTGAAATTCGACATGTCGGTAGCAAATGAAATGTCCGGTTTCAGGGGGCTTCCCTGAAGACAGATATTCCGGGGCTGTCCCTCCTATTCCTTCTATTCGAATCGTTGCAGACGTTTATACCAGCTGTCGAAGAAAGCCGCAACGCGTGCTTGATCCGGCGGGCGCTTGTGGATAGACTGGCTTCGCCCTTTGGTTGTCCCACCCTGTTCACAATCCAATCCCATGCTTTTCAAAACTCGGAGTGCTTCTGTTTATGGCATCGAAGCTCATCTCGTCGATGTCGAAGTCAACATCACCGCCGGAAACGGCGGCGTCAACGGCGAGTTCTATATTGTCGGCTTGCCCGATACTGCTGTCCGCGAATCCCGCAGTCGTGTGATTGCCGCGGTTCGCAATAGTGGATTCTCCTTTCCGTTTCAAAAAATCACAGTCAATCTTGCTCCGGCGGACGTCAAGAAAGAGGGGTCGGCTTTCGACCTGCCTCTGGCCGTGGCCATTCTCGGCGGCCAGGGGTTTCTGAGCAAACAGGATCTTTCCGACTATTTGTTTGCGGGCGAGCTTTCGCTCGATGGCAAGCTGCGGCCGGTTCGAGGCGTGCTCTCGATCGCGATGCTGGCCCGCGAAAAGAAGATTCCCTGTCTCGTTGTCGCTGCCGGCAACGCGCGCGAGGCGGCCGTCGTCGGTGGAATCGAGGTTCACGCCATGCGAACGATCACGGAAGTCGTCGATTTCATCAACGGTAACCGATCGCCGCAGGCTTTTCGTATCGAACCGCCCCAGACCGCTGCGGCGACGACACCCCGTGGCGAGGACTTTCGCGATGTCCGCGGGCAGTTTCATGCCAAGCGGGCCGTCGAAGTGGCGATGGCCGGAGGCCACAACGTGCTGATGGTTGGCCCCCCAGGGTCCGGCAAAACGATGCTGGCGAAGAGAATTCCATCGGTGCTGCCTCCAATGAGTTTCGAGGAAAGTCTCGAGACCACGCGCATCCACTCGGTGACGGGTCTGCTTCCGTCAGGAACGGGCTTGATCACCGAGCGCCCCTTCCGTCATCCGCACCACACGATTTCCGATGCCGGACTTGTAGGTGGAGGCAGTATCCCACGCCCGGGAGAAGTCAGCATGGCGCACAACGGCGTGCTGTTCCTCGATGAGTTGCCGGAGTTCCCTCGCAACGTTCTGGAGGTCATGCGGCAGCCGCTGGAAGAACGCCGCGTGACCATTGCTCGCGCCCAGATGACGCTGACCTTTCCCGCGGCGTTCGTTCTCGTGGCGGCCAGCAACCCCTGCCCTTGCGGGTTTGCCAACGACTTTCGCCGCGATTGTTTCTGTACACCCCCGCAGATCCAGCGCTACATGTCGAAAATTTCGGGGCCCCTGATGGACCGCATCGACATTCAAATCGATGTTCCCGCCGTCCCCTACAAAGAACTCTCGAACGCGCGCCTGCCCGAATCCTCCGAGATCATCCGCATGCGCGTTGTCGCCGCCCGCAATCTTCAATTGCGCCGCTTCTTCGACGAGGGCATCTATACCAACGCCCAGATGGGGCCGCGTCAGCTGCGCAAGTACTGCATCCTCTCGACAGAATGCGAAGCGATCATGGAAAACGCCGTCACGAAACTCGGCTTTTCCGCCCGCGGCTACGATCGCATTCTCAAGGTGGCCCGCACGATAGCGGACCTTGCCGGAGACGACGACATCGCCCCGAAACATCTTTCAGAGGCCGTCCAGTACCGAACTCTGGACCGGAACCTGTTGGCATGAAAGGAGCGCGATTGGCACGAAAACCCGTCAAGTTCAAGGTCGCAAAACGCGACGTTGCACGCACGACCCGAATCCAGGAACAGATCCTCGTTGTCCGCGGTCACCGCGTCATGCTCGACCGCGATCTGGCAAAGCTCTACGGCGTGACGACAAAACGCCTCAACGAGCAACGCAAGCGCAACCTAAAACGATTCCCACAGGACTTCGCCTTCGAACTCACGCTGGACGAGGCGAAAACCATCGTCTGTTCAAGGTCGCAAATTGCGACCTTGAACAGAGGCGCCAATATCAAACATCCGCCGCATGTTTTCACCGAACACGGCGCCATCATGCTCGCCACTGTTTTGAACAGCCCTTCGGCGATCCAGGCCAGCCTCTATGTCGTGCGCGCGTTCGTTCAAATGCGAGCGGCCATTCAGGAATATGCCGACCTGTCACGGCGGATCGATGAGCTGGAGGCAAACTGCGACGACCAGTTTCAGGTCATCTTTGATGCGATTCGGCAGCTTATGAGGACGCCTGCTCCGGCAGCGCGACCTATCGGGTTTATTGCAGCCGGCTCCAAACGTTTAAAGGAGAAGAAATGAAAGTCAGCCGACGCGTGTTTTTATCAGGTTTCCTTGCACTCCCTCGCTTTCGCCAGAGTATTCGCGTCGCCGTGTTGGAGGTATTCGCTCTCAACGGCAGGACCGTGGCGGTCCTTGTTCACCATGCAAAGCCGGAAGAGCGCGATTCATTCGCAGAATGGCTCCGAGCGCACCCGCAGTCTTCCGTTCGCATGCGAAACAAGTCGGGTGAGGAAACGACGGCAAGGTGTTTCCGCGTTCGCCTGTGTTTCGGCCGCGGCCTCCTGCTTCTCGACAAGCCGCTCTTCATACAGGAAGGCGACTTGCTGGCGATTACGTGATTAACGGTCAGGCACAGCCGGCCGTTAATCACAATTTCGCGGAGAAACAGAGAGTAGACCCGATTTTCGCGGAGTCGCCTAAGGAATCCTCGCGGACGTCGATTCCCGCGAGACGAACAGCGCCTGGCACGAAGGCGTCCCGGTGGCCACCCAAAGCCCTCCCGGAGTGACCACCTCGACCTGCTGCAGGGACCTGCCTTCCCAGCGGCCACCGAAGATGATTATCGCGCCTGCACCAATGCGGAACAGTTGACGATCATCAAGGGAGCGATACGTTTGCGTTATCGGCAGAGAAACCAGCGTAAAAAACTGCAGGTTGGGTTTGGTCATCGTACAGCCGCCATGCGGCCACCGTCGCAGGGGTTCAACATCCCGGCCCAATACGCTGCTTCACCCGCCGGACAGCGGTTCATAATCAAAGCTCCGACTGGCGATCTGCCGTCGATCAATGTGCTGGGGGACGGGAACTCTCGGATTCCATAACGCCGACGCCAGGCAGATATTCGTAGGCGTCATCCGCACACCGCGCTGAACTAACCGCGCGAGCGCTGCAGGAGGCGCAATGCCCGCGAAAAAGCGGCGGTATCGACTTCACCGCGATAGAACCTTTCGCAAAGCAGCTCCTTCACTTCGATATCGGACAACCCGGGTGAGAACGAAGCCAGCACCAGCGATCGCGCCGCATCGAACATCTGAGCTGCCATCCTCATACGTTCGGCGCCGGAGTGCCTGCTCATCAGTTCACGAACCATCCGTTCGATTTCAGGTGATGTGTCATTCATGGGTGTCTAGGAGCGACTCCAACGTCTCCCCCACGGACAAATCCTCGGCCCAATGTCGAAGATACTCGAAGTCACAATCCGCCGACAGGAGATTGCGAACGTCGCGAAGCTGCATCTCTGAACCGGAGTCCCTGGCCCATGCGAGCTTGGATAGAATCAGATCCTCACGGCTAATAACACTCGTCTGAAAATCACCCAAAGCTAGATTCGTTCTCCTGGCGAACGCCGAGATGGCAAACGGCGTCTTCTTGAGCAGGATCAAGTCTACTTTGATGACGCTTTCGAAATGGATGATGTTAAACATGGATTCCCGCCGGATCGCGTCAGTCACGGCTTCCTCAGCGACGTAGTACTCGGTCCCGAACAACTCACAAATCTTTTGGACATCGCCGCGACCGAGCCCAACGACGATATCGATATCTCGTGTCATCCGCGGCATGGCGTAGTAGCTCAGTGCCACCGATCCAGTCAGCATGAAAGAAATACCTGCCGCAGTGAGCTTTTCAGAAACATCTCTAAGGATGTCGATCTCGTTTTGCATTATTGAACCGGGTCGAGACTCAACATTAGTCAAGGCGCCCGGATAGTGTCCACAACAGTCTCATGGTAGGCCCCCAGGGTCCGGCAAAACGATGCTGGCGAAGAGAATTCCATCAGTGCTCCCGCCGATGAGCTTCGAGGAAAGTCTCGAGACCACGCGCATCCACGCGGTGACGAGTCTGCACGGGTCGGCCCTGTGGAATCGAAGAGTTCGTCCCTCACATTGAAGCCCTTACTTCCCCCGCAGCGCTTTTCACTGCTCCGGTGCACGGCGAGGCAGCAGTTGTAGCTCAGATGGTCTTAGCTTCCAACCGTTCGGACCCTCGTCAAGAGATGGTTTGCGCTTGAAGATCTCGGGATCGTACGGGACGTTGAATTTAAATTCGTACCGCAATACTTGCGCCCCGGTCAGTCCGCGGCGGCCGGTCCTGGGATTCTTCAGGCCCTTCTGAAGTTGGTCCTCGACAGTTTTGCTCAGTTGCGGATGCCTGTCCAGGTAAGCCGAGATCTGTTGCAGGCAACTGGAGACCTATCGCCGGCTCCGGGATCTGGTCGATGAGTGGATCGACCTGGCGCTGGAGTTGTCGCGCTTGCGGTTGCGCGAGCGCCGCAAGGCCGACGAATCGGCCAAAATTGGCCCGAAAAACGCAAAATCCCAGCAAAAGGCCGCGGCCCGCCGCCGGAAATGAGAGCCGATGCAGCGCCTAAACCATGACGACTCAATCACTTCTGAATTTCAGGACAGAAACTAGCTAACGTCCCGCGAATCTCCAACGGAAGGCACACGAGATCGATCAACGTCACCGGGAATCCGAAACTCCGCGATTCGAGTTCGGGGTCTGTCCCCAAGACTACGGGGGCTGTCCCCAAAACTGTCACTCGCGCGGGGGCGCGCCACGTGTGGCTAACCGAGGCTGTCTCCTGCGCTGTGCCCGAGTAGTTGCTCGATATTGTCCAGTTGCCGGAGCGTCGCCTTTTGGGCGCTTCGAATCTGTTTCAGAGTAACGATCGCCCAGATGGCTGCACCAATGGGAATCAACCAGAAGCTTGCCACGATAAACAAGAGGACCATTTCTTGCGGTCTAAAGCCGATCATCCTGCCTCCTTGCCGAGAAGGGTTGCCGCTCAGCTGCCACGACGGTTTTCCGGGCAGCTGTCGGTTCGGGGATCTTATCAGGCCTTTTCACGGTGGACGCGGGATTCTCAGAGATGTTCAGCATTTCAGTGCGCCGCTCCGGCCAGCGATTCATGACTCGCTGGCTCGGGTGAGGGCTCCTGAATAGCCGGGCGCATGTCAGTTGTGCAAGATCCGACTCGATACGCTGAGCCTTCTGCCCGACAAGCACGGTCGCCCTGAGATTCGGTAACAGCTCAACTAATTCGCTCAGGAACGGCATAGCGGCGGCTATATCCCTCCCGTTCACACCCCTGATCGCCGATTCGCTACCAACGTACCAAGGCACCACATTCCAAAGTAGCGTGACAGTTCTGGCGATGCCCGCGGCTGCAAGCGTCATGCACATCATTCTTGCCGATGGGTCGGGGTTGTTCCTCGAAACGAAGCCGCTGCCTATGGCTTTGCGCCCGGGCGCTTCTAGGAGGAACAGAACCTGTGCCTTTGTCCCGCCGTCACAGGGATCGAAACGGGGGAATCTCACACTCGCCCCGCATTCTCGTCACGATGCTCTCGGTGTAGCGAATGAGAGGCGCTATATGTGGCAAAGTCAAGCGCGCACGCCTGCGGCTCACTTCTTCAGAGGCCTTCAGAGCGTAGGGCTGGTCGGCGTCGACCGTCATGAGATGAATCTTATGCAAGCCACTACCGGACAATCAACCGGGCGATGGATGAGCAACGCAGAGCACCCAAGTTCGGCCGGTTGCGCTAAGGAATCGACGCTCAGTCCCATTTTCTTCCCGACGCTCGCGGAAATGAAACCGCAGACGCTGAGAGCTTGCCAGTCGCATACATTCAAATTAGGACCCTACCCCCACACAGTTCGTTCCTTCTTTTCATCTGCGACAGATCTGCCGCGAAAAAGGCGCGACCCTGGCTGAACTTCATTGGGTAGCGTTCAGTAATGGCGAATGGAACGTGTTGCTCGTCTAGTAGCTAAGGTCCCGCGAATCTCCAACGGAAGGCACACGAGATCGATCAACGGGAATCCGAAACTCTGCGATTCGAGTTCGGGGTCTGTCCCCAAAACTCAGGTTGCCGTCGTGCATCATCGTGTAAACCTGGAGGAAATCATGGGAATTGCGTACCTCTGTTCATGAAACTCCCTACGCTCGTACCCCGGCGACAATGAGTAACTCCGTCACCGCTGTCGAGGTATACTTCCCTCATTTCCTGAGGGAGGCCTCATGATCACGAAGAATCCGTTGAAGGAAATCAACGTTTCCCGCCGGGACATGCTGCGCCTTGGCGCCGGTGGCATCGGTCTCGGCCTGTTTGGTGGCATCGGGCCCGTGCCACCGGTATTTTCCCAGGCAAGCCGCAGCGTTGCTGCGAATCCGAGCGGCAAAATTCTCGTTGTCTTCGAGTGGTTCGGCGGCAATGACGGCCTGAACACCATCGTCCCCTATGGGGATCCTCTCTACTACAAGCACCGGCCGGCAATCGGCATCAGAGAGCCGGACGTCCTCAAGATCGACGCGCAATTCGGCTGGTATAAGTCGATGCGCGGGGTGAAGCGGCTTTACGACGACGGCAAGGTCGCTATCGTGCACGGCGTCGGTTACGACCGGCCGTCGTTCTCGCACTTCACGTCGATTTCGTTCTGGCACACAGCGGCGCCGAACAGCGGCAACGAGTACGGCTGGGTCGGCCGTACGGCCGCGAACCTCGATCCTTCCGGCGCTCGCCAGAACATGATCGTGAACATTGCCGAGAGCCAAACGCTTGCAGTGAAGGCGCCGAAGCACGTCCCGCTGGTGTTCGTCGATCCACTGATGTTCAAGCGCGCCGCGTTCGCGCAGGAGAAACCGGTGCTGGATACGCTCGCCGCCGCGCACGAGCCGGTCGGCGGCGCCCATCAATATGTGCTCGAAGTGACGAAGAGCGCGGCGCAAGCGTCCGAGATCGTGCGCGCTGCATGGAGCGCATACCGGACCAAAGCCAACCCGGATCTGCGACTGCTCGACCTCGACAAAGTCGTCGCACTTATCGAAGCCGGCTTCCCGACGCAGCTCTACTACGTGCCGCTGCGCGGGAGTCTCTTTGATACTCATGTCAATCAGGCGTCACCGCACGATCGCCAGCTTCAATACTGCTCTGATGCCATCGGGGGCTTCTTCTCGGAGATGGAGCGCATCGGCCGCGCAGATGACGTGGTCCTGTACGTTCACAGCGAGTTCGGGCGGCGCGTGCCGGAAAACACCAGCCTGGGTACCGACCATGGGACCGCACAGGTGAATTTCGTGATCGGCAACGCAGTGAAGGGCGGCATGTACGGCAAGCCGCCCAGCCTCTCCGAACTCGTTCTCGGCGACAACCTTCAAAGCACGACGGATTTCCGTCGGGTGTATGCCACCTTGATCAAGGACTGGCTCGGGGCCGACGCAACGACGGTGTTGGGCCAGCCGTTTGAGACGCTCGGCATGATCAAGTCGCAGGCGGCCAACACGCGTGCGAAAGCCTGAGGAAAAGGATGATGACTCCCCGCACTCCATGGTCCCCTGGACCTGCCGCCTGGCAGGACGATCTCTCGCCCCTGCCATCGTCTGAATGGAACTATGACCGTGCCGCACACTTGCTCGCGCATGCGGGCTTCGGCGGCATACCGGAAGACATCGAAAAGCTCAGCGATGCCGGCCTCGACCGCGCGGTCGAGGCGCTCGTCCACTACGAGCGCCTGCCGGATCCGAAGATGCAACCGTTTGTGGAGTCGGGGTTCTGGGACCCCACACTCGATCACTTTCCGGAGAGCCGGCCGGACGCGACCGATCGAGCAGAGAAGAATGGCGCCTCGATGGGCGTGGATGTGAAGCCCACCGGAAACCGCACCGAGCAGCCAGTGTCGGATCGCTTCTTCTATTGGCTGCGTGCCTCGATGCTCGAGACGCGGCGCCTCGGCTACTGGTGGGCGAACCGGATGCTGCAAACGTCACACCCCGTACAAGAGAAGATGGCGTTGCTCTGGCACGGTCACTTCGCTACCCACGAGAACAAGGTGCGCGATTACCGCAAGATGCTTCAGCAGATAGAACTCTTCGAGCGCTACGCCACGGGCAACTTGCGCGATCTCGCGATAGAGGTCGCGAAGAACCCGGCCATGCTCTATTTCCTCGATGCGCAATACAACGTCAAAGGCGCTCCGAACGAAAACTTCGCGCGCGAGGTCATGGAACTCTTCACGATGGGCGTCGGCAACTACACCGAGAACGACGTCCGCGAATGCGCACGCGCGTTCACCGGCTGGTACTTCGACGACCTCGCCTTCAAGGTGGATCCTCGGAAGCACGACGACGGTTCGAAGGAATTCCTGGGACGCACCGGCAACTTCGACGGCGTGGACATACTGAGAATCATCTTCGAGCAGCCGGTGACCGCGGAGTTCCTGGCCGCAAAGATCTATCGCTTCCTCGTTCGAGACGAAATCTCACCGGCGCTGCGCACGTCGCTGGGTAAAGTGCTGCGCGACGCCGACTACGAAGTCAAACCGCTGCTGACAGCCATCCTGACGTCGAAGGATTTCTACAGCGCCGCAAGTTACGGCGGGCATATCAAGAGCCCCGTCGAGCACATGGTCGCGATCATGAAGCACCTGGGTTCGGAGTCGATTCCCGGCGTGCCCGATTTCAACCAGTCGACGATCGCGCTCGGCCAGCATCTGCTGAATCCGCCATCGGTGGCCGGGTGGGCCGGCGGCAAAGCGTGGATCACGCCGGGACTTCTCATCGCACGGGGAAATGTGGCGCGCGACACGCTGATTCCGGATATGACGGGCTTCCGCGACTGGAACTTCAACGCGGGCTCCGATAACGTGCTCGGAGAGCGTCTGCGCGACGGCTACGATATCGGCGCGGCAACGGCCGTGAACGACCCGGCGAAAATGAGCGAGTTCGATCGCGTCGCCCTCGAGCGCGACGAGAAGTTCAACACGCGGATTTCGGGCTACATCGCTTGGGAACAGGCCGCGCGAAAGCTCATTCCCACGACGCGCGACGCGGCGCGGTTCGATCTCACCGAAATGGTGCTGACGAGCGGCGCGAAAACCACGGCAGAGGCCGTCGATTACCTCACGTGGCGGATGCTGCGCGTGCCCGCCGCGAAGGAAACGCGGGACGCACTCGTGAGGTTCCTCACCAACGAGCTCGGAACAGAGAGCGTGGACCGCGCCAGGACCTACATGGAAGACCCGCTCCGGATGACCGCGCACCTGGTGATGAGTACGCCTGAGTATCAGATTGTGTAGAAGTTGCACGTCGCGCCGCGTGCCGGCTTTTCGAAAATGCTACAGGGGACAAAGCTTCGGGGGACGATGGCGCCGCTTCAGCAGGCAAATCGCTGAAGCGCTCCCACCGTCCCCCGTCCAGGGAAGAATCTCGAACTACTTTTCGGTTCCGTCAATAAGGTCGCAAGGGTCTCCGGCTCTGAGCCATTCTGCGACGTTCAAGCTGTCACCATGCGCCAGATGCGCCGGCACGGCATTCTCGGAGACGATAATGACATGGCTGCCGCCGTTGCCTTCGACGTGGCACACCCGAACTTTTACATTGGCTTTCAGGTTCGGCGCTCCATACGTCAAACCTATAATGACTGCTGCTCCGACTGCTAACATGAGTGCTCTCTTCATTGCATCCCTCTCCCTTCGGCTTGTTGTGACTACAGTGGGAGTCGCCGTAGCGGCTTGTTCGGAATACGTCAACTCCTTCTCGTACCATTGGTCCAAGCAGATGGGCGTCCAAACCCGCACAGCGTTGATCGTGAAGGACATCCGGGAACAAAGGGCTATCGCTATCACTCAACTTCGTTGACCGTCAAAACGATCTGTAAGATTTCCACCGCCTTAGGGACATCGTTTCGTAAATACGGGCACCTAACAAATCGGCACAACACGGAACCCGAACAGGCCGGAAGCCTTGCATTCAAACTTGAACCGTGGAACGATCTCGGCGCCTTGTTGACAGCGAGGATCATGGAGCCAATCGAAAGTGATCATTCAGTCCTGAGGGAGTGGTGGGAGGGCCTCACTGCGACATTTTCCGGCCTCAACCAATTCTGGAAACAGCGGTCCCGAATACTTCAGGACCCCCATTGCGCCGTGGATCCTACGGCAAAACTTGCACACAAGCCGCTGAGATTTGCTCTGAACATGATTATTGTCCCCGCGGTCCTCGTCAGCGCGTCAGGCTCCGTCCTCCGGTATCTTCCCCAGCTTCCTCCTTTGCCTCTGGAGCGCGAGGTTGCAGTCCTGAAAAGGGCCAAAGAGGCGGTGACGGAAGCGGGACAGGACGGCAAGGGCATGAAAATGCCCGACGTCTTCGACGATGACTTCGACACGAAGTTGGCGGCTCTGATGAAGCAGAACGAGAAGCAGGACAACGTGTTGAAAGACATTGCCCGCGACCTGCCATTCGAGATTCAACTGCCCCTGGCTTTCGCTCCCGTGGGCGCCATGGATCCAACCGCGAAAACCCAGTCTCAAGTGGCGGCCATCATGACTGCCATGGCGGCGCTCAAGGCGCAGCAGCGCTATGCCTCACTCATGACCCCGATCTATCGGGCGATCGTTCCGGTATCGCTGGTCGCGACAGCCCTAATGTTCCGACTCTTTCTGTCGACCTATCGGGCTGATTATCCGAAAGCCCGCAGGGCCGACCGGGCGTACTTATATTTCGTGGCAGCGAGGCTGTTTTTTCCCAACGCCATTGGATTGACCGGCATCTACGTCATTGAGTTTGCATCACGATTCACGCGCTGGCACGAGACCGACGTTTCCGCCCTGAGCGGTTTGCTGGTGATTGTCTGCGGGATCTGGGGGCTGGCTGCTCTGATGGATTCGGGGGCGGCGCTGCGCAAGATTCTTGGATTCGATACGGGAGTTGCCGCTGCGAAGAAGAACCTTGTGCGGAATCGTCTCCTCCTCGCATCCATCGTGACGGGAGTCACCACGTCCGCACTGCTCAGCGTTATCGGACAAGTCGCCCTGAATGTCTTTTTTTGAGGTGACGAGCCCACCACCCACGGGGCAAGACCGGAATCGATAGTGGGGATGCTTCGCTACTGCGCACGACGAATGCGTACGCTGCCGCCGGAGGCCTGGAGCTTCACCAGTGGACCACCCCCGTTTACAGGCCCACGGAGTATTTCCGGCCGCTGCGGGGATTTACCGGGATCCGGAAAATCGCTCGAAACCCGGCCGCCGCTGGCTCGGGCATCCAGATCGTAACCCTTGTTACCGGTCAGGGTTACGTCGATGCTGCCGCCGGATGTGGACGCGTCCACTGCCCCCGAAGCTTCTCGCACGGTGACGCTGCCACCCGACGTATGGGCTCGCACCGCGCCCCTGGTGCGATCGATGACGATGGACCCGCCGCTCGTGTTCGCCTCGACCTCGCCTTCTGTTTCCGCAATCCGGATACTGCCGCCGGAAGTGCTGAGGATGACCCGATCGCCTCCTCCGTTTAAGCGAATGCTGCCCCCGGAGGTGCGTCCATTGACGGGACCATCGATCCGGCCAAGGTCAAGTGAGCCGCCGGAAGTCGTGGCGTTAACCGCGCTCCGGAGGTCGCCAACCTGGATCGATCCACCGGATGTGTTCAGATCCACCGCCAGCGTTGCGGGAACCGAGACCCGATATTCAATCCTCTTCAGCCACGAATACTCCAGGCATTTCCCATTGTGCATGTTGTTGCAAGACCCGAAAATATCGAAGAAGGAACGGGTCCGCCATCCGTTCTTGAATTTGCCGGTGACGCGAAGCTCGCTTCCCTGGCGGCTGACGTTGAGCGAGAAATCCTGAACCATCCGCTCGAATGCCGCACCCGAGGGAGCATTGCCCTCGAAGTCGACTTCCACGTCAACCGACTGGCTTGCTCCCGGTTGAATCCGGATGGCCCCGAATTCAGCCTCCAGCCGCAGACGATTTGCATGCTGTAACAGAATCGATTGCCGGACGCGGTCCTCCGTTTGAGCCGAAAGCGTAGCGGCAGCCACCAATAGAAATGCCAGAATTTTGTGCACGGGGCCTCCTCCCATGGAAGGTCATACGAACCCGGCAGGAATTAGTTCCGTGGGTTGCCCGGCTGTAGCTGCAAACCGCGGTCCCTTTTGGATGACGCGAGCCTGAATCGATATAGACTCACGGCTGGTATTCAATTGGAGGTGTCTACGATGAAATCAGATTCGCTTTCTGCGCTATTGCCGCCTGAGATGACGGCGCTACGGCTTGAGCCGCTCTTTATCTTCCAGATTGCAGTGAACCCCCCGAGTGTTATCGGCCAGACTCCTGGCTACGACAGGCGCATCGGCGAGATCTCCGGAGGCCGTTTCGAAGGTGAACGGCTACGCGGGAAGATTCTCTCGGGGGGCAGCGACTGGCAGTCGCTGCGCGCTGACGGCACGATGACGCTGAACGTGCGTCTGGTCATGGAAACCGACGACAAGGAGCTTATCGCCATGACGTATCTCGGCATGCGGCACGGCCCGAAGGAAGTCCTTGAGCGCATCGGCCGCGGAGAAAAGGTCAGTCCGACGGAATACTACATGCGCGCCACGCCCTACTACGAAACGGCATCTCAAAAGTATGGCTGGCTAAACCGCATCGTCTCCGTCGCTTATGGTCATCGGATGGCGGGGGGCGCGATCTACCAGGTCTTCCAGGTGCTCTGACCCTGGCAGGATTCCGCCGGCGTCGCCGTTTTACCGTCCAGGCCGGACCCGGCAGAAAACGACGGAACTGAAATATCAATTCTCCAGGTAATGTTCGTCGAATCGCTCGAAATAACGTAGACTTACCAGTTTTGTAGCGATAAATAGAGAAGTTTGCTTGAAGGAGGCAATTAGACAGATGGCTCAACGAAGTTTGGAGGACGTCCTAAGCAGCGCCGGAAATCCGGTCGACATGCTGCGGAATTCGCAGATAGGCGCATACATCTATCCCGTGGTCCCGCCTGAATACAGCAACTGGCGGGATGAGCAGGCCGCATGGCGAAACAGCTGCGTGTTGTTCGACCAGTCGCATCATATGGTCGACCTCTACGTTGAGGGACCGGATGCGCTGAAGTTGCTATCCCATCTCGCAATCAACAGCTTCGCCAAGTTCCCTGTAAACCGGGCAAAACAGTTCGTCCCGTGCAGCTATAGCGGCCATGTCATCGGCGACGGCATCCTGTTTCACCTCGAAGAGAACAAACTGGTGTTTGTGGGCCGCGCGCCAACGGCGAGTTGGATTCAGTTTCATGCGGAGACCGGCGGCTACAACGTCCAGATCGTAAAAGACGACCGGTCGCCAGGCAACCCGAAGGGCCAGGCCGTCACTCGTCGATGCTACCGGTATCAGATCCAGGGGCCGAATGCCGAAAAAGTCATTACCAAGCTGAATGGCGGGCCTATCCCGGACATCAAGTTCTTCCACATGGATACGATCAAAATCGGGAAACGTACCGTGCGCGCGCTGCGTCACGGAATGGCCGGCGCTCCCGGGCTGGAAATCTGGGGACCGTACGAAGAGCGGGAGGAAATCCGCGAGACCATCGTCGAAACCGGCCGGGAGTTCGGAATTGTCCAGGTTGGCTCTCGAGCCTACGCCACCAACACGCTGGAGTCCGGGTGGATTCCCTCTCCCCTTCCTGCCGTCTACACCGATGCGCGAATGAAGCCTTATCGCCAGTGGCTGCCCGCCACCAGTTACGAAGCGACAGGCGGGCTGGCCGGAAGCTTCGTGTCCAAGAACATTGAAGACTACTACGTGACGCCGTACGAAATCGGCTACGGCCCATTCGTCAAGTTTGACCACGACTTTATCGGGCGTGAGGCGCTCGAGAAACTGGCGAACAAACCGCATCGCCGGAAAGTGACGTTTGCCTGGAACGGCGAAGACGTCGTCAAGATTTGGGCGTCGATGGTTACGGGTGGAGGAGACATCTACAAATACATCGATCTTCCCCTGTCGAACTATGCCTCCGCGTCTTTCGACAAAGTGGTCGGCGACGGCGGCAAAATCGTCGGAGCTTCAATGTTTGCGGGCTACAGCTACAACGAACGATCGATGCTTTCTCTCGGTTTCGTCGAGCCCGATATTCAAACCGGAACCGAACTTGTACTGGTGTGGGGCGAAGACAACAGAGGCACAAAGAAGATCACGGTCGAACGGCACCGGCAGGCCGAAATCCGAGTCGTCGTTTCGCCCGTTCCCTATTCGAAAGTCGCCCGCGAAACCTATGCGGAAGGCTGGAGAACCACCGGCAAGCTGTAGGGGATTGGGGCTTTGTAATTGAATTTCGGTGACGTTGCTCAAATTCGCCTGCGACGAATTCGCAGTCCGAAAGCTACTTCGGGCGAATTTGATCAACGTCACCGAAATTCCGTCACCGAAATTCTCAAATAGAATCAGTCGACTTTCAGGCCGCCTTCCGCCGTTACCTCAAAATTCCCTGCAACGACTTTATTGGCCCAGTCCGCAGTCTTCTTGAAACCGCCGAAGGGAAAGAAGTGGACCGCGCTGAAGTGGCTTTCCGGATGGCGTTCCTTGTGGCTCGCCAGGGCGACGAGACTGTCGTCGGGAGCCGAGACGGTCAGCAACTTCGTCAGGCTGGCATAGCGCTTTGAGAAAGCTGTCAGCGAGGCGCCGACGCCGCAATCCATGGCGTACTTGAGCAGCGTCTTGGCGGTCGCCAATCCCGGCAACCCGATCGTGACAGGCAGCTTGCCGATGTCGGCGCCGTGCGAAGCTTCCCAGGCGATGACGGGATCCGCGGAAAACGCAAACTGCGTCACGATGTAGACGTTGGCACCCGTCTTTTCCGCATACGCATTCTTACGCCTCAAGGCGTCGCGCAGGACCGGATCGGCGACATCGCGATGCCCTTCGGGGTGCCCGGCCACGCCGATCGTCCGCACCTTGTATTTTTCAAGAAGGCCGGACTCGATAATTTCCAAACCACTGGTGAGCTTGCCTTCGGGCGTCGCATTATCGCCGGCAACGACGAGAACCTGAGTCACGCCTGCTTCGCCCGTGAGGCGTGCAAGAACATCATCCAGCGCCGAAATACTCTCGATCCGGCGGCCCACCACGTGCGGCACGGGCTCCATGCCTTCCTTGCGAAGCCGGGCCGCAAGCGCCACAGTATCCGCGAAATTGGTGCCGGGGATGTGCGCAATATACAGACGCGTGGATGGCGGAACCATGTCGGAAAACCGCTCGACGCGTGTTGCCTGGGGAACCGTGGTTTCGATGGAGTAATTTCGGACAAGATTCTGAACAGAGACCTTATTCATGAACACTTCCTAGAGCGGACAACTCGATAGCGAAGCCGCAAAGTATAGACTTCTTGAAGCCTGTGGGCAATCCTCAAACTGAAATATCAGATCAGGCGCACGCCACAGCGGGCGCGTCAGGCAGATTGGGCTCTCGGCTCCTGCGAAAGGCTTCCTCCGGACGTTGGAGAAAACCGTCCGGAGGGGCGCAAACCGTGATCTGGCACCGAAGCAGAACCCCGCGGTCTAGCGGAATTGTCCGCTATCGATCATCCTCGCCAACTGGTCGAGACTTGTCGGGGAGCCCTTGAATACGTTCTGGGGCATCCGCGGACCGTAAGCAACCATCTTTTGATAGATGTCGTTGGCCTGGTAGAGGTTCAGGCCCAGACCGGCCAGATATTGCAGCCGAAGGCTCTTGTCGTTGTTGATGAGGGCATTCTGCGTCCAGCCCTTGAAATCGCTGGCGGAGCCCGCATAAGTCGCCAGCAGACTCGACGCGGATTGGAGTCCGATATCGCGCAGCGATTGCGCCATACCGGCGTATTCCGGGCTCTCCAGACGTTGCGTCAAGGCGTCGACGTCGATGGTCGTTGGGCCGGCCTGACCCAGCATCACCAGATCGTAACCGCCGCCGTTGACGTTGTTCACAAAGAGCATGCCATCGGGAAACACCTCGAAGAAGGTTGCGATCTCACTCTTCGCTGCTTCTTCCGTACTTTCATACAACTGCACAAACTGGGTCACCACGCCGCCGGGAGTCAGGTGATCCTTCGCGGCCTGGAAAAACTCCTTCGTATAGAGCGCCGCTGCACCTTTGACCCACGGATCGAGAGGATCCGAGGTGATGCCGTCGAATTTCTGGTCGGTGGTCATCAGGAAATGACGGCCATCGTCGATGCGGACCTCGACCTTGGGGTTCTCTGCCACCTTGAAATTGTGATCGCCAAAGTATTTCGACACGAACTTGGGAACGAGTGGTTCGATTTCAACGATGGTTTCGTGTTCGAGTCGGGGCTCGATGCTGACGGCGCCTGCCGTCGCGCCGGCGCCGAAGCCGATGACGAGGAAATTCTTCGAGGTCGCGGGAACGAGGGTTGTCAGATGGCCCAGCATCCGCTGCAGCCGCATGTCGGCCGGATCGCTGGAGGCCTGAATCTTTCCGGCGTTGTGGTAGTTCAGCGTTCCGTCGGAAAGTTTGGAAACCGCGACAAGCCCCATTCGGCCTTCACCCACGAAGACCACTTCCGAGCGGCCCGCGCGCGTGGGAGCGAAGCGCCCGTAGGCGACGAAGTCCTTGTCCAGGGGAGGCACCGCAACCACAAGCACACCGCTGACCACCATCGCAAAAAGCACGGTCAGCGCAAAACTCAACCGGGCCTTCGCGGTTTCGCTCCCGGCAGGAGCAAGAGCCAGCATCAGCAGGCCGGAAATCGCAGAAACTCCGATCAGCGCCTGTTGCGTGTGCTGTATGGCACCCTGCCCGGATTCACCGCCAAGCCACGGCACGAGCAACAGACTCGCGGACATGGCGCCGATGATGGCGCCGACCGTATTGGCGGCATAGACGCCGCCGACCATCTTGCCGGCATCCTGCCCCTTCGTGGCAACGGAGGCCAGCGCCAGCGGGAAGCTCGCGCCCCACAGAATCGACGCAGGCAACAGGGCCCACAGACACCGCACCATATCCAGCTGGAATTTTGCCGCCATCGTGTAGGACGAAAGTTCCACGTTTATGGGCCACCAGGGCATGGACTGCATCGTCTGGTATGCGGCCCAGGCAATCGCGCCGCACAGCAGCATCTGGCACCAGCCCAAAGCGAGGCGCGGCCGCCTCGTGTTGCGCGCAATTGCAGCCCCAACGCTGCTGCCGATGCCAAGGCCGAACAGAAACGCCGCAAGAACCAGCGAGAACGTGTAAACGGTCGCGCCAAACAGCAGCGCCAGAAGTCGCGTCCAGATGACCTCGGCGGCCAGGGCGGCCATACCCGAAAGAGCGATCGTGACGTAGACCGGCCAGGTTTCATTCTGTTCCTCGGCAGCCAGCGACGGGTCTGGCTCGCCCGTCACGATCGCCGGTTCATAAGGTGTCAGTTTCGCAATCGTCAGAGCGAGAACGGCGACCAACACGTTGATGAACACAGCCACGTACGTGGCTACAGCAACGTCGAAAACCCGCAGAAGATAGAACCCGGCAAGCAGGCTGCCCGCAACCGCCCCTGCGATATTTCCACCATAAAAGAAACCGAGCCAGGAGACGCCCTCCGGAGTCGTTTCGACCCAGCGGGAAATGGCCGGCAGCGTCGCGCCCATCAGGAACGTGGGGGGAAGCAGGCAGACGCCCGCCACCAGGCCGCGAAGAATCAGGCTCGCAAGGCCACCGCCAGCCCAGGACAGATAGAGCCCCCCGACCAGCGGCACACCCACAAGGATGATCAAACCCAGAACGGCTATCCCCAGTTCCAGAAACGCATAAACTCTCAGCGGGTGATGCTTCCGCGAGACCAGCTGCGGAGCCAGCAGGCTGCCGACACACATGCCTCCCATGAACGTCCCGAGAAGAATTCCCAGCGATACCGACGACGCACCGACGACCAGCTCCAGAATCTGAAACCAGACAATTTCGTAGATCAGCGCGGCGCAGCCGCTACCGATAAACAAGAGAACAAGAAAAGGCAGGTACCGTTGAGCCTTTGATACCGGTACCGTCTGATCTGCAACCATTTCACTCATATTGATGCACACCCCAACAGAGACCTTCGTTGTTAGCAAGAACTGCGGATAGTACCACAGGGTTTCGCATCAATGCATCACTCTGACTTATACTTTGGCCCATGGGAACGTCGCCTGAAAGAATCGCAATTCCGGACCTCGAAAAGAAGCTCGCAGGGAAGTCGAAGCCTTTTGTCGTCGACGTCCGAAAACCCGCGGAAATCAAGGACTCCGGCGCAGTCCCGGGCGCAGTCCATATCCCCGTGGACCTCGTCGCGGAGCGGGCCGCCGAATTCCCGAAAGACCGTGAACTCGTCTTCTACTGTGGGGGAGGCGGCCGCGCTTCCCGGGCGGCACAAGCCGCGTGGAACGCAGGCTACCGAGCCGTAAGTTTTTTTGGACTGCGCGACTGGAAGAAACGCGGCCTGAAAACCTCAAAGACGGCAAAAAAATTCTAGCGCGTTTCCGTCGCGAAACAAGGAATCGCGAACCACCCGCACTTCATTGCGGAGTCCCGCAGGTGCGATCGTTCCGGACACATTCGGAAGGCTCGACCGGACGAGGGAGACCCTACGGAGTCTCTTTCCCCATCGATTGCGAAACATCGCACTCCTGTGTTTTCATTGGCGTTGCCGGCGGACTTCTTCCGTCAGGGCGCGGGCGATCTCGGGCTTGTTGTCTTTCTCGTATGCCGGAATCACGATGTATTCCAGGAGGAATGAAGACAACCTTGGCGTAGCCAGCGCCAGCAGAGCCGAAGCAGCGACATTCAACGTCGCTCTGGAACGATCGGTCTTCACTCGCTGCTCCATATCGTCAAATACCATCCGATAGGCCATCGGTAAATCCGGCTTTTCGGCCCGGGCCTCCTCCATGACCTTCGTCAGCATCTCGACCTCTTTTTCCGGATAGACAGGTTCGTCGAGGTAGACCGGTTTAGCGCGCAGCCGCGCGATATCCACGATAATCCGTTCGATCAGGGTCGAGTCCTGGGCAATTTTCGGATAGTTGAGTAATTCCGGCCGATCCCCTGCGCCATGGTAGTCCTTGTGTGTCGCATGACTGAAGAAGATGAACGGGATGTGATGGCCGGCAAACGGGGCAAAGTCACTTCTCGGCCCGATCAGGTCGGCCCCGGCGAGCAGGGTGTCCGGGCGGTTGTATTTCGACACAACTCCGGCAAGAGCGGTCGAATACTCCGTACCGAGAACGAACAGCGTCGATTCCTTCAGGTCCATGAAATTCCGGCCCATCGTATCGAACACAATCGCTGCTGAAATCTGCTCGAGAGGGAAAACGGGATTCTCGACATAGAAACTCGAACCGTTCAGTCCCTGCTCCTCATCGTCGAAGGCGACGAGCACGAGCGAGACCGGAAGACTCATCGCCCGCAAATCGCGGCCGAGTTCGATCACCATGGCAACGCCCGCCGCGTTATCACTGGCTGCCGGCAATCCGGCCTGGCCGTCATAGTGGGCGCCGATGAGGATGTGGCGGTCCGCGGCACCATACCGGGCAACGACGTTGCGCCGGTTATCGCTGAATTCCTGCATCCGAACGTCAAAGCCCGCCTGCTGAAACTGGTCGAAGATGTATCGGGCCGCTTTCACAGCGCCGGGCTGGCCGGACCGTCTGCCGGCAAGGGCGGGGTCTGCAAGAAAGGCCACGTGCGATCGTAAGCGATCGACCTGAATTGCAGAGACCGACAGGAACGCAACGAGCAGTCCTGCAATAAATGTCAGAGCTTTGCGTCGCGTCATAGAAGGAACAGTTCTATTCCAGGAACGTTATTGATTCTCCAGCTAGAACCCGAAGTTGATGCCGACACTGGTTTCGGTGATGTACAAAGTCTGGCTTTGAACTCCGGGTACGGCGTAACCCCGGAGGCCGAAATTCAGACCGACGGACCGGGCCATGACTTTCACGCCTCCGCCGTAGTTGACCGCAAATTTGCCTCCGATATCCGAGGCACCGGTACCCCAGCTGAAGATGGTTCCCAGTCCTGCCGTGACATACGGTCGCACCGCAGGAAGGGGGGCCTGAATACGGAAGTTCGAGTTATAGATGATCGCCTTGGAGTTGCTGTCCAGAAAGTTCGGCGCGTAGGCCAGTGTGTGCTCTGAGCCGAAAAGCCTGCCGTGCCCGTACCGCACCCCGAACATGCCGGTGTTTATGGGATCGGTAAGGATCGCGCTCGCGCCCGACGTGCCCGTCGATGCGGCATTGCTCAAGGTAATTTTTCCCGGGTCCTGCAGAGCAGCGAAAATCGTGAGGTCGTTGCCCTGAGAAAAAGCGGGAACGGAGAACAAAACCAGGCCGAGGATCAGACGTGTCATGAATTTCATGGCAGAATTATAGTTCAAGTGCGGGAACTCCTAATGACTCCCTTGAGAGCCTGTCTTTTAATCGTCCTGGTTGCCGGCTTTCCGCCCAGGGCCCCAGCCCAGACAGACGTGGTCGACCAGGCGCGCACGGCAATCTCGACGGGTGAGTACTCGCGCGCGATCAATTTGCTTTCGAACGCGATCGCCCGGCAACCCACTGCGGACAGCTACCTGTATCTCGGGATTGCTTATGGACACACCCGGGAATGGAAAAGGGCGGAAGATACACTCCGGGAAGGCAGCGGGAAATTCCCTCAGGATCCACGCTTCCACAATGAACTTGCCGGCGTGTATCTCGCAGCGAACGATCTGGACAGAGCCCGGCAGTCGTTGCGCGATGCGCTGGCGGCAGACCCGGACAACAAATACGCCACGGACCTGCTGGCAACCATCGACATGTCCATGGGCAATGTCAGGTCCGCGCTGGCCGCATGGAACAAGGACGGGCGGCCCGTGGTTGGTGACATTCTCCACAACGCGCATCTCGAATTCGAAAACTGGATGGTGGGGAAATCTGTTGCGTTTCAAAAGGGGAAGACGCTGACCTGGAGTCAGTGGCGCACCACCGAAATGCGGCTTTGGGAATCTCAACTGTATGCCAACGTGGGTGTCGAAATCGAGCCGACGCCGCAGCCGGATCAATACACCGTCGTCGTTCGCACCGTACCGAAGTCCCAGACCACCGATCGCTATGTGCTGCCTCTGTTGCAAGCGCTCTTCTTTCAGAACCCCACGGTCCGGTGGTGGAACATCGGCAACACGGCAGTCAGCCTGAGCGCCGGTTACCGTTTCGCGACCAACCGCCATCGTGCAGAAGCAGGAATCCGAGTGCCTTTGCCGGTTGCCGGCCTGGTTTTCTTTGAAGGCGAGGGAATCTTCCGATCGGAGCGCTGGGACATATCGCGGCCCGCAGTTGACAATGGCGCCGACTCCCGATTTCTCTATCAGTCGACGGGTTTTCGCGCGGAGATCAAACACATCCCCCACTATCGAGTGGAGCTCGGCGCCGGATTCGAGTATCGGAACCGCACCACGTCGGGTTCCGTGGAGACCCTCCGGTTCGACAGCGAAAACAGCGGCAAGTGGCTTTTCGAAGCAAGTGTCCTGGCCGCGGACGGCCGGTACCGCAGCCGCATCCATGCGGAGACATTCCTGGCCCGCAGGGGGTTACTCGGCAACATGAACTACAGCGGAGGAACCCTGGAATGGAACAACCGTTATCTCACCGACGCCCGCCGCGGGATGAATCTCGACATCACCGTCAAGGGTGGAACGTCGAGCGGCGGGCTTCCCGTGGACGACTACTTTGTCCTGGGCCTGGATCAACATCCGGACAATCTGCTCCGCGGACACAACGCGGTTTCCTCGCAAGGACACTACGGTCACGCCCCCATGGGTACCAGCTTCGCGCTTCTCAATGCGACATTCGATCGCCGGATGCGACGCTTTCCCCTGTTCGATGTCCTGAACGTCCCCGTGGCCGAACTGAAATGGCAGGTATTCCTGGACGGCGCAAAGTCGTGGGACCGGGCCCATGTCTTCAACGCCGGAAAACTGCTGGTAGACATCGGCGGAGGGTTCAAACTCGAAACCCCCACGCGCGTCTTCAACATCACCTACGGCCGCTCGCTTCGGGATGGAACCGGCACATTAGCCGCGTACGTTCAGAAACGCTGGTAGGCGAAGTCCTTTTCTCCGGGAGGAAGGGCGCAGCGACGTCTGCTTCGGGGGGCCTTTCGGCACGTTACTTCCGTGGAAATCGAATGGTAAAGCAAGTGCCTCGACCCGGTTCGCTTGACACGACGATCGTGCCGCCGTGCTTCTCGACGATCCACTTCGTGAGGCTCAGCCCAAGCCCGACGCCGTCGACATCCTTATTTCGGGAGGGATCGGCGCGATAGAAACGTTCGAAAACATGGGGCAGGGCTTCCTCCGAAATGCCCGTACCCGTGTCCTGGATGTCGATGCGCACGGCATCGGGATCCAGCGTCCCCCGGATGGACACCTGCCCTCCTGGAAGCGTGTATTTGATGGCGTTGTCCAGAACGTTGACCAGAACGCGTTCCACCCATTGCGGGTCTACCGTGGCAATGAGGTCATTAGCCAGACTGCAGTCCAGCGTGATTCCCCTGGCTGAAGCCATCAGCGAGAAGGTATCCACGACGTCCCTGATTGTGACGGCGATGTCAAAATGCCGCAGATCGAAACGGATGTCCCCAGACTCCGAACGGGCCAGAGTCAGCAGCTGACCGATCATGCGGGTAAGCTTGTCGAACTCCTCGAGTTGACTGCCAAGGACGTCCTTCACTTCCTCGACGGACCTGGCGTGAAGCAGCGCAATTTCGGCTTCGCCTCGAAGGGCCGCAAGCGGGGTCCGAAGTTCATGGGCGATACTGCCGGTAAACTGTCTCAGCTCTCCGACGGCTTTCTCGAGCCGGGAAAAAACATCGTTGAAGGCAACGGCCAGACTGTCCAGTTCGTCCCCCGCACCGGTGAGTGGGAGGCGGCGTGCAAGATTGGAAATCTCGATCTCGTGCGCCGCGCGCGTGATGCGACTCACGGGCTTGAGTGTGCCTCCGGTCAGAAACCAGCCCGCGACGGCAGCAAGAACCACGCCGCACGGCAGAAGAATGAGGGCCAGTTGAACGAAACGCAGCAGGGCAAAACGCACGGGATCCATGGAGATGCCGACCTGGACCAGGTACTGCTTTCCAGAAGGAGAGGCGACCTGGTCGTTCAGAAAACGAAGGCGCCCCTCGTTGGTCTCGATGTCCACGGGCCCCGATCTCCGGCTGCCCGGAACAAAGCCAAGCCCCAGCAATTCCATCTCGGCGGATTGCATGACCAGCTTGCCCGATGCGAGGTCGTAGATCTGGTGGTAGCGCGTCGCAGTGCGCACAAAGAGCGCAACTTCAGGGTCATTTTCCTTGAACACCAGCTTCGGCAGGTCGTTCTCGAACTGGATGTATCCTCGCAGGGCCTCGACGCGATCCGCCAGTTCAGCCGTAAGCTCGGCCTCGAGTTGATGCTTGAAGAGGTAATAGGCGGCGACGGAGGATAGAACCAGAAGCAGGGTCAGGATGGCGGAATAAACAAGCGTCAGCTTGGGCCTTATCCCGAGGGGCTTCACGGTTCCTTGTCGGTGAGCTGATAACCAACTCCCCGAATGGTGTGAATCAGGGGAGGCGAAAAGTCTCTATCGATCTTGTTGCGAAGCGAATTGATGTGGACGTCCACCACGTTGCTGACGTTGTCGAAGTGGATATCCCAGACGTGCTCCATGATCATCGTTCGTGTGACCGGTCGATGCGCATGACGCATCAGAAACTCCAGCAGCGAGTATTCCTTCAACTTCAAGTCGATTCGCCTGCCGGCGCGAATAACAGTGCGTAATGCTGTATCCAGTTCCAGATCGCCAACCTTGAGCTTCGTGTTTTCTATGGTTCCCCGGCGAAGCAGCGCGCGCACTCTTGCAGACAGTTCGGTAAAGGCAAATGGCTTGGTCAGGTAATCGTCGGCGCCCTTGTCGAGTCCGGCGACGCGATCATCCAGCTCTCCCTTTGCGGTCAGCAGGATGACCGGGAGGCGAGCTTTCCTGGAACGAATCTGTTCAAGCACACCCAGACCCGAAAGCTTTGGCAACATGATGTCGAGCACGACGACGTCGTAGTCCAGCGACAGCGCCTGGCTGGCTCCGTCTTCTCCGTCATAGGCCACGTCAACGGCATGTCCCTCCTGCTCGAAACCTTTTGCTATGAAGGCGGCGACCTTCTTTTCGTCCTCTACCACGAGTATCCGCAAGCAGACTTCTCCATTTTCGTTGCGCGATTCTTCCGGATTTTTCGAATATACGCCCGAGTAAGACAGGGATCGCTCCATTTCTTTAGTTCGTAGCGTCAGATCGCGCTACCTCCGTTCAGCGAGCGTTCCGAGTTGCCCCTACGAAACGCATAACGGAAGGCGATTGTGAGAGTTCCGGCACCCTGCTGACAACCACCACTCCGTTCGGACTTACGGTATGGTGCGCGCGGTCCCACTCCAGGTCCCAGCCCGCCGTGAAACCGGCCGGCAGTCGAATGCCTTCGTCGACGATAACGCGCCTGAGCCGGGCGTTTGGCCCCACGCAAACTCCGGGCAGCAATACGGATTTCTCGACATGTGCGCCGCGCTCTATTTTCACCCCAGGGGACAAAACGGTCTGGCGGACGTGCACGCCTTCGTTCACTTGCACTTCCACCCGTGGCCATCGCCCGGGAAGGCCGGCGGGCCACCCGTGCACGTCTTCCGAGAATCGTTGATCGAAACGGTAGGGATCGAACGGCGGGTTCGTGCTGACAAACTCCATGCTCGCCTCAAAATAAGTGTCGATCGTGCCGATGTCCCGCCAATAACCGAAAGAGTCGGTGCCGGGTTGTCGAAAGCTGTAGGCAAAGGCCCGCCCCGAGGCGACCATCGCGGGAAGGATGTGGCGGCCAAAGTCGATATTGGCGGCATTCTCGCACAAGTCCAACAGGATGTCCGTCAAGGCCTCCCGCTTGAATGCATAGACCCCCATGCTGACGGGCACGAAGCCGTTCCGGCTTCGAGACAACATTGGAAGGAGCGGCTTTTCCGCGAAAGCCGTTATTCGCCGGGCAGGATCCGTTTCAAGAACGCCAAACATCGCCGCCTCGTGCGCCGGATAATCGACGGTGGAAACGGTCAGATCCGCGTTCGTTTCGCGGTGCTGTCTCAAGAGGTCGGAATAATCCATCCGGTAGACATGATCTGCCGCGAGGATCAATACATCAGGCGATTCGCTCCTCGCCAGAATGGAAAGGTTCTGATAGACGGCATCTGCCGTCCCCCGGTAGCGCTTGCCGCTGGTCGGCGGGAGGCACCGAAGACACTCCCCCGAACCGGACATCAGGTTCCAAATCTCACTCCAGCTCCGCCAAATATAGGCTTGCAGCTCCTCGTGCCGGTACTGGATCAGCAGTGCCACATTCATGAGCCCCGAATTGAGGCAGTTCGACAGCGTGAAATCAATAAGGCGAAACGCGCCATTGAAGGAAATCGCCGGCTTGGGAAGGGACCTCGTCAGCGGGATAAGCCGTTCACCCTGCCCTCCGGCAAGCACCAGCACCGGAGTCCTTCGTTCTTCAGTCGATTCTGCTCGATTCATATGGACCTCTTGGTTACTGCGATTACGACAATAGCGAGACACACAACGGGGTGTCCCGGCTTGACCGCAAGCGCCATCCAGTGGTGAATGGCGCTTCCCGGTCCGAACGAAGAGGAACGGCAGCCTGGCTGCTGTTCCTTTTGTCGCTATTTGCGAGCGGGAGCCTTCGCCGAAAGACCACTGGCCTTTGCCGCGGAGGGCTGGATGTTGGTGGCGAGATGTTGATTACCGTCGTCGCGATAGTTCACGCTGACTTCGGTGCCAGCCGCGATGGAAGCAGGCTTCTGGGTCGCGGAATCAAGCTTGAAGGTGACGTCTTTCTTGCCAGAACGGACGGTCATTGAATCGCTGCTGATGGAAACAACCGAACCTTGTAACACGTGAACCGCGGCAGTCTTGCTCGCGGCAACCTTGGTGTTCTTTGCTGCGGAGGAAGAGGTCTTTGTGGTGTTCTGAGGGCCGGCGAACGCGGTGAGCGCTCCCAGTGCCAATACTGCCACGATCGATAACGTTCGAGTGTGCGAAACCATTTGAAATTCTCCTTTGTTTTGACCTGAGAACCAGGCGATCCGGTGTTCCCAGCCATAGCGATTAAACGCGGGGAACGTTCAGCGAAGATTAACCAGGTCTTAACTCTGGTTAATCTTCGTTCCGTGTCTGATGGGGTAGTGAGGAGAAGGAAACGGACCGGGAGTTGGGCGCGATCAACGCCGGCCTTTTGAGCCGATGACCGCGTGGGTTACCTGAAATTCTGCCACCGGGGCTGGCTGGCGAGCGCGGCGGCGACGAACTCGGAGTAACTCTGAAGACCGGCCGGCACGGCGTTGGCCTTGAGATGGGCGTCTAGAATCGCCGATTGGACCTCACTGGCGACGGGAATCTCATGAGCCCGGAGGCGCAGCGCGATCGCCCTCAAGTCCGCCTTGGGGCCGGCGTCGAGCTTGATCTGCGGATAACGCGGAAGGTACCCCCAGAGATACAGCCAACCGCTGTATTGAAACAGCCGATCCTCCGAAGCGACCGTTGCCAGCAAGGCGATCAGATTCGCCTCACCTTCATTGGCAATCCCACGAACGTGGGCGAGTTCATGCGACATCAGGAAGGGCAGTTCGAAGGGATACGCTCCGCCAATCACAAGCGGCTCGTGTCCAAAGGGGTTGAACATCCCGTCTATACCCGCAATCTTGTACCACTGATCCGCAAGGATTGACCGCTTCACACGGTTCGCCGCCCGCCAGTCTTTTCCGTCGATTCTCCACACGACGCGTTCCACCCGCTTAGCAGCCATCCGGGCAATCTCGGTTCTGGAGAGCGGCGTTTGAGACGAGGGGGCCCAGAGGCGGTTGATCTCTCCGGCGGCGGTTTCAGCGAATTGCATCAACTGAAGATCGGTCATGCCATCCGTTGCCAGGTGCATTCTCTCGGCAAGCGGAAGAC
This sequence comes from uncultured Acidobacteriota bacterium, assembly GCA_963836435.1. Taxonomy (GTDB): domain Bacteria; phylum Acidobacteriota; class Terriglobia; order 20CM-2-55-15; family 20CM-2-55-15; genus DASTBJ01. The sequence goes on along the minus strand of CAWIJI010000001.1, from coordinate 13,537 downwards.
GGTGATAGTTCAGTCCCCAGGTCCAGAAGAACCAGAGATAAAAAAACGAGGCCACTCCGGCCAGGAACATCCAGCGCTTTTTGCGAAGTCCATACACCACGAAGGCCACGACGGCAAGAATCCAAACGTCGAGCCAGCTGAACGGGACCGCATCGGCAACGATACCGAAGACATGAGACATGGCGGGAAAAACTCCGCGCGAGAACACGCGTTCGACGATTCGAGACGGGAACAGGCCAGCCCAGGAGGCGAGAAATGTCGCGAGCGCAAGGCCTGGGAGCATCGCCGAAAATGGAAGTTTGTGCTTGACCGCCTTGTTACGCATGGGTTACGATCCGTCCGATTGCTTTCGCTTTTTTGCTATTAAGTCCTTACAAATCAACTAGATAGTCCTGTAGTTCCTCAACGGATTTTGGTCTACTGGGAGACCCATTTTCACGTCGGTGACCGGGACCTTCTGGTCGGCGAGGATCGCCATCGCCCCCAGGAACTGCGCCGTGGTGACGATGTGGCCGGTCGTCGCGATGGCCACGTTGGTGGGGAAATTCCCGGTCGTGAAGAGCGCCGTGACGGCCGCGTTGATATTCGACTTCACCCCTTTGAGCGCCGCGTCCAGGAACACGGTCCGGACCTGGAGCGGGCTGTTGAACTGCTCGAAGTCGCGGACGACGTAGGCGAAGTACGGGTGCTTATTAAAAGCAATCGCTACAGTGCTGAATGCGATGTCCGTCACGGCGATGTCGCCGGCCCCGCCGTCGGTCACCGAGCCGGTAGGGTCCTGCGGGATCGGGACGTTGAGGGTCTGGCCGATGGTCGCCGGTTCCGGCCGGTAATCCCAGAAGATCGAATCCGACGCCTTCCAGGTGGGCGCGAGGAGCTGAGAGGCTTCCGTCGCCGCCGCGACGACGGTTTGATAGAAACCGGAGACAGAGTTACTCAAAAATATGCCCTTTCATAGAGAACGACATGGTGATTCTTTATGCTTGTCGTGTCGCGACCGACGAATTAAGGTATATTGTTAATATGTTAATCCGTCGCATAGGGTCAGGTTCCCGGCCTTGCTCGCTGCCGCCAGTGCCCTGGTGTGCTTGAGCATGAAGCCGGGATCCTGCATCTGGGACCTCGTGACGACGAGTTGATCGGTCCCGAGGTCCCTGCGTCCCCTGCCCCCGCCGTCGAAGTCGCCGACCTGGTACCGGGTCGGGTTCGTCGGCGTGGCGCCCGGGGGTTGTGGCCCTCCCGGGCCTGCGTTCCACCCTCTCGGGGGTTGGCCCATGGGCGGGGTGCCGTCGGGCCCTGCGGGCGATTCGCCCGCGGGTTGGGGGCGGAAGAGGTACGGGGCGGAGTCCCGCGCCGCCGTCACCCACTCCCGGATCTGGTCGGGGCCGGGCAGCTCGTCCCCCGGCTGGTAGCCGACCTGTTCCCAGACCTTCGCGACCGGGACCTTCTCGGCCAGGTCGCCGCCGATGGCCTGGGTCCAATGCTCGGCGTGCTTGAGGCTGCGCAGCTCCCGCGCGGCCGCCTCATAACGCTCCCGCCACTCGCCCGGGCTCGCGTCGAGCCGGGCCGTGAGACCGTCCCGCTCCGCGGCGAGCTGCCGGAGCTCGCCCCGGGCTTCCTCCAGCTGGCGCGCCAGGTCCACGTGTTCGTCCCGGCGACGTCGGGCCTTGAGCCGGTGTCCTTTCGCTTCGGCCTTGAGGTCCGCGACCTCCCCCTGGAGGCGCGCGATCTGGGCCAGCAGCGCGTCACTCACGATCGGTTCCCTTCTGATGTATGTTAAATATAAATATTTAAGATTACTATTCGTCGCCGTCGTCCTCGCCCTCGTCGTCGTCGGGCCCCGCGACCTCCAGGCGAGGTCTCACACCGCCGCCGCCGGCCGCGGTCCGGGCGTCTTGGCCCCGGCCCTCGGTCCCCGGCCCGTGCTCGGCCCGCGGCCGGCCGTCGGCGTCGATCCCGAGGACCTCGCGCTCGTGCTGCTCATCCCCCGCGATCTCGTCGAGCAGCTGCCGCGCCTCCGCGCGCGTGAGCTTCTCGCGCTTCATGAGGACCATGGTCCGGCTGGTCAGGTGGTTCTCCAGGAGCCAACCGTCGTTGGCGTTGCGGTCCGGGCCCGGGAGGTAGGGGTACATGTCCGCCCAGCGGAGCACGAGGCCGGGATCGGCCGCGACCTGGCCGAGCGGGTCGGCCGTCGCCAGCGCGTCCCGGTCGGATTGGGCCCCCAGGTGCATGGCCCCGATGGTCAGCACGAGCTTCGCCAGCTCGTCCTCGTAGTGCGTGAAGGGCCGCTGCCTCGATTCCGCCCACTGGATGAGCGGGATATGATCCGCGATCACCCGGACCCCGCTGGCGACCGACGTTTGCTCCATCTTGATCGTGCCGGGCGGGACCCCCGTGTGTTCCAGGACCAGATCCACATAACTGCGGAAGTCTTCCCACGAGGCCGCGATGAAGGACGAATCGACCTGGAGATAGGCCGCATCGGCGCCGCGGCCGCCCTCCCCGGTCGCGTCGGCCAGCTCGGGCAGCGACCACACGTCGCCGGGCCGGATCGGGCTGGGGGGCCGGAACCCGCTGCGGACGTTCTTGAGCAGGATGACGGGCCGGAGGTTGTAGCGGATGCAGTCGAACCCCTCGGTGAGCCCGAAGTTGAGGCCGTCATTGACGTGCCGGAGTAGGGACCCGGGGCTCCCGCACCAGAAGTCGCTCCCGACAGGCATATGAAAGCATGAGAATGCGAATGGGACGAGCCCGTAGGGGTTGCGCGACTCGCCGATCTGGCTGTAGGCCGTGCCCCCGGCCGAGTCGTTCGGCCCGAGCTTCTGGGTGACATAGACCCGTTTCACGTCGGGCGTGTAGAGCGTGAGTCGCCGGCGGTGGTCGAACAGGTCGATGGCCCCGACCGCCACCGGCTTGGTCGGCTCGTCGGGATCCTCCCACACCACGAATTGCGAGGCGTCCCAGAGACGGAGCCGGATCGGCCGGGCCGGGTCGGGGCCGGCCGAGACCTGGATCGCCGCGACACTGGAGACCACGGAGAGCCGGTCGGCTTCCTGCCAGATCGCATCGGCGCAGTTCCGCCGGTACACCCCTTCGAGCCATCGGGACGCCGCGTCGTAGGGCCCCGCGGGCATCCCCGCCGGGGCCTTGAGCTGCCGGGCCGGGCCGCGCGCGTAGAGGTGCTGACAGAGGGTGCACACGACCCGCTGCAGGAACGGCGTGTACCTGGGATAGCGCGTCGGGTCCTGCTGCTGTCCCGAGGGCCGGACCGGGAACCGGGAGAAGTCCCCCCGGTAGAATTCGAGGTTATACAGCGCGTCGTCGAGCCGGGCCCGCTCGTTCCGCAGGTTCCCCTCGACGATCTCCTGGTGGATCTGCCGGAGCGAGGCCGCGCGGAAGTCGCCCCCGTCGCCCCGGTCGTCAGTCCTGGCCCTCATCAATTTCAGGGCGTCAGCCCGCGGAAACCACGCCACTGGAGTGGCAGTGGAGGAGCGTTCCGCGGCTTGAGCCGCTCCTTGTGGGTGTGGTAGGACGGGCAGCCAAGCGGACGCAAGTCGCCGCCCGCACACTGTCGTTGATCGGGGTGCCGTCGAGCTCGGCAATGGCGAAGTCGCCGCTCGACCGCTTGCCTTTCACGAACCCGACGCCCTTCGGCGTCGAGACGAGGTCGAACTTTCCGGGGACGCCACCATGGCCCACCTGGGCGACCCTGGCGGGCCTGCGGTCAGCTCACCGCGGGCAGGCCGAGGCGTTGCCGGATGAGGGCGTCGCGGAGGGCCGTCAGGAGCATCTTCTTGACCGGCGTCGCCGTCGCCGCCGCGTACGCCGCGCGGTCGGCGGGGTCGGCCCCGGCCAGCGCCTCGGCCTCGACGCCGCCCGCCGCTCCGGGGGCAAGGCCTCCCGGTACGCCCGGACCCGGTCCTCGGCCTCCCGCTCGCGGGCCTTCGACTTCCGGTCCTCGGCCTCCCGCTCGAGCGCCGCGCGCTCGGCCGCCTCCCGTGCGGCGCGCCCCGCACGGCCCTCGAAACCGGCGGGGGCCGCGTAATCCCCCCGGATGGCCCCGACGAGATAGGCCCCGAGGTCCTTGACCCGCTTCGGCTTCGTCTCCCGGAGCCAGTCCAACCGCTCGATCTGCGCCGTGATCCGGTCCGCGGGGAAGTCGCGGACCAGCTCGGCGGCCATGCTCCGGGTCACGCCGCGTTCCACCAGCTCCCGCCCCAGGCCGGTGGGCTCGGGCTCGATCTCGGGCGGCTTCGCCTCGGCCGGCGTCGGCAGCTTCCGGACCAGGCGGATGTTCCACGCGCCCCGCCCGGTCTTGCTGTAGCGGTCGGCGGCCGACATCGGCTCGAGGAAACCGATCGCCTCCAGTTCCTCGAGGGCCGGTTGCAACTTCGCCTTGAGTTTCCCCGCGTCGCCGTATGTCCGGGCCAGGCCGACGTGCTCGAGGGCGAACTCCCGCAGGTCGAAGGTCAAGTCGCGCCGGACGTGGAACTTCTTGTCGAGGAACCGGTACATCTGCTTGCTGACGGCGCTTTTCAACCCGAAGTAGACGCCCAGGTCGAGGCGCTTGAGGTTGTTGGCCTGGCAGCTCGCGAGGAACACCTTGTTCCAGGTGAAGCTCGAGAGCGGCAGGGCTTGCTGTCGCGCCTAAGCGTGCGGCGGACCTCCTGGTCGAAGATGACGACGCTCTCGAGGATGTGAAAGCTCGCGTCGATTCGGCACTTGATCGAGTTGTCCCACCAGCAGCCGTCGTAGCGTAATGTCACGCCCACCCAGCGGTGCAGCGACTCGTCGAGCCGCCGGTAGTTCTGGCCGTTGTCGGCCCAACCCAGCAGGTCCACAAGCTCGTACCTGGAGAAGTTGATCGTGGGGTCGGTGAAGTCGTTGCGGATCTTGGTCAGATGGAGCAGGGCAACGATGACGTCGGAGTCGGGGGCGGTCGGTAGTCCAAGGTCCTCGCTCCCGACGACGGTCAGCTTCCCGTGCCTGTCCTCGAAGACCAGCGTCTTGCATCCCTGCGGCACGCGATCGGCAAGCAGCGTGATGGGGAACTCGGCCAGGTTCATCTCGTCGCGCCCGACACGGCGCGCGTCCTTGTCCTCGTCGCCCATGGGCGTCTCCCATCCCCGAAGAAATTAAGAAGCACCACCACCGGGTGTTGGTGCTTTTGGTTCTTCTCCACCAAGGTTCAGAGGTAGGGGAGCCGTAAGTCCAATCAGGGTCCCGATTGCGACCCCAATTCCTCCCTCGAACGTCGGTAAATCCTCCCTCAAACGTCGGTAGTCGGCCCCCAATTCCTCCCTCGAACGTCGGTAAATCCTCCCTCAAACGTCGGTAGTCGGCCCCCAATTCCTCCCTCGAACGTCGGTACTGAACAGATCGGCACGAGCGGCGCCCGTCGCCCCGAAACCGAGGTGGAACCATCCCCCGAGGTATCACGGTAGACCCACCCTCATTTCACGGTAGTCGGGGCCCAAACCCACCCTCAGATCACGGTAGAAACCACCCTCAGATCACGGTAGACCCACCCTCGGATCACGGTAGTCGGGGCCCAAACCCACCCTCAGACTACGGTAAATCCTCCCTCATCATCATCCATCGGGATACGCGAACAGTTGACAGAGGCAGTCGGCGATGTCCGGAGACCTCCTCAGGCGCTTCGCGTACTCGTCCTTGCATTCGAGCTTGATCCGGCCCCGCTCGTCGAGCGTGTACCGGAGCCCCGCCAGCTCCTCGCGCGCGGCGTGCAGGACCGACGGCGGGATCGCGAAGGGGGCCTGAGGCACCGGGCCCGAGGCCCCCGGCACGGTGCGGCCCGGGTCGAGGCGCTGCCGGAGCCCCCAGGCGGCGGCCGCGCGGAAGTTCGCGAATCTCGGGCCCCCTTCCCTCCCCCCGCGGTAGGGCCGGGCATCGTGGATGCTCTCGGCCCGGAGCCGATTGGCGAAGTCGGCCCCGATCCCTTCGACGTCCCAACTGATCCGGTGCCCGTCGACGTGGTGTCGCTGCGCGAGGATGCCGGCCCGAGTCGCGGTCTGTTCCAGGGGCCAGGTGTGCGACCACTCGCCGGCGACGACCCCGTGGTCGTCGGCGACCATCACCACGGAGCGATCGCCGCCGCCGCCGAGCGCCAGGTCGATCGCCATCCGGGCCGGGCCCCGCGGGACGTGCGGCGCCGCGCCGGCCCGGTCGACCCAGCTGAGCGGCAAGACGCTGTCGGCGCCCGCGTCGGGGAAGCGGCCGAGGACGTGACACGTCCACCAGAGCGAACCCTCGCCGTAGTCGGCCCGGGCCTTCTCGAGCCACGTCCGGTCGGCGAGCCCCCAGGGGCTGCGCTCCAGCCCGATGTGGGGGCTTTCCAGGCTCGAGATCGAGATCAGGTTCGCGAGCGGATGGCGGCCGGAGCGGGCGGATTCGCAGCGGTCGAAGAAGAACCCCGAGGGCCGCAGGGGGTTGCCCAACCAAAGCTCCCGGGACGGGTTCAGGCTGCAGATCGCCTCGGCGATGTCGTCGAGGATCCTCGAAGCTTCATCCCCGATCGCCAGGAGGTCCTGTGCATGGTGGCCGCTGAACCGCTCGACCCGCGTGGTCGAGTAGGCCAGCGCCTGCCATCCGGCCCCGAGCTCCACCTTGAGCGGGGAAGCGAGCAGGCGGCCCCCGAGGGGGATCCGCGAGCCCCGATAGGCCCGCTCCACCTCCTTCCAAAGCACCTCCTCGAGCTGGACCTGAGAGGGTGCCGTGGCGACGACCAGGCTGCCGGGATACGCGATCAGGAACCAGTGTAAGAGGCCCGCGGCGACATAGGACTTCCCGACGCCGTTGCCGGTGGGGACCAGCGTGATGGGCCGGTCGACGACGGACCGGCAGATCTCGCGCTGCCGGTGCCAGTAGGCCCCGCGCCCGAGCACGGTGGCGTTGAACCGGGCCGGGTCGGCGCGACACGCGACGATCTCGGCTCCGGCCACTTCCCGGTAGCTCACGGCCTCGACTCCTCATGCCCCCGGGCCGCGTCGAGGAGCTGGCGTGCGAGGTCGGCCGCGGTCTCGACCGTCTCTTTCGGCTGGCCCGCCGCCCACTTCGCCCGGTCGAGGGTGAGCTTCTCATCGAGCATGTCGGTGCGGTCGAGCGTGGCGAGGGTCCGCACGATCGACGCGAGGTCGCGGGGCGCCAGGCCGGGGGATTCGAGCAGCTCGGCGATCCGACGGAGGGCGTCGGTCCGGATCTCGTCCGGCACCTTCCATCCCCGCTCCGCGGCCTGTCCGATCGGAAGAACCCGCCGCAAACCTCCCCACTTCAGTGGGGGAGGTGAGGCGGGTGTCTCTGGACGGACTTCAGTCCGTTGCTTCCCGGCTCCACTGTTCCTGGTCGATCTGGCATCTGGTACAGTCATTCCTGTTCGTTGGCAACTCGTTGTTCGCCGGCTCAGGGGAGAAGGTCCCCTCGTCAAACCACAACCCTGTCCTCAGGGCGCGTCCCGTCCGTCGGGAGACGCACGGAACGACCTTGGCCCCACCCACCTGGCGGCGGGGGCCACCTCGTGGTCGGCCTGGTTCTCGGGAGACGTCGCGACCTTCACGTCTCGCCTCCCGCACGACCTGCGGGTCCTGCGGAGCGGCCAGGGACACGGGCCAGGAACGGACGCCTGGAGCTCGGGACCTCCCGAGAAGCCACCGGGCTTGAGCCCGAGTGGAGTGTCTCGGCACGGGCCCACCCCCAAACGCTCCCCGGCCCGGCCGAAGGCCGACACCCAGGGGCGTTGCGTCCCCTCTCCATCTTCCTGCGGGGCCCGGACGGATCCCGCCCCGGCCCCACGTCGTTAAGTGTCTCTGTGGAAAATGTTGCGAGCGATTCAGGTGGCCGAGACGGGTCGCCGACCGGCCCTGGTGGTGATGTCGAGGACCTCGGCTCGCCGCCGCCTCCGGCCGGCCACCCCGCCCGCCGAGGACCTCGGCCCGGGGCCCGATCCGAGGGGCGCGACGGGACCGGCCACGCCGAGGAAGAGGGCCGGGCGACTCCCGTAGTTTCGAGGCGCCGGGCACCGCTCGTGCCGATCCGTACAGTAGAGGCATTCGGGGGTGGGTTTACCGGCATTCGGGGGTGGGTTTTACCGGCATTCGGGGGTGGGTTCGAGGTCGCAAGTGGCCCTCTCATTGGACTTGCGGCTTCCTTGCTCCGAAGAACTGTGGGAGGAAGAACTCACACCACCAGGCGGGGTGGTGGTGCTTCTTGTTTCTCTCGACCGGGAGGAAGACCGTGAACGACGAGAGCGAGGACCTGCGCCGGGTCGGCCGCGACGAGATGAACCTGGCCGAGTTCCCCATCGCCCTGCTCACCGATTATCCGCCGAGGGCCGGGCCGCTCGTGCCGGTCTGTTCAGTACCGGCATTCGGGGGATGATTTAGAGGCATTCGGGGGATGGTTTTAGAGGCATTCGGGGGATGGTTCGGGGTCCGATTAGAGGCATTCGGGGGATGATTTAGAGGCATTCGGGGGATGGTTCGGGGTCGCAAGTCGTCCTGTTATTGGACTTGCGGCTTCCTTACTCCGAAGAACCTTTGTAAGAAGAACTGAGCATCACCAGGCGGGGTGGTGATTTCTTAATTCCTTCAGGGTTTCGGGGCGACGGGCGCCGGTCGTGTTGATCCGTTCAGTACCGTAGTTCCGGGTGCGCTTACCGTAGTTCCGGGTGCGCTTTTACCGTATTTCCGGGTGCGCTTTGGAGCCGACTACCGTATTTCCGGGTGCGCTTTACCGTATTTCCGGGTGCGCTTTTACCGTATTTCCGGGTGCGCTTCGGAGCCGACTACCGTATTTCCGGGTGCTTTACCGTATTTCCGGGTGCGCTTTGGAATCGCAAGTGGAACTATCATTGGACTTGCGGCTTCCCTACTCTGAGGAACTGATTGAGAGAAGAACTAAGCACCACCAACGCCGGGTGTTGGTGCTTCTCGATTTTCTCGACCGGGAGGAGACCATGCACGACGCCGAACAGGACCCGCGTTGCGTCGGCCGCGACGAGATGAACCTCTGCGAGTTCCCCATCGCCCTGCTCACCGATTATCCGTCCGAGGGGGTCAAGACGATGGTCTTCGAGGACCGGCACGGCCGGCTGACCGTCAGCGGGAGCGACGCCTACGGGCTGCCGACCGCCCCCGACTCCGACGTCATCGTCGGCCTGATCCAGTTGACCAAGCTGCGGAACGACTTTACCGACCCGACGGTGGAGTTCACGCGCTATGAACTCCTGAGGCTGCTAGGCTGGCCCGATCAGAAGCAGTATTACCGGCGGCTGACCGAGTCGCTCCGTCGCTGGGTGGGCGTGACGCTGTATTACGACGGCTGCTGGTGGGACAACCGTCGTAAGCGCAGGGTCAGCGCCAGCTTCCACATCCTCGACGAGGTGGTCCTGCCGGACGAGAACGACCCGGGGATCGAGTCTTCTTTCACCTGGGGGAAGAAGTTCTTCAAGAGCTGCCGGGACGGCAACCTCAAGCGGCTCGACCTCGACACCTACTTCTCCCTGAAGAGCGCCATCAGCAAGCAGCTTTACCGGTTCCTCGACAAGCGCTTCTATCTCCGGCCCGATTGGACCTTCGGCCTCCCGGAGCTGGCCTTCGAGCACGTTGGGATGAGTCGGAACTACGCCGTCCGGAACATCAAGCAGAAGCTGCAACCGGCCCTCGACGAGCTGGAAGGGATCGGCTTCCTGGAGCCGATGTCGGCCGCCGACCGCTACAGCAAGACCGGGCGGGGCGCGTGGAACATCCGCGTCGTGCGCAAGCTGCCGCCGCCAGCCGAGGTGAAACCGCCCGAGATCGAGCCCGAGCCCTCCGGCCTGGAACGCGATCTGGTCGAGCGGGGCGTCACGCGGGCCGTGGCCGCCGACCTGGTGAGGGACTTCCCGGAGGACCTCATCCGACGACAGGTCGAGGTCCTGGACTGGCTCCGGGAGACGAAGCCGACGAAGGTCAAGGACGTCGGCGCCTACCTCGCCGAGGCCATCCGCAAGGACTTCGCGGTGCCCGCCGGCTTCCGGAGCCAGGCCGAGCGGGCCGAGGCGGAGCGGGCCGAGCGGGCGCGGCAGGAGCGGGAAGAGCAGGCGCATCAGGCGAAGGCCCGCGAGCGCGAGGTCGAGGCCCGGATCGCCGGCTACTGGGAGGGGCTCACGCCCGACGAGCGAACCGAGATCGAGGCCGCGGCGCTGGCCGGCGCCGCTCCCGCCGACCGCGCGGCGTACGCGGCGGCGGCGGCGCCGCCGGTCCGGCGGCTGCTCCGGGCCGGCCTGCGCGACGCCCACCTCCGACGCCTGCTGGGCCTGCCCGCGGCGGACTGACCGGCGCGCCCGTCCAGGAAGGCCCAGGAGCCCCGCCACGGGCCGCGGGGCGGCCGCGACGAACGGATCACGTCCCCCAGCCGGCGGAGGCCGCCACGGGCCGGGCAGGAGGCTTCCCCGGGCCGTCAGGAGGCTCAGCCTTCGCGTTCGACCCGGAACCGGGGCAGGTTCCTGTCGAGGATCTCCGTCGCCACGGCGGAGACCGTCGTGCGCTTCTGGCGGGCGGAGAGCCACAGGCGGTCATGGACGTCGGCGGGCAGGCTGAGCTTGCGGCCCTTCGTCTCGCCCCCGGCTGGCGTCCGGCGCGCCGGCCGACCCGGGGCGGCCTGTGCGCCTTGGGTTCCGGGGCGGCCTCCCCCCTGCCCCGCCCCTCGGCTTCATCCGGCCCGGGCGCGTCGTCGGGGGCCTCGGCCGGTGTTCCCGGGGCCGCCGGCGCGGTCGGCCTCAGCAGTCCCGGCGGCACATTCCCCAATCCCGATGACTTGGCCATGGCCGATGATCTCCGAAACGAGGGCCTTGTAAGCCGTCGCGCCGCTCGAGCGCGGGGCATAGTCCAGGACCGACAGGAACCGGGCGTGCGCCTCGCCGATCTTGGTGGTGCCGGGGATGGTCGTCCGGAACACCAGCTCCCCGAACGTCCCGCGGAGCTGCGCCTCGACGTCGCGGGTGATGTTGTCGCGCTGCGTCCGGGTGAGGACCAATCCGCCGAGCCGCAGGGCGCGATTGTCGAGGTAGCGCGCGACCTCGGCGACGGCCTCCCGCAGCGTGCCCAGGCCCGACAGCGAGAAGATCCCGGGATCCACCGGGCAGAGGACCTCCCCGACGTAATTCAGCACGTTGACGTTGATCAGGGTGCGCTGGGGGCTCGTGTCGATGACCACGAAGTCATAGCCGGCGTCGAGCCCCGCCAGCGCCAGCTTGAGCCGGCGCTCGCGCCCCAGCTCGGACGCCAGCGCCACGTTCGCGTCGGCCAGGAGCGTGTCCGAGGGCAGGACGTCGAGCCCCTCGGTCCGCGTCGGCCGGATCGCGTCCGCGGCGTCGGCCTGGTCGATGAGGATATGGGCCAGGGTCGGCGCCTCGGCCGATCGCCCCTCGAGCAGGACCATCGTCGCATTCGCTTGGGGGTCGGCATCCACGAGGAGCACGCGATGCCCCAGCTTGGCCAGGCCGACGGCACTGTTGATGGCGCTGGTCGTCTTGGCCGTCCCGCCTTTCTCCGAGAGCCACGCGATCGAGCGCATAGCAAGTCTCCCCCCGGTCAGCAGTTCCTGGCGAGGATCCCCCCGGGTTGACCCGTGGGGAGGAATCGCGTGAGACCTCGGTGGTGATCAGATTCAACGCTATGGACACACAAGCCTTTTCCTGGTAGTTTATGGCTGCGAGAGACAACGGTGGTCCCTCGGGACCTGGGCACTCCCGCTACCGGCAGTGATCGTCTCGCGTTGGGGGACCTCAACCTCACTCCCGGAAAACGATCGAGGTCGAGACATGCCGCAAGGCAGTTCAAGAACGTCTGGTCCGCAAGGGCCAGAGCAGGTTTTGTAAGCCGACCTGGACTGGACGAGGGGACTGAGGGACTGGTTCAGCCATCGGGGCACCTCGAGCCGGGAAAAAAGCCCCCGGGTTGACCCGTGGGGTGGTTTACATGATCGGCAGGGGGCCCGCGGGGCTTGAGTGCCGGGGTCCCCGGGGACCGGAGCGCCGCGGGACGTTGGGACGCCGGTCCGTCCGGCCCGGGGTCCTCGAGGGCCGAGATGCCCCGGGGCCATGGTTCCCGGGCCCCGCGGTCCCTCCGGGCCGTGGTCCCCGAGGGCGCGAGTGCCGAGGACCGCGACTGCTGAAGGGCGCGAGTGCCGAGGGGCGCGGGCCCCGACGATCCCGGGTCCCGCGGGTGCAAGGTGCCGACATGCCGGGGTCCCGCAGGGCCGACGCACCGGAGTTCCGCCGCGCCCGGGTTCCGCGATGCCATGGAACCGAGGGATCCCGGTCCCGACGGTCTGGGGTTCTCCGGGGCGCGGGTCCTCGAGTACCCGAGGGCCGAGATGCCCCGGGGCCATGGTTCCCGGGCCCCGCGGTCCCTCCGGGCCGTGGTCCCCGAGGGCGCGAGTGCCGAGGACCGCGACTGCTGAAGGGCGCGAGTGCCGAGGGCGCGGGCCCCGACGATCCCGGGTCCCGCGGGTGCAAGGTGCCGACATGCCGGGGTCCCGCAGGGCCGACGCACCGGAGTTCCGCCGCGCCCGGGTTCCGCGATGCCATGGAACCGAGGGATCCCGGTCCCGACGGTCTGGGGTTCTCCGGGGCGCGGGTCCTCGAGTACCGACGCCCACCTAACCAACGTAGCCCCGAGGGGCTAAGCCTGTTCCACGTGCTCGAAACCTTCCAGCTTCAAGCCCCGCCCTTGAGGGCTGGGGTCCGTAGACGGGTGCCGACTTCCCAGGTGCGCCCTTGAAATCGGACCACCAAAAGCGGGGGTCGTTTGATCGACCCATCACTGTGATCGCTGCATGCTGGTCCATTGTTCCTCGAACTCGCTCGGCGTCAAGGAGCCCAGCGTCCCGTGGATCCGCTTCCGGTTGGACACGTCGGCGAGGAACCGGCCCGACGGCCTCCAGGCAGCGGCGACTCCTCCTCGAGCGTTCGCCTCAGGCGCTCGGCCTCTTCCTTCGCTTTTGGTTCGCCCACGCGCGCCATGCTGATTCTCCCGGACGGCCGCCTTCGAGGTGGCCAGCAGGTGGGTGCCGAGGGCCTGCGTGCGGCACGCCGCGGCCGGGGACTGAACCCCGGTCCAGACCTCCAGGACGACCTGGGCCTTGAACTCGGGGGGGAATCGGCGTCGCTCCTTCACGGGTGGGCGTCTCCCTTCGGACCTCCAGGTTCATTAGGCACCTGTCCGATCCGAGGGGCGCACTACACTTCCCGGAAGGAGGGGCCTAGGCCGTTCTCAGGGAATTGCACGCCGGGGCGCTCGAAGCTCATCGGGTCACACGGCCAGATGCCGTGAATTTATAATGTATTAACATAACCACTATTTCAACTAAGGCCCTCCCGATCCCGGGACGACTCCCGCCGGCGCAGCCGCGGACCATCGGAGTTGCACCATCGTCAGCGACCCCAGCCCTGAAGGGCGGGGCTTGAGGGAGCAATCTTTCAAGCCATGCTGACCAGGCTTAGCGAAAGCTACGTGGGATGGGTCACGACACCCAGGGA